>NZ_CP159805.1:0-1743937 GCF_048087625.1 Candidatus Pseudothioglobus sp. Uisw_041 | reverse complement strand
TTGGATTTGTTGTTCTTTTTAACTCCACATCTATATAATTTAACTAATAAAAGATAAAAAATTTGACCTTCAAGCCGGAAAACTGACTAATGAAAAAAACCCCCTATAGTAGACTTTTTGAGCCTGTGAAGATTGGCCCTGTTGTTACAAAAAATCGCTTTTATCAAGTTCCACATTGTTGTGGTATGGGGCATCAAAGGCCACAAGCACACGCTTCTATGAGGGCCTTAAAAGCAAAAGGTGGGTGGGGGGTTGTTAGTACAGAGGAGTCAGAAATACACCCTACCTCCGATTTGTCGCCATATGTTGAACAAAGAATATGGGACAAAAGAGATATTCCAGCTCTAAGTCTTATGACAGATGCTGTTCATGAGCATGGGGCTCTTGCGGCAATCGAATTAGCCCACAATGGAAACCATGCTGCTAACTTATATTCCAGGCTCCCTGTTATTTCGCCTGTAAGCCAATCTATAGATCTTGTTTATCCCAAACAAACTAGGCGCATGAATAAGAAAGACATTGCTGAGTTTAGGCGCTGGCATCGTAACGCCGCTTTAAACGCAAAAGCCGCTGGTTTTGATATTATTTATGTTTATGCGGGCCATGGCATGACACTTACCCAGGAATTTTTGCTTCCAGAAATTAATGATCGTACTGATGAGTATGGTGGCAGTATTGAAAACCGAGTTCGTTTAACACGGGAGTTGCTTGAGGAAACTAAAGACGCTGTTGGTGACACCTGTGCAGTAGCTTTTAGGTTTGCTGTTGACGAGCTTAAGGGTTCAGACGGAATGCAATTCTTTGAGGAAGGAAGAGCGGTAGTTGAAATGCTGGCTGAAATTCCTGACCTTTGGGATGTAAATGTTTCCGACTGGGCTAATGACTCACAAACTTCTCGTTTTGAGCCAAATGAGGGCTATCAAATTCCATATGTTGAATTTGTGAAAAGCATAACAACAAAACCAGTAGTTGGGGTTGGTCGGCTTACATCTCCAGACCTAATGGTTAGCCTAATTGAGCGTGGAGCTTTAGATCTTATTGGTGCAGCGAGACCTTCAATAGCAGATCCTTATCTTCCTAACAAAATAAAAGCTGGAAAAACTGATCAAATAAAAGAATGCATTGGTTGTAATATTTGCGTATCGAGCGATAATTTTGCAGTTCCAATTCGTTGTACACAAAACCCAACTATGGGAGAAGAGTGGAGAAGGGGCTGGGACCCAGAATCAATTAAACCTAAAAAGACAGATCAAAAAGCACTTGTTATTGGATCTGGACCTTCCGGATTAGAATGCACTATGCAGCTAGCAAGACGTGGTTATCATGTTACGTTGGCAGAGGCAGATAATAAATTAGGAGGCAGAGTGCTTTTTGAGTCTGGGCTTAAAGGGCTTTCTGCTTGGAAACGAGTCTCTGATAATAGAATTTATGAGATACAGCAAAAAAACAATATTGAAATTTACAAAGAAAGCGAATTAACTCTTTTACATATAAATGAACTTGGAATCAATAATATATTTTTAGCTACTGGGTCAAGTTGGCGCAAAGACGGTGTCGGCAGAAGTAGAAGAAAACCAGTTCAGGGCCTAGAGTCGCTTCAGGTGCTTACTCCAGAAGAGGCGATAAAGCAGAGCCCAAATTTAAGGGGCCCTATTGTTGTTTATGATGATGAGCAGGGATATTTGGCAGGGGTAATTGCGGACCATTTGAGTTTTGATGAACACGAAGTAATTTTTATAACGCCAGCAAGCGTTGTATCTCCATGGACAGAGTCAACTCTAGAACAAAAAAGAATTCAGAAAGCGCTTTTGGTTAGCGGCGTTAACGTAATTTGTAATAAGACCATAGATAAGGCTGAAGGTAGTAATCTTAATCTTAAGTGTGTGTTTACCGGAGAGATTTCACTTTTAAAATGTTCATCACTAGTAATGGTTACAGAGCGCATTCCAAACACTACGCTCTATGATCAGCTTGTGGAGCAAGAAAATAATACTGAACAGGGCGAAGCAAAACACATTCAGTTAATTGGAGATGCCGAGTCTCCAGGTTTAATAGCAGATGCAGTCTTTTTAGGCCACCTTGCCGCGCAAAGTTTTGAGGAGCCGGAACAAGAAATACAAAAGGCCATGTTTATGCGTGAAATGCCAAGCCTTAAGTAAAGACAATACTGGAGAGGGGTTAAGGCCTATTTCACAATTGATTTTGTGCGTGTTTTAGAGTAACATTGCCCTCTTTTTGTATGACCTAATAAAGTATGCGCAAGACAATTATTGCTGGAAACTGGAAAATGAACGCCAGTAAGGTCTCTGTTAAGAGCCTAATTGATGGAATATTGTCTGGAATGGAAGGCGTCAATTCAGAGGTTTTGGTTTGTGTTCCTTTTCCATATATGTCCCAAGTTGAGTCTTTGATAGAAGGCAGTAATTTAAAGCTTGGCGCCCAGAACATTAACATAAACCCATCAGGCGCATTTACTGGCGAAGTTAGTGCGGATATGATAAAGGACTTTGGTGCAAAACATGTTATCGCTGGACATTCTGAAAGAAGAAGTTTATACGGCGAAACAAGTTCGGTCGTTGCCGAAAAAACGAAAGCTGCATTAGGTGCTGGTTTGTCCCCTCTCTTATGTGTTGGAGAGTCTCTAGAGCAGAGAGAGGCTGGAAAAACTGAGACAGTTGTTGCGGAGCAAATTAATGCTGTTATAGAGCTAGTTGGCATAGAGTCTTTTGACAGTATTATTATTGCTTATGAACCAGTCTGGGCAATAGGAACAGGCATTACAGCAACGCCAGAACAAGCACAAGCGGTTCATTTTTTTATACGAAACCTTTTAGGTGAGAGTAGTGAAAATATTGCTCAAAAAACACCTATACTATATGGTGGAAGTATGAATGCAGGTAATGCTGTTGAGTTAATTTCTTGCCCAGATATTGATGGCGGGCTTATTGGTGGGGCTGCTCTAAAAGCAGAAGATTTTTTACAAATATGTAAGGCAGGTTAATATGACATTTCAAATAATTTTAGTAATTCATGTGCTATTGGCTCTTGGGCTAGTCGGGCTAATACTAATACAGCACGGCAAGGGAGCAGATGCGGGCGCTGCATTTGGTTCTGGGGCGGCAGGCTCAGTTTTTGGAGCTCGAGGCGCGCATTCATTTTTATATAAATTAACTGCAGTCATGGCTATTGGTTTTTTTGTAACCAGCATAAGTCTTGCTTACTTCGCTTCAAATGAAAGGTCTTCAGCAGAGGCCGACCAAAGTATTATGTCCCAGACAACTATGAGTGATGATGGGCTTGATACAGACGCAAGCGAAATTCCCAGCAATTAATTAAAGCCGTCGTGGTGAAATTGGTAGACACGCAGCCTTGAGGGGGCTGTAGCGCAAGCTGTGACGGTTCGACTCCGTCCGACGGCACCAAACTAAGTTGTTTTAACTCAAGCTTTATTCATACAGTTTATTAAGGTTGTTATGTACAATCAGCATTCTTTCATAATTAAGAGCTAATGAAAATTACGAATGTAAAAATACTTAAAGGAATAGGCTTAATGCTTTTAGGGATGACTATTGTTCCTTTTTTAGATATTTTTGCTAAGCTTTTGAGCCAAGAAGGCTATCACGTAACACAAGTTACATGGACACGGTTTTTTTTCCATGCTGTTTGGTTGTTGCCAATGATTATGTGGCAAAAGGTTAAGTTATTTTCAATCCCTGAAAAGCCCGGCTTACAGTTTTTACGGGGCTTGATGCTTACGCTAGCAACACTATTCTTTTTTGCAGCCATTGTAACCAACGATATCCCTGAAGCGCTTACGCTTTTATTTATCTCTCCTCTTGTTGTTGCAGTTCTCTCACCCTTTATTCTAGGAGAGCGCTTTGATATATTTATTGGGGTTGGCGTTCTAATAGGATTTATAGGGGTTATAGTAGTTCTTCAGCCCGATAGTGAACAGTTTGATCCGACTTTATTATTTGCCTTAGTCGCAGGATTTTGCTATGCCCTTTATATTATCATAACTAAAAAACTATCTTTTCGTGCGCCACCAGTTTTGACTTTATTTTATTCTGCAATCGTTGGAATAGTTATTATGTCGTTAATTGTTGTGCCTTATTGGACAACTCCAGATTTAAAGGGCATTCTAATGGGGGCAGCAATGGGTTTTTTTGCTGCAGCTTCGCACTTTATGATTATCAAGGCTTTTGAGTTTGCTAGCGCCTCAGAGCTAAGCCCCTTCAATTATTTTGAGATCGTAGTTGCCATTATTTTGAGCTATTTAGTTTTTGGTGTTTTGCCAAATGTTCAAGCGATACTTGGGTTAATTATTATTATTCTTAGTGGCCTTTATGTCTCTTGGCGAGCAATGAAAAATAATCAAGACCAAGAAATCAAACCAAAAGCTATCATAGAGCCGCTATAAACAAGCTGATCTAACTCTTGAGCCTCTATCTTTAGAATTCCAGCTTTACCCTTTAATGTCTAACATATAATATGCAGGCTTTAAGTTTCGTATGAAGCCCCTATATACTCAATATTGCAACTAACTTTAAAATAAAATGAATTGGCGAACAAAAACTGAAGCAAAAATAGAGGTATTTTCTGATTGGCTTTTTGAAAACGCAAAGAAAACAGTACTAGTTATTTTTCTTCTTGTGGCCGCTCTTGGCTCACAACTACCATCCTTAAAGATTGACACTACTACCGAAGGATTTTTACATAAAACAGACCCAATGCGTGTTGAGTACGACATATTTAGAGATCAGTTTGGTAGAGATGAAAAGTTAATGATTGCAGTAAAAACTGAAAACATTTTTGACTTAAGCTTCTTAAAGAAGCTTGATAGTTTTCATGATGCCCTAGAAAGCGAACTTCCAAATATTAAGGGCGTTGACTCCCTAATAAATGCTAGAAATACTTATGGAATCGAGGGCGAGTTAATTGTTGAGCCCTTAATTGTCAGCCTCCCTGAAACTAAGGGTGAATTATTCAAACTAAAAGAAACAGTCATTAGCAATAGTCTCTATGAAAACTCACTTTACAGTGAAGACTTTACTATGACTACTGTTACGATTGACACAGAAACATATTCGAATGATGGGCTTTCAAATGAGCCAGTTAATATAGAGTTTGATGATGGCTTAGAGTTTGATGATGGCTTAGAGTTTGATGATGGCTTAGAGTTTGATGATGATAGCTTGGGTGGTCAGAGGGTGTATTTAACAGATGCCGAGAACGACGAAATCATTGCAAAAACCCAGAGCATTATGCAGCGTTTTGATGGAGAGAATTTTGAAATATACTTGTCAGGCTCGGCGGCAATTGCGGGGATTTTCAAGCAAGCTTTAATGAACGATTCAGTTATCTTTATTAGCTTAATGATGATAGTTATTATGATTGTTTTATTTGCTCTATTTAGGCGAATTTCAGGCGTGATTTTGCCATTAGCCTGCGTTTCTCTTACCCTTATAACAACCGTCTCATTAATGTCGGTATTTTTAGCTCCTTTCACAATGGCTACCCAGATTATGCCAACCTTTTTGTTGGCAGTGGTGACTAGTGCGTCCATACATTTGCTAGCTGTTTTCTATAAGGATTTTTCAAAAACAAATGATAAGAAGGCATCCTTGAGGTATGCAATGGGCCACTCTGGCTTGGCAATTATAATGACTTCTATTACTACAGCTGTTGGGTTATGGTCCTTCTCTTTTTCTGGAGTTGCGCCCGTAGCTGATCTTGGTGTTTTTGCTAGCAGCGGCGTAATGATTGGCTTAGTTTTTACTCTCATCTTTCTGCCTGCTTTAATATCTATAACTAGAGTTAAAACCCTTAAGACCAATTTAGATAAAGAAGGTCAAACCTTAATGGACAGATCTCTTATTGGAATAAGTGTATTCGCAACTGGACGCCCAAAACTTATAGTGTCGGTAAGTGCTGTATTAATTATTTGCGCAGCTATAGTTGCATCACAGCTTAGGTTTTCTCATTTTCCACTTCAATGGCTTCCAGAAGACAACTTTGCCCGCATTGCAACTGAGGCAGTTGACGAAAATCTTAAGGGCTCCCTAACGCTTGAAGTTATTATTGACACCGGAGAAACGAATGGACTTTATAACCCAGAGCTTTTAAAGGTGATTGATGACGTTTCTAAAAATATAAATTCTATCTCAACAGGAAACATGTTTGTTGGAAAAGTTATTAGTTATGTTGATATTATCAAGGAAACAAATAGAGCACTGAACGAAAATCGTGAAGAGTATTATGCGATTCCTGATGATCCTGATCTTATTGCACAGGAGTTTTTGCTTTTTGAAAGCAGTGGCAATGATGACCTTTCGAGCCTTGTAGATGCAAATTATTCTAAAGCCCGGCTAACGCTTAAAACCCCTTTTATTGACTCACTTGAGGCGAATATTTTTATAGACAATGCACAGGTATACTTAGACCAAAAGTTTGGCTCCCTTGCTAAAGTTACTTTCACTGGCATTGGAACTCTGATGACCGTAACTTTTGAAGAGGCGATTTATAGTAGTGCATTTAGTTATGTCCTTGCCTTTTCATTAATAACTATTCTTATGGTGTTATTAATTGGCAATGTAAAAATTGGCCTCATTAGTATGATTCCAAATATTTTGCCCATAATTTTTCTTTCAACAATTATGGTTGTCTTTAAAATGCCTCTTGACATGTTTACCTTATTGATTGGCGCTATAGCACTTGGACTTGCGGTGGACGACACTGTTCATTTTATGCATAACTTTAGAAGATATGAGCTTCAATATAATGATGTTGATAAGGCAGTAAGGCTTACATTGCTTGGCACTGGAAGAGCCATTACACTAACTTCTATAGTCCTCGCTCTTGGCTTCCTTGTGCTGACCTTTTCTCAAATGAACAACATGTTTGACTTTGGTGTTTTAACAGCCAGTGCAATTTTGGTAGCAGTATTGGCAGACTTTTTCTTGATGCCAGCAATAATGAAGCTGATTATTAAAGATAAGGCTAGTATGTAGGAGTTGTAAATTCGAACTATAAAAAAGGCGCCGAAGGCGCCTTTTTTGAAGATCTTAAAGCTTAGTTCTGGGCTTGAGCCATAACCTCTTCGACAAAATTATCTTGTTTTTTCTCAATACCCTCACCGACTTCATAGCGAATAAAAGACTCAACTTCTGAATTTTTAGATTTCACTAAAGCGCCAACGGTAGTGTCTGGATCTTTAACAAAAGATTGGCCGTAAAGAGTAACTTCATTGACAAATTTTTTCATTCTCCCAACAATCATTTTTTCAATAATATTGTCAGGCTTTCCACTTTCTTTAGCTTGCTCTATAAAAATTGCCTTTTCTCTTTCAAGAAGTTCAGTTGAGAGCTGGTCTTCACTTACACATTCAGGCTTTGAGGCTGCAATATGCATAGCGATATCTTTTGCAAGTTCGGCGTCATTTGAAGACAATACTGTGAGTACAGCAATTCGCTCACCATGCTTGTATGCGCCTAAAACCCCACTTTCAATACTGACAATTTGAACTCTTCTAACTGAAATATTTTCACCAATTTTAGCGATAATTTCTTCTCTTGCCTGATCAACAGTAACACCAGAGTCTAGTTTTTGCTCTGAAAAAATCTCAACAGATTCTGGTTTATTCTTTAGTGCTAGGGCGCCTAAAGTGTCAACAAAATCAATAAAGGCAGAGCCTTTAGTTACAAAGTCTGTTTCAGAGTTAACTTCAAGAATTGCAGCATGCATTTTATCTTCACTAATAGTAACGTTTACAAGTCCTTCAGAGGCTACTCGACCAGCTTTTTTTGCAGCTTTTGCTGCCCCAGATGCGCGCATTAAATCAATTGCAGCTTCTAGATCTGCATCGGTTTCGACTAATGCTTTTTTGCAGTCCATCATGCCTGCACCAGTTCTTTCTCTTAGTTCTTTAACTAAAGCGGCTGTAATTGCCATAATTTATCTCCTATATATACTTTGTATAGCTATTTATTCAGTATCTGCCTTCTTAGCAGCAGGCTTCTTAGCAGCAGGCTTCTTAGCAGCAGGCTTCTTAGCAGCAGGCTTCTTAGCAGCAGGCTTCTTAGGAGCAGGCTTCTTTTCTTCAGCAGGCGCTTCAGTCTTAGCAGCAGGCTTCTTTTCTTCAGCAGGCGCTTCAGTCTTAGCAGCAGGCTTCTTTTCTTCAGCAGGCGCTTCAGTCTTAGCAGCAGGCTTCTTTTCTTCAGCAGGCGCTTCAGTCTTAGCAGCAGGCTTCTTTTCTTCAGCAGGCGCTTCAGTCTTAGCAGCAGGCTTCTTTTCTTCAGAAGCAGCCTCAGTCTTAGCAGCAGGCGCAGATTTCTTAACTGCAGCTTTGGTTTCTACAATTGAGGCTTTAGCCTCTAGTATTGCATTAGCAATTTCTCTCGCATAATAACCAATTGCTCTTATTGAGTCATCATTTCCTGCAATGACATAATCGATTCCTTCAGGACTGTGATTTGTGTCAACAACCCCGATAATTGGAAGTTGTAAAGTATGGGCTTCACGAACCGCGTTCTTTTCATGACCAATATCAACCACGAAAATAACATCAGGAATGCTGCCTAAATCTTTAATTCCACCAAGACTTCTTTCAAGTTTTTCTTGCTCTCTAGTCATAATGAGCGCTTCTTTTTTTGTAAACTGAGAAAAATTTTCTTCAGCAAGAAACTCTAAATCCTTAAGGCGCTTAATAGAGGCTTTAATAGTTTTATAATTTGTCATCATGCCGCCTAGCCAGCGATGGTTGACATAAGGCATCCCACATCTAATTGCCTCTTCTTTAATAATGTTGCTTGCTGCTCTCTTTGTGCCAACAAAAAGGATTGATCCTCCAGCAGCAGCAGTTTTGCTTGCAAAGTTGAGGACATCATTAAATTGTGGTAGAGTTTTTTCTAGGTTAATTATGTGAACACCATTTCGTGTTCCGTAGATAAAAGGCTCCATTTTTGGATGCCAAAAACGAGACCTGTGACCAAAATGAACACCTGCCTCTAACATTTTTTTCATTGACGCTTTCGCCATATTTTTCTCCTGGGTTAAGACTTCCACATTGCCTATTAACCAACCTTATTAAAAAGGCACCCTGGCTAATATTGGGGCTCTGTGTGATACATTAAAATACTAACTTTATAAAGATTTAGTTAGCCCTTTTTCCAGCTCATGTTGGCTGAAAGGCGACGATTATCCCATATTTTTTTGAATTAAGCAAAGCATATTTTCTCTAATTACCTATATAGGCAGCGACTTACTCCCCTATTCACTAAAAAAACATACAACTCAAAAAAACACCCTTTATAATTATGCCTTTTTAAAATAATTGTGACCAGATGTTGGTTATGATATGTATCTAGCCTAATAAGGGGGGCTCTATAATACATATTTGATTTTATACTATGAAAATTGCTATTATTGGAAGCGGAATATCTGGCTTAACAGCCGCATACCTTCTTCACAAACAACATGATATTACCATTTTGGAAGCTAATGATTATATAGGCGGCCATACCCACACCCATCAAATCGAGGTAGACAAAAAGAAATGGCTGATTGATTCTGGCTTTATTGTTTACAATGAAAACACATATCCAAACTTTATAAAGCTTCTTCAAAAACTTAAAGTTGACACGCAAAAAACTTCTATGGGTTTTAGCGTTAAGGCTCCAGGACAAAAACTAGAGTACTCTGGAGGCTCCCTAAATTCTTTATTTGCTCAACGCCTCAACCTATTTCGACCTTCTTTCTTGATGATGCTTAAAGACATTTTAAGATTTAATCGCATATCAGTGGCAAAGCTAAATAATTTAAACGAGTCAACAACAATCTATGAATTTTTGATTAACCATAAATTTAGTAAGAACTTTATTGAGCACTATATAATTCCTATGGGTGCTGCCATATGGTCAACAGCAGCGAAAAAAACAACAGAAATGCCAGCAGTTTTTTATATTAGATTTTTCAAAAACCATGGACTACTTCAAATATTTAATCGCCCCCAATGGTTCGTAATTAAGGGCGGCTCAAAAGCATACATACCAAAAATAATTGCAGGATTTAAAAATAAAATTTTGCTTTCAACCCCTGTTTCCAAGGTTATAAGAAGCAAAAATAGTGTTGAGGTTTTTTATGGAAAGGATTTTGCCTCTCATCAGTTTGATAAAGTTATATTTGCAACACATAGCGATCAAGCATTGGCATTATTAGAGGACCCTAGTGAAGAAGAAGTTAAAATTTTAGGCTCTCTGCCTTATCAAAAAAATGTGGCACTGCTGCACACAGACTCTTCTATATTGCCTAAAAAGAAAATAACATGGTCTAGTTGGAACTACCTTTTGAGCGGTGATCAAAGTAAGCCGGTGACGCTAACTTATAACATGAATATTTTGCAATCATTAAAGTCGAAGACTAATTTTTTAGTAACCCTAAATAGTAATGGGGATGTTGACACAAGCAAAATAATTAAGACTTTAGTCTACCACCATCCTCTTTTCACGGTCAAGGGCGTTAAAGCACAAAAAGAAAAGAATAAAATAAGTGGTGTAAATAACACTTTTTATTGCGGGGCATATTGGGGAAATGGTTTTCATGAGGATGGCGTTAACAGCGCCCTTGATGTTTGTAGTTTTTTTGATAAGGCCTTATGACGCTTTCTAAAAATCACCAACTTTATTGGGGTACGATTAGTCATCAGCGACACACCCCGTTTAAGCGGTTTTTTTCATACCCAATTTTTATGGCCTATATTGATATCTCGTCTTTAGCGTCTACGATGAAGCCATCACTTCTTTGGAACATTAATAAGCCTGCGCTTGTTTCATTTAAAAGGAAGGACTACCATGGAGACCCAGACCTAGACTTAGATAGTGCGGTTCGAAAAACGCTTCATGAAAAAACTGGCAAAGTTTTTAATGGGCCAATTAGACTCCTGACGCACTTGAGGTACTTTGGGCATTGTTTTAATCCAGTCAGTTTTTATTACTGTTTTGATGATTTAGACCAAAAGGTTGAGGCCATAATGGCTGAAGTAACAAACACACCATGGAAAGAAAGGCATGCCTACATTATTGAAGAGCAGACAGAAAATAATACTAGGACGGGGTTTATCGCCTCTCCAAAAAAACAACTACATGTAAGCCCTTTTTGGGGGATGGACCATGATTATGAGTGGTTTTTCTCACAGCCTGAAGACTCTCTAAATGTAAAAATGAAAAACTTTAAAGATGGTGAAAAGGTTTTTAATGTTTCGCTTGACTTAAAGAGGCGTGCATTTTCAAACGCAGGGCTTGTTAAGGCAATTTCCAGGTTTCCATTTATCACGCTGATGGTTGTATATAGAATCCATTGGCAAGCATTTATGCTCTATGTAAAAAGAGCTCCATTTTTTACACATCCTGACAAACTATGACTCAAGAAATTCAAACTAAAGACAGACTTTCAGTTGATGGCCTAGCAAACAATATTCAAGAAATGCAAAGAAGTACTAGAATGACTTCATTCTTTAAAAGGATTTTATTTAAAAAACTGAAAGGTTTAAAAACTGGTGAGCTGACAATAATTGATGGTTCTGAAATTCACGTATTTGGCATTCCAAAATCAGAGCTTAAGGCAACCTTAACTGTTTCATCTCAAGAGTTTTATGTTTTTTTAGGGAGTGGCGGCACCAATGGCGCAGCAGAGGCCTTCACTGCTGGTTATTGGTCTGCAGATAATTTGGTTGAATTAATTCAGATCATTATTAGAAATAAAAAAACCATGGAGGGGCTTGAATCTGGACTTGCAAGATTAACAAATCCAATCACTAAAATAATCCATAGGCTTAGACAAAACACCTTAAAAGGAAGCAAGAGTAATATCTTGGCACACTACGATTTGAGTAATGATTTTTATAAGCTATGGCTCGACTCAACCATGACTTACTCAAGCGGCATTTTTCTAAACAAGAAGTCAAGTATGCTTGATGCCTCGGTAGAAAAGCTGGATAGGCTATGTCGAAAACTAAACCTTAATAGTAGTGACCATGTTCTTGAAATAGGAACAGGATGGGGAAGCTTTGCAACACATGCAGCCAAAAATTATGGCTGTAAAGTTACCACTACGACTATATCAGACAATCAGTTTAATTATGTTGCTGAGCTGATTAGTAAGGAGAATTTAGATAATAAAATAACTTTACTAAACAAAGATTATAGAGAGCTTGAGGGTGTTTTTGATAAGGTTGTTTCAATTGAAATGATAGAGGCTGTTGGGTCTGACTTTGTGCCTGGCTTCTTTGAAAAGGCCTCTTCATTGCTGAAGAAAAATGGTTTAATGGCGCTTCAAGGAATAACATATAACGACCCAGACTTTAATGCCTATAAAAATTCGGTAGACTTTATCAGAAAATATATTTTTCCTGGCTCATGTCTTATCTCATTGTCACAAGTTGAGAAAGCCATCAAAGATAAAACGGATTTAATTATGGTTGACTCTGAAGATATAACTCTTCACTATGCAAGGACACTCGAGATATGGCGTAAAGACTTTGAAAATGTATTGCCGCAAGTGAGAGAGCTTGGTTTTTCTGATCCTTTTATAAGGATTTGGGTTTTTTACCTAGTCTACTGTGAAGCGGGATTTCTTGAAAACCTAATTGGTGATTTTCAGTTTATATTTGCTAAACCTGACTCCAAAAACATTAAAATTACACACTAAAAAAATGATTAAATTATTAATAAAACTTGCAGAAAATGGTTTATTACCAGACATGCTTATTAGGCTTGGAATAAGGCGTTTATGCGCTCAAAGGCTTTTAGAGGCAACGAGTATTGGCAAGCTTGAAATGGAAAAAAGACACTCATCTTGGATTGACTTTTTAAATGAAAGCCCAATTGCTCTAGTTCCAGAAAAAGCAAATGAACAGCACTATGAGGTTCCACCAAGGCTTTTTGAATTGGTCCTGGGCTCGAACTTAAAATACAGTTCTGGTTATTGGCCAAAGGGTGCTTCGTCTCTAGACGAATCAGAGCTGGAAATGTTAAAGCTTTCTTGTGAAAGGGCATCCCTTTCAGATGGCCAAGAGGTTTTAGAATTAGGATGTGGTTGGGGCTCCTTGACTCTTTATATGGCACAAAATTTCCCTAATAGCAAAATTACTGCTGTTAGTAATTCAAAGGACCAGAGGCAGTTTATTGAGAATAAATGTAAGAAATTAAAGATAGAAAATATCAAGGTTATAACAGCAGACATGAACGACTTTTCAATTGATAAAAGCTTTGATCGTGTTGTTTCAATCGAAATGTTTGAACATATGCGCAACTATGGTGAGCTTCTAAAAAGAGTAAGTGGCTGGTTAAAAAAAGATGGAAAACTTTTTGTTCATATTTTTTCTCATAAAGAAATTGCCTATCCCTTTGAAGACCAAGATGAGGGAGACTGGATGGCTAGAGAGTTTTTTAGTGGCGGTCAGATGCCTTCTCATACTCTCCTAACCTGTTTTCCAAGTCGGATGAAAATTGAGAAAGATTGGAGGGTAGATGGAACTCACTATGAAAAAACCTCGCTCGCATGGCTTAACAAGATGGATAAAAATAAAGCTGAAGTGCTTAAATTATTCGAAAAAACTTATGGCAAAGATGAAGCAGGCATTTGGTTTCAAAGGTGGCGCATTTTTTTCATGTCATGCGAGGTTCTTTTTGGCTTTAAAAGTGGCTCTGAATGGGGTGTTTCCCACTATCTTTTTGAGAGGCCATAATGGATAATATCAAGGACCTTGTTGCTATTATTTTATGTATTTTGACAGCCTATTTTGTTGCAAATGCTGCAACAGTTGAGGGCGCTGTACTTTACGGCGTGCCAGCCATACTTTTATGTGCCGCTGTTAGCTTTATTGTGCACTGGATTGTTGCAATCCCTTCGCTTGTAACAAGCTCAGAAAAATATTTTGACTTTACAGGAATGATCGCAACTCTACTTCTAGTTGCTACTTCTATATTTGCACTTTTAGGCCAAGGAATGCAAGTTTCTATGCGCTCGACTATTGTGGCTATTTTTGTATCTATATGGACGCTAAGACTTGGGACATTTCTCTACATAAGAATAGTTAAAAGTGGAGAAGACAAAAGGTTTAGGGAGATCAAGAAATCGTTGCCAAAATTTTTAATGACATGGACTCTTTCAGCCCTATGGGTTTTCTTAACGACAGCAAATGCTGTTACCATTATTGTTTTAAATCAGCATGCAGCTCTTGACTTATTTTTTATAGCAGGATTTTCCCTCTGGGTTTTAGGGTTTGCTTTCGAGGCTGTCTCAGATAAACAAAAAAAGAGCTTTAGTGAAATCCCTGAAAATAAGGATAAATTTATAACACTTGGATTGTGGTCTATATCACGCCACCCAAACTATTTTGGGGAGATTGTTCTTTGGACGGGCATTGCAATTATATCGCTCCCACTTCTCTCAGGCTGGCAGTTTTTAACCCTTGTGTCGCCAGTTTTTGTCTATCTTCTCTTAACTAAAATAAGTGGACTGCCTTTTTTAGAAGAAAAAGCTGAAAAAAAATGGGGCAATGACAAGGAGTATCTTGAATACAAGAACAACACACCCATATTGATTCCTTATTTTGGAAAAAAATAACTCAAACTAAAAAAATGGCAATTGAAACCCCTGAATATAAAATAATATCCAAGTGTGAAGGCTTTGAAGTTCGTTGTTATAGTGACATGGTTATTGCTACAATAAAAGTTCATGCCGACTACAAAGCCTCAACATCTTCTGGATTCAGAAGAATTGCAAGTTATATTTTTGGTGGCAATGATAAAGAAATGAAAATTGCCATGACTGCACCTGTTATTGCTGATTGCCCTTCTGAGGGGCTTAAGTCTTATAACATTTCTTTTATAATGCCCAAAGAACACTCTATGAGCGACCTCCCCAAAGCCAACATAAGTGAAGTTTCAATTCAGAAAGAGAGTCTTGGTAAAGTCGCTGTTCTATCTTTTGGGGGCTGGGCTACTGAATCTAGAAGCATAAACTATCAAAAAAAACTTTCAGAGTTGCTTTTAAAAAACAAGATTGAAATAAAAGGAGGCTTTATGGTTGCTCAATTTAATTCACCATGGACGCTGCCAATGTTTCGTAAAAATGAACTTATGGTGAGAATAAGCAGTTAAATAGTTTTTTTTATCTACTGGCACATCTTACAGAGCCCACTAAGCTCTACAGCTTGAGAGTTATTAACTGAAAACTTGTTGCTTTTAGGTAAAGAAAGTTGAGCTGAAAGCTGACAAGACTCTTCCACAGATTTACAACTAGTACAGTTAAGCAAGACATGAAAGTGGTTTGTGTGGCTATCATTGCAAACTAGATAAGTATTGCTTGAGTCCATTTTATGAACAACGCCCACATCAATCCAAAAGCTTAAGACCCTATAAATTGTACTAATATTAAATGAATGGCCTTTATCTTTTAAAGAGTCCCTCAGATCATAGGCAGAAAGATTTTTTCTTGCAGAGTCTAGTTCATTAATAATTGACATTCTTTGAGGCGTAGCACTTTTTCCAGACTCTAAACATTTAGACATTAATTTTGCGTTATTAATCATCACTTTCCTCTTCGTTTTTTCTATACTCCTCGTCACTAAAATGCAGCGTCTCAACAACTGCATCAGTAATGGCATATCCGCTATCAGCAATATCAAAACTTTGCGATCCTACAGATATTCTCCCATAAACAATTATTGGTACGTATAAATCGCGAAACTTTATTGGATTGCTTGACACATCGACAATCAGTGTTTGATTTAGAGGTGGGGGCGGAACATGGATGCACTGACCAGCTTCAGGGACAAGCAAAAACTTGCTAATGTCAGATCCTACATATTCAATTGGAACCATGAATCCAGCAAGTGCAATATCTTCTCCTTCTAGCAATTTATTTAGTTTTGTTCCAGCCTCTTCTAATTTTGCTTGAAACTCTGGGCTATTATAGATTTCATAGGTCAGATCTTCTGGAATAAAATCATATGCATCAGCTGGCTCAAGGCTTAGCCAGTTTTCTTCTATTGTGGATAAATACTCATCAGTAACTACAATGGCAAAAGAGCTTAACGTGAAAAAAATTAAAATGGAGAGGGATATTTTTTTTAACATGCAGACTAGCTTAATGTTTGATGTAAATTTTTTCTAAAAACCATGACTGCTGGAACCAAACTACTTAATACTCCAGCAAATAAGATCAAGCCAAAAACCTTAATTTCCTCCAAGCTGATCCACTTAAACGAAGGTGAAATGCCTAAAGCCAAGTTTAACTGATTGGTTGCAAAGTAAGTCACAATTGTCACCAGAATAATTGCACCAATAATTGCAACCAATCCAATTACAAGAGACTCACATATTACCATTATGGCTAAAAATTTTGGCGAGGCCCCATTGGCTCTGTAAATTGTCATTTCCTGTTTACGGTTATCCAAACTGGCAATAATTAAAGTTACCATTGCTATGAGGCTGATTGCAATAATAATCCAGCTTAGAAGCTGAAATCCTTTATCAACTAACCCAACAATTGACCAAAGCTCTGACAATGCTATGCCCGGTATTACAGCAGATATAGCCTCCTTCGAGTATTCTCTAATACTCTTGGTAAATTTAAATAAAGTTATCTTTGATTTAAGGCCCACAAAAGCAGCTGTAACTGTTTTTGGGTCTAAAGCTCCAGCTGGCAGAGACGACAAGTCAATATCATCAAGGCTGAATACTTTTTTCCCACTCATCCATCCAAGGTGAAGCAGCTCATAGCCCTTTAGGTCCAAAAAAATAGCTTGATCAATTGGGGTTCCTGTTTTCTTAAGAATTCCTGTAACCTTAAATGAAAAGTCATCATGCTTGCTACCTATTGACTCAACTGAGCCATGGGTGATTTGAATTTCTGAACCAACATTGTAATTAAGTCTTTCAGCAACATCAGACCCCAAGACTGCCTCCGATAGTTCAGAAAATGCTACTCCATTCAAAAAAATCAATGATTGATTGTTGCCGTATTTAATGTGCTCAAAGTAATTTGATTGAGTCGCTACAACCCTAAACCCTCTATGACTATCACCTAGTGCAATTGGAACCAGCCAACTTATATCACTTCTCTGCTTAATATCATTGACAGTCTTCGTTGTGATGTTGTTTGTGGGCCTACCAAGATGAAAAACTGTGTATAAAACCAATTCAAGAGAGCTCGACCTTGGTCCAATAATTGCATCAACACCTGAAATACTTTGATTAAAGCCTTCCTCTGTGCCTTGTTGAATTCTCTCTATACTTAATAGCAGAACCATTGAAGCCATCAAAGATATCGTCACAAGCGATGTCGGAATAATCCTTGAGCGCATTGATTTAAGCAAAAGACTAAGCATGCTGTTTATTCAAATCTATGACAGTGTCAAAGTAATGTGTAATAGAGGCGTCATGACTCACCATAATTATTGCCTGTTTGGTTGAGTCAAAGGCGTCCATCACCTCATTTAAAAATTTTTTAGTCGTTTCAGCATCAAGAGCAGAGGTTGGCTCATCAGCTAAAATTAAATCTGGCTTACCAAGCAGAGCTCTAGCAACTGCAACTCTTTGTTGCTGACCAACACTTAGGCGGTTTACTGGAGTTGTTAAAACCTCTTTTCCTAGCCCTAGTGATTTGACCAGTCTAGTGATTTCTTGATTTAGATCATTGACTTTAGATTTTCTAGATTGAGAGAATCTAATACCCAATGCTATATTTTCTGAAACACTTAAAAATGGAATAAGGTTAAGTGTTTGAAAAATATAGCCGATGTGATCTGCTCTAAATTTATCCAAAAGCAGGGAGGACATTGAAGAGTAATTAATGCCATCAAACTTAATATCACCAGCCTGAAGTTTTAAGGCGCCAGCAATCAGGCTGAGTAGAGTAGTTTTACCACAGCCTGAAAAGCCACTAATCAATAATCGCTGCCCCCTTTTAACCTCTATTTCTGGAAACACAATTTTTTTACCGTGCTGATAATGGTATTCCAGTCCTAGTGTTTCTAACATCAGATTCTCATTTAAAATATTACTTTATCGACGTCAGATTTTAGGCTTTTTGTTAGCGCTTTATTATTTATTACTGCCTCGAAGTATAAATTTTCTAGTTCACTGAAGTGATTGAATGCATTAATGGTAATGCTCTTTAATTGGCTTGGCTCATTGCAAGAAAACTCATATGATAATTCGACATCTTTGTGATCTCCTTCTGTTGAGACACTGTGAAGTTCAGATTTAAATGAAACTAAGTCACAATTAGCACCTTTAGGAAATGCAAATAATTGTGAATAATTTTGAAATTCAGCTAATGATTCATCTGATACGGTTAACTTATCATGCTCGTCATGTTCATCATGCTCGTCATGTTCATCATGCTCGTCATGTTCATCATGCTCGTCATGTTCATCATTCTCATCATGCTCGTCATGTTCATCATTCTCATCATGTTCATCATGCTCGTCATGTTCATCATGCTCGTCATGTTCATCATGCTCGTCATGTTCATCATGCTCGTCATGTTCATCATGCTCGTCATGTTCATCATTCTCATCATGCTCGTCATGTTCATCATTCTCATCATGTTCATCATGCTCGTCATGTTCATCATGTTCATCATTCTCATCATGTTCATCATGCTCATCATGTTCATCATGCTCATCATGCTCGTCATGTTCATCAAGTAGTTGAACTATTGGCATTTCATAAGTAATAGCAACTTGATTTTGACTGATTACCATTGAAAAATTGTTTAGTCCGTGGGCATGTGCATCTGCACGCCTTTCTTCCTCTGCGCTTGCAAAAGAAGAAATTAATAGCAACGAAAGAAAGCTAAGTTTTAACATTTTTGAGTCCTGTTTAATTAAAACAGGATAATATATCCTAAATGCAATATTATTGCAATAGGGTAAATGTAATTAATTCGTACACGCAGATATTGTTGAAAAATTTGATAGATATCTTGGCATGATAAAGTCTAGATAGTGTTTTGCAGTTTCAATTTTTTCTTTTAAAAATTCAGAAGATGATGTGTTGTTTTTAAAAGCAACTGATGCCCTCTCAACACTTAAAAGCATTTGCCAAGCTGCTGAAATAGTTCCTATCATCATGAGTGTATCAAAGGCAATTTTTCCAGTAAATTCTTTGTCATCAGAATTTTTAGTAATAATCGAAACAGTTTCTTCAAGATCATCAAGAGACTTTTTAAACCGATCAATCTGTGACGTGGAAATCAGCTTTGTTAATGATGGGGCTTCGACACATTCTTGCATTTCTAGAATAAGCTCCCTAACTCCAAGCCCATCATCGCTAATGATTTTTCTACCAACGAGGTCCATTGCTTGAATTCCATTGGTCCCTTCATAGATTGGAAGTATGCGTGCATCCCTTAAAATCTGAGCAATTCCAGTCTCTTCAACATAGCCCATTCCTCCGTGACACTGAAGGCTGACAGAGGCAACCTCTTGTGCGGTTTCAGTGCACCAGCCCTTTACAACTGGTGTTAAGACTCCAAGTTTCCTTTTATGTTTTTCTAATAATTCTGTTGGCAAGTCGCTTCCAGAATAGTCAACTTCTGCACAAGCGGAATAGGCTAAAGCTCTCGATGCTTCGGTAATGGACTTCATGTTTGCTAACATTCTTTGCACATCAGGATGCCTAGCGATTGGACCAGGCTCTTGAAATCCTGGAGCAATTCCTTGAACACGTTCATTACAAAAACTAAGCGCTTGTTGGTACGCACGTTCTGAAACTGATACTCCCTGGAGTCCAACTGTGAGTCTTGCATTATTCATCATTGTAAACATACACTGAATACCTCTATTTTCCTCGCCAACTAAGTAGCCAATTGCCCCATCTTCTTCCCCATAGCTCATGACGCACGTTGGGCAAGCATGAATTCCAATTTTGTGCTCAATTGATAATGCTTTTAAGTCATTTGACTCTCCAAGGGAGCCATCATCATTGACAAGAATCTTTGGCACTAAAAACAAAGATATGCCTTTAACACCCTGAGGAGAGTTTGGCAGTCGGGCCAACACTAAATGAATGATATTCTCAGACATATCGTGCTCGCCCCAAGTAATATAAATTTTTTGACCACGGATTAAATAATGATCACCGTTTGGAGTTGCTCGCGTTTTAAGCGAACCAACATCTGTCCCTGCATCACCTTCAGTAAGATTCATCGTGCCGCTCCACTCACCAGATATAAGCTTTGGAAGGTAGCGCTGTTTGAGTTCCTCATTTGCATTTAAAGTTATTGCTTCCACTGCTCCCTGGGTAAGGAGAGGGCACAGACCCCATGACATGTTTGCCGAATGCCACATTTCTTGAACGCTTGCAGCAACGACAAAAGGGACGCCTTGTCCTCCATAATTAGGCGAGAATTGTAACGAGCCCCATCCTCCTTCAACAAAGTGCTGGTACGCCTCTTTAAAACCAGTTGCAGTAGTGATTTTGCCAGAGCTGTCAATTTTTAAACCCTCTGAGTCACCAGTTTTGTTAATTGGTTCTATCTCTTCTTTTGCAAGCTTTCCTGCAGCATCTAAAACAGTATCAATTATGTCAACTGTTGAAGCATCAAGGCCTATCTCATTACAAAGTTTTTCAATTTCAACAACTTCTTTTAATACAAAACTCATATCTTCTACAGGCGCAGTATAGTATGACATTATTCTTCTCCTAGGTTTTTAACTGACGCTCTAAGCTCGTGTTTTTGTATTTTCCCAGTTGCGGTTTTTGGCAGCGGCCCAAAGACAACTTTTTTTGGCCTTTTAAATTTAGCCATATTGTTTTTGCAAAAGGCTATAAGCTCATCTTCAGAAGCCTCTTGGTTAGACTTGAGTTCTACAAATGCACACGGCACTTCTCCCCAAGTCTCATTTGGCATTGCTACAACTGCTGCTTCTCCGACTGCAGGATGTTGATAAAGTACATTTTCAACCTCCACGGAAGAAATATTCTCACCACCCGATATGATGATGTCTTTTGATCTGTCTTTAATTTGAATATAGCCATCACTATGAATTACTGCTAGGTCGCCACTATGAAACCAGCCACCTGCAAATGCCTCTTCTGTTGCCTTGGGGCTGTTCCAATAGCCCATCATACAAGTGTTACAGCGAATTACAATTTCACCAATCGCCTCTCCGTCATGCGGAACTCGCTGCCCAGTCTCTTGATCAATGACGCTAACATCCTCGGTCATTGGGAATCTTACTCCCTGCCTTGAGCTTAATTTAGCAAGCTCGGCTGGACTCTCATTAAGCCAAGATGCTTGAGGTGCGGCTTGAAGGATATGTCCATACGTTTCAGTCAATCCATATACATGCATAACATTAAATCCTAGTTTCATCATGCTCTCTAAAACTTTTGCAGGAGGAGGTGCGCCAGCAGTCATTACTTTAATTTCTCTCTCAAAATATTTTTGCGTTTCTTTAGGCGCGTTGGCAAGCATATTGAGCATTATAGGAGCTCCACCAAAGTGAGTTACATTATGCTGTTCAAGGAGGTTAAATACTTTTTCAGGGGCAAAAGTCCTAAGGCAAACTATAGTTCCAGCGATCGCAGCCATTGTCCAAGCATGGCCCCAGCCATTGCAGTGAAATAATGGAACTGAGTACAGATAAACCGGGTGGTTGGGAAGGCTCCAGCCAATCACAGTACCCATACTCATTAAATAAGAGCCACGATGATGATAGACGACACCTTTAGGTTTTCCAGTTGTTCCAGAGGTGTAGCTGAGTGAAAGTGGGCTCCACTCATCATCAGGCATTTGCCAGTTATATAGAGGATCTCCATTTACAACTAGTGATTCATAATCAGTTATATCTGAAGAAATATCAGGCTGTGATTCAGCAAAAGAATCGTTTATTACTACTATTTTTGGACTAACTGAAGTCATAGAGAGGGCCTCAGATGCAACTGCAAAAAGCTCTCTGTCAACAAAGAGCATCTTTGCATTACTGTCGTCAAAAATGTATGCAATTGTTGCGGCATCAAGTCTAATATTTATAGTGTTTAGGATTGCGCCAGCCATTGGAATTGAAAAATGTGATTCAAACATTTCTGGGGTGTTAAATGCCAGTACCGAGACAGTATCACCTGGCTTTATGCCATAACTTTTTAGACTTGAGGCAATTCGAACGCATCTTTCTCTTGACTCACTCCAAGTGTAAGCTCTATTTTCATAAATTACAGAAGTGTGCTGACCATAAACATCCGCTGTTCTATGGAAGAACGAAAGCGGTGAAAGAGGTATAAAATTTGCAGGATTTTTTTTCATAGCATTAACGGTTAATTTCTAAGCGTAATTCCATTATCTAACATAGATACAATTCTTGCTTGCGTTTCTTGCGTTTGAGCAAGAGTGAGGAATGAAGAGCGCTCAGCATCTAAAATATCTTGTTCAGTAAAAATAGTACCAGAAGCACAATTTCCACCAGTCATAATTCTTCCAATCTCAGTTCCAACAGTCACATCATGTGGCGTAAGCATGCCATTTTTATGATTTGTTGTAAGCCATTGCAGCATTTCTTCAAAGTGGTCTACGCCAGAAAGTGCGAGGGGATTTCGGGCTTTTGCTTTTGAGGTTGTCTCAATCGATGAAAGCGCATCAGTCAGTATGCGGTCTCTATTCATATGAAAGACATCATTAGCTCTTCTCATTGATAGAGCATCAGCTTCTTGTGGAGAGTTGGCTTTTCTACCAAGTCCAATATTCATAAATGATTTCCAGGCACCTTTCCGACCGTCTCCTAAACTTTCAGACCACCTATATAGTGTTTCTTTACATCCACCACCAGCTGGAACAACCCCCATAAATGACTCAACAAGGCCCATGACAGAGTTAGCATGACCAACAACATGATCCGCATGAAGGACAACTTCAAAGCCACCACCAATTGACATGCCAACAGGGGCAGCAATTACAGGTAGTTTTGAATTTCTCATTTGTAGCATTGTGTTTTGAAAGTAAATAAGAAATGCATCAAGAGCATCAAAGTCATTTTTTTCAAAGCAATTTCTAACACTCCAAAGACTAACCCCACATGAGAAATGCTGGAAGTCATTGTGAATTACCACGCCTCGTAAGCCCTTTTTTTCAGACTCAGATATTGCATCAGAAATCATATCTAAAGACCCACTATCAAGAGCATTAGCTTTTGAGTGAAACTCAACAATTGCCGCGCCTTCGTATTCAAACCAGCTAGCAGACTCATTTGAATTGATTGCTTTGAGGGTTTGTCGCACTTCAGAAAATCTAAGCACACCATCTGGCCTGATAATTGGTTTTAGATTTCCACTAGGTGAAAGGGAGCTTAATCCAGATTTTGAATTGATATAAAATTTATTGTTAATAGCCTTAAGAAGAAACTCTGGAACGTCTCTACCATCAGCTTGTAGTCTGTCAACAAAGTACTCAATTCCAATTTCATCTAACAGCTCAAATGGCCCCTGAACCCAGTTATAGCCAAGCTTCATAGCATCATCTATCTGCGTTAAATCATCAGTGACCTCTGGTACCAGAGAAGCAGCATAGCAGAGCGTTTCTGAAATAACATCCCATATATAAAGACCATACGGGCTTGTGTCTTTAATAATAAAAGAGACCCCAATTTTTTCTGCCTCTTTAAGAAGAGGGGTCTTTAAGCGCTCATGAGGACCATAACTTCCATTCGATAAATCAATTACTTGTCTTTCATCACCAATTTGTTTATAAAAACCTTTTTCATTTTTATTTCCAGTTTGGCCATTTGCAATCATTTTGCTCATAAACTTAATTTGAGACGAGTACTTATGAAAAGCATCATTTTCTGGAAGTATACTTACGAGGCTTTTGACAACATCAGCCATAAGATCAATGCCTATTAAATCATATAGTCCAAAAACCCCTGTCTTTGGAAGACCTAGAGGTCTGCCAAAAAAAGCATCCGCTTCTGTTGGTGATAGCTTATATTCAAAGGCTTTATGAAGGGCACACTGGATAGCAAAAACACCTACTCTATTAGCAAGAAAGCCAGGCGTATCTGAGCATGAGACAACACCTTTTCCAAGTATTTTCTCACTAAATAAATCAAGAGTATCAATTACTTCATCTCTAGTAAATTCACCACGCACCAATTCAAGTAATCTCATGAATCTAACTGGGTTGAAAAAATGAGTTATTGCAAAGCGCTCACAAAACTTTTTTGGCATTCCTTTTGTCAGAAGACTAATGGGAATCGTTGAGGTATTAGAGGTAATAATGGTTGACTCTTTACAACCTTCATTTAACTTTTGATAAAGGGCTTGCTTAATATCAAGCCTCTCTACAACAGCTTCAGCAATCCAATCGCAATCCTCAAGCTCATGGAAGTGATCACGCGTGTTTCCAATTCTTATAAGGCTTTCCGCCTCTTTACTCATAAGGCCAGGCATGTCTGGGTCTTTAAGCCTTTCAAGGCCTTTAGCCGCTAGGCTGTTTACGTTCTCACCCTCACTAGGAAGGTCAAGAAGCCAGACTTCTACCCCAGCATTTGCAACTTGACCAGCAATTCCAGCCCCCATTGTTCCGGCGCCAATAACGCCAACTTTTTTAATTTGATTTGTCATGAAGAGTTTTTTAGAATGAATGATTTAATAGCGTCAAGAGTATCTTTTGGAGACTCTATTGGAAGCATATGGCCTGCATTAGAAATAGTCGTAGTCTCAGCATTCAGCAGCTCAGCTAATTCTAAGCCGAATCGAAGAGGCGTATTTTTGTCTTCTGTTGCGAGAATAACATTAGATGGAATGTTGATATTTTTAGCACAATTTATGCCATTTTTATATTCAGTGCAAGCAATAAGATCTTCTGCTAGGGGATTATTAGCCATTATTTGTCGACCAATTCCTATAGGCTGCATTCCTGGAACAGCACTACTACCTGATTGTGACTGAGAGCCAAACCCCCACTTGAGCAACATATCAGCTGCATCAATAGGTGTCTTTTTGGCTGCGTCAACCAGAGCTTCGTTAACAGGTATTGAGGCAGCAGTTGCAACAGCAGTTAGTGTTTTTAGTTTTGCCCCTAAAGAGCTGGCTGTCTCCAAAGCAACAAGAAATCCTTGAGAGTGGCCAACAAGATGTATTGATTCACAGCCTGCTAGTTTAAGAGTTTTTCCAAGCCATTTGCCCATCTCTTCAATTGTTTTTAAAGGCTTACCTTCTGAAAGGCTATGACCTGGCAGGTCAGGTGCAAATACTGAAAAACCATGAAAAGCAAACCATCTAGCCTGAAGGGCCCAAGACCTATGGTCTAGACCACTTCCATGAATAAACACCACAGTAGGTTTTTTGGGATCAAATGCACAGCCACCGGTGGCTACAAAAATATTTTCTCCATCAACAACAATATTCATTATGAAATTGCCTTTTCTACTGCTTTAAGCCCAGATTTGAAGTCACTAATAATATCTGTTACAGATTCTATTCCAACAGATACGCGTATTAAGTCAACACTACTTCCAGCTGCTTTCATTGCTTCTTCATCAAGGCGCGAGTGAGTAGTACTAGCTGGATGAAGAACTAAGGTTCTTGAGTCACCAACATTTGCTAAATTAGATGATAATTTTAGTGCATTGATAAATGCCGCACCACCTTCTCTGCCCCCTTTGACCCCAAAGCAAAGCATAGAGCCAGCACCATTTGGAAATAGCTTTTGAGCAATTTCATAAGTTGGGTTTTCGGGTAAATCTGGATGGTTAACCCACATAACAGCGGATTGTTCTAGGAGCCACTTTGCAAGTTTAACCGCATTTTTTACATGTTGATTCATTCTAAGGGTGAGAGTTTCTATTCCTTGAAGAATCAAAAATGCACTATGAGGGCTCATTGCTGGACCAAAATCACGCATTGATTCTGCTCTAATTTTCATTGATAGGGCAGAGGGACCAAATTCTTCCCAAAAATTTATACCATGAAATGGCTCATAAGGTGTTGTTAGGGTTGGGTGTTTGTTGCTAGAACCCCAGTCAAAAGAACCGCCATCAACAATTACCCCTCCAACAGCAACTCCATGCCCACCAATCCATTTTGTGACTGAGTGAACAACTACATCAACGCCGTGCTCTAAAGGCTTGCATAATACAGGCGTAGCAAAAGTAGCATCCACAACAAGCGGCAAGTTATTTTGATGGGCGATTTCAGCAATTTTAGGAAGGTCAGAAACCTCGAGCCCTGGATTTCCTATTGACTCACAAAACACAAGCTTAGTATTTTCTTGTATTGCGTCTTTTAGGGCTTTTTCATCATTTATAGAAACAAAGGTACATTCTATATTAAACCTTTTAAGAGTGTGTTTTAGAAGTGTTGCTGTCGAACCATAAATTTGTGACGCACTTACAATATGATCTCCTGCAGAACACAGGCTAATAAAAGTAACAAAAAGTGCGCTCATGCCTGAAGCAGTACAAATAGCTCCAACACCACCTTCAAGTGCAGCAATTCGCTGCTCTAAAACCGCAACTGTTGGATTGGTCATTCGGCTATATATGTGACCACCTTTTTCAATATTAAAAAGAGCTGCAGCATCGTCAACTGTTTCGAAAACATAAGAGGTGGTTTGGTATATAGGAACTGCTCTGCTTCCAAAAGACGATTCTGGCTGATAACCAGAATGCAAAGATATTGTTTCAGGACCAAAAAAGGATGACTTTCCCATAAATGCTCAGTTTAAAAAACAAAGAGAATATTTTCTCACAACTGGCTATTGAGGTGGTTTAAATTTTGTCTTAAAGGTTATTTAGCTAAAGCCAGCTCTTTGCGCATTTTGTCAATCGTTAACTTGTAATTTTCAGTATTAAAAATTGCTGACCCGGCGACAAATGTATCAGCACCAGCTGCCGCAATTTCTTGAATATTGTCAACTTTAACGCCACCATCAACCTCAAGTCTTGTGCTAAGGCCTTTTTCATCAATTAATTTTCTTACAATTTTCAATTTTTCTAAAGACGAGGCTATGAAAGACTGACCTCCAAATCCTGGATTTACTGACATCAGCAGTATCATGTCAAGTTGATCGATTACATGCTCTAAATAGTGAAGTGAGGTTGCTGGGTTAAAAACTAAACCTGCTTTGCAGCCATTTTCTTTTATAAGCCCTATTGTGCGGTCTATATGATCAGAGGCTTCGGGGTGAAATGTGATGTAAGAAGCCCCCGCTTTTGCAAAGTCAGGAATAATTCTATCGACTGGCTTGACCATTAAGTGAACATCGATTGGTGCAGTAACACCATGATTTCTCAGTGCTTCGCAAACTAAAGGCCCAATTGTAAGGTTTGGCACATAGTGATTATCCATGACATCAAAATGAACAATGTCGGCACCAGCAACTAAAACATTATCAACCTCTTCTCCAAGCTTAGCAAAATCTGCTGAAAGTATTGAGGGGGCGATAAAGTTTGGTTGCTTCATTTTAGTCTCCGTTTATTCTATAAAAAGGCTTTGGCCTGTCATTTCTTTTGGCTGATCAATTTCCATAAGCTCCAAAAGCGAAGGCGCTAGGTCTGCAAGTGTACCAATATGTGGGCCCAATAGTGAGCTTTTCCTTTTCCCAACATATATTAAAGGGACTGGATTAGTTGTATGTGCAGTATGGTTTTTTTGCGTTTCAGGGTCTAACATTTGTTCTACATTTCCATGGTCTGCAGTAATGAGAACTTCGGTTTCAGACTCTAGACATGCCTGGTGAATTTTTCCTAAGCAGCTATCGACTGCTTCAACGGCTTTAATGGCCGCCTCAAGGTTTCCAGTGTGCCCAACCATGTCTGTGTTGGCAAAATTACAAACAACCAGTTTATGTTTTCGAGATTTAAGTTCTGAAATAAGATTTTCAGTTAATTCGTATGCACTCATTTCCGGCTTTAAATCATAAGTTTTTACATTAGGCGATTGAATAAGCTTTCTTTCTTCTCCAGCAAGTATTGTCTCAACGCCCCCATTAAAGAAAAAGGTAACGTGTGCGTATTTTTCAGTTTCAGCAATTCTAAGCTGACTAAAACCAAGGCTTGAAATATAGTAACCCAGAGTGTTAAAGACAGATATTGGAGGATAAGCGCACTCAAGATTAAAGTCTTTCTTGAACTCTGTGAGGCAAATAAAATTGCATTTTTTGAACGCATGCCTATCAAATCCATCAAATATTTCTGAAGTTAGAGCTTGAGTTATTTCTCTTGCACGATCTGCACGATAATTCATAAAGATTACTGTATCACCATTATTAATTTTTACAGGTTCACCAATAATTGTAGGAGCAATAAACTCATCATTTTCGCCTTCTTCATAGGCCATTTGGATTGCATTTTTTGCAGAATCTGCTTTACGATCTCCTTTTCCAGAAGATATTAATTCATAAGCTTTTGAAACCCTCTCCCAGCGATTGTCTCGATCCATTGCATAGAACCTTCCTACTACTGAAACAATTTTACCTAAATTTAGCTCAGAGATTTTTAACTCCAGCAGTTCAATAAATTTTGAGGCACTGTTTGGCGGCGTATCACGCCCATCTGTAAAGACATGAAAATAAACCTCTTTGCAGCCTTTTTGTTTTGCCAGCTCAAGAGCCGCATAAATGTGGTCTTGGTGAGAGTGAACTCCTCCATCAGATAAGAGTCCAAGAATATGCACTGCTTTATTATTAGCCTTAGCAGAGTCAAGTGCTTTGCACAAATTTTTATTGCTGAAGAAAGCACCACTTTTAATGTCATTACCTATTCTGGTGAAATCTTGCTCAACAATTCTTCCCGCACCAATTGTTAAGTGGCCTACTTCTGAATTGCCCATTTGGCCTTCCGGCAGTCCAACACTTTTTCCAGAGGTACCAATTAACGTATTAGGGTAGGTATCAATAAGATGATTCCAGTTAGGGGTATTGGCCATTGCTATTGCGTTATTCTCAGTGTTTTGAGAATAGCCCCAGCCATCTAAAATTAAAAGTAGTTTTGTATTTTTCATTGAAAAATTAACAGTTATACATTAAATAAAAAGTGAACTACATCACCATCTTTAACAACATATTCCTTTCCTTCAGAGCGCAACTTGCCGGCGTCTTTTGACCCTTTTTCGCCTTTATATTGAATAAAGTCTTCATATGAAATCGTTTCAGCTCTAATAAAGCCTTTTTCAAAGTCACCATGTATTTTACCCGCGGCCATTGGAGCTGAATCTCCAATGTTTATTGTCCAGGCTCTAACCTCTTTAACACCTGCGGTAAAATATGTTTGAAGCCCTAGCAAGCTATATCCCGCTTTAATTAGGCGATCAAGGCCAGATTCAGATTGCCCCATCTCATCTAAAAAACCTTGCTTGTCTTCGTCATCAAGCTCAGCAATTTCAGACTCAATATCAGCACATACAGCAACAACTTGACTATTTTCATTATCTGCATAGTTCGTTAATGCAGATAAGTGAGGATTGTTTGTAAAGCCATTTTCACTTACATTGGCAACATAAAGAACTGGCTTTGAAGTAAGCAATTGCAGACCCTTAACTAGCTTTTCCTCTTCTTCAGTAAAGACAAGAGATCTAACTGCATGGCCTTCTTCAAGAGTTGGTAGGATTTTTTCAAGCAAGTTTTTTAAAGGCAGACCTTCTTTTTGCCCTGATTTGGAGTTTTTTATAGCTTTTTGGTAGGCCTTTTCTGCGCTAAAAAGATCGGATAAGGCAAGCTCCGTATTAATTGTATCTATGTCATCAAGTGGATCAACTTTGTTTGAAACATGAATGATGTCATCATTTTCAAAGCATCGAACAACGTGCAGGATTGCATCTGTTTCACGAATATTTGAAAGAAATTGATTTCCTAGTCCTTCACCTTTTGAAGCGCCCTCAACCAATCCAGCAATATCTACAAACTCCATTGTGGTTGGTAAAATTTTTTCTGGAGTAACGATGTTTGCTAATCCTTGTAATCGAGGATCATTAACAGGCACGATGCCAACGTTTGGCTCAATCGTACAAAAGGGGTAGTTTTCTGAATCTATGCCCGCCATTGTTAGCGCATTGAATAGTGTTGATTTACCTACATTTGGAAGTCCAACTATGCCACATTTAAATCCCATATTTTTGCTCCATTATAAGGAATGAAGGGCCTTCATAGCGGCTTCAAAATCTCCATCAACTAGCATTTCAATAACGCCTGATGCTTCTATCATTCCTTGTTCAATTAGTTTTAATTCAGAGCTAGTTGGGGAGCTTAAAACAAAATCTACAACATCATTTTTTGTTCCTGGATGGCCTATTCCCATTCTTAGACGATAAAAATTATTCGTATCAAGTGCTTTAATTGCGTCTCTTAAGCCGTTATGACCACCATGTCCACCACCTAGTTTTAGCTTGATTAAGCCAACAGGCAAATCTAACTCATCATGAATTACAAGAGTCTCTTCAGGTTTGATGTTGTAATAACTCAATAAGCTTTTGATAGAGCCGCCAGAATTATTCATAAAGGTCTGAGGCTTGAGAAGGTGAACTTTTTTAGAGCCAAAGCTAATGGTTGAAGTTTCTCCTAGAAACTTAGACTGACCATTAAATTTGGAGCCTAAAACGCTAGCTAATGAATCAACAAACCAAAAGCCGGCGTTGTGACGATGTCCTTGATATTCTTTTCCCGGGTTCCCCAGTCCAACAATTAATTTAATCATTACAACGCTTCGTTTAAGTATTTATTGAGCCAATAAGGGCTGGCAACGTTTTATTCTTTTTCGTCACCATCTTTTGAACCTTCAGAGCCCTCATTAGATTCACCCTCTTCGCCTTCTGTTTCAGAATCAGTAGATTCTATTATTTCTTCCTCTTCCTCTACGATAACTTTAGGTTCCGTGACAGAACATACAGTTTGATCATGCGCCTCAACATCTTCATGCTGAAGTGAAGTAATTACAACGCCTTTAGGCAAGACAAGATTAGTTAGTGTTAGATGATCACCAATCTCTAGATTGGTAACATCTACATCAATACCATTTGGAAGGTCTTGCGGTAAGCATGAGATTTCAACCGAAACAACGAATTGATTCAGCATATTTCCTAGCCTTAATGCCTCATTTTCATCCATTCCAATAAAGTGTAATGGAGTCATTGTAACAAGAGCGTGTTTTGCGTCTACTCGTAAAAAATCCATATGTTGAACAGTATTTTTTGCAGGATGACGCTGAATGTCTTTTAAAACAACAGATTCTTTTGATTTATCAACCATCAAATCTAATACAGAAGTGAATGTATTTTCATTTTCTAGTAAGTGGGTGATTTCATGAATGTTTAGTGTTACCATCTGTGGCGCTTTAGTTCCGCCATAAACGATACCTGGTACTCTTTCTTCTTTTCTCAAGCGGCGGCTCGCACCTTTCCCTTGATCTTTACGCTCTAATGCGTTTACAGTAATACTCATTTTGAGTTCTCCAATAAATAAAAAAACCACGTTTAGTGGTGTAACCAATATTGCCCGTCTTGCGACCAGATAGGCTGGAGCATTATTTTACCCGAATTTCTTTTGCTATAGTCATCATTGGGGTGCACTAAGGCATCAAACGAAATTTGGACTTTAAGGCAAAATCAAATATAATCTTACTATGAATAAAAATACAAATGGACTACATACTGAGAATTTAGATAATGGCATGAGGCTAGAGACAACTTATAAAGATGGCATTAAATATGGAAGGGAAACTTACTGGTATGAAAGTGGCAAAAAAGCTTCAGAGGGATTCTATGAAAATAATGAGCTTGCAGGAACGCTGACTTATTGGTATGAGAATGGGAAAAAAGCTTCAGCAGGTTTTTATGAAGATAATAAACTTGAAGGAGTTCTAACTGCTTGGAATGAAGATGGTCTTTTAGAGTCCGAGCAAGAATATAAAAATGGTATTCTTAATGGTAAATCTATTTTCTATGAAGATGGTGTAAGAGCGGCAGAGTACATTTTGGAAAATGGAGAGATATCAGGAAATACTAACGGCTGATCAGCTTAATATAGTCTTAGTATAAAGGCTCCTAATCAATGTTTAACTTTTTTCCTAAGACTTAGACTCACTTATTATGACAAAATTATTCCTAATTGTACTTTTTTTAACGTCCCATTCAATTTCTGCTGATGAAATTAATAAAATGGCTACAATTGATGGAGATCCCGATGGAATTATAGTTGAGAGCTTTTCTTTTGAGAGAAAAGAGCTAGCTGATAGCACTTCAATTTTCATCAGTACTAATGAAGTTACAAGTATTAAGTGTGCCATTTATGATAAAAATGATAAGCCAATAAAGGCTTCAGACGGCATAGCCACTCCTCCGCTTAGTAAGGTTTTGGTTTTATCTCAAAACGCAATGATTACATCAGTTAAATGTTGGGAACAAGGCCCTGAAAAAAAAGTAAAAATAATAGATAACTCAGTTGATATGTACTACAAGATGCCAACTTTTTTACTAGATGACTAAACCCGTAAAACTTCCAATTTTTACGTCTTGTTGAGTTTCTTTAGCGAGATTTAAACCAGAATATAAGGCTGGAAAATGCACTTACTGCTGCATAAGTCCAGATTGATTGAGTAACAAGGAACCCTGTGAGTGCAAGAAGCGATATTGCAATAATAGTTGCACGCTCCTTTAGAGAATTTTCTCGAAGTTGAGAGAGAATCGCTTCTGTTTGTTTTTTTGAATTTTCTTGTTTAAGCGAGCCTTTTTCAATTTGTTTTAAAGCGTTAATAACCAACATAGGGATTTCGGGTAATTCTAAAATAAGTTCAGGGAGTTGAGCAGAGATTTTTTTAACAGTGTTTTTTAAGCTGTATTTGTCTTTGGCAAGCTTTTCAAGGTAAGGCTTTGCAGTTGCCCAAAGGTCAAGTTCAGGGTATAGAGTTCGACCTAACCCTTCAATGTTTAGTAACGTTTTATAGAGTAATAGAAGTTGAGGCTGAACTTCCATATCAAAACGTTTAGCCTCTTTTAGTAAGCTTAATAAAACTTGACCAAAAGAAATTTCACTTAAAGGTTTTTCGAATATCGGTTCACAAACGCTTCGAATGGCGTTTTCAAACTCTAAGACGTTTGTTCCTTCTGGTATCCACCCTGACTCAAGATGGACTTGAGCTACTTTTTTATAATCCTGATTGAAAAACGCTAAAAAGTTTTGAGCAAGATAGTATTGATCGGCCTCTGTTAGGGTACCCATAATGCCAAAATCAACACCAATATATTGATCATTTTCACCAACAAAAATGTTTCCTGGATGCATATCAGCATGGAAAAAATTATGATCAAACACTTGGGTGAAGAAAATCACCACACCATTTTCAGCAAGAGTTCGAAGGTTTGTATCAGTGCTCTTTAAGGCCTCAATATTAGTTACTGGAGTTCCATAAATGCGCTCAGTTACTAGTATGTTAGAGCGGCAATAATCCCAGTGTACTTTTGGAACATAAAGAAGGCTAGAGTCACTAAAGTTCTTTCTAAGTAGAGATGCATTAGCTGCTTCAACCATCATATTAAGTTCGTTATAAATGATAGTTTCAAATTCAGCAACCGCTTCTCTTGGCCTCAGTCTTTTGCCGTCAGGATGCTTTTCAGCTAAGCCTGCAAATGCATAAAGTAGGCGAATATCTTTTTTAATCTGTTTTTCTATTCCTGGGCGAACAACCTTAATAATAATTTCTTCCTCATTATGAGTAATCGCACTATGAACCTGTGCAATAGATGCCGAGGCTAAGGGTTCATCATCAAAAGATGCAAATAGGGTTGAGACGCTTTCATCAAGGGCTTTTTCAATAATCAACTTAGATTCTTTAGCAGGAAAGGGAGGGCATGTATCTTGGAGTTTTGCTAATTCATTGCCTATATCTTCTGGAAGAAGGTCCCTTCGAGTTGAGAGCGTTTGACCAAATTTAATAAATATTGGGCCTAGTTCTTCGAGTGCAAGGCGAATTCTTTCACCTCGAGTAAATTTTTTGCTCGGAAAGTAATGCCATGGTGTCAAATAAATTAGTGGCTTGAGGCTTTTTAAGAGCGAAGTAGATAATATAAGATGATCTAATCGATACCGAATTAGAGTCCTTGATATGCCAAGGAAGCGAAAAAAGCTTTTCATCTAGAACGCGCTTTTTTAAAAAATTTAGACCGACTAGGGGCAATCAAAAGAGTGGTAAATTCATTTTTTAAGTTTTCAACAAATGAATCCTTTTCCTGAGATGACGAGCCTTTAATCCTATCTAATGTTTGTCCAAGCTGATGCGCAATAATGTCCCCAGTATATTGAGAAATAAGCTCTTCAATGTCAATAGAGGATAATGCAAGTAAGTCAGCCAACTGCTGTGCTGTTTTAATGCTTCCATTAATTTCAATATCTTCGCTTTCAATTAAATCTTCAAAAGATATACCTTTAAATAAAGCTAAAAAGGCTTTTTTATTGAGAGTGATATCAACATTAGTATTTTTTTGCTCACTATTTTCTATGACGAAAATGCGAGAATTTAGACACAGAAAAAAAAGCCTTAAATCAATATCATCAACATACACGCTAACTAGACTATTATCGAGGCGCGTTATGTTAATGTCATTAACATTTACCATGTGGTTAAGAGCTTTTTCAATAGCGAGGCGAAACATAGTAATTAAGTTTTGATTGCTTTATGAAGTGCGACTATGCCACCCGTAAGATTGTGATACTCACAAAAACCAAACCCAGCATCAAGCGCCATAGACTTCAAGGTTTCTTGATCAGGATGTTTGCGAATTGATTCCGCAAGGTATTGATAACTATCTTCATCATTTGCAAAAAATTCACCAAATTTTGGTATAACGTTGAAAGAGTATAAATCGTATATTTTTTTAAGCATCTCATTTTCAACTTTAGAAAACTCCAAAATCAGTAATGTGCCACCTTTTTTTAAAATACGATACATTTGCTGAAGGGCAACATCTTTATTTGTTACATTCCTTAAGCCAAACGCAATACTTACACAATCAAATGTGTTGTCTTCAAATGGGAGAGATTCAGCATTGGCCTGAACAAAGTCCACATCAATAATGCCATGATTCAAAAGATTTTTTCTGCCCTCATTCAGCATTGAGCCATTGATGTCAGATAAGATAACCTTTCCAGATTCGCCAACTTTTTTTCTAAATTTTATAGCCAGATCACCTGTTCCTCCAGCAATATCAAGAACATGATCTCCTTCTGATACATTGCTACTAGAGATTGTGTAGTTTTTCCACAGACGGTGGGTCCCCATTGACATGACATCATTCATGAGGTCATATTTGCCTGCAACTGAGTCAAATACACCCTTAACTAGGCCTTGTTTTTTTTCAACGTCGACCTGTTTAAAGCCAAAGTGTGTAGTCTTGTCCATTATTAACTAGAGGGATAGTCCCTAAAGTCAGCACCAGTATATATCTGTGTTGGCCTAAAGATTCTATTGTGACTAACCTGCTCGTGCCAATGAGCTACCCATCCAGCTGAACGAGCCATGGCAAAAATAGGAGTAAAGTGTTCTTTGGTAAAGCTAAATATTTCTGAGTAAAGGATGCCAGAATAAAAGTCAACGTTGGGATAGACACCTTTTTGAGACAATAACTCCTCACAGATGCTTTCAACTTCAAGCGCTGTTTCGAATCGGTTAGATAAGTTGAGGCCATTTTTCTTAATATAAGTTTTAATCATTTTTTCAAGAATTGTGGCTCTAGGATCTTTGGTTTTATACTCACGATGACCCATTCCCCAGATAACTTGTTTGTTTTTGAGTCTATTTTCAATCCAAGGGCGGGCATTTTTTGCAGAACCAATTTCATCAAGCATAAGAAGCACATTTTCATTTGCGTTGCCATGCAAAGGTCCTGCAAGTGTTCCAACTCCTGATGCAATTGAAGAAAAAGGATTAGCAAGAGTAGATGCTGTCACCATGGTAGAAAAAGTGGAGGCGTTGATTGTATGCTCGGCATGTAAAATTAAGGAGGCATCTAAAAGGTTAACAATTTCTGGGTCAGATTCCTCTCCAAAACACATGTACATAAAATTTTCAGCATAAGACATCTTGTTGCTTGGAGGAATTGGATCATATCCTCTACTAATGCGAGTCCACATTGCGACCAGAGTGCTCATGTTTGAGATTATTTTAATAAGCGCATTTTGCGTATAGGCCGAGTCTGGCTCTGATGCGCCAGCATCTGGGTAAAAAGTAGCCATTGCAGCCATTGCAGTTTGAAGCACATCCATTGAGTGGCCAGTTGGTGGAAGCGACCAAAGTAAATGGCGGATTTTTCGTTTTACTTCATTTCTTTTTTGTAAAATATTTTTAAAGGTTGACAGCTCTTTAGGTGAAGGCAATTCACCATTCATTAACAACAAAGCAGTTTCTTCAAATGAGGAGTGCTCGACGAGATCTTGAATGGAGTAGCCTCTATAAGCGAGTATTCCTTTTTCTCCATCGATTGAAGAAATTGCTGATTTAGTTGCTGGAACGCCTGCTAGGCCTGGAATATATTCGGTCATAATATTGTTATTAAATTGAAAAAGAAGAGCCACAACCACACGTGGTTTTGGCATTAGGGTTACTTACAATAAATCTTGCTCCTTGGAGATCCTCAAGATAGTCTACTGTTGAACCCATTAGATACTGATAACTCATTGGGTCGATAACTAACTCAACGCCCTGCTTATTAACACCACTATCACCTTCTTTAAGGTTTTCATCAAAAGCAAAGCCGTAGGAGAAGCCTGAACATCCTCCACCAGTAATATAAACTCTAAGCCTTAAAGCTGGGTTTTTTTCTTCCTTGATGAGTTGCGCCACCCTGCTTGCAGCACTATCGCTAAAAACTATATCAGCTTCATCTTGAATTTCAGCGGCAACCATAGGGCATCTCCAAATTATTATATATAGACTACTTTTAAGGTAGTAAACCAATCTGTGTAAGGCCTTCCTTTTCTGCAAGCCCAAACATTAAGTTCATATTTTGGATTGCTTGTCCCGCAGCACCCTTAACTAAGTTGTCAATAACCGACATAATTACTAGTTTATTGCTGTGTTCAATATACTGAATTGAAATCTGGCAATAGTTCGATGATTTAACTGAACGCGTTTCAGGATAAGTACCTTCAGGGAGTATTTTAACAAATTCTTCGTTTTTGTAGGCATTTTCGAAATAAGGCCTAACATTGACAGATGAATCAACAAGGTCAACATAAATCGTAGCCTCAATGCCTCGAATCATAGGAAGCAAGTGGGGAACAAAAGTTAATCCAATTGGTTTCCCAGCAATAAGTTCTAGCTCTTGCTTTATTTCAGGAAAGTGTCTGTGGCCACCTACTGCATATGGCTTAAAGCTTTCAGTTATCTCACAAAGAAGAGTTGCTTGGTTGGCAATTCTTCCTGCTCCGCTAGCTCCAGATTTGCAGTCTGCAATTATGTTTGAGATATCAATTAAGCCACTCTCAAGAAGAGGCTTTAAGGCCAGAAGAACGGCTGTTGGGTAACATCCAGGATTTGCAACTAGTCGTGCATTTTTTATAGCATCTCGTCTAATTTCAGGCTGACCATATACTGCCTCCTCAAGAAGTGAAGGCTGTGAGTGTTCCATTTTGTACCAATCTGACCATAAGTCAGCATCATTAATCCTAAAGTCAGCACCCAAATCAACAACTTTGACGCCTTTTTCAAGAAAAGATTCAGCATTATCCATGGCAACCCCATGAGGCGTTGCAAAGAAAACAATATCACATTCAAATAAAGCTTTATCATCGGGAAGTGAATATACCAACTCTGAGAGACCATGCATGTTGGGGAAAACGTCTGATATTTTTTTACCTTGAAGAGCCCTTGATGTAATCGAGGTAACTTCTGCAAGTGGATGTTGATGGATGATACGCAATAGTTCAATACCGGTATATCCTGAACCACCAATTATTCCAACTTTAATTTTCATTATTCTTCATCCCCAAGCATCTTTTCTAGATAGTGAATATTCATACCACCTTTCCTAAACACTTTATCGGTCATAATTTTTCTTTGAAGTGGAATATTTGTTTTTATTCCATCAATAACCATTTCATCAAGAGCATTTTGCATCTTAATAATTGCATTATTTCGATTGTCGCCAAAAGTAATCACTTTTCCAATCATAGAGTCATAGTATGGCGGGACATTATAGCCATTATAAATGTGAGAGTCTATTCTAACTCCAAGACCGCCAGCAGCATGGTACTGTGTAATTTTTCCTGGTGAAGGCATAAAAGTTTCAGGATCTTCAGCATTAATTCTACATTCAATAGCATGACCTTTAATTTCAACTTGATCTTGAGTTATTGATAACTTATCACCACCCGCAATTAAGATTTGTTCACGGACAATATCAACACCAGTGATCATTTCAGTTACTGGATGCTCAACCTGAACTCTAGTGTTCATTTCAATAAAGTAAAACTCATCATTATCGAAAAGAAATTCAAAGGTCCCAGCTCCACGATAGTTAATTTTTTTACAAGCTTCAGCACAAATATTGCCAATTTTATTTCGTAATTTTGGAGAGATTCCTGGTGCAGGAGCCTCTTCTACAACTTTTTGATGACGCCTTTGCATTGAGCAGTCTCTTTCACCAAGATGTACTGCGTTTCCATGCTGGTCCGCTAGAATTTGAATCTCAACATGGCGAGGGGTCGTTAAGAATTTTTCCATATAAACTTCACCATTACCAAAAAAGCTTAACGCCTCAGATTGAGTGAGCCTTATTGAGTCAGCTAAGTCATCTTCAGAGTCAACAACTCGCATTCCTCGGCCACCACCACCACCAGAAGCTTTAATAATTATTGGTAAGCCAATTTCTCTGGCAATTTTAATGCTTCTTTGTTCGTTGTCATCTAATGCTCCATTTGATCCTGGAACACAAGGTACGCCAGAGCTTTGCATTGCCTCAATGGCAGCTACCTTGTCCCCCATAACCCTTATATTTTCTGCGTGTGGACCAATAAAGATAAAGCCACTTTGCTCAACTTGATCGGCAAAATCGGCGCTTTCAGAAAGAAATCCATATCCTGGATGTATTGCATCAGAGTGTGTGACCTCAGCCGCACTTATAATAGCTGGAATATTTAAATAGCTTTTGATAGATGGATGTGGCCCAATACAAACGGCTTCATCAGCTAAACGAACGTGCTTTAAGTCTTTATCTGCTGTTGAATATACTGCTACAGTTTGGATTCCAAGTTCTTTGCAAGCCCTAAGAATTCGAAGTGCAATTTCACCCCGGTTAGCAATTAAAACTTTTTTTATTGAGCTCATTCGACTATGATTAGCGGTTGTCCAAATTCTACAGCTTCACCATCTTTAACAAGAATTTGAAGGACTGTTCCAGACTTCTCAGCTTCAATTTGGTTCATTATCTTCATGGCCTCAACAATACCAATGGTGTCGCCCTGTTTTACGTGCTGACCAATTGTAACAAAAGGCTTTGCAGTTGGAGATGGGGCTGAATAGTAAGTTCCTACCATGGGAGATGTTAAAGACTGACCAACAGTTGAGGGCTCATCTGCAATTGCTGGAGCCGCAACCACTGGAGGCAATGAAGTAGGCGCTTGTTGTTGAACAAAAGAGTGACTTGGTGCAGGCGAATTTCCATATCTAGAAATTTTTACTGACTCTTCACCTTCTTTAATTTCAATTTCTGACATTCCAGATTCCTCTAGAAGCTCCATTAGCTTTTTAACTTTTCGAATATCCATTTACGTTCCCCTTTATTATTCTTTGCAACTAGTTTTTTGAATCTAAATACAAATTCACATTGCGGCCATTAAGGCAGGCAATGATTGCAAGTTCATGTTTTGGCTTAAAAATAATAATAAATAAGCCTTTAAGACTAGATTTTAACTGTAAGTAACTAAGAAGTATTTTAACATCTATTTAATCAAATATAGCTACAATTCGAAGCTTTTAGAGGAAATTAATAAATATTTATTGCAGATTATTTATGTGGGCTACAAACTCTTTAGCGCTAAATTCACCAATAATTCTTTGGTCTCTAAGCTCGATGCCATTTTTAAAAAATAATATGGCGGGTGGTCCAACAAGTGAGAATCTTGCAAGTATCGACTGGTTAAAGCGATTATTCTCAGTAACGTCTAATGTGTGTTTAAGAGAATCTGCAAGAGCCTCATTGACTTGTCTGTTTGAGAATACAACCCTCTCTAGCTTGTTGCAAGAAATACACCATTCTGCATAAAACTTAATGACCAGTAGGCTGTTATTCTTTGTAGTTATAGCTAATAATTTATTAAATTCATCTTCATCTGTAATTACCTGAAAGTCGACACTATTTGATGAATCTATGCTGTCCCCATAAATGATTGAGTCAAGAGGTTGCTGAATATCACCACCACCTTTTGCCACCAATAGCCATAGCAAGACGCCATAAGCTAAGAAAATCAAACATGTTGCTTTAAATAGTAAACTCCAGAAGCTAATAGGTTTAGTGATTTTGTTAAAAACACCAAGCATAATTGGCCCTAGAGTGAATAGGAGTGACCATAGAATTAGAGATAAAAGTGGACTCAGAATTCGATCCAGTAAATACAGAGAAACAGCAATCATTGAAAGACCAAAAATTTTCTTGACGTTTTCCATCCATAGTCCAGCTTTTGGCAGTGCATTGACACCCCAGCCACAAATTATTATTAAAGGGATGCCCATTCCCAGTCCCATTGCAAAAAGACTAGCAGCGCCTTTAGCAGCACTTCCTCCAGCAATAACATAACTTAAAGCAGTTGCAAGGAATGGCGTAACACATGGACCAACAATTAGGGCAGAAAGGAACCCCATGATGCTAACACCAATGAAATCCCCACTCGTTTGCCTGTTACTTAGGTTTGTAATCTTGACCTGCAATTTAGAGGGTAGTTGAATGTCATAGTATCCAAACATTGAAAATGCTAAGAATAGAAAGATTAAACTGAAAACAATTAAGACCCAGGGAGTTTGCATTATCGCCTGAATATTTATGCCAGCTCCAAAGTAGCCTGCTGTCGCTCCAATCAAAGCATAAGCGAGAGACATTGAAAAAACGAAGACAACCGACATCAAGATAGCTCTTGGAGTGCTTGGAGCTTTCTTTTGTCCAATAATAATTCCAGACAGTATTGGGACCATTGGGTATACACAAGGCGTCCAAGAAAGAGCCAACCCAGCCAAAAACGCTGCAATTAATAAAGTTAAACCGCCTTGTTGAAACTTTTCATTGGCACTTTTTTCTGACTTTGTTATTTGACTATTATCTTGAGAAGAAAATGCTTGAGTTCCATTAAAATCAACTTGAATGGTATCGCTCTGAGGGGGATAACAAACTCCACCCTCCCAGCAGCCTTGGTGTTCTACTGTTAATATAACTTTGTTGCTAACAATGTCGGTAAGTGAAAGAATAACCTCCACGGATGAATTGTAAATATTGACCTCACCAAAAAACTCATCAACTTTTAACTTTGCCTTTGGAAACAGGGCATCTTCAATTGTTGCCCCTTTGACTGAAAAAGAAATTTTATCTTTATAGAGATAATAGTTTTCTTTAACAATCCATCTCACAGCGATTGTATTTTCATCAACCGAAATAGCGCTTAACTTGAAAGCCTCGTTAACTTTTACTGGGCTTTTTTCAAAACCGAGATTATTTTCAGACTGCAATAAAATTGATGATTGATTGCTTTCACTTAGAGTAGGTTCTTTATCAACTGAAAGGATTTCAGCCCAGCTTGTTGAGAGAGGGACAAGGATCAAAAGCAGAATGATAGAAAAAAATTGCTTCATAAAATTATTTAAAATTGGGTAACTTTATTCAAAAGAAATAGTCAAAATCTGACGGGTTTCTGAAAGAATTACAGTATATATTATAGTCTAATCAAAGTTTTGCTCGAGTGACGTTTCTTGTTTGCCATAGAGCTATTTTGTTTAAAATCGATTCTTGATTAATTATTTAAGTTATTTTAATTAGTGATTTATTAAGTAAATGAATTTTTGGTGTTTTTTATGAAAAATCTTACTTTAAGTCCCCGTTTGATTCCATGGCTATTTGTTTTGATATGGAGTACAGGCTTTGTGGCTGCAAAATATGGCCTTCCATATGCAGAACCTTTTACTTTGTTGTCTTACCGTAATGGCCTTACATTAATAGTGCTATTTATAATTATGCAAGTTAAGAAAAGCATTTGGCCAAGTTCTGGCATGGCATTTATTCACTTGATGGTAACAGGTTTATTAATTCATGGAGTTTATCTTGGTGGTGTTTTTCAAGCTATTAAGTGGGAAATACCTATTGGACTTACGGCTATGATTATTGGACTTCAGCCACTAGGAATGGCCTTTATTGCAGGAATAATTCTCCATGAGAGGATTATAAGAAAACAATGGATAGGTTTAATAATAGGGTTTTTAGGGCTATATTTGGTTTTATTTGAAAAGTTTGATTTAGCTATTGAGGGATTTTTTACTGGTTTTTCTTTTCTGGCAGTTTTAGCTGTCTTTGGGTCGCTAGTTGGCATCTCTCTAGGGACTATTTATCAAAAGCGATTTTGTAGTGATATGGATTTAATTAGTGGAACTTTGATTCAATACCTTGGAGCTTTTATACTATGCATTATTATGTCCCTTTGTTTTGAGACTGGTGATATTCATTGGACTAATGCATTCATGATTACCCTAGCTTGGCAGGTCTTTGGCCTATCAATCGGTGCAGTTCTATTATTAATGACAATGATAAAGCAAGATGCTTTAGCAAGAGTTGGTAGTTATTTTTATCTAGTTCCAGCTCTTGTTGCTATCCAAGCTTGGTATTTATTTGATGAAACTATGAACTTTATCTCAATAATTGGGTTTTTATTAATAGTATTTGCAGTCGCAATAGCTAGCTCAAAAAAATAAAGATTCTAAAGTAATACATTAATAAGTTTATTTAAAGCTCACCAGCATCCTCTAAAACTTTTCTTGCAATTTTAAAACACTCAACTCCTTGAGGAACTCCGCAATAGATTGCAATAACATGGAGTATTGATTTAATCTCATCCTTACTTACTCCATTCGTTAAAGCTCCTTTGAGGTGGATTTCCCATTCATCCATTTTTCCAAGGGCAGCAATCATTGTTAGATTCATCATAGACCTAGTTTTTTCATTAATGGTGTCATCACCCCATCCAAAGCCCCAGCACCACTCAGTCATTTGTTTTTGAAAGTCTTCGTTAAAATCATCAGCGGCCTCTAGGTTTTTTTCTACATAGTCACTTCCAAGGGTTGCTTTTCTCTTTGATAAGCCTAGTTCGAATAATTCTTTGTCCATTATTTACTCCGTTAATTTTTTAAAGATTATTTATCTCATTATAAAAGGATTGCTCATTGGTTCAGAAGAGGTATTAATCCAGGTTGTTTTAGTTCTAGTGTATTCATGAATAGCATCTATACCAGCCTCTCTGCTACCACCACTTTGCTTCACTCCACCAAAAGGAGCAATAGGTGATATTGCTCGATAAGTATTAATCCAAACAATCCCAGACTGTATTTTTTCACTAACGCGATGAGCTCTTGCTAGGTTTTCAGTAAATACTCCTGCACCAAGACCATAAGCAGAGTCATTTGCCATCCTTATGGCTTCTTCCTCAGTGTCAAATGCAATGACACTTATTACTGGTGCAAATAGTTCTGTTTTAACGCAATCAAATTCCTGATTAGGACAATCAAGTAGAGTAGGCTCAAAGTACCATCCTTCTTTTTTATGACTTGGCTTGTTCCCTCCAAAAATAAGGCTAGCTCCTTGCTTAATAGACTGTTTAACAACGCTTAGCGCTCTTTCGACCTGATGTTTTGTGGCAAGAGGACCAACCTGTGTATCACTATCTAAGGGGTCACCAACTATAATATTTTTTGCGCGCTCTTTAATCTTGTCAACTATTTTAGAGTGTATTGATCTTTGAATAAAAACGCGCGAGCCAGCAACACAGCTTTGCCCAGAAGCTCCAAAGTTTCCTGCAATAATGCCATTTACTGCCCCATCAATATTGCAGTCTTCAAATATTAGCATGGGTGATTTACCACCAAGTTCAAGACTTACATGAGCAAAGTTTTCAGCACTATTCCTAACAATATGTCTCGCAACTTCAGTGCCTCCAGTAAAAGCAATTCTCGCAACTTTTGGATGCGTAGTTAATACACGCCCACAGGGCTCTGCAAAGCCAGTTATGATATTTATAACTCCAGGAGGAAAGCCACTTTTTTCAACCAATTCAGCAAATTTAAATAATGCAGCTGGGGCCTGCTCCGACGCTTTTACTACTAGTGTATTTCCAGCAGCTAAAGCAGGAGCTATTTTCGTTGCTGAAAGGAAAAGTTGAGCATTCCAAGGAACAATAGCAACAACAACCCCAATAGGTTCACGGGTTGTAAAAACACGCATATCAGGTTTGTCAATAGGAAGAACTTCTCCCTGTATTTTGTCTGCTAGGCCCGCATAGTAATAGTAATAGTCAGAAACATAGCTGGATTGAGCGCGAGTTTCAACCGCTAATTTTCCACTATCCCTAGTCTCGAGATCACCTAATTCGCTAGCATGTTCAGAGATTAAATCACCAAGCCTATGAATTAACTTCCCTCTTTGAGTGGGGGTAAGATTTGACCAGGCATTATCATAGAGTGCTTTATGTGCAGACTCTATAGCAAAGTTAGACTCATCTTCTGTTGCAGATGGAAAGGTTGCCCATGGCATACCATTTGCAGGATTAAGAGTCTCAAAGCGCTCTGATCCAGAACTAAACTTACCATTAATGTAGTGTTTAAAGTGCTCCATGTCCCTTCCTCTTTAAGTAAATTCAGGCATCACTTTGTCAATAAAAAGCTCTAAAGATTTCTTTTTCTTTTCAAAGCTCATGCTACTATCAATCCAGTAACTATATTCGTCAAAACCAAGATTCTCGCAAAACTTAATACGCTCAATAACTTCATCAGGAGTTCCTATAATACTATTTTGACGCATTTTTTCAGGTGAGTACATTTCAATCTTAGACATTTCTTCATCCGTAAGTTTCTCAATAAGCCCTTGACTAATAGGCCTTTCATTTTTAAACCATGCACCAAAATAACAGTAGAATCTAGATATATCTTTAGAGCCTTGAACAACTTCTTCTTCACTCTCACCCACAAATGTATGGCGTAATACCATTATTTTTGGACGCTCTATATCTTTAAATTTCTCACAGGAATTATTGAATTTTTCCATCAATGAGACAACCTCATCATCTCCAAGCCATAGAGGGGTTACTTGAACATTGCAGCCCTGCTGAACTGCAAAGTCATGAGAGTTTTGATCTCTAGCAGCAATCCAAATGGGCGGGTGAGGGGATTGAAGGGGTTTTGGTGAGCTAGTAGTTTTTGGGAAGGACCAGTGTTCTCCTTCACCTGTGTAGTCACCTCTCCACAAGCCCTTAATTGCTGGGACAATTTCTCTCATAGCGCTTCCAGCTGAAAAAGATACTATACCATCTGCAAGGCGGTCATACTCAAAAGAGTAAGCTCCTCGAGCTATACCAATTTCAAGTCGACCTCCTGAAATAATATCGGTCATTGCTGCTTCTTCAGCAAGCTTAATTGGGTGCCAAAAGGGGGCAATAATTGTTCCAGTTCCGAGCCTAACATTCTTTGTTTTGTTGGCTAAATCAGCTAGATTAATAAATGGGTTTGGAGCAATAGTAAAGTTCATGCCGTGATGTTCACCAGTCCATATTGTTTTAAAACCTGACCTATCAGCTATTTGATATAGCTCGACATACTCCTCATACAAGCGTTTTTGTGACTGCTCTTCATCTATCCTTTCCATTTGAGCAAATAAAGAAAAATTCATATTAATAGCTCCTACACATTTTGATTAGTTTTACTTATAGCCTCTACATTGCCTTCACTTTCCTTACCCACAAATACTCCAAAAGCATTTAAATCTCTTTCTGCAATATAGCGTTTAAGCATTATTCTACTTGCATCATCAGCTAGAAGTTCAAACGGTATTGAATCAAATTCATAGAATTGTCCAGTAGTTATAGATGAGCCATCTTCGACTTTTGTGCGGTAATATATAAGACTAGTTTTATCATCATTATTTTCAAATACTGAAAATAGATAGTGTTCATTGATATGTATTTTTTGCTTTTGGAGACTTCCAAGAAGACTTTCTTCGTCAGAAGTTGAACCCAGTCTTGAAGCATTTGGGAAATAAAGCATTCCAGTTGTTTGGTCTGTAAGAAGAAATATTTTTTTTCGCCATTCAATTAACGCCCCAACAATTATTTTTGTGTTTTTATTTTCCATTGCAAGGAGCATTTTTTGTTCAAGTCCGAGATTAACATAATTTCCTCGTAAATAAACCAGTGGGGTTTGTGGATTGTATCCAAACTCCCTTACCTTACCAATAAGAATAAGGTGATCACCACCCTCTATAATATTATCCGTATCACAATCAAACCAGGCAACTGAGTCAGATATGATAGGGCTTCCTGTAGTTTTTGATTTCCAAGAAATATTTTTAAAGCGATCAGTTTCAGGGCTTGCAAAAGTGGTTGATATATGTTGCTGACTTTCAGAGAGAACACTAACTGCAAAACTTCCACCTTTAGAAAACGACTCTATGTTGAAAGACTCCTTGTCAATACATATCAATATTAATTGAGGCTCTAACGACACTGAAGTGAAAGAGTTCGCAGTAAATCCTACTGGACTTCCATCTTTATCTTTGGCTGTAACCACAGTTACCCCTGTTGGAAAAGAGCCAAGTGCTTGTCTTAGATCCCGTGTTTCTTCTGTTTTCATGTAGTAGTATTGGTAGTGTTATTAAGAAAATGTTCTATTATTGAGTTAACTTTTTTTGCCGATATATATGCCATCATATGCGCCTCACTTTCAATGGACTCACTCCAGCTATTTGGAGTTTCTTGAGCCATTTGTTCAGACATTAGCGAAGTAGAGTTAGGGTCTTCACTCCCGGTTAAGTATAAAACAGGTGGTTGTAAGTTTGAAAGATTATTTACAAAAACTCGATCAGATGTAGCAAATAAATAGTAAGCTTCTGCGTAAGCTTTTGGCGAGGTATTGTTAAGCCAGCTTCGAACATTATTAATCTTCAGTAAATCATCAGGGCTGGTTTTGTTTTTAAACCACCTTTCAAGTGTTTGACTAATATTAGTTATTTGTTGAGATTTAAAGACATCTTTAGCCCTCATAATTACATCATCTTGGGCTTTTTTAGTTCTCTTAAAGACAATATTTATGGGAATGAGTGTGTCAACTTTTCTAGGATATTTTAATGCGAATGCAACCGCAATAATTGCCCCCATTGAGTGTCCAATTAATGAAAAGTTTGTAACTCCAATCTCATTAACAAGATTGTATAGTTGAGTTACATAGTCTTCTAGGGTGAGTTTGTCCTTTTTGAGCACGCTTTTTCCATGACCTAAAAAGTCATAAGTTATTACGCGATAATCTTTTGAAAAATGTTCAACTTGAGGCTGCCATATTTCTCCACACATTCCAACACCATGTATAAAGATCAATGTAGCAGGTTCGTCTCCAAAGATTTTGTAGGCTGTACCATCTTTATCAAAAAGAGAGGGGGTATCTGAATAATTGCTTAATTCAAGGTCTTTCACAAGCCAGTCCATTTATAAATGTTTGTAAAATATACTTACAGGGCACACACCTTTTTCTCTCACTGCCTGCCGACTTGAGTAATAAGAAATATAGAGTATTAAATGTTATGTGTCAAGGGACAAAAATATGCAATTTTTTTAAGAATATGGCTTATTATCTAAAAAAACTTACTTAATATCTAAAAAAATGATTAAAAAATGGTAATTTGACTATTTTTGTATATAAAAACATTGTTATTAGTTAAAAAATAGCTAAAAATAGCTCATTTTTATTAAAATTAATATATTTATATCAAAAAATACCCTTAAATAGTGTTTTTAACTCATCATTTACGAAGCAATCTATAACTAGGTGATACCTATCAATATTACTATTATTGCTTACGGAATGATGTTTCGTAACGTCAAGGTAGTAATAGTGCCCTGTTTTGAGATTAAATAACTTGCCTTTTAGATCATTTTCATTTTCATAAAAAGTAAAAATAACATCATTATTGGTCCTAATTGGAATATGAAGCCTGGCAATCTTTTTATTTTTAATATCATCATCTACATTGTCTGTATGCTTTTTAAGAGATTTGCCTGCAACTAATTTTGTAAATCGAATTCTCTCAAAATTACAAGGTAGCTTAGAGATCATTTCACTTATTGGCTTCATAGTAGGTTCATTGAATAGCGAAGTCCACTGCAATTGAGTGTCAACTTCTACCTTTGTATCTACAAAACCTGGTTTAAATATATCTGATGCATTTGAGCCAAACCCGTGAAGAGATAATGCTGTCCAAATATTATTGTTTTTATAAGGCGCTATTTGAGTTAACAGTTGAAAATTCATTCCATCGAGGTAATCAGCAACACCTGATAAATCACCCTCATAGGGCTCTATTGGAATTCTTAAATTATGCACTTAATTCTATTACGATTTTTAGTTGTTAGTATGTGTCGATATGCCTAGTGAAGTTCCAGCAAGAACTTTGTCTGAATCGGACCCATCAAGAACCCAGCCATTTGTTAGCATTCTTGTCATGTATTGTTTGTTATATAGGAAACTTACAATAATTTGCCAAATACCACCAGTTACTATCGTGAAAAGAAGATGAAGCGCCCCAACACCTAATTCACCTCTAAACAATGGAACAAACCAGCCAAAGATGAGATATGTCCAACTATAACCATAAAAACCTGTCTTCACCATTCCACTTTGAGTATGCTTAATATTTATTTTTGTTGCCATTTATATTTATTCATTTGAAATCATCACTAAATTATATTTCAATATAAACACAGAGTGAACAAAAGTATCTCAGAAATAACTGAATTGAATCCCTCTTAAAGTAGGACATTCTGGCAGTCTAAAACTGTGTTGTGAAATCAAGGGTTTTTTCACCACTAATAAAGCCATTTTTGTATATGGATTTTTTGCCACATATTTTTTGTGTCCTGTAACATTTTGCAAATGAAAAACTTTACAGTTACTTACTATGTAGAAAATCATGAAGAGGTGGATTTTGTTACATATGATTTTGATGCAGAAAATTTAGAGTCACTTCAACTTCAACTTCAACAAAGTGAAGGGATTTCTCAAAGATGGTGGAAACATTTCTACACTCAACACTTAGCACCTGATCAAACGACTAGTCTTGATGATATTACTGATTGGGGTTATTTTTATATTGAAGATACAGATGGTAATGTGGCGTTTTGCAACAATGATGAGTATCTTGAACTACTTCTTAAAGATAAACAAACATTTATTAATAAGTTAATAAAGAAGAATATAACAAATCCAGTAGTCGTTCATCAAAGTAAGAAGAGTTAAATCCAGTTGTATTTTTGACTGACTGATTTTGTAAGTTGGAGAGACCTTACAAAGTCATATTTATAATAAAATAAAAATTATGATGAATAACTTTGTTAAACACTCAATAATTAGATTTGTTACAAAAGAACTGACAACGATTATTGATGACACTAAATCATCAACCTATAACTTTTCTAAGGTCAGAACAAACTTTTCAGATGATTCCTTTAATATTACTAGAGTTGACGGAATGTTTGAAGGATCATTACATATGTTGATTCACAGAATTATGTACGTAGAAAAACACTATCTGAGGTTTTTAGATTCTGAAATGATGAGTGAAGTTGAAGAAGATCCACATTCAAGATGGTGGGTGGATCATGATCATGAGGATTATGAAAAGATTGATGAATTCTTATCTGATATTTATTATGTTTGTATCTTCAATGTTTATGAGTACCTAACTAATGACATTGGTAGTGATGTTAAGGATGAATTTAAAGATTATTTAAATCTTTAATTCAAAGTAAATTTACATTTAGATACAATAAGTAATGAAGAACAGGATAAAAGTATTCTGCCTATTGTTAACTTTGTTAATGTTTCCAATGATGAGTAATTCAAGTGTAAAAATAAATTTAGAAGAATATATTAATTCATTTTCATGGGATAAAAGAATAGTCCTCTTTATCACAAAAGATATTCATTTCATTAATGAAACTGACGATTTTTTTAAAACAAATAGTTGTGAAAATGAAGAAAGAAATTTGAAGTACATTAGAATTGTTGGAGATGATATTAATAAATACATTGTTCCAGATAGATATAAGAATAAATATGGACTTTGGTTAATTGGTTATGATGGTGGCGATAAATCATATTCAAATGACGCCTCATTACTAAAAGAAATTCACAATATTATTGATACAATGACAATAAGAAAGAGTGAAATGACTGAACAAAATGAAAAATGCAATTAAGGTTTTGTTATAGCATTATTTTCACACTTGTTAGACACCCGACCAAGACATATAGATAGTGCGTTTTTGTTAGACACTTGTTAGACACTCAAAAAAAGTGTTGTCAGAGTAGGGGTTGTAGAGGGTCCAACTACTGTACGACTATTACGAGTGCTGGGCGGACTAATCGACCATTTAAAGTAAATCCAACTTGGATAACCTCTAAAACAGTGTTTGATATTTTATCTGGCATCGGCGCCATAGTTACCGCCTCATGCAGTTCTGGGTTAAATTTTTCATCAACAGGGTTTATGGCCTCAACTCCAAACTTTTCAAGAGTTGACATAAAAACTCTATTTGTAAGCTCAATTCCTTCAATTGTGTTTTCTAGAGTTGCATTTTCATCCATTGCTAGCTTAAGTCCCATTGAAAGAGAGTCGTTGACCTCTAATAGGGCTTTAACGAAACCATCAAGGGCATATTTATGGGCATTCTCAAGATCTTTTGATGTACGCCTCTTAAGGTTTTCCATCTCGGCTTGGGAGCGTAAAAGCTTGTCCCAATTATCTTTTGCAGACTGTTGTGCCTCTAAAAGCTGAGTCGCTAAATCTTCATTTTTGTTATCATCAAGTACATCTTCTTGAACCTCATTAGAGGTATCATCTTGAGTTTTTTGTTCTTTCTTTTTTGTCATTTTTTAACCAAACTAATGTATATTTAACATGTTATGTAGTTACTTTTTAGTATATTTCAAGGCCTATGTTTAATTCTATTGGCGTTATCTGTAAACCAAACGATTTTACCAGTCAAAAAACTGCCCTGGAGCTTGGTGTTCTCCTTAAGGATCTTGGTGTTATTTTGTTGGAGGATCAAAAAGACTTTGAGAAAAATGCTGATCTAATTATTGTTGTCGGTGGAGACGGTACTATATTGAATACCGCAAGAACTTATGTTGACTTCAATATTCCTATACTTGGAGTTAATTTAGGACGCCTTGGTTTTCTAGCTGACGTTTCAGTTGACTCGATGACGCCAGTAGTTAGCGCTGTTCTAAATGGTGAGTTTATTAAAGAGAAAAGATCTCTTTTAAGCTGTCAAATTGAACAAAATGGCAAAGTATTGTCAAAACATCTAGCATTTAATGAGGTGGTAATTCATAGGAATGAAACTCCAAAAATGATAGAGTTTGAGCTGAATGTTGATGGAGACTTTGTGAATAATCAGAGGGCAGATGGAATTATAGTTACCACGCCTACTGGTTCTACTGCTTATGCACTTTCTAGCGGAGGCCCAATTATGCACCCGAGTACAAATGCGATTTGCCTAGTATCAATCAGCCCTCATACAATGAGTCATAGACCGTTCATTCTTGATGGCGATAGTGAGGTATTGATTACTCTTTTAGATTGCGAAGATAGGGCAACAATTAGCTTTGATGCTCAGTCCTCAGTTCATGCATCAGAAGGTGTTGCTCTTAGAGTGAAGCAACATGAAAATTTTGTCCATCTAATTCATCCAAAAGGTTATGACTACTTTGAGATTATAAGATCAAAGCTTCATTGGGGCCAAAAAGTTTAATAAATTAAAGATATGCTTGAGCACTTACATGTAAAAAATTTAGTTGTTGTCGAAGACTTAAGTATTGAGTTTAAGTCTGGTATGACTGTTGTGACTGGGGAGACGGGTGCAGGTAAATCAATCTTAATTCAGGCATTAAGTTTAGTTGCTGGAGGTCGTTCTGATTCGTCTCTCGTTAGGAAAGGTGCAAGTAAGGCTGAAATTGTGGCTACATTTAGTTTGAATTTAGGAACTGAGCTTCAAACTTTTTTGGAAGGCCTGGATTTAGAAAATAAGAGTGAGTGCATCTTGAGAAGGGTTATTGCTTCAGATGGTAAGTCACGTTCATATGTCAATGGTTCTAATGTACCTTTATCAACACTAAAGGATATTGGCAGTTTTTTGATTGATATGCATGGCCAAAATGAGCATCAGCTGTTACTTCGAGCGAACCATCATCGCTTGCTACTTGATGATTATGCCGGCACTCAAAAGCAGTGTGAAGAAGTAAATAATATTGTCAACAATTATCAAGCGGTCAAGAATGAGGTTGAAGACTTACAAAATAATAACTCTCTCCTTGCAGCCCAAAAAGAGTTAATAACCCATCAACTGAATGAGCTTATTCAAGCTGAAATGACCCAGGATGAGCTTGATAATATTGAGGATGACTATAAAGTCTCAACAAATGCAAGCGAGCTTGTTGAAAAAATTTCTAAGATAATAGACTCTCTTGACAACGAATCAGGCGTTAATAATGTGTTAATTGAAAGTGAAAATATTATTAATCAGTCGAAAGAGCTTGATTCGCGGTTAGACACAATACATTCATTGCTGGCTAGTGCCCAGCTTCAGGTCCAAGAAGGAATTTATGACTTGACAGATTACCTTGGTAAGATTAGCAGCCAAGAAGATAATTCAGTACAACTTAGCTCTAGAATTAATGAGCTTCATGGCCTTGGTCGTAAACATAATTGTCAAATTCAAGGACTACTTGAGGCACAATCAGCTTTGCAAGAAAATCTTAATATGTTGGGCTCATCGAGCGATAAGATAGATGAGTTATTACTCGCGCAAAGTAAATTTGAGAAAGAATATTATGCTAAGTCAAAGTTGTTGAGTGCTGAAAGAGTAATTGCTGGCAAGTCTCTTTCAAAAGAGGTTACAAGCTTAATGCAAAAACTTGGAATGCCTGGGAGTGAAATTACTTTTAGCATTAACTCTTCTGAAGGATCTGTAAGGCTTAATGGTATGGAGGAAATTATCATTCTTACAAAAACTAACGCTGGGCAAGATTTTAAGCCACTAGGTAAAGTAGCCTCGGGTGGAGAGTTATCAAGAATATCTCTAGCACTTTCAGTTGTCACAAGTAAAACTGAGCTCACCCCATCAGTTGTATTTGATGAAGTCGACGTAGGTATCAGTGGATCAGTTGCTGAAATTATTGGCCAAATGTTAAAAAAATTATCAAATCGATATCAAATTATTTGTGTAACGCACCTTGCTCAGGTTGCAGCGCAGGGACAAGATCATATGAAGGTTGTAAAAACGCAAAAAAATGGCTCAACTTTTACCCAAGTTGCAAGCCTAAGTCCGAAAGAAAGGACGGACGAAGTGGCAAGAATCTTAGGTGGGATTACAATCAGTGATAAAACTCGAATAGCTGCTGAAGAGATGATAAATTCTAGCTCTTAATCAACTAAATTTTTTTTGAAAATAAGCCTTAATAAATTGCGTAAATTTATTTTGCTTCACAGTAAATAAATTGTCTTTGTAGGACTTGACTATTAAACATTAAATTGTATAATATTTCGTTTGTGCATAGTCAGGGTGAATATCGAAAAAGTGAAATCAATAAGCTCACTTATTCAATACTTTCTCCTAGCTTTAATTGTTTTTTTTTATGCCACTGATGGTTTTGCAGTTGCTGCCTTTTATGGTGCCTTAGTAAGTTTAAGCAATACCTGGATATTTAATTGGTATACAAAAAAACAAAAAGCATTGGTTGACGCTGATGCACAAAAAAGCTTTAGGATGGCGATCAGCAGCAGTATCAGTAGGATGCTCTCTCTAATCCTACTAGCTTTAATTGGACTTGGTTTTTTAGAACTTGAGCCCGCAGCTCTCTGTTTGAGTTTAGTTGTTGGTCAGGTAGGATTTATATTAGATAGGTTAAGGCAAAAATAATGGCAAGTGGTGAACTAACATCTGGCGCTTATATTAAGCACCATTTACAAAATTTAACTTACGGAAAATTTCCAGATGGTCATTGGGGGTTTGCTGAAAGTGCTTTAGAAGCAAAAGAAATGGGTTTCATGGCTTTCCATGTTGATACACTTGGATTTTCTTTTGTTTTAGGCGCGCTATTTTTATTCTTTTTTGCTAGAGCAGCAAAACGTGCTTCTATTGACGCTCCAAGTGGGTTTCAAAATTTTGTAGAAAGCATTATTGAATTTATTGATGAAAATGTACGTGGTTCTTTCAGTGGTAAAAACCCTATGGTTGCCCCTCTTGCTTTAACGACATTTATTTGGATAATCTTAATGAATACGATGGATTTAGTGCCTGTTGATTGGCTTCCATCTCTAGCTGTTGTTCTAGGTATTGATTTTCTTAAGGTGGTTCCAACAACCGACCCTAATGCTACATTCGGCATGTCTATCGGTATTTTCATATTAATTCTTTATTACAGTATTAAAGAAAAAGGCCTTGGTGGATTTGTAGGCGAACTAACGCTCCATCCTTTTGGTAAATGGATGTTGCCTTTTAACTTCTTTTTAGAAGGGGTGAACTTACTGGCAAAGCCAGTTTCTCTTGCATTACGTTTATTTGGAAACATGTATGCAGGTGAAATGATCTTCATTCTAATCGCACTGTTGCCATTCTGGATTCAGTGGAGCCTGTCTTTACCGTGGGCTATTTTTCATATCTTAATTGTATTACTTCAGGCATTTATCTTTATGACTTTAGTGATTGTATATATGGATATGGCACACCAAAAAGAGCATTAATTTTTTTTAAACAGTTTTTATAAGTAGGAGTAAAAAATGGAACAAAGTATATTATTTTTAGCAGGATCTATCTTAATGGGTTTAGGTGCATTAGGCGCTGCTGTAGGTATCGGTATTCTTGGCGCTAAATTCATTGAAGGTGCTGCGCGTCAGCCGGAACTTATTCCAATGCTAAGAACACAAATGTTTATTGTAATGGGACTTGTTGATGCGGTACCTATGATTGCAGTTGGTATATCAATGTATATATTGTTTGCGGTTGCTGGATAAATTGTATTCTTTTAATAATTAAGGGTATTAAGTTATGAACATTAACCTTACACTCATTGGGCAAACAATCATGTTTGCGATGTTTGTCTTGTTCTGCATGAAGTTTGTTTGGCCTCCACTCGTTGAGGCAATGGCTGCTCGCAAAAAGGCAATCGAAGATGGATTAAAAGCAGCAGAACTTGGAAAAGAAGAGCATGCTTTAGCCCAGAAAAATGCTGAAGATCTCATAGAAAGTACTAAAACCCAAGCGGCTGAAATTATTGCAAATGCTGATAAACAAGCTAATGGAATGATTGATAAAGCTAAAGGCACAGCTTCTGAAGAGGCTGATAAGATTAAAGCACACGCTAAGTCTGAACTAGACCAAGAGGTTGTGAAGGCACGTAATGAGCTTAAAAATCAAGTCTCAACTTTGGTTATGCAGGGAGTCAACTCAGTTTTAGAGAAAGAAGTTGATGCTAAGGCACATAAAGATATGCTTTCTAAGTTGTCTAAATCACTCTAGGACGGTAGGATGGAATTATCAACAATTGCCAAGCCATACGCTCAAGCGATTTTTGAAATTGCTGAACAAAGTAACTCTGTTTTAGGATGGAGTGACTTTTTAGCCGCTGCTACTGTAATTATGGCTGATAAAAATACAAAGACTTTTATTGCATCTCCAAGCAAAAGTAAAAATCAAAAATTTGATTTAATTTCTGCTTTAATTGCAAGAATGACTTCAAAAGATTTAAGTAAACAAGAGTCGGCTTTTATTAATCTTGTTTTAAACAACGATCGTTCGAGTGCAATTAGCAGTATAGCTAATGCGTTTGAATCGACAGTTTCTAATGCTAACAAGAGCAAGAACTTTAAAGTTATTAGCGCTTATGAGCTTAGTGAAGACGAACAACAAGCAATCGTTAAAGATTTAACAAGTAAACATAAAACAACTGTATCTGTTGAAACTGAAATTGATGTGACCCTTAAAGGCGGTGTCATTATTAAAGAAGGTGATAAGGTAATTGATACATCAATTAAGGCAAAAGTAGATGCTCTAGGCGTCTCCTTGTCTGTAAATTAATTTTATAAAGAGAGGTTAGTTATGCAATTAAATGCTTCTGAAATCAGTGATTTAATTAAAAAAGAAATAGAGGGATTTGACTTTTCAGCTGAAGCTCGCACAGAAGGCACAGTAATTAGTGTAAGTGATGGAATCGTTCGTATTCATGGTCTAGCAGATGCTCAGTTTGGTGAGATGCTAGAATTTCCAGGAAATACTTTTGGTTTAGCGCTTAACCTCGAACAGGATTCTGTTGGTGCAGTTGTATTAGGTGATTATCTTCACATTTCAGAAGGTGACACTGTTAAGTGTACAAATCGAATTATGGAAGTGCCAGTTGGTAACGAGCTGCTTGGACGCGTTGTTAATCCTCTTGGAGTAGACCTAGAAGGTAAGGGAGAAATAAAAACATCTATCACTCGCCCAATTGAGGTTGTTGCTCCTGGCGTTATTGAAAGACAATCAGTTGATCAACCAATTCAAACTGGTATTAAGGCAATTGATGCAATGGTGCCGATTGGACGTGGTCAGCGTGAACTTATTATTGGTGATCGCCAAACTGGAAAAACTGCCGTTGCAATTGATGCTATTATTAATCAAAAAGGTACAGGTGTTAAATGTATCTATGTTGCAATTGGACAAAAGGCGTCTTCAATTGCTACTGTAGTTCGCAAGCTAGAAGAGCATGGAGCATTAGAGCATACTATTATTGTTGCTGCAGCCGCTTCTGACTCTGCAGCTCTTCAATATATTGCTCCTTACGCTGGATGTGCAATGGGCGAATATTTCAGAGATCGTGGCGAAGATGCACTAATTGTTTATGATGATTTGACAAAGCAAGCGTGGGCATACCGCCAAGTATCGCTTCTTTTAAAGCGCCCACCAGGACGTGAAGCATATCCAGGTGATGTATTCTATCTTCACTCTCGTTTATTAGAAAGAGCATCAAGAGTTAATGCGGAGTATGTAGAAAAAGTAACAAATGGAGAGGTGAAAGGTAAGACAGGTTCTTTGACAGCTCTTCCTATAATTGAAACTCAGGCTGGAGACGTCTCGGCGTTTGTTCCAACAAATGTAATTTCCATTACAGACGGTCAAATCTTCTTAGAAACAGACCTATTTAACTCCGGTATTCGACCGGCAATTAATGCGGGCCTTTCAGTTTCTAGAGTTGGCGGTGCAGCACAAACTAAAATTGTTAAGAAGCTTGGTGGTAGTATTCGTCTTGACTTAGCACAGTATCGTGAATTAGCGGCGTTTGCTCAGTTTGCATCTGATTTGGATGCTGAAACTAAAGCTCAAATTGATCGAGGAATACGCGTAACCGAACTAATGAAGCAAGCACAATACTCCCCTCTAAATGTTGCTGAAACTGCGACGTCACTTTTTGCTGCTAATTCTGGCGCACTAGATGATGTTGAGGCGAATAAAGTTGTTGCATTTGAAGGCGCACTTTTAGCTTATATGAATGCTAATCAGGCTGAATTGATGGCATCTATTAATGAGTCTGGTGACTACAATGATGATATATCAGCAAAACTTCAAGCTGCTATTGATGACTTTAAAGCTAACAATACCTGGTAGAAAGATATGGCAGTAGGCAAGGAAATTAGAACACAAATTTCGAGTATTAAAAATACTCAAAAGATTACTTCAGCCATGGAAATGGTTGCTGCTTCTAAGATGAAGAAAGCGCAAGATAGAATGCTCGCTTCACGTCCGTATGCTGAAAAAATTCTTAATGTTATTGGACATCTGACTCATGCTAACTCTGAGTTTAAACATCCATATATGACCTCTTCAGAAGAGAAAAAGCGTGTAGGAATTATAGTTATTTCAAGTGATAGAGGGCTTTGTGGTGGTTTAAACACCAATTTATTTAGAAGCCTTTTAAAAGATATAGCTGCTTTGCAATCAGATAAAGTTGAGGTTGAGCTTTGTACGATTGGTAAAAAAGCAACTTCATTTTTTAAAAATACTGGACTTAAAATTAACTCTGTTCTTACTGATATTGGTGATAAGCCTCAATTTGATGATCTTTTAGGTACTATCAAAGTAATGCTTGATCGCTATGACTCAGGTGAGATTGATCAAATCATGATTGCTTATAATAAGTTTGCAAGTGCAATGACACAAGTCCCAACTGTCAAGCAAATTGTGCCAATGGAGGTTACTGATGAAACCAGTAAGGATCACCACTGGGACTATTTATATGAACCAGATGCAGAGAGTGCACTAAGCGCACTATTAGTTAGGTATATCGAAGCATTAGTTTATCAAGGAATTGTAGAAAACATTGCTTGTGAGCAATCTTCTAGAATGATAGCCATGCATAGCGCAACAGAAAATGCAGGTGATATGATTGATGAGCTACAATTAATTTATAACAAGGCAAGGCAGGCAGCTATTACTCAGGAAATATCTGAGATTGTAGCAGGCGCTGCTGCTGTTTAAAGATTTAAAAAAAGGAAAAGCAAATGAGTATAGGCAAAATTACACAAATTATTGGTGCGGTTATTGATGTCGAGTTTCCATCTGACTCAATACCTAAAATATATAACGCACTTCATGTTACTAAAGCAAACCTTACTTTAGAGGTTCAGCAACAACTTGGAGACAATGTTGTTAGAACAATTGCTATGGGTGGATCTGAAGGGCTTCAGCGAGGATTAGAAGTTACCGATAAAGGCAAGGCAATCACTGTGCCAGTTGGAACAAAAACTCTTGGACGAATCATGAATGTACTTGGGGAGCCTATTGATAACGCTGGCGAAATTGGTTCAGAGGCTGAATGGGAAATTCATCGCTCTGCTCCTGCATATGAAGAATTAGCACCTGCTACAGAGTTGCTTGAAACAGGCATTAAGGTAATTGACTTAGTTTGCCCGTTTGCAAAAGGTGGTAAGGTCGGATTGTTTGGCGGTGCTGGTGTTGGAAAGACTGTAAACATGATGGAACTTATTCGTAACATTGCCATTGAGCACTCAGGTTACTCAGTGTTTGCAGGTGTTGGTGAGCGAACTCGAGAAGGTAATGACTTCTATCATGAAATGAAAGACTCAAATGTACTCGATAAAGTATCACTAGTATATGGACAGATGAATGAGCCTCCAGGAAATAGGCTTCGTGTTGCTTTAACTGGACTTACTATGGCTGAATATTTCCGTGATGAAGGACGTGATGTGCTTTTATTTATTGATAATATTTACCGATATACGCTTGCTGGAACTGAGGTTTCTGCTTTATTGGGACGTATGCCATCAGCGGTTGGTTACCAGCCAACACTTGCAGCTGAAATGGGAGCGCTTCAAGAAAGAATTACGTCAACTAAAACTGGTTCTATCACTTCAATTCAAGCGGTATATGTTCCTGCAGATGACTTAACTGATCCATCTCCAGCGACAACATTTGCTCACCTAGATGCGACAGTAGTACTTTCGCGTCAAGTTGCAGAGCTTGGTATTTATCCTGCTGTAGATCCATTAGACTCAACTTCACGTCAGCTCGACCCGCTAGTTGTTGGTCAAGAGCATTATGATGTGGCTCGTGGAGTTCAAGGCGTACTTCAGCGCTATAAAGAATTAAAAGACATTATTGCGATTCTAGGAATGGATGAACTATCCGAAGAAGATAAGCAGACTGTATCTCGAGCTCGTAAGATTCAAAAATTCTTATCACAGCCTTTCTTTGTTGCAGAAGTATTTACCGGATCTCCTGGTAAGTATGTATCTTTGAAGGACACTATTTCTGGATTTAAAGCTATTCTTGATGGTGAGCATGATGCTATACCTGAGCAAGCTTTCTACATGACTGGCTCTATTGAAGAAGTTAAAATAAAGGCATCGGAGGCATCATAAATGGCAGTAATACACGTTGATGTAGTTTGCGCAACTGAGGAGATATACTCAGGTGAGGCAAAGTGTGTATTTGCGCCAGCTACAAACGGCGAGATTGGTGTCTACCCTATGCATGTTCCTTTAATAAGTACACTTAAACCTGGTGAAGTCAGAGTTGAAACTGAAAATGGTGTTGAATCTATTTTTGTCTCTGGTGGCATCATTGAGGTGCAGCCTGACACAGTTACAATATTTTCTGATACAGCTATTCGTGCTGGTGATTTAGATGAGTCAAAAGCCCTCGAAGCGAAAAAGCGCGCTGAAGAAGCTATGTCTAGTTCGCAGACAGAACAGGATATTTCTACTACTCAAGCAGCACTTGCTGAGTCAATGATGCAGCTTCAAATGATCTCTAAGATGAGAGGGAAGAAGCGCTAGTTTGATTTAAAGAGTACAGACTGAAAATTAACAATCTTATTGTTTGACACACGAACGCCTTCTTTTTGAAGGCGTTTTATTTTGACGCTGATGTCATCGGCAAAGCCACCTAATTCGCCGTTTGATTTAACAACTCGATGGCATGGCACGGTTGGTGCAAATGGGTTTTTATTCATTGCACTGCCAACTGCGCGATGTGCATTGGGCCTTCCAATCATTTCCGCAAGGCCTCCATATGAAATTACATTACCCGCAGGAATTTTTTTTAAAGCCTCATAACATTCTGATTGAAAGGATGTCATTTTAGAAAAGATTTTACTAAAGCATCATATTTATCTTGTGACTTTAACAAGAAATTACATACCTCACGAACTGCTCCATTACCACCACTCTTCTCAGTAACCATAAGTGCGTGATCTTTTACAGATTCTTGAGCATTTGCTACTGCAATTGGAAGAGCAACCCTGGTCATGACAGGTAAGTCAATGACGTCATCACCAACATAAGCTGACTCACTAGGATCGATTGAAAGTTTCTTTATTAGTTTTTCCAGAGCAATACTTTTATCAAGTATGCCATGATAATAATGTTCAACTCCAAGTCCTTTAAGTCTATGAGCAACAGATTTTGTGCTTCTTGCTGTGATTACTGCAACTTCAATTCCTGATAATTGCAATAATTTAATACCAAGACCATCTTGCGAATCAAATTTTTTCTGTTCAACGCCGTTATCGTCAAAATATATCCCACCGTCAGTGAGAACACCATCAACATCTACAATTAAGAGTTTAATTTTTTTAGCTATCTCACTTACTTTTTCATTTGAGTGCATGGGCTTATTTAACCATTAATTTTTTTATTGATGTACACTTGTTGAGCAATTGAAAGTACGTTATTGGTTACCCAGTACAACACTAAGCCTGAAGGGAACCAGAGGAAGAAAACTGTAAATACAACTGGCAGCATCATCATTATTTTTGCTTGTATTGGGTCCGCTGGAGGCGGATTAAGTCGCTGCTGAAACCACATAGATGCACCCATAATTAATGGCAGAATGAAATAAGGATCTTTCATCGCAAGGTCAGGTAAGTACAAAAATGGGGTCATTCTTAGTTCAACCATTTCTATAAGAACCCAATAAACAGAAATAAATACTGGAATCTGAACTAAGATAGGAAGACAGCCTGCAGCAGGATTTATTTTTTCAGTCCTATAAAGCTCCATCGTTTTCTTACCAATTTTTTGCTTATCACCCTCATAGGTTTCTTTAATTTTCTGAAGCCTTGGTGCTAATTTTTTCATTCCAGCCATTGAGCGGAATGATTTTTCAGAAAGCTTATAAAAAGCCAGCTTAATTGATAGAGTTAAAAGAACAATAGATATTGCCCAGTCACCAACAAAACTATAAATCCAATGAAGAAATATTGACAATGGTTTGGCAACAATAAAAAGGAAGCCATAGTCTACAGTTTTGTCTAGGCCAGGGGCAAGTTCTTCAAGGCGCACATGCTCTTTAGGGCCAACATATAGCTGGTTTTTTTCGAGACTAGCTGTTGTTCCAGCAGCAACTCTTACTGTTGGATTCACTGTGGTTAATAGGTAGTTGCCTCTACTAGTTTTAGTTGAGTAAGTATGCTTTTGACTATCATTTGGTATCCACGCAGTAAAAAAGTAGTGCTGAATCATTGCGGCCCAGCCACCAATAGATGAAGTTTTTGGTGTAGAGTCAAAATCTTCAAAATCAATTTTCTCAAAAACTTCTTCATCATTATAGGTTGCGCCGCCACTAAAGTTTTGCATACCCATTGCCATGCCGCTAGATTCAATTATTGCACCATGGGCTAACTGCGTATAACTGCTAACATTTTGATCAGTCAAGCTGTTATTTCGAATTTGATAATCTACTTCGATGATATAACTATCAGGCTTAAAGTAGAAGTATTTAGTAACTTCAATGCCATTATCTCCCTTCCAAGAAAGTGGCACAATTAGCTCATTATTGTTTTGTAGAAAGTATTCTTGTCTTTCCGAAGTAAATTCAGATTGATGCGTTGGCATTTGATCTGCAGGGATGAGACCACTTTGAGCGTGGAAAATACTCTCTGGAGAATTGCTAAGTAGTTCAAATGTTTGATCTGAGTATAATTCTGTTGGGTAGTCATTCAGAAATGCACTAATTATTGTTCCACCCTTATTTGAAATTTGTACTGTTAAAAGATCTGTTACAACCGTTGTGTATGCGCCACTTATGTTTGAGTCCTCCATAACGGGGGTTGAAACTTCTGTAAATGTGTTTTCTGCCACTGGAACCTCAGCAGCTAATGGGACGTCGTTCTCTGCAGATGGTGAATCAATTCCTACTATCGCAGTTTGCGTTACTATATTTCCATTTTCATCGATTGATTGTGTCAGTTCCCATTTATCCCAAAGAAGGAAAATTGTCAAAAAGATTGCAATGAAAAGAAATAATTTTTGAGTGTTCATAAATTTTTAATTATTAATTGAGTGAATTTTTTTTGGTACAGGATCATAACTTGCCTCTGACCATGGGTGGCACTTACTAATTCTTTTTGCCCCGAGAGTAACTCCTTTGACAGCTCCGTGATATTTGATAGCATCGAATGTATACTCTGAGCAGGTTGGAATGTGACGGCAGTTGCTTCCTAACAGAGGACTAACAATCCATTGGTATAATTTAATTAGAGGTAGAAGTAGAAATTTCATTTTGACTGCACTTGGCTCTTTACATTTTTCATAAGTGAAAGGAGGTCTTTAGTAATTTCAATATTATCAGTGCAAGCTGATTTTTTTACCATTATGACAAAGTCAATAGACTCAAAATCGTCCCGATTGTTTCTAAAAGTTTCGCGTGCTAAGCGCTTAAAAAGGTTTCGGTCTACTGCCCTTTTATATTGCTTTTTGGAAATCGCAAGACCAAGCCTTGAAAATGATTTACCAGAATCACTAGCTATGACCTTCCAGAATCTACTTTGAGTATGAAAGCCTTTTTTGAAAATGTGAGCGTAATCTTTGGAATCTGTAATACGCGCACCATGAGCGAGCGAGCTGGTCATGAGTTTAAGCAGCTAAACGTTTACGCCCTTTTTTCCTGCGAGCACTTAATATAGCACGCCCAGAACGAGTTTTCATTCTAGCTCTAAAGCCATGGTTACGTTTACGTTTTAGTACGCTTGGTTGAAAAGTTCTTTTCATAATGTATCTACCAATAAAAAAGTTTGCAATTTTACCATACTTGGATTAGTTCGGTATGCATGTTAAACGAGAGTTTATATGACAATACTGCTTTAATAAAGCCCAATCTGGATCAAGATGTGGATAATAAGGGTTAAATTAAGAATTTACTTTTCGAGCAAATCACTATATAACTCAATGTATGGTTGAAAAAGTGTTTTTTGCCCACAAGTAATAAGCAATATAGGTTCTTTTGATGTTTATAAGAATCTCGTAATAGTTAGCTTGAAATACATGTATTAATTTGATGAGGCTTTATGACTAATAATATTCTTGATGTACTCACCTTTATGTTTGATTTCCTATTTGAGTCTGCTGAGCAAGACTCTTCTCAAGAGTTGGATGATGATCTTTTAAAGACGCATCTTTCAGAGGCTGGCTTTGATGCTGACCGGATTGAGAAGGCTTTAGTTTGGCTTGAAAATATTGCAGCACTTCAAGATGGAAAGATAGCTAGTTTTGATACTTTGCATAATTCTATGCGAATTTATAGTGAGTATGAAAAAACCAAATTAGATTCTAGGGCCAGAGGCTTCATAATGTTTATGGAGAATATGGGTCAGCTTAATGCCAGTCAACGTGAAATAGTAATTGATCAGGTTATGTCTCTAGAGGACTCAAAATTGAGTATTGATGACTTGAAATGGGTAGTTATGATGGTCATCGGAAATAGCACTGAATCATCTGTGCCATCGCAATGGATAGAGTCTATTGTGTTTTATGATGATAACCCTACCCTGCAGTAGGAACCTTTATGTCTAAGAATCTTGTTATTGTCGAATCTCCGGCGAAAGCAAAAACTATTGAAAAGTTTTTGGGGCCAGATTATGTTGTAAAGTCGAGTATAGGCCACATCAGGGATATGCCCAAGAAAGATATGGGCGTTGACATTGAGAATAACTTTCAACCAACATACGCTATCAGTGCGGATAAAAAGAAAGTGGTTGCTGACCTTAAAAAATCAGTCAAGACCGCAACGAAAATCTTTCTAGCTACTGATGAAGATCGTGAGGGTGAAGCCATTGCTTGGCATTTACAGCAAGCGCTATCGCTTGCAGAAGATACACCAAGGATAGTCTTTCATGAAATAACTAAAGGCGCTATAACGGATGCTATTAATAACCCAAGAACAATTGATACTGACCTTGTAAATGCGCAACAAGCTAGGCGTATTATTGATAGGCTAGTAGGTTTTGAAATTTCCCCAGTATTGTGGCGTAAGATTTCAGGAGCTCGATCAGCTGGTAGGGTTCAATCACCAGTTGTAAGAATAGTTGTTGAAAGAGAGCGAGAAATTTCTGCTCATAATCCTACAAGCTCTCATAAAGTTAAAGCTAATTTAGAAAATAGCTCAAATCAGTCTCTAGAGGTTAAGCTTAGCGTAGACTTTAAATCTAAAGAAGAGGCGCTTTCTTTTGCTGAAAGTGTTTTATTGGCAGAATTAAAAGTTAATTCAGTTGAGACTAAGCCCTCTAAGAGGTCACCTAAAGCTCCATTTATTACCTCTACGCTGCAGCAAGAAGCCTCTCAAAAACTAGGTTTTTCTGTCAAACAGACCATGTCGATTGCTCAAAATTTATATCGAGAAGGTGCTATTACTTACATGAGAACAGATTCACTCAATTTATCTGAACTAGCTATAACAGCTGCTCAAGATGTGATTGTTTCAAAGTTTGGTTCTGAGTTTCATCAAACAAGAAGATATAAGACAAATTCTTCAGGTGCTCAGGAGGCGCATGAAGCCATAAGGCCTACAGACCTTACTAAGCCATCTATATTAGGTTTAGATGATCAATCTACTAAGCTGTATTCGTTAATTTATAAGAGAACCTTGGCTTCTCAGATGAGCGATGCACAACTTCAAAAAACTAAAATTAATATTAATATTTCAAACCGTAGTGAGCATTTTATTGCTGATGGAGAGGTTTTATCTTTTGCTGGATTCCTCGAGGTTTATGACTATATGGCGGCTGAAGATAAGCTTCTTCCTGAAGTTAGTAAAGGTGATTTGCTAACCCTAGTCGACTTAGCTTCAAAGGAGTCTTTTTCAAGAGCAAAGCCAAGATATACAGAAGCTTCATTGGTTAAAGAAATTGAGCAAATGGGTATTGGAAGGCCTTCAACATTCGCAACAATGATTACAACTGTTCAAGATAGAAACTATGTTGTGAAAGAAACCAGAGAAGGAGTTCAGCGTGATTATCAGTTGATTGAAATTGAAGATGGCGTTATTTCAGAGTCTATCCAAGCTGAAACTACTGGCGCTGAAAAAAATAAATTGTTCCCAACAAATGTTGCCTATCTTTTGGTTGATTTTCTAGTCAAAAATTTTAGCAACATTATTGGATATGAATTTACTGCAAACCTTGAAAGTGATTTTGATTTAATTGCTGAAGAGTCAAAGCCTTGGGCAGGCGTTATTCGCGATTTTTATGAGCCTTTTCATGCACAGATTGAGCTTGCTAAAGATATTTCGAGAGACGAGACTCATGGTAAGAGAGATCTTGGTGAGGACCCTGTCTCTGGAAAACCTGTCAGTGTTCGTTTTGGACGCTATGGCGCTTTTGCTCAGATTGGACATCAAGACGATGAAGAAAAACCAACTTTCTCGTCATTAAGAACTGGCCAAGATATAGAGAATATTTCACTTGCTGAAGCCATTGAGCTTTTTAAAATGCCAAGAACAGTGGGTGAGACAATTGATGGTGAAACAATTAAGGCAAATTATGGGCGTTTTGGCCCATACATTCAATATGGTAAAAAATATGTTTCTTTAAAGGAAATCTCACCAGAGGAGGTAACCTTAGAAGAAGCTCTTGAGCTAATTATTGTTAAGGAAAAGCTTGATGCTGAACGAATTATTAAGGTCTTTGAAGATTCTGATATTCAAGTTTTAAATGGACGCTTTGGGCCGTATGTTTGGAATGGTAAAAAGCGCGGCAAAGGTCAAAAAAATGTTACAGTTCAAAAAGTGTTTGGTGATAAGGCTCCTATTGACCTAACTCTAGAAGAGTGTAAAAAAGCAATAGATGGAAAAATTAAAGCCAAAGCAAAGGCAAAAAAAGCTAAAAAGAAGACTACTGCTAAGAAAAAAGCCTCAAGCTAAATCTCAAGCTTTCTTAGCTATTTGCATTTAATACTAGGTAACGCTATGAAAAAATTTGCACTTGAAAAAGCTAATGGTAATTCAGATGACCAAAGTTAAGATTTGTGGGTTCACTAATGCTGAAAATGCAAGAGACGCGGCTATAGCTGGTGTTGATGCAATTGGTTTGGTCTTTTATAATAAGTCACCACGTAATGTTGATATTCAAAGAGCACGAGAAATAGTCTCAGCCCTGCCACCATTTGTAAATCGAGTGGGACTTTTTGTTAATGCAAATCCAAGCTTCATTGATGAAGTTTTATGTGAGGTCCCTCTGGACACTTTACAATTTCATGGAGACGAGGTAGTGGGAGATTGTACTCAATATCAAATGCCTTTTATAAAGTCCTTGAGAGTAACGCCCAAGACCAATGTAGTTCAATTAGCTGATAATTTTTCAGAAGCAAGCGCACTTCTTCTCGATTCACATAACCCTAATAGTTATGGAGGCACTGGAGAGGTTTTTGACTGGATGCTGGCGCGAGTCAACATAGATTTACCAATTATTCTTGCTGGCGGTCTTAATTCAGAAAATGTCTCAGATGCAATTAGTCAAGTAAATCCATATGCAGTTGATGCCTCAAGTGGAGTGGAAAGTGCACCAGGGATTAAAGATATTGATAAAATATTAGCTTTTATCCGAAGTGTTCATTCATGAGTTATAACCTACCAGATGATAAAGGTCATTTTGATCAATATGGAGGAGTCTTTGTAGCAGAGACCCTAATGACTGCTGTCACTGAGCTAAAAGATGCTTATGATAAATATAAAGACGATCCTGACTTTTTAAAAGAGTTTGAGGATGATCTAAAGCATTATGTGGGACGTGAAACTCCACTTTATCATGCAAAAAACCTATCCAAGAAGCTTGGCGGTGCTCAAATTTATTTGAAACGCGAAGACTTAAATCACACTGGTGCTCATAAGATCAACAATACTATAGGGCAAGCTTTACTTGCTCAGAGAATGGGCAAAACAAGAATTATTGCTGAAACAGGAGCTGGACAGCATGGCGTTGCATCGGCAACTATTGCTGCAAGACTTGGCCTTGAATGTGTTGTGTATATGGGCGAAGTTGATGTTGTTAGGCAGGCGCAGAATGTTTACCGTATGAAGTTACTTGGGGCAACGGTTGTGCCAGTTTCTTCAGGCTCTAAAACACTGAAAGATGCCCTGAATGAAGCAATGCGTGATTGGGTAACTAATATTGATAATACTTATTATATTATTGGAACAGTCGCTGGCCCTCATCCCTACCCTATGATGGTGAGAGACTTTCAAAGTGTTATTGGTAAAGAGGCGAAAGAGCAATTTAATGAGCAAGTGGGTGGTTTACCAGATGCAATAATTGCATGTGTTGGAGGGGGCTCAAATGCAATTGGGCTTTTTTATCCATTTATTGAAGATACATCAGTAAAAATTATTGGTGTTGAGGCGGGCGGACGTGGAATTGACCTAGGTCCAGATGCTCATGCAGCTCCGCTTACTGCTGGAAGTGTAGGTGTGCTGCATGGTAATAGAACATATTTGATGGAAAATGAAGATGGCCAAATTATAGAGGGTCACTCCATTTCAGCTGGACTTGATTATCCAGGTGTTGGTCCAGAGCATGCCTATCTGAAAGATATTGGAAGAGCAGAGTATGTTGCAATAACAGACAAAGAAGCTTTAGAAGCATTCCATCTTCTTACAGAGGTTGAAGGTATTATTCCAGCGCTTGAGCCATCTCATGCAATAGCGTATGCAGTTAAACTTGCCAAACAATGGTCTAGTGATAAAACTATTATTATTAACCTCTCAGGTAGAGGTGATAAAGACATGCAGACTATTGCTGAGGTTGAGGGGCGTGAGCTCTAAGAGCGAGTTAAAGTATTAAGCCCTAATCCTATAAAAATCTCTTATACTATTGATTATATAAATTATAGTTTGGTAGGTCATGCAAGAAAATCAACAGATTGATAAAGGGCGTTCAGTCATATTTTCCGTTTACCTAGTTGCAGTTTTTCTCAATGCATTTGTCGACCTAGGCCATAAGATCATAATTCAAAACACAATCTTTATGATATATGGTGAGCAGCAGCAAATTATTTTAACTGCTGTTGTAAATGCAATGATTTTAGTACCATTTATCATGTTATTTACATTATCAGGCTACCTTTCTGATAAATTTGCAAAGACAAGTATCATGCGCTATAGCGCATTTTCTGCTGTCTTAATTACCTTAGCAATTACCTATTGTTATTACAACGGTTTATACCAGGTTGCATTTGGCTTTACCTTGCTTCTTGCAACTCAGAGTGCAATATATTCTCCTGCGAAAATGGGTTATATTAAAGAGTGCCTTAGCAAGGCTGGCCTTAGTAGGGGTAATGCCTTTCACTCTTCAGTGGTACTAATAGCGATTTTGATGGGTACGGTTTTTTTCTCATACTTATTCGAAGCTTATCTGGGAACAATGCAAGCAACTACCCCTGAAGAAATATTAATGAAAATAGCGCCAGTAGGCTGGGTTCTTGTTGGACTTTCATTGGTTGAGTTTTTAGCAACACTTGGAACACGCCTCTATCCAACAAAGTTAAGCCAGGCTAAATTTTCCATAAAGAAATTTGTTTCTTTTCATTACTTAATGACTAACTTTAAAGCTATGAGGAGTAATGAAATTGTTTGGTATTCTATTTTAGGGACAGCAATCTTTTGGGGCATGTCACAAAACTTAGTGGCAGTTATACCAGCTCATGCAAAAGCTAATTTTGGCGTCGAAAGTCCCCTTATTGTGAATGCGATGTTAGCTTCTTCTGTATTTGGAATTATGATTGGCGCTTTTTTATCTGGCAGAAAAAGTCTCAATTTCATACGTATTAATAATATCTATACCGGCTCAATAATGATTACAGTTTGTTCAATTCTAATCCCTGTAATTTCGAGCCTAAGTTTTATTCCAGATTCTACTGCCTTAATTTTAGTAACTGCCGTCATTCTTATGTTTGGTGTTGGTGCAGGAATGATGATTATCCCTCTCAATGCACTTATGCAAGCGAACTCTCCTGAAGACGGTCTTGGAAGCATGCTAGCGGGTAAAAACTGGCTTCAAAATATTGCTATGATTACCCTTTTGATTTTTACAATGATTCTTGCAAACCTAAATTTTGGAAGTGAGTTTATACTTTACTTTAACGCATTTATTGCGGTAGCAGGGTTTAGTGTTGTTCTTAAAAAACTGAAAATTATTCTTTAGTCATGAGGCAAATTGTAGGCCTCTTATTGTTTGGGTGGCGATATCGACTAAAGGTAACTGGTTTAGATAATTTACCTAAAACTGGACCTGTTCTTCTTTTAGGTAACCACATTAGTTGGATAGATTTTGCTTTAATTCAGTGGGCAACACCAAGGACGATTCGATTTGTTGTTCACGATGATTACTATCGTAAGCCAATATTTAATTGGATTCTAAGGGGTGTTGGTGCGGTATCAATAAGGCCTGAAAATAGTCGTAATGCAATGCAAAATATTATCAACTTGCTAAATGATGATTGCGTTGTTGGAATATTTCCTGAAGGTCATATTTCCACCACAGGGGAATTGAGTGACTTGAAAAGGGGTTTCGAAAAAATATTAGCTGAATGCAAAGATAATGTAGTTGTGGTTCCTTTTGCAATAAATAATATGTGGGGTAGTTTCTTTTCAAAAGCTCCAAAATTAATTAAAAATAAAAAGAAATTTAACCTACGAAGGAGTGTCAATGTCAATATTGGAAAGCCTCTCACTTCTGAAACAAACAGAAATGCAGTAAAGTCATCTATTGGCAAGTTGCTTTTTTAGTGATAAGATTCTATTTATTATTTCAACTAAATATTAAAAGGCTTTAAATGAAAAAAATTATAGTAGTTGGCGCAACTGGAAAACTTGGTAGAGTAGTAGTTGAAGGTTTACGGAAAGACTATGAAGTTATAAGAGCTGGAAGGTCTGGACCAGATTTAAAGATCGACGCTTTTGATTTTGAAAGTGTTAGTGATGTTTTAGCTTCTGTTGGTCCATTTGACGGGTTGGTATCTTGTATCGGAGGCACTCCTTTTAAGACTTTTGAAGAGCTTACAATGGATGACTTTGCAGCTGGCCTTTCTACTAAATGCTTTAGTCAATTAAATTTAGCAAAAGCAGCCATACCTTTTCTCAGTGAAAATGGATCCATCACCCTAACAAGTGGAATTATTGGCGATGAGCCAATTATTGCCGGTTCATGCGCCGCTGCAGCTAATGGCGCCCTTAATATGTGCGTTTCAACATTGGCAGCCGAGTATGCTGGAAAATTAAGAATAAATGTAGTCTCACCATCTATTATTGAAAACTCAGTTGACCACTATGGAATGCTTTTTGATGGCTTTGAGCCAACTTCGAATGAAAGCATTATTCATGCGTATCGCCGAACTATCTCAGCACCAATTACTGGCCGAGTAATGAGCTTAACCAGAGCGCTTTAGGTTCACCTGAAAAGCAGTATTAAAATTTATCTCCAACCGCGCGGTTTATGCCTTCTGGTTTTGGTAGTTTTTTGTGTGCTTCATAAACTAATCCCATTCGCTTCAAGACCAAATCATTTGGCATGCTTGCACCCCGTGTTTTAAGATCGACATGAATGAGCATATGCTCAGCAGTTGCTAATAGTCTGCCGTCCTCATGATTGAGCCAATGAAATAAGTGAAGTTTTTTATTTTCTCCAAAGATAACCTGGGTTTTGGCTTTTATACTTTCTCCAATTTGAACCTCATCCAAGTGGCGAATATGAGTTTCAACTGTAAAATAAGATCCTATGTTTAAAATGTATTCTTCGTCTGCGCCGATAATAGACATCATCTCTGTGGTTGCTTCTGAAAAGCATTCAAGATAACGCGCTTCTGTCATATGACCATTATAGTCAGCCCACTCTTTTGGTACTTTGGAAACATAGGTGAGTATGGGGCTTGATAAATTTAGCTCTGAAAATTCTATTTTATTAATTGACCCTGACAAACTTTCATCAAATTCTTTGAGAGAGTTTCCAGCACCCCACTGATTGTCTTTTAAAACTTTTAAGAAATCGACCAAGTTATCATCACGTTTTTCCGTTAGCTCGTCAATACTAAATTGCCCCGATTGGTGGTCAGATTGACTGGATACCTTTTCTATTAATTCATCTGTAAATTCAGGAACATCCATTAGGTGCGTCCAGGGCCATTCAAGGCAAGGCCCAAACTGTGATATGAAGTGACGCATGCCAGCTTCACCACCTGCTAATCTATAGGTTTCAAATAGTCCCATTTGTGCCCATCGAAGGCCAAAGCCATAGCGAATTGCATCATCAATTTCTTCAGTTGTTGCTATGTCATCATTTACTAGCCATAAGGCTTCTCGCCATACTGACTCAAGAAGTCTATCTGCAATAAAAGCAGGAATTTCTTTTTTGATATGAAGTGGGAACATACCAATATTGGTAAATTTTTTACTAGTTTCCTCGATGACATTTTTGGATGTTTTAGAGCCGCCAACAATTTCAACTAATGGCAAAAGGTAGACTGGGTTAAATGGATGGGCAACTAGAAGCCTTTCAGGGTGTTTCATTTTTGCTTGTAAATCTGAAGGAAGAATGCCAGAAGTTGATGATGCTATGACTAGATTTTTGTCTGCGCTTGACTCAATTTCCTCATAGGCCGACTGCTTAATTGAAAGCCTTTCTGGAACAGCTTCAATAATTAACTCACAAGATTTTGCAACTTCTGAAATTGAGGCAGAAAATAATAGCTTGCCCTTTTTAGGTAGATTGGAGGTGAGCAATTTGTTATATGCTCGCTCGGCATTATCAATAACTTTATTGACATATTTTGGTGCTTCTTTGGAGGGGTCATAGACAAAAACATCAATACCGTTGAGTAATAATCTAGCTACCCATCCACTTCCAATAACGCCTGCACCAATAACTCCTGCCGCCTTGATACTTTTCATATCTAGCCCCAGCGCTTTTCGAGTTTCATATTATCTCGGACTTGATCTGGCCCTATAATAGTACAGCCCATGCCCTCTGCCGTCTGAACAGCCTTCTTTACAAGGTCTGCATTGGTAGCAAAAACGCCACGTTTTAGATAAAGATTGTCTTCAAGTCCAACACGAATATTGCCCCCTGCTAGGATGGCCATAGCCACATAAGGCAACTGATTTCTACCAATTGAGAAGGCAGAAAATGTCCAATCTTTTGGAATATTTGATGTCATTGCAAGGAAGGTGTTTAAGTCATCAGGAGCGCCCCATGGAATACCCATACATAACTGAATCATAACAGGATCATCAATTAAGCCCTGCTCCTTTAGCCATATGGCAAGCTGTAAATGACCAGTATCAAAGACTTCTATTTCAGGCCTAACCCCAAGTTCTTGAACTTGTCTTGCCATTTCCTTAAGGACTGCTGGAGTATTGGTCATGACATAACCACCTTCGCCAAAATTCATTGTTCCGCAATCAATAGTGCAGATCTCAGGAAGTATTTGTCTAACATGGTCAAGCCTTTCAGTTGCGCCTACCATATCGGTGCCTTCATTATTTAATGGCAAAGGTTTTTCAGCAGAGCCAAATACTAAATCTCCACCCATTCCTGCTGTTAGATTGAGCACCATATCAACCTTTGACTCACGAATAATGTTTACAACTTCAGCATAGAGCTTTGGGTCTCGAGCGGGGACTCCTGTTTTTGGGTTGCGAACATGAATGTGAACAATGGCCGCGCCAGCTTGAGCTGCCCCGATACATGAATCAGCTATTTGTTGAGGCGTAATAGGAACTTTATCAGATTTCCCCGTAGTATCTCCGGACCCTGTAACGGCGCAAGTAATAAAAACTTCTCGAGATGGTTGAAGGTTAGTCATATGATTTCTCCAAATTTATGTTTGTTATATTAATCTATATATTACTGAAATCGATTTCTAATAGTAGAAATTTAAATACGATTTCAACATCACTATCAAAAAAAAATAGCATGTGATATAATATTTTGCAATCGTATGCATTACGACCTTTCTATGCAATTTTCTTAAAACAGTATACATAAAAAAATATGGCTAAAATTGAACTAAAAAACATTACGAAGCGTTGGGGTGATTTCGTTGGTGTAGATAACTTTAACCTTACTATTCCTGACGAAGAGTTTTTGGTATTACTTGGGCCATCAGGCTGTGGAAAAACTACTACAATGCGAATGATTGCTGGACTTGAAACTGTCACTAGTGGAGAGGTGCTGATTAATGGTGAGATTGTAAATAATCTCGAGCCAAAGGATCGTGATGTTGCAATGGTCTTTCAGTCATATGCCCTCTATCCAAATATGACGGTATATGAAAACATTCGCTTCCCATTAAAAGTAAGAAATATTGACAAAGAGCTTCATAAAGAAAAAGTTATGAGGGCTTCTGCAATGGTTGAGCTCGATGATTTCTTACATCGCAAACCATCAGAGCTTTCTGGGGGTCAAAGACAAAGAGTAGCTTTGGCAAGAGCAATTGTTAGAGAGCCGACAGTATTTTTAATGGATGAACCACTTTCAAACCTTGATGCTAAATTACGCGTCTCTACCCGAGCGCAAATTAAAAACCTCCAACACAAATTACGCGTAACAACAATCTATGTAACACATGATCAGGTTGAGGCAATGACACTTGCAGATCGTGTTGTTGTTATGAACAATGGACTCGTCCAACAGGTTGGAACGCCTCAAGAAATATACAATACTCCTGCCAATAGTTTTGTTGCAAGCTTTATTGGTTCGCCTGCCATGAACTTGATGAAAGGAACAATAGCAGATGGAGTCTTCTCTTGTGATAATGTAAAAATTGAAGGCCTGAATAAAAAGCATTCTGGAGATATAACCCTCGGATTTAGAGCGGAAGATGCATCCATTGTGAAAAGTAAGGGAGCGATTAAAGCAGCAGCATTTTCAATGGAGTTATTGGGAGACATGACCATGGTTTCAGTTAAGGCTGGTGGTGATTTAATTTCCATAAAGTCTGATAAAAATTATTATGCCAAGATTGGTTCAACAGTTATGGCAAATGTGCCAGCAAATTTATGCCTACTTTTCAGTTCTAAAACTGGAAAACTGCTTAAAAATTAAAAAATTAAAAAATTAAAAAATTAAAAAATTAAAAAATTAAAAAATTAAAAAATTTAAAAATTAATAAATTGGAGATTTAAAAAATGGACCATAACGAGCAATCCAAAATGACACTTGCTGTTGTTAAGGCTATGGAAGAGGCCTTAAGTACTAACTCTAATAATATGGAAAAGCATTTTCATAAAGATTTTCGTTGGATGGGTAATAATGGATGTGGTACCAAGAAAAGTCTTGAAGAGTTTCGTAATAATTGGCAGCTCCCTCTGAGAGCTGCTTTTTCAGACCGAATTTATAATACTGATAAATTTTTAGTAGATGGTGAGTGGGCGTCTTGCTTTGGCCATATTGATGCTATTCATAGTGGAGAATTCATGGGTATAGCGCCAACTAATAAGCGCGTAAAAATTCACTATACAGATTTTTGGGAAGTTAAGGATGGGCTCATAATAGACAACTGGGTAACTGTTGACTTTCCAAGTATTTTGTCACAACTTGATGTGGATGTTTTTAAGGGTCAAGGCTGGGAGGCTTATGATCGAGGCGAGATTGCTCCTGCAAAGCCAAACTAATTGGAGATATTATGGCGATAACATATTTAAAAAAAGGTAAGACAGATGCAGCTAAGGCTATCGATGATGCTGAGGTTAGTGAGATTGTAAAAAATACTTTAAGATCCATTGAGGATAGAGGCGATGAGGCAGTTAGAGAGTTTGCAGAAAAATTTGATAACTATACTCCAAAGTCCTTCAAATTAACCCAGACAGAGATTGACAATTTAATAAAACAAGTTTCGACCCAGGATCTTGAGGATATTAAGTTTGCTCAAGAACAAGTTAGAAACTTTGCGCAAGCGCAGAGAGATTCTATGAAGGATATAGAGGTAGAGACTATGCCTGGCGTTATATTAGGACATAAAAACATCCCAGTTCAATCGGTTGGGTGTTATATCCCAGCAGGCAAGTTCCCAATGGTTGCGTCAGCGCACATGTCTGTTGTAACTGCTAGTGTTGCAAAAGTTCCAAGAATTATTGCTTGTACGCCTCCCTATAAAGGCTCTCCAAATCCTGCCGTTATCGCTGCAATGCATCTTGGTGGCGCTCATGATATATATGTCATAGGAGGCATTCAGGCTGTTGGGGCAATGGCTCTTGGTACTGAAACAATAGACCCAGTTGATATGCTTGTTGGCCCTGGAAATGCATTTGTTGCTGAAGCTAAAAGGCAATTATTTGGAAAGGTTGGAATTGACTTGTTTGCTGGACCAACAGAGACTATGGTGATAGCTGATGAAACGGTAGATGCTGAATTATGTGCAACAGATTTGTTAGGTCAGGCTGAGCATGGATATAACTCACCAGCTGTCCTGGTAACTAATAATAAAAATCTGGCAGAAGAAACAATCTCTGAGATAGATAGAATTTTAAAGATTCTTCCAACAGCAGAAACTGCTTCCGTGAGCTGGGAAGAGTATGGTGAAATAATTCTTTGTGATAGTTATGATGAGATGTTAGATGTTGCTAATGAAATTGCATCTGAGCATGTTCAGGTAATGACAGATCGCGATGATTGGTTTTTAGAAAATATGCATTCCTACGGAGCGCTATTTTTAGGACCAAGAACAAATGTTTCTAATGGTGACAAAGTAATTGGAACCAATCATACTTTACCAACAAAAAAAGCTGGACGTTATACCGGTGGTCTTTGGGTTGGCAAGTATCTTAAAACGCATAGCTACCAAAAAATTACAACGGATGAGGCAGCTGTAAAGATTGGTAGATACTGCTCAAGACTATGCATGCTTGAGTCGTTTGTTGGCCATGCAGAGCAAGCTAATATTCGAGTAAGGCGATATGGTGGAGAGGATGTTCCTTATGGCAAGGCTGCGCAGTAGTGCATAGAATTAATTATCTTAAGGAGTTAATAAAGCCCCTAAGATTGAGTATGTATAGTTTTACCGAAGATGAGGTTCGAAAAAATCTTAACTCCTTGTTTTATGAGGAAGCTACTATTCATCTTTCTCATCCTTTTGGAGATATTTCAGGACCAACTAATTTTTATAACCAGGCGCTTAAACCCTTGTTTGAATCAATGCCAGATTTAGAAAGACGCGATTATATTGTTATCGGTGGAAAAACAGAAAAGGATTTAGAGTGGATAGGATGTGCTGGTTTTTATAATGGTACATTCTTGAAACCTTTTTTAGATATTCCGCCAACAGGCCATATAGCCCACATGCGATTTCATGAATTTTATTGCTTTCGGGATGACAAAATAATAGAAGTTCAGGCTTTATGGGACATCCCAGAACTAATGATGCAGTCAGGCTCTTGGCCAATGGCCCCATCACTTGGAAGAGAATGGTGTGTTCCAGGTCCAGCAACGATGGATGGAATTTCAGATAAGCCTTATGATCTAGAAAAAAGTAACACTTCAATGGAGCATATTTTAGGAATGGCTGATGCTATGAAAAAACACCCTTCTGAGGGCGGCCCTGAGATTATGAAAATGGATTACTATTGGCATCCAAAAATGAATTGGTATGGACCATCTGCTATAGGAAGTGGAAGAGGAGTTGAAGGTTTTAGAAATTGGCATCAAATTCCATTTTTGAATGCTATGCCTGATAGAGGAAAGGATACAACTTATAGTAAGAGAGATGGCTGGGGAGATAAAGTAGGCTACCACTTTTTTGGCGATGGAGATTATGTAGCCGTAACTGGCTGGCCAAATATGAAACAAACTCTTACCCATGATGGTTGGATGGGCATAGTTCCAACTAACAAAGAAGTTTTTCTTCGCTCTCTAGATTTCTGGAGGCTCGAGGAAGGAAAAATAAGAGAAAACTGGGTGATGCTTGATATCCTTGATATTTATGATCAAATGGGTGTCGACGTACTCGGAAGATTAAGAGAGTTTAACAAAGCAAGAAATACAAAAGGATATTGAGTGTGAAGCTTCCAACTACACCATCGTTTAGACTAGATGACAAGACTGCTTTAATTACAGGAGCCTCATCTGGTATTGGTCTTGGTTGTGCAGTAGCCTTGGCTGAAGCAGGCGCACACGTTGTTGTATCAGCCCGACGTATTGATAAACTTCATTCTGTTGTTGATGCAATGAAAGCGAAAGGGTTAAGTGCTGAAGCAATGGTGATGGATGTTGCTGATACAAATGCAATTAAAGAAACTATTGATAATAAAGGACCATTCGATATTTTAGTTAATAGCGCTGGTTTAGGTAGGCACGCACCTTCTAAAGATACATCATTAGAAGATTTTGATGCGGTAATGAATGTTAATCTTCGCGGCGCATACTTTGTAACTCAAGCAGTAGCGAATGGATTAATAAAAGCAAAAAAACCTGGCTCATTAATCAACATTTCTTCTCAGATGGGTCATGTAGGTGGGATTGATAGAGCAGTTTATTCAGCATCAAAGCATGCGGTAGAGGGATTTACAAAAGCTATGGCCATTGAGTGGGGCTCCCATCAAATTAGAGTTAATACAATCTGCCCAACATTTATACGTACACCGCTTACTCAATCAACTTTTGATAATCCTGATCGTAAAGAGTGGATTGAAAGTAAGATTAAAATTGGCCGAATTGGAGAGGTTGAAGATATCATGGGGGCTGTTGTATTTTTAGCTTCCGCTGGCTCATCAATGGTCACTGGCTCTGCACTTATGGTTGATGGAGGCTGGACTGCTGACTAATGCTAAATAAAAAAGTCACGTCATTAGAAGTAGCAAAATTAGCTGGCGTTAGCCAGTCTGCAGTATCTCGCGTATTTACACCTGGAGCCTCATCCTCTAAAAAAACTAATGAGCTAGTTCGAAAGGCTGCTTTGAAGCTTGGATATAGACCTAATATAGTAGCGCGATCACTAATTACTGGAAAGACAAAGATTATAGGCCTTGTTGTTGCCTACTTAGATAATTACTTTTATCCTGAAGCGTTAGAGCTTCTATCAGGGGCCCTTCAAAAGAATGGTTATCACGTATTGATCTTTATGGCCACAAATACTTCAGGAAATATTGATAACGTAGTGGAAGAGATTTTAGACTATCAGGTGGATGGAATCATTGCAGCGTCTGTTGGAATGTCTACTAATTTAGCATCAAGATGTTCTGATGCTGGCATCCCAGTTGTTTTATTTAATCGTACTCAGGATGACGAAAGGCTGTCAGCAGTTACCTCTGATAATGAACTTGGGGGGCAAAAAATTGCACAATTTCTCTGTGATAATGGCCATACACGAATCGGTTATATAGCAGGCTGGGAAGGCGCATCTACTCAAAGAGATCGAGAGAAAGGATTTACTGACGAACTTAAAAAGAATGGACAGGGTCTTTTTGCTCGAGAAGTTGGTAACTTTAATTTAGACGAGGCTCGTCAAGCAGCACGATCAATGTTCACAGCAAGTGAAATACCAGATGCAGTTTTTGTGGCAAATGACCATATGGCATTTGCAGTAATGGACGTAATGCGCTTTGAGCTTGGACTAAAAATACCTGACCAGGTTTCAGTTGTTGGTTTTGACGATGTCCCGGTTGCCAAATGGCTAGCTTATAGTCTAACAACTGTAAGGCAGCGTGCAAATCGTATGGTGGACGAAACAGTTGCTATATTAATTGACAGCATTGAAAATAACTCAACTAAGCCAAGACGTATAAAAATTGATGGTCCTCTAATACTGAGAGGATCTGCAAAAATTTTAGATAACTATGGAGTTTAATTTATGAAAGGTTTTGATTCAAAATATGCTAATTTTCCAGATTGGATAAATGGCATCACTCATGAAATTTGGGAAGATCGAGGAATTGATAAACTGCTTTATCTTTATTCGGATGATATTATATTAAGATCCCCACACTCCCTGATAATTGGCAATAAGCCAGTTATAGAGGCGACCAAAGCAACCTTATCTGAATTTCCAGATCGTCAACTCTTAGGTGAAGATGTAATCTGGTCTGGCACTCCTGAGACGGGAATGTTGTCATCCCATAGAATTATATCAACGGCATCTCACATGGGCGACGGGCAGTTTGGTAAAGCAACGGGTACAAAAATTGTTTTTAGAACGATAGCAGATTGCCATGCTATTAATAATCAAGTTAATGATGAATGGCTAATTCGTGATGTAGGTGCTATGGCAAGACAGCTGGGCGTTCATCCAAAAGACTTTGCTAGAAAGCAGATCGATTCAGAGGGTGGTATGGATAAATGCCTACACCCTTTTAAAGATTCCATGGATCAACCTGGGCCATATACAGGAAAGGGCAACACTAATGAGTGGGGCGAAAAGTATGTTGATATATTAAAACGGATTATGGACTCTGATCAATCAGTGATTAATGATGAGTATGATCGTGGTTGTGATTTGGAATATCCTGGTGGCGTTTCAGGCCATTCCTACTCGGATGCAGATGAGTTCTGGACGGGCCTTCGATCTTCAATGCCGAGTGCAAAATTTACTATCGAGCATCAAATTGGAAGAGAAGATCCATATATGTCTCCTCGCGCAGCTGTTCGATGGTCTCTAAAAGGTAAGCATGATGGTTGGGGAGTTTTTGGTGAACCTACAGGTGCTGATTTATATGTGATGGGAGTTTCTCATGCTGAGTTTGGTCCATGGGGCTTAAGAAGAGAGTACACATTATTTGATGAGACTTCTATGTGGAAGCAAATAATCCTCAAGACTGGTTGATAATGACTTTAGAAGAAATGGAAAAGTGTATTGTTCGATATGCTGATTTAAAGCCTTGCAAAACTGCATTTATTGACGCACATACGCCTGGATCAAATCAGAAAGATAACTTTACAATTATTGGTTCTGGGGTATCAGAGAGTCCTGATCAGTATGTTCATATTGATCAATCACCAGGCTTTAATATTGGCGCTGCGGGCCAACCTCCAGGTTGTACAAATTCATTACATTCGCACACAACTGCTGAAGTATTCTATGTATTCAAGGGTCGATGGCGTTTTTTCTGGGGACGCTATGGTGATTCTGGAGAGGTAGTTGCAGAAGAAGGCGATATGGTTAATATTCCTACAGGTATGTTTCGCGCATTTGAAAATGTTGGTGAGGATTATGGAATGTTGATGGCAATACTTGGAGGTGATGATGCAGGGGGAGGCGTTACATGGGCGCCTGAGGTTATTAATGATGCCAAAGACTTTGGCCTGATTTTGGGTGAAAATGGATTATTATATGATACTAAAAAAGGGGAGATTTTGCCAAAAAATGTCAACCCAATGCCATTATTAACTGAAACTAATCTTAGAAATTTTTCTGAAATTACAACTGAAGAGTTTATTAATAATTTTTTTGTCAGCTCATCAGAGTTAAAGCAAAAGTCACAGAATTTACCGCTAAATGTTATTGGGGTAGATGGGATTTTAAAAGATCGGCCTGGTTTTGAAGTTGACTACATTACATCTGACACTTTTACTGGAGAGCAATACTCTTCAAGTCGACACGAGGTTAATATGATAATGAGTGGTGAATGGTCTCTAGAGTGGGGTGACAATGTTGCAACTCTTTCTCCTGGGGATACATGTTTGATACGCCCAGAAATGCTGCATAAGATTGTCCCTAAAGATTTGAGAAGTGCAAGTCTTTTCAGGGTTACAAAGACTGATGATCAAGCAGGCCCAACATGGAGAAGCTAATTTTTAAGGACATGATAATGAATCACAAAGCAATTCTTTTTGGATCGATTGGGACACTTGTTGAAACCTCTGAGCTTCAACGTCGCTCATTCAACCAGGCATTTTCTGAGGCTAAACTTGACTGGAATTGGAGTCCTGATGAGTACCAGAAGCTACTGGCAAAGTCTGGAGGCTGCGAGAGGATCAAAAACTATGCGATTCAACGCGGTGTTGATATAGATGCAATGCATCTGCATAGACAAAAAACTAAAATCTTTGATAGTTTGATGGCCAAAGAATCCATCCTGCTCCGCCCTGGAGTAGCAAGCCTTATTAGTCATTCACTGGATAGTAGTTTACTACTAGCATTCGTGACAAATACTTCAAAAGTCAATATTGATGCCGTCTTTTATGCATTAGGAGATCAGATAAAGCGCAATGATTTCAGTTTCATTGGCAACGATACAATGGTATCTAATCCAAAGCCAAGTCCAGATATATACCTAAAAGCTCTGTCTGAGCTGCATCTAGATGCAAAAGATTGCATTGCCATTGAGGACTCTGAAATTAGTATGCAGTCTGCTTTGGAAGCAGGTATCCAGTGTATTGGATTCCCGGGAGCGAATACACAAGGTAATGATTTTAGTGGTGCTGAGTTCGTAACGGATCATTTGTCTGCCGATGACCTAACAAAGCTATAAGGGAATGACCTTTTTTATATATTATTAAGGAGTAATGAATGAGTAGAATATTAACTAGTCACGTAGGCTCACTTCCAAGAACTCAAGAAGTTGTTGACTATATTTTTGCAAGAGAAAATAGTCAAAAATATAATGAGAAGAGTTTTGATGAGTGCATGGAAGAGAATGTTTTAAAGACTGTTGAGAAGCAAAAAAATGCAGGTATCGATATTGTTAGTGATGGGGAGACATCAAAAATATCATACGCAACCTATGTGAAAGACAGATATACAGGTTTTTCAGGTGACAGTGCTCGAAATGCGCCAGAAGACTTAAAGATGTTTCCAGGCTTTCTTAAAAGGCTATCCGATGATGGTGGAACTCCTCAATATTCAAGACCAATGTGCACAAGTGAAGTAAAGTCAAAAGGTCAAGGAGAGCTTCAAAAGGATATATCTAATTTGAAATCTGCAATGGCTAAAAATAGCATTGATAGAGGTTTTATGAATGCAGCTTCGCCTGGCGTTATTTCACTATTTTTACAAAATGACTACTACCCTTCAAGGGATTCTTACCTGGCCGCCTTGGCCGATGCTATGAGAGATGAGTATGAAACTATCGTAGGGTCAGGTTTAGACTTACAGTTAGATTGTCCTGATCTAGCACTTTCTAGGCATATGCTATTTAGTGACTTGTCTGACTCAGAGTTTATAAAGATTATTGAGTCACACGTTGAAGCCTTAAATCATGCGCTGAAGAATGTCCCAGAAGAGAAGGTTAGAATTCATATTTGTTGGGGGAATTATGAAGGTCCCCACTGTTGTGATATAGATATGAATAAGGTTTTTGGAACTCTTATGAAGGCAAAAGCTCGATATACTTTATTTGAAACTTCAAACCCACGCCATGCTCATGAATGGACAGTTTTTAGAGATCGTAAAAGCGAAATACCAGATACGAAAATACTTGTGCCTGGGGTTGTAGATACAACCACTAACTTCATTGAGCATCCTGAGCTAGTTGCAGAGCGCATCGAAAAATTTGTTAATATAGTAGGGAGTGAAAGAGTAATTGCAGGATCAGATTGTGGTTTTGGAACATTTGCAGGGTTTGGAGCGGTCGATCCAGAAATTGCTTTTGCTAAATTAAAGTCTTTATCTGAGGGTGCTGCGCTTGTAAGTAATAGATTATGACACCCCTTGTAATGATTCCTGGAATGATGTGTGACGAGCGCATTTTTGCTCCACAAATAGAGGCACTTCTCGATGAGGTATCGGTGCATATTGCAGATATTTCTAAACATGACAATATTATCGACTTGGCGGCCGATGTTTTAAGTCATGCGCCACCAAAATTCAGCCTTGCTGGCCACTCTATGGGTGGTATTGTAGCCATGGAAATTTGTTCACAGGCACCAGAAAGAGTTGAAAAATTGGTGTTAATTGATACTAATCCTAAATCTGAATTAGAGGAAGTGAAGGCAAAGCGTGAGCCTCAAATTAGTGATGCTTTATCAGGAAAATTAATAAATGTTATTCGTGATGAGATGAAACCTAAATATTTAGCGGATAGCGATAATCCAGATATTATTTTAAATATCTGCATGGATATGGCTCTTTCTTTAGGTCCTAAAGTTTTTGTTAACCAGTCAAGAGCCCTCCAAGGAAGAATTGATCAAGAGGAGGCCCTTAACTCACTTAATATTCCTGTGTTGATAATGTGCGGCTTGGAAGATAAATTATGCCCTCTAGAGAAGCATGAATTGATGCATAATATAATTAGTAACTCAACTTTAGAGGTAATTGAAAATGCCGGTCATTTGCCAACATTAGAACAACCAGAGAAAACTACGGAGATATTAAAAACATGGCTTATGAACTAGATCAAGAATTACTCACCCTTCTTCAATCAGTAGATACACCTACTGTATGTAACGCAATTGAAGTAGCACAAGGCAAGAGGGGTTTTTCAGAATTTACTCGCGGAACCATGATTAGCTCGGCACCAAAAGGTGGAGCAATGGTTGGTTTTGCTAAAACTGCAAAAATTGCTGCACTGAGTCCCCCAACAGAAGATCAAGAGATAATTAAAGAGCGGAGGATGAATTATTACCGCTATATGTCAGAAGTTACTGGCCCTGCCGTTGCAGTCATAGAGGATGTTGATTATCCAAATTGTATTGGAGCTTATTGGGGTGAGGTTAATACGAAAGTTCACAAAGGGTTTGGTCTTTCTGGTGCGCTGACTAACGGAGTTATGAGAGATCTTGGTGATCTTGCAGAAGATTTTCCAGTCGTTGCAAGCTCTATCGGTCCAAGTCACGGATTTGTTCACGTACGAGAAATTGATACAAAAATTAGTGTTCTTGGTATGAGTGTTTCGCCAAATGATTTAATTCATGCCGACCTTCATGGCGCAGTTGTAATCCCTAAAGAGGTTATTAATGGTTTACAGGACGCTATCAATAAGTTATTTGCTTCAGAGCAGTTGATTCTTGGTCCTGCTGAAAAGAAAGATTTCAATTTTGATAGCTTTAAAAGTGCATGGGAAGATTTCGAAAAATCAAGAACATAAATTTTTAAGTTTGAGCAAGGTTATTGAGAAATTTTAGATAGTATGTCTCGGTTTAATATGCTGAATAAAAAGTTATATAGAGATTAAGACTCTGTGATATAATCGTTTGCAATCGTATGCAATATATTTTTTAATATTTGTTACGATGTATTATTAATTTGTATTTAATTGAAAAAAAAGGAGTGATATTATGTTTTTAAGAAAAATCGCTACAGTTGTAGCGCTTACTACTCTAGCTTCAAGTGCATGGGCCGGTTGCGGCATCTCTGAAGGCAGAGTTAGTATTGTTGGTAATGAGTTTCCAGCGATTCAAACAATCGGTGCAGGCGCAATGGAGTGTGCAGGTGGTGGTGTTACAGTTGAAACAAACCTAACTGCTGATCATCAAAAAATTAATCTTCCAGGTATGACTGGTAACCCAGCTGAATTTACATCAGCTATTGTTGCTAACTCATCAATTGTTGCACTGATGAACAATGATGTGATTAGACCTTTGAATGATCTAGTTGCTAAGCACGGACAGGGTCTTCAGAAAAGCCAGTTAGTTACAATTGATGGAAATATTATGGGTATTGCCTTTATGGCGAACGCTCAGCATTTGACTTATAGATCAGATGTTTTGAAAGATTTAGGAATTCCGGTTCCATCTACTTATGAAGAAATGTTAGCTGCTGCTAAAAAAATTGCGAACTATAATTTGATGCAGTACCCAATTGGCGGTGCTTATGCAGCCGGTTGGAACTTAGCTGAAGAATTCGTCAATATGTATATGGGTTATGGTGGTGAGTTCTTTAAGCCAGGAACAGCTGAGATTGCTGTTAATAACCAACATGGTGTAGATTCACTAAACATGATGAAAGCTTTGTCTGAATATATGAATCCAGACTTCCTAACACATGACTCAAACGCAACTAGTGCCGAATGGAAAGCTGGTAATGTTGCTCTGATGAATATGTGGGGATCACGTATTGGAGCCCTTAAAGGCGATGAAGTAGATGCTGCTGTAGTAGCAGCTACAGCTACTGCTGGTCCTATGACAGTTGGTGGTGGTACAACTGCAGCTTCAACTCTCTGGTGGGATGGATTTACTGTAGCTAAGAATATTTCAGATACAGATGCAGAGGCTACTTTTATGGCTATGATGCATGCAATTCGTCCAGCTATGTTGAACGAAACGACTTCGCCACAAGCTGTTTGGTTAATTGATGGTTATGAGCCTACTCCAGCTGCTGCAGGTGTATTTGCTGCTGCTGCAATGGGAACTAAGCCGTATCCAATGTTGCCATATGCAGGTCTAATGCATTCAGCTGCAGGTGCTGAATTAGTTGACTTCATGCAAGGCAAAGAAACTGCTAAAGAAGCTTTAGCTGGTTTAGAAGCGGCATACACAACTGCTGCGACAGAAAAAGGCTATTTATAAGCTTTTGTAAGTTGTTTGTCTCCTAAGATTAGGGCGTGTGTTTCACATGCCCTTTTCTTTTTTTTGTATAATTAAGTTTCTCTAATCTTATTTCCATATGAAGCATAAGACTTTTTTTTGGTTCTTTTTACCTACAGCCCTAGCAATGTTTTTGTTCATTGCCTTGCCCTTAACTTCGATTGTGAGTCAGTCACTTCATACACCTCATGACCAGGTATTGATTGTTGTTGAATCGTGTGATCCATTTGGTTGTAAATCTGAAACTACTATTGATCATCAGGCAAGTCAAAAAATCAACGAAGAGAAGCCACAAGGTAAGTGGGTTGGATTTCAAATCTATACTGATAGAAACCACTTAGCCTTTAAAGAGGTTGGTGAGTTCTGGGAGAGTAAGACAAGCTTTATTGATTTTGTTTCCAGTCTAAACGATCTTCCATTTTATCGAGCAATGGGCTTTACTTTGACTTATACCTTTGTGGTAACCCCACTGGTTATATTATTTGGATTTATAATTGCAATAGCAGTAAATTCACTGCATCGACACTTGAAAGGATTCATGGTGTTCTTTTCATTGTTGCCGATGATTGTAACCCCTTTGGTTGGTTCGTTAATTCTGTTTTGGATGATTGATGCACGAGGTATTATTGGTTCAGGCCTCCAAGAATTATTTGCAGATCCTACCTTGTCACTAAAGGCATCAACTGGCCTAACATGGATAACACTTATTGTATACGGTGTTTGGCACTCTGCCCCTTTTGCCTTCATTGTTTTTTACGCCGGACTTCAGACTGTTCCACAAGAAACTATAGAAGCAGCAATGATTGATGGGGCCACACGTTTTCAGCAAACTATTCATGTCATTGTGCCTCATTTATCTCCACTAGTAGCATTTGTGGCTTTAATTCAGCTGATGGATAATTTCCGAGTATTTGAGCCAATAGTTGGTTTTAGTGCTTCGGCACATGCGACCTCTCTTTCATGGATTATATGGAATGATATTGGCCAAGAGATAAGACTTCTTTCTTCAGCGGCAACGACATCAGTGTTGACAATAATTGGTGTCATCATACTTCTTATGCCAGTTTTAATTAGAACATGGCGTGAATTTAATCCAGAGAAATAATATGACCTCAAATCAAATAAAAAGACCATTAGGACTCCAACTATTAATATATGGCTTTGTATTGTTCTGGTTAATTTTGGCAGCTTTTCCATTTTTATGGACTATGTGGGGTTCATTCAAAGTAGAGCTGGATTTTTTCTCAAAAGGAGACTGGACTAATGTATTTTCTGGGGTAAGAACACAAGTAGTATATGGAAAATCTTTTACAGGCGCAGGTTATGAGGGCGCATGGATCCAAGAAGAGTTTTGGCGCGCTTTTTTTAATACAGCGATAGTTTGTGTTTCTACAGTACTCATATCATTAACTCTTGCAACTTTAGGCGGTTATGCGCTTTCAAGGTCTGGGTTTCGTTATTCATTTTGGCTGCTAATAATTGCACTTGTTTTTCGTGCACTGCCTCCAATCACTCTTGTTTCTGGCTATTTACAACCCTTCTATGATTGGAATGTTTGGGGAACATTGCCGACCACTATTATTGTTTTAGTAGCGATTAACCAGCCATTTACATTGTGGATGCTGCACTCATTTTTTCAAACAATTCCGAAAGAACTTGATGAGAGTGCAAAGGTTGATGGGTGTACTCAGTTCCAAGCATTTCGACATGTAATTATTCCAGTAATGTGGCCAGGCGTTATTACTGCTGGACTCTTCTCATTTCTTTTGGCATATAATGATTTTGCTGTTACAGCGTTACTACTCTCTCAGGAAAACCAAACTATGGTCCCTAAAATTGCCAGCTTTATGGGCACCACTCAAACAGAAGGCAATATTATGTTTGCAGTCGCAGCAGTGGTATCTGCTATAGTTCCATTGTTTATTCTGGTTATGTTTTTTCAAAGGCAGCTGGTTAGTGGGCTAACAGCTGGCGCAGTTAAGGGTTAGTCATTGTCCTCGTTTGATTATATTATTATTGGCGCAGGTTCCGCCGGATGCGTTTTAGCAAATCGATTAAGCGCAGACCCTAAAACCACCGTCTGTTTGATTGAAGGAGGCGGAAGTGATAAGAGTCCTTGGGTGCAAATTCCTGCTGGCCTTTCTGTTGCATATGACCATAAGAAGCTTGATTATGCTTACAAGGGAGTCCCACAAAAAAAACTAAACAACCGTGTAATTACTGTTAATCGTGGCAGGTGCCTTGGGGGATCTAGCTCAATTAATGGCATGATCTATATTCGTGGTAATAAGAATGATTACGATAATTGGGAGACCCTAGGTTGTAAGGGCTGGTCTTATAATGATGTCTTACCGATATTTAAAAAACTTGAGAATGATAAAACAGGGGGAGATCCTAAGTACCATTCAACAGTCGGTGAGTGGCCAGTTGTCATGCCACAAGAGGTCAATAAGACCGCAATGCGCTTTATTAATGCTGGCACTCATATAGGGCTTCCAAAGAATTCTGACTTTAATGATGAATCTCAATTAGGCCTGGGTATTTACAAGGTTAATCAGGATAAAGGAACTCGAGTTAATTCTTATAGGGCTTTTATTAAGCCTATTGTTTCTAGAGCGAATCTAACCATAATGACCCATGCCAGAGTCCAATCAATTGAGGTGGAAGGCGATATTGCTAAGTCTTTAAAGCTTCAAGTTAATGGTATTGATAAAGAATTATATTGTAATAAAGAGGTTCTACTATCTGCTGGTGCCATTGAGTCACCGAGGATACTTTTATCTTCAGGAATAGGCAATAGGAAGGAGCTTGAAAAGGCAGGAATTAGTTGTCATCATAATGTTCCAGGGGTTGGTGAAAATCTTCAAGACCACTTAGATACAATGGTCACAGTTCGCTCAAAGAAAGCAGAATCAATTGGTGTTTCATGGAGGTCTTTGTTGCCCCATATAATTACCTCTCCTTTTAACTTTCTTTTTAGAAGGATGGGCTGGTGGACGAGTAATTTTGTTGAAGCTGGAGGTTTTGCAGATACAAAACTTGGTCAGCCTGAGTATCCTGATGTCCAGTTCCACTTTACGCCTATTTACCGAAGTCACCGCGGCAGAAAGTTTGAGTTTGGGCATGGGTATTCTCTTTTTACTTGCTTGTTAAGGCCGCATAGTTCAGGGTCAGTAAAAATAAAGAAGGAAGGTGAGAATCACAAGATACTTATCGACCAAAACTTTTTATCTGATACCAGGGATGAGCAAAGCATTATTGAAGCGATTAAAAAAGCGAGAGAGGTTTTATCATCTAAAGAGTTTGATGAAGTTCGTGGTGAAGAAATTGCACCTGGGAAATCTATCCAATCAGATGAGGAGCTATTAGACTACATTCGTAAAACTGCAGTAACAGTCTATCACCCTGTTGGGACCTGCAAGATGGGGGTCGATGATTTAGCAGTCGTCTCTCCAAATGATTTAAAGGTAAAAAGAATGAATAACTTACGTGTGATTGACGCCTCTATTATGCCTAGCATAGTAAGTGGTAATACCTCAGCAGCAACCATGATGATTGCAGAAATGGGCGCAACAATGATATTAAATAAGGAATAAATATGACTCAAAACTTGCAAAAAGAAAAAAAATTAATTCGTGATTATTACAAGGCACTTGACTCCGCGCAAGGTGCTGATATTACAAAAGTTTTAAAAAACTATATTAGTGAAGACTATATTTGGAGAGGCTTCCATCCCTTTAATGAGATTTCAGATGCTAAGGAAGTTTCAGAAATTTTCTGGCAGCCATTTCGTCATGCATTTAAAAATATTCAAAGACGTATGGATATTTTTATTGCAGGAAAAAATCAAATTGACGGTTTTGAATCCGTCTGGGTAGTTTCTATGGGCCATCTTATGGGACTCTTTGATAATGAATGGCTAGGAATTGCTCCTTCAAGAAAGATGGCTTTATTACGTTACTGCGAATTTAATAAGGTTGAAAATGGAAAGATAACTGAAACTGCAATGTTTTTTGATATTCCCCATGTCATGCTGCAGGTTGGACTTAACCCATTTCCACCTCAAACAGGTGCCCATCTTGTTCAGCCAGGACCAATGACTCATGAGGGTTTGTTGTTTGAAGAGCAGGATGAAGAGATAGGTGAAAAAACACTTGCTTCAATAAATTTTATGATTGAAGATATTAAGGGTTGGAAGCACACAGGAAAAATATCACTAGTTGATGAACTTAGAGCTAGCTGGAATGAAGATATGATTTGGTGGGGCCCTGCTGGTATTGGCTCGAGCTACACAATTGAAAGGTATGCTGAGCAGCACTCTGGGCCATTTAGGGCTGGATTTAAAGATCGTATATCTAATGGCCATCTTTGTAAACTTGCAGAAGGTAATTTTGGTGGTTTTTTTGGATGGCCTAACCTTACTCTTACCCCTACAGGCGGTTTTATGGGAATGCCTGCATCGGAAAAACCAGGAGATATGAGGGTTATAGATATCTATCGCCGCGAAGGTGATAAACTCTCAGAAAACTGGATTTTCATTGACCTGTTGCATTTTTGGAAGCAACAAGGTGTTGATATTTTAGATCGAATCAAAAAAACTCCAAGAACCTAAAAAACTTCTCAGTGAGCTGAATACAGCTCACTATTTTTAATAAATATTTTTAACTTGAGTTCAATTCATTTTTAAATTAACATCAATTCTATAATGATTTAAATAGAATTGATTAATGAGACGAGGAAGAGCTAAGGTCACTAGAGAAGTTACTAACTTCACACAGGCCCCTTATCGACAAAAAAAGAATCCTTTTCAGCCGATGAGCATTTTTTCAGTGGATGAGATTGAATCAATCCATGAAGCCTCTTTAAAAGTTTTATGTGATACAGGTATGGACATCCAGTCCCCTAGAGCAGTAGAGATTTTAAAACGAGGTGGTGCCTCCGTTGACTCTGATGGAAGACGCGTTAGATTTGAACCTGGTTTTATAATGGAAAAAATAGCAACCACCCCTAGTGAGTTTAAGCTTCATGGAAGAAACAAAGAAAGGCATGTGCATGTTGGTGGTCAGTCTATTATTAATACAATGGTTTCCAGTGCACCCAATGTTTCTGATCTAGATAGAGGTAGAATTCTAGGTAACTTTGAAGACTACACAAACTTAATCAAACTAGGCGAAATGCTAAATACGGTCCATGCATTTGGTGGCTACCCTGTCGAACCTTGCGATTTGGATGTAAGTGTGCGGCATTTAAAGGCAGTTTCTGCAGCTGCTCGCCTCACAACAAAACCCCTTTTTGGATACGCGATTGGCAGTGAGAGGATGCTTGATGTTATTGAAATTGTCCGAATTAGTAGAGGGATTAATAAAGAAACCCTTCTGAAGGAGCCTTCAATTACTACAGTTGTAAATGCAAACTCTCCCTTGGTCTACGACAAGGCCCTTTTAGAAGGTGCTATTGAAATGGCAGAGCATAATCAACCTGTTATTTATACACCATTCACTCTAGCTGGGGCAATGGCGCCGATCACTGTTGCGGGTGCCTTAGTTCAGCAAAATGCTGAAGCGCTTGCGGGACTTGCTTTTCATCAATGTGTTAAGCCAGGAGCTCCTGCAATGTATGGCAGCTTTACTTCAAATGTTGATATGAAATCAGGCTCCCCAGCTTTTGGTACGCCAGAATATACGCAAGCTACAATTGCAAGTGGACAACTAGCAAGAAAATATAAAATTCCTCTTAGAGCATCTAATGCTAACGCCTCTAATGCTCCAGATGAGCAATCAGTATACGAGTCACAAATGTCTCTATGGGCTTGCTTGCTGGGCCAAGTAAATTTTATTCTGCATGGCCATGGCTGGATAGAGGGAGGACTTTGCGCATCTTATGAGAAAGTAATTTTAGACGCTGAGATGAACCAAATGATGGAGGCTTTTCTTCAACCCGCAATTGTGAATAAAGATACCTTAGGGGTAGAAGCGATTGCAGAGGTCGGCCCTGCAAATCATTTTTTTGCAGCTCAACAAACTTTGGATCGATATGAGACTGAACACTACAACCCAATGCTTTCAGACTGGAGAAATTTTGAATCTTGGAGGGATGCAGGTTCAGAAACTGCAACTCAACGAGCAAACAAAATATGGAAGCAGCTCTTAGAAGAGTATTCAGAGCCAAAGTTAAAGCCAGAAGTGGAAGAAGGACTTTCAGCTTTTGTTGACAAAAGGGTTGCAGAGGGTGGAGCCGCTCCTTTATAAGGGCACTTTTTTATTAAGGGATTCGTTATGAAAGATTCTGCAAGAGTTGTTGTTATTGGGGGCGGCGTAGTAGGCTGCTCGATTCTTTTTCACCTTGCAAAAATGGGGTGGAAAGATGTTGTTCTTCTTGAAAGGGACGAATTAACATCTGGCTCAAGTTGGCATGCAGCGGGCTCATTTCATACAGTTAGTTCTGATCCGAATGTTTCCAAGTTACAGGACTATACAATTAATTTATACAAAGAAATTGAGGAGACTTCGGGCCATTCAATTAGTCTTCACAAAACAGGAGGCTTCTACTTAGCTTCAAATCAAAGCTGGTATGACTACCTCAAACGAGAGCGCTCTAAGGCTAGAACATTGGGTTTAGACCAAGAATTTGTATCGTTAGATGAGGTGGTAGATAAGCACCCATTAATTGACCCTAAACATTATGTTGCTGCACTATGGGATCCAACTGAAGGTGATGTTGACCCTTCTGGTGTTGTCTATGCTTATGCAAAATCTGCGCGCGTTCATGGCGCTGAATTTTATACGCATACACCAGTTATTGAGACCAACCAAAGGGCAGATGGATCTTGGGATGTTGTGACCGAGAAAGGGAATATCCATTCAGAGCATATTGTTAATGCTGGTGGTCTTTGGGCACGTGAACTTGGGCGGATGTCTGGAGTACATTTGCCTGTTGTTCCGATGGAGCATCACTATTTAATTACTGAAGAGATTGAAAAGATTGCTGGCTTAGCGGATGGCCAACGCTTACCTAGTTTTATTGATTTTGAAGCAAATATATACACGCGCCAAGAAAATACTGGAATGTTGCTAGGGACCTATGAGCCTCGATCTACTCCTTGGTCTCTTGACGGAACACCACAGACCTTTGGGCATGATTTATTGGAGCCAAAACTTGATAATATTGCAGATCGATTGGAGCTAGCATATGAGCGTATTCCTGCGCTAGCGACCGCTGGCATTAAAAACATTATTAATGGGCCATTTGTATTTTCTCCAGATGGTAATCCTATGATTGGGCCTGTTCCAGGTATGAAAAATTATTGGACAGCTGTCGGTGTTATGGCTGGTTTTTGTCAAGCAGGTGGAGTTGGGAAAACTCTTGCTGAGTGGATGATTGAAGGGGAGCCATCAGTCGATGTTTGGGCAATGGACATTGCACGCTTTGGAAGCTTTGCGACACCTCAATGGGGTGTTACTAAATCCTCTGAAAATTATGAAAGACGATTTGTAATGACATTTCCAAACGAAACACTACCTAAAGGAAGGCGTCAAAAAACCACATCTATTTATGATCGTTTAACTCATAAAGGCGCAGTCTGGCAAGACACTTTTGGACTCGAAAATGTTTTATGGTTTGCAAACTCGCCAGAGGATGCTTATGAAGACCCTACATTTCATCGATCAAGATCCCATGACTATGTTGCAAGTGAGGTCAATGCTGTTCGCGAATCTGTTGGTGCAATCGAAGTTGCAAACTTTGCGAATCATAAGTTTACTGGGAAAGGAGCGAAAGCTTTCTTAGAAAAAATTCTTGCTGGACATATTCCTAGTAAAGGCCGCGTTAACTTATCACCCATGCTGCTAGAGAGTGGTAAGTTGAATGGTGACCTAACAGTTTCTTGTATTGATGAAGAGACCTATTATTTATTTGGCTCAAGTGCAGCACAAAATATGCACCTTCGATGGTTTGAAAAACATCTTGAGGGTATAGATGATGTTCTCTATCAAAACATGACAGATGATTTTCATGGTATTGCAATATCTGGACCAAAGTCAAGAGAATTGTTGTCAAAGCTTACTAGAGAAGACGTCAGCTCTGAAGATTTTAAGTTTCGCGATATAAGGGATACCTTTATAGCTGGGGTTCCTGCATTATGCGTCAGAATTTCATTTACAGGAGAGCTTGGCTATGAAATATATGTCTCACCACAATACCAATTAAAGCTTTTTGAGGAAATAGATGAGGCAGGAAAAGATCTTGGACTAAAGTGGTTTGGTGGACGAGCGTTAATGTCAATGAGGCTTGAGAAAAATTGGGGAGCATGGACAATGGATTATCGCCCTGACTTTACTTTAATGGAGTCTGGAATGGATTTCTTTGTTAATTGGGAGGGTAACTTTATTGGTAAAAAAGCAGCCTTGATAGAAAAAAAGAATGGTCCAATTAAAAAACTTTCAGTCATTCAAATTGATACAGAAACTGATGTGAGTGGAGATGAAGCGGTAATGTATAAAGGCAAGTGTGTCTCTTATATTACCTCAGGAGGTTATGGCCACTCGGTTGGAAAATCCCTTGCTATGACCTATCTTCCAGTTGCACTGATTAACTCTAGTACAGATCTTGAAGTGGAGATATTAGGCGAATTTCATAAGGCTTCGGTAGAAATGAAACCACTCTATGATGCTTCTGGATCCAAAATGAGACAGTAAAAAGAGGATTTTTATGAGCTTTTCAATACCCAAAAGACACCACTCGAAAATTGGCTCTCATCTAGACACTACTGAAGATATTTTTAGCCTTAATAAGCACGCGCTTGGGCCTGGAGAGCTGGCAGAAAAAGAATGGCTTGAAGCTTGCTTAGAAGCTCCAGATATGACAAAGATTAGAGAATATCGCCTTAAAAGAGTTCGTGAAAAACTTGTTGAATTTGACTGTGCTGGAATTCTACTTTATGACCCTGTCAACATTCGATACGCAACAGATAGTACTAATATGTCTTTATGGACTTCCCATAATGCAGCTAGATACTCATTAATAATGACTGAAGGGCCCGTTATTATCTTTGAGTTTGATGCCTATGAGTTTTTATCAAATCATAACCCATTAATAACTGAAGTCAGACATGCACTGACATACCTCTACTTTACTGCGGGCAATAAAAGTAAAGAAAAAGCTAAGATTTGGGCTTCTGAAATATCTGATATTGTGATAGAGCACGGTAAAGGCAATAGGCGGTTGGCTGTGGATCATTGCGCTCCAGAAGGAATTTATGAGCTTCAATCTCTTGGTCTAGAGCTTACTAATGGTGAAGAGGTAATGGAGTTAGCAAGGCTCATTAAATCAGATGATGAGGTTGATGCAATGAGGCGCTCTATTTTTGCTTGTGAGCGCTCTGTAGAGTTAATGCGAAATTATTTTAAACCTGGTATTTCTGAGCAGGAGCTTTGGAGTCGTTTTCAGATGGAGGCAGTCAATAGAGGTGCAGAGTGGATTGAAACCCGACTTTTTGCCTCTGGTCCTAGAGCAAATCCATGGTACCAAGAGTGCTCATCGAGACCAATCCGGGCTGGAGAATTGATGGGTTTTGATACTGATTTGGTTGGTTCATATGGCTATTGTACTGACATGTCAAGAACCTGGCTTTGTGGCGACGAGAAGCCAACTAATGAGCAAAAAGAAATTTATACTTTGGGCTATGAACAAATCCAAAAGAATATGGAATTATTAAAGCCAGGGATAACCTTTAAAGAGTTAACTCTTAATGCTAAGGAGTATTCTAAGGATGAGTTTCGACATTATTCAGTCCTTTTTCATGGCGTAGGACTATGTGATGAATTTCCAGCAATCCCGTTCAGTTGGGAGTTAAATGAAAACAGTTTTGATGGTGTATTAAAAAATGGCATGGTGATGTGCGTCGAAACCTATGTTGGAAGATTAAGTGGGGGTCCTGGGGTTAAACTTGAAGAGCAAGTTTTAATTACTAATAACGGGCATGAACTATTAACAAGCTATCCATTTGAATCAGACTTATTAATCTAAACTGGAGAAGATTAATTTCTAATTAGAGGTCTATATGAAAATAAATAAAGAATTAATTTCTAATATTGATGATCAGGGTATCTACCTTGTATCTATTACAAATGATAATAACTACAGTGTTTCTTTTTCAAACTTTGGTGGTTATATTCATCAGGTTTTAATCCCTTATCGAAACAATCCTGAATTATATGAAGACGTGATACTTGGTTATGAAGATCCATCCGGGTGTATGACAGATAGAAGCTTTTTTAATGTTATTACTGGAAGAGTTTGTAATCGTATGAAGGATGCAGAATTTACACTAAATAATGAGAGACATAAATTAAATAATAATAATGGAAACAACCACCTTCATGGTGGGAGTATTGGCTTCAATAAAAGGCTTTGGAATCTAGATTCAATTGATGAGACTTCAGATGAAGTAATTGTCTCAATGTCTTACCTCTCTGAACATTTAGAAGAAAATTATCCTGGTAATTTATCCTGTATAACTAAATACAAGTTCAATAACAATAATGAGTTTTCAATTTGTTATTCAGCGACAACAGATCAAGACACTATTGTCAATATTACTAATCATAATTATTGGAACTTTCATGGCCATAATGATCACTATGGAAAAATTCTCAACCATGGAGTTCAGATTTATGGTGATGAAGTTTGTGAGGTAGAGGCTGACCTTATCCCTAATGGTAATTTCTTAAATGTTGTCAATACTAAGTACGATTTTGTCGAAAGTAATATGATTTCAAAAGATCTTTTGGAGCAAGGAGGTATAGACATTAACTACGCTGTTAACCATCAAAAAGTAATGAAGCCAGTTGGGAGAGTATGGAGTAACCGAACAAGAATGGGTGTGGAATATATAAGTGATCAGCCAGGCCTTCAGTTTTATACTGGTGGTAATATGCATCCAGAGTATCAAGGAAAAAACCAAAGGACTTATGGAAAAAATTATGGTCTTTGTATGGAAACGCAGTATTTTCCTGATGCAATAAATCAGGATAACTTTGAAAGTCCAATTCTAAAAGCTGGTGAGACATATGCTTCAAATACTATAATAAAACTCTCAAATAATTATTAGTTATATGAGTAGAATTCCAAAAACAATGAGTGCAATCTTGACAACTGGCCACGGTGGATTTGAGGTGCTTGAATTTCGCACAGACGTCAAAGTTCCTATGCCTATGTCAGACCAAGTTTTGATTAAAGTCCTAGGTGCTGGCATTAATAATACAGATATCAATACTCGCACTGCTTGGTATTCCAAGGCAGTTACTGGTGAAACTAATTCCAATGAAGGCCTAGATGAAGATGGAGGTTGGTCAGGTAAGCCGCTTGATTTTCCAATTATCCAGGGCGCTGATTGTTATGGTGAGATAGTTGCTGTTGGAGTTGGAGTCAACTCAGAGCGAATTGGTGAACGTGTTCTGGTTAGAACAATGCAGCAATATGCAGTGGGATATCGACCCTACGAGTGCTGGACAATGGGCTCTGAATGTGATGGTGCTTTTGCAGAGTTTATGGTAGCTTTTAGTGAAGAGAGTTTTAAGATTGAAAGTGATTGGTCTGCTGCCGAACTTGCATCTATACCCTGTGCTTACTCAACAGCAGAAAACCTATTAGAGCGTTCAAATGTTAAGGCAGGCGAAGTTGTTCTGATATCTGGCGCATCGGGCGGCGTTGGATCTGCTGCAATTCAGCTTGCAAAAAGACGGGGCGCTTCTGTAGTAGCAATAGCAAGTAAATCAAAGGCAGACGCAGTTAAAGTGATAGGTGCTGATGAGGTTATTAATCGAGAAGATCGATTAGTAAGCTCTTTAGAAAATGAAAGTATTGATGTTGTTATCGATTTAGTTGCTGGAAGTGATTGGGCGGATCTGCTTGATGTTTTAAAGAGAGGCGGAAGGTACGCTGCTGCAGGAGCAATTGCAGGTCCAATTGTTGAACTTGATATTAGAACCCTCTACCTAAAAGACTTAACATTAATGGGATGCACTGTCCAGGACTCCCAAGTATTTAAAAATTTAATTGGCTATATAGAAAGAAATGAAATTAAGCCATTAGTATCCAGAGCTTATCCCCTCAAGGATATTGTAAGTGCCCAAAAAGACTTCTTGGCTAAAAAATACGTTGGAAAATTAGTACTATTGCCTTGACGCTTAAAGCTACTTTTCTTTTCCTGACATAAGCTCTTTCCAGCCCAAGTAGGCATTAACACCTGCCCACATGATAGCTTTTGGCATCAATTTTTTTGGCGCTTCTTCATCAACAAAATTAGGCACAAGGCTACTAATTGCCCCACTAATTTTTTCAGCAGTAACGATGCCAATTGCTGTGCCTTTAGCTGTTCCAAGACCATTTTGACAGCATGCAGAATAAACACCCTCTTCAACTTCGCCCTGTGCAAAGACAGTATTAAGGCTGAGGCAAAGTCTTCCTCCCCAGCAATATTCCATAGTGACACCATCAAGCGAAGAAAATCTAGCATTAAAGGATGATGAGTGACTTTTTGCTGCAGAGATCATAAATGAATCTGAAGCCTCCATATTTGGATTGTAAGACCAGCGATTTCGAATCAGAATGCGATCTCCACCAAAACCAGAGATTCGTCTTACTGAGGACCCCATTGCATCTGCTGAGGTAAGCCCCCACTCTTTTGAGCCTCCTAATATAGTAGATTCATTTGAGGTTAATTTTCTTGACATGGATGAGTAAGTAAAAATAGTCATCAGTCTGTTTTCAAAGTATCCAAAACGCTCAACCATTCCATTGACTGCCAATATAATTTTTGAACTTGATATTGACCCCATTTCGGTTTTGGCCTTCCATATTTTTTCACCACCATGCATACCTTCATCAATTAAGTCAATCACTGGAGAGTTTTCATAGATTGTTATATTGGAATGTTTAGAAACTCCATCCGCCAGCGATTGAATATAAAGTGCTGGCTGAAGCATGGCTGTCCCAGGAGTCCAAAGTCCGTTAATGTAATAGTCAATTCCAGTTAAATCTTTCATTTCTTGAGTATCAAGTACCTTATAACTTTCACTCGTTTTATCTAGATGTTTGGCATACTCGGTGTTGAAATTTACACCCTTTTTGGTTGCTGCTGCATTTGTTCTGCCGACAAGTTGTATCGCTTCGGAGTGCATTTCATACTCTTCTGAAGCGCTCTTAGCAAACTGAATTGCTGAGCGATTGATAAGGGTTTGTTCATGATCTTTTTCTAAACTTCCAAGGTAGTCATCGGAGGCTAGGTTATGAGGAAGATCAATCATAAAGCCCGAATTTCTTCCCGCAGGACCCTCACCAATTTCACAGGCTTCAAGTATTGCAATTTTTACATCCTTATTGATTTGATTTAAACGTCGAGCTGCAGAGAGGCCAGCAAAACCTCCACCAATAATGAGATAGTCTACATTGCTATGATTAGAAAGCTTTGGATTGACCTTTCTTTTAGAAAGGATTTCTTTCCAGCCAGTTTTACCAGGGTTTTTTGGTAGTTTAATTTTGCTCATTTTTGTTCTTTTAATATACCGACTCTTCCATCGCATTATTCAAAGTAGGGAACATTTCAATCTTGACTTTTAGTCGATCTGTTCTCCTTGCATCCCTACCAAGTCTTTTAGAAGAGTTAACCATAATAGTTTGATTACAATATATTTAATATATGTATCGTTGATTAAATATTTGTTAAATGGTACATTAATTTTTCATACAAACATGAAAAATACTATATTTACTTATTGCCTTATATTCTTGATAAATCAGCAATAAAGAGTAAAATTTAATATTTTAAAAATAAATAAAAAATAATGTCAAATCTGTCTAATAACTTTATAGCCGGCGACTGGGTCAAGGGTTCTAGTTCGATATCTAACATAAATCCTTCCGACACTAACGATGTCATTGGTGAGTATGCGCAAGCAAATAATGCTCAGCTAGAGGATGCCCTTAACTCTTCTCAAATTGCGCAAAAGCAATGGGCTGCTACTGGTTTGGAGCAGCGACAAGCTGTGTTGATGAAGATTGGTGAGGAGATGATGGCTCGAAGTGCTGAGTTAGGAGAGTTACTTTCTCGTGAAGAAGGTAAACCGTTAGCTGAAGGCAAAGGAGAAATTTATAGAGCTGGTCAATTTTTTACTTACTACGCTGCTGAAGTGCTTCGTCAAAGTGGGGATACTGCAGATTCAGTTAGGCCAAACATTGAAATTGATGTTCGACGAGAAGCGATGGGGACTGTTGCAATTATTTCTCCTTGGAACTTCCCAACTGCGACTGCAAGCTGGAAAATTGCCCCTGCATTAGCATTCGGTAATGCAGTTATTTGGAAGCCTGCCAACCTAACTCCAGCAAGTGCAGTAGCGTTAACAGAAATCATTGTAAAGCAAGATATTCCAAAAGGATTATTTAATTTAGTTATGGGTTCTGGATCATCTATCGGTCAGGCTTTAGCTGAAAGCCCAAAAGTCCATGCTATTAGTTTTACTGGGTCCTATGATGTTGGCCTTCAAATAGCTGGTGCTGCGGCAAAAAACTTAACGAAGTTTCAATTAGAACTTGGCTCTAAAAATCCATTAGTAGTAATGGATGATGCAGATATTGATGTTGCTGTTGCTGCGGCTACTGGGAGTGCTTTTGGAAGTACAGGTCAAAAGTGTACTGCCTCATCAAGGTTAGTTGTTCATGCATCAATTCATGATGAGTTTGTTGATCGAATGAGTCAATCTACTGCAGCTCTTAAGGTTGGACATGCGCTCCACGAAGGGACTCAAATTGGCCCAGTAGCAAGTCAACAGCAACTTGACTCAAATCTTAAATACATGTCTTTAGCTAAAGAAGAGGGCTGTGAAATAGTATGTGGTGGTGAAAAACTGGAGCTCGATAATCCTGGCTTTTATATGCAGCCTGCCTTATTAGTTGGCGGTAATAACGCTATGCGCGTGAACCGAGAAGAATTATTTGCGCCTATGGCTTGCGTTATTAAGGTTACGGATTATGACGAAGCTCTATCAGTTGCCAACGACACAGATTTTGGTCTTGTTTCAGGCATTATTACTCAGTCACTATCACGAGCAAGTCATTTTCGAAGAAACGCAGAGAGTGGGTGCGTAATGGTGAATTTACCAACGGCTGGTACTGATTATCATGTTCCTTTTGGTGGTAGAAAAAACTCAAGTTTTGGTCCTAGAGAGCAAGGATCATACGCAAAAGAGCTATATACTCAAGTTAAAACTTCATATATTTCTAGCGGAAACCCATAATGGCTCATCCATCACTTTTTATTGACGCACTTCAGTATAACAATTGGAGTGAAGAGGTCTTCAAACAAATTAATGATGGTGGGCTTAGTGCGGTCCACGTTACAATTTGTTACCATGAAGACTTTCAAGAGATGGTGAAAAATGTTATTGATTGGAATCGCCGTTTTGAAAGTTTTTCAGATTTAATTTTTCATGGTAAGTCTGTAAGTGATGTTCTTAAAGCTCAAAATGAGGGACGAACTGCAATATTTTTTGGTTTTCAGAATTGCTCGCCAATAGAAGACGATATTGGATTGGTCGAAATATGCCATCAATTGGGTGTTAGATTTATGCAGCTAACCTATAACAATCAGAGTTTATTGGGCACAGGTTGTTATGAAGAAAATGACCCAGGTATAACCCGAATGGGTAAGCAAGTAATTAAAGAAATGAATAGAGTTGGCTTAGTGGTTGATATGAGCCATTCTTCAGAAATTTCTACGCTTGAGGCGATTGAAATCTCAGAGCGCCCTATTGCAATTACCCATGCTAATCCAACTTTTTGGCATCCTGCATTAAGAAATAAGTCTAATAAAGTTCTTAAGGCTTTAGGTGAAAGTGGCAGTATGCTTGGTTTTTCAGTCTATGCGCACCATCTTAAAGGTGGTACTAACTGTTCACTAGAGAGTTTTTGTAATATGGTTGCCGACACTGCCGAAATTATGGGTGTTCATAATATTGGTATTGGAACTGATTTATGCCAAAATCAGCCTGACAGTGTTGTTGAATGGATGAGAAATGGAACTTGGACAAATGAGCGTGACTTTGGAGAGGGCTCTGCAAGTTTTGCAGGTTTTCCTGATCAGCCAAAGTGGTTCCGTGATAACCGTGACTTTTTAAATATTGCAACTGGCCTAAAAAGTGCTGGTTTTAATAGCAATGATATTGATTCAATCATGGGTAAGAACTGGCTAAACTTTTTTGAAGCATCCTTTGAACCTTTATAATTGGAATTATGACTACAGAAACTGCAATTATTGATATTGAATCTGATTTTATGAGATCACCTGAAAAGGTTATGCGTCTTGAGAGAATGGGTTCTTCATTCCCTACTCGTTTAAGTTTTATGCGAACGCTTATAAGGCGAATGGCTCGTGAGAATTGGAAATTTGAGAGAACTCGTCGAGAAGTTGATAAGGATGGTTATGGTTTAAGTATTTATGCTGTGACGACTCCACATAGGACATATTCATTGGTTGCCTTTACTCAAAAAATACCAGATGAAATGAGAACTGATAGAGTTATTGCAGAAGTATGGGATGCAACTTTTAATCTTTTTGACGGTGTACCCACTCAAGAAGATATTGACTATTTAGCAAATAATACCCCCAAGCAGGAAGGGGGTCGATATAGACCAAGTGAGCTTGCTTTAGCAAGAGCAAACAAAAGTTTAAGAGTATTTAAAAATGCAGTTGACTCTCTATCAAAAGGTCAGCAACCAGATATCGATTTATTAACTTCTGTAGGTTATTTAATGAGAACTTCCGCGGTTTATGGAAGTGGAAAGTTTGGCTGTGCAGATCGAGCTAAGATTGCTGATCGAGAGGAGTGTAAAGCACCATTTCAAATGGAGTTGTTAACTGTTTATTTAATTCGCTGGTTTACGATTGATTCAGTTGAAGAGCTTGCAAGAGAAAGAGGCGGTAAAAAAGCAGTTAAACTTGATAAAACTACACGTCAATTTATTGGTGTGGGAAATGCAACAGGCTTGGGTATGGCTCCATTTTTACTTAAACACCCAGCATTAATTCATAATTGGGTTGTTGCAAAAGAAACCGCATTAGCAAGAGTAAGATCAATTGAAACTCCAATTGAAGGTACTCTTAAAGTTTTCTTAAAGTCACTGTTTCAGGTTAGTCAGCATGTTGATGAATGGAATGTTGAGGATACTGTCCAGGCTGATAGAATCTCGTGCTTAACAGACGAAATACAATCGCTCAGGATTTGGTGTGAAGATGAGTTTAATATATCTAGACCCTATCCTTGGAATGGAATTTATCAGTTTGTAGAGGATAATTTTTCATTAGAATGTCAAGAGATGGTCGTCTCTTTAATTATTGAGCCTCATGGCTCATTAGTAGATGATCTTGCAGAGACAATGTCAACTAATCTGATTCCAACATTCAATGCAGATATGTCATTAGCCCAATTAAAAGAAGTTGTTGAAGATTCTTATCAATGGGCTACTAGTATTGATTTTTCTTTAAAAGAATCACAGCACCATTTTTGGTACTATTCTGAAGATAAGTTGGAGCCTAGGTTTGGCTCTAAAGGAATTGATGATGGCGTTGAGCAAGAAATGCCACTGGCTATTGGTAGAGATGTAAGTCAGCTCAATAAAGTATTATCATCCACTTCTAATGATATTTCAATCAGTGAGTTTGTAATGATGTACCCAGAATTTAGACATATCATTCGTCGAATTCAAAATACTTTTGTCAGGCCTTATTCTGAAGTTCAGGATAATTTATTAAGTGAATCCATGAGGCCACTAGATTTATTACGTTTTAAGTTAGCCTTTTTTGGGGCTTCAAAGTTTGATCCAAAGTCCGACTTATGGACTCGGATATCAATGTATCAAGGTGCTCCAATGCCTGATCAACTGTCAGAGCCAAACCATGATTGCTGGTCATTTCCAATTGCGGGAAGACCCCAGTCATTTCCGTGCATAAATTGTACATGTCAGAAAGTTATTTAACAATTTCATTAAATGAAGTTCTTTTTTATTTCACTAGAGCAGCCTTTGGTGTAGAAGCTCCTATTGGTCTTTCAGAAGACTTTGCAAGAGCCAATATGTGGATTTCAGAAAATGGTTTTGACCCTTCGCTATGTAGCTTAAAAGCGCTTGATAATCTAGATAGTCAAGCAAGTAGTTTATCGATTAAATTTGAAAAAACAAAAGCAGGGGGACATTTATTTTGTCCAGAAGAGAAGCTCTTATCTTCTTTAGAGGCATCTTCAAGCAGTGTTGATTGGGTTGAGATTAATAGTAGAGTCAGTGAATTAAAAATTAGTAATGTTGATTCTCCATTTTTAGTTGTTTCCGCTCTTGGTGCTAATAAATGTAATGGGCTAAAAGTACTTTGGACTGATCAAGATAAAAATCAATTTCAAGTTAACTTAACTGATAATGAAGAGTGGGAAGTGTTAAGCTCGTCATCTAATCCTATAGAATTAAGCAGCAATGCTGATGTGTTAATTTCACCTCTAGAAATAGGTGATAAATCCTATAAAGGTAAGAATGTTAAAAAATTTAAGTTAGCTGAAGAAAAATTAAGAGTACTTCATAATGGCATTAAAGTAGAGGAGAATTGGCAGGCAATTTATAGCTACTTTTCACGCTGCTTGGTTAAATCAAGTGCTGAGTCTAGAGCTTCAGGTGCAGGCGCAGGACTAGTTGATACAGACTAATTTAGCATTCAATAAAGCTTACAGCCAAACCGCCTAATGACGTCTCTTTATATTTTGTAGACATATCAAGGCCAGTTCTTTTCATAGCAGCAATACACTGATCTAGCGAAATTAAATGTTCACCACTTTCTCTAAGCGAAAGTGAGCTTGCAGTATACGCCTTAACTGCGCCAAATCCATTTCTCTCAATACAAGGAACTTGAACAAGACCCTTGACTGGGTCGCACGTCATTCCAATATGGTGTTCTAGCGCCATTTCTGCAGCATTTTCAATTTGCGCTGTTGTGCCGCCTCTAACAGTGCATAAAGCCGCAGCAGCCATTGAGGATGCTGATCCTACCTCCCCTTGACAGCCAACCTCAGCTCCTGATATAGAGCTGTTATGTTTTATTAGCCCACCAATCGCAGATGCTGTTAATAAGAATTGACGAATTTGTTCTTGAGTTGCCGACTTATGTTTATAGAAGTAGTAAAGAGTTGCTGGAACGACACCTGCTGCTCCATTAGTGGGCGCAGTCACTACCATGTGACCAGCAGCATTTTCTTCATTTACTGCCATGGCATATGCACAAAGCCAGTCACTAGAATTTGTATTTTCTGGATCACTCTGGAGGCTTTCATGCAATTTTTTTGCCCGCCTCTTGGTATTTAAACCACCCGGCAATATACCTTCAGTTGCAAGACCACTCTCAACACACGTTTTCATTGCGTCCCAGATAGTATCAAGCTCCTTATTCAGAATTTTTTCAGGAATATTTTCTATTTCATTGGCGAGCTTCATTTCCCAAATAGTCTTATCATGCTTTTTAGACATTTCCAGCATTTGATCTGAATTATCAAACGGGAATGGATAGGCTGAGCTTGGCTCCGCTGCAATGGGCGCTTCAACATTATCTATTTCTGCTAATGTAGATATAAAACCACCACCGATAGAGAAATAAGTATGTGATATTAGAATTGAATCTGTCTTGTCAAGAAGCTCAAAAACCATACCGTTAGGGTTTTGCTTTAATGAGTTCCTAGTATCAAAAATGATATCATCTTCCGAAAAGAATGCAACTTTTTGAGTGTTGTTGATAGCTATATTTTTTGAGCTCCAAGTTCTCTCAATGACTTCATCCATATTCTCTTTAATGATGGTATTTGGAAGATATCCATTAAGTCCAAGAGTGACAGCTCTATCTGTTGCATGGCCAACTCCTGTGTAAGCTAAAGAATTCTTTAGAGTGCATCTAATATGACGCATTTCACCAGCAGGATTTGAATCTAAAAATTTTTTGACATGCGTCATAAAATCATTGGCAGCAACCATAGGCCCCATTGTGTGCGAGCTTGAAGGCCCAACACCAACTTTAAATAAGTCTAAAACACTGATAAACATAAAAAAATTAGATAAAAATTATTACTAACATTCTACATTAATATTTGATTTTAGCTATTAAAAAAATTCATGATACCGTGAATTTCTTAATAGCTATTTTTAAGAGTACTGTCTTAATAAGTAAATTAAAATATCAATATTAATTAGAAAATCACTATGGGTTGAATTATGTCAATAGTATTAGCGTCTACAGACTTCTGGGAGGATATGGAGGTTTGGTCAAATGGCCTGCAAAAAGCTATGCCAGAGATGGATATAAAAGTTTATCCAGATGATGGTGATGTTAATGAGGTTGAATTTGCTGTTGTCTGGAAGCATCCTCGAGGTATTTTAAAAAAATATCCTAATTTAAAAGCAATTCTGTCCTTGGGGGCGGGAGTAGACCATATTATTAGTGATCCTGACTTACCAGAAGGATTACCTATAATTCGCCTGGTTGATAAAAAATTAACTCATGAAATGTGCCTTCATGCCTTGCATTGGGTGCTTCATTTTCATAGCGGTCAGTATCTTTATAGATCTCAACAACTTAAACGCCAGTGGATTCAGCAAAGCTCTATTCAGACAGAGGACCGAACAATTGGCATTATGGGCCTAGGGAATATTGGCAGAAGTATTGGTGAATTATTAGTTACTCAAAGTTTTAATGTTATTGGCTGGGGCGCTAATCAAAAATCTTCACTGACAGATATTAAATATTATTATGGTCAGGATCAGCTTTCTGATTTTTTAGGCAGGACGAACATTCTAATTAATGTCCTTCCCTTAACATCAGGTACTACCAACATTATTACAAAAAAAGAGCTTAGCCTTCTTCCAAAAGATTCATTTATTATAAATATTGGTAGAGGTGGAATAATTAATGAGGATGATTTGTTGACTCTTCTTAGTGAAGGGTATATTAAAGCAGCTGCTTTGGATGTATTTACTCAAGAACCGTTGCCAGAAAATAATTCACTTTGGGACCATCCTTCAGTTTATATAACGCCACACATTGCAGGCCAAAGTAATCCAAACTCAGCAGGACAAACTATTTCTGAAAACATCTATCGAATCCAAAAAGGAGAATTGCCTTATCCTATATATAGTAGGACTAATGGGTATTAATTCTGATATAAAACTTTATGATTAACTAAAGGAAGACTGGGTGAGACTTGTAACCATTCTGTCGATATTCACATAATTACCCTATTTATATCAATTCAAGACGAATTGAATTCAACTAAATAAACTATTCTTATATAATATGGCTTTTTGAGACAAATTTTAATGTCTAAAGATACGCTAATTCGAACTACTCCTTTGCACCAAATGCACTTAGATGCTGGAGCAAAGATGGTACCATTTGCTGGGTATGATATGCCTGTAAGTTATCCTCTTGGGATAAAAAAAGAACACAACCACACACGTGAAAAAGCAGGACTTTTTGATGTCTCTCATATGGGACAAATAAGGCTGGGTGGTGCAAATGCAAAAAAAGCACTTGAGTCTATAGTTCCAGTTGATATTATTGATTTACCCTTAATGAAATTGCGCTATGCTTTATTTACAAATAAATCTGGCGGCGTAATGGATGACTTGATGGTTACCAATCTGGGCGATGAAGATTTGTTTTTAGTGGTTAATGCCGGCTGTAAAAATGCTGATTTTGCTCATTTACAAAGGACAATTGGTGATGACTGTAAAGTAGAGTTTCTTGAAGATGTTGCGCTTTTAGCATTACAAGGCCCTTTAGCCCACAAAGTTTTATCTGAGATTGCACCTTCTATTAGTGAAATGATTTTTATGAGCGCTAAACAAGTAGTTATAAATGGAATGGAATGCTTGGTAACAAGATCTGGCTATACAGGAGAAGATGGTTTTGAAATTTCATTAGCAGCCAAAGATTCTGAAGAGTTAGCAAAACTTTTACTTTCTAATATAGAAGTTGAATGGGTTGGCTTAGGTGCAAGAGACTCTCTTCGTTTAGAAGCTGGATTATCTCTTTATGGTCATGAGCTTGATATTCATCATAGTCCTGTTGAGTCTTCATTGGGCTGGGCCTTATCCAAGGTAAGAAGAACTGGTGGAGAAAGAGAAGGTAATTATTTAGGCTTCGAAACTATTATGAAGCACCTTAATGAGGGCTCTGAATCAAAGGTTGTTGGCCTTCAACCACAAGGAAGAATGCCTGTTCGAGATGGAGCCATGATTGAAGATGAGTTGGGTAATAATGTGGGAAAGGTAACAAGCGGTGGCTTTGGCCCTAGCATAAATAGACCAATAGCTATAGCAAGGTTAAAAAAGAGTTATATAGAAAAAAATTCCAAGCTTTTTGCATTAGTTAGGGATAAAAAAATTGCAGTTGAGATTGTAAGTCTGCCATTTGTTAAACAGAACTATTACAGAGGTTAAATATTAATATGAGGAGCAGTAATGAGTATTAAATTTTCAGAAGATCATGAATGGATTCAGTCACAAGGAGATGATCTAGTAGTTATTGGGATAACGGATTTTGCCCAAGAGCAATTAGGAGATTTGGTTTACGTTGAGTTACCGGAAGTTGGGGATGAGTGTAGCCGCGGAGAGAATATTTCCGTAATTGAATCAGTTAAAGCTGCTTCAGATCTAGTTGCACCAGTATCTGGAACTATTGTTGAAGTTAACAGTCGTTTAGAAGATGAGCCAGAACTTGTCACTGAAGACTCTATGGGCGAAGGTTGGTTTATCAAGGTGAAATTATCAAGTCCTGAAGAATTAGATGAGTTAATGGATGAAGGCGCGTACAACACTTTTATTGAGGAATAAGGAAAGAGTTAAATGGCTAAAAAAATTGAAGATTTATTAAATAATGATGCCTTTACTACTAGGCATATTGGTTCTTCAACTGAGCAGAAAAATCAGATGCTTGATTATCTTGGTTTTGACAACTTAGATAAGTTAATTGATGAGATTGTGCCAGATGTTATTCGTCGGAAAAAGCCGATGAATATAGCTAAAGGTATGTCGGAGTTGGCAGCCCTTAAAAAATTAAGAAATCTAGCTAGAATGAATATTCGTTATAAGTCATTCATTGGCCAGGGTTATTACAATGCAATTACACCACCAGTAATTCAGCGCAATGTCCAAGAAAATCCTTCTTGGTACACTGCGTATACTCCTTATCAGCCAGAAATATCTCAAGGCCGGTTAGAGGCATTAATGAATTTTCAAACAATGGTCTCAGACTTAACAGGGATGGATTTAGCAAATGCATCAATGCTAGATGAGGCAACTGCTTGCGCAGAAGCTATGACTTTATGTCATCGAGTTAGTAAATCTAAGAGTAATATCTTCTTTGTAGCTAATGATTGTTTTATTCAAAATATTGAAGTAATTAAAACTCGAGCTGAGCCACTAAATATTGAGGTTGTTGTTGGTGACCCTCTAACTGATCTAAAAGAGCTTGATTGTTTTGGAGTGTTATTGCAATATCCTAATACTTATGGCGGCTATAGTGATTACTCAAGTTTAATAGAATTAGTTCATCAAAAAAAGCTCTCGTTGCAGTTAGTGCAGACTTACTTTCTTTAACACTTTTAAAGCCACCTGGTGAAATGGGTACAGACATAGTAGTTGGTAATACTCAAAGATTTGGAGTGCCAATTGGTTATGGTGGTCCACATGCTGCCTTCATGTCTATCAGTGACAAATACAAAAGGTCTATGCCTGGGCGTATTATTGGAGCATCGGTTGATACTAAAGGGAGGCTTGCTTATAGACTTGCGCTTCAGACTAGAGAGCAACACATTCGCCGTGAAAAAGCGACAAGTAATATTTGTACTGCTCAAGCTCTTCTAGCAATTATGGCAAGCATGTATGCTGTTTATCATGGACCAGAGGGACTTAAAAATATCGCTGATCGAATTTTTCGCTACTCAAGTGTTTTTGCTGACGGCATGTCAGAAATGGGATTTCGTATTTTAAATGAGACATTTTTTGATACATTAACTATAGAAGTTGAGAACTCTGATGCAGTAGTTATGCAAGCTGAAAAGAATGGATACAACATAAATGTTTTTAGTAAGACACTCGTTTCAGTTTCATTTGATGAGCTCAGTGCTCCTGAGGATATAGAACGCTTATGGAAAATATTTAATACAGAATCTGGCCTAAATACTCAAATTATATTTGAAAAAAATAAGACTCAAATTCACAAAAGTCTAAAAAGAAAATCAAGCTTCTTGACACATGATGTTTTTAATACCTATCGATCAGAAACAAATATGATGCGCTATATTAGGTATTTAGGAGATAAGGATATTGCACTTGATCGCTCAATGATTCCTCTTGGTTCATGCACAATGAAGCTTAATGCTGCAGCTGAATTAATACCAGTATCTTGGCCAGAATTTTCTCAGATCCATCCAGCAGTTCCAATGAATCAAGTCATAGGTTATCAAGAGATGATTAGTGAGCTTGAAGAAATGCTTTGTGAGGCAACAGGTTATGCTGCAATATCACTGCAGCCTAATTCAGGAGCTCAGGGTGAGTATGCGGGGTTAATTGCAATTCGTGCTTATCATCGAAGTAGAGGTGAAGAAAACAGAAATATTTGTTTAATTCCATCTTCTGCCCATGGTACTAATCCAGCATCTGCACAAATGGCTGGTATGAAGGTAATCGTAATTGATAGTGCAGAGGATGGCAATATTGATCTTTTAGATTTAAAAGCAAAAGCAAAAGAGCATGCCGATAATCTAGCTGCAATAATGATTACATATCCTTCGACTCATGGAGTATTTGAAAAGGATGTAAAAGAGGTTTGTGAAATTGTTCATAATGCTGGAGGTCAGGTTTATATTGATGGTGCTAATATGAATGCAATGGTTGGTGTTTCTGCTCCAGGTGAATTTGGAGGCGACGTATCACACCTTAATTTACATAAAACATTTGCTATTCCTCATGGCGGGGGTGGTCCTGGAGTTGGGCCAATTGGCGTTAAAGAGCATTTAGTACATTTTTTACCAACAACGCCATTAAATAATACAGATGTTGGAAGTATTTCTGGGGCTCCATGGGGTTCTGGCAGTATTTTGCCTATCAGTTGGATGTATATTGCAATGCTTGGTAAAGAAGGCCTTTATGCTTCTACATGCAATGCAATTTTAAATGCAAACTATATATCAAAGAGACTTGAAGAGCACTATCCAATACTTTATAGTGATGAAAATGGTAGGATTGCCCATGAGTGTATTATTGATATTAGGCCCATTAAAGACACAGTTGGTATAAGTGTAGATGATGTAGCTAAGCGACTCATTGATTACGGTTTTCATGCCCCAACTATGTCATTTCCAGTTGCTGGAACGTTGATGATTGAACCAACAGAGTCTGAGTCATTGGATGAGCTTGATCGATTTTGTGATGCTATGATACAAATCAGAAAAGAGATACTAAAAGTTGAGTCTGGAGAATACTCTACAGAAGATAACCCGCTAATTAATTCTCCACATACTCTAGAAATGGTAACATCTACAGAATGGAATTTTTCATACTCCAGGGAAGAGGCAGCATATCCTGTCGAAAGTTTAAGGCGAGTTAAATACTGGCCGCCAGTTTCGCGAGTGGATAATGTCTATGGTGATAAGAACTTAATTTGTTCTTGTCCAAGTGTAGAAGATTATAAATAAAAATTTTATGACATCATTTTTGATTAGTGTTTTAGGTGACGATAAACCTGGGCTTATTGATGGTCTTTCAAAGATTATTGTGGCCAATAATGGTGACTGGATTGAGAGTAATATGTCCAGCTTTGAAGGAAAGTTTGCTGGAATTCTGAAGGTTAATGTGCCATCCAAAAATGCTACTCAATTAAGTAAAGAGTTGGTTTCATCGTCTTTAGGATTGCAAATAGCGTGCGAAGAAACTTCTCCATTAAAGCAAGCTAATGTAAAGAGTTATAACATTGAACTTATTGGTCAAAATCATGTTGGCATTATCAATAAACTATCTCATGTTCTAGCAGATGATTTGCAAGCAAATGTAGAAGAGTTAAAGACTGAGATAATTGATGCATCTATGTCTGGAGAGCAGCTTTTCAAAGCACAAATTACTCTTCATTTGCCAGTCTCTCTTGACGAAAACCTTATTAGAGATAAGCTTGAGCTAATTGCAGATGAGATGATGGTAGAGATATATTCTTACGAAAGTTAGGATGGTTTGATTAGTAAGAGTTATTATTTCTTTTGATCTAGAAACTTCCATAAGCAATAAATGGACCATTTCTATAATTAGACTTTCCATAGTTAAACGGCTCATCATTTGGATGCTTAACTGAGCCACCTGCACATCTCAATACAGCATCTCCAGCAGCAGTGTCCCATTCCATAGTTGGACCAAATCGAGGATAGACATCAGCCTCACCACAGGCAACTAAACAAAATTTTAATGAAGACCCAATGGATGTTGTATTCTTAATTTTATGATCATTTAACCAAGTGTTTGTTAATTCGTCACGATGAGAAACGCTCGCTACAGCAACAGCTCCAGATTGAGGTAATTCTCGAATAGTTATAGGCTTAATTAAGTCATTTGATTCTTCGAAAGCGCCAGTAGTAACTGAAGCAAAAAACATCCTGTTAAGTACAGGTGCATAAACAACCCCTAAAGTTGGAATGCCATTTTCAATAAGTCCAATATTTACAGTAAATGAACCTAAGCCATCTTTTTTAAGGAACTCTTTTGTGCCATCAAGTGGATCTATGAGAAAAAACTGATTCGTAGCTTTTGAACTATGACTTTTTGAGTCTTCTTCTGAGACGATTAGGATATCTGGGGTAATCTCTTTAAGTTTTTTAAGAATTACATGCTCTGCTGCTTTGTCAGCTAGTGTAACCGGCGATCCATCTTCTTTGAAGTTAACATTTATTGAATTAGCATAGATTTTCATAATTTCATTACCAGCATTTCGGGCTGTTAATTTCAACTCTTTTAATAAATACGAGTAATCAATAGTTTCCATTTTTCTGGGTTAGTGTTTTATAAAAACTACTAAGTAATAATATTATGCTCTGGACCAAATGGAAATTTGGTAATGTCATAGGCGCTATCTTCAGTTAACACCATAACATCATGTTCACGATAACCACCAGCACCAGGCTGACTTCCTGGGATCATAATCATAGGCTCCATAGAGACAACCATATTTTTTTGCAGCACTGTATCTATATCCTCTCTTAGCTCAACTCCAGCTTCACGGCCATAGTAGTGAGACAAAACTCCAAATGAATGACCATATCCAAAAGTTCTACTTTCAAGCAAGCCGTACTCTTCAAAAATTTTATTAAGTTCAAGTGCGATGTCTTTGCATGCAACTCCTGGCTTGATAAGTTTCATTCCTTCCTCATGTACCTTTACATTAATTTCCCACAATCTCATGGATGCGTCATCAACATGATCATAAAATAATGTTCTTTCGAGTGCAACATAGTAGCCTGCAATCATTGAAAAACAATTAAGACTTAAAATATCACCTTTTTGAACTTTCCTAGTGGTCACGGGGTTGTGCGCGCCATCAGTATTAATGCCAGATTGAAACCAAGTCCAGGTGTCCATTAGCTCTGAGTTTGGATATCGCTTAGCAATTTCTCTGACCATAGCCTGCGTCGAGTGAAGGGCTACCTCGTGTTCTGGCACTCCTTCTTTAACGGCTTCAACGAGTGCTGCTCCGCCTATATCACAAACATTTGCTCCCTGAATGATATGAACAATTTCCTCATCTGACTTGATAGAGCGCATCTTCATGCAATCAACTGAAATATCAATAAAGTTTGATTTGTTAAATGCAGCTTGAAGCTTATCCAAGCGCTCTTTAGTTATATGATCATACTCTATGCCAATTTTATCGCCATTACGTACGAGCTGTTGTAGTGCATAAAAGAAGCTATCTTTTTGCCAGTCTGTGTAGACTAAGTTTTCACCAAAAGTTCTACGCCAAGGTTGGCCACCATCAATATTTGCAGTTACCGTTGTAGTTTTATCTTGCGTAACGACAAGTGCGTAAGGTCTGCCAAAAGAGCAATAGAGGAAGTCACTGTAATAATTAATGCCATGAATTGACGTAAAAATTACACTATCAATGTTATTTTGCGCCATATGAGTTCTGAGACTTTGCTGGCGATTTTGGAATTCTTTATCACTAAATGTGTGAACTATATTGTCACCATTTGGTATAAGTATTGTTCTTGGCATATTCATAGCGACTCCTTTGATTGAGTTAATTTGTGCGGATGTTAGTCATTTTAGTAAAGTATAGCAAGCTTTTCTTAAAGCATATATTTTCTGCTTGATGAAAAATAGTTTACGACCCATGGTCTAATTACTCTAATTCATTGAGGTTTATTTAAAATACTTTCACGTATGAATGTATAAAGTCCTGAAGCTACGACAATTGATGCTCCAATAAGGGTAAAGCTATCTGGCCTCTCTCCAAGAACTATTATTGCTAGAAGCATTGCGAATACAATCCGTGAATATCGGAATGGTGATATAACGGACATTTCACCAATACGTGATGATATAACAAGTGAATAATAAGCAATTACCCCAAAAGTCGATGCTCCAATAAAGTACATAAGTTGATATAGTGATGGAGCGATCATTGGCGAATTAAATGGAATAATTAAAATACCTGAGATTCCAAAAGCTATAAAGGCATATAAAGCAATCGTTACCGAGGGAAGGTCAACCTTCATTGCGCGAGTTGATAAATCTCTTGCTGCTAGAAATAAAGATCCAAGCAATGCAAATATTGAAGCCGGCATAAAGCCACCATAGCCAGGACGCAAAATTAATAACACACCCATAAAGCCAACAAATACTGCTGTCCAGCGCCTCCATCCTACTTTTTCTCTAAAAAATATTACAGCACCAATGGTTACTAATAATGGCGTTATTTGTAGAATAGCTGAAGCGGATGAAAGAGGCGTTAAAGCAATTGCTGTAACAAAAAATACCGCCCCTAAAAGCTCACAAATTGTTCGAATTATTACATGCTTATTTAATAGGTCTTTATGAAAAATTGGTGCTTTCTGAAAAAGTGCAATTATGAGAAAAACGATACTTCCAGTAAAGCCAAGAATTATTATTACTTCTGAAATTGGAAAATAAGCTGAGAGAATTTTAATAAATAAATCCTCAAATGCAAATCCAGCCATTGCAAGAATCATGAATAGAATACCTCTTAAGTTATCCATGAATTTTTTAGGTCTAAGTGTTTAAAGTTAAATTTTAACTGGAACTAAGCTTTGAATTTACTTATTTTTTTGTACAAATAATAGTGTTAACTTTGGTATCTCTTCTTGGCACGTAAAAAAATGATTGACAGATATATATTTTAAGAACAAAATGCGGAAATAATTAGTGTCAATCTTTATGTTATGTAGGGGTTTCATGCAGAATAGATATTTTCTTGGATTTTTATTAGTCGTTATCAGCGGAATCATCTGGAGTTTTGGTGCGCCACTTGTTCGCCTACTAGAAGATGCTGAAAACTATAGACTTCAATATCTACTTTATAGGGGTTTAATAATCACATCGGTGATTCTCATTTATGTAGCATTTAGAGAAGGCAAAGATTTTTTTCTTACGTTTAAGAGGATCGACTCCTGGAGTTTGGTCGGAAGCGTTGTAATGTCATTTACATTTTTTGGATGGATTTATGCATTAACAACAACAACAGTTGCTATTACTCTATTAATGCTTGCCCTGTCCCCAGTTCTTTCTGCGTTTTTAGGCTATCTTATTTTAGGTGAAAGGTTGAGCCCTATAACTTTCATAAACATGTTGATTGTTGCTGCTGGAATTACAATTATGGTTTGGGATACTGAAAAATCAACTACTTTATTAGGTGTTGTTTATGGTTTCTTTGTAGCTTTAGGCTTTGCAATATACACAATTACAATTCGAAAAAACCCTGAAGTGCCTAAATTATTAACGCCTGCTCTTGCTGGCTTTTTTTGTATGTTATGGGCAACAATTTTAATTCTAGTAAGTGGAAGTAGTTTTGAGATGGCCTCAGCCAATATTGGAATTAGTATGATGCATGGCTTAGTAGTTGGAGTTGGCCTTATATTATATGGATTAGGGGCAAAATATTTGCCTAGTGGTGAGCTTGTAATGCTTTCATTGCTTGAGGTGGTTTTGGGAATTTTTTGGGCATGGCTTCCAATATTTGGCATTCACGAGGTTCCGAGTACAAATACTTTAATTGGTGGTTGCGCTATATTTATGGCAATTATTTTTCAGGGAATGAATGCCAGAAAAAAACATGTAATTCCTATGCCTTAGAGTGTTATTTTTAATTAAGTCTAGCTGGAATTAAAAACAGTCTGTTTTCTTTTCTAATTTTTACAACTGCATAAGGCAATGATAAAATTGTAAACAATTATTTAAATACTAAGTTGAAGTAAGATGAATGAATTAGTTTTTCCCAATATAAATATTGAAAGTCTTGATAGGTGGGTTGGAGATCTATCACCTCTAAAGTGTGTTGAAATCAAAGATGAAACTCACAATGTTAAGAGCTTTACTTTTAAGTCAAAGAAAGACGCATGGTTTCAGTTTTTGCCAGGCCAGCATACAACTCTATTTTTAAATATAGATGGCAATGAGGTTATGAGAACTTATACCATAGCGTCAAGTCCAACTCGACCGTACACAATAACTATTACTAATAAAAGAATGAAGGATGGGGTTGTTACTAACTGGATGCATGACAACTTAAAGATTGGTGATTGCGTTGATGCTCTTAATATTGGAGGGTCTTTTAGTGTTGCTCTTGATCAGCCTAGGCCTAAAATTTTACTTATGTCAGGTGGAAGTGGTATTACCCCAATGCTCTCAATGACAAGATACTTTATTGATTTATCTATAAATGTTGATTTAGTTTTTATTCATAATGCACTATCTCCCAAAGATTTAATTTCAAAAGAAGAGCTTGAGTTTTATGAACTTCATCAGACTAACTTTAAAAGGCATTTTATATGTGATAAACCAGATGCAAACTGGGAGGGACCTAGTGGATTTTTAAGTTCTGAACTGCTTTTAGAACTTGTGCCAGATTTCACTGATAGAGAGGTATATTGTTGTGGGCCAGAACCTTATATGCAAAATGCAAAAAAGATTTTAGAATCGAGCAATTTTGATATGTCTGCTTATCATCAAGAGAGCTTTGATATTGAGAGTTCAACTGCTCAAAGTAATATGGCAGTTAATCTGGAATTGCCAGAACATAAAGTTCCAGATAGTGGAATAAATGAATATAATGTCACCCTGTCGAAGAGTGATAAGGTGGTGTCTTGTGGCAGTAATTCGAGTATATTGGTTTCAATTCAAAAACAAGGCATTACAGTTCCTTTTGCTTGCTCTATGGGGCTATGTGGAACATGTCGCACCAAGATGATAGAAGGTACAGTTGAGATGGATGCTCAGGGTGGGCTTTTAAAGTCTCATGAGGAAGAGGGTTACATACTTACTTGTTGTTCTTATCCCACAAGTGACGTAGTTCTTGATTTATAGTTTTATTGTTTGAGCTTAAATTATTATGCAAAAAAAATATTCTTGGTATTCGTTATTAAAGGCTGGATTAGGCAATCAAGAATGGGATCAAGCGATCCCATTATCAAAACCTAAATCTAAGTACGATGTTATTATCATTGGTGGTGGTGGCCATGGACTAGCTACAGCTTATTATTTAGCTAAAGAGTGCGGTATTACAAATGTAGCGGTTCTTGAAAAAGGCTATATTGGTGGTGGAAATACTGGCAGAAATACCACTATTATTCGTTCAAACTATTTAAGGGACGAGGCTTCTAGTCTTTATGAGCACTCCATGAGACTTTGGGAAGGGCTTAGTGAAGATCTAAACTTCAATGTTATGTTTAGTCAGAGAGGGGTGTACAACCTTGGACACACTCTGCAAGATATGAGAGATATTGAGCGAAGAGTAAATGCTAATGTGCTCAATGGTGTTGATGCGGTAGTAGTTGACCAAAAGGAGATAAAAGAACAAATTCCAATTATTAATACTTCTAAAAATGCAAGATACCCAATTATGGGAGCATCTTTCCAGGCACGTGCTGGCGTTGCTAGGCATGATGGTGTTGCTTGGGGTTTTGCCAGGGCCGCTTCAAATCTTGGAGTTGACATTATACAAAATTGTGAGGTTATTGACATCGAGGTTGAAGAAGGAAGAGTAAAAGGCGTTAAGACAACATTGGGTGATATTATGGCAGATCGAGTTGGCTGCGTAAGTGCAGGGCACTCTTCAGTTGTTGCAAAAATGGCAGGATTAAGACTGCCAGTTGAAAGCCACCCTCTTCAAGCATTTGTGTCTGAAGCTATGAAACCAATTCTCCATACGGTAGTAATGTCGAATGCTGTTCATGGTTACGTAAGCCAGAGTGATAAGGGAGATTTAGTTATTGGAGCTGGTATTGATGGTTACAACTCATATGCTCAAAGAGGTAGTGCAAAGATAGTAGAACATTGCGCTGCTGCAATACTTGAATTGTTTCCAATTTTTTCGAGAGTTCGTATGAACCGTCAATGGGGAGGCATAGTTGATGTTTGCCCTGATGCTTGTCCTGTAATTAGTCCAACAAAAGTTGAAGGGCTTTACTTTAACTGTGGCTGGGGAACTGGAGGCTTTAAAGCGACTCCAGGCTCTGGAAATGTTTTTGCTCACACCATTGCTCAAGATAAGCAACATGAGTTAGCAGTTCCATTTCATATTGATCGTTTTACAAGTGGAGCTCTTATTGACGAGCATGGTGCAGCAGGAGTTGCACATTAGTTATATATAAAGGTAATATTATGTTTTTGATAGATTGTCCATATTGTAAAGAATCGAGAGATCAAAATGAATTTTCTCCTGCTGGAGAGGCTTTTATTGCCAGACCTCAGAACCCTGAAGAGCTTAGTGATGATGAGTGGTCTGATTATGTATTTTATCGCACTAATCACAAAGGAGATCACTGGGAGCAGTGGGTCCATACTAATGGATGTCGTAAATATTTCTTAGTTAAAAGATCTACGATTAGCCATGAAATTCTTGAGGTTGCGGCTTTTGGAGAGGTAACGAGCGAGAATCGATCATGAGATTAAAGAATCATAAGAGTGACTTTATAGATCAATCTGAAGTTCTAAGCTTTATATTTAATAACAAATCCTATAAGGGGTACAAAGGCGACACCTTAGCTTCTGCATTAATAGCAAATGACGTTCTATTCTATGCTAGAAGCTTTAAATATGGACGTAAGCGTGGCCTAATGGGTTCAGGTGTTGAGGAGCCTAACGCACTTGTTTCACTAGAAATTGGTGGGCGCTATACGCCTAATTTGAAGGCAACTGAAGTTATGATTTATGATGGCTTAAGTGCAGTGAGCTCTAGTAATCCAAATTCAATTGATTTTCGCGCTTTAATTAAACCATTACATCGATTTATGCCAGCAGGTTTTTATTATAAAACCTTTATAAAGCAAAAGGTTTGGGCAATGGTTGAAGATAGCCTAAGATCACTTGCAGGCTTTTCAAAAGCCCCTACTGAAAAAGATGAGGATGTTTATGATCATATTTTCCATCATACTGAGGTCCTTGTTGTTGGAGGTGGCGTAGCGGGAATAACAGCTGCATTAGAAGTTCTCAATAACTCTAAAACAACAAGGGTTATTTTGGTTGATGAGCGAGCGCATTTAGGTGGGGAATTATTTAATGAATTTCAAAGTGATGATACTGCCATTAGTTGGCATCATGATAATCTTAGTAAGTTACTGGAATTTAAAAATGTAGCCAATAGTCGTTTGAAAATATTCTCCCGATCAACAGCCTATGCTTGGTATGACCATAACTATATAGAGGTATTGCAAACTAATGCTACTGGTGAGTCATTGATATCAGGAGGCACACAAGCTGCTAGGAAAGTGCTGCATAAGATAAGAGCTAAAGAAGTTATATTGGCAACTGGAGCTCATGAGCGCCCTATATTATTTGAAACGAATGATTTAGCAAATATAATGTTGAGTCAGTCTGTTAGGCGTTACCTTAATGAGTTTGGTGTAATCTCAGGCAAAGATGTTGTTTTGTATGGAAATAATGACAGCATCTATAGCACAGCAATTGACATCAATAATAATGAGATTAACTGTAAGGTCATTGATATTAGGCCATCTGGTGGAGAGAGTGAAACTGTCTTAAAGGCAAAAAAATTAGGTATCGAAGTTCTCCAAGGTTATGCTGTGCTAAAAGCACATGGAACAAACCTTGTAAAAGGTATCGAGGTTTCTTCGGTTGAAGTGCAAGGCAAGAAGTGGAGGCTTACAGGTCCTTCAAAAAGATTGAATTGTGACTTATTGGCATCATCAGGTGGCTTTAATCCGGTGGTCCACCTTGACTGTCATTGCGGCGCAAAAACTTTTTTTGATGAAGGTTCTCAAGCTTTTTTGCCACAAAAGGTGCGAAAAAATAGACAAGTGTGTGGCTCAATTAGTGCCATTGGATTTTGGAAGGATGTTGTAATTGATGCAAAAAATAAAGCTCAATTGACTCTTTTATCTTTGGGCGAAATTAAGAAATCTACCCAAGATAGCATGAGCGAAAATTATTTAGATTACTACAATGCTAGTCAATTTTTTGTGCCAATAGAAATTCTGAATAGGCCTAAAGTGTTTATTGATATGCAAAATGACGTGACTACTTTAGATGTTGCTCTAGCAATTAGAGAGGGGTATCGCTCGATTGAACATATTAAGCGCTACACTGCGATGGGATTTGGAACTGATCAAGGTAAAACTGGTAATATCAATGGTATTGCTGTTGCAGCACAGTTTCTAGATGTTCCTTTGTCTGAAGTTGGAACAACTACATTTCGCCCAGCTTATACTGGAGTTGATTTTGGTGCTATGGCAGGCCGGGAAGTAGGAGGTTTTTTTGATCCCCAACGGTATACAACAATCCACGACTCTCATTTAGAAAGTGGAGCAGAGTTCGAGGTTGTAGGCCAATGGTACCGACCTTGGTATTATCCAAAGAGTGGAGAAGATATTCATCAAGCAGTTAATAGAGAGTGTCTTGCCGTTAGAACTTCACTTGGAATGATGGATGCATCAACTCTTGGAAAAATTGATGTTCAAGGGAAAGATTCTAGAGAATTTTTATCCAGAGTTTACACCAATGCTTGGATGAAGCTTGCTCCAGGGAGCTGTCGTTATGGACTTATGTGTAATGAGAAAGGAATGATCATTGATGACGGAGTCTCAGCCTGTATCAATGATAATCACTTTATTATGACTACTACAACTGGAGGTGCTGCAAGCGTTTACTCTGCTTTAGAGATGTGGCTTCAGACCGAGTGGAGTGACTTAGATGTTCATCTTAGTAGTGTTACAGACCAATTTGCAACCGTTGCAGTTGTTGGACCAAATGCTCGTAATTTGATGAAAGTTCTATGTCATGACATTGACTTTGAGCGTGATAATTTTAAGTTTATGCAGTGGCGACCTGGAACAGTATGTGGCGTAGAAGCAAGGATTATGAGGATTAGTTTTTCTGGCGAACTTGCTTATGAAATTAATATTGAGGCTAATTATGGTCGGTATATTTGGGATGAGGTTGCATTGGCTGGTAAGCAATGGAATATAACGCCTTATGGAACTGAATCAATGCATGTACTTCGCGCGGAAAAAGGTTATATTATTGTTGGTCAAGATACTGATGGTTCGATGACACCAATGGATGTCAACATGAATTGGATTCTTGCAAAAGATAAACCTTTTTCTTATATTGGCCGTCGTTCTTTTAGTATTTCTGCACTCAATTCTGATGATCGCTTTCAACTAGTAGGACTATTAACAAAGGATGCTCATGTTGTGCTTCCAGAAGGTTCTCACATAATTAATAATAAAGGAGGCTCCATAGGTTATGTGACCTCCAGTTATTTTAGCCCTATACTTAGAAGGTCAATTGCAATGGCTCAACTTAAGGGGGGACTTTCAAAAATGACTGAAATAGTATTAGTTAAAATTGTTCAAGAGAAACAAGGTTTAAAGGAAATCCCTTGTGAAGTTTCTAGTAGTGTTTTTTATGATATTGAAGGTGAAAAGGTGGATGGTAATGAGTAGTTTAGTAGAAAACAATATTATGGAATTTAGAACAACTTTTCAACCTGTTTTGGATCAGGATGGTTTTCTTATTAATCAAGATGACCTAGTTTGCCGTGAGATTTCAGATTTATCTTTAATGGTTATAAGAACATCAAAAGATCATAAAAAAAATGCTATTACTATTAAAGACATTTTTAATGCAGAGTTACCTGAATCTTTATCTGCAAGCCTCAATGATAATGGTGATAATTTTCTATGGATAAGCCCAGATGAAATTTGGTTGCTACATAATAGAAATAATAAAGATCAACTTCTTGAAAAGTTTAAATCACTCCCTAAAGGAATGTCAACGACAGACAGTTCTGGAGCTTATGGTATTCTGGAGTTTTCAGGAAATAATGTAGACACCTTATTGTCTAGATGGATGAGTTATGATTTAGAGGGCTCCTTGACTATAGGTAAAGTTGTATCAACTACTTGTGGGCAAGCGCCAGTTTGTATTTATCGAAATATTGAGGGAAATTTGTTGATGATGGTTAGACACTCGTTTTCTCATTATGTTGCTGGATTATTAAAGGATAGTGCAAAAAGAATATAAGGAAGAATAATTTATTATGAAAAAGGTTAGCTTTAAAAGTATGGAGAATGGAACTGCTGAAGAGTATGCTTTTCTAAATGACCTTGAAGATGAATTTAATTTAGAGCTTCCAAAGCGATTGATTGCTTCACTGAGATCACTTAATTCAAGTCTTTCTGGTTATCAAATTAGTAGGCTTGAGCATAGTTTACAGGGTGCTACAAGAGCCCATTTTGCCGGGGAAGATTTGGAAATAGTAATAGCGATTTTATTTCATGATATAGGAGATGGTCTAGCTCCATATTCACATTCAGAAATGGCAGCAGCAATCCTTCGACCTTTTGTATCAGAGAAGACTTATTGGATTGTAAAACACCATGGTGTCTTTCAGATGTACTACTATGCACATCATTCAGGTGGAGATAGAAATGCTAGAGAATTATTTATTAATAGCCCTTGGTATCAAGATGCTATAAAGTTTTGTCATGAATATGATCAGAATTGTTTTGATCCAAATTATGAGACAAAGCCTCTAGAATTTTTTATTCCTATGATCAATGATTTTTTTTCAAGTCCCAAGTTCAATGAGCCTGAAAAACTTGTATGATAACTAATTCAAATTAATTTAATAAAATGAATACTTTTTTACTTCAACTTCTACCAAGACAAATACACTTAATTATTTTTATACTAGTAGGGTCATTGCTTGGTTATGCAGCTTATAGTATTAAGGTTCTAGGTCTAGAGGCTTGCACGCTATGCATAACTCAGCAGTTTTTTTATTGTTTGATTGGCGTTAGTTCATTTGTAGCTTTTTTGCATAATCCGCATATTCGAGCCAGCAAACTGTATTCTTTTTTTATAGCTCTTTTTGCTATTGCTGGTGTATGGATTTCTGGTCGCCAGGTTTGGTTGCAAGGACTTCCCGAAGATGAGGTTCCACTTTGTGGTCCTCCGCTTGAATACATTATTGATGTGTTTCCATTTGCCGATGTTTTAAATGCGTTATTTATGGGTGATGGTAATTGCGCTGAAATACCATGGCAATTTTTAGGTTTGAGTATGGCAGGCTGGTCCTTAATCTTTTTTATAGTTATTGTCGCTCTTAGCCTTTTTGCTCTATTAAGGACAAATTTTTCAAATTAAATTTCAAAGTTAGTTCACAATTTCCAAAATAATTAATTCTGTGGTAAGATAATATTTCGATAGAAAACAGAAGTATTTGAATATTTGACTGATTTTAAAAAAACAGTAGACAAACTATTTAATTCCGCTGATATTCAAATCAATGGGCCACGCTCGTGGGACCCTAAAATTAATAATGATTTATTTTATGCTCGCGTTTTAAGTGGAGGGTCTTTAGCGCTTGGTGAGAGCTATATGGATGGATGGTGGGATTGTGAATCATTAGATCAATTCGGAGATAAGCTGCTGAGTGCACGAATAGATAAGCAAGTCAAAATAACCAACCCTTATTTTTTAATGAATGTAGTTAGAGCTTACTTATTCAATGCCCAAACAACAAAAAGAGCTTACATAGTTGGAACAGAGCATTATGATATTGGCAATCATTTATTTTCATTAATGCTCGATGAAAGAATGAATTACTCATGTGGCTATTGGAGGAGGGCAGAGAATTTGGAGCAAGCTCAAATCAATAAATTAGATTTAATTTGCAGAAAACTTCACCTTAAGCCTGGGATGAGTGTTCTGGAAATTGGTTGTGGATGGGGTAGTTTTGCAAAATATGCCGCTGAAAATTATGGAGTAAGTGTGCATGGAGTAACTATCTCAAAAGAACAAGTAAGTTATGCAAAAAAATCTTGCGATGGCCTTGATGTATCGTTCGAATTAAAAGATTACCGTGAACTTAAAAAAAAATATGATTGTATAGTGTCAATAGGAATGTTTGAACATGTGGGGTATAAAAACTATAGAAATTACATGAAAGTTGTAAACAGATGCTTAAAGGATGATGGGTTGTTTTTATTACACACTATTGGAAGAAACAACCCAGGGCGTGCAACGGATCCATGGATTAATAAGTATATTTTTCCAAATGGAATGTCTCCCTCTTCCAGTCAAATTTGCAAATCTATCGAAGGTTTTTTTGTTATAGAGGATTGGCATAATTTTGGACAAGATTATGATCCAACATTAATGGCATGGAATGAAAAGTTTCAAAAAAACTTTGATAAATTAACTGAAGTATATGATGAAAGATTTAAGAGGATGTGGGAGTACTATTTGCTAATGTGTGCAGCTTCTTTTCGCTCTAGAAAAAACCACTTATGGCAGTTTGTGCTTTCAAAAAAGGGCTTAAAAGGTGGCTATAATTACAAAAATAATTCTAGATTTAGTGACCAAAAAGACCCTCTATCATAGCAATAGAGTTACAGCCTGCATCAAGTACACTTTGTTGGTTTTCAAAAGTAATTCCCCCTATACCAACAATTGGAATATTAATATTGCTTTTAATATTTTGAATCGTTGAGTGAGAACAATAAGCAGCATTTGGTTTAGTTTTAGATTTAAAAACAGCCCCTAAAGCAATATAATTTGCACCATTCTTTTCAGCTTCTAAAGCAAGTTCAAGATCATTATGGCATGAAACACCAATAATAAATTTCTTGCCAAGCAGATGTCTTGCAGCAGAAATATCCACATCATTTTGTCCCAAGTGAACTCCATCAGCGCCAATTTTCTTACAAAGGTTGACATCATCATTGACTATAAATAAAGTATTATATTGTATGCATAGTTCAAGCAACTGTGTTGCTTCATGTAGCTTACGTTTTTCATCTTGGATTTTACGGCGGTATTGGAGAATATTTACTTTATGTTTTTTAATTGCATTCTCAATAAGGGCAATATTCAGGTCTTTGTCTGGCGTGATTCCGTACAGACCTTTTATTCTTTGATTTAACATATCATGGCTCTTTTTCAAACTAAGAAAATTCAATCATTTATAGTATTCATTATAGTCTTGGCAGCTATCTTATGGGTATTTCAAGATAATTTTCTAAAGCTTTTGGTGTTTCAAAAAGTTTCAGATCAATCAATCTTAAGTGCTGAAGAGCCTGAAGAAACTACTTATCTTGAAAAAATAGATAATTTTATTCTTAAAGAATATTCAAATGAGCAGATTTTATTGCACACGATACAAGCTGATACTTACTTCAGTTATAAAAACTCCCCAGTCCAGATTCTCAACGTTGAAGTTAAAACATTTAATGATAATCAAGAAGAAGGACTCGTACTTAGATCAAACCGTGCTGAAATCCTTAAATCTGGCGAGATGTTTTTTAATGGCGAGGTAAAAATTGAAACTAAGACAGGAGTTTCACATGAGCTTGATACAGAGTCCTTAATTGTTCTCAGTGATAATGGACAAATCAAAAGTAATAAAGAGGTTACATATTTAGGTGAGACAGTAAGAATCATTTCTGAGGGAATGGAAATGAATATTGATAGTGATATGATGTATTTAAGTGGCAATGTTAAAATTTTTGAAGATTCTGGTATGACGGTTGATACAAAAAATCTAAATATTAGTCATAATGCAGGTGAAAAAATATATAAAAGTAAAGAAAAAACAGTTTATCGCTCAAAAGATACTATTGTTAATTCAGAAAATGGAATTGATATGGATATGAATATAAAGCTAATTAATCTGTTAGGAAAAGTAGAGGTTGTGAGTGGATCTGGAGGTGTTCTTAAGAGTTCAAATGTTGTAATTGATCAGTCCAATGATGGTGAGGTCTTAAAATCAAACTCACTTTCTCACTTTAAATCAAATACTGTTGACATAAAGGCAAAAAAAATGCATTATGATGCTGTAACAAAGAAACTTGAATTAATGAATAGGGTTGTGGCTGTTTATGAATAAAATTATTTTATTAATTACCATTTTTTTTACGACGTTTGTTTTTGCGCTCCCAGAAGATGCAAAGCAGCCTATAGAAATTGAAGCTGAGTCTGTCATAGTTGATGAGCTATCAGGTTTTAATGAGTTTAGTGGAAATGCTGAAGTTAGGCAGGGTTCACTCTTGATGACTGCAGAGCTTATCCAGGTTCAAACTGACACAGATGGTGTTGAAACAATGAAAGCAACTGGCACAGTTGATAATCCTGCTAAGTATATTCAAAGTCAAGAAAATCAGGCGCGCTTTATAGAGGCAACTGCAACATTGATTACCTATGATGTGAATGAAGGCATGATTTTTTTGGTTGGGAATGCCTACTTAGTTCAAGGATTTGACTCGTTTAGTGGTGACACATTAACCTATGACATTAATAACGATAAAGTTATTGTTAAAGGCTCAGAGGATGGGACTAAAAGAGTAAAGTTTAAAATCGATCTCTAAAAAACTATAATTTAACTAATTAGAGCTGATGTAATTCTGTTTTTGACTTCATCAAGTGAGCCAACTCCACTTATAGCGATAAACTTTGAGCCTGAAGCAGCAATTTTTGCATCATCACGATAGTATTTAACAAGTGGCTCAGTTTGTTTGTGGTAAATTTTTAAACGTCCTCTAACAATCGTTTCATCATCATCAACGCGCTGAATTAAATCTTCACCAGTTAAGTTATCCTTGCCTTTTAATGTTGGCGGGTTGAAGGCAATATGATATGTTCTTCCTGAAGGTAAATGAACGCGGCGACCAGACATTCTAACTACTATGTCATCGTCTGGAACTTTAACCTCAACAACATAGTCAATCTTAATGCCTTGTAATTTAAGAGCATCAGCTTGATTAATGGTTCTAGGAAATCCATCAAGTAAATAGCCATTACTGCAATCTTTTGATTGAACTCTTTCTTTAACCAAAGCAATAATTATCTCATCTGGGACAAGGTTTCCTGCGTCTATAGTTTTTTTTGCTTCGAGTCCAATAGAAGTTCCTGCATTTACTGCTGCCCGCAGCATATCACCCGTAGAAATCTGCGGGATATTAAATTTTTCACAAATATGAGCTGCTTGAGTACCTTTTCCAGCACCAGGCGGCCCTAATAAAATAACGTTCATATGGACACTTTGTAGTTAAACTTCAAAAGGCGGTAATTTTTTCTTAACTTTTGATTTTTGCATTACGACATAATCGGGTAACCCATTATTATACGGTGGATAGTTCTCACCTTCAATAAGTGGAAGCAAATATTCACGACATGATTTAGTAATTGAAAATCCATCTTCTGAAATATAATTTTCTGGCATCATTTTTTCGACGTTAGCAATGTCTTTTAATTCGCCATAACCTATTTCCCATTTATAGGGGTTATTAGATAACCTGACAATTGAAGGCATAATGGAGTTCTTACCATCTAGTGCCATTTCAACTGCAGCCTTGCCAAGTGCATAAGCTTGCTCCACATCTGAATGCGATGCTAAGTGACGGGCTGATCGCTGGAGATAGTCTGCTACTGCCCAGTGGAATTTATAGCCGAAGGCTTTTTTTACTATATTTGCAACAACTGGCGCTGCGCCGCCTAATTGAGCATGTCCAAAGTCATCACGCGTTCCTTGCTCAGCTAAAAATTTTCCATCAGGCCATTTGGTTCCTTCTGAAACGACAATAGTGCAGTAGCCAAACTCTTTTACATTCGTATCTACTTTTTCTAGGAATTTCTCTTTATTGAAGTCAATTTCTGGAAAAAGAATTACAACGGGTATTGACGAGTCAACAAGCCCACCAGCAGCTGCTATCCACCCAGCATGACGTCCCATAACCTCAAGTACAAAAATCTTTGTTGACGTAGCAGCCATTGATGCGACATCAAAACTGGCCTCCATCGTAGAGACTGCAATATACTTAGCTACCGAGCCAAAACCAGGGCAATTATCAGTAACAGGAAGATCGTTATCAACAGTTTTAGGAATATGAATCGCTTGAATCGGATACCCCATACTTTCCGAGAGCTGAGATACCTTTAGGCAGGTATCTGCCGAGTCGCCCCCACCATTATAAAAAAAATAACCAATGTTATGAGCCTTAAAAACCTCAATTAAGCGTTCATATTCAGCTCTATTTGCTTCAAGAGACTTCATTTTATAGCGACAAGACCCAAATGCACCTGAAGGAGTGTGAGTTAGTGCTGCTATATCGGCATCAGTTTCAACTGACGTATCAATCAAATTCTCAGTTAAGGCTCCAATGATTCCATTCTCACCTGCATATACGGTGCCAATTTTATCTGGGTGTTTACGAGCTGTTTCAATAACGCCACTAGCCGAAGCATTTATTACTGCTGTGACTCCTCCAGATTGAGCATAAAAAGCATTTTTCATAATATTTTATTGTTAGTTTGTAGTTAAAATAAAAAGGAGATAAGTTTAAGGACGCTGCTAATCAGCCCACTTATAAATTTCTCTTCTAACTGAACAGAAGTATATCATTTGAAGTAAATATAGCCTTCAATAATTCTATAGTGCAGTTTAATTATATTAATATTAAGTATTTTTAAAGAAATATAATTTTATAGAGGACAAATTAAGATTTTGTGTCAATTTGTTTCATTAATAATTTGCAAGTTGCTAATAATACTTTCTATGGCATTACTTCAAGAAAATTCTCAATATTTATAAAGCCAGGAACTATTTTTTTATCAATCATACTACTTGGTTTATTTATTGCGATTATATTCTTAATTTTAAATGTTGAAGCTGACTTTAAGACATCTAGCGAGTCATCAAAAAAAATTGTTCTTTCATTGTCAAATTGAATGACAGTTGTCAATTGCTCCCAAAATTGTTGCTCCTGCTTAACAACTCCAAAATCATGTGAAGAGATAATTTTATCAAAGTAGCCTTCCAGCTTTGACATTTGCATTTTTAGTGCAATGCCTTTTCGATGAGCATTAGTTACTAAGTAAATACGTTTTTCTTTCAATCTTGCTGTAATAAGGAAATTTAGAACATGATTATGAACTTGAATTAAGTGAGAAATATCACCTTTTAATTTCATGATGTCAAAATCTAGTTTTTCTTCCCAGTAGTCTAAACAATACCAAGTTAATTTGCCTTCTTGAGAATCAAGCATTGAAATTATTATATTTTTTGAATCCTCAAAGCTAATATTGTGCTTTTCAGAATAAACTTTTGGAAGATATTTAAGCCAAAAATGTAGATCGAAGTTTAAATCTAAGAGCGTCCCATCTAGATCAAGCAAAATGGTATCAATTTGACTCCAATCAATGTGGGAATTTAGTTTATTTTCTTCGCCAGGATGTGCCATCTATACTATCTTCAAGAATAATACCAAGTGTTAAAAGTTCATCACGAATTTGATCAGACATTGCAAAGTTTTTAGAGGCTCTAGCCTCATCCCTCTGATTTATTTTTATGGTAACTTCAGCCTCTGATAGTTCTGAGCCTTGTTGCAGGTAAACCTCAGCATCATATTCAAGGATACCCAAGTAGTTGCCTAATTTTTTTAGTAATTGAGCCAAAGATGCAGCGTGCTCAGAATCCTTTGAGCGCTCAATATTTACTTGCTTAGCAATTTCAAATAATATACTTAATGCAATAGGAGTATTAAAGTCATCATTTAATGCGGCATCAAATCTATCTTCATAATCAAAAGTCTTGCCTACTTGAGCGTCTATTTTTTTACTAGAGGAAAAGCCTTTTGTTGCAGTATAAAGTCTTTTTAATGCAGATTTTGCACTTTCAATATTCGTGTCGCTAAAATTTAGTGGGGAGCGATAATGGCTGCTTATAAGAAAATATCGAAGAGTCTCACCATCATATTTATCTAATACACCACGAATAGTAAAGAAATTTTTAAGCGACTTACTCATTTTTTCATCATTAATATTAACGAATCCAACATGCATCCAAGTGTTGACAAATTTGCAATTATTAGCGCCCTCTGATTGGGCTATTTCATTTTCATGATGGGGAAATGTTAAGTCCATTCCACCACCATGAATATCAAAATGATTTGATATAAAGTGAGTCGACATTGCTGAGCATTCTATATGCCAACCTGGCCTTCCTTCTCCCCATGGAGAAGACCACTTGGGCTCACTTGGTTTTGCTTTTTTCCAGAGAACAAAATCAAGAGGATCTTGTTTATTACTCTCAATATCTACTCGTGCACCAGCTACCAGATCATCTAAATTTTTCCCAGAAAGCTTGCCATAGTCTTTAAATTTTCTAACAGAATAAAAAACATCACCATTTTTGCCTTGGTAGGCAAGTCCTTTCTTTGAAAGTAATTCAATCATATCTATCATTTGATCGATTGAGTCAGTAGCGCGAGGCTCAATATCAGGACTGAGAACTCCTAGCGCTTTTTCATCCTCATGCATAGCATCGATAAATCGATTTGTCAGAGAGTAGATATCCTCATTATTTTCTATTGCTCGACTAATAATTTTGTCATCAATATCAGTAATATTTCTTATGTATTGAACGTTTGGGTAGTTTCGCCTCATATGACGCGTAATGACATCAAACATAACTAATACTCTAGCATGTCCCATATGACAAAAATCATAAACAGTCATTCCACAAACATATATTCCAATATTGTTTGGGTCTATTGGACAAAAGTCTTCTTTTTGATTAGTAAGCGTATTATAAATTTTGAGCATTGAGATATTTTATACTGGATTATCTTAATTAATACTAATACCAGTTATATTTGTTCTAACTATGATTATCAATTAATGACTTAAAAAATGTATAATTATTTTTTAATTTTTTATTAGTTAAGCCTTACCTAGCTATCTTGACAGCTCTTCTAAAATCATTATGAAAAAATATAAATGTAATATGTGCGGCTGGATTTATGATGAAACTAAAGGAATTCCTGATGAAGGGATTAGTCCTGGAACTATATGGGAAGATATACCTAGTGATTGGGTTTGCCCACTTTGTGGCTCTGGTAAGGAAGATTTCGATATGGTGGAAATTTAGATTCAATACAATAGAGCCAGCGTAAAATACATTAATTAAAGTTTTAACTTCTAATCAAATATGTCAAAAATATTAATTTTACCAGGTGATGGTATTGGTACAGAAATTGTAGCCCAAGCTCTTAAGGTGATTAACTCATTAAATGCTAACCATGAAATGGGTATGTCGCTAGTTCATGGTCTTTTGGGTGGAATTGCGTATGATGAGACTGGATCCCCTATGCCTGATGAAACCATCAAGACAGCTAAGAGTTGTGACTCAATACTATTAGGCGCTGTTGGAGGACCAAAATGGGAGTCATTAGAAAGAGATTTAAGGCCAGAGCGAGGACTACTAGGTATTCGATCTGAACTTGAGTTATTTTCTAATTTAAGGCCTGCAATTCTCTATCCACAATTAGCAAGTGCTTCGAGTCTTAAAACTGAAATTGTAGCGGGCTTGGACCTAATGATCGTTCGTGAACTTGTTAGTGGTATTTATTTTGGAGAACCAAGAGGAATTGAAGTAAGAGATGGAGAGCGTTTTGGAATTAACTCAGCAACCTACTATGAATCTGAAATAGCCCGGATTGGTCACTCTGCATTTCAAATTGCTCGAAAAAGAGGAAAGCGTCTTTGCTCTGTAGATAAGGCAAATGTCCTTGAAGTTTCTGAACTCTGGAGAGAAGTCATGGAAGAAGTTTCATCAAGCTATCCAGACGTCACTCTTTCCCATATGTATGTCGATAATGCAGCAATGCAGCTTGTAAGAGATCCCAAGCAATTTGACGTTATGGTTACAAGTAATCTTTTTGGGGATGTTTTGTCTGATTGTGCCGCAATGCTCACGGGGTCAATTGGCATGCTTCCATCTGCTTCTCTTGATAAGAATAATTTTGGAATGTATGAGCCTATCCATGGTTCAGCACCAGATATTGCTGGAAAAGATATTGCCAATCCACTAGCAACTATATTATCTGTTTCAATGATGCTTAGGTACTCACTTAATCAGGTGGAGCTCGCTGATAAAATTAATTTAGCTGTTAGCGAAGTACTGGATAAAGGTTATAGAACCAAGGATATTTCTGCAGCTGGAGATAAAGTTGTTGGAACTGAGGAGATGGGTGATTTAATTGTTATGGCTATAGAGTCTTAGTAGAGCACCTCTTCACTATCAATAGATCGCCATAAAAACCAACAGGCAACGGACCTGTAGGGGCGCCATGTATCTGAAATTTCTATAATTTTATCTATATCAAGTTTTTTGCCGTTATTGTAGAGTTGGTTCATAGCCCTTATAACCCCAACATCTTTCAGTGGAAAAATATCTTTTTCTAGCAAGTGAAACATGCCAAACATTTCTGCAGTCCATGGGCCAATTCCTTTAATAGTGATGAGTTCTTCATAGATACTAAGATAACTTCGTCCTTCCCAATATGCATTATTTTCAATATTGTTAGTAATAAAATGTTCAGAAATGTTATAAATATATTGTATTTTTTGCTTGGACAAGCCGCATAGCTTTAAATTTTCTCTACTTGTTAATAGAACCTTATTGGGCTCAATAGTTTTAACTGATTCAACTATTTTATTCCAAACACTTGACGCTGCTTGAATAGATATTTGTTGACCAACTATTGAGCGAAGTAAGGTTTCATAAGCTTTTCCTCGAGATGAAATAGAGTAGTCTTTGAATTGGCTAATAATATTTCCAAGGGCTTTATCAGTCTTAGTTAAATAGCTAAGTGAATCTTGCCAATAATCTGGGTTTGTCATAAAAAAATAGGGTTATTTATATTAAAAGAATTTTATTTGATAAATATTTACTATATCTGATTATATGTTTAAAACGCAGTATCGTATAATCTGATTTATAACATTAACCAGTAATCAAGGAATCTAATGGGTATAAAAAAAAATGTAGCGTTTATTGGACTTGGAACTATGGGCTATCCTATGGCTGGTCATCTATCTAAGTCAAATCTATTTAATTTAAAAGTATTTAATCGCTCTCCTCAAAAGGCTGCTGCATGGAGTAAGGATTATGAGTGCGAGGTTTCCAGCTCAATTAAAGAGGCAGTAATGGATGCCGACTTTGTTGTTACATGCACTGGAAGAGATGAAGATATGATGGAAATTGTATTTGCTGAACAAGGGATGATTACCCATCTTAAAAAAGGATCAATCTTTATTGACCATACTACAACCTCTTATAAATTAGCCAAGCACTTAAATGAGTCCTTAGCTGCAAAAGGAGTGTCATTTATAGATGCTCCAGTTAGTGGTGGAGAGGCAGGAGCAATTAATGGAGTTCTTAGTGTCATGGCAGGTGGGAGTAAAGGAGTCCTTGATGCGTCAGAAGAGTTGATAAATACCTATTCACAAAATGTTACTTATATGGGCGAATCTGGAAAAGGGCAGCTTGCTAAAATGGTAAACCAGATTTGTATTGCAGGTTTACTGCAAGGCTTGTCTGAAGGCTTATTATTTGCAGAAGCTGAAAATCTTGATATGAATAGTTTGTTATCAGCAATCTCTGGAGGAGCAGCGCAATCTTGGCAAATGGTAAATCGAGCTGAAACAATGCATCAAAGAGAATTTGATTTTGGGTTTGCTATTAAGTGGATGGTAAAAGACTTGGGCTATTGTATTGATCAATCGAGCTCTAATAATTCAAATCTAGAATTTACCAAGGAAGTTTATGATCGATATGTTAACTTAATGGATAAAGGCCATACTTATAGTGATACTTCAGCTTTAATGTTATTTAATGACTTGAATAAATAACATTAAAATTTGATATTACTAAGATTCATGTAGTGCAAAAAAATATGATTACTGCTTCACTTAATGAAAGCTTATTACTTTATTTTTTTGATGAATTATTATTTAGAATAGTGTCCATACCTTCCAACCATGATGATAAAGCTTCTTTTTGATCTAATTGATTAACTAAGCTCTCAGTAATTCCTCCAGGTGTTGCTACTTTAGATATGATTTCACTTAAAGTTTCATCACTCTCTAGTGCAATTTCTATATTTCCTTTAAGGGTTTCTAAAAGAAGGTTTTGAGAAAATTTTGAAGATAAATTATTATTTTCAAACCATTTTGAAAGAGTTTCAAAGAGAACAAAACTTGCTCCTGAGACGGCTCCAATAATTGCAGCAACATTAAATTCTTTTTCTGTTTTGCACTCAAATACGGGACCTAAAAATGATAGAAATTCATGCCATTCAGAGTTTTCTGGAAATAAAAGACTGGGTCCTTTATTAGATGCATTTGCATATCCTGGCATCATTGAAGTGTGAACTGCCTTGCAGTTAGTTGTTCTGCAGATTGCTGCTCTTGTTATTCCTGCAATTGCAGATAAAATACTATTTTCTTTTCGAAAATTTAGATCACCTAAGATTGAGAGTGAATTATTTGATGGCAAACAGATAAATACCATATCACAGCTATCTAGGAGATGCTGATTACTTTCTGCAATTTCTAAATTAAATTTATTTTTTAGTTTTAATCCTCTTTCATGAGATCTTGGTGACAACATAAAATCGAAAGGAGCACTTACCTTGTCTATTCCAGTGATAATAAATTCGGCAAGTTGACCAGCACCAAGTATTCCAATTTTCTTTAGTGCTTTAGGCATTTTTAAGGCATTTCATCAAGCGTTTCAGATATTGCACGAGCAGTAACTTCAATGTCCTTTTCTGTATGGACAATTGAGGATAATGAATGTAATGTAGCTGATGGATTCATATAAATTCCTTTATCAAAAAGTCTCAACGCAAAATTTCGAAATTTTAAACGATCTACACTTCTACAAAAGTCACGATAGTTAGAGATTTCTTTTTGGTCGGTGAAGAAGATTTGAAACATGGAATTCACACCTTGGCAAACCATCTTATGTTTATTATTTTTTTTAGAAATAGATTGGATTTCTTCTCTAAGTTTAATGCCAAGATCTTTAATTTTGACAAAACCTGCCTGATTGTCATCTAACATTGTTGTAAGCATCGTTTTACAAATATGCAATGCTAATCGACCTGCATTATGTGTCCCAAAATGTAGAACCTTTCCCCATTCAAGGCCAGACATTATTTCGTCAGATCCACCAATCGCTGCCATGGGAACCCCAGAGCCTAGTGCTTTTCCATAAGTAACAATATCTGGCTTTAAGCCATAAAGTTCAGCACATCCACCAGCAGCAACCCTGAATCCTGTAACAGTTTCATCTAAATAAAATAAGGCACCATGTTCATTGCAGAGCTCTTCAATTCTATTAAGGTACCCTGGTTTTGGTACTATTACGCCCATATTTGACATAATTCCTTCAGTCACAACACAAGCAGCATCACGGCCATGAAGAGCCATTGCTCTCTCTAGTGCATCAAAATCATTCCATGGAACAATAATGGTATCCATCCAACTTTCTTCTGTCATCCCAGAACTATCTGGAATTCTTATTGGAGAATTAGGATGCCCTAACGAGGTTATTGGCTGAGGGTTGCTATTAATTAATACAGCATCCCACCACCCATGATAGTGACCTTCAAATTTAATAATTTTTCGACGCCCAGTATGACCTCGTGCAAGTCTAATTGCTGCCATAGCTGCTTCTGTTCCTGTGTTAGCAAATCTTACTTTATCAACATGCGGCAGTAAATTTACTAAGATTTCTGCAACTTCAACTTCAACTTCTAAAGCAGTTGCAAAATGACTTCCACGTGCAATTTCTTTTGTAACTGTGGTCACAATTTTTGGATGTGCATGTCCTAATGGAAGAGCTCCAAATGCCATCATCCAGTCTATATATTCTCTACCATCTACGTCGTATAATCTAGATCCCTCGCCATGAGACATATATCTAGGGGTTGTGCCAAATGCTGCAGGCCCTCTAGAAGCTGATGAAACTCCTTCTATCAAAACTTTAGAGCCTCTTGCAAAGAGACTTTCAGATGTATTTTTTTTCATTTATTATGCCCCAAAAGCGAATATATTGTAATTTCAATATGTTTTATAAAAGTCTTATAAGCTATTTTTAATGACTACTAAAGCCCATTAACCCTATGTTAACATTTTCTTTTTTATTACAAGATTAATAATTACTTAAATTTATCTTTGTTATTAAATTGCACTAAACCAATGGCATAATATTGCTATGCGAAAAAAGCCAAAACTAACAAATATTCACACTGTTGCACAAAGCCGTATTTTCAATCTTGAGTCTATGGATGTTGAATTTTCAAATGGAGCGACTCGAATTTATGAAAGGTTAATGTCTAGAGGAAATGGTGCAGTTTTGGTTATTCCAATGCTTGATGATGATACTGTTCTAATGATTTATGAATTTTCTGGTGGAACTGAGCGCTATGAGCTAGGCCTAACAAAAGGCAAGATTGATAAGGGCGAAACTCCTATAGAAGCTGCTGGAAGAGAGTTAAAAGAAGAGATTGGTTATGGTGCTCGTAAGCTTACTTTTCTTAAAACCATTACGCTTGCTCCAGGCTATCAATCAAATGCAACTCATATTGTTCTTGCTGAAGATCTTTATGAGGAGTCGGCTGAAGGAGATGAGCCAGAACCACTAGAGATAGTTCCTCATAAGCTATCTGAACTAGAAACGCTTACCTATAATGAAGATTTAACGGAAGCACGAAGCATACTTGCTTTGTATATGGCAAGAGAGATTATTCGAGGTCGATAAAGGGTGAGCGAAATACCACCTTCTTTTTGGCTTGATGAAAACAACTCTGAATTTCCAAAACTAAGTCTTGCACTAACAGAGCCTAATGGACTGATTGCAATTGGCGGTAATTTGTCCGTTGAAAGATTACTGAAAGCTTATTCATTAGGAATCTTTCCTTGGTATGGCAAGGATGAACCTATACTTTGGTATTCGCCTGACCCAAGAATGGTTATTACACCTGAAAAATTTCATCTTTCAAAGAGCTTGAAGAGAGTCATTCAATCTTCTAAATTTGAGGTTTGTATTAATACCGACTTTAAAAATGTCATAGTTCAATGTCAAAAAATTGTGCGACAAGGACAATCTGGTACATGGATAAATGATGAAATGATTGAGGCTTATTGTAAACTTCATGAGTCTGGCCACGCCCATTCATACGAAGTTTATGAAAATGGAGAGCTTGTTGGTGGGCTTTATGGTGTTGCTTTGGGAGATGTTTTCTTTGGTGAGTCTATGTTCTCATTAGTGAGTAATGCATCAAAAGTTGCTTTTGCTTACTTACTTAAACAGAGCTCATATCAATTAATTGATTGTCAAGTTGAGAACAATCATTTAGAAAGTTTAGGTGCATTCAAAATGCCTAGGGATTTGTTTATACAACAGCTGAAGGCCTTTGTGTAAAATACTAGTATTAAAGAAAGTATCAGAGGTCCCATGAAAATTTTATTTAAATATGTTGTATTACTAGCGTTTGTATTCACTTTGTCCGCATGTGGCAGAATGGGTGATTTAACTTCGAATGAAGGTGGCCAGATAGATTCTGGAGAGTCAACATCTAGCACTTACTAGACATATAATTAATTGAATTCATTTTATTTTCAAAATAAAGTATTACACGCCGAGTCTGTTCCTGTTTCAGACTTAATGGGCGCGTATGGGTCTCCCCTTTACATTTATTCTAAAAGTCAAATAGAGTTTAACTGGCAACAGTTTGAAAAATCCTTTGGTTCGCATCCTCATTTAATTTGTTATGCTGTAAAGGCGAACTCAAATTTGGCAGTATTAAATGTTCTTGCTAACCTAGGTTCAGGATTTGATATAGTTTCAATTGGTGAGCTTGAAAGAGTAATTGCTGCAGGTGGTAATCCAAAAAAATGTGTATTCTCTGGAGTTGCTAAAACAGAGCAAGCGATTCAAAAGGCACTTGAATACGGAATTTACTGCTTCAATGTTGAATCAGTAGCTGAGTTAGACCGAATTGAGTCTGTTGCGGCTTCACTAAAGATGAATGCACCAATATCTATTCGAGTGAACCCGAATGTAGATGCAAAGACTCATCCATATATCTCGACAGGCTTAACTGAAAACAAGTTTGGAGTAAGCGTTGAGATTGCTCTATCTTTGTATAAAAAGACAAACCTTTCAGATCATCTTGAAGTTTTTGGTTTAGATTACCATATAGGGTCGCAAATTACAGACATTTCACCTTTCTTAGAGGCTCTTGATAAAGCACTCGAACTTATAGCAAGGCTTGAAGAAGAGGAAATTTATTTAAATCATATCGATATTGGTGGTGGAGTAGGGGTGACTTATGACAAAGAAACACCTATAAGTATTAATGATTACATGCATTCAGTAATTCAAAAAGTTGGTGATCTGAAGATTATGGTAGAACCTGGTAGATCCATTGTTGGGAATGCAGGAATCTTTGTCACCAAGGTTGAATATTTAAAACAGAATGAATTGAAATCATTTGCAATTGTCGATGGTGCAATGAATGATTTACTTCGACCTGCTCTTTATGGCTCCTATCATCAGGCGGTTACAATTGAAGATAATTCAAAAGGCATAAAGGATTCATGGGACATAGTTGGACCTGTATGTGAGACTGCAGATTTTTTGGCAAAGAGCAGAAGTCTTACTCTTAAGCAGGGAGACTATATTGCACTAATGACCGCTGGTGCATATGGATTTGTTTTAAGCTCTAACTATAACTCTAGGCCAAGAGTTGCGGAAGTAATGGTTGATGGTTCTGTGCATCAATTAGTGCGAATGAGAGAAACTACTGAATCACTTTTTAAAAATGAGAAGATATTAAAAAATGAAACTAACTAATAACCAGAAAAAATATTTACGTTCTATGGCACATGACTTAAAGCCCTTTGTAATGATTGGTCAGCATGGATTAAGTGAGTCGGTGCTTGCTGAAATGGAATCAACAATGCTCAAGCATGAGCTGATTAAAATTAAGTTAAGAATCAGTGATCGTGAAGAAAAACTAAAGATTATTAATAAAATTATAGAGCTTTCTAAGGCTGAACTAATTCAAGTGATTGGAGGGGTGATTGTTATTTATAGGCCTTTTGAAGATAATCCTGATATTATTCTACCAAGATCATAAAGATTAAAATGCTTTAGATAAATCCTGTTAATGCTTAGATAAAATGAAAATTGCCATCAGTGCTGCAGAAACTTCTGGCGACCTTGTCGCATCATCACTAGTGAGTGCACTGAAGTTGTACCGACCTGATTATGAAATAGAAGGATTAGCAGGTGACAAGATGGCTGCTGCTGGATGTAAAAGATTATGGCATACTGACCAAGTCAACGTGATGGGCCTTAGTGAAGTTTTAAAGAAACTGCCCACTATTTTGAGGCTTAGACGATCTATCATTCAATACTTTTCATCCAATAGGCCTGATGTTTTTATTGGAGTTGATTCTCCTGATTTTAATTTTAAGATTGAAAGAAAACTTAAAAAAAATGGAGTTAAAACGGTTCATTTTGTTAGTCCTTCAGTATGGGCATGGCGAGCAAATCGGATACATAAAATTAAAAAGTCAGCCGATTTAATGCTTTGTCTTTTTCCATTTGAGGTAGATTTTTATCGCACTCATCAGCAAAAAGCTATTTTTGTTGGACATCCATTGGCTGAAAAATTAAAGCCTCGAAAAAATCATATGCCAAATAAGCAAGTTTTATTAATGCCAGGATCAAGAGAGGCTGAAATTAAAACTTTATTGCCTGAGCTTTTGTCGGCTGCTAAATTGATGCGTAAAAAGATCCTGAGATTCAATTTAGCTTGTCACTTGCAAACGAACGTCTAAAGGACTGGGTAGAAGATAAGATTCAAGGACTGGATATTGTTCTAAGTTCTGGTGATGCACATGAAAAGATTAAAAATTCTGATCTAGTTATTGTTGCCTCAGGAACTGCAGCCTTAGAAGTGGCATTACTTGCTGTGCCGATGGTTGTGGTATATAAACTTTCAAAGGTAAGTTATCAGATTGTTAAGCCTTTACTAAATACTAAAAATGTTTCACTGCCAAATAAAATTTTAGGGAAAGACATTGTCCCTGAATTACTTCAAAATGACGTAAATGGTCAAAACATTTTTGAACAGGCTATGAAGTTAATTGAATCAGATAATACAAAACTAGTTAAAGAATTGGAAAAAATTCATGGTCTTTTAAATCAAAAAGCAAGTGTTAAGTCTGCCGAAGCAATCATTGAGTTCTTAGATGGATAAAGAGTTAAAAAAAATAGTTGAGTTAGCACTTTCAGAAGATATAGGTTCTGGAGACCTATCTTCAAGCCTTCTTGATGACGTCATTATAAATGCTGAAATAATTTGTAGAGATCGAGCGATTATCTGTGGAACAGAGTATTTTGACTTATGCTTTTTATCTCTTGATAAAGACATTCAAATAAAATGGAATTTGAAGGATGGTGACGAGGTTAAGCCTGGCGAAGTTATTTGCAATATTAAAGGAAAATCTCGAGCAATCATTACTGCAGAAAGAACGGCACTTAATTTTCTTCAAATTTTAAGTGGTACGTCAACTAAAACGAACTATCTAGTTAACCTCATAGGTAAAACAAAGGCGCAATTACTTGATACAAGAAAGACAATCCCGGGCTTAAGAAAAGCACAAAAATACGCTGTTAAGTGTGGTGGTGGTGTGAACCATAGGATGGGGCTTTATGACTGTATTATGCTAAAAGAAAATCATATTTTATCGATTGGTTCCCTTGATAAATCCATAAAGAAAGCTCTTAAAAAATATCCTGAAAAACCAATTGTGGTTGAAGTAGAGACTATGGAGCAGCTTCGTTCTGTACTATCAATAAAGGGAATAACGAGAGTTCTTTGTGATAACTTTAGTCTTATAGATCTTAAAGAGGCTGTCAAAATTGCGCAAGGTGTATATCCAATTGAAGCCTCAGGTGGAGTGAATGAAACAAATATTGTTAGTTATGCAGAGACTGGTGTTGACTATATTTCAATTGGCTCAGTTACAAAAGATGTTGCTGCGGTTGATCTATCTTTGAGATTTTCTTGATACCCTACTGCCTTAAAGGCTGGGCTTAGGTTATCTTCTCTGAAATTATAAGTTAAGGGTTTATTATTTAAATCAAGAACTGTGCCACCTGCGCCTTCAAGAATATATACCCCAGCTGCAGTATCCCATTCTGAGCAGCGCCCAAATTTAGGGTAGCAATCATAAACCCCTTCTGCAATTAAACAAAATTTAAGCGCACTTCCAAGCTTAAAAGTTTCAAAATTTGTTTTAGATCTAAGATGATTTTTAAGAGGTTTATTGTTATTTGAGTATCTTCCCACTACGATTTTTTCCCACCTATTAGGTTTTTTTGTAGAAATTTTATGAGGTTTATTTCCAACCAGTTTTATTGATGATTGACTTGGCAGCCGATAGTAGTGCACTTTGTGAAATGGCGAATAGATTAAACCAAAATCTGGGTAATGATTTCGAATAAGAGCGATGCTAATACAAAAGTCTGGTGAGCCATCTATAAAGTCACGAGTTCCATCTAAAGGGTCGATTAGCCAATATTCATCCCAAGATTTTCGAGATGAAAAAGGGATGTTAGATGATTCTTCAGATAGTATTGGTGTGTTAGGAGTTAGTTTTTTTAAAGTATTTATGATTAACTCATTTGATTCTTTATCAGCCTGAGTTACAGGGGTATTGTCACTCTTCATGATGAAGTTTCCTGAATTTTTGCGATGAGACATAATAATTTTTCCTACCTCAACAGTAAGAGTTATTAGTTCTGAAAGAATTGTGTCTAGCATAAGCCAAATTATATCATTGACAGTTGTATTTATTTTTTACTAAGAAGATAACTTAAGTAAAATTTATTTCTATTAATAAGGTGAAGCTGAGAATATGAAAAAACAGATATTAACTATGGGTGGTGGTGGATTTACTTCTAAGCCAGAGAATCTTAAATTGGATAAGTATTTATTGTCTTTGTCAGACAAAAAGAATCCTAAAGTTTGTTTTATACCTACGGCAAGTGGAGATGATGAGAGTTATAAAAAGCGTTTTTATTCTTCATATAAAAAGCTTAATTGTGAAACGAGCCATTTATCTTTATTTAGTCCACCAGAAGGTAACTTGAGAGATTTTGTTTTAGAAAAAGATATTTTTTATGTTGGTGGCGGTAATACAAGAAACCTTTTAGTTCTTTGGAAAGAGTGGGGCCTTGATAAGTTTTTACATGAGGCCTGGTGTAATGGGGCAATAATGGCTGGACTAAGTGCTGGATCTATTTGTTGGTTTGAGCAAGGCTTAACTGATTCAAAGACTGGTAAATTGCTTCCACTAGATTGTTTAGGCTTTCTTCAAGGAAGTAACTGCCCACATTTTGATACTGAAATTCAAAGGCGACCTGAATATCATAAAGCTATTTTAAATGGCACCATGAAGCCTGGAATTGCCTGTGATGATGGTGTTGCAGCCCACTTTATAGATGGGAAGCTTGAGCGCTGTGTGTCGTCTTTATTAAATGCAAAGGCTTATAGTATTAAAAATGATAATAGCATTATTAACGAGTCAGTTATTGAACCGAAATATCTCGATGATAAGTTTTAATTTACACAATAAAAAACCTAGTATTAAACTAGGTTTTTATATATATGGTGGGCCTACTTGGACTTGAACCAAGGACCAATCGATTATGAGTCGAGTGCTCTAACCAGCTGAGCTATAGGCCCGTAGAAAAACTATTCTAAAAAACTTTGAAGTTTGTGTGCACGAGAAGGATGCCTCAACTTTCTAAGCGCTTTGGCTTCAATTTGGCGAATTCTTTCACGAGTAACATCAAACTGTCTACCCACTTCTTCAAGTGTGTGGTCTGTGCTCATGTCTATTCCAAATCGCATTTTTAAAACCTTTGCTTCACGAGGTGATAAGTTAGCTAAAAGATCACCAGTAGTTTCTTTAAGACTTTCACGAGTTGTTACTTCCACAGGTGAAGAAAGGTTTGTATCTTCAATAAAATCACCAATTGTAGAATCTTCATCGTCTCCAACTGGGTTCTCCATTGATAATGGCTCTTTAGCAATCTTAAGTATTTTATTAATTTTATATTCTGGTAATTCCATCTCAACAGAAAGCTCTTCAGGCGTCGCCTCCCTTCCAAATCTTTGAAGAAGTTGACGTCTTACTCGATTCAATTTGTTGATAGTTTCAATCATGTGAACTGGAATACGAATAGTTCGGGCTTGATCAGCAATTGATCTGGTAATTGCTTGGCGGATCCACCAAGTTGCGTAGGTTGAAAATTTATAACCCCTTCGATATTCAAACTTGTCTACTGCCTTCATTAGCCCAACGTTTCCTTCTTGGATAAGGTCTAGGAATTGAAGGCCACGATTTGCATATTTTTTGGCAATAGAAATTACAAGCCTTAAATTAGCTTCAATCATTTGACTTTTGGCAACTTTAGCCTTTCTGTCACCCTTTCGAAGCCTTTTGTTAATTTCTTTAAGCTCTGCAATTGTTAACTTCATTGCTTGTTCATGCTCTAAAAGACTCTTTTGTGAGTAATAAATTTCTTTTTCAGTTTTTTCTAATGCTTTTAGAGTTGCTTTATCAAGATCAATAGATTTAAGCCAGTCAAAATTCGTTTCGTTTCCTGGAAATGATGCATAAAAAAGCTCTGAACTCATACCAGCATCAAGGCAAACTTGACGTATAAGCTTTTCTTCTTTTTTCACCATATCTACTCGACTTGAAACAAGCTCCATCATTGTACTAACAAGTTTTGGTGCAAGTCTTAGTTCAGAGATGCAATTAGAAAATTTTTGTCTAGCTTTAACAGTTTTATCATCAAGATAGCCATTTTTCTCAAATAATTTAACATAGCTTTTATGAGATTTTTGTATTTTATCAAAACGTTCATATACCATTCCTTCATCAGGGCCAGTATATTCTAACTCATCAAAATCTTCTTCATCCTCATCAATCTCTTCTGAGAGCTCATCTGTTTCCATTGCATCAAGCTGTGCTTGTTTTTCATCAAGTAGGGCTTGTTTTTCCTTAATAAGTACCTGTTTTTCTTCGAACTCTTCAGCATCTCCTTGGTAACCAATAACTACATCAGTCATCTTACACTTGCCTTCTTCTAGTCTTGTGTAGGCCTTGAAGAAATAGTCAGAGATTTCAGGATAAAGAGAAATTGCCTGTAAGATCTGATAAACGCCTGCTTCAATTTCTTTAGCAATGCGGACTTCGTCTTTTTGCTCTAAAAGTTCAACTACGCCCATTTCTCTCATATACATTCTAACAGGGTCAGTAGTTCTTCCAAATTCTGAATCAAGGGCAGCTAGGGCAGCAACTGCAACCTCTGCAGAGCTAGATTCTGCTTTTCCACCAGACTTCATTACTAACTCATCAGCATCAGGCGCTTCATCAGCAACCAATATGTCCATTTCTTCTAAGATTGTTACAATTGGCTCAACCTGTTCAGGTGTTAATAAGTCTTCTGGTAAGAGGTCATTGATTTCTGAGTAAGTCAGGTATCCTTGTTCTTTTCCAATTGTTATTAGACTATTAAGGGCTTTTTTGTGAGCTTCAGTAGTTGTTTTCATAATTTGATTTTTTCAAAACAGAGAGGAAATTATACCTAAAAGAGGAGATTGTTTATACCATTAATTCAGCCCTATAGAGGCCTAGGATTAGTCTGAATCTGCAAAAATTGTACTGATAGATTGTTCATCACTAATTCTTCGAATAACGTCTGCAAGAGTTGTTGCAATTGATAATTGCCTAATTTTGTTGCATTTATTTGCATGATTCGTTAATGGAATTGTGTTTGTAATAACCAATTCATCCAGCTTAGAGTTTGATATATTTTCAATAGCACCTCCAGAAAGAACCGCATGGGTTGCGTAAGCAACAACTTTCTTTGCGCCCTTTTCTTTTAATATTTCAGCAGCTTGGCAGAGCGTTCCGGCGGTATCAACCATGTCATCAATCATAATGCAGGTACGTCCTTCTACATCACCAATTACATTCATGACTTTAACTAAGTTTGGTGCTGGACGCCTTTTATCAATAATTGCAAGGTCTGCGTCATTAATTCTTTTTGCTGCTGCTCTTGCTCTAGCTACTCCACCAACATCTGGAGATACTACGACTACATCTTGATAATTATGATCCAAAATATCTTTGACAAGGACAGGTTGAGCATATATGTTATCAATTGGAATATTGAAGAAGCCTTGAATCTGATCTGCATGTAAGTCCATTGTCAATATGCGGTCTACACCTGACGTTTCAATTAATTGAGCGACAAGCTTTGCAGTTATTGGAACGCGAGTTAGTCTCGAGCGCCTATCTTGTCTAGAGTAGCCAAGATATGGAACTACTGCTGTAATTTTTCCGGCAGAAGAGCGCCTCAGAGCATCAACCATTATTAATAACTCCATTAAAGTTTCAGCCGATGAAGGGCCGCAGGTTGGCTGAATAACGAACACATCACATCCACGCACATTATCAAGGATTTCAACTTGAGCTTCACCATCACTAAATTGTCCTACAAAGGCCTTACTTTGGGTGATATTGAGATTAGTAATAATTTCGGATGAGAGATCAGGATTTGCGTTTCCGCTAAAGATCTTTATTCTTTCTAGAGACATCCAATTAGACTTTTATTGATGTAGGATGCAATTATACAAACAAATTACGTGGCTAAGCACAATAGTTTTGTAATTGAATCGAGATTTATAGTACTTCCTCTATTGATGCTGCAATATCTTCCGGCTCAACAGTTGAACTAAAACGTTTAAAGGGTATACCATCACAATCAATTAGAAATTTACTGAAATTCCATTTGACGCTATCGTTTAGTTTTCCTTTCAACTCGCTTTTTAAATATTTGAACAGGGGATGAGCGTTTTTACCATTGACATCAACTTTTGTTGACATAAGAAACGTAACGTCATAATTTAGGTTACAAAAATCTTTGATTTCTTCAGAAGTTCCAGGCTCTTGTTTACCAAATTGATTGCAAGGAAAGCCAATTATCACTAAACCTCTTTCTTTGTACTTTTGGTAGAGTTTTTCGAGTCCAGAATAGTGATAGGTTAGACCACAGAAGCTTGCAGTATTTACAATTAAAATTGCTTTGCCTTTAAATTTGCTCAAAGAGATTTCTTCCCCATCAAGCTGACTAAAGTTAAATTGATATGCATTTTCATTCATGATTCTTACCTTATGCTGGTTAATTTAAATAATATGGCTGGGGCGGATGGATTCGAACCATCGGTACACGGGATCAAAACCCGATGCCTTACCACTTGGCTACACCCCAATTATATAATGGTGATTTATCAATCGCTTTTGCGATAAAACCAGTCCATTTTGATGGCAATTTATTAATTGCTATCGATGCATCTTTTTCTTTTTCAAAGGCTACAAAAACACAACATCCACTTCCAGTCATTCTTGCAATTCCGATGTGGTTATCAGTTGAGTCTAGATGAGCTATAGCCTCTTCTATATCAGCTTCTAAATGAATTGCAGCATCTAAGCAGTCGTTATGAGGATTAGATACCATTGAAAAGTCTGCTATTTTCCTTTGTACTGGAGACATTGTCAATGCTTTGTGTGTGAAAATTTCTTTCGTGGATATATGTTTACCAATTGTAACAATTAAATAAAAGTATTTTGGTAGGCTTAGTGGTGTAAGTATTTCACCTGTACCTTCGCCCCAAGAGCTATGACCATTAATAAATACGGGAACGTCTGCACCAAGATTTTGACCAATATCTACTAATTCTTCTTTAGGTAAATTAAGATTCCAAAGCTTATTAAGAGCAATTAAGACAGTCGCTGCATTTGAGCTGCCACCTCCTAAGCCACCGCCTATAGGTATTTTTTTTACTATAGCAATATCTGCCCCACCCTTTGATCCTGTGATTTTTTTTAGGAGAGTTGCGCTGCGTATTGTTAAGTCCTGATCTTTTGAAATATTTTCATTGCCACTAATTCGGCTAATTAATCCATCACTTCTATAATTAATATTTATCTCATCACAGTAATCTACAAGTTGAAAAATGGTCTGAATGTTATGATAACCATCAGACCTTTTTGAGGTTACATGCAAAAATAAATTAATTTTAGCGGGTGATAAGTAAGTCAATTTAAGCTTTAATGAAATGCTCTTTGTAGTGCTTTAATTCATCAATTGAGTCGTAAACATCTGATAATGCTAAATGCCTAGATTTTTTATATGTGGAAGAAATAATGCTTGGCTTCCACCGAACAGCTAATTCTTTTAATGTGGAGACGTCGATATGTCGATAGTGAAAAAACTTTTCTAGTTTTGGCATGTAGTTATATAAAAACCTTCTATCCTGACAAATCGAATTCCCACACATGGGAGATGCGCCTTGGTCGACATATTTAATAAGAAAATCTAGGGTTTGGGATTCTGCCTCAGCAGTGGAAACTTTGCTTTCTATTACTCTTTGGACAAGTCCAGATTGATTATGTTGATTTGTGTTCCAGTCGTCCATTCCATCAAGTAGATCGCTATTTTGATGAATAGCTAACGAAGGGCCCTCTTCTATTACATTTAGATTGGCATCGGTAACTACTGTTGCTATCTCAATAATGACATCACTTTCAGGAATTAATCCCGTCATTTCAAGGTCTATCCAGATAAGATTAGTTTTTTTATTCATAATTAATTTAATTATTACTAGCGACAATATATTCTTCAAGTTTTTCTTTTGCACTTCCATCTGATAATACTTTGGAGGCTTTTTCAATCCCTAAGCTCAGTGTATCTTCGAGACCACTTACATAAATAGCAGCTCCAGCATTTAAAGCAATGATATTTTTTGCAGTACCATTATGCCCAGAAAATGCTTCATAAATTAGAGAGAGTGACTCATCAGCATTTTCTGCTTTAATATCATTAAGGTTACCTAGCTTTAAACCAAAGTCATCTGGATGAACACTATAGGTTGAGACTTCATCATTATATAATTCAGCTACAAAGGTTTTATCAGCTACAGAAAATTCATCAAGTCCATCTGCAGAATGAACTACCATAACATGTCGAGATTTAAGGCTTTTTAGGACGTTAGCGATTGGCTCAACTAGGTTTCTGTCATAAACTCCAATAACTTGATTAGGGGCTTTAGCTGGATTAGTAAGGGGGCCTAAAACATTAAATATAGTTCTGACTGCCAGTTCTCTACGCGGACCAATTGCATGTTTCATTGCATTATGATGTGCAGGTGCAAACATAAATCCAACGCCTATTTTTTCAATACATTCGCTAATGACTTCGGGGCTTAAGTTAAGATTTATTCCAGCTGCCTCCAGAACATCTGCACTTCCAGATTTTGATGAAATGGAACGATTACCATGCTTAGCAACCTTTCCACCTGCAGCTGCAACAACAAAGGCAGAGGCAGTCGATATATTAAACAATCCTAGACCATCTCCACCTGTTCCACAAGTATCTACAAGGTACTCAGTGCTTCTTAATTCAACCGAAGTTGCCAGTGAGCGCATTACCTTTGCACTGGCAGTAATTTCTTCAATTGTTTCGCCTTTCATGGATAAGCCAATTAAAAAAGCACCAATCTGTGCATCCGTTGTTTGGCCAGTCATAATGCTATTCATGACATCAAGCATTTCACCTTCATTTAGATCTTTTTTTGAAATAACAGCTTTAATGGCTTGATTTATATTCATGGTTAGCTTTGGCTCATTAGATATTCAATATCATCTACATTTTTAATAGCTGCTTCAGATAGAACATGGTTTCCATCAATAGTAACTAGAACATCGTCTTCGATCCTGATTCCAATATTCCAGTATTTTGGATCAATTTTATCATCCTTGCGGATGTAGATTCCAGGCTCCACTGTTGTTACCATGCCTACTTCAAATTTTCGAAAAGAATTGTCAATTTCTTTAGCTCCAACATCATGAACATCTAAACCTAACCAATGGCCTGTTCCATGCATATAGAATTTTCTTAAATTACTTATATCATCCATTATCCCTAGCTTCATAAGCCCCCTTGAAATAATTTCACATGCAATTTCATGAGGCTTATTTACATCTCCACCTGGAATAATTGAAGCGATAGCCTGAATCTGGGCATTTAAAACAATTTCGTATATTTCTTTTTGAGGGTTACTAAACTTTCCATTAACTGGAAAGGTTCTTGTAATATCAGATGCATAACCAAGAATTTCACAGCCAGCATCTATGAGAAGAAGGTCACCATCATTTAATAATTTATTGTTTTCATTGTAATGAAGTATGCAAGCATTTTCTCCGCCTGCGACAATTGGAGGGTAAGAATGTTCTGAGTTTTCGTTTTTGAATACGGAGTCAAATTCAGCAGCAATGTTGTACTCATAAAGTCCGGGCTGAGTTTTTACCATAGCCTTCATATGTGCTTTTGAAGCAAGATCTGCTGCGGTTTGCATATTTTTTACTTCAGAAGCATCTTTAATAATCCTCATTTCTGACAAATATGGGTTTAAAGGTTGAATACTGCTACTAAAAATTGAAACAATAGTTTTATTAAGAATATTAGTACTTGCTCTATTTTTCCAGCCATCAGAAGTTGGCTGATCAAAATATAAAGAAGATTCTTTATTTATGAGTTTCTTAATTTCATCTGTAAAAGTATTAATATCATAAGCATAGTCGACTAATAAAGTTTCAGGTGCAAGATCAACTCCAAGTCTCACTCCATTCCAGATTTCCTGAGTTTTATCTTTGGGCCTTAAAAAAATGCTGTAATTATTTTTAGAGAAAACTGCGATTGCATCAGGCTCTATAAAACCAGTAAGATACCAAAAACTGCTGTCTGGTCGAAAGGGGTAGTTGACATCACTATTTCTTTTTTGTTCACTATTTGTAGATACAATTACTACTGCATCATCTCCTAGTATGCTTAACAACTCTTCTCTTCTTTTTTTATGTATCATTTTGTTAGGTACATTAATTCATTGATAAATAACCCAAGAAAGATACCATGAAAAAGATACGACTTTATCAAAATACTGCTCTATCTCTGGGCAATAGTATTGAGTTAAGTAAAGATAATAGCCATCATCTTAACAAAGTTTTGCGTTTTCCAGATGGTAAAAATATCACTATATTTAATGGTGATGGTTTTGATTACGACGCAAAAGTTCAAAGGTTAAAAAAAATAACCAGCATTAGTATTGTTTCAAAGTTAAAAAATGATTCTGAATCCAAGCTAAATTTAACGCTAGCGCAGGGGATTGCTAAAGGCGAAAAAATGGATTTTTTAATTCAAAAATCCATAGAATTGGGTGTAACAAGTATTATCCCAATGCAACTAGAGCGCAGTGTAGTTAGATTAAAAGGTGACCGAGCTCAAAAAAAAATAGAGCATTGGCAAAAGATAGCAAACCATGCATGTGAGCAATCTGGACGAGCCGTAATTGTTAATATCTGCCAACCTACTTTACTCAGTGAATTGCTTGGCAATCAAAATCATAATGGCTTTGTTCTGCATCATCGTGCAAATATAAGTCTTGCTCAAATGCCTGAGTACTCAAGTGCAACAATTCTCATTGGACCAGAGGGAGGATTAACGGATCAAGAAGTTGCTGATTCAACAAATGCCGGATTTAAGCCACTCTTATTAGGGAAACGAGTTTTAAGGACTGAAACTGCATCACTAGTTGCTATAGCTAATATGCAGCTTTTATGGGGTAGCTGAAAATATTTTTAATTTTCTTTTTTTACTCAACATCACCTAGGTCATTACTAAGTTCCCGGGCTCGGTCATAAGCAGCCCTTGTAGCTGCTGCAACTATTCCCTCAAAGTTTTGATCTTGAAAGCTTTCAATAGCTGCTTGGGTTGTTCCATTGGGGGAAGTAACTTCTTTCCTAAGTGTCTTTGAATCTTTGCCACTCTTAGTTGCCATTAGGCTTGCACCTAAACTAGTTTGAATACTTAAAGAGTTTGCAGTTTTTTCATCTAAACCAAGAGCAGTTGCTGCTTGAGTAATTGATTGCATCAATAGAAAAAAATAAGCCGGCCCACTTCCAGATATGGCAGTAATTGCATCAATTAATTTCTCATCATCTACCCAGAAACATTCGCCCACAGACGATAAGATTGAAGTTACTAATTCTTTTTGTTGATTGCTGACTAAATTATTTGCAAAAAGACCTGTAACGCCACTTTGAAATAGTGCAGGTGTATTAGGCATTGTTCTTACGAGAGCAAAATTACCTCCTAACCAACGATTAATATCATTACCCCTAATTCCGGCTACGATAGAGACAAAAAGGTGGTTTGGTTTAACTTTATTTTTTAATTGAAGGCAAACTATCGAGAGTACTTGAGGCTTTACTGCAAAAACAACAATATCACTATTATCTAGTAAAGAGTTATTATCAGAATATGTTGTGATTTTAAGTTCAGAATGACGGTTGATAAGAAGCTCTTCATTAGAGTCGCTTACATTTATATTTTTAGCATCAAAGCCATTACTTAGGAGGCCTTTAATCAGTGCATACGCCATATTTCCAGCTCCAATAAATCCAATGACTGTTTTGTTTTCCATATAAAATATATTAGTTATAAATGCTTAAATCAATTCTACCAAACTTGCAATAAATAAAGAACATTAATGAAAAAATTTCAGCCAAAACTAATATTGATTGATGTTGATGGAACTCTAGTTGATAGTGTCCCTGACCTTGCCTACTGTGTTGACGAGATGATGATTCAGCTTGGTATGCCGATAAGAGGAGAGTCAAGGGTTAGACATTGGGTTGGAAATGGTGTTCCTAGATTAGTAGAGCGAGCTTTGACTGGAGATTTGGATCTTAAGCCAAGTCGAGAAGTATTCGAAACCGCGTATCCAATTTTTTTAGATCTGTATGCTGAAAATTCAGCAATAAGGTCAAACTTATATGATGGGGTTAAAGAGGGATTAGATTATTTACAATCTAAGAATTATCTTTTAGGCTGTGTTACTAATAAAGCAGAGCAGTTTACTCACCCATTACTAAAATCATTAAATATCTATGATTACTTTAAGATAGTCATTTCTGGTGATACTTTGAAAAAGAAAAAACCAGACCCTTTACCGCTTCTTCATGGCGCTAGTTTTTTTAATATAGATCCAAAAGAATGCCTTATGTTGGGAGACTCTGTAAGTGATGTAAAGGCTGCTAGAGCAGCTGGATTTGATATAATTTGTATGTCATATGGCTACAATCATGGTAATAACATATTAGATGAAAGCCCTGATCTTGTAATCGATTCTATGACGCAGTTAAGAGAGTGCCTTTAATGAGTATTGATGATAATCATATTTGGCATCCTTATGCTACGATACCAAATAAGGTGCCTACTTATCTGGTTGATACTGCAGATGGGGTTTATCTTAACTTTAAAAATGGAACTCGTGTTATTGATGGTATGAGTAGCTGGTGGTCAATGATTCATGGTTACAATAATCCTTTCATAAATAGGGCAATGAAGGCTCAGATTGATGCTGTATCTCACGTAATGTTTGGAGGGCTTACTCACCAACCTGCTATTGACTTATGTGAAAAACTCATAAAAATAACTCCTCAAGGGCTTGATAAAGTTTTTTTTGCTGATTCTGGCTCTGTTTCTGTAGAAGTTTCTCTTAAGATGGCTTTGCAGTATTGGCAAAATAAAGGAAAAAAAGAAAAGTCACATTTTGTAACCCCTAGAGGTGGTTACCATGGTGATACTTTTGGAGCGATGAGTGTGTGTGACCCAAATAATGGCATGCACCATTTGTTTAGTGGTGTACTTCCAAAACATTACTTTGTAACTCAGCCCAAGTCAGGGAAAAGCGCTGAAGCTCTTTTAGATTTAGAGTCAAGACTTAAAGAAAGTCATAATAATATTGCAGCAATTATTCTTGAGCCCATTGTTCAAGGGGCTGGTGGAATGAATATTTATGATGCTGATTATCTCAAAGGCGTTAGATCTTTATGTGATGATTATGAGGTCTTATTGATTGTAGATGAAATAGCGACAGGTTTTGGCCGAACAGGAGAACTCTTTGGTTGCAATCATGCAAATATTTCTCCTGATATTCTTTGTATAGGTAAGGCTTTAACTGGTGGCTATATGACTATGGCAGCCGCAATAACTTCCGAAAAAGTCTCTACTACAGTTGGCGTATTAATGCATGGGCCTACTTTTATGGCAAATCCTTTATCCTGTTCAGCGGCGAATGCTAGTATTGATTTACTTCTTAGTAGCAACTGGAAAAAAAGAATCTCAGAGATTCAAGACATTCTTTCATCTCAATTACTAGCTTTAAAGAAACATAAATCTATATTTGACGTTAGAGTCATTGGGGCAATAGGCGTTGTAGAGTTTAATGAGCCTCTTGATATGAAGAGAACCCAAGAGCAGTTAATTGACTGTGGAATTTGGCTTAGACCTTATGGCAAACTACTCTACACGATGCCACCTTTTATAATAACTGATCAAGAGTTACTTCAAATTACTGATGCAATGAAAGATGTGGCTGAAAGCCTTTAGGAAAAAGTTATATTGACTATTCAATTGGATCAATATCAATAAACCAGCGAACTGATGAGCTCACCTTGATTGTCTCAATATGCTTATAAAAGGTTTTAATTAACCTATGAAGCTGAACTCTATCTTTAGATTGTAAATATAAATTGAAATAGTAATAATTTGACTTCTTCTCAATAACACCAGGTACAGGTCCCCAAATTTCGATTGATTCTATATCAATATTATTGATTAATTGAGCCACTTCAGTTAAAAATTTTTCAGCTTCATTTTTATTTTTAGAATTTGCGCAAATTAGTGCTTGATGAGCATATGGAGGGAGTTGTGCCTCCTCTCGCTCTAGTAACAAGGTTTTTGCGTACTCAATATATTGTGAATCTCTTACAAACTTAAAGATAGGATGATGGGGGTAGCGAGTTTGAATATTAACTTCTCCTCTATATTCTCCTCTTCCACACCTTCCTGAAACTTGAATAAGTAATTGTGCTAATTGCTCTGTCGCTCGATAGTCTAGCGACATGAGGCCAGCATCTACATCTAAAATACCAACAAATGCTAAATTAGAGAAGTCATGTCCTTTTGCTAACATTTGAGTGCCAACAATAATGCAAGGCTTCCCAGAGTTTATTTTTTCTAAATGCAACGTAAATGCTTTTTTCTTTCTTGTTGTGTCTCTATCAATTCTAATTACATCAGAATTGGGAAAATATGACTCAAGATTTTCTTCCAACCTTTCTGTTCCATAACCTAGTATTTTCAGGCTTTGACTATTGCAAGAGGGGCAAGAGGATTCTGGTGACTTTTCGAGACCACAATGATGACATTTAAGTCGATTAATATTGCGATGGTAGACAAGCTTTGAGTCACAATTGGTGCATTCAGATTGCCAGTCGCATTCAGTGCAATAGTAAACTGGCGCATAGCCCCGACGATTAATAAAGAGCATGACCTGTTTATCGTCTTCTAAGTATTTTTTTATTTTAGAAACTAGAGGTATTGATAGGGCTTCTGAAGGCTGGCTCCTCATATCAATTAAGTTAACAATTGGCATAATTGCTTCACCAGGGCGAGTGGTCAAAGTAAGTCGCGTCAGTTTTTTGTCAGCAACATTTTTTAAGGTCTCAAGCGAGGGTGTTGCAGTTCCTAAAATCAGAGGAATATTTTCAAATTTGGCGCGCATAAAGCTTAGATCTCGAGCAGAATAGCGGAAGCTCGATTGCTGTTTAAAGGAGCCATCATGCTCCTCATCCACGATAACTAATCCAAGTTTAGGGATTGGAGTAAAGATAGCAGAACGAGTGCCTAAGATAACTTTTGCTTCTCCATTTTTAGCCAATAGATAGGCGTCTTGTTTTTGGGTTTCATTAAGTTGTGAGTGAACAGCAACAACTCTTTCATTTATTCTTTCTTCAAAGCGCGCGATCATTTGAGGTGTTAATCCAATTTCAGGGACTAGAACAAGAACTTGCTTCCCATCCTTTATAAGTTTTTCAGTAAGATTGAGATAAACCTCAGTTTTTCCACTTCCTGTGACTCCTTGAAGTAGGAATCCATGGAAGGTATTTTCATATTTAAGAACTTCATTAACTGCATTTTGTTGTTCAGATGTTGGTTTGAAGGATCTCGGTGTGACTGCATTATTTATTTCAGTTGGTTTCTTAATAATTGCAGGCTTTCCAAGTCTCAGGTTTTTTGGAAGGGCATTAGCAAGAACTTCACCAACTGGATGATGGTAGTAGTTGGCTGACCAGAATAAAAAATCAAGAATTTCTTTGGATAATAATGCTTCAGTATCAATTACTTCTTCGATAGCCCGAAGTTTACCAAACTCACTTTTATCTTTTAGAGAAAGTACAATTCCTATAACTTTTTTTGGACCAAATGGAACTTTAACTCTGGCTCCTACGCTTACTTCTTGATTACAAACGTAATCAAATGTATTGTGTAAGGGCACTGGAATGGCAACTTCTATGATTTGACTCAAAGTAAAATGTTTTAGGGATAAAATAAGTATTTTAGCAATATAAATTAGCCATGGTAGTTATTCAAAACATCATTAACGATATAAATATAGATGAAGACAAGCTTGGGTTAGTTTGCCAAAAATTTATGAGTGAAGCAGGGATTAAAGAAAGTGAGTTGCTCATTCGCATAGTTTCACCTGTTGAGATTCAAGTTCTTAATAAAGAGTACCGAGCTAAAAACCAAGTAACTAATGTGCTATCTTTTCAAAGCGATATTCCTGAGGAAATTGGAGAGCCAATATTAGGTGATGTTGTTATTTGTGCTGATGTGGTAAGAGAAGAGGCGCTAGTTGGAGATAAAACGTTTTCAGATCATTTGACTCATATGGCGATACATGGAATTCTTCACTTGGTAGGGCATGACCATACAGATCTTGAATCTGCTAATAAAATGGAGTCTATTGAAATTGATTTTTTAAAGACTCTGGGGATTAGTAACCCTTACCATTAGGCAAAACTAAGAATTGATTAAAAGCCCTGCGAGTTTTTTGATGCCTTCTTCTTGCTGATTATTTTTTCTATAGATAACTCCAATATCTCGTTTTGCCTTGGTTGAATTCATGTCAATGGATATATTGGGATAATGCTTAAGTATACCAAAATCGATTGCCATTTTGGGTAGAAAACTCACGCCAATATCTGTATCGACCATAGCAACAAGTGTTGGAATACTGGTACAAGAAAAGCCAGAAATATGTTGATTTGAAATTTTATTATTTTGCAATATATGTGACCTCAAGCAGTGACCCTGTTCGAGCATTAGCAGTGACCCATTATCAATTACTTTAGATTTGCGTTTTTTATGTTGAATAAAATAAATTGGGTCAGAAAAGACTTGAAAGCTTTCAATAAAGTTGGGCAATTCATATGGAAAAGCAAATATGGCAAAGTCAATCTTAGCTTGCTCTAGTTGCATAAGTAAATTTTCACTTGTATCTTCCTTAAAAGAAACCTTAAGTTTTGGATAAAGCTTGCTTAAGTTAGATAAGAAATTTGGCAGAATATAGGGAGAAATCGTAGGTATTACTCCAATGGTAACTTCAGAATCAAAAAAATCTAACTTTGCAGTACTTAATAAGACATTAATCTCAGCCATCACTAATAGAGCTTGTTTTACAACTCGATTCCCAGTTGCTGTAAAGTGAACGTTTTTATTGTCTCTCTCAACAAGCAGAACTCCTAAGTCGCTTTCAAGTTTTGATATTCCTGCGCTGAATGTCGAAGCGCTAACAAAGCAATCATTTGCAGCTTTGGAAAAGTGATTAGTTTTTTTTAGTGCAACTAAATACTGTAAGTTTTTTAGTGAAGGTGTCATTTTTTTTATTCGTCTTTTACGGATATTATATACACATTTATTCAATTTATTTATATATAAAGTACTGGTATGATGATGGCTCGTTTAACCAATCGGAGGAAGTTATGTCATTAAGCGGAAGTAAAACAGAACAAAGTTTAAAGGATGCATTTGCTGGAGAGTCTCAGGCAAATAGACGCTACTTATATTTTGCAAACCAATGTGATGTTCTTGGTGAGCCAGATATGGCTGCGTTATTTAGATCAACTGCTGAAGGTGAAACTGGCCATGCTCATGGTCATATGGAGCATCTCATTGAAGGTGGTGTTGGTGATCCAGGGACAGATATGCCTGCTAAAGAAGTAAAAGAGATGCTTGAAAGCGCTGTTCATGGAGAAACTCATGAATACACTGATATGTATCCAGGTATGGCCAAAACAGCAAGAGATGAGGGTTTTGATGAAATTGCTGAATGGTTTGAAACTTTAGCTAAAGCTGAACGTTCTCATGCAAATCGTTACCAAAAAGCACTAGATAGCTTATAAAAACTTCGTTGCCATAGGCTTAGCTTATGGCAACAAATCCTAGGTATATATGTCTAAATTTAAAGAAGGTAATTTAGAGGCACCAACTCGCCACCCTCTAAATTGGAAAGATGAAGATTTTTATAATGAAGATTCTCTCAATACAGAATTAGAAAGAGTTTTTGATATCTGTCATGGTTGTAGACGTTGTGTGAGCCTTTGCAAGTCTTTTCCAACACTCTTTGACTTGATTGATGAGTCTCAAACATTTGAGGTTGATGGCGTTGATAAAGCAGACTATAAGAAAGTGGTTGACCAATGCTATTTATGTGATTTATGTTTCGTGGCAAAATGCCCTTATGTTCCGCCGCATGACTTCAATGTTGATTTCCCACATCTAATGCTTCGCGCAAAAGCAATTCAATTTAAAAAAGGCGAAACAAAACTATCTCATAAGATCTTAACATCACCACAAAAAGTAGGTTCTGTTGCATCTATGCCAGTGATCTCACCAATTGTTAATTGGTCTAATAGCAACAAAACAATGAGAAAGGTAACCGAAAAAGTTTTAGGTGTTCACGTTGATGCTGTTGTTCCAAAATACCATACCAAAAAACTTTCCAAAATTTTTGTAGAAGATAATTCTACAAGTAAATTCAAGGTAGCAATTTTTGGTACTTGTTATGGTGAATATAATGACCCTCAAACTGTTATTGATTTAGTCGATGTTCTTAGGCATAACGGTGTAGAAGTAAAACTCATTAAAAAAACTCAGTGTTGTGGTATGCCCAAGATGGAACTTGGCGATCTTGAAGCTGTGGTTAAGTATGCGAATGAAAATATAACACCACTTATAAAGTTAGTTAATGATGGTTATAAATTAATCGCGCCAATACCTTCATGTGTCTTAATGTTTAAAAATGAATTGCCAATGATAATTTCTGAAAATGAAGATATTATGGCAATATCTAAAGCATTTTATGACCCCTTCGAATATCTATCATTTTTAAAAGAAAGTAATCAGTTTGATGGTAATTTTAAGCCAATTGATAAAGAAGTACTTTATCAAATTGCTTGTCATCAAAGAGTGCAAAACATTGGCTCACATACTAAAAGAATTCTGGGCTTAATTCCAGATCTAGATGTAAATATTGCAGAAAGATGTTCTGGACATGACGGTACATATGGAGTCAGAAAAGATACGCATACTTACTCTGTGCAAATTGGAATGCCAGTTGCAAAAAAAATAACTGACACAACCGATTTGGTTGTTAGTGACTGCGTTATGGCTGGTAACCATGTTGCGCATATTGCTACGCAAGATATAGAATCCATTCATCCAATTAGCTTGGTGAAAATGGCTTATGATTTATAATAAAAATGAGGTTAATTAAATGCTAACAAGACAAGACTTATTCTCTCTTGAAGAATACGCAGAAAAACGTTCAGGTATTCGTTCAGATACTATTCAAATAAAAAAGCTCAGAGAGGTTAATCTTGGAGAGCATGTAAGGATGTTGTTTGAAAACAAGAAAACAGTCCAGTTTCAGATCCAAGAGATGCTTCGTATAGAGAAAATTTTTGAGGCTGATGGTATTCAAGAAGAGCTCGATGTATATAACTCACTGGTACCTGAAGGCTCAAACTTGAAGGCTACTATGATGATTGAATATACTAATGTTGAGGAGCGAGCAGTTGCATTATCTAAATTAATTGGCCTTGAAAGAAGCATCTATTTTCAAGTTGGAAATCATGACAAAGTGTTTGCTATTTGTAATGAAGACATGGATAGAGAGACAGAGGTTAAAACCTCAGCTGTTCACTTTATGCGTTTTGAATTTGATCCAGGTATGGTTAAAGAGTTTGGCTCAGGAGTGCCAGTCAAGGTTGGCGTTTCTCATACCCATTATGATTATGAAATTATTTTGAATTCGGAATCACAAGACGCCTTAAGTCAGGATTTTAACAATAATTAGTTTGGTTAATAGTATTTAAGCTTCAGTAATTTTACCGAGGGTTTCCATGGCTCGTAAAGAGCCATCTACATAATACATTCTTAATTTATCTCTTTCCCATGGAGGGATGTTTGATTCCTGCAGTACTTTTTTAAGAGATTGTGAATGACTTTTCCCTTTAACTTTTATCCGTTGACCTTCTAAACGAAAACGGATTTCAAAATTAGGAAGGTTTTTTAATGATTCGTAATAGGGACATAGTAAGTTTGAAGACTTAATATTCTCATCAAAAAAATACAACTCACCATTGTATCGCCTAACTTCATAGTGATGCCATTTTAAGATTACATTAGCATCATTTTTTGCACTCAATGAAGAGATAAGCTCATTTAGAACTTTATTAGAAGGCAATAGAAAGCCTAGATTGGCAATATAATAACGAAGCACGTTAACCATTCTTCGTTTTGGCAGTTGAATTAATGAGCTAACTTGAATTTTGTTATTGATCAGTAATTCAAAATTTTTAATATCAAGTTCAGCCAAGTCTTGCATCAGCCTCAATGCCTCTGCCTGATGCGAAGCGCTCCTTGAAACATTCTTAATAAGCCCATTAAATGCGCTTGATAGCTTTGGTAGAAATTCAATTCTTAATAGGTTTCTTTTAAAATTAGTATCTAGGTTGCTATCATCTTCTATCCATTCGAGATGATTTTTTGAAGCATAGTCTATGATTTTTTGTTTTGAAATACTCAGAAATGGACGATAAAGCTCTGACTCTTCAATACTTTTTATTTTTGGCATTGAGGCAAGGCCAGCAACTCCACTGCCTCTAAATAATTGTAGTAAGAAAGTTTCAGCCTGGTCTTCTTGGTGATGTGCAGTACAAAGAATCTCACCCAATCTTAATGCAGATGTTAATGAAAGATAGCGTTTTTTACGAGCATTTTCTTCGATATTAGAAGATTTTTCAAGATTTATACTTATATATTTAAACTCGATTTTGGCTGAATTACATATTCTTTCACAAAAAGTGCACCATTCATCGCTGTATTTAGAAAGGTTGTGGTTTATATGAATAGCTCGAACGTTACCAGGATAATGTTTATTTAAAAAGTGGAGAAGAACAACTGAGTCAATGCCACCACTTAAGGCAACGACAATTTTCTTGCCAGTTAAGTATTCGTCTTTATTCGCTAAATCTTCCAAAGCCTAGTAGTTTTTCATGTCTATTCTCAATAAGTTTATCAATAGGCAAGACAATTAGATTAGTTAGCTCTTTAATCAGGGCTTTTTTGAGAAATACAGAAGCCTTTTCAGGGTCTCTATGAATTCCGCCAAGAGGTTCAGGTATTACTTTTTCAATTAATTTATGTTTTTTTAAATGCTTACTTGTTAGTTTAAGTGACTCTGCAGCAATTGGTGCTTTAGAGGCGTCTTTATAGAGTATTGAGGCACAACCTTCTGGAGAGATAACAGAATAAATGCTGTATTCAAACATCATCATAGTGTCACAAAGGCCAATTGCAAGCGCACCGCCTGAGCCACCTTCACCGATCACCACAGATAAGATTGGTGTTTTTAAGGTAGACATTTCGAATAAGTTTCTAGCAATCGCTTCACTTTGTCCCCGCTCTTCAGCGCCAATTCCTGGATAGGCTCCAGGGGTGTCTATAAAAGTAATTACTGGAAGTGAGAACTTTTCAGCCATCTTCATTAGTCTAAGGGCTTTGCGATAACCTTCAGGCCTTGTCATGCCGAAGTTATGAAAAATCTTTTCTTTTGTTGAGCGGCCTTTTTGCTGCCCAATAAACATAAATGTGAGGTCATCAATTTTTGCAATTCCACCAATCAATGAGTGATCATTTGCATAGGCTCGATCCCCACAAAGCTCAGTAAACTCATCAAAGATTTTATCAATATAGTCTAAGGTATATAGCCTTTGAGGATGTCTTGCTAGCTGTGAAACCTGCCAATCAGTTAGTGATGAAAAAATTTTCTTTGTTAACAGTTCACTTTTTGCTTTAAGTGACTCCATTTCTTTAGCAATATCGGCATCATCTTTAATGCTCTCTAGGGCATCAATTTTTTCTTCAAGTTCAGCTATTGGTTGTTCAAAATCAAGATAGTTTAAGTTCATTTAATACGCTTAATGGTCGTTCAAAATTTAATGATAATTATAGCAGATGCAATGTTTATAATCTTGCAATGGATTTACTGACCCTACTTTCTTTAACGTTTGCTACATTTGTTTATGCAATTTCGCCAGGACCTGGCCTATTTGCAGTGCTGGCAATTTCTACAAGATATGGCCCTATTCCTGCTATGTGGCTTTCAATTGGACATACTGTTGGTGATATCATTTATGTCATACTTGCAATGCTAGCACTCAATGCCATAGCAGGCCTAATTAGTGATAGCATGCTGTACGTTAAAATTTTAGGAGCTTCATATTTGATATATATTGGCTACCAGCAGTATAGGTCAAGAGGGGTTAGCTTCGAACAAACAAGTAAAAAAAGTTCAATACTAAAGCTTTTATTAGCAGGATTTATTGTTGGGGTTACTAACCCTAAGACCATTATTTTTTATTTATCTTTTCTACCAATCTTTATTGATTTAAATAATTTGACAGTTGCAACTGAAATAAAAGTAGTTACAGTTATTGGTATTACAGTATTCTTCGTTCTCACTCTAGCAAACATCCTAGGGCTTCGATTAAGAAAACATATTGAAAATCCAGTGATTATCAAACGCGTGAATGAGGTTACCGGTATTACGATGATTTTGGTTGGCTGTTTTGTGGGCCTCTACTAATATGACTTGGGAAAATAATGTTTCAATCTGAAAAAAACATGACATTTATAATGATTCTTGTTCCAATTGTGTGGGCATTATCAGGTATCTCAACAAAGTATCTTTCCTTTTATATCGGCGAAGATGAACTAGTAGTTTATAGGTTATTTTTATCTGTTCTTGCAACTATCCCACTTCTGATATGGATGAAAATATCTATCAAAATTAGTTTGTTTAATCTAGTGTTATCACTCGTTATTGCCATCTTTATGATTAGTAACTATCGGTTTTATTTTATGGGGATGCAGAGGGGCGCTGCGGGCCTAGGGGCTGCATTAGTTACTGTTTTGATTCCAATATTTGTCTATATCTTTATGATATTTTCAAAGAAATCTAAGCCACTTATTAAGGACTGGGCCGCATTACTGGTGGGCACAATTGGTGTTCTTTTGATGATGAATTTTGATCAATCTAACTTGGCACTATTAATCAGTGGAGGTAATCTCTATTTTGTTTTGGCAGCTTTGGCTTATGCAGCTGTAACTATTATTGGCGCCTATATGAAAAATATGCATGTATTGGCTTTTAACTTTTATATAAGCCTATTTGGCTTTATGATCGATTGGGTTTATTCTTATGATACAAGTCTTCTCGTAACTTTAATGGATATGGACTATATTTTCTGGATCAATATTCTTTTTGTTTCAGTTGTAGCTGGTACTGCTATTACTGCAGTTTACTATACCGGAATAAGAGTTATAGGATCTAAAAAAACCTCGGTGTTTAGTTTACTTTCACCATTTTTTGCAATTGCTTTTGGGGCAATTTTTTTTCAAGAAGCACTAAACTTAAAAAATATTATAGGGATTATTTTGGCTGTATCTGCCTTATTTGTTTTAATTGATTTGAAGCTGAAAGCTTTCTTGCCCTCTAGGTAGGGGATTATGGAAATAAATATTTTTTTAGTCCTTGGTTTTACTCTTTTTGTTTTTGCAGTAACCCCTGGTCCGGGAACTCTGGCGCTTCTTTCTATTTCTACTTCGAGAGGGCTAGCCTCAGCAATATTTTTTTCAGTTGGAATGACGCTTGGTGATTTGTCATATTTAACCATTGTTATTTTTTCTTTAAATGCTCTAGCTGATTTGATTACACCTGTTACAAATGCGGTCCAATATTTTGGAGCCTGTTATTTATTTTATTTGGGCTATTCTCAATGGACAGCTGGAAAATTCAGTATGGATAATGAAGTTTCAGCCCAATCCCATTTGAAAGAATTACTGACTGGTTTCCTCTTGGCTGGAACTAATCCAAAGGTAATGATTTTCTATTTATCAGTCCTTCCTTCTCTGATTGATCTTAATCAAGTAAGTTTAGCTTATGGATTGAAAATCGTAGCCACTGTTGCCATTTCACTGTTGCTTGGTTTGGTATTTATTGGTGTTCTAGGAAAAAAATTAAGGCAACTAATAAGTAGTCAAATAATTGCCTTGAGGGTGAATAGGATTTTTGGAGGAATAATGATTGGTGTTGGTTTTAGCCTTTTTTATTTCTAACTATTTTTTATTGAGGACTTGCGCTAATATCACGAGTCAATAAATCCTTCATAATTGCAGTGCGCATTTCATCTGTAAAGTCAAACCAATCAAATATTTCATTCATATGACGATTGCAACCAATACAAAAATTATTTTCATTGTATTTACAAATACTCACGCATGGACTTTTAATCTGCCTTAGTTTATTTTGCTCACTCATACTCATTGCTTGGCTTGGTGTTTCAACAGTAATTTCAAAGGCATTTTAATCGAGTTGTGAATTTATGAACGAAGTTTTTCACTGCTATCATCATAGGCTGCCCTCATTGAGACATGACAACTACGACTGCCTAAAGAGGTTTCAACACTTAGCTTAACTCCCTCTTCACAAAGGTTTGGCTCTAAATAAGCAAAGGCCACACTATGGCCAACCCTGAAGCCATAAGCGCCACTAGTTATAATTCCACTGAGCTTATCTCCTTCAAAAACTGCTTCATTTCCAAAACACTCGGCTGGAATATCATCATCAAATATGAGGTATGCTAACTTGGTCTTAATTCCATCAATTTGTCTTTGACAGATATTTTTAGAGCCAATGAATTCACGACTCAAGTCAAGAAATCGATCCATGCCAGCTTCTAAGGCTGAAATTTCTTCAGTAAATTCAGCACCATAAGCCCTGTACATTTTTTCTAAGCGCATGCTATTAAAGGCCTGCCCGCCAAAATCTCTTAATCCAAAGGTCGATCCCATCTCAAATAAAGACTCATAGATTGATATAATTTGCCAGCTTGGCATATGAAGCTCCCATCCTAATTCACCAGCATAGGAAACTCTCATTGCAAAGACATTTGCAGAATCGATCTTAATTGTTTTACAGCTTAGCCAAGAAAATCCAGTGTTGCTGAGATCTTCTTGAGTGCATTGACCTAAAATATTTCTTGCTTCAGGGCCAGTCAAGAGAAGCCCACCCCATTCCTCAGTTAAATTTTCTATTGTGATATCAAAGTCATCTGAGTGCCACTCCAGCCATTGGTAGTCTTTAACTTCAGATCCTATAGCGCCCATTAGAAGAAACTCTTCATTACTGATACGGCTAATTGTTTGCTCTGCCCTTATTCCACCCTTCGGTGCATGAAAAAGAGTTAATCCAATTCTGCCATCTTTTGAAGGTAATGTATTGCAGGATAAATTATCTAGAAATTTAAAAGCATCCTTACCAGTAATTCTAAATTTTGCAGTTCCGCTAATATCAGTTATTCCGCAGGCATTTTGAACAGCACTACACTCTTGTAATACTGCATCATGAGCTTCACTATGGGCCCACGTTAAAGTTTCATTTCTGATTTCATCGGTTGTGAACCAAGAAGGCTTTTCATAGCCAGTATTAACAGTATGAATAGCTCCCTTTTGACTCAATAAAGTGTGCAAAGCGCTAACTCTTATAGGCCGTCCATGAGGACGATTTTCATTTGGAGAGGCAAATGAGTACATTCTTTCATACGATTCAATAGCACGCGTAGTGCAGTATGTTTTATCAGCCCATTTGTCAAAGCGACGACTATCAAGCGAAGCCATATTGAGTTCAGTCTGACCATGAACCATCCACTGAGCTAGATATTTACCAATACCGCCCTGTGCAATTCCAATACTTGCGCCACAAAGATTCCAAAAGTTTTTGAGTCCTTTCGCGGGTCCAACAAGAAGATTATCATCAGGTGTGTGAGTAATGAGGCCATTGATCACTGTACTAATTCCAACTTCTTTAAATAATGGAACAATATCCATGCATCTTTCTAACCAAGGCATTAATCTTTCAAGATCACCCTCAAAGAGTTCCCTATCAAATGACCAATCTACACCATCAAGTGCCCATGGTTTAGAACCTCTTGTTTCGTAAGGACCAATTAAAAAACCACTCCCCTCTTGCCTAATATAGGAAGCCGCAATAGAATCTCGAGTTACGGGCAATTCTTTAGAAAGCGCTGCAATATCAGGATGGTTATCAGTAATTAAATACTGATGCTGTAAGTTAACCAGCGGCACATAAGAGCCAACCATGGCGCCTACCTGCGGTGAGAAGCAACCACCAGCATTAACTACATGTTGAGCAATAATTTTTCCTAACTCAGTAACAACTTCATACTCACCACTTGGAAGGATATTGATATCAATCACTCGATTAAAGTTACTAACTTCAGCACCTGCTTTTTTCCCAAGTTGTGCTAATTGAGTGACTACCGTTGTAGGATCTACATGGCCATCATTGGGTGTATATAAAATACTTCTGGCTTTATCAAAGTTCATCATTGGATTGATGATAGAGGCCTCTTCTTTCGAAACAAAATGCATTTCACAGCCAATGTGATTTGCCTTACTCAAAATATTATTAAACCACTGCTCTTCAACCTTGTCATATCCAACCCTTAGTGAGCCAGTTTTATGAAATGAGGAGTCAAGACCAGTTTTTTCTGGCAAGATCTCATCGTAAAGTTTTATTGTGTATTCATGAATACTTGAAAGGGTATGGTTGCCATTAAAGTTTGGACATAGGCCTGCTGCATGCCATGTAGAACCGCTTGTGAGTTCACCCTTTTCAACAAGGACAACATCAGTCCAGCCTTCTTGAGTAAGATGGTACATGAGGTTAACCCCTAGTGATCCACCGCCAATTACTACTACTTGAGCATGTGATTTCATATTAATTATTTATTTTTAAGAGGTTTACGGCCAATATCTTTTCTGCTTAATTTAATATTAAATTTTTTGCGTATTTTTTGATCAACTTCATCGCTAATATGACTTGGAAAATGCTCCGATAGTATTTCTTTTTTTTGTTTGATTGCTTTTTCTAGTAGCACAGGTTTACCCATGTCAGCCCAATCATTTGGACTGTCCCTATCACTTAAATCAGGAAAGATATACTCACTTTGCATAACGCTAATTGTTAAATCTGATCCAAGATAGTGAGCTTTATCATTCAAACAAACATCTTTAATCGTTTCAAAACAAAGAGACTCTTCACTATCATCGCTGAACCCTTTTGTCATTCTCATTGACGCGCCCAATAAATCATTATCCATCAGCAAACTTTCAGGACATGTACCTAAAAGACTTGCATACATTCCAGCGGATTCATAAATTATATTAGCGCCAGCAATTGCTGTGACTGCATGAGTAGATGCTCTTTCTGACCCCGCTTGAAAATCTGGGAATTTAGAGTCTGTCATTCCTGCAGGCGTTCCAGTTGGTAGGTTTAAAAAGTTGCCCATCTGCGCACAAGCTGCTGAAATTAATCCTTGTTCTGGAGAGCCTCCACACATTGATCCAGTTCTTAAGTCAGACACAAAAGGCCAAGTTCCAAGAATTGCCGGTGCACCTGGTTTGATGGCATTCACATATACCAGTCCGCCAAGACATTCAGCCCAAGCCTGGGACACAACACCAGGAAGAAGAGGAGGCGCTGTTGCCCCAGCTTGACCTGCTGATAGAAGTAATATTGGCATGCCACCTTCAACGCCAACACGAACACATTCTAAAGACTCTTCTGCAAATTTCATTGGAGGCACTACATGGCAATTACTCATGCTTAAAAATGGCCTTTCACGCCATTTTTCTTCACTTCCAGCAATAATATGAAGCATTTCAAGCGCATCAGTTACGTGCTGAGCTTCTGTAAAGCTTGCGCCTAAATGCTTCTCAGTTCCCATTGCCACACAATAAACTGAGTTTTGATCCATCTCACGGGGACTAGCAATGTCTCTCAAAACACAAGTTCGTTGAAACATATGAATGTGTTCACACTGATCTGCAATTCTAGCCATATCGTATAGATCTTGACTTTCAGATTCTCGATACTCGTTGTTCTCAGGGTCGGCAATAAGAACTGCAGCGCCAGCAGTTGAGAAGTGAACTCTTGAGCCACTTAAATCTAAATCATGTTTTGGGGATTGCCCATGAAGAGTGAGATTTCGCTGTGAAAGGTTCATGGCTTTTTCAACTACTTTTTTTGGCATTCTTAATCTACCATCATCTCCAAGAATAGCGCCAAAAGCAACGCAAGTTTTAATACAGTGGGGAGTGGCATCACCAAATCCAATTTCTTCTAGAATTCGAAAAATATTAGCTTCAATATCAATAACTTGTTTGTCACTAAGGGGTTTATATCTTCCACCAATCTCACCCGGTAAAACAGGCTTTTTTTCTTCTGCTAGCGGGGCACTTCTTAGTGCAATTCTTGCTTCTCTTCCACCTGATTTTCTTCTTGTCATAATAGTGATTTGAGTTGAACTATAAATCACATTTTGATACTAAATCAAAGCACTGTCAATTGTTTTTTTATTGCAGGGTTAAAGCGCCTATACGAAGCTAAATTTACCGTTATTAATTATTCATCCTTACCGCTTTCAAAATGAAATTATGCGCCTTTTCTTATCTCAGAAGGTCGCCTTGAGGTAATAGTTTTAAGTTGAGTATAGAATTGAACGCCTTTCATGCCATGAAACATATGTTCTATTTTCTAAATATTAGAAAACATATATCTCTTCATGTATACTCCAAATATTGAAGTTCTAAAAATCCTTCAATATTGGGGTCAATCGTGACTTCAAAAAAACTTATAGAAAGGAGATACAAAATTATGTTGAAAATTAATAAATATGTCTCAAGTCTATTTCTTTCAGTTTTTGTTCTTTTCGGAACAACTGTGGGAAGTACGGCAGCGATGGCAGATGGTGAAAAGTTTGTACTAATTAGCCATGCACCAGATTCTGATTCATGGTGGAATACAATTAAAAATGCAATTGAAATTGCTGGTGAGCAAATGGGTGTCGATGTTGATTATCGTAACCCAACTACAGGAGATCTTGCTGATATGGCACGTATCGTTGAGCAGGCTGCTGCAAGCAACCCTGATGGTATTATTGTTACGATTGCTGATTATGACGTCCTAAAAGGACCAATTACTTCAGCTATAGCAAAAGGAATCCCAGTTGTAACAATTAACTCTGGTACTCGTGAGCAATCTGAAATGCTAGGAGCATTAGCGCACATTGGTCAGCCTGAGTATGATGCTGGTTTTGGTGCTGGTAAGAGAGCAAAAGCTGCTGGAGCAACAAAGTTTTTATGCGTTAATCACTTCTTCACAAACCCGGTATCAGTTGATCGTTGCCAGGGCTATGCAGATGCTCTTGGTGTAGATCTTGGAAATCAAATGATTGACTCTGGACAAGATCCAACAGAAATAAAAAATAAAGTTATGGCTCATCTTAGATCAAATCCTGATACAGATGCAATTCTTACTTTAGGTCCAACTTCTGCTCATCCAACGCTTTCAGCTTTAGATGATATGGGTCGTTCGGGCGATATTTATTTTGGTACTTTTGATCTTTCTGGTGAGATTGCAGCTGCTGTTAAAGCAGATGTTATTTCTTTCGCTATTGATCAACAGCCGTACTTACAAGGATATCTTCCAGTTGTAATGTTGACTAACTTGTCAAGATATGGCGTATGGCCTTCTGGTGCAATTAACTCTGGCCCTGGATTTATCACTAAGAGTAATATTAGCTTAGTTGAAAAATATGCAGGCGTTTACCGTTAATAGTTAATTTAGTTTATTAACGTGCTATCCACCATAATCTTAAATTGGTGGGTAGCATTTTTTTTATCTTTATCAGGTTTAAAGTTCAAATTTAACTATTTTGGATAAACCAATAGGATCAAATCATGTCTACAATTGAAAAAAAAATTTCATTAATTCGTTCCAAATTTAGTGTCGCATTACTTCGTCCTGACTTAGGTGCAATTGTTGGAGTTGTATTAGTTTTTCTATTCTTTTTTTTAGTAGCCCGAGATACGGGGATGTTTTCATTAGAAGGCTCTATGAATTGGGGAATCGTGTCTTCACAGTTTATCATTATTGCTGTTGGCGCTTGCCTTCTCATGATCGCTGGAGAATTTGATCTATCAGTAGGGTCAATGATTGGTTTTGCCGGAATTGTCATAGCAGTGACCTCAGTAGTTTGGGGTTGGCCAGTATGGCTTAGTATCCTTATAGCATTCGTTGTTTCGATGTCTATAGGTGCATTAATTGGCTACATTACAGTCAAAACAAATTTACCTTCTTTTATTGTGAGTCTTGCATTTTTATATATCCTGCGAGGCATGACAATCTTTATTGCAATCATAAGTACGAAAAAAACCATTATTGGTGGAGTTACAGAGGTCGCTGAAAATGACTGGTTAGCACCAATTTTTGGTGGCAAGATATTTACAGGCGTATTTGACTGGCTTGCTGAGCAAGGCATAATTCAAACGTTTGTCGCTGGCACAAAGGCTGGTCAGCCAGTTGTATCGGGTATCCCAATGATGATGGTTTGGGCTATAGGACTCGTTATTTTTGCACATTTTTTATTAACAAAAACTCGGTTTGGTAACTGGATCTATGCCTCAGGCGGTGATGCACAAGCTGCTCGTCATATAGGTGTCCCAGTAAACAGAGTTAAAATATTGATGTTTGTCTTTACAGCTTTTTGTGCGACTGTATTTGCAACCACCCAGGTTATTGAGTTTGGTTCAGCTTCAGCGGATAGAGGAATTCTAAAAGAGTTTGAGGCGATTATTTCAGTTGTTATAGGCGGCGCTTTATTAACGGGTGGCTACGGTTCAGTTATTGGAGCTGCACTAGGAGCAGTCATATTTGGAGTAGTTCAACAAGGCTTATTTTTTATTGGAGTAGAGAGTTCTTTGTTTAGAGTGTTCTTAGGTGTTCTTCTATTGTTAGCGGTGATTCTTAATACTCACGTTCGTAAATTAATTACTGGGGCAAAATGATGAGTGATTTACCGTTAATGGAACTTAAAGATATCCATAAGAGCTTCGGAAATGTAGATGCTCTAAAAGGGGTTTCAATCTCTATTAATGCTGGAGAATGTCATTGTTTATTGGGTGATAACGGAGCAGGAAAATCTACATTTATTAAAATCATGTCTGGCGTTCATCAGCCAACAAGTGGCCAGATCAATATTAACGGAAAAGAGACTGAAATTAATAACCCTCGAGATGCAATTGATGCTGGCATTGCAACGGTTTATCAAGACTTGGCTTTAATTCCATTAATGTCGGTTTCTCGAAATTTTTGGCTTGGTAGAGAATTGACAAAAAAAGTGGGCCCAATCACTGTCATGGATTTTGAGAAATGCAACTCAATTTTGATGACTGAAATGGACAAAATGGGAATTCAATTGCGTGACCCTACTCAATCAATTGGGACTCTGTCTGGGGGCGAAAGGCAAACTGTTGCTATTGCCCGTGCTGTATTTTTTGGCGCCAAAATATTGATACTTGATGAGCCAACTTCAGCCCTAGGAGTTTATCAAACCTCAAATGTGCTAAAAACTATTGAAAGGGTTCGAGAAAAAGGTGTTGCGGTAGTATTTATTTCTCATAATGTTTCCCACGCTTTGGCAGTGGGGGATAAGTTTACGGTTTTATCTCGAGGTGAGACTCTAGGTACTGCTAAAGCAGGTGAAATTGATTTCCAAGAATTACAAGCCATGATGTCTGGTAATAAAGAATTATCAGTATTAAAAAAATAGAGGTTAATTATGAAAATATGTCTAATTGGTGCCGGTCGTATAGGAGCAGTTCATGCTATCGCGATAGCCAGTGATGAAAACGCTAATCTCCACTCTGTTGTAGATTTTCATCAAGAGTCTGCCGAAAAGCTTGCGAATAAATACAATGCTATCACTCTTTCAATGGATGAGGCATTCGAAAATAATGAAATAGATGCTTTTATTATTGCTAGCAGTACTTCTACCCATGCAGACCTTATAGAAAAATGCGCGAAAGTTGGTAAGCCTGTTTTTTGTGAAAAACCTATAGATCTAAGTCTTGATAGAGCATTGGCGTGCGCTAAAGCTGTTGAAGAAAGTGGTATTGTATGTATGTTAGGATTTAATAGACGTTTTGATCCTCATATGGTTAGTTTAAAAAATAAAGTTGATGCAAATGTAATTGGTTTAATTCAGTCTTTAATAATAACTTCTCATGATCCTGAGCCACCTTCAATGGACTATATCGAAGGGTCCGGTGGTTTATTTCACGATATGATGATCCATGATTTTGATATGGCGTGTTGGATTCTTAATGACACTCCAAGAAGTATCTATGTTTCTGCTAATGCTGCAAATGATGATATTGCTAAGCAGGGAGATGTTGATACAGCAAGTGTAATAATGAATATGAATAAGGGGGCAATAGTTACTATTATTAATGGTCGACAAGCCTCCTTTGGTTATGATCAGAGAATTGAAGCTTTTGGAGAGACAGGCATGCTTCAAGTAAAAAATGTCCTTGAAGATAGTGTTATTTTAAGTAACTCATCTGGAATTAAGCAGACCAAAAACCAACACTTTTTTTTAGAAAGATATGGAAAAGCCTTCCACAATGAACTAGTGCATTTTATGGAATCATTTCAGTCTGGTACTCAGCCTAGTGTTAATATTTCTGATGGGGTTCTTGCGTTAAAAATTGCTGAAGCTGCTAAAGAGTCACTCCAAAGTGGCAACTCAATTAATTTATAGATTTTTAATAGAATGCCTCCACAAGATATTAATGATTTAAATAGCTTGCTTCAAGAAAGCTATCCAAGATTAAGCAAAAAAATGAAGTTGATTGCTTTCTATGTAATTGATCAGCCACAAAACCTTGCAATAAATACCTTGGCGGTTATTGCTTCAGAAATTGGAGTGTACCCTTCAACCTTAGTCCGCTTTGCAAAGCATTTTGGTTTTAGTGGTTTTGCTGAACTACAAGATCTGTTTAAGGTCAAAATTTCACAATCTCCTATTAACTATCGACAACGCATCACGGACGTGAAAAAAGTTACTGAAACAAATGTGTCTACAAATAGTTCAAATATCTTTAAAGAAATTACGAGTCGCAATATTGTTGCTACAGAATTACTTTCTGAGCAAATAGATGTTCAGTTAATAGAAGAAACAGTGAAGGCATTGTGTGATGCTAGAGAAGTAATTTTGTGCGGTACAAATCGAGCCCAACCTGTAGCAAATTACTTTTATTACATGTTAAACAATCTCGGTATACGATGTCGTATTGCTAATGATGTAAATGAAGTGGAGAACCTTTCAAATTGGCTTGATGACAAAACAGTATTCATTGCAATTACTTATAATCCTTACAATACGATGACAACAGAAGCGGTTAAAGAGGCAAAAAATTCAAAAGCTAAGGTAATTTTGCTGACCGATACAGAACTCAATCCTATTGCTCATTTAGCAGATTTTTTATTTAGCATTCACGAGGCAGAAATTCATACTTTTAGGTCTTTAGGGGCCACAATGTGTCTCGTTCAGGCTATATGTATATCAATTGGCTATCATCAACAAGGAAATTAAATATGTCACTTTTATCTCGCCCTAAATTAAGTTCAAATGGTTGTTATCAAGACATTACTCCAAAATCAGCAAATTGGGATTTTGTTGGATTTAAAGCTTATGAGCTGGAGCCCTCGCAAACTTTAAATTTGACAGAAGTCGATAATGAGCTATGCCTGGTAATTTTATCTGGGAAGGCCGATATTACTGTAGAAGATGTAGAGTTTTATAATCTTGGCGATAGAATGAGCGTCTTTGAAGATAAAAAACCTCATGCGTTATACGTGCCTAATAATCATAAAATAACCATTAAAGCATTAACTAAGATTGAACTTGCAATTGCAGCTGCGCCTGGTTTTGGTAATTATCCTGTAAGACATATAAAACCTGAAGAAATGACTAATGAGGTGCGGGGAGAAGGAGCTAATACAAGGTCTATTTGTAATATCTTGCCAGAACAAGATGAGGCTGATAGCCTTTTGGTTGTTGAAGTTAAAACGCCTGCTGGTAATTGGTCAAGCTACCCTCCGCATAAACATGACTCAGACAACATTCCCGTTGAAACTTATCTTGAGGAAACCTATTATCATCGGATTAACCCATCACAGGGTTTTGTTTTCCAACGTGTCTATACTGATGATTTGTCTATTGATGAAACTATGGCAGTAGAAGATAAATGTGTTGTATTAGTTCCATGTGGATACCATCCTGTTGGCGTTCCATATGGGTATGATTCTTACTATTTAAATGTAATGGCGGGCCCAAAACGTCAATGGATTTTTAAAAATCACCCCGATCATCAATGGATGTTAGATAAATAATGAAAGCACTTGATGTTATTTGCCTAGGGCGCGCTGCAGTAGATTTATACGGGCAACAAATTGGATCTACTCTTGAAGGTATGGGAAGTTTCGCAAAATATCTTGGAGGCTCTTCTGCAAATATTGCTTATGGCTCTTCAAAACTTGGGCTAAAGTCTGCAATGATCTGCAGAGTTGGTGATGAGCATATGGGAAGATTTGTGCGGAATGAATTAGCAAGTGTCGGCGTTGATGTTTCGCATGTTGTCACAGACAAAGATCGATTAACAGCTTTAGTTATCCTAGGTATACAAAATAAAGACACTTTCCCGCTTATTTTTTATCGAAACGATTGCGCCGATATGGCAGTTGACATAAAAGACTTTTCAGCCGAATTCATCGCTAGCAGTAAAGCGCTTTTAATTACAGGGACACACTTTTCTTCTGACAATACATACAAGACAAGTATGAAGGCTATTGAGTTCGCTAAAGCAGGGGGCACTCAGGTAATTGTAGACATCGATTATCGGCCTGTTTTATGGGGTTTAACAGGACTGGGTGATGGGGAGTCTCGTTTTATTGCAAGCGCTGATGTAAGTAAGCACATACAAACTATACTACCGTCTTGTGATGTAATTGTGGGCACTGAAGAGGAGATACATATTGCTGGTGGAAGTGAGGATACAGTCACTGCTTTAAAGAAAGTTCGAGAGGTAAGTGATGCTATTATTGTTTTAAAACTTGGACCATTGGGGTGCACAGTAATTAGTAGTGATATTCCAAATAACTCAGGTGAATTTGAAGTTATCAAAGGTAATAAAGTAGACATATTAAATGTTCTGGGTGCTGGCGATGCTTTCATGTCTGGATTTTTGCGTGGTTATTTAAGAAATGAAAGTCTTGAAAAAAGTGCCAATTATGCAAATGCATCTGGAGCTTTAGTAGTCTCTAGACATGGTTGTGCGCCAGCGATTCCAAGTGAGCAAGAGCTTTTTTATTATCTAGATAATGCGCATAATATTCCAGATCCAAGTCAAGACAAAGAGCTTAATCATCTTCATAGAGTTAGTTCAAGAAGTATTGCTCGATCTGAGATTTTTGGCTTCGCTTTTGATCATCGTAAGCAGCTCTATGACCTAGCAATTGATTGTGGAGAGAGCCCTAAGCGAGTAGTTAAGCTAAAAAATTTATTTTTGAATTCTATTGAAGAGACTATTAAGAGAAGCAATATTGATGAGAATAGTGTGGGTGTTTTAATCGATGACACTTATGGTGAAGAAGCGCTTCACTCTATTGCTGAAAAGTCATGGTGGATTGGAAGGCCTGTGGAGCTTCCAGGCTCTTGTCCTTTAGAGTTTGAGGGAGGAGGATCGATTGGATCAAAACTCCAGTCTTGGCCACTTACGCATGTTGTAAAGTGCCTGATGTTTTATCATATCAATGATCCTATTGAATTGAGGTTAAAGCAAGAATCGAAAATTATAGAGCTCAATTCTGCTTGTATTCAAAGTGGACATCAATTGTTATTAGAGATTATTCTACCTGGAGACTTGGAAGAGGATGAATCAACTATTCCACAAATACTAAATAGGCTTTATGGTCTTGATATCAAACCGGATTGGTGGAAATTGCCAGCACTGAAAGACAAGTCATGGGAGCAAGTGAGCGATGTGATATTACAAAATGATGCGCACTGTGAAGGTGTGTTATTATTAGGTCAATCAGCATCTATGGATGCTGTAAAAAGTTCTTTTGAGGATGCCTCAAAACATAAAATTTGCAAAGGTTTTACTGTTGGTAGGACAATTTTTTATGAGCCAGCCAAACAGTGGATGAAAAAAAAGATAAGTGATCAAGAGTTGATTGATTTAGTGTCCAATAATTACATAGAACTAATTAAATCTTGGAAAAAATATAGAGAGGAGTAAAGACCATGAAAACAGTCAGACTAACAATGTCACAGGCTATCGTTAGATATTTATCAGCCCAATATATAGAGATTGACGATGAAATACATCCATTATTTGCTGGAGTTTTTGCTATTTTTGGACATGGCAATGTTGCTGGAATGGGTCAGGCATTGTCAGAGTTTGAAGAGTGGCTTCCTACATTTCGTGGCCATAGTGAACAAGGAATGGTTCATTCAGCAATTGCTTATGCAAAGGCTAATAATAGACAAAGAATGATGGCTTGTACAAGTTCAATTGGACCTGGCGCAACTAATATGATTACATCTGCAGCATTAGCCCATGTAAATAGACTGCCAGTGTTATTGTTGCCTGGTGATTATTTTGCAAGCCGCACTCCAGATCCTGTTCTTCAACAACTAGAAGATTTCTCAGACCCTACAGTTAGCGTTAATGATTGCTTCAGGCCAGTTAGTCGATATTTTGATCGAATTATGAGGCCTGAGCAAATAATTAATAGTTTACCTGTGGCAATTCAAACACTGCTAGACCCAGAAAATTGTGGCCCAGTAACTTTATCTTTACCTCAAGATGTGCAGGCTGAAGCATTCGATTATCCTGAAGAATTCTTTACTCAAAAAACTCACTCAATTCGCCAGATTAAACTTGATGATGCTGAATTAGACCATGCAATAGAGTTGTTAATTAAATCAAAAAAACCTTTAATAATTGCAGGTGGAGGAGTTCATTATGCTAAGGCCTGTGAGGACTTACAAAATTTTGCCAAACAACACCAAATACCAGTTGCAGAGACATCTGCTGGAAAAGGTGCCTTGGCTTGGGACCACTCTAGCTATGTTGGTGCTATTGGGGTTACCGGATCAAATGCAGCAAATAATATGGCTAAACAGGCAGATTTAGTTTTGGCAATTGGTACACGCTTAAATGATTTCAATTCTGGCTCCAGAGCGTTATTTTCCAGCACAACTATAGTGCAATTAAATGTAGCCCGTTTTGATGCAATAAAACACAATGCATTGCCATTATGGGGCGATGCAAAGCTTGGAATTCAACAATTAGATATGAAGCTATCTGATTGGAAAGCGAGTCAAGAATGGAAAGACTTAGCGAATAAAGAAAGCAGTAAATGGAATAACTATTACGATGAAATAACTTCAATAAAGAGCATATCTAAAACTATGGATTCACTGCCAACTGACGCCCAAGTTTTGGGAGAGTTAAAGCGAAATGGAAAGGCGACAGATATAGTTGTTTGTGCTGCAGGAAGTCTTCCTGGTGAACTTCACAAGCTTTGGAGGACTGAGCAAACGGGCGGCTATCATGCGGAGTATGGATTTTCTTGTATGGGCTATGAAATAGCTGGCGGTCTGGGTGTAAAAATGGCTGAGCCTGAGCGAGAAGTAATTGTTCTTGTAGGAGATGGGTCATATTTGATGCTTAATTCAGAATTAGCAACAAGCGTAATGTTAGGACAAAAAATAATTGTAGTTGTTTTAGATAATCGAGGTTTTTCTTGTATTAATCGACTGCAAAATGCAACTGGAAACCGATCATTTAATAATTTATTGAAGGATTGTGAAAGTATTGATGACGGCCATCCAAATGTCAATTTTGCGCTTCATGCGCAGTCTTTAGGAGCGAGCTCTGAACATATTGAAAATATTAATGAATTAGCTTCAGCTCTGGAACGTGCCCGTTTATCTTCAAAATCTTATCTTATTAGCTTAGTGACTGATTCTCATAAAATAAGTCCAGAAGGTGGATGCTGGTGGGAGGTTGCCGTTCCTGAGGTTTCGTCAAATAAAAATGGCGATGAAGTCTATAACTCTTATAAGAAAGGGAAAAAACAACAGCCTTATTAAATATGAACAAAGAAGCTTTAAAATCAACTAATAGCCAAGTTTTTTTCAGTGAGTCTGATATAAATTATGATGACCTAAAGAAAGTCTGCTCTCAAAAAACTTTAAAAAAGGACTACCCATTATCCGAATCAGTTATAAATAATGTGGTCGTTTATGATGCAAAAAACTTTACTTCATTTATTGGAAATAAAGAAAAAGAAAAAGAACTAAAAACTGAGTTATTTCATGCCTTAGAAAGTGGCCCAGGTGTTTTTGTTATTCGCAATCTTTATGAACATGAAGTTTTAGATCAGAGCAATAGGATTTTTGAGAAAATTACTCAAAAAGAGATTGGAACTAGCAATGATCATTTTGCTTCTGGAACAAATACAAGGATATGGAATAGTTTTCAAAAAGTTGCGTTGGAGGATCCTGATGCATTTATTAGTTACTATTCAAATGATATTTTAAAGTTAGTTGCCGAGTCCTGGTGTGGGCCAAATTCTCAAATGACTGCGCAAGTTAATATTGTAAGACCTGGCGGTGAAATGCAAAAACCACACCGTGATTATCATTTAGGGTTTCAAGAAAATAAAGTTGTTGAGCTGTTTCCTATTTCAGCTCACCGTCTTTCAAACTATTTAACTCTCCAAGGTGGGGTCGCGCACACCGACATGCCTTTAGAAACTGGGCCCACGATTGTTTTGCCCTATTCGCACCACTTCGACTTAGGTTACCTTGCATGGAGAGACGATGCATGTACTGAATTTTTTAATACGAATGCAGTTCAAAATCAAATGAATAAAGGCGATGGTATTTTTTTTAATCCTGCTTTATTGCATGGAGCTGGTTCCAACACTTCAAATGACTTTCATAGGATCGGCAACCTTTTACAAATTTCATCTCCTTTTGGTAAGACTATGGAGAGTATAAATTACATTAAAATTCTTAAGCATATTTACCCATTCCTACTGGAGCATTCAATTAAAAAAACTCTTTCAGAAAAACTAATTGAGAATGTCCTTATTTGCGCGACAGATGGCTATGCATTTCCTACAAACCTTGACTATGATCAAAATTCAAACTCTAAGTTGCAGGGCATGAGCATGTTTGAACTTACTAAGCAATCGCTTCTAGATTTAGTTAGTCTAGAGGAATTTAATTTAAAGCTTTTGGAACTTCAGCAATTTAGACTTGCTGATTAAATAATATTAACAATAATTTGGAGAAGTAAGATGAGTGTAAAAATTGGTGTTAGTCCGATTTCATGGACTAACGATGATATGCCTGAACTGGGCAAAGATACTTCAGTAGAGCATTGCTTAACAGAGGGAAAACAAGCCGGTTATCGTGGATTTGAATTAGGAGGTAAGTGGCCTAAGGATTCGGAAATACTACGACCATTATTTGATAAATATAGTATGGACGTAGTTTCTAGTTGGTTTTGTGGGGGCTTGTTAGCGGACAGTCTTGAAGATGAGATAGAAAGAATAACACCACACATGAATCTTCTTAAAGATATGGGGACGGAAGTAATTGTTTATTGTGAAATGGACTCTTGTGTTCATGGAGATATTAGTTCGCCACTCTCAAAACGCCCTATCCTTGATGATGGTCAATGGGAAGAGTGGACTGAAAAGTTGAGTCGGCTAGCTAAATATACTTTGTCGAATGGAATGAAGCTTGCTTATCATCATCACATGGGAACAGTTGTTCAAATTGAAGAAGAAATAGACAAGCTAATGTCTATGACAACTACTGATCTTGGTTTAGTATTTGATACTGGTCATTTAATTTATGCTGGTGCTGATCCTTTAGAAGTTTATAAAAAACACAACGATAGAGTTATGCATATTCACTGTAAAGATGTTCGAGGGGAAATATTAAACCACTCGCTAGATACTGATTCAAGTTTTTTAAACTCAGTTTTGAGTGGGGTTTATACAGTTCCTGGAGACGGTGATTTTAATTTTTCTGAGCTATTTAAAATGGTGGGCGAAGCCAACTTCAGTGGCTGGGTAGTTGTAGAGGCAGAGCAAGACCCGGCTAAGGCCCACCCATTAACTTATGTGACAATGGGGTATAAAAATATTAAAAGTTACTGTGAAAAATTTGGAATTCAAATAGAGGAAAGAGAATGAAAACTATTGGTGTAGGAGTTATTGGTACTGCTTTTATGGGCAAAGCCCATTCTATTGCTTATGCAGCAGCTGGGAGTGTTTTTGGTGATGGCTTACGGCCTAGTTTGGAGATGATTTGTGATTACAACTCTGAAAGAGCTGAAGTGATGCGAACTGAAATGGGATTCTCTCGTTGCACCTCTGATTGGATGGATGTGGTCAATGATCCAAAGGTCCAGTTGATTTCAGTATGTGTTCCCAATTCGCTTCATAAAGAAATTTCAGTAGCTGCCCTCAAACTTGGTAAGCATGTTTGGTGTGAAAAGCCTATGTCAACTAATTTAGCAGACTCTGAAGCTATGCTCGCAGCTGCTGAAGCTAGCAATGCACAAACTATCTTAGGCTACAACTATACTCAAAATCCTGCTGTTCAAAGCGCTAGAGAGCTCATTGAAGAAGGCGCTATAGGGCGAGTAATTGGATTTCATGGGATTTATGATGTTGATAATGAAGCTGATCCAGATAGACCTCATTCATGGCGTATGAATCGTGAAGCTTCTGGCTCTGGTGCAAATGCTGATGTTATGTGTCATTTGGTTAGTATGGCTCACTATATGACGGGTAGTTCAATAACTCGACTAGTGGGAGATTACGATACAGTCCATAAGGAGCGTTCGGATCCAGAGAATCCAGGACAAACATTGCCAGTTGATAACGATGATGTCTGTACCGCATTGGCTCACTTTGAGAGTGGAATCAAGGGAACATTGCGTGTTAGTCGAGTAGCATGGGGAAGAAAATGTGGATTAAGTTGGGAAATACATGGCTCTCAAGGCATGATTTGTCATGACCAAGAGCGTTTAAATGAAGTTAAGCTTTATACAAGAAGTGATGATCCAAGACAGGAGGGCTTTAAAACAATATTGAGTGGCCCAGCGCAACCACCATATGATGCGTTTTTACCCAATGCAGGCCACAGTCTTGGCTTTATTGATGTAAAGGTTTGTGAGCTTAAACATTTACTTGATTCAATTGAAACGGGTCAGCCAGTATGGCCAAACTTTGCCGACGGTTTAAAAATCGAAAAAGTCATGGATGCAATTGACCGTTCTGCAATGACTGGAAAGTGGCTGGATGTCTGAAATAAATCTATCACATGATGCAATATAAAGAAAATCGATTATATGATGCCTTGGTCGTGGGACGAGCCGGCCTTGATCTATATCCACAGCCTGTAGGCAGTAAAACTCGCGATGCAGAATTATTTGCTAGTGATGTGGGCGGTTCTGGGGCGAACATTGCAATAGCTATGAAGCGTGCAGGTGGTAAAGTAGGTCTTATCTCTGCCTTGTCTGACGATCCAGTTGGTGAATTTGTTCGGCTGCGTCTTGAAATTGAAGGTATTGATTTGCAGATGATGCAAACAACTTATGGTAATGAGAGGACTAGTTTAGCAATTGCTGAAGTGCGACAAGAGGACTGCGAAGTAGTAATATATCGTAATAATCCTGCTGATTTACAAATTGTCTGTAATGAAGATGTAAAACTTGCAATTACTCAAAGCCAAAATCTAATAATAACTGGCACCAGCTTAATTGAAGCTGATTCACGAAAACAAACTTTGAAAATGATGGTTCATGCTCAAAAAAATGACTGCAAAGTATGGCTAGATCTAGATTACAGGGCATGGAACTGGCCTGATCAGAAAACTACCCGTTTTGTTTATCAAGAGGCTGCAGAATTAACAAATGTATTAGTTGGCAACGAAGAAGAATTTAAAATCCTTCAAGAAGATATAAATATACAGGTTAAACAATGTGTTTCAAGCAATCAGGTAATGATTCTTAAACGGGGCAAGAGTGGCTGTAGTCTTTTTTTTGGTAAAGATCGGCTTGATGCTGGAATTTATAATTTACCTGCGCTTAAACCATACGGTTCTGGTGATGCCTTTTTAGGTAATGTGATAATAAATTATATGTCTTTTGGAGACTGGCAACTAGCTATTGAATCTGGGAGCGCTGCTGCAGCTTTGGTAGTATCCAAACAAGGCTGTGCCAGCGCTATGCCAAAAATGGAAGAAATTGAGTTGTTACAAAAAAATACAACAATTAAACCAAAAACAATTTGGAGTTAAATATGCATATCCCTCAACATAACAACAAAAATAAGGCAATCGTAGATTGTAATAATGAAGTAGTCCCTCTATGCTATTTTAATATCATTAAATTGAGTGCTGGAGAATCATATACTTATCAACTAACTGATTATGAATCATGTATTGTTCCCGCTACTGGAAGCGTTGATGTGCAGGTTCAGGGCCAAGTGTTCCAAGAGGTTGGCAAGCGACATCATATTTGGGAAGGTGATCCTGAAGGTGTTTATGTCCCCGTTAACTGCGAAGCAACGTTAATTTGCATCAGTAATGAAGTGGAAGTGTTCATTTCTGGAGCAAAGCATAATCAAACCCATGAGGCTTTTGTTATAAGGCAAGAGGATATTGATAAAGTTCAGTATGGATCTGATGACACTAAGACACATCGCAAAATCAAACATATTCTAGGTAAAGAACCGGCAGGTAAGGTCGGTAAATTGTTGGTTAGTGAGCTATTTACAGTAGGAGCAGGAGGCTGGTCAGGATTTCCACCCCATAAACATGAAGTAGACGTACTTCCTGATGAGAGTCGACACAATGAAGTTTATAATTTTCGTTTTAATCCATCTAATGGCTTTGGTGCACAGTTTTTGACCCCAGATGGGCAGGACTTTGGCCCCGTCTATCATATACGGGATGGCTCAACATTTATCTTTGATAAAGGCTACCACCCCTGCGTCGCAGCTCCTGGATTTGAGATGTATTATTTCACGATTTTGGCTGGAGAAACTCAGCGCCCATTACATATGAATTATCAGAAAGATTATGCTTATCAGTTGGAAACTATTCCTGGTATGCAAGACATGCTTAATAAATTTAAATAAAATATGATTACTAATCTTAAAGATATTCTTTTACCAGCTCAAGATAAAAACTATGCTGTGGCCTGCTTCAATGTCTTTGGTTATGAAGATGCGCGTGCGGTTGTTGATTCTGCAGAAGCTCGTAATGCTTCTGTAATTTTATCCATTAATCTTGATATGCGTCAATTTATGACAATGGAAGAGATTGTTGGTATGTTGAGACCTATGGCTGAAAAATCCAAGGCACCTGTTTGTTTGCATCTTGATCATACCTATGAGGTTGATGCAGTTAAAGAAGCAATTGATGCTGGATTTACATCTGTAATGTTTGATGGATCTCAATTGCCAATCTCTGAAAACATCTCTTTAATACGAGATGTGGTTGACTATGCTCACCCAAAAGGAGTATCAGTAGAGGCTGAAGTAGGGTCGGTTCCTTATGCAAGTGGCCGTGATCATATTAAATCTGCATTAACTGAGGTTACTGATGCTCTTATGATGGAGCAACAGGGGCAGCCAGATGCACTTGCAATCTCAATAGGAAATGTTCACCGCTTGGAAAGTGGAACTGTAGAAATAGATTTAGAGCGCTTTAACGAGCTTGAGAAAGCGCTAAACTTGCCATTAGTAATTCATGGGACAAGTGGATTAGAAGATAAAGACATCCAAACGCTGTCTTTGCGCCAAGTTGCTAAGTTCAATGTGGGTACTGTTCTTCGAAAGAGTTTTGGCAATTCACTGCGATCCACACTTGAGTCAGATCCCGAGCTTTTTGACAGAATAGCTATTATGAAAAAAGTTATTCCAGATTTAAAGGCAACCGCTAGTAAAGTAATCAGTTTATTGGGCCAGTAATAAATTATTTTATTTTGTTGAACTTAGGATTAATTTTTTAAGATAGTTTTTTGCTAGTTGTTTAATAATTTTATAAGTCTCTAGCCAGTCAATACATCCGTCAGTGACTGATACTCCATACTGCATTTGATCTTGGTTATCTAATATTTTTTGTTTTCCAGAGAATAAATTGCTCTCTAGCATTAAGCCAAAAATTGACTTATTTCCAGCAGATATTTGGTTAGTTATGTCTTCAATTACCTTGCCTTGATTTCTATAATCTTGATTTGAATTGTCATGTGAGCAGTCAATCATAATCCTTGCGGCAAGGCCACTTTCTTTAAGAAGATTTTCACATTCAATAACATCATCCTTATAGTAATTAGGCTTAATGCCACCCCTAAGAATAATGTGAGATGATTTATTTCCCATTGCCTTAAAAGTTGAAATCTGACCTTCATCATTAATACCTAAAAAGCTTTGAGGAGATGAGCACGCTTTAATAGCATTGATTGCCATGTTAAGATTTCCATCAGTACCATTTTTAAAACCAACAGTCATAGAGAGTCCACTTGACATTTCACGATGAGTTTGAGATTCAGTTGTTCTTGCTCCAATTGCACACCAAGAAATAAGATCACCTAAATATTGAGGAGTGATTGGATTAAGCGCTTCAGTTGCAGAGGGTATGCCTTCATCAGCTAGCCATGCTAAAAATTCTCTTCCTTGACGGAGCCCTTTTTCAACGTCAAGTGAATTGTCCATATCTGGGTCACTAATTAATCCTTTCCAGCCAACCGTTGTTCTTGGTTTTTCAAAATATACCCTCATGACTAAGAAGACTGATTCTTTAACTTCCTCTTGAAGGGATTTGAGTTTAAGGGCGTACTCCTTGGCAGCTCCAATGTCATGAATCGAGCAAGGACCAACAATTACCATCAGTCTTTCATCTTTTCCTGAAAAAATGTTGTCCACAGTTTTTCTGCTAGTTAAAATGTTCTCTTTACCTTTGTCACTTACTGGAATAGTTTTCTTTAATTCAATAGGCGAGGTTATTACAGTTTCGCTTTCAATATTTTTATTGTGAATTTTATTGCTCATTTAAATTGGCGATTATTTATTGTCAAGCAGTGATTTAAGCATAGATCTATATTTTTTTTAAATAGATAGGGAAAATTAGGTTAATTATATTTTTTTGATAATTAGGAAAACTAGTTTAAATAATGAAACAGACACTTAAAAAAGCTGCATTAATTTTGGTACTCTTTTTAGGAGGGTGCAGTTCAATTACTTTTATTTATAATCAGTTCGATAATCTTTTTCCATGGTATCTACAAAGTTATGTTGATCTTGATCGTGATCAAAAAAAATACTTAGATGAGCTTTTAACGCCTTTTTTTCAGTGGCATAGAGTGGAAGAAATGCCAAAATATGCACAAATTATTGGTGACTTAGAGCTGGCTATAAATGATGAGGTAGATCTAGAGAGCATTGCCCTGATTACTCATAATGTTGAAGAGTCTTGGTTTCGTCTAGAGGATCAAATGATCATGTGGGCAACTCCTCTTGCTAGAGAGTTATCAGATGAGCAAATCACAAAATTTATTCAAGTTTTAAAAACTAAAACTACTCAGAGTGAAAAAAAATTGCTAGTTCGTAACGATCAGGTGTATCAAAGTGACAGTTACAAAAGCCTCCGTAAGAACTTAAGGCGCTTTATGGGTTCACTGACTAAAGAGCAGCTTGATTTAGTAAAAATTACAAGTAAAGAAATGAGGAGGGTTGATGCTGAGCGCATTCAGAGTCGAAAAGCATTCAATGAAAAGCTTAGCTTAATCCTTCAAAGAGAACAAGGCTGGGAAGAAAGGCTGAAAAAGATAACTCATAGCGATGACTTGGTTGCTGATAATTACCAATCGACATATGCCTTCAATACTGATTTAATTCAGCATCTATTAGTGGCAATATTAAATTCTAGAAACGATAAGCAAGACCAAAAGTTACGCACACAACTTGCAAGGTATAAGGCCGATATTAACAGTCTAGCTAACTAACTGTATATAGCTATTACCAGCGCCTTCTCATTCGGCCTTTGAAGATGGCAGATCCCCAGCTGAGGACAATACCTATTAGAGCTGCACTTAATAGCCATATGAATGGCAAGCTTGCATCTGAGCCAAAAATGATAGCCCTATAGGCTGCGCCGATAGCATCAAAAGGTACCGCTGTTCCAATGCGTTCAAGCCAGTCAGGCGCTGCGCTTACGGGCGCAACTGATCCACTTAGTACAGATTGATACTGAACTAAAGGAAGAATAATTAGCAAGGCTGAAAGCCCAATAATTTCGAAGATCCCAAGAAATAGCCAAGTTAAACAAACACTAACTAGCCATACACTTAACCATGCCATTAAAAATACTTCCCATTGAAGTGTTGTTAATGTAACAACTGTTGCTAAAGCAAAGCTGGCAAATCCCATAGTCATAATTGGAACAATAGTTCGTACATAAGCCCTGTTAAGAAATGCCATTTGACGCGTTCCCAGAAATAAAAGAATTGCTCCAACCATTGAAGCCATCCAAGTTGTAAAGCTCATTACAAAGGGAGCAGGGAGTGAGGCTAAACTTTTTGCTTTAAATATTGTTTCTACATTTGTAGTTACTAGCATGCCTGAATTGGATGATTTGTTATTTAGCTTTGAGGCACGCAGATTTGAAACAAAATTTGACAGCGTAATTTGGACAATCGTTGGGAGCTGACCGGCTATTTGCGTTTCTGCAATTGTTAAATGCTGAGAGTTTAATACTCCGATTGATAGGTTTTTATTACTAAGAGCAAGCTGAGAAAAATCTTCAGGAAAAGTAATTACTGAAGACACTTTACCTTTTAAAAGGGCATCTTTTGCGGCATCAGAATCTTTAAGAAGAGTCACTCTAAAAGGAAGGCTTTTAGAAAGTCCTTTAATGGCCTTTGTTGAAATTAATGGGAAAGGGCCAACATCTTCATTAATAATACCTAGTTCGAAGGATGATGAAATTCGAGCGGGATCTGAGGGGGCTGTCAGATTAAATATTGAAAAAACCAGCATGATTACAGTTGGAACAATAATTGCTGGTTTAAATAATTCGCTTCTACGAAAATCGGAAAATGAGGAGGGCATTATATTGAATTTAAAATAGGGTTAACAATACACAAATGCACCTACTTAGTCAAACTGACTTTGTTGTCACTAAGTATCATTTCAGCTGCTTTTTCTGCAATCATCATAGTGGGCGCGTTAGTGTTCCCTGAGACTAGCTCTGGCATAATCGAAGCATCAACAACTCTTAAACCTTTAACGCCATATACTTTAAGCTGGTCATCGACTACGCTGTTTTTATCATTACCCATCTTGCATGTTCCAACTGGGTGATAAATACTCTGGCTATTGTTTTTTGCAGCCTCAAGTAAATCTTCATCAGAAACTAATGAGCCTCCAGGAACAAACTCATCAAGAATATGTTGCTTAAGTGGGCTGGCATTTGCAATTTTTCTGGCCACCTTTATTGACTCAATTGCTATTTTTTGATCACTCTGTGTGGATAGATAATTTGGAATAATTTTAGGAAGATCTTCTGGATTCTTTGAATTTATAGTGACCTCACCTCTGCTCTGAGGCCTAAGATTACAAATAGACATTGTAAATGCAGAAAAAGGATGAACCCCATCTCCTGGCTTATCTGCGCTTAGTGGCTGCATATGAAATTGTATATTTGGCCTTGATCCATCTAAGGATGTATTAGTAAAAATGTAAACTTGGCTGGCACTGAGGGTTAATGGCCCTGTTCTAAAAAGTGCATATTGCATTCCAATTAAGGCTTTTTTCCACCATGTATTTAGTTCATCATTTAAGGTTCTAGTATTTGTTTTAAAAACCATCCTTACTTGTAAATGATCTTGAAGATTTTTACCTACTGCAGGGTTATCGTGAATAACCTTAACTCCAAGTTTTGTTAGATTTTTTTCATCTCCAATTCCTGACAACTGTAATATTTGAGGCGAGCTAATTGCGCCAGCAGATAAAATGACTTCATGGTGAGCATTAATAGTTTTATCTGGTTGATCATTGCTTTGCATGCAATCAACGCCTATTACTTTTTTATCAGAGAAGACAAGTTTACTAACCTGAGTATTTGTGATGATTGTTAAATTTTTTCTACTTCTGATTTTTCCATTTAGAAATGACCTGTAGGAGCTTTTTCGAAAGCCCTTAAATGAGGTTTGCTGAAAATAGCCGACACCTTCCTGCTTTTCTCCATTGCAATCAGGATTGTAAGGTATGCCTATTTCTTCAGATGCTTTAATGAATAGATCAGCAATTTTTCTTCTAAGTCTGAGGTTGGACACTTTTAATTCGCCATCAACTCCATGGTATTTATTTTCTCCATTTTCTTGGCATTCGAACTTTTTAAAGTATGGAAGCACATCATCATAGCCCCAACCTTTATTACCTAAATCTTTCCAATTATCATAGTCATGCCTATCACCACGAATATATAACAATCCATTTAGTGCACTAGAGCCACCAAGAACTTTACCTCTTGGCCAGTCTATTCTTCTATTGTTTAGTCCTTTATCTTTTTCTAGTTTGTACATCCAATCAAACTTTGGATTATTCATAGTTTTAAAATAACCAACTGGGACATGAAGCCAAAGATTGTCATCCTTGCGGCCAGCTTCAATTAATAAAACACTATTATTAGGGTTTGCTGAAAGTCTATTGGCTAAGAGGCAGCCTGCTGAACCAGCACCTACAACAATGTAATCATATTTTTCATTCATTGGTAATTACTAGTAAATTATTAAAATTATAAGAAGAATTGAGATGTTGTATTGCTGCATAAATTATATAGCTTAATTTACTTCTTTTTTTTTAAAATGAATATAAACATATATATCAATTGATGTATACTCAAGTTTGATTAAATGCTTTAGGTGTGTTTTATATTTATTGCAAATCAAAGTAGTTTTTTATTTATTTAGATAAATTAGGAGATTTTATGTTTAAAAATAAAGTTGTACTTTTGACATCTATAGCATTGCTTACTGCAAGTTCAAGCGCTATGGCGGTCAATTTAAAAATTCAATCTGTATTGAACTCGACTGGAAGTGAAGTTGGGTATGTCAGAGATTTTGCTGAAGATGTTGCTGCCTTGACTGATGGTAGGGTAACAATGGAAGTTCTTCCAGGTGGTTCTGTTGTTCCTAATGCTGACCTTATCGATGCTGTAGACGCCGGTCTAATTGATGGTGGATTTGCATGGACTCACTACTGGTCTGGTAAGCACCCTGCAGCAATGCTGTTTGGCTCACCAATTGCTGGAGCTGGCCTTGGTATTGATAATATCGCATGGCTTTCTTGGTTCCACAGTGCGGGTGGTAAAGAGTTATACGATCAACTATGGGACGAGATGGACCTAAATGTTGTTGGTTTGATGCTTCAACCGGTTGGTCCTGAAGCGCTGGGTTGGTTTAAAGAGCCAATCAATAGTATGGATGACTTCCGTAAATTAAGATTCCGTGCGCCTCCAGGACTCCCAGGTCAAGTTTATAAAGATATTGGTGTTGCAGCTGTAGCTATGGGTGGTGGTGATATTCTGCCTGCACTTGAGAAAGGCGTAATTGACGCAGCAGAATGGTGTTGCCCAGAGCCGGACAGAGACTTTGGTTTCCAAAAAGTTCTTAAGTATTACTACTTACAAGGACTTCACCAGAACGTTGTGAATGCAGATATGTATATTAATGGTGATGTGTGGGATAAGATCTCTGATCGTGACCAGCATGCTATTCATGTTGCTGCAAGAGCAGCAAGACTTGACTCTATGTCAAATCGTATCTATGCAAACGGTATTGCAATGGCAGACTTGCTAGAGCAAGGCGTTATTCTAATGGATACGCCAGAAGACTACTTCGTAGAGTTTATGGCTGCTGCGCAAGCACAACTTCAAAAGAATGCTGATGAAAATGCATTCTTTGCTGAAGTATGGGCATCACAGAGAGATTTTGCTGAAAAAGCTGTACCTTTCTGGTCAGGAGCTCAGTCTTCTAACGCTAAGTTAGGTTTAGCTTTTACGAAGACTTTAAAGTAAAGATTCATCGTTAGACTTGTAAGCTAAGTTGCCAACAGAGTACTGTTGGCAACTTTTTTTTGTAAAAGTAAGACGGCTTAGCTGGTTCAGGCTATCCTTTTTCCTGAGCCAGCAAATGCCTTAATAAACTAGTTCTTATTTTTTAAACTCTTTAGTGTTGTTAGAATAGTTTAAGATTTTTTTCATAAAATTATTAGGTACATATTATGTCGGAAGAGGAAGATATTGGACAATTAGATATTACTGATGAAATGATTGCAGAGGGTAGATCATATAACGGTTTGATGCCTGATGATATGCCAAAATTGATGGCAAAAATAATTCTCAGTATTGATCTCTTCAGTCTCAGAGTTGGTCAGTTAGCATGTTGGCTTACTGTTCCAGTATTCACTGCCATGTTTATTGAGGTTGTGGGAAGACACTTCTTTGGCTCTCCAACAATGTGGGCATACGATATTAGTAGAATGTTTGCAGGAGCTATGTTTATGCTTGGTGCTGGTTATGCACTTTCAAAGGGCATTCATATTAGAGCAGACTTTATGTATCGAAATTGGTCTGTTAAGACCCAAGCAACAATAGACTTAACTTTATATATATTATTTTATTTCCCTGGATTGATTGGCGCTTCATGGGCATGTTACAAATATGCTTATAAGTCTTGGTCGATAATGGAAAGAGGTATGGACACTTCCTGGATGCCTCTTTTGTACCCAATCAAGAGTGTTTTGTTTATAGGCCTTGTTCTTCTAATAATTCAAGGAGTTTCCGAGACACTTAAGTGCGTGTATGCGGTAAAAAATAGGAGATGGCCATGACTCCAGAAGTGCTAGGCATATTATTAATTTTAACAATGCTATTTGCCATTTTTATTGGCTTCCCAATTTCATTTACACTAATTTTCTTAGGAGTTTTCTTTGGCTATTTAGGCTTTGGAGATCTTGTTTTTTACTTAATGACCTTCCAGTTTTCTGGAAGTATGCTTGAGCAAACCCTTGCAGCAATCCCACTATTTACCTTTATGGGAATTCTCATGGAGAAAGCCAACTTGATGGAAAGATTATTTTCATCAGTTCAGATGGCTCTTGCTAGAACTAAAGGCTCTTTATTTGTAGCCGTTCTTTTTGTTTCAGTAATCTTTGGAGCTGCAACAGGAATTGTGGGAGCATCAGTTACGATTTTAGGAATTATGTCAGCTAAGACGATGAATAGAGCTGGCTATGATGTTCAGTTGGCGGCAGGTACAATTACTGCTGGTGGTACTCTAGGTATATTGATACCGCCAAGTATTATGTTAGTTGTTATGGGACCTATTCTAAATGTTCCAGTAACCGATTTATTTGCTGCTGCAATTATGCCTGGTTTAATGTTGGCAGCTCTCTATACAGGCTATACGCTTATTAGATGTCACTTAAATCCATCATTGGGCCCAGTTGTTCCTGAAGATTTAATTCCTGACTCTATGAGAGAGGTGTGGATTGAGTTTTTTAAAGGCCTTGTTCCGCCTGTTCTTTTAGTTGGCTCATCCTTAGGAAGTATATTGGCTGGCCTAGCAACACCTACAGAAGGTGCTGCAATGGGAGCAGTGGGTGCGATATTTTTAACACTTGCCTACCGAAAATTAAATTTTAAAGTTTTTCAAGAGGCTTTACTAAAGACTCTTGAAATTACAACGTTAATTATGATTTTAGTTTGTGCTTCAAACTTCTTTGGCTCAGTTTTTTCCCGACTAGGAACGCCAACAATGATTACTGAGGCATTAATGCTGCTTGATCTTCCACCAACAGCTATATTGTTGATAGTTATGGCCTTAATATTTTTATTAGCGTGGCCATTAGAGTGGGTACCAATTGTACTAATTATTATTCCAATTGTTTTGCCTCTAATTGAGCAATTAGGATTTAACTTAACTTGGTTTGGAATCCTTGTGGCTGTCAATCTTCAGACTGCTTGGCTTTCGCCGCCTGTTGCATTGTCTGCCTACTTTCTCAAGGGGGTGGCGCCAGAATGGGACTTATCAGACATCTATAAAGGCATGATGCAATTTATGGCTATTCAGGTTGTTGGATTAGCATTAATTATTATATTCCCACAAATTGTTCTATGGCTACCAACATACCTTTATGGGTAATTAGAGCTCTATAGAATTGTATGCACCTAAAATTTTGATACATAAAATATTTATGTATTGCGGACTTCCTTCTTCTTAGAACGTGTCGCCGAAAGTGCTGTTTTGCGTATTGACGTAGTCGATGTCATCGGTATGAACGAATGATATTCTTAGCTCAATAGTCTCGTTATGATATGTTTGACCGATTCTCTCTATCCGAAGAATGGGCGAATCCAACTTAACATTGAGAAGAGCGGATACTGTTTTATCTGCAGAAGTTGCTTTTAATTTCTCTGAGCAGTTTGTTATAAATATGTTGAATTTATTTTGATATAGGTTGTATATTGTATTAGCTCGGTTTTTAAAAATCTCTTCAGTTAGCATTGGAAATTTAGCTTGAGAGATGACTATTCTATCAACAATATAATTTTTTTTGTTGATACCTAGCTTATTAAATATTTGATAAACATTACTCCCAGGAGAAATATTTAATATTTTTGCTTCATATTTAGTGGCTTTTTTTGTTTCAAAAGAAATGAACTCTACATCTGGGTAGGATATCTCATCAGTTCCATTTAATGCAAAATGAAAATACGCAAAATGGAAAGTGCTTTTATCATGCTGAAAGACAAAAGTTCCTAAACCCTGTTTTCGAATAAGGAAGCCTTCTTTTTCTAATGCACCTACTGCCTTTCTAACCGTTCCAATTGAAACATTAAATAGCTCAACAAGTGTTTTCTCATTTGGAATTAGTTGGCCTGGCCTTAACTCATCACGGTAAAGGCAATTAAATAACTCATTCCTTATTTGGAGCCACATAGGAGTCTTACTGTCCCTATCTATGTTAAATTGGAGATCAGTAATACTCATAAAATGTGTAAGTTGTTAAAAATGAGGTTTCAGGATAACCTTAGCTGAGGCCATTGTACCATTGTGAAGACTCTTAAATGCCAAATCAGTTTCAGACAGAGGCATCTCCTCTATCCATGATAAGTCACCAAAATCTCCATTTTCAATAGACTTCAAGGCAGACCTAAAGTCCTCCATGTTGTAGGTATAACAACCAACTAGCTTCACTTCTTGAAGTGTAATTTTTCGTATGTCAATATTCGTAGTCCAGCTAAGAAGGCCTACATTAACTACAGTACCTCCTGCTTTGACTGAGGCAATAGAAAGAGCATTTGTCTTTTCACTTCCAACACAGTCAATTACAACATCGAATGCGCTGTCTTTGACTGAATCTGTTAATGGGTTAATGGCAATAACGCCAACATGGTCTTTAACGCAAGGGTGCCTAGCCATGTTGGTTTCAAGTACCTGCATTTTAACGCCATGGGATTTAAGTAACAGAGCTGTTAAAAGGCCAATAGCACCAGCACCTATAACTAAAACGTGGCAATCGCTTATAGGCTTGAATGAATTTTCTATGGCAAGATTTACAGCATGAACCACAGTTGCCGCGGGCTCAGTTAAGGCCACATGGTTTGAATTCATAGTGCTAGGCGCATGAACTAGGCATTGATCTGGTATGGTCATGTATTGAGCAAAAGCGCCCTGCCTACTCATTCCAATCATATCTCTATCACTACAAAGGTTGTCTCTACCCTGAAGGCAGTATTCACATTTTCCGCAAGTAATCAAAGGATTACCTGTTACTTTTTGACCCTTATGAATGCCTTCAACTATTTCGCCACAAAATTCATGGCCCAGTATTAAGCCAGGGTTTCTTCTTGGGTCTTTGCCATGATATGCGTGCATATCAGACCCACAAATTCCAACGGACTCAATGCGCAATAAAACATCATCATCACGGTCAATTTGCGTTGGCTTGTATTCACTATAAAAAGTCATTTCATTCGGCGCTGTGTATACTACCGCTTGCATTTTATTAATCATGCTGCTGAAAACCCTCCATCTAAAAATATTGTCTGACCGGTGACATATGAGTTTGCATCACTGCACAAGAAAACACTAATACCAAAAATGTCTTTTTCTTCTCCGTTGCGATCCATCATTGTTTTTGCTGCTAAATTCTTTAATTTCTCAGGATCTTGAAATAATGACTCCGTGAGATTTGTTCTAAAAAATCCTGGAGCAATTGCATTGACTAATACCCCATTCTTTGAATAGGCCTGAGCTAAGGCTCGAGTAAGCTGCATAATGCCACCTTTGCTTGCACCATATGGAATGCTGTTATCAAATGCCCTAAGGGATTGAAGAGAGGCGATATTTATAATTCGTCCCCAATTATTTTTAGTCATTGATTCGGCAACAAGCTTGCTTAAGTAGAAAGGGGCAGTTAAGTTAATGTCAATAGTCTTCTGCCATTCTTCGAGTGTTAACTCTTCAGCAGATGTTCTAAGATTTATTCCAGCAGCATTTACTAAAATGTCAATTTTTCCAGACTCTTTAGAGATTTGAGTTACCAAATTTTTAAGGTCGGCAGTTGATGTGACATCCGCTTGGATGAAGGCGCCTTTGCAGCCTTGATCTTTTATCTCTTGAAGGGCTTCTTCTGCATTGCTTCGACTGCTTGCAATCCAAACAAATGCGCCTGCACGAGCAAGCGCAAGTGCCATCATTTTTCCCACCCCACTTGTACCACCAGTTATTAGCGCTACTTTATTTTCTAGTGAGAAATCTGATAAGTTCATAAAGCTATTCTAATACAGGTGCGCCTAGGTCAAACGTTTCATCTGGAAAATATTTACTTAGCCTAACATCCGAGGCTCTTGCGTGTCCTTCCATTCCCTCTAATCGAGAGATTCTAGAAGATGCTTGGGCAATTTGACGTGTAGATTCTTTGTCCATACGCTGCCAAGTTAAAACCTTTAAGAATTTATGAGCAGAAAGGCCTCCAGAATAACGACCAGCTGCCTTTGTAGGAAGAATATGGTTAGGGCCAGAAGCTTTATCTCCGAAAGTCACTGTTGTCTCTTCACCTAGAAATAGAGATCCATAACATGTTAAGTTGTCCAGCCACCAATCAAGATCTTCACACTGAACTTCAAGGTGCTCTGCTGCGTATTCATCTGATATCTTTACAACCTCTTCACGAGACTCACATAGCATAACTTCACCATAGTCTCTCCATGCACAGAATGCTGCATCTTTTGCAGTTGGTGGAAGTTTTTCAATATACTCTGGTACCAACTCCATTACTTTTTCAGCTAATTCTTTAGATGTTGTAAATAGCCAGCCCGGTGACTCGTGGCCATGTTCCATTTGACCCACAAGATCAATTGCAACAACATCAGCATCGGCGTGCTCATCAGCAATCACTGCAACTTCTGATGGACCAGCAAATACATCAATGCCAACTTGTCCAAAGAGCGTTCTTTTTGCCTCTGCTACAAATTTATTTCCAGGGCCCACAATGATGTCAGCTTTTTTTCCAGTAAATAGTCCATGAGCCATACTTGCTATTGCTTGTACACCACCTAAAGTCATAACATGATCAGCTCCAGCAGTCTTCATTGCATACAGAACATACGGATGAATACTTTTACCTTGATAGGGTGTTGAGCATGCAATAATGCAAGGCACGCCAGCAGCTTTAGCTGTAGCAATACTCATATATGCAGATGCAATATGTGCGTAACGTCCGGTTGGAACATAACATCCAGCAACATTTACTGGAAGTAGTCTTTGACCAGCCTCAACGCCATTATTTTTGGTATGAAACTCTTCTATAGAATCACGTTGAGCCTTTGCAAACTCATAAACTTGCTGACATGCAAAATCTATATCATCCTTAACATTTTGAGGGACGTCAGAGATAATATTATCAATTTCAGAATCTGAGAGCAAAATCTCACCAGACCATCCATCTAGTTTTTCTGCGTAGTTTCTAACTGCTTGTTCCCCATCTTTATCTATATTAGCAAGCATGTCATGAACCACTTTTTGTGCTTCTAGTACATTTGATGCTGCTGATTTATCAGCTTTTTTTAAGTAGATCATATTCTTCTCGTTTATTAATAGTTAGGCGCTTTCATATAAACGCGTTAATACAAACTCTTGATGCCCTAATATTTCTGCAGCAGTCATTCTTCCGTTTGAAGTGTGAATAAGGCTTTCAAGAAGCATATCGCCAGCTTGATCCATATTGATATCACGCTTTAATAAACCAGTTACATCAACATCCACATGCTCTGACATCGTTCTAACTGTTCTTGGATTTGCACAAACTTTAATAACAGGGAGAATTGGATTACCAATAATATTTCCTTGTCCAGTAGGGAATAGGTGAGCTACATATCCAGAGGCTGCGCATAATGTAACCATTTCTGCAGCTGCAGAAGAAGAGTCCATAAACCATAGGCCCTTACTTGTAGGCATTTCTGCTTTATCTAAAACGCCGTCAACGACACATTTTTTCCCAATCTTTTGTATGTTGCCTAATGCCTTTTCTTCGATCGTAGTTAGACCACCTTCAATATTTCCTTTAGTAGGCTGTGAATCAGATAGGTCATCTGTCTTAAAGCGCTCAATCATATCTTGATAACGATTAAACATAAACATAAATTTTTCAGCAACAGCATCATTAGCACATCTAGCTTTAACTAAATGTTCTCCACCTGTAATTTCAGATGTTTCACCAAAAAGTAAAGTACTGTCCATTTCATATAACTTATCGAACGCATTACCAACTGTTGGGTTTGACCCAAAGCCCGAAGTAGTGTCTGATTCCCCGCATTTAGTTGATACCCAGATTTCACTTAGGTCACATGACTCTCTTTGAAGTCCTGTTGCGAAATGAACCATATCATAAGCCGCTTTTGAAGCGTCAGCGATAGTTTGTATGTCACCTTTTTTCTCAATAGAAAAACCTTGAACTGGCTTACCCGTTGCAGCAATTCCATCAACGATTTTTTGCGTCCAGTCTGGCTCAATTCCAATAACCACTACTGCGGCAACATTTGGATTTGCTCCCGTACCAATCATGGTCCTAAAATGTAGATCTAAATCTTCACCAAACTGAAGTCTACCGTAGGGATGAGGAAGGGCTATCGTGCCTTTAATATTGTTAGAAACTGCTTCACAAGCAGCATTTGAAATATCATCAACTGGCAAGATAATAACGTGGTTACGAATTCCTACTCTATTGTTTTCGCGACGATATCCATAGATTTTTTGATTTAAATTTATCATTACCACCTCTTAGTTTTTACGTTATGAACATGAAGATGATCACCTACAGCAATCTTTGAAATTGTTCTACCAATATCTACACCATACTTGATGACAGTGTCATCCTCATTTAAATTCTTAATAGCTAACTTATGCCCAATTGGAATATCTTGATTAATTTTGATATCTATCAAAACATCCTGGTCCATTATCCAACCACTTAGAGTGTCGTTTGCTTTTAATCCTTCGACGGTAACAACACCAACGGAATCATCTTCATCATGAACTATAAACTGAATCATTCTTGCTCCTTGAAATACGTATAAAAAAACTTTTAATTAATCTTTTAGTGAAAAAAATTAATGAGAGATATATTATATCATATATATGAATTCTCACTTTATATATTGCTTAAAAAATTATTTACTTTCGATATAAAACTAAATATACAATATCACGTTAAGGTTTGTAGTCGCTAAACTCAACGCTGAAAAATTAGAGTAAAAATGAAAAAAATTATCTTGTTTGTGATTATTAATTGTTTGTCTTTTCCTGCTCTATCAGCAGCTGGTGACCTTTACTACTGTGAGATGATTCAAGCAGTTGAGTTAAAAGAGGACGGCCTTGTTAACTATATTCCTCAGAAATTTAAATTTAGAATTACTGAGAAGAGTTCTATACAATTTGGAATGGATGAAAACTATTTCAAGGGCCTTGAGTTGGTTGTTACAGATTTTTCAAATAATGGTGAGCAGTTTTATGGCGACAGCTTTGAGTACTCATATGGAAGTTTTTACTTTGCTGACATTATTAGATGGCCATCAAAAGGAGTCGATAAATTAACAGCTACTGCGGTAAGTGCACAATGCTCAATTGTTGATGACTACACAGTATAAATAGGAAAAGTTAATACAATTATGATTTCAAGAGCACTTAAAACAAATCGATTAATACGCTTATTTGGGATAACTAAAGTACCAATGATTTGGTATTGTCGCCCAAAGGTTATTGAGCATACGGATGAAAAGATTGAAATTAGAATCCCTCTTAAGCGAAGAACTAAAAACCACTTAGGAAGTATGTATTTTGGTGTTTTAGCAGTTGGTGCAGATATTACTGGCGGCTTTTTAGCGATGGATCCAATTCAAGAAAGTGGACGAAACATAGCTTTAATATTTAAAGATTTTAAGGCTGATTTTCTAAAACGTCCTGAGGGTGATGTTCACTTTATATGCAGAGATGGTTTGGCAATTAAAGAGCTGGTAAAAACTGCTGCAAGTTCAGGTGAGAGGCATAGTTATAAATTGAATATTGAAGCTACTGTTCCTTCACTATCTCCTGATGTCGTTGCTAAATTTGAACTTACGTTATCTTTAAAGGATAAAACATAAAAAAGTTATCTATTTTTTAATTAAGCCTTAATCTGAAAGAATTAATTAGTACAAATTTCCCACATATTGATGAGTTCTTTTTAAGTTTAAAATAAACTATATAATGGGTTAAAAGAAGTTTCATTATGTGAAACATTTATGCAATGCTAGAATAATTTTTATGTGATAATTCATTTTTTGAATACTGTAGCAGTAATCACTATCAAATCTGGAATAAATAAAATGATTCTAAAAAACTTGTCCCCATCTGAACTGATTGAAAAATCATTATCTCTTAATGAGGGAATATTAACAGATACTGGAGCTTTGCTTATCACAACAGGCAAGCGATCTGGTCGAAGTCCAAATGATCGTTTTATTGTTGATAATTCTGCAACTTCTAATTCAGTTGACTGGGGTGATGTTAACAGGCCTTTTTCAGAAGAAAAGTTCAATAAACTATGGACTAGAGTGAGTGAACACTTATCTCAAAAAGATCATTTTCTGTCCCACCTTCATGTTGGAGCGCATGAATCCTACTACCTTCCAGTTGAAGTCAATACTGAAACTGCTTGGCAAGGCTTATTTGGTAGAAATATGTTTATTAAGCCCGAAACATATAATCCTAAAGATAAACCAGTCTGGATGATTTTAAATGTCGCATCTTTTGAGTGCAATCCTGAACGTGATGGAACCAATTCAGACGGAGTTGTTATTATTAACTTTGCACAAAGAAAAGTATTGTTAGCTGGCATGCGTTATGCAGGCGAAATGAAGAAAGCAATGTTTTCAGTGCAAAACTATTTGCTACCTGAAAAGGATGTTCTGCCAATGCACTGCTCAGCAAATGTGGGAGAAAATGGCGATACAGCATTATTTTTTGGCCTCTCAGGAACTGGCAAGACAACCCTTTCTGCAGATCCCGAGCGTTACCTTATTGGTGACGATGAGCATGGCTGGGCTAAAGGTTCAGTATTTAATATTGAGGGGGGCTGTTATGCGAAAACAATCAACCTTTCTAAGAAAAATGAACCCATTATTTGGGATGCTATTCGTCATGGCGCAATAGTTGAAAACGTCAAAGTAGATGCAGATAAGCATGCAGATTATGATGATACCTCCATATCAGAAAATGGTCGCTGCTCATACCCATTAGAGCACGTTGAAAAACGCGTTGAAAAAAATGCTGCAGGCGAGCCCAAAGTTGTTATTTTCTTAACTTGTGATGTTTCAGGTGTGCTTCCTCCAGTTTCAATCTTAACTAAAGAGTCTGCTGCCTATCACTTCTTGTCTGGTTATACAGCGCGCGTTGGCTCAACAGAGCTTGGTGCAGAGGCCGGAATTAATCCAGCATTCTCATCGTGTTTTGGGGCCCCATTTATGCCTCGAAATGCAAGCAGTTATGCCAATTTATTAATTAAACGACTTGCAGAATTTGATACACAAGTCTATTTAGTTAATACTGGATGGACGGGTGGTTCAGGAGCTCCAGGAGGCTCAGGATCAAGATTCCCTATTCCTGTAACTCGCGCAATAGTTTCTGCTTGTCAAAGCGGCGCCCTTCTTAAATCAAAAGTGACACACCTCGACTACTTAAATCTTGATATTCCTAAATCTATTCCAGGGGTTGATGAGGCTTACCTTAACCCCCGTGATACATGGGAAGATAAATCAAGTTATGATAGTGAATCTATAAAACTCGCGAATCTATTTGCAGAAAACTTTAAAAAGTTTGATGTTGATAAAGCAATCGTTGACGCCGGACCTCTAGCAGTTAGTAAATAAATAAGTACTGAACAAGTATTACGACTATGGCAACAATAATGGCAACAATTACGACTGGGGGCGTGTTCTTCATATAGCAAATTATAAGGTTTGTTTGGCTCCTATTTTAGTGAAGTATTAGAAAATATTATCTTTAAGACGAGGATTTTGTATATTATTTGATTTCTTATTTAATATTCAAATGGCTACTAGCAATAATGACTTCAAAAGTATTTTCAAGGCCCTTCACTCAACAAGAACCTATTAGTCAAGAGGCGATTGATGCCGCTGTGGAGGTTCTGAAGTCGGGAAGGCTTCATCGATACAACTCAATTGGTGAAGAGTTTTCTGAAGCATCACTATTAGAGCAAGACTTCGCTAATTTTCAAGGAAGTCGTTACTGTCTTGCTTGTGCATCTGGTGGTTATGCGATGAGCGTCTCTCTTAAGGCTGCGGGACTTAAGGCTGGTGAAAAAGTTTTGACTAATATGTATACCCTTGCGCCAGTTCCAGGCTCAATTTCTAATGCAGGTGGTGAACCTATTTTCATAGAAATCAATGAAAATCTTGTTCTTGATTTAGAGGACCTTTCAAGGAAAGCCATATCAAGTAAGGCTCGCTTTTTACTCATATCTCATATGAGGGGGCATCTAGTCGATATGAATAAATTGATGCAAATTGTTGAAGATAATGGCTTGATTTTAATTGAAGATTGTGCCCATACAATGGGGGCAAAATGGGGTGATAAAAGGAGTGGTAATTTTGGACTTGCTGGCTGTTTTAGTACCCAAACTTATAAGCATTTAAATTCAGGTGAAGGGGGATTACTGACTTCGAATGATGCAGAATTCATGGCGCGTGCTATTATTCTTTCAGGGTCTTATATGCTCTATGAGAGGCATGGTGCTGCACCTGATAAAGAAGTATTTGTAGATATTCGATTGCAGACTCCAAACTATTCAGGCCGTATGGATAATCTCAGGGCTGCTATTCTTAGGCCACAATTAAAATCTCTTGAAAAAAATATTAAGCGCTGGAATGAGCGTTACCAGTTAGTTGAGAGAAGCCTCAAAAAGATCAAAGGAGTTGAACTTCCTGAGCGCCCTATTGAGGAGAGTTATGTGGGGAGCTCAATTCAGTTTAGGCTGCCTGGCATCTCGAAGGCTGATGCCGCCAGATTCCTGGTAATTAATAAGGAGCGTGGGGTTGAGATAAAATGGTTTGGCAGCGATAATCCAAACGGATTTACAAGTAATCATAAGAGTTGGAAATATGTGAAACAACAGAGTCTAGAACGCTCTGATGAGATCCTTTCTGGCCTTTTTGATCTCCGATTGCCACTCACTTTTTCACTGGAAGATTGCTCACTTCTCTCAGAGATTATTGGTGATTGCGCGGAAGCTTTTGTATCAAAAAATAGGATATAGATATTAAAGGATCAAGCTTTAATCTTAGTTTGAGCCATATGATTCCCAGCGATCCATCCTGAAGTCCACGCACTTTGAAAGTTAAAGCCACCAGTTATGCCATCAATATCCATAACTTCTCCAGAAAAATAAAGCCCAGAGCAGATTTTACTTTCCATGGTTTTAAAGTTAATTTCTTTTAGGTTTATCCCGCCACACTCAACAAACTCTTCTTTAAAGCGGCTTTTTCCAAGTACATCAAGCTCACAGCAAAATAAATTATTTAGAATAAGATTTAATTCTTTCTTACTGATTTCTGACCAGTTTTTTTCTTTTGAAATTCCACACTTAATCAGAAGTTGGAGCCAAAACCGTTTCGTTAGATCATTTGGATAAGCGTTACCTACTGAAGCCTTTGTATTATTACTCTTAATAGTTCTAAGGAGTTTTTCAGCATCATTATGATGGCCAATACCGAGCCAGTTGACAATTAGCTTTGCCTTGTAGTTGGTATGCATCATTTCTCGCGCAGCCCATGCTGAAAGTTTTAGTAGTGCAGGACCGCTTAGCCCCCAGTGAGTAATTAAAAGTGGGCCACTTTGCTTAAACGGTTTTGCGCCATCAATTTTAAGAGATAAAGAAGCTCGAGGAAAGGAGGTTCCTGATATGTCTTTGAGAATCGCATCTTCAATTTTAAAAGTAAAAAGTGAAGGCGCAATTTCTGTAGTTGAATGACCAAGATTTTGAGCAAGTCGGTAACCGCCTGGCATGCTGCCAGTTGCAATTAATACTGAATCAGCAATGAAAGACTCGTCCTCATTGATGAATAAGGATATTTTGCCATTGTCTAGTTTTTTCAGACTTTTGACATTCATCTTATTCAATAATTTAATTCCATGTTTGTTGGCTTCTTGCATAAAGCAGTCAATAATAGTTTCAGAGTTATCTGTCACTGGAAACATACGGCCATCAGATTCGTATTTAAGTTCAACACCTCTTTTTTCAAACCAATCAACTGTATCCGATGCTTGAAAATTTTGGAAAGGCGAGAGTAGTTCTTTACGACCTCGTGGATAGTTTAAACAGAAATCGTTAACCTCAAATATATGGTGAGTTACATTGCAACGACCACCTCCAGAAATTCGAACTTTTTTTAGAAGTTTGGAGGAGCCTTCAAATACATGAATGTCAACATTAATTTTTTCTGCTTTCGCAACTTCTGCGCATCGAAGCGAAGCAAAAATTCCGCTTGCGCCGCCACCAATGATTGCAATACTTTGTTTTTTGACTATCTTCATCAGTGTTACATTAAATCTTTAGAGGTTATATAAATTTATAGTTATATTTTAGACAACATAAAAGATTACTACTGGATAACTCTCTAGTACATCAAAAAAAGTTTGAATTTTCCTAGTATCATAAATATTTATCAAAAAAACTCCCAATCTTCTCCTGCTCTTTATAATTGAATTATGAAAAAACTACTACTTCTAATGTTGTTTACTTTTACAACAATAGCCTCTGCTAATGAGGAGGTCCTTAGCTTTCCATTCACTCCAGACAACGTAAACGACTGGAGATATTATAGTGACCAAGTAATGGGAGGAGTCTCCGAGGGTCAGGTCTCACTTGAGCAAGATGCAGACAAGGTTTTTATAAGGCTCTCTGGGAATGTTCGCACTGATAACAATGGTGGCTTTATTCAATTACGTACCACAACATCACTGTCCAATAAACCATTGATGTTCAAACTACTTCATAATTCAAATAAAGAAGGAAAAAAACTTAAAGGCATCCGTCTAGAAGTTAAAGGTAATGGAGAAAAATATCATATTTTTATTCAGACTACTATCTTTTATAGGCTTCCTACTAGCTATAAAATTGCTACATTTGATACAAGCCCAAACTGGGAAACAGTTGAAATACCTTTTAATAAATTTAAGAAGCTCAAAGATAATATAGACTCAAACATAAGAGCTAAAGATATAAAGACCTTTGGTATTGTGGCTTATGGCCGTGATTTCAAATCTGATTTATCAGTTTCATCAGTTGAGTTTTATTATTAATATATTCTAGCTAGGCTAAATGCAATAGTCCATTTACCGGTAGTTTATTTTTCCTTTAGTTTATTATCTCTGTCTAATTCTAGTTTTGTAATAGCTTTGTCAATTAAGTCAGATTCTGCTAAAAAAGGAGTCTTTTCAGCATAACTCGTTGTTTCATTGTTCTCGTTATATTGTTTTCTTAAAGGCTTTGGAGAGCTATATTCAATATACTTTTCAATACTAGTAAAGTGGTGTTTTGATGGAATAAGGTCAGCGTTTAAAAGCTCATTGGCAAGGTAATGAAGCGAGGATTCTGACATGCCATCTTCTCGCTCCCACATATATTCAAACTTACCTTTAATATATCCACTGTTTATTAACTCTTGATAAAGTTTAAGTGCAAAATCCTCTCCCCAAGGGCTGTCGTTAATGTTTCTAATCTTTAATACTCTTTCCATTAGATATCCATATTCATATGCCCATTTAAGAAATTTCTCCGAGCGTATAAAGTCTGAAAAGTTTGAAGGCTGACCTCTTGTTGCTAATCTTTCAAGCAAAACATATTCCTCCTTCTGTCTGAGACGCCATTCGATATGTCCAAAACCATTGTTGGCATATATTCTGGTGTTGATAGTAAGGTTGTTACCTTTGTAGTCTTGATATTTGATATCTTTTATTTCAAATAACCTCTCTCCAAAACTAAACTTTTCAAATCCTGTCTTACCAATAATAGATGGGCTCAGTCCTAGAATGGCTAATAGACATTCATTAATTGTCGTGTCGGTCAGTTCTTCAATTCTGCGAATATCAAACCTCTCACTTTCTAGTTTGGCTATTCTGAACTTCCATCTCTCGTGGTACTGATACCATTTCTTCCAGATAATTAGATATGATTTATCCAGTTCATAGGCCGCCCAATCATCAGAAGTACTTACACCTTTTGGGTTACAAAAACATCTGTACTCTGGCACTTCTAGCCAATCATTCTTAAAATAGATATCTCTCCACTTTGCATAAGAAAGATTGCCATCTTTAATCTCACCAAACGCCCTGTTCTTAAACATACCAAACCAATAATCCACAGTATGTTTAACTGTCTCTAGTTCGTTTTTTAGTTCTACTATTGTGCTATGAGCAATTGCCTTAGAAGTGATGAATCTCATCTCCTTGTTATATTTTTTAATCATTTCATCTCACTCCATTTTGCAATTAGTTCAGAGCCACAATAAGAGCAGAAACCTTTGACTCCTTTAGTTGATTCAATACGTTCATTATTTAAAAGTGCAAATCTCATATTAGAATTATATTACACAAAATAATCTTTAGAATATTGACTCTATTTTTATGCACTATAAAAAAATAAAGCCCATGGCTAGAGTTTGATACAATTGTCAGCTTTTATTCAGCTTTACTAGTTTTACTTTTTTTGGTAACTTAATACTTATGTCTGTTATATCCTCGCCCCCATCAAGATTTAGCCCATCTGAAGCCCACCAAATAGCAAAAACTTTATACGGTTTTGAAGTCTCAGTTAAAGTCTTGGATAGTGAGCGAGATCAGAATTTTTATTTGAAACGTGAAGATGGCAAGGAATTTGTATTAAAGATTTCAAATCCGGTGGAGGATGTTGAGCTCATTAAGCTACAGGTCGCTAGTTTGAAGCATATCGCCAACTTTGATTCATCCATACAAGTACCAAGTACGATTCAGACTGTAGGTGGTAAATTTATTAGTCGGCATAATGGCTGTTTTATTCGCTTACAATCTTTTTTAGCAGGACACTTTATAAAGGACATTGAGAGTCCTGAGTCTTTCTTATTGGAAGAATTTGGCGCATTTATGGGTAAGTTAGACGTTGCTTTTCGAGAGTTTAGTTATCCGGATTTAAAGTGTAAATGGATATGGGATGTTAGAAATATTGAATTTTTGACAAGTCATTTAGACTGTATTGAGAGTGAGTCTGATAAAGCTGTAGTGCGTCATTTTATTGCAAATTATCAGTTAAAAATTGTGCCGAATGAAAAATATTTACGCACTCAGTATATTCATAATGATGGCAATGATCACAATGTACTCCTAAATGATAATGGCCACATATCTGGCGTTATTGATTTTGGTGATATGGCGCATACTTTTTTAGCAAGCGAATTAGCGGTTGCCATCACTTATCTTATTCTAGAAGAAACAGAGCCTGAGACGAAGATCAAGTCAGTTGTGCAGGGATTTCAATCAGTTTATCCATTAAGAGATGAAGAAATTGATTCACTCATTCATCTTGTTTGTGTACGCGCGTGTTTTACCGTGGTAACAGCGAGCTACCGAAAAAAACTATTTCCTGAAAACAAGTATATTTCTGTTACTGAGCCATATGCATGGACATTTCTAAAAATTTTTGCTGACAAAGAATTAAGTAATTTTAAAATATATTAAAAAATGAAATCCAAAAAAAATACATTGAAGTTGAGAAAAAAACACCTGGGTCCGTCACTCTCTCTGGCTTATTCAGAGCCACTAAAAATACTCAGAGGGAAGGGGCAATATTTGTATGATGAAAAAGGTAAAGAGTATTTGGATTGTGTTAATAATATTAGTCATGTTGGGCATTGCCATCCAGCAGTTATCCAGGCGGCTCACGAGCAGAATCAGCTATTAAATACTAACACTCGCTACCTGCATGATAATATTGTTGAGTTGGCTGAGAAGCTTTGCAGTAAATTACCCAAACCCTTGGCCATTTGTTATTTTGTAAATTCGGGTAGTGAGGCGAACGAGCTGGCTTTGAGAATGGCTAGAGCATATACCGGCAGTGATAGCACAATTGTCCTAGATAACGCCTATCATGGAAATACCGACTCTTTAATCAATATCAGTCCTTATAAATTTAATAGTAAGGGTGGGCAGGGAAAGCCAAAACATGTTGAAGTTGTTCCTATGCCAGACTTATTCAGGGGTGAATTTAATAACCCAAAAACGGCGGGAAAACAATATGCCCATGCGGTTCTGGAGGCAATTAATAAGCAGGGAGAGGGTTCAACCTTTATCGCTGAATCGATATTAGGTTGTGGTGGGCAAATTCCGTTACCAAATGATTTTTTAGCGGAGTCGTATAAATGGATAAGGGCGTCCTCTGGAGTTTGTATCAGTGATGAGGTTCAGGTGGGTTTGGGCAGAGTGGGCTCTGCCTATTGGGGGTTTGAGACACAAGAAGTCATCCCAGACATCGTCACAATTGGCAAACCGCTGGGTAACGGGCACCCTATAGCAGCTGTTGTAACCTCGGCTGAAATAGCAAGCGTCTTTAATAATGGCATGGAGTATTTCAATTCTTTTGGTGGCAACCCAGTTTCTTGTGCAATTGGACTCTCTGTTCTCAATGTAATCGAACAGGAGAGGTTGCAGCAGAATGCCCTAAATGTAGGAAATTATTTGTTCTCAGAGTTGTCTTTATTAAAAGATAAATTTTCATTGATTGGTGATGTTCGAGGCGCTGGATTGTTTATTGGAATCGAATTGGTTGAAGACAGAAAAACGCTGAAGCCTTCAACAGAAAAGGCAAAGTTGATTACTGATAAAATGAAAGAACTTGGTATACTTCTCAGTACTGATGGGCCACATAATAATGTTATTAAAATTAAACCTCCTTTGGTTTTTACTCAGGACAATGCAAAGTTATTGGTGGATTCATTGTCAACGTTATTAGTCTAGGATTTGATATGTTTAAAAATTCGTTAAAGATTTCAAAAATAAGTTATTTTTTATCCTTAATAGCTATGATTACTATTAACTCAAAAGCGATTGCTGTTGAAGACCTTTCATATCCATTCAATGCCGATAGCGGAAGATACTGGCAATACATTAGTGATCAAGTGATGGGCGGTGTTTCTGTTGGTAAAGTTACTCTTGAGCAAGATGGAGAAATGTATTATGCAAGACTTACAGGTAATGTAAGTACAAGGAATTATGGCGGCGTTATTCAATTACGCACAGGAATTTCATTTGCAATTTCTGAAAAAGATGGCAAAAATCTTCAGGGCGTTCGTCTCAACGTAAGAGGCAATGGTGAAACTTATGATATCCATATAATAACTAATGATATGGCTTATTATGGAGACTTTTATTCTGCCACCTTTCAAGCTGATTCTGATTGGAAAATGATTGACTTGCCTTTTAATACATTCGAACGTAAGCGCTACAATGCCTCAAAGTTAGATGCTAAAAATATAAGAAGCTTAGCTATTGCAGCTTATGGCCGTAATTTCACATCTGATGTCTCAGTCTCAACAATAGAGTTTTACTATTAGAGAATCAATGAAAAAAAAACTACTCTTACTTTTTTTACTGTCTTTTAGTCTTATTGGTATAGTCTATGCTGATAATGAGTTGCGCCCATCAAAAAAACAGTGCAATGATCTTTTTAAAACCAAAACATTATCAATGCTGAAGATTACATTGACATGATTACTGATGCTCAGAATGATATTTATGAATTAATAAGGCGTTACTATCCTAAGGAGGATTGGACTTATTGTCTGGGCGTTGAAAATCATATGTAATTTAACCTGCTTCATAAGAAACCAAGATATTGCTTATACAGCCCCTCTCTCACATCAAACGAAGTTTGGACTTTAGTTCAAGTTGATAAAAACTTATTTAGCTTAACATGGATCTTTAAGATTTCAAAAAAACATTTTAAGTGGAAGAATTCAACCAATTAGGTAGCTCATCATTAACAAAACCACTTAAAGCAGCTATTGCACAGTCATTCAAACTTCCAAACCGTATATTTCGTCCTGTCAAACCCTCACCATAGTGAGCGTATTTACCAGAATTAGTAATTAATGATTGTGTCATTGATGGGAAAACTGGTTCAGTTATTGAGCACCAACAAATATCAGGGACAACCTGAACTCCTAATTTTGAAAGTTGATTTAAACTCCCATGATCTCTTAATATTGTAAGAGTTTCTCGCCCAACAGTCAAAATAGTTGGAACAATAACAGTTTGATTTTTTTCCAATAACAATTTCAAAAACTTCATACACTCAGCAGAAGATGCATGCGGACTCCCAATAGCAACTAGATCTATCTTGTTAATTCCAGTATTGAATTTTTGCCACAAATTTAACAAATCATTAGGCATTATAGTTGTAGAAATAGCATCTTCAGTGCTTGGCAATTCACCTTCTGGCGTATGCCCTTTAATATGTAGCATTGGAGATGCAGATGTTGTACCAAATGCTGCACATAAAGCTTTTAAATCATCATTAGTCAGTGAAATATCTTCAAGGCCAATTAATACTGGAATTCCATTTGGTGATTTATAGCCAGCCAGCCAACCTATCATTGGCCAGATAGACTCATCAAATTTCGAAGGTAATGATATTCTAATTTCACAGTTAGGCTTTCGATTCTCTTCTAAATAAACACCAGTATTCGGAGTACGCCCAGTCATTGCTATGAATAAATCTAAATAATCTGGATGCTTCTGGGTGCGAGCTCCAATTACAGAATTTGCATAAACAACAGCATTTGACTCAGACCATCCAATAACTTCGTCTCTAATTGGTTTTTCACTTAAAAGATAAGGCGCACATGTAAATGTAGGATGAGCACCCATTTTGACATATGCATCAGCAAGTCGGCTAGCTTTATTACCCAGTTCAGGAGCTACACCTTGTGATTTCCAATTATCCCTATCTACTGAGATTGCATTCATTGTAGTTGGAATAATAACACGTGCACCCATATCCAGCATTTTTTCTGCAAAATTGAGATTAGCATCATGCGCTAAGATACAACCATCAATATGACCTCTAGAAACATCGATTAATTTATCAGCATTTTGAGAAGAAGCCATCAAACATAATATTTCCATTGCAATTTTTGTGGCTTTACCATGATTGCCAGCCAACATTTTTTTATCTGAATTATTCAAGTAGACTCTACTTAAATCAGGCTGAAATAACTTAATTAAAGTACTTGAGAAATATAATTTGAGATTATCAATTTTTGCAGATTTCTGTAAAGATAATAAATTATAAATGTTTGGCTTCAGACGTAATATGGCAATTTTTTTGTTAAACAGTCTTTCAGCAATCATTGCCCCAAGAGTTAAAATATCTTCAGTTTCTCTAAATATAAGTGCAGCTGGTGCATTTCCATTTTGCGCAAGCTGCAGCAATACCCCACTTCCACTGCATGACCCTCGAGAAGTTGGCATTAATACAATTTTTCCAGAAAGCTGCTCTCCACAATTAGGATGATGAATATCAATAATTACTCCTGTGTCAGGATCAACTCCGCCCCAGAAACTCACCCCTTCATTACAAACTACAACATCACCTTCCACATTATTTTGTACAAAAATAATGGCCTCGTTATTGGAACGTTTTTCCATCGATAAACTCCGGTAAGTAGTTAATAGTTCTATGTTTTAACTTTTGATAGAAACTTTTGTAGATATTTAGATTTTGGAGATCCAAATAGTTTTTCAGCTTGGTTTATTTCTTCAATCTTACCTTCATGAAAAAATGCTACCCTATCAGAGACCTCACGAGCAAATCCCATTTCATGGGTCACACAAATCATCGTCATTCCTTCATCAGCAAGAAGTCTAATAGTGTCAAGAACCTCTCCAACAAGCTCAGGGTCAAGAGCAGATGTTGCTTCATCAAATAACATGCATTTAGGCTCCATTGCTAGTGCTCGTGCAATAGCAAGACGTTGCTGCTGCCCACCTGATAATGCAGAAGGGTATTGCGAAAGCTTATCACCCAGACCAACGTGACGGAGTTGCTTTTCAGCAACTTCTAGTGCATCCGATTTAGATAGCTTACTGACTATTTTAGGAGCTAGGGCTACATTTTCAAGGACTGTTAAATGAGGAAAGCTGTTCCATTGTTGGAACACCATACCCATATTTTGGCGAACTGAGTTAAGGTTTGTATCACCTGCATGAACATCAATATCATCTACGATGATTTGCCCTTTTTGAATGGGTTCAAGCCCATTAATACAGTAAAGTAATGTTGATTTACCTGAGCCTGAGGAGCCTATCACACTTAAGACTTCTCCTTTTGGTACTTCAAGATCAATGCCCTTTAATACTTCAAGTTCACCGTATTGTTTATGTAGGTTAGTAATTTTAATCATTCAGACCACCTTTGTTCAAGTCGAGTAGCATAATAAGAAATTGGATAAGATAAAGCAAAATAGAAGGCACCAGCAATCGATAGTACGAGGATAGCTTCTTGGGTTCGAGTCATAAGTATTTGGGAGGCCTTTAAAAGCTCTACATATCCAAGTATTGATACTAGTGCACTATCCTTTAAAACCCCTAGTGCAACTCCAACCCAAGCAGGTAATACAGCACGAAGACCAATTGGCCAAACAACATAGCGCAAATCTTGCCAATAATTCATACCTAAACTTCGTGCTGCTCGCCTCATTGGGATTCCAACTGCCTCAATTCCAGCTCTAGCTACGTTTGCAACATAGGCTGAGGTATATACAGTAAGAACAATTAATCCTGCTTCAAAGGGATTAAGTCTGAGGCCAATAATTGGTGCAAAATTAAAAAATAAAACTAGTTGAATAATTAGTGGAACTGAGCGAAAAATATCTAGAATTGTTCCAAGCGTAAATGCTAATAATCTTGATACACTGAGAGCTAAACCTAGAAATATTCCAAAAATAGATCCAATACTGATTGCCCAAAAAGAAATCCATAGAGTCCTTAAAGCCGCTTCACCAAGAAACCATAAATCATTAGGGCTGAATCCAGAAAAATAAGTTGCTGCTGATTCCATTAATAGACGCTTAGTATTTAAAAAGACGATTTGCTATTAATCTTGATACACCAAGAATAATTTTAACAAGAACGTAGTAAATTACTGCAGTAACTGCAAAATATTCGAAAATTCGATAAGTTTTAGATGCAAAGAATTGTGTTTCTCCTGATAGCTCACGAAATCCAACTAACATACCTAAGGAGGACATTAAAACTGCCCAAACCATTTGGTTGGTCATAGGATGGTAAACAATTCGCAGAACTTGAGGAATGATAATTCTAGTATAAGTTTGGAAACTGTTCATTCCTAAACTAAGAGAGGCTTTTATTTGGGTATCTGGAATAGCATTAAATCCACCACGAAAATTTTCAGCTAAATAACCAGCATTATTAAATGTTAAGCCCATCAATACTATAAGGAATGGACTAAAGTGAATTCCAAATGCACCAAGTCCAAATCCAAAGAAAAATAATTGTAATAGTGCTGGAGTATTTCGAGCTAACTCAATCCAAGAAACAGCAAACCATTTTAATGGTCCTGTCATGTTAATTCTTATGAGAGAGAGTGCTAGTCCAAATAATATGCCCAAAATCATTGAAAGAATTGCAACTTCCAAAGTTAATACTGCTGATTGTAATAAATCAGGAAGGGTCTTGAAGACTGGTCTCCAATGGAAATTATAATCCATAAATGACTTTAAAAAAAATGGCCGGCAAGCCGGCCATATTAAAATTAACTATTAGTAGTAAACACCAGGAATACGTAATTCAGGCGCTTCGCCACCAACATACTTACCCCAAAGCTCTTGGTAACGACCAGAACGAACTTGCTGCGTTACAAAAAGGTTAAGGTAGTTAAGCCAAGTAACATCCATACGCGGACCAACTACAGAAGTATAGTCAGTGCCCCATGGCATACGAGGACCAGCAATAACTGTATCAAATTGCTGAGTTATTGGTAATACTGTTGTATTGGTAGTAATACCAGCATGAGCTTTTCCTTGAGCCACAGCTAAGAATACTTCATTCTCAGATTGATAGCCTTGATAATTGCCTTCAATTCCAAGTTCTTTAGCTATCTTTAACCATTCCTGTTCGGGGACAGTTCCAATAGCAGCAGCAATTTTCTTGTCATACATATCTTCGACAGTAACAATGCCACTGTCAGCTCCAACAATAGCTTGAGCATAATAAATAGCATAAGGGATTGTAAAACCAACTGTCTTAGCACGAGATAAAGTATCTGAAGTACCTCCAAATACAACGTCACCACGATTAGTAACAATTAATGGTAGACGTTCAGCCCAAGTAATTGCAATAATTTCATGATCAACCTCTAATGCAGCTGCAAGGTCTTTACAGTAATCAACATCAAAACCCGCAGGCTCATTGTTTGCATCACGGTAGCCAATTGGTGGAAAGTCTAGAACTACTCCACATCTTAGAACTCCAGCATCAATAACATCATCTAGTTTATCTGCAGAAGCTGTAGTTGCGCCTGTAAGCAGCAAAGCTGCAGTAGTAAGCGACACTAATGTTTTAGAAAACATTGTCATATATTTCTCCTATTAATTTTAAATATAACACTGAGTTGCTCATCTGAGTAATCCAATGCTGGCAATATCTTATCACTTTTAATTTAAAAATGGAAGTTCAATTTTTCTATTTACATTTTTCTATTTAATTGAAACTTTTAAATTGATTACAAAGTATCGCTTAAAGTTAAATATAGTATATTATTTTCAAAATAAATAATTTATAAGGAGAGTCTAAAATGAGATTTGAAGGAATTTACACACCTATTATTACCCCTTTTGCAAGTAATGGCGAAATTGACTGGGATGTATACGCAGAAGTAATAGATTGGCAAATTGAAAATGGTGTTGCTGGAGTTATAGTTGGTGGATCAACTGGTGAGTTTTATGCGCTTTCGAAAGAGGAGCGTATTCAGCAATTTAAATTTGCAGCAGAGCGTATTAATAATCGAGTTGAATTTATGGCAGGAGTGAATGATATCCGAGTTGATGAGTGCCTCGATATTTCTATGGCAGCAGTTGATGCAGGCGCTAAATCACTTTTAGTCGCCGCTCCACCATATTCTTTACCTTCAGAAGAAGAGTTAGCACATCATGTTATTACAATAGCTAAAGCTACAGAATTACCAATTATGCTTTATAACTACCCTGGAAGAACTGGTGTTGAGATGGGTGAGGATTTTCTATCCATAGTCGCAAAAAATACTCTGGTTGCTGCAATAAAAGAGTCAAGTGGTGACTATTCTAGGCTTCCGTTATTATCGAATAACTATCCTTCAATTGAGTTAGTTGTTGGTGGTGAAGAGCAAGTTCTTGAGTTTGCAGCTTGGGGGGCAAAATCTTGGGTATGCGCTACAGCTAATTTTTTCCCATCAGAGTGTGTCCAATTAATGGATATACTTGGAAAACAGTCTGATTTTGAGAAAGGAAGAGCTCTTATGAGTGTTTTTATGCCTCTTATGAAGACATTGGAGCAAGGTGGTAAATTCCTGCAATGTGTTAAGCTCGGGTGTGAACAGCAGGGTCGTCCTGGTGGAAAGGTTAGATTGCCTCTGCTTCCAATTGACGACGCCCTTAAAAAGGATATGATTAGTGTAATAGACAATACTCGTGCTTCGCTTCACTCAATTCTAAATTAATAGGAGTAAAAAATGTCAAGCCTTCTTAGTAAAAATGATTATATAGATATTGCTGCGAAAATACAGTTTCCAACAGATCCATTTATAAATGGAAGATTCCAGAAATCAAAAGCTGGAAGGGTTATGGAGTCAATTAATCCTGCAACTGGATCTGTTATTACTAATATTTCGGCCTGTGATGATTCTGACGTTAATTATGCTGTTAAAGTTTCACGAGATGCTTTTAATTCTGGTGAGTGGGCTAATAAATATCCTAGCGAACGTAAGGCAGTTTTATTGAAGTTAGCTCAACTTATTGAGGAGAATAAAACAGAGCTTGCAGTGCTTGAAAGTTTAGAAAGTGGAAAGCCTATTAGTGAGTGTGAACTTACTGATCTTCCTGAAACGATAGTCACTATTCAGTGGCATGCCGAGGCTATAGATAAAATGTATGATCAAATCTCACCAGCGAATGTGGATGCTGTTGGCCTCATTACACGTGAGCCATTAGGTGTTGTTGGTTGTGTGCTACCTTGGAACTTTCCTTTAATGATGCTGGCTTGGAAAATTGCCCCAGCACTCGCTGGTGGTAATAGCGTTATTGTTAAGCCAGCAGAACAAACATCAATGACTGCACTTAGAGTTGCTGAACTGGCAACTGAAGCTGGAATTCCCCCAGGAGTTCTCAACGTCCTCCCTGGTGAGGGACCAGATGTTGGTGAGCCAATGGGGAGACATTTAGATATTGATGCAATTTCTTTCACGGGGTCAACTGAAGTAGGACGATTATTTTTAGAATTTTCAGGACAAAGTAATTTAAAGAAAATTATTCTTGAGTGTGGTGGTAAAAATCCTGCTGTAGTTCTTTCTGATGCCAATAATCTTGATGGTGTTGCTGAGCATATTGTTTTTGCTGCTCTTTGGAATATGGGACAGAATTGTACTGCTAATTCTCGCCTAATAGTTCATAAGAGTTTGAAAGATTCATTGCTTGAAAAGGTCAGAGAGAAAATGAAAGATTGGCATACAGGTGACCCTTTAGATCCAGACAACCAGTTGGGGGCAATAATCTCTAAAGAGCAATACGACAAGATTTTGGGTTACATTGAGGTAGCTAAAAGTGAAGGAGCTGTATTAATTGAAGGCGGTAATGCAATTAATTTAGGAGAAGGATTGTTTATTGAGCCTACCCTCTTTACTGGAGTTAGTGCAGAAATGATAATTGCTAAAGAAGAGGTTTTTGGCCCTGTATTTGTAATGATGACTGTTGATAGTGATGAAGAAGCCATCAATCTTGCAAATGATACATGTTATGGACTTCAAGCATCATTATTTACTTCCAGTGTGACTAAGGCTCATAAATACGGCAGAGCTCTTCAAGCGGGTACTGTTTCTGTAAATTGTTATGGAGAAGGTGATATATCAACCCCTTTTGGTGGCTATAAGCTATCAGGGTTTGGTGGTCGTGATAATTCACTTATGGCCCATGATCAATATACTGAGACTAAAACTTTATGGATTGATATTAGTGAGGAAATTTAATGAAAAGCAGTAAGTTGATTCATATAGTTTCCTGTCATGCAGAAGGTGAAGTAGGAAATGTGATTGTTGGAGGCGTCGCTCCACCTAAGGGTGATAGTCTTTGGGATAAGGCGCTGTGGATTAATCAAGATCAAAAATTGCGTCAATTTGTTTTAAATGAGCCAAGGGGCGGCGTTTTTAAACATGTGAACCTATTAGTGCCAGCACAAAATCCAAATGCTCATCAAGGTTTTATAGTGATGGAGCCTGAACATACACCACCAATGTCTGGTTCAAATTCGATTTGTGTTTCAACTGTTTTACTTGATACAGGAATGATTGAGATGAGAGAGCCGATTACTGAGTTTGTCCTTGAAGCTCCAGGAGGACTAGTTCCAGTAAAGGCATATTGTGAAAATGGGAAAGCTAAAAGTATAGAGGTTCAGAATGTAGCTTCTTTTGCTGACCAGCTAGATGTAAATATTGAAGTTGAAGGCTTGGGCTCTCTTAAGGTCGATACTGCCTATGGAGGAGATAGCTTTGTTATTGTAAATGCTGCTGAACTTGGCTTTGAAATTAAGCCTGATGAGGCTAAAGATTTAGCTGAAATTGGTTCAAAAATAACTGCCGCTGCTAATCTACAGCTTGAGTTTAATCACCCGACTAATTCTGACTGGAGGCATATTTCATTTTGCGAGCTTGCACTTCCTTTATTTGAAGAAGAAGGTGTAAAAGTTAGTCGCAATAGTGTTGTGATAGACCCAGGTAAATTAGATCGCTCACCTTGCGGAACTGGTTGCTCTGCTCGTATGGCAGTTCTTTATGCAAAAGGTGAGCTTCAAAAAGGAGACCGCATGATTGGTCGTTCAATTCTTGATTCTCGCTTTGATTGCAGTATAGTTGAGGAGACTATGGTGGGTAAAAAGAAGGCTATTATTCCTTCAATTCGGGGAAGGGCTTGGATTACTGGAACTCATCAGCTTATCCTTGATCCTGAGGACCCTTGGCCTAGAGGATATCGCCTTTCAGATACATGGCCAATTAAACAATGAAATTACTTTTATTAAAAGCCCTTAGATAATGCGCTGGAAAAAAACTATAACTATGGTTGAGGCTCATGCAGAAGGAGAGGTGGGTCGAATAGTTACTAGTGGGGTAATAGATATTCCAGGTAACACTATGCTGGAAAAAATGAATTATATCAATGAAGTAGACGATAGTTTGCGTCGTTTTTTAGTATTTGAGCCCCGTGGTTATGCTCAAATGTCTACAAATCTCATTTTTGATGCTCCAAATAAAGAAGCGGATATAGGTTTTTTGATCTTGCAAGGTGACAAGGCTCATGCCATGTCAGGATCAAACAGTATTTGCCTTGTAACAGTTCTACTTGAAACTGGAATGATAGAGATGAAGGAGCCTGAGACTATTATTACAATTGATACTCCTGCAGGACTTGTTCGTGCAAGTGCAGAATGTAGTAATGGAAAATGCGAGAGAGTGACTTTAGATATGACGCCTTCATACGCAGATCAACTTGATGTGATTATTGAAGTAGAGGGATTAGGTACAGTAAGTGTTGATATTGCTTTTGGCGGTATTTTTTATGCATTAATAGACCCTGCCCAGTTTGATTTGAAAATTTTGCCAGAAAATGCCCGTCAATTTGTTGATATAGGGACCAGGATTCATAGGGCGGTCAATAATCAGCTGGATATAAGACATCCTGAGCTTAAAGACTTAAAAGACATTTCTTACACAATGTTTGTTGGGCATGATGATGACGGCGTAATGAAGGGTGCAACAATTCTTCCACCAGGTCGAATTGATCGCTCTCCTTGCGGCACTGGTAATTCTGCTCGTCTTGCTGTAATGGCGGCCCGAGGTCAAGTTAAAGTTGGTCAGAGCCTTAAAGCAAGATCAATCATCGATAGTGAGTTCCAAGTTGAGATAGTTGCTAAGAAGACTATTGCTGGAAAGAGTGGTATCCTTCCAAGAATCTCTGGTCGGGGCTGGATTCATGGAATTCATCAGGTAGGAGTAGACCCCAGTGACCCATACCCATTAGGCTATAAAGTTTCAGATTGTTGGGGCGACGCTTTTGATTTACTTAGCTAGTAATAGATAGTGCCAAACGCACAAATATCTCCAGGCTCTTCAGTGGCGATAATAGGGGCAGGTGTTGTAGGTATGGCAAGTGCATGTGCCCTTAATCGGAAGGGCTACGAAGTTACTGTATTTGATCCTTATTATCCAGGAGAAGGTGGGTCATCAAAAGCAAATGCAGGCCATATTGGAGCTTCTGATATTTTTCCTTTGAGTACACCTGGAATTCATTGGAAGGCATTAAAAATGCTCACGGACTCTGATGCGCCATTAAAAGTACCACTTAAAGATTTTTGGCCACAAATTCCCTGGTTTTGGCGGTTTTTACTTACCTCAAATGTAAATCGCTTCAAAAGGGCAACAGATGCATTAAGCTATCTTTGTCATAACTCTATTAGAGACACTAAAGAATTATTAGAGTATTGTAATATCGCCGAAAAGATTGAGCAAAATGGATGTGCATTCATCTATGATAATGAGCTGAGCTTTAATAAAAGCATCAAAAGTTGGGATGAAAGAAGTTCTCGAGGTTTTAGTAGCGAAGTATTAAATGCTAAGAAAATAGCTAAAATTACTCCAACTATTAATGATAAATTTAAGTATGCATATTTGTCTCATCATTGGGCTAAAGTAAGTGAGCCAATAGACATAGTTCGGGGTCTTGCTGATTCAGCAAAAATCAATGGAGTTACCTTTCGCCAGGAGCGAGTTAATAGTGTTGGTGAAAAATTTAATTCCATCTTAATTAATTTTGACAAAGGAAATAGTAAATATGATGCAGTAGTTATTGCAGCAGGCATTAATTCTGTTTCTTTAGCAAAATCTTTAGGTGACTTTTTACCAATGACAGCAGAGCGAGGATATAACTTAACAATTCCTTTATCAAATATTGATATTGACATACCAATTGTATTTGCAGATCGAGGTATTGTTGCAACAAGTTTAGCAAGTGGACTTCGAATTGGTGGGTGGGCCGAATATGCCCATCTTAGTAGACCAGCAAATCCAAATTATTTCAATTCTATTGCTCGCATTAGCCAGGATTTGTTTCCAGGGCTAAATGTAGAAAATGCAAATTATTGGATGGGAAGTCGCCCTTCAACTCCAGACTCTGTGCCAGTTATCTCTAAATCTCTAAAAATAGACAGGGTTTTTTATAATTGTGGTCATGGTCATTATGGATTAACTCATGCAGCAACATCAGCTAATTTATTATGTAGCTTAATAGAAGGTGAGCAAAATTTAGCTGAAATTAAAGCATTATCAATTGATCGTTTTTTATAGTAGAAGGAGCCTGGCTCCAAATAATGGATATGAGCATAAAATACTAATACTTATCCTTTCAGGAGAGGTTCATTGAACCAGGCTAACTATTAATAAGTATTGCAGATATAATGTTTGGTGGAGATGGGGGGAATTGAACCCCCGTCCGAAAACTTTCAGTCAAGAAGTCTACATGCTTAGTAAAGGTCTATTGAGTTAACTTTTTACCACCCGACCAACAGGGATGTAGAAAGCGATTTTAGATTAGGTTTTAACCCTATTATCCTAAAATAATAATAGTGGCGAGTCTGTAAGCGACCGTTATCCAAAAAGTACAGACGACTCTCAAGTAACGGTTAGCATTATGCTGCTAAAGCGTAGTTGTTTTCGTTTGCAACTATTATTTAAAGAACGTTTTTACGAGCAATCTTTGTCCTCGACATGCATCCTTGAAATCCAACTCCTCGTCGAAGCCATGTCATCCCCAGATAGCTATATTATACTCTTGATTAATGTAAATTAGCTAATTGTAACTCTAGCAAACTTTCTTTTACCTACTTGGTAGATTGATGTTCCAGTAACGGGCGTTAAATCTTTGTCACTTATCTTCTCACCATCCATTTTTGCAGCGCCCTGTTTAATCATTCGAAATGCTTCGGATGTTGACGATACAAGGTGAGAGTCTTTAAGTAGGTTTGCAATCTTAGTTCCTTGTGAGAAAGTGAACTCATCCATCTCATCTGGAATTTGATTCTTTGCAAATCGGTCAATAAAGTTTTGCTGTGCTTTTTTGGCTTGATTACTATCATGAAAGCGCGTAATAATTTCTTGAGCAAGGCGAAACTTAATGTTTCTTGGATTTTCACCATCCACAACTTCTTGTTTCCAGGATTCGATTGTTTCCATTGATTCAAAGCTTAAAAGCTCGAGGTATTTCCACATGAGCTCATCTGAAATCGACATCAATTTGCCAAACATACTGTCTGCAGGTTCGTCAATACCAATATAGTTATCAAGAGATTTGCTCATCTTTTGAACGCCGTCAAGCCCCTCTAATATTGGCATAGTAAGAATAACCTGAGGCTCCATATTTGCTTGCTTTTGAAGGTCTCTACCAACTAGTAGATTAAATTTTTGATCAGAGCCCCCAAGCTCAATATCAGCCTGAAGTGCAACAGAGTCAAATCCTTGAACTAGTGGATATAAAAACTCATGTATTGAAATTGGTTGGCCTGATTTATAACGTTTGGAAAAGTCATCACGCTCAAGCATCCTAGCAACAGTATGTTTTGATGCAAGAGAAATCATTTCTGATGAACTCATCTTACCCATCCACTCAGAGTTAAAGGCTATCTTTGTTTTATCCTTGTCAAGAATCTTAAAAACCTGATCCTCATAACTTTTAGCATTTTCTAAAACTTCACTTTTAGTTAGCGCCTTCCGAGTGACATTTTTTCCAGTTGGGTCTCCAATCATGCCAGTAAAGTCACCAATTAAGAAAATAATTTCATGACCAAGGTCCTGTAGTTGTTTCATCTTGTTAATGACAACTGTGTGCCCAAGATGAAGATCTGGAGCTGTTGGGTCCATTCCTAGTTTGACTCTTAATGGTTTATTTTTTTCAAGTTTTTTCTTTAGCTCATCTAAGGGCAGAATTTCTTCAGTTCCTCGTTGAATAATTGCTAGCATCTCTTTGATTGTCATTGCATATGCTCTCTATGGCCTTATTTGTCCGTCACCTATGACGATATATTTTTGTGATGTCAGGCCCTCAAGTCCGACTGGACCTCTGACATGAAATTTACCAGTACTTATTCCAATTTCTGCGCCTAGTCCATATTCAAAACCATCAGCAAAACCAGTTGATGCATTCACCATGACAGAGGATGAATCAACTTCAGAGAGGAATTTTTTTGAATTTGCATCATTGTCAGTTACGATCGCATCGGTATGAGCTGAGCCATATTTGTTGATATGAGAAATAGCCTCATCAACCGATTCAACAATTTTCATTGAGAGGATTGGGCCAAGATACTCCTCATACCAGTCATCTTCTGAGGCTTTTTTGATAGCACTGTATAGTTTTTGTGATTTTTCACATCCACGTATTTCAACTTCTTTTTCGTTATAGAGCTCTATGAGTGTTGATAGTGCTTTTGTATCAAATCCCTCATGCACAAGAAGTGTCTCAGTTGCATTGCAAACTCCATACCGGCGTGTTTTTCCGTTGAATGCAATGTCAATTCCTTTTTGCGGGTCAGCATCAATATCTAGGTAGGTATGACAAACGCCATCAAGATGCTTAATAACTGGGACTCTAGCATTACTACTGACATTTTTTATAAGCCCCTTACCGCCCCTTGGAATAATAGCATCAACATAGTCGCTGGCTTTAACAAGCTCAGTAACCGCTTCACGATCAGTGACTTCGATGAGCTGCACAGAGTGTGGGTTGAGGCCAGCTTGCTTTAGTCCTTGTTTAATGCAATTGTAAAAAGCCATGTTCGAGTTGATTGCTTCAGAGCCACCTCTTAGGATGACTGCATTTCCAGATTTAATACAAAGAGCGGCTGCATCAATAGTGACGTTAGGGCGTGACTCATAGATCATCCCTATAACGCCAAGCGGCACCATCATCTTTCCAATTTTAATTCCGCTTGGCCTAGTCTTTAAATCAGAAACCTCGCCAATAGGATCGTTCAATAAGATGATTTGATTGAGACCTTCCACAACGCTTTCAAGCCTATCATCATTAAGCATTAGCCTATCCAAAAGTGCAGAGTCAATATTATTTTTTTTGGCAATTTTTATATCTAAAGAATTTGCATCAAGAATAGCTTGCTTATTCTCTTGAATCGCAGCAGCAATATTAAGTAATGCATTATTTTTTGTATCTGTGTTGGCGATGCGCAGAGTGTTGGAAGCAATTAGGGCTTTTTGACCTATGTTAGATATTAATTTAGCTATTGAGCCCACTATTTTTCCCCGATAAAGTGATGACTACGGATTGTAGTTCATCGTAAACTTTAAGATTATCCATGCCTTTGACAGAGCGGTCAATACGCCCGAGTGCTAAAAGAAGTTTTTGTAGCTGCTGATAACTATGTTTTTTAAGGGCAATTGATATCAATGGCTTTCTTTTCTGCCAAACCCTATGATTATTAAGAATTGTATCGATTGTTTGATTTGTTTTAAGTTCGATTGACATTGTAACTAAGCTTTTTATTTCACGGTAGAGCGATGAAATTAAAATGACTGGTGGCGTTGAATCATCAACCAGTAAGCTGAAAATTTTATTTACTTTTTCCGTGTCACCTTTGAGTGCTGCATCAATCATTCCGAAAACTGTGTACTGAGATTGCTGATCAATTTGACTTAAATATTCATCTAGATTTATATTTCCATCTGGATATGCAATTTGAAGCTTTTGTATCTCCTGCATAGTAGCAAGAAGATTTCCTTCAGTACAGTAAGCTATCGCATTTGCAATTTCATTGCTTGAGCTAAGGCCAAGCTGGGACATATGCTTAACAATCCAGCCAACAAGTTGGTCGCTTTGAACCTCCCAATGCTGAATAATAACCCCTTTTTTATCCAGAGCTTTAAACCATTTACTTTTTTGCTGCGCCAGATCTAGTTTTCCAGAAGAGATGATTAGCATAATATCTTCTGGAAGGTTATCGGTAAGTTCAGAAAGTGCTTTAGAGCCTTTGACTCCAATCTTTCCTGTTGTAAGTCGACACTCGATGATCCGCTTGTCTGCAAAAAGTGAAGGGCTAGAAATCAAATTAAAGATAGTATCCCAAGCGAAATTACCGTCAATATCAAATCTAAAGCGCTCATTAAATCCCCGCTTTTTAGCATTATTTTTTATAGTCGTTAGAGATTGCTCAACTAGAAGTATTTCAGCACCAAAAGCAAAATAAAGGGATGCAGGCTGGTTTGAGAGGTGATTTTGGAGTTGTTCGGATTTAATGTTCATGCTTTTAAGAAAACAGGGTAAGAAATAATGTAACTAATTAATTTTTAACCTACAGATTGTCATTATGTCATAGTTATAAAATATATTGATTAAACCTTGAAAAATGCTATCAAAACCTATATATAAAGAATCAATAGGGTATATTTACATTTCTAATTCAGGTTAAAGTTAATAATATGTATAAAAATATTTTACTATGGTTGGTCCTAGGCAGTGTACTTGCCTCTCTTTTTGGTCAGTTTAATGTTGCGGATGAAACAAACGAGATAAGCTATTCTCAATTTATCCAAAATGTGAAGCAAGGCAACGTTTCTAGTGTGAAGATAGCTGGTAGTAATATTAGCGGTGTTACAGCAATTGGTGAAAAATTTGAAACATACAGTCCAGGGGACCTTGGGCTAATGGGAGACCTTCTAAATAATGGCGTTTCAGTTCAAGCTACGCCTCCTGCAAGAGAAAGTTTTATAAAGCAGCTACTCATTTCACTCGCACCAATACTATTACTAATTGGTGTCATTATCTACACAATGAAAGGCGCAGGTGGTGCAATGGGTGGAAAAAATAATCCAATGTCATTTGGAAAGTCTAAAGCGCGCCTAATTACAAAAGATGAATCGCACGTCACCTTTGAGGATGTTGCTGGCGTTGAAGAGGCTAAAGAAGAAGTGAGCGAACTTGTTGACTTTCTTTCTGATCCTGGAAAATTTACTAAAGTTGGCGGAAGAATCCCGAAAGGTGTTCTTATGGTTGGCCCTCCAGGAACCGGTAAAACATTATTAGCTAAAGCCGTTGCTGGTGAGGCAGATGTTCCTTTCTTTTTCATTTCTGGTTCTGACTTTGTGGAGATGTTCGTTGGTGTTGGAGCCTCTAGAGTCCGAGATATGTTTGAACAAGCTAAAAAAAATGCACCTTGTATTATCTTTATTGATGAGATTGATGCTGTAGGTCGTCAGCGTGGTGCGGGAATGGGCGGCGGACACGATGAACGTGAGCAAACGCTTAACCAAATGTTGGTTGAAATGGATGGTTTTGAGGGATCAGAAGGTATTATTGTTGTTGCGGCAACTAATAGGCCTGATGTTTTAGATCCAGCTTTATTAAGGCCCGGAAGGTTTGACAGAACAGTGACTGTTGGATTACCTGACATTAATGGTCGTGATGCTATTTTAAAAGTACACATGAGAAAATTACCAATTGCAAAAAATGTTAAATCAATTGACATTGCAAGAGGTACCCCTGGATTTTCAGGCGCTGATTTAGCTAATTTGACAAATGAAGCTGCACTAATTACTGCAGGCCTGAGTAAAGAATTAGTAGGAATGGGTGAGTTTGAAAAAGCGAAAGATAAAATTATGATGGGTTCAGAGCGCAAAGGAATGGTTATGGATGCTTCTGAAAAGGAAATGACAGCTTTTCATGAGGCTGGGCACGCGATTGTTGGAAGGCTAGTTCCTGAGCATGATCCAGTTTATAAAGTAAGTATTATTCCTAGAGGTAGGGCTCTAGGTGTAACTATGTTCCTACCTAAAAAAGATAGTTATAGTATTTCAAAAAGAAAGCTTAATTGCCAAGTTGCATCATTGTTTGGTGGTCGTATTGCAGAAGAGATAGTATTTGGAGAAGATGCGGTAACTACTGGAGCTAGTAATGATATTGAGCGTGCAACAGATATTGCTCATAAAATGGTAAAGTTATGGGGCATGTCAAGCGTCATGGGACCAATGTCTTATGGAGAAGAGGAGGGCGAAGTATTTTTGGGGCGCCAAGTCACAAAACATAAGCATATTTCAGATGAAACTTTTACTAAGGTAGATAGTGAGATACGAAAAATAATAGATACTAATTACTCTTTAGCCTACAAAATTCTTGAAGATAACAGAGATATACTGGATGCAATGGCTGCAGCACTTGTTGAATTTGAGACAATTGACACGAATCAGATTGATGACTTAATGGCGAGAATTCCAATGCGAGAGCCCGCCGAAGTAATAGATTCAGAGGAGGCCTCATCTGAGCTTGGAACTGGAAGTGGAGAAACTGAGAGCGCAAATCCATCTACAGATAAGAAGCCAGAAGCCGACGGAAGTACTGAGCAGTTTGCATAAGTGAAGGATGTGATGATGGTAAATCAGCCAATCATCATGGGCGTTTTGAATATTACACCGGACTCCTTTTCTGATGGAGGCTTGTTCTTAGATTCAGTTAGTGCAGTTACTCAGGCCCAATTAATGGTTGAAGAAGGCGCAGGAATTATTGACATTGGTGGTGAGTCAACGAGACCAGGTGCGCCTGCAGTTTCTCCTGAAGATGAATTAAAGCGGGTTATGCCTGTAATTGAAGCTTTGAGCGGCAGTATAGATGTGCCAATATCAATTGATACCTCTAAACCTATTGTTATGAAGGAGGCCTTTTCTGCAGGAGCAAGCATCATTAATGATGTTAATGCATTGAGAGCAGATGGCGCTCTCGAGATGGCAGCTGAGTTGCGAGCTGATGTCTGTCTAATGCATATGCAAGGCACTCCTAGGACTATGCAAGCCAACCCATCGTATGACAATGTTGTCGATGATGTTAAAAAATTCTTTCACGAGCGAATCGCGGCATGTGAAAACGCAGGAATTCAGCTAGGTTCTATCACCATTGATCCAGGGTTTGGCTTTGGTAAGAACTTAGGTCATAATATAGCCTTACTAAAGAATCTTTCTGAGTTCCATGATTTTGGAGTTTCAATTCTAGCTGGACTCTCAAGGAAGTCAATGATTGGAGCCTTATTAGGAGATAAAGATGTTGACTCGCGACTCATTGGAAGCGTCACTGCTGCGCTAATTGCAGCTGAGAATGGTGCAGATATTATTAGAGTTCATGATGTTTCAGAGACAAAGGATGCGCTCACAGTATGGGAACAAATACAAAATTTTAGGGAGTAGTTTTGAATAATTTTTTTGGTACTGATGGAATTAGAGGAGAGGTTGGAGTAGCCCCTATAACTGCAGATTTTTTGTTAAAAGTTGGCTGGGCTGTAGGCTCGGTTTTGCGTGAAACTGAAGGCGGTACTGCAAGTGTAATTATTGGAAAAGATACAAGGGTTTCAGGATATTTATTTGAATCTGCGCTTGAAGCTGGCTTTTTATCAGCTGGAGTCAATGTGGGCATGCTTGGACCTATGCCTTCTCCAGCAATTGCATACCTGACTCAGGCATTTGGAGCGTCTGCAGGCGTTGTCATAAGTGCATCACATAATCCATACCAAGATAATGGCGTCAAATTCTTCTCAAGTAAAGGCGTAAAGTTTAGTGACAAAGTGCAAAAAGCAATAGAAGAGAAAATTTCGAAACCCATGGTTAGTGTAGATTCTGCATCAATTGGAAAAGCAAAGAGATATGGACAAGCACTAGGTAGATATATTGAGTTTTGTAAATCAACATTTGATAAAGAATGTGATCTATCAAATTTAAAAATTATAATTGATTGTGCCAACGGCGCAACTTATCATATTGCCGAAGATGTTTTTAAAGAATTAGGCGCCTCAACCATAATGATTAATAACAATCCTGATGGTTATAACATTAATCGAAACTGTGGAGCAACAGATACAAATCAGCTCCAACAAGAAGTTTTAAAACAAAATGCCGATCTTGGAATTGCTTTTGATGGCGATGGTGATAGGTTAATAATGGTTGATCATTTAGGCGAGAAAGTTGATGGTGATGAACTTGTTTATATCATTGCAAATGCCTGGAAAAACAATGGCCAACTTAAATCCGATACAGTTGTTGGGACAAAGATGACTAATCTAGGTATGAGAAAAGCTCTGGGAGAGCTTGAACTTACTTTTATTGAGGCAGATGTTGGTGACAGGCATGTCATGGACAAGTTAATAAATAATGATGCTATTCTTGGTGGTGAGGGCTCTGGGCATATTATTTGTTTAAATAAGTCAACTTCGGGTGATGCAATAATAGCAGCTTTACAGATATTAGAGGTTGTTTCCAAGTCACAAAAAAACCTTTATGATCTTAAGAGTAAGATGACAAAGTATCCTCAAGTTCTTATAAATATCAAAACTGAAACTGATATAAATGTAAAAAATAATTCTAATCTAGTTGATGCAATAAACCTGACTGAATCTAAGTTATCAGATAAGGGGCGAATTCTAATCAGAAAATCAGGGACAGAGGCTTTAGTTCGAGTGATGGTTGAGTGCAATGATTTAGAGCTAGCAACTGAATCTGCAAATTACTTAGCAGACGTAATTAAATCTATGTAATTACTTTGTAATTACAATTATTTTCTTCTATTAACTCCTTCTTAAATTAATGATCTTTTCACCCTTAGAGTTATTAATGATTGCCATAATATTTACTTGGATTGGGTTTGTTAGGACTGGTCTTGGTTTTGGAGGCGCTGTTCTAGGCCTCCCAATTTTAATGCTCATTGGAGGCTCTCCAATAGATTGGCTGCCAATAATTGGGATTCATTTATTATTTTTTTCTAGCATCACTCTTTCAAATTCCTTAAGACAGGTTGACTGGCAATATCTGAAGAAATCTCTACCATGGATACTTCCAGCAAAAATTATTGGTGTGATAGGTCTTTTAAGTCTTCCACCAAATGTAATGACTTTAATTGTGTATTTAATTACAATTCTATATTCATTAACTTGGATAAATAATAGCCAAATAATCTCTAAAAAGACTTGGGTAAATAATTTACTTTTATTTTTTGGTGGTTATTTATCAGGCACTTCCTTAATGGGAGGAGTCCTTCTAGTTGCAGTTTATATGAACCATATAGATTTGAAGAAACTAAGAAATACCTTGTTTGTTTTATGGTTTTTTCTAGTTTCAATAAAGATGGTGGCCTTCATGGCTGTTGGCGTATATATAGATTGGCGGTTTTCTTTAATGCTAATTCCAGTAGCTGCTCTAGGTCATTTTATTGGACTTAGAATGCATGAAAGAATGATTAAAAGTGATGCAAAATTTAAGCGCTGGATGGGTGGTGTGCTTATAATAGTTTGTATGGTTGGACTGCTGAAAGTTATAGTCCTTTAATCAATTTTTTTTGGATTACTTTCCTAGTTTAGTTAATGGTATTTCAGTGGTGCTTTTAATTTCTTCGATTGCAAAATTTGAAGTAACTTTAAGAAATTGAACTTTTTCAATTAAATTTTTATAGAAAGCGTCATAACTCTCAATGTCGCTTACCACAACTTTAAGAAGATAATCTGTCTCACCACTCATACGATAGCACTCAATAACTTCAGGAATATCTTGAATGGTTTTGGAGAAAATACTAATTCTTTCTTGATTGTGATTGTTGACTTTGATAGAAACCATTGCAGTTACGTTGGCGCCAACTCTTTTTCGATCTACCAGTGAGACTGTTTTATTAATGTAACCATTATTTTTTAATTGATTAATTCTTTTCCAGCATGGAGTGGTTGATAAGTGAACTTCCTTTGAAAGCTCCTGAATGGTTAGTTCTGCATTATGCTGGAGAAGTTCTAGTAATTTGATGTCAATAGTATCCATAATTTTATCTGTTATTCATATTATTTAAAATAATATACTATATTTATAATTATATTTATAATAATATTCTTTTTTGTATATTAATTCTTAAGAATATAGAATATTTTACTATAATACCCATCATATTTTAAAGAAATAGTTTAATGTACCAATATAGCACCGAAGACAGTAAATTTCTAGTTGAGCGAGTTGATCAATTTGAGAAACAATTAAAGCGCCATTTAGCTGGCGACTTGGATGATGCTAAGTTTAGAAGTCTTAGGCTTAGGAATGGACTTTATATGGAGCTTCATGCTCATATGCTTAGAGTCGCTATACCATATGGCACTCTTAGTTCTGAGCAGCTTTGGTCTCTTGCCAATGTGGCAGACAAATACGATAGAGGTTTTGGACACTTCACAACCCGACAAAATATTCAATTCAATTGGATAGAGCTTCCTGAAATTGCTAATTTACTTCGTGAGCTTTCAGATGCTGGCCTTCATGCAATCCAAACAAGTGGAAAAGCTACAAGGAATATAACGGCTGACCCCTTATCTGGCTTAACAGAGGGTGAAATTGAGGACGCAAGACCTTACTGTGAATTAATACGACGCTGGTTTAATCTTCATCCAGAGTTTTCATGGCTACCTGGGAAATTTAAAATTGCTATAAATGGAGCAAAACTAGATGAAACTGCATTAAGAATTCATGATCTTGGTTTAAGGCTCGTTAGAAATAGCAAAGACCAATTGGGCTTTAGTGTTTTTGTTGGTGGCGGGCTTGGAGCGGCGGCTATGATTGCAGCAGAGACTGCATCATTTATTGAGGTTGAAGATATTCTTAGTTATCTTGAATCTACCATGAGAATTTACAATTTAAAAGGTCGCCGTGATCATCAAAAAAAGTTGCGAATCAAGTTTTTAGTTCGTGAGCTTGGAGCGGAGGAGTTTTCTCGGTTAGTTGATGAAGACTGGCAGCAAACTAGAAATGATTCAAAGTTAAAATTAAATCTAGTTGAATTAGAGCAACTAAAAAAAGACTTTGCTTTGCCAATTAGGCCGATAGGTTTAGACGGCTTTAAAGAAAAAGTTGATTTTAATTATAGTATTTGGAAGAAAAATAATGTTCGTAGGCATAAAGTTGATGGTTTCAGTATTGTTAATATATCGCTTACAAAGTTAGGTGCAGCTCCTGGTGATGCAACCTCTGAGCAGATGAGGCAGCTTGCAGACTTAGCTGAGAGGTACAGCTCAGGTGAACTTAGAACGACTAAAAGGCAAACAATCGTTTTTCCTTATGTCAGAAAAGATCAGGTTTATAACTTATGGCGGTCTCTTGAAAAATATGGTTTAGCTAGTCCGCATCAAGGCACCCTAGCCCAGATAGTAGCATGCCCTGGCAGAGACTATTGTGATTTAGCTAAGGCTGTTTCTATCCCGATAGCTACTAGAGTGCAGGAGCGTTTTAATGATATGAAAAAGCTACTCGACATTGGCGATTTAAATATTAATATCTCTGGATGTGAAAACTCCTGTGCCCATCACCATATAGCGGATATAGGCTTATTGGGTATGCAAAAAAATGGTGAAGAGTATTATCAAATAACTTTAGCAGGAGAGACGCTGCATGAAACTGTTATTGGAAAGAAACTAGGACCATCAGTAAGTGGTGAAAATATTGTTGATGCTGTAGAAACTATTGTTAATGTATTCCTAAAACATCGATCAAATCAGGAGAGATTTACTGATGTCTTTAAAAGAATAGGTATTGCTCCATTTAAGGAGAAGGTATATGGGTGAAGCTTGTCAAATAGAGAGCATACTAAACAAAGATTATGAAAGTGTTGACCTTGTTTCTTTTCAAGAATGGATTGAAAATATTGAGAAGTTATCAAAACTCTCTGTAGGGGTTATTATTGCGCCTTCAGACGATGTTTTTTTAATCAAAGATTACCTTGATTCTTTAGAGTTAATAGTTCTTGATTTTAATAATTTTGATGATGGTAGAGGCTATTCTCAGGCTTATTTATTAAGAAAGAGATGGCAATTTTTAGGTGAAGTTATTGGTATTAATGCCCACCTAGATCAATTGCAATTTATGATTAGATCTGGAGTTACAAGTTATGTATTGCTTGACTCTTATATAGGATTGAATGAAGAAGATTACGCCAATGGGTTTAGTATTTGTTATCAAGAGGCTGCAAACAATTCAGGGCTTCAGCAAAAATACTAGATTAATAGTATAATTTACCCAAATTTTATATACAAAAAAGCTATGCAATTAATAAGCCAAAGAGGGAATGTATGTCGACATTGATAACTGAAAGAGTGACTCATGTCCATCACTGGAATGACACATTATTTAGCTTTCGTACTACTCGTGACCCAGGCTATCGTTTTAAGAATGGCCACTTTACAATGATTGGTCTTCCTTCTGATGGTAAGCCATTGATGCGCGCCTATAGTATTGCTAGTGCTAACTATGAGAATGAACTTGAGTTCTATAGTATTAAAGTACAAGATGGCGCTCTTACCTCCAAGCTGCAAAACCTTGCTGTAGGCGATGAAGTTCTAGTGGGCAAGAAGTCCACAGGAACCTTAATTCCAGACAATATGCTTCCTGGACGCTACCTTTACTTACTTTGTACTGGAACAGGTTTGGCGCCATTTATGAGCATCATTAAAGATCCAGAAATCTATGACCAATTCGACAGGGTTATCTTGGCTCATGGTGTGCGTGAAGTTTCTGAGCTGGCCTACTCTGATTACATTGAAAATGTTTTGCCAAATGATGAATATATTGGGGAAATAGTAAGGGAGAAACTGGTTTACTATCCTACAGTAACCCGTGAGCCCTTTAAAAATAATGGCCGCCTAACTACCCTGATGAGTTGTGGTAAGTTGTTTTTAGATTTGAAGCAGCCTCAGCCCAATTTAGTAGACGATCGATTTATGATTTGTGGAAGCCCTAGCATGCTTAAGGAGTTAGTAGATATGCTTGAATCTAAGGGCTTTATTGAGGCTCGTAATGTGGAGCCAGGCCACTTCGTTATTGAGCGTGCTTTTGTTGAATCTTGAGTCCACGCTCTATTAGGCCTAATATGAATGACAGTCTTTAAGTAAAAACTTTACCTTTCAAGTTCTGTTAAGAAAGCAAAAAATATATACTGCGTAAGTCTTTGAAGTTTCCTTTTTTCAAGCGTAACTTTCATAGTCAGTAAAGACTATAAACTATATTTAGTTTAAAATTACCAGCCATATGAACGAGAATTTTTTAATCAATATTGGCTTAGGATATACTGCTAAGATCAAAGGGAGCTCGTTAGTTGATCAAATAGATGCTATCTTGCCTCAAACCCAATGTACACAGTGTGATTTTGAAGGTTGCAGGCCATACGCTGAGGCAATAGCAAATGGTGATGCTGAAATTAACCAATGTCCTCCAGGAGGACAGGAAGGGATTGATGCTTTAGCCGAGCTTCTAGGTGTTGAAGCTCTTCTTTTAAATGAAGCACATGGTGAAACAAAGCCAAAGCAAATTGCCTTGGTTGATGAAAAAGTCTGCATTGGATGCACCTTGTGTATTAAAGCCTGTCCAGTGGATGCTTTTATAGGCTCATCAAAAGTTATGACGCAAGTTGTTGCTGAAGAGTGTACTGGCTGTGATTTATGCCTACCAGTTTGCCCAGTAGATTGTATTGATATGATTGATATTAAGCCAAATTTTGAAATTCCTTTTGTTAATTATTATCAATTCTATAATGAGCTGTATAAAAAACAAAACCAAGAGAGTGACCAAAGAGAAAAGGCTAGAAGGAGATTTGAGTTCCGTGAAGTGCGTTTAGAAAGAAACAAACAGGAAAGGTCTGATCTACTGGAGGCAAGGATGATTGCTCTGAAGGAGAAAATGGCAAAAGACAAGATTCAGAAAGAAAAAATTGAGGCAGCAATGAGTCGAGTTAATGCCTTAAAGGTAGACAATGAAGCTAAGTGATTTTGATTTTGACCTACCAAAGTCTTTAATTGCTCAATACCCTAGTTCAAGTAGGACTGATTCAAGGTTACTAGTGCTAAGAGATATAATTGATGACTCTACTTTTTCTCAATTGGGTAATTTTCTCAAACCAAATGACTTACTAGTTCTTAATGATACAAAAGTTATAGCGGCTCGATTATTTGGACATAAAGATTCTGGAGGTAAGGTTGAAGTTCTAGTTGAGAGATTGATTAATGATCACGAAGCGTTAGTAATGATTAAGTCAAGTAGATCTCCAAAAATTGGTACTTATTTAGTCCTTGAAAATAAAAGCCGCATCAAGATATGTGATAAAAACGATGGTATTTATAAGGTTAACTTTGAGTCAGATTCTATTCTAAATGTACTTAATGAAATTGGGCATATCCCTTTGCCACCATATATTAATAGAGAGGACTCTAAAGAAGACCAGAGCAGGTATCAGACAGTATATGCTAAAAATGATGGTGCAGTTGCAGCTCCTACTGCAGGACTTCATTTTGATGAGATGTTGTTATCTAGCCTTGAACATCAAGGTATCAATCATACATTTTTAACTTTACATGTTGGGGCAGGAACTTTTCAGCCTGTTAAAGTTGAGGATATTGAGAGTCATAAAATGCACAGTGAGTATTATGAAATTTCTACTGAAACAATAGATAAGATAGAGCAAGCAAAGGCGCTTGGTGGGAGAATAATTGCGGTTGGCACCACAGCTGTAAGAGCCTTAGAGTCAGCTTCAGTTAATGGAAGCCTAAAGTACCAAAAGGGAGATACAGATATTTTTATTTACCCAGGATTTAAGTTTCAAATAGTAGATGCTATGATTACAAATTTTCATTTACCAAAATCTTCACTCTTAATGTTAGTGAGTGCTTTTATAGGTTTTGAGGAAATGTTTGAGACTTATAGCCATGCTATTAAAGAAAAATATCGTTTTTTTAGCTATGGCGACGCAATGCTTTTGGAGAAAAAATCAGAGTGATTTAATAGAGAGATGCTTTGAAAGCAAAAAAATTAAGAAAGCTAAAATTGGTAACAGTAGAAAGCCGGTTTTAATTGAAGTTGCTTCAGCAATAAGGCCTACAAATAATGGGCCAAGTAGCATACCTCCATATCCAAGCGTCGCAATACTGGCAATTGCAGTGCCCTGAGATATTTCTTTGTCTTTACCAGCACGAGAAAATGCTAGAGGAATGATAACAGCAATGCCTAGCCCTATTAGGCCAAAGCCAATCATTAATGGTACGAGTGTCTTAAATGTTAGTACAATTAAAGAGCCTACTAAAGCAAATAATCCAGAATAACGTGCTGTTTTAGAGGCGCCAAACTTTAAAGCAATTTTGTCACCCATAAGTCTCATTGCAAACATACAAACAGAAAAAACAGTAAATCCTATAGCCGCACTGCCATTCGAAAGATCTGCAACACTTCTAAGGAAAATAGCACTCCAATCTGCAACCATACCCTCTCCTAATGAGGCAAAAAAAGTAATAAGAGCGACAGGAAGCAAGGCTCCCTTTGGAATAGAGATAAATGGATCTTTACTGTCTTTTTCTTTCTTTTCAGAGTTGAAAGGGATAGTTACAACAGTAAGCATAACCAAGAAAATTATAATTGAAGTAATTGTAAAATGCACTGGCATTCCAATTTTATAGTAAGCAGTCAATACTCCTGAACCTGCACCAAGGCCAGCTCCCAAGCTCCACATTGCATGAAAAGACGACATTAATGGATGATTATTTTTACGCTCAACTTCCGCAGCCCAGGCGTTCATGGCTACATCATCACCCCCATGGATTGCTCCAAAGAAAATGATCGCTGCTACAAGCATCCATATTGAGTTTGCAAAAGCTATAAAGATAAGCGTAAGAGGTATTAATAGGCAAGTGGTTCTCTTTGTTACAGTTGATGCCCCATAACGATCTGCAGCTCTCCCAAAAACTGAAAATGCTACAATAGCTGATAAACCTAGAAGAAATATTAATAAACCTAAAGCAGCGGGCGATAAGTTATGAAAATCTGAAATTTCTGGAATTCGAGATGCCCATGTTCCAAATACAACACCGTTAATAGCAAAAATTACTGAAACTGCAAACCTACTATTTCTAATCACTTTCATTTAATTGACTGAAAGAAAAGACATTATATTTTTAGAGAGCTTCAAGCAAAGTTTGTCCCATTAATGCTGGGGTGGGTGCAACACTTACTCCGGCATTTTCTAGTGCTTGAATTTTACTTTTAGCATCCCCAGACCCACCACTTATTACTGCGCCTGCATGACCCATTCTTTTTCCTTTGGGAGCGGTAAGTCCAGCAATATATGATATAACAGGTTTAGAAATATTTGACTTAATATACTCCGCAGCCTCTTCTTCAGCATTCCCACCAATCTCACCGACCATAACAATTGAATGCGTGTCATCATCTTTTTCAAACAATTTAAGGCAGTCAATAAAATTCATTCCTTGAACAGGATCACCACCAATACCAATACAAGTGCTTTGACCAAGTCCTGCTAGAGTAGTTTGGTGAACTGCTTCATAGGTTAACGTTCCTGAACGAGAGACAATTCCAACTGAACCACTCTTGTGGATATTACCCGGCATAATGCCAAGTTTACATTCATCTGGAGTTATTACCCCTGGGCAGTTTGGTCCAATTAATGTTGATTTACTGCCTGCGATAATGGCTTTAATTTTAATCATATCTTGGACAGGAATGCCTTCAGTTATGCATGCAATTACGGGCATCTCAGCTTCAATCGCTTCGACTATAGAGGCAAATGCAAACCTTGGCGGCACATAAATCATTGTGGCATTAGCTCCTGTTTCAGCCATAGCTTGTGCAACAGAATTGAAGACTGGTTTTTCCAAGTGGGTTTGTCCACCTTTGCCAGGCGTTACGCCACCGACAAATTTTGTTCCATATGCAATGGATTGTTCAGAATGAAACGTACCTTGCTTGCCAGTAAAACCTTGACAGATTACTTTGGTTTCTTTGTTAATTAGGACACTCATTTGGCCATCTCCACAGCTTGTTTAGCAGCCTTAGTTAAGTCAGCCTCAGTAATGATATTAAAGTTACTTTTATTAAGAATTTGAAGGCCTTCTTGTGCATTTGTTCCTTCGAGTCTTACAATAATTGGAAGCGTTAATCCTACTTTCTCTATTGCTTGTAAAATACCATTTGCAATAAGATCACAGCGCACTATACCACCAAAAATATTTACTAAAATAGATTTAACATTTTCTTCACTTTGAATTATTTCAAAAGCTATTGCTACTCTATCGGCAGTTGTGCCTCCGCCTACATCTAAAAAGTTAGCTGGTGATCCACCATGATATTCTATCAAATCCATTGTCGCCATTGCTAATCCAGCACCATTTACCATACAGCCCACAGAGCCATCTAGAGAGATATAATTTAATTGATGTTCGCTAGCACTTCTTTCTTTTTCATCTTCTTGTGCAATATCTCTTAGATTAGCAATTGATTGATTTCTATAGAGAGCATTATCATCAAAATCAATTTTACCATCAAGAGCCATGATTTCATTTTGACCAGTAATAATAAGTGGGTTTATTTCAATAAGGTTGGCATCATGCTCAGTAAAAATAGCATAAAGTCCAAGAAGTGTCGAAGCAAACTCATCGTGAAGTGATAAATCTAGCCCAAGTTTTTTAGCAACATTGACACATTCTTCGACTGATAATTTACCTAGAGGATTAATTTTTTGTTTAATAATTTTATCAGGCGTTTCTGAGGCAACTTTTTCGATATCCATTCCACCTTCTGTTGAAGCGAGAATTGTGATATTTTCTGTAGCACGATCAACAAGAAGTCCCAAGTACAACTCTTTAGAAATATCTTGACCAGCCTCAATAATGACTTCATTAATAGGTTGACCATTTGCATCAGTCTGCGGAGTAATTAAATTAGTACCTATTAATTTTTTACTGGCATCAACTGCATCCTGCACTTTACTGCATACAATAACACCTCCACCTTTTCCCCTGCCTCCAGCATGAACTTGAGCTTTAACAACCCAAATTGAGCCGCCAAGTTTCTCACAAGCAGATTGAGTTTCATTACTATTTGAAACAACAATAAATTCAGGAACTTTAATATTATGTTTCTTAAATAAGCCTTTTGCCTGGTGTTCATGTATATGCATATAATTAAAACATTAGGGTTAAAATATGTGGAAGGGTATTTTAACATTCTTCGTTTGTTGTCTTTATTTCAAATTTTTAAATTATGAATATATTTCTTTTATAACTTATTAAAATATTCATTTATAAATTTATGCCTTTTCCCTTAAAACTTTAGGATTAAAAAAAATATGAATTACAATACTAGCCAGTTTAAAAACGGTTTGAAATTGATTCTCGATGGTAATCCATGTTCAATTGTCAATAATGAAATTGTAAAGCCTGGAAAAGGACAGGCCTTTAATCGAGTTAAATTTAAAGATCTTATTACAGGTAAAACTCTTGAGAAGACATATAAATCAGGTGAGTCACTTGAGGGCGCCGATGTTATGGAGTTAGAAATGCAGTACCTTTATAGTGATGGTGAAAAATGGCATTTTATGGAGCCTGAATCATTTGAGCAATATGACTTGAGTGAAGAGTCAATGGGAAGTGCTGTAGACTATTTAGTGGAGCAAGATATTTGTACTGTGACCTTGTGGAATAATAATCCAATTACAGTCGTTCCTCCAATTCAAGTTATATTAGAAGTGATCGATACAGACCCTGGCCTTAAAGGAGATACAGCTGGAACTGGTGGTAAACCAGCAACCTTAAATACCGGTGTGGTCGTTCAGGTTCCTTTGTTTGTTGGTATTGGAGATAAGGTCAAAGTTGATACTAGAACAAATGAGTATTCAGGTCGCGCCTAATATAGGCTGACATGTCCAAAGTAAAAAAAAATCTAGTTCATTATCAAGATTTAATCATAAAAATTAGGGAATTTTTTTATTCTCGTAAGGTCACTGAAGTAAAAACTCCTTCCCTTTTGTTCTATCCTTCAACCGATGTCTATATTGATAGCATTGAAATGAAAGTTAATCGTGATATCTCTAGGCCAACTGATCTATATTTACATACATCTCCTGAGTTAGAAATGAAGCGACTTTTATCCAAAGGAAGCGGAGATATATTTCAAATTTGCCAAGTATATAGAGATAATGAATATGGGAGTAATAACTCTAACGAATTTACAATGCTGGAGTTCTACCGTATTGATTTCGATATGCATTCTTTGGTTGACGAAATTATAGATTTACTAAAAATGCTTGGGAAGACTGATGCTGCAATTAAAATATCATACGCACAAGCTTTTTTTGAGTATGGCAATATTGATATATTAAATGCTGATCTGGAAGACCTAAAGAAAATTGCAAATTCATTAGGTTTAAATTCAGATTATGACTGGATTGAGGATCTTCAAACCCTTCTTTTTGTGCATCTCATTGAGCCAAAGATAAGTCAAATCCCTATTTGCTTTATTTATGATTACCCTAAAGAGCAGTCAGCACTTGCAAAAATTGATGGCCCTATCGCCCATCGCTTTGAATTGTATATAAATGGTATTGAAATTGCTAATGGTTATGAAGAAATACAATCTGCTGATGAATATCGAGATCGATTCAATAACGAGTTATATAAAAGAAAAATGATTGAAAAGAAAAAGTTATTAGTTGATGAGGAGTTTTTGAGAGATATAAAAGTTGGCCTTCCACATTGTTCTGGCGTAGCTATTGGAATTGAAAGATTATTTTCTTCAATAAGTTTATAATTATTGTATCGACTAGCAATGGTAATTGATAAAAAACTTTGGAAAATTTAGATAAACCTTTCTGGAAAAATAAAACTTTATCTCAGATGAGTTCTAAGGAGTGGGAGTCGCTCTGTGATGGCTGTGGAAGATGCTGCTTACATAAGCTGGAAGATGAGGATTCTGGAAAGATCTACTTTACAGATGTCGCCTGTCATTATTTAGATGAAGAGGAGTGCTCTTGTCCACACTACGACAACCGTCAGAAATATGTTCCAGACTGCTTAAGTATTAAGCCAGATTGGGGAAAAAAGTTTAATTGGCTTCCAAGTACATGTGCATATCGACTTCTATACGAAGGGAAAGAGTTACCTATGTGGCACCCACTAATAAGTGGGGATAAGAATAGTGTTCATTTGGCAGGTATTTCTGTAAGAGGAAGAACGTATAGAGATAATGAAGTTTCAAAAGATCTTTTATTTGAACATATTATAAATTGGGTGGACTAAATGAAAAAATTAACCGTATTAATGCTCAGTGTATTTTTATTTTCTAATGTATTTGCAAATGAATGGCCACATCAAAATATTTCTAATGCAGAATTTGCGACAGAGATTGTAGACAGAGAGCCCTTTAATATTGTTGGAGAGCTTGACAATTCTTTGGGTAAAATCTATTTTTTTACAAACATTCGTAATCTTCAAGGTACAAGTGTTAAGCATCGCTGGATATATAATAATAAAGTGATGGCCGATGTTATTTTTGATATTAAAGGCCCTCGTTGGAGGGTTTGGTCATCAAAAAATCTTTGGCATACCTGGACAGGAAAATGGATAGTCGAAGTCGTTACTTCTGAAAATGAAGTGCTTTATAAAAAAGAATTTAACTACATAGAAAAATAATGAATAAAGTCGTATTAGCATACTCGGGTGGATTAGATACTAGCATTATTGCTAAATGGTTACAGGAAACATATGATTGTGAAGTAGTAACCTTTACAGCAGATATTGGTCAGGGTGAAGAAGTTGAACCAGCTCGTCTTAAAGCTAAAGCCATGGGGATAAAGGAAATTTATATCGAAGATTTACGTGAAGAGTTTGCACGTGATTTTGTTTTTCCAATGTTTCGAGCAAATGCTATTTATGAAGGGGAGTATCTTTTAGGCACGTCTATTGCACGACCTTTAATCTCTAAGCGGCTGGTTGAAATTGCCAAAGAAGTTGGTGCAGATGCAATCTCTCATGGAGCAACAGGAAAAGGCAATGATCAAGTAAGGTTTGAACTAAGTGCATATGCTATGAATGCAGAAATTAAAATTATTGCACCTTGGCGTGAATGGGATCTATCTTCACGTGAGAGCTTAATGAAATATGCTGAAGAGCATAATATTGAAGTAGACTATAAAAAGCAATCAAAGAAATCACCATACTCAATGGATGCTAACTTACTTCATATTTCTTATGAGGGTGACTTGCTTGAGGATCCATGGCAGGAAGCAGAGGATGAAATGTGGCGCTGGACAGTCTCCCCTGAAGAGGCTCCAGATCGCGCTGAATATATTGAGTTAACTTATGAAAAAGGCGACATCATTGCTATAAATGGTGAATCAATGTCGCCAGCTCAAGTCATGGAAGAACTCAACAAACTAGGTGGTGCGCATGGGATTGGTAGGCTTGATATTGTAGAGAATCGTTTTGTTGGCATGAAATCTCGTGGATGTTATGAAACACCCGCTGGTACGATTATGTTAAGAGCTCATCGTGCTATCGAATCACTTACTTTAGACAGAGAAGCTGCACACCTTAAAGATGAGTTAATGCCAAAGTACGCCAAGCTTATTTATAATGGTTTTTGGTTTGCACCAGAGCGTGAAATGCTGCAAGCAGCAATTGATGCCTCGCAAGAAACTGTTAGTGGGATAGTAAGACTGAAACTTTATAAAGGTAATACTTCAGTAGTTGGCCGTAAATCAGATAATAGCTTATTTAGTGAAAAAATTGCAACCTTTGAAGATGACGGTGGTGCATATGATCAGAAAGATGCTGAGGGCTTTATCAAACTTAATGCGCTTCGATTGAGATTAAAGTCACTCCAATAGTGATAAAAATTGGCATCCTGTCAGATACTCACGGAGCAATCCATCCAGAAGTAATAGATCTCATGAATGATTGTGACTTTGTCATTCATGCAGGGGATATCATAGATGAAAGTTCTTTGTCTGCATTAAACCCAAAGCAAAAAATGATTGCCGTAAAGGGTAACAATGATCAGCATATATCTTCTTTTGGTGAGGTTGAGTTAGTAGAGTTTCCTGGAGGCAGCATAGCAATAGAGCATGGCCATTTACATGGACATGTTCAGCCAAGTCATGATTCTTTGAGGGCTACTTACCCAGATTCAAAGGTCATCATATACGGACATACTCACAAACAAGTTATTGATAAACAGCAAACACCTTGGGTTATAAATCCAGGTTCTGCTGGAAAAATTCGAAATTATGGGGCTGCAAGATGTCTAACGCTGACTATTGAAAGTCAAAAAGAATGGAATATTGAGCAATATATCTATGACGATATTTTTTCTTAATCTAACTTTCCACCCTCAATGATTTCATCAGCGGTTGCTTCACGAATTGATAAAATCTCCACATAAAAAATAATATCTTTGCCTGCAAGAGGGTGATTACCATCAATTGTGAGTTTTCCGTCTTCGATACTTGAAACTATGAAATCTTTAGTGCCACCTTTATCATTTTGCATAGTAACGGATGCTCCAATAAATCTATATTCCACTGGAACATTATTGATATCATCTGTAAAAATTAGTTCATCAGCCTTTTTTCCAAAGGCATCTTCTGCTTTCAGCAAAATCTCTACTTCATCACCAACACATTTGCCTTCAAGCTCTTTGGTTACCTGATTGAATAATAATGAATTATCTCCTTGAACATACCCTAATGGCTCTTCGACCTGTTCTATAACTTCACCATTAGATTGATCTATGATTCTATAAGTTAGTTCAACAAATTTGTTTATGGAGATTGTTTCGCTCATATTTGTAATAGTGTAATAGATTGAGTATTCAGATTCGAATTCAATAATTTAAAGAAGTATTAAAAAATAGTTGCACCAAATATTTTGACTTCAGAGTCCTGAATACCTAGAACAAGTCGACCTAAAAATTCTCCAGGAACTTCATCACTAGTTTGCTTATATAGAATTGAAACATGATCGCCTCTTCTAAGGCAGCCTAAGAACTCTCTTTCAACAGATAAGCTTGATAACATTTTATTTTTTGTCCACTGCTTACCCATTTCAATCTCATTTGCACCCATCAACATTTCTTTTGAAAAGTGTTTAATAAAGCCCAGGTAATCTCGTTTATTCGATGATGTAACTAACTCATCCATCAAAGGATCTGCAATTTCAAGTATTTCTTCATTAGTTTTCTCAAGAAGATTCATTTAGTTCACCTTGTAGTTTTTAAGTTTGGATTGTATGATAATCTAATAGCATTATTATTGGGGCCACAAATTGAGACCCCACTTCAAGATACTTTAAATCTGATTAATCAACTATATGATAAAGTGGCGCTTTTTCCATAGTCCATTTAGCAGTTTTTGGATCACGTCTAGAAACAGTTAGGCAATGCCAATTCTCATCATCTAATTTCATGTGATCGCCTCTATAGTAATAACCTGGCCAGCGCGTTTCTTCACGAAATAACGTATGCTGTGCAACACATTCTGAAGTAATTGTGCGATGTCTTAATTCCCATCCACGCATAAGCTGATGAAGATCTTCAGCACCTATATGCTCTAGATCTTCTTGCAATATTTCTAAGAGCTCAATACATTTTGTAAGTAGGTTTCCATTCGTCATATAGTTAACACCAATACCACCACAATATTCATCCATAATTTTCTCAAGACGTTGGAGTCCTTGAATAGGCAATATATAACTTGGCGATACTGTACCAGCAGTAATTTCATTACGACCCACTGTATAGTTTTCTAATGGTTTATAAATAATCTCTTTCAGATCATCACACTGTTTGTTGCTAACTTGAATCTTGTCATCACCCATATCTTGAATATATTTAACGGCTGCTTTTGCAGCTATTCTGCCTTCAGTAAACGAGCCTGAGGAAAATTTATGGGCAGTTCCTCCAACAGTATCACCAGCACCAAAGAGGCCTTCAACAGTTAGCATTCGGTTGTATCCCCAGAAATACTCAGGCGGGGAAATATCTTCAGGTCCACTGACCCATGCACCAGAACAAGTAGCATGAGAGCCCATTACGTAAGGTTCAGATGTAGTTAGTTCAGGATTAGTATATTTAGGATCAATATTTTGAGAAGCCCAAACAACTGCTTGACCTACAGTCATTCCTAGGAAGTTTTCCCATCCAATGACTTCTAGATGCGGATCTTGAAAAGCTTCCATGGTGACCATGTGAATTGGTCCTCTACCAGCTTTAACTTCTTCTATAAACGCATGATTTCGTAAACATGTAGGCGTCGGAGTATGATCAATATATTCACCAACCATAGCTTTAGTGTGTTCATACCACTTAGATTCGTACTCTTCACCGTAAGTATTTTGAGTATATGTTTTGAGGTGGAGAAAATATGCACCAACTGGCCCATAACCATCTTTAAATCGGGTTAACACAATACGGTTTTCCATCTGCGTCATCTTAGCGCCTACCTGAATTGGAAGCGCATAGGCTGAACCACTACTCCATGGAGCATACCAAGTCCTTCCCATTCCTTCACCTACTGAACGAGGCTTAAAGATATGAGAGGCACCACCTGCTCCTACAATTACTGCTTTGGCACGGAAAACATGATAATCACCAGTACGGCAATTAAAGCCAACTGCTCCACCAACTCTATTTTCCTTAGCCTCATCCATTAAAAGATGCGTAATCATAATTCGGTTATAAATTTTGTCTACTGACTTGCGTGCCGCTTCTGCAACGATAGGTTTGTAGCTTTCACCGTGAATCATTATTTGCCATTTACCTTCGCGCTGGTAACGACCAGTCTCCTCATTTCTCATAATGGGTAGGCCCCATTCTTCAAATTTGTGAACGGCAGAGTCAACATGTCGAGCCATATCAAAAGCAAGGTCCTCACGAACTAATCCCATCAAGTCATTACGTGCATACCGAACATGGTCTTCGGGTTGGTTTTCATCCCACTGCATTCCCATATAGCAGTTGATCGCATAAAGGCCTTGAGCTACTGCACCACTTCGATCAATGTTTGCTTTTTCGGCACATATAATTCTCATATCACGGCCCCAATATCTAGCCTCATAAGAAGCACCAGTTCCAGCCATACCACCACCAACAACTAATATATCGCAGTCTTCCCAAACAGTTTTTCTCTTAGCCATTAGTAGTAAACTCCCTCTTTTAGCTTATCTTTATTTATTACGGGTAATCCAGTTTCAATGTTAAGAGCATCTGGCTCAAAACATAAAAGTTGTGAATCAAGTGCTGCTTGATCAGGAACTTCTAAGTCCGCAAGTTTTGGAATTTTTTCACCCCATGGTTGCGTAGTAATTGGAGAAACAAAGTTTTTCTCACGACCATCTCTAAATTTAATTTTCCAAGAGATAGTTCCTTTTTCTTCTTCACGAAGAACTCTTACGCTATGGCCCATTGGAGCAAAGTCAGCATAACCTCTTACATCAATTGCATTTTGAGGGCATGCTTTAACACACGAGTAACACTCCCAGCAAAAGTTTGGCTCAATATTGACCGCACGTCGAATAGTCTTGTCGATGTGCATAATGTCAGATGGACAGATATCTACACAGTGTCCACAGCCATCGCATCTAGTCATGTATACAAAAGTTGGCATAATATTTTCTCCGAAAATTAGTTATTATTAGTAATGTCTTGGAGCTTCGCGCTCAATTCCAAGGCCAAATTTCTTTGGCATATCAGCAGGTTCTGGAAGGTTCTCTCTTGAACCGTCAGCTTTAGTAACTCGTTTTTGAAAAGCTGCAGCAGGCTTATAAAACATGTGGGCAAATTTTGACCATAAGACACCACCAAATAGAACAGTGCTAGCCCCAATGAATAGGCCAAAAAATAGAGTTTGCCAGATATTAATTCCATTGGACTGCATGTAAGACCATAGGAGCGCAAAAGTAGACATAGCTAAGAGCGATAGAACAAATAAGTCTGCCCTAATTACTCTGTACCACTTATTACCTTCAGCCGCAACATCAACTCTTATAAAGAACCAAAACCAATAACCACCAACACAAAGCATAGCTGCACCTAAATGCCATGCTAATGGCCAAATTGAAGGAGTCATTGTGTTAGGAGTTGAGTAAGAAAAAATCATTACAACTGTCGCAACGACAAAAATGATAAATCCATACATTGTCAGAAGGTGAGCCAATCTTCTTCTAGTGCTGCAAAATTCTGACGAGGTTAAGATTTCATTGGTTGCAGTTTTAAAAGCAATAGAAACTTTTTCTCCAGAGCCTACGTTTCTGGTTGCAGATTTTTTTGCTTTAACTGAGTTGTTGAAGAAATACTTAGCACTCTTTTTATGAACCACATCAAAAAGCGTGGCACCTATAACAAGAACAAACATTGCAATTACATAAGTTTGCATTACAAAAGATGGAATAAATGATGAAATTTCAGAAAATGGGTTAATAGATATCATATTATATTTTTCCTTTTTGTTGTTGTATTATGGAGGCCCTTATCCATAATAAATTCACTATATTTCCGAGCATGAGATTGTAGAATATTTGCGCATTTGTAATTCAATTTTTATAGAACCAGAAAACTCATAACTAATAGACCAGGATTGTTGATTAAATTTAATTTCATCTTCATCTATTTCGCAGAATGCCCTTTAAGCTCAACTTTTACTTTGTCACTTTCTTTAATTTTAGAATAGTACTTACGAAGAATTTCAACAACTTCAGGTCTTGAAAAATTATCAGGAACTTCTAGGTTTTCACTAAGAAGATGTCTTAATTTAGAGCCTGAAAGCATTAGTCTGTCTTCCTGATCATGTGGGCAAGTTTTCATGCTTGACATTCCAGCACATTTTTCACACCAAAATGTCCAATCAATCTTTAAGGGCTTAGTAGCCAGACCATTGTCAATTTCATCAAAAATATTGTGAGCATCAAATGGTCCATAATAATCTCCAACACCCGCATGATCGCGTCCTACTATAAGATGAGAGCACCCATAATTCTGTCTGAATAGCGCATGAAGTAATGCCTCCCTTGGACCAGCGTATCTCATGTCCAATGGGTATCCAGATTGGAGAACAGTGTTATCTACAAAGTAATTTTCAATTAATGCTGAAATAGATTTGGACCGAACATCAGCAGGAATGTCGCCTGGCTTTAGTTCTCCTAAAGTTGAATGAATCATTACTCCATCGCATATCTCTATAGCAATTTTAGCTAAATACTCATGCGAGCGATGCATAGGGTTGCGAGTTTGAAATGCAGCTATAGTAGACCATTCTTTTTTTACAAAGTATGCGCGTGTTTCAGAAGGTGTCATGTAAAGGTCACCATATTGATTTGGAAATCCTCCATCTGATAAAACTTTTACAGCTCCAGCAAGATTGTATTTACCTTGGGCCATAACTAAGGCAACACCAGGATGTTTTATGTCGCTAGTCTTGAATACTTCGTTGCACTCTAGCTCTTTGTCAATTAAGTATTTTTCAGAAATAAGCATTGTAGCGATAACTGCATTATTTTTTTCGTACACAATAGCAACTTCTTGACCAACTTTTAAATCTTCATTATCAGTAGAAAGTGTTATTGGGATAGGCCAAAAAGTTCCATTGTCCAATGCCATATTTTTACACACACTTAGCCAGTCAGCTTTTCCCATGAAACCTTCAAGAGGAGTAAAACCACCAATACCAAGCATGATCAAATCACCAAACTCTCTTGATGAACAAAACAATTTATCCATTGAATCTGTTTTTTTCAGCTCTGAATTTAATGCATCTCCTCCTAAAGCGAGGATTTTGAGTTCATTACTTGCGTGGGGCGGTACTAATTGAGACATAAATTAATTATTTTTTTAAATAGTTTTAATAGATTTTTAGAACTCATATATATGAGTTATCAATATGTTATTATAGGTTTAATTGTTTAAATATGTCAATTAAAACTTGACCTACTTGGCAATCATTTGTTAGTATAAAAAGTATACATGAATTAATATATATCTTTTATTTTTTTCTGTTTAATTACACACTTCAATCGCTTTTTAAATTATTAAAATTATGCCAATGATTCGTTCTGCATTAACAATATCGCTACCAATTCTATTTGGTTTTGTACCTTTAGGGATTGCCTTTGGTCTTCTGTTCCAGGAGCTCGGTTACCCATGGTATTTCGCATCCTTGATGGCCATCTTTGTGTATGCTGGAGCTGCTCAGTTTATGGCAATTGGGTTTCTCTCTTCTGGAATAGGTTTATTAGAAATTGCAATTTCAACATTTTTCTTAAACTCAAGGCATATGTTCTATGGCCTAGCTTTTCTTGAAAGTTTTGGTAATTGGAATCTTAGAAAGTTATATTTAATATTTGGTCTAACGGATGAGACTTATGCGCTGATGACCACAATCAAGGTTCCTAAAAATTTTACTAAGGAGCGTTATTATTTCTTCATAACGCTATTTGCCCAATTATATTGGGTTCTGGGATGTACTATTGGCGCCTTAACAGCAAATGCTTTGTCATTCAATACGAATGGAATGGAATTTGCAGCGACTGCTTTGTTTGTGGTGTTACTTATTGAGCAGTGGGTTAAGGTGAAGAAGTTGCTGCCGTTTGTCATCGCATTCATCGCATCTGCTATTGCTTTATTATTTTTTATAAAACATATGCTTTTGGTTGCCATTATTCTTTCAATCGCATCAATAGTTTTATTGCGGTTAATCAAAATACAGCCCAATGAATGAAATAAATTATCTTCTAGCTGCTATGCTTGTGATGACAGTAGCAACTTATATTACAAGGCTGACGCCATTTTTACTTTTTAGTAAAGGTCAAGAGAGCTCTTTGTTTAATTACATTTCTAAAAGCACACCGCCAATGGTGATGACAATACTTGTAATTTACATGCTAAAGGATGTTGAGTACTTAACATTTGAAATTGTCTATACATTTATTGCATTGCTAGTAACTGCTGGACTTCATATTTATAAAAGAAATGCTCTATTAAGTATTGTTAGTGGAACGATTGTTTATATGATCTTTGTTCAAACTTAGTACAACTTAATATTATTAAATATTACCTGAGATCTTTGAGTACATATGAATTACTATATAATCTGACACCCATTAATAAACGACTCATTTTAAACTTATAATCTTATGTTTCAATTAGCCAAAATTTTCCCTTTTATAGCATGGTTTAGACTGACCACTATAGAGACAATTAAGGCTGATTTTTTTGCAGGATTGACAGGCGCTATTATTGTCCTTCCTCAAAGTGTTGCCTTTGCAACAATTGCAGGAATGCCTCCAGAATATGGCCTTTATACAGCGATGGTTATTCCTATAGTTGCTGCACTTTTTGGCTCGTCTTTCCATTTAGTTTCTGGCCCAACCACAGCTATTTCAATTGTTGTTTTTGCAGCAGTCAGTAAGTACGCTGAACCTGGCAGTGCAGAATTTGTATCGCTAGCTTTGACGCTGACCTTTTTGGCGGGAGTGTACCAACTAGTTTTTGGACTTGCTAAATTTGGTATGTTGGTAAATTTTGTTTCTCATAATGTTGTCATCGGTTTTACAGCTGGCGCAGCGCTATTGATTGCAAGCAGTCAAATCCCCTATATTGTAGGTATTGATATCCCCAGAGGCGAGGATTTTCTTAACACTTGGTTTGATATTTATACGGGAGTTGGGGAATTTAATATCTATCTTTTAATTGTTGGTCTTGGGACTTTAGTAACTGCGATAGTTGTTAAAATTTTAAAACCAAAATTTCCTAATTTATTAATTGGTATGCTAGTTGGTGGGCTACTGGCTTTTTACTTGGGCGGCTTTACTGACAGCATAAAAACTGTCGGAGCAATGCCGGCTTACTTTCCTCCGTTATCAACGCCTGACTTTTCGTTAAACTCATTAAAGGCACTTGCACCAGAGGCATTTGCAATTGCACTTTTAGGTCTTATTGAGGCTTCATCAATTGGAAGGTCGATTGCTACTAAATCAAATCAAAGGATTAATGCGAATCAGGAGTTTATTGGTCAGGGAACATCAAATATTGTAGGAAGCTTTTTCTCAAGTTATGCATCTTCTGGATCTTTTACAAGGTCAGGTGTTAATTTTGAATCTGGAGCAAGAACCCCTTTATCTGCAATTCTTGCAGCACTTTTTCTAATGGCAATTGTGTTTTTAGTTGCACCACTAATTTCGTATTTACCCCTTGCAGCAATGGCAGGAGTTATCCTTCTTGTTGCATATAATCTCATAGATTTTAAAAATATTAAAAAAACGTTTACGTACAGCAAGTCAGAGAGCGTTATCTTTACGGCAACATTTCTAGCAACTCTATTATTTGAGCTAGAGTTTGCGATATATCTTGGAGTGCTATTATCATTAATGCTTTTTATTGCCAAGACATCAACTCCAGATGTTCATACGCTAGCATTTGGGACTCCACCAGGCGAAGGTGATAGAAGGTTGCAAAGTATTAGAAAGGCGCCTTTAGTTCAATGCCCACAGCTCAAGATAATTCGTATTGATATGTCAATATATTTTGGATCAATAAACCACATTCAAAAACAAATAAGTCAGATTGTTGATAATCAGAGAATTTATCATATTTTGATTGTTGCAAGTGGTGTTAACTTTATTGATCTAGCTGGCATAGAGGCACTTCTAATTGAAAATAAACGTTTAAAAGCCCAGAATGGTAGTTTATATTTTGTTGCTGTGAAATCTACAGCCTTTGAGTTTATGGAAAAAGTAAATTTTGTTAATGAGATTGGCAGAGATAACTTTTTTGATTCAAAAGCAGAGGCCATTAATGTTTTATATGACCGGCTTGATAAGAGTAAATGCGAAAAGTGCCAAGCACTAGTTTTTAAAGAATGTAATTAATAGATTTTCCAATAAAAAAGCTCGATTTAATCGAGCTTTTTTTGATTGGAGGCTGGGACCGGAGTCGAACCGGTCTATAAGGCTTTGCAGGCCCCTGCATAACCGCTTTGCTACCCAGCCAATTGAGGTTAAATTTAAAAAAAAGCCTTGTTATCAAGACCAACACAAACAGTTAGAATTTGGAGCGGGAAACGAGATTCGAACTCGCGACATTCACGTTGGCAACGTGATGCTCTACCAGCTGAGCTATTCCCGCACAAGGTTGGAAATTATAGTGTTTTTTTTCTAACTGTCAAATGTTTTTAGCCCTGCAATTAGATATTTTATACCTGACCAGAGCGTCAGAATTGTTGCAGCAAAGAGAAGGATACGGCCCATTATATTTATCTCGTTAAATGAAAAAACGAATAGAGGCTGATGAATCAAAAGAAATAGTATTGCAATCATTTGTACAAATGTTTTTGATTTCCCTATCCATGACACAGCAACATTAGATCTTTTACCAACTTCACTCATCCATTCTCTAAGCGCAGAAACAAGAATTTCTCTCGAGATTATGATTATTGAAGGAATTGTGATATACCACGTGTGATAGTAATCTATTAGAAGAATAAGCGCTGTACAAACCATCAGCTTGTCTGCAACTGGATCAAGAAATGCCCCAAGCGCAGTTTCTTGGTTGAGTCTTCTGGCTAAGAACCCATCTATAAAGTCAGTCGCACTGATAACTATATAAATTGCAATAATAGAATTATTAATCCAGCTAAGTGGCTCTCCATCCAGATAGTTTGGCTGTAAATAAAACAAACCAATAAAGATAGGAATCAAAAAGATTCTTGATAGGGTAATTAAATTAGGTAGAGTCATCATAAGGCTAATTCTATCAAAGACTCGTAGTGTTTAGAGCAAACTTATTTAAATGTTGGTGCGCTCGGCAGGATTTGAACCTGCAACCGCTCGGTTCGTAGCCGAGTACTCTATCCAGTTGAGCCACGAGCGCAGCAGCGTAATTATCGCCATGTTTCATGTAAAGGTCAAGAAGAGTTTGAGGTATTTATTAAATTATCAACCAATTTATTAAGCTCCATCATTCTTGAACCTTTTATTAAAATTGTAGCGCCTTTATGATGGCTCTCTATCTCATTAAATATTGATTCAATATTCTCAAAATGCCTGCCTTTATAGTATTGAGCCTCTTGACCAATTGTTAGAAGATCATCAATATTTTGTTCACGCGCATAATCTCCAATTTGTTGATGAAGTTTTTTTGAATCTTTACCAAGCTCTGCCATTGCTCCAAGAACTAAAACTTTCTTTTCAGGAAATTGTTTAAGTGAGTCAATTGCAGCTTTCATTGATTGTGGGTTTGCATTATAACTATCATCAAGTATAGTGAAATTTTGAAGTTTAATTAATTCTAGCCGCCCTTTTTCAGGCGCTGAGTTTTCAAGACCTTTTTTTATCATCTGAGGGCTAACCCCAAGCTTAAGCGCGCAAGCTGAGGCTGCTAATGCATTGTCTATTTGATGTAAGCCAATCATTGAAAGAGTTATATTTACAGAGCTAAGATTAAAGTTAAGATTAAAGTTTAGAGCGGAATTAGTGTGCTTAATATCACTGGCATATATGTCACTTTTATTACCAAAAAAAGTAAGAGCTTTAGTGTTAGACATTTTTTCCCAAATATTGATATGAGGTGAGGATTTATTAATGATTGCAATACCATCTTCAGATAAAGATTCGAGAATCTCTCCTTTTGCTTTTACTAAGTTTTTCTCACTGCCAAACTCACCAAGGTGTGCATTATTCGCATTTGTAATGATTGCAATATCTGGCTGAGCCAACTTGCACAATAGCTCAATTTCATTTACATGATTTGCGCCCATTTCAATAATGCAGTATTGGTGATTTTTTTCAAGCTCTAAAAGTGTTTTAGGAACGCCTAAGTGGTTATTAAGATTGCCTTCAGTTGAGAGTGTTGGGCCGTGTAGGGACAAGATTGAGTGAAGCATGTTTTTTGTTGAGGTTTTTCCATTACTTCCAGTAATTGCAATTACAATTGGCGAGTGAGATTGACGATGCCAAGCGGCTAATTTTTGGTATGCTATTTCTGAATTATTAACTTCAATAGTAGGTAAATTTGAGTTAACTTTTTTATGAGTAATAGCTGCACTAGCGCCTAAATCTTCTGCTTGTTCAATAAAGTTATGACCATCAAAATTTTCACCTTTAAGCGCAATAAAAAGCTTTCCAGAAATTTGACCTCGAGTGTCAGTACAAATGCCCTGAAAGTTGATCGCTTTATCTGAGCTTGATTTACCACTAATAATTTTGCTTATTTTATCGGTGTCAGATGAAAGCATCTAATGCGACCTCAACATCACTGAACTGAAAAATTTGATCACCAATAGTTTGTGTTGTTTCGTGACCCTTGCCTGCTATAAGTAATACCTCATCTTCCCCTAAGGTTTTTACTGCCGTTTCTATTGCATGTTTTCGATCTAAGATTACCTGGACATCATTCTCTACTTTAATTCCTCCAAGTATATCTTCAATAATTTTTTCTGGACTTTCGCTTCTTGGATTATCATTGGTAAGAATTATGCTTTCAGCCTTTTCACTTGCGATTTTCCCCATTAACTGCCTCTTGGTTTTATCCCTATCTCCACCGCACCCAAAAAGCACTCTGATTTTAAATTCAGGATAGTGCGTCCTAAGAGATGCAAGGGCATTATCAAGTGCATCTGGTGTGTGTGCATAGTCTATCCAAATATGGCTGTTTTCAAGTTGCTGCATTCTTCCAGGCGGTGGATAAAGTTTTGCAAGAAAAGGAATAATTTGATCTTCACTATATCCCAAACATTTAACACTAGTGAATGCTGCAAGAGCATTTGATAAATTAAACTCCCCTATTAAGGGTAACTCAAAGACGTAATTATTGAGCTGACAAATAAAACCATTCTCACTAGTTTTAAAGAATTCTAAATCATCGATTCCAAAGGTAAGTGGATCTTTATCCGAGGCAGTATCTAAAAAATATTGATGATTTTCATCATCCCTATTAATAATTGCTTTTTTTGAAAAACCATTCGTAAATAATTTACCTTTGGCCTCTTTATAATTATTCATTGTTTCATGATAATCAAGATGATCTTGAGTCAAGTTGGTGAAGATGCCCTGAATAAATGAAAGCCCTTTAAGCCGATCTTGCATGAGCGCATGCGAAGAGGCCTCAATAATGGCTAGTTCAATTCCCTGGTTGCTGTATTCATTAAGTGAGCTGTATATTGAGAAGATGTCTGGTGTTGTGTTTATACTTTTCTTTTCAACCTTGCTGATTCCAAGAGTCCCAATAACGCCATTATTAACTTCTAAGAAGTCTAGTAGCTGTGAAATGTAATGACTGACAGACGTCTTACCATTTGTACCCGTGACTGCAATGAGATCAACATCCTTTGCTTTGGTGTAGAAATTTTGAGCAAGCCCAGAAAGATGAAGCTTGAGGTTGTCAATTCTAATAATTGGGACGTCGCAATCAACATCTCTTCCCTCAATTAAAACCCCTATGCAGCCGTTTTTAATTGCACTGTCGATATACTCAGCACCATGATTTTTCTCACCTTGAAGGGCAATAAACAAATCACCCTTAGTAAGAGTTTTCGTATTGAGTGACAGACCAGAAACATCAAATGCTTCAGTAGTTTCAGCAATATCGGATAAAAGGATTTTAATGTCCATTGTTATTAAAACCTATAAAGGTAATGGTCAACTTACTAAAATAATTTCGCTTGAATCAACGTATGCATGTTTATAGCACCAACTATTCGGTTTTCCGAGTCTACAACGGGCAGTGAATTTAAGCTGTATTTTTCCATCAACTGCATTGCGATTAATGCAGGCTCTTGTGGTTCAATGGACTTGCAATCTTTGGTCATGACATCTTGAATGGTTAATTTCTGAAAATCTACATTAGACTCTAATGCCCTTCTTAAGTCACCATCAGTAAATATTCCTACGAGCTTTTCATTTTCAGCAATGAGAACCATCCCAAGTGCCTTTTCACTCATCACTAAAAGGCTATCAATAAGCAGCATCTCTTTAGTGACCTTTGGTATATCTTCCCCTGATTTCATAATACTGGAGACAAGCGTGAGTAGTCTCCTGCCTAGGGAGCCTGAAGGATGAGACATGGCAAAATCATCTGATGTGAAATTATTTAAGGACATAAGCGAGACAGCAATTGCATCACCCATAACCAAGGTTGCAGTAGTGCTTGAGGTTGGCGCTAAATTGTTAGGGCATGCTTCATTATCGACACTTATATCTAAATGAAAATCACTTGATGAGGCGATTAAAGACTTAGCACTTCCTGTCATACTGATAATAGGCACATTCATTCTTTTGATTCCTGGGAGTAATGAGATAATCTCATCTGATTCTCCAGAATAGGAAATCATGATAACTACATCATCATGACTAATCATCCCAAGGTCGCCATGACCAGCCTCAGCTGGATGTAAATAGAAAGCAGGTGTCCCTGTTGATGCCAGGGTGGAAGAGATTTTTTTGGCGATATGGCCTGATTTACCCATCCCAATTAGAACAACTTTCCCTATACAGTTTTTAAGAATTTGGCAAACCTCATCAAAACTTTGATCAATTCTTCCTTTAAGTTTTAAAACAGAATCAGCTTCAGTTTGAATGACGTCTTTAGCAATATCGATTATAGATTTACCCACAGGCATAGTAGAATTGGTCTTTGTTGTGTATTGATAGATTATAAATATTATTTAACTAGTATGGGTTATATAATTATTTCTTAATTTGAAATATAATCTTGGGATGGGAAAACTTTTAGCATTTATATTATCCGAGCTATTTCAGTGGAATTAAAAAACAAAGTTCTGTTTGTTTGTATGGGTAATATTTGTCGCTCTCCAACAGCGGAAGGTGCTTTTCAATCAATTGTTGAAAAAAATAGTAAATCTCAACATTTTGAAATAGATTCAGCTGGGACTCACGCATACCATATAGGTAATTCACCTGATCAAAGGTCTCAACAAGCCGCTATCAATCATGGTGTTGATTTGTCAAGTCAGAGAGCGAGGCACGTTCATGAGAGTGATTTTTATTATTATGACTACATTATTGCCATGGATTCTGACAATCTCGAAAGATTGAAATCAATCCAACCTTCTGAAAGTCATTCAAAGATTGAATTAATGTTAAATTATTCCAAAGAACATTATGGTGCTAGTGTTCCTGACCCCTATTATGAGGGAAAGTTTGATGAAGTCTTTGAGATGCTTTACTCAGCTTGCACATCATTTTTTGAAAGTATAGTAAAAAAAGACTAATATTCATTGACATTCAAGTCAGCACCAAAGTATAATTGCCCGCTTTATTGACCCCGCTATGTGGGCGAAAAATTAAATATACATTGGAGTATAAACCTTTATGTCAACGATTAACCAATTGGTAAGAAAGCCAAGAAGTAAGAAGATTGTTAAAACTGGTGTCCCAGCGTTGGACAGTTGCCCACAAAAACGTGGGGTATGCACTCGAGTTTATACAACAACACCAAAGAAACCTAACTCTGCTTTAAGAAAAGTTGCTCGTGTCAGATTAACTAATTCTGCTGAAGTTACAACTTATATTGGTGGTGAAGGACATAACTTACAAGAACACTCGGTGATTCTTATTCGTGGTGGTCGTGTTAAAGATTTACCTGGTGTACGTTACCACACTGTTCGTGGAGCATTAGATACAACTGGTGTAGATGGAAGAATGCAAGGCAGATCAAAATACGGTACCAAAAAACCAAAAACATAATTTATTAAGAGAAAACTAATATGAGAAGAAGAGCCGCCCCAAAAAGATTAATATTGCCAGATCCTAAGTATCATGATCTTGTTCTAGCTAAGTTTGTAAATATTTTAATGCTAGATGGTAAAAAATCAGTCGCTGAAAAGATTGTCTATGATGCACTAGATACAATTGAATCCAAAGGAAACGCGGAGCCAGTTGAAACATTTAAAAAAGCTCTTGAAAATATTGGTCCAGCAGTTGAAATCAAATCTCGTCGTGTTGGAGGTTCTACATATCAGGTTCCAGTTGAAGTAAGATCAGATCGGAAAGTTGCTTTGGCGATGCGTTGGATTATCGAAGCATCAAGAAAGCGTGGTGAAAAAGGAATGAAGCTTAGGTTGGCAGGCGAAGTGCTAGATGCAGTTCAAAACCGTGGTACTGCATTTAAGAAAAAAGAAGACACTCATAGAATGGCGGATGCTAATAAAGCATTTGCTCATTTTCGCTGGTAATTTAAGGACTCAATCATGGCAAGAATTACTCCAATTAATCGTTATCGTAACGTTGGTATTATGGCACATATTGATGCTGGAAAGACGACGACTACTGAACGCATACTTCTATATACAGGACGTACTCACAAAATTGGTGAAGTCCATGATGGAAGTGCAACAATGGACTGGATGGAGCAAGAGCAAGAGCGAGGTATTACAATTACTTCAGCTGCAACTACTTGTTTCTGGAAGGGAATGGATGGTCAGTTTGAAGATCACCGAATTAATATTATTGATACCCCAGGCCACGTTGATTTCACGATTGAAGTTGAAAGGTCATTAAAAGTATTAGACGGCGCTTGCGCCGTTTTTTGTGCTGTGGGCGGCGTAGAGCCTCAATCTGAAACAGTTTGGAGACAAGCAAATAAATATAACGTTCCTAGAATTGGCTTTGTTAACAAGATGGACCGAGCAGGCGCGGATTTTTTACGTGTATGCGACCAAATTAAAACAAGATTAGGTGCTAACCCTGTTCCGATGCAAATTGCTATTGGTGCAGAAGATGCCTTTGAAGGCGTAGTTGATCTTATCCGTATGAAGGCCATTTATTGGAATGAAGAAGATCAAGGCGCAACATATGAAGTGAAAGATATCCCTGCTAATTTGCAAGATCTTGCAGATGAGAAACGTGAATTCATGATGGAATCTGCAGCAGAGGCTAACGAAGTACTTATGGAGAAGTACCTTGATGACGGTGAATTGAATCCTGATGAAATTAAAGAAGGTATCCGTCTTCAAACCATTGCAAATCAAATTATTCCAATGTTCTGTGGTACAGCGTTTAAAAATAAAGGGGTCCAGGCTGTTCTAGACGCTATGGTAATGTATATGCCTTCTCCAGAAGAAGTGGATGCTATTACTGGAATATTAGATGATGCTGCTGAATCAGAAGGAGTAAGGCCTCCTACAGATGATGAGCCTTTTGCAGCTCTAGCTTTTAAAATTGCGACAGACCCTTTTGTTGGTAACCTAACTTTCTTTAGGGTTTACTCTGGTGTTTTGAAGTCAGGTGATTTTGTATATAACTCATCTAAAGGTAAGAAAGAGCGTATCGGCCGAATTGTTCAAATGCACTCCAACGATCGTGAAGAAATTAAAGAGGTAAGAGCTGGAGATATTGCTGCAGCTATTGGCCTAAAAGATGTTACGACTGGTGACACACTATGTGACATGAAAGATAAAATTATTCTTGAAAGAATGGAATTTCCTGAGCCAGTAATTGCTGTTGCAGTTGAGCCTAAAACTAAAGTTGACCAAGAAAAGATGGGTATTGCTTTAGGAAAGCTAGCAAATGAAGACCCTTCTTTTAGGGTTTCTACAGACGAAGAGTCTGGACAAACAATTATTGCAGGTATGGGCGAGCTTCACTTAGATATTATTGTTGATCGAATGATGCGTGAATTTGATGTTGGGTGTAATGTTGGTGCCCCTCAAGTAGCGTACCGTGAAACAATTACAAAACTTGTTGAGCACGAACATAAATTTGCCAAACAATCTGGTGGTCGTGGTCAGTATGGTCATGTCTATCTAAGAATTGAGCCACAGGAGCCTGGTGCGGGCTATGAATTCGTTGACGAAATTAAAGGTGGCGTTATTCCTAAGGAATATGTTCCTGCAGTTAATAAGGGTGTTCAAGAACAAATGCAAAACGGCGTTATTGCTGGATTTCCATTAGTTGATGTTAAAGTTACTGTTTATGATGGTTCTTATCATGATGTAGATTCTAACGAAATGGCATTTAAAATTGCAGCCTCTATGTGTGTTAGAGAGGGCGTTAAACTTGCTAATCCTCAATTGCTAGAGCCAATGATGAATGTTGAAGTATCAACACCTGAAGATTACATGGGTGATGTTATGGGTGATTTAAATCGTAGAAGAGGTATTGTAAGTGCTATGGATGACACTCCAGCTGGCAAACAAATAAAGGCTGCTGTTCCTTTAGCAGAAATGTTTGGATATGCAACGGATCTTCGTTCAATGTCACAAGGGCGTGCAAATTACTCTATGGAATTTGCTAAATATACTGCAGCTCCAAGAAATGTTGCTGAAGATGTTATTGAAAAATTAAATACTTAATAGGGGATTAGAAATGGCAAAAGAGAAATTTGAAAGAACCAAACCACACGTAAATGTGGGAACAATTGGTCACGTTGACCATGGAAAAACTACCTTAACTGCAGCCCTTACTAAGGTTATGGCTGAAATGAACGGTGGTGAATTTAAGGATTATGCAAATATTGATAATGCTCCTGAAGAAAGAGAGCGTGGTATCACGATCTCAACAGCGCACGTAGAGTATGAGTCAGCGGCTCGTCACTACGCTCACGTTGATTGTCCGGGACACGCCGACTACGTTAAGAACATGATTACAGGTGCTGCGCAAATGGACGGCGCAATTATTGTAATTGCTGCAACTGATGGACCAATGGCTCAAACGCGTGAGCACATTCTATTGTCTCGTCAAGTTGGTGTTCCTTACATCGTTGTTTATATGAACAAAGCCGATATGGTTGATGATGAAGAATTAGTAGAGCTTGTTGAAATGGAAATCCGTGAACTCTTAACAGAGTACGAATTCCCAGGTGATGACACTCCAGTGATCTTTGGTTCAGCTTTAAAAGCATTAGAAGGCGACACATCTGATATTGGTGTACCTTCTATTATGAAGCTAGTTGAAGCATTAGATACGTACATCCCAACTCCAGTTCGTGACACGGATAAATCATTCCTAATGCCAATTGAGGACGTGTTCTCAATCTCAGGTCGTGGAACGGTTGTAACCGGTCGTATCGAACGTGGTGTTGTTAATGTTGGTGATGAAATCGAAATCGTTGGTATTAAAGACACGCAGCTGACTACTTGTACAGGTGTTGAAATGTTTAGAAAATTGCTTGACTCAGGTGAAGCAGGTGATAACGTTGGTGTTCTTCTTCGCGGAACGAAGCGTGAAGACGTTGAACGTGGTCAAGTACTGGCTAAGAAAGGTACGATTAACCCGCACACTAAGTTTGAAGCAGAGATTTATGTTTTAAGTAAAGAAGAAGGTGGACGTCATACTCCATTCTTTAACAATTATCGTCCACAGTTCTACTTCAGAACAACAGACGTTACTGGTGCATGCGAACTGCCAAAAGGCGTTGAAATGGTTATGCCAGGTGACAATGTGAAGATGACAATTGAGTTACTAGCTCCGATTGCAATGGAAGAAGGATTAAGATTTGCAATTAGAGAAGGTGGACGCACAGTAGGTGCTGGAGTCGTCTCGAAAATTACGAGCTGATTAGTTGAATAAGGGCCGTCGATATCTTGTATAATCGACGGTTTTTTCGTATCACAAGTTAGATAAGGTAAATAGGCAAATGAGCAATCAAAATATTAGAATTAAATTAAAGGCATTTGATCATCGATTAATCGACAAATCAGCCGTAGAGATTGTAGAAACAGCAAAACGAACTGGTGCTAGTGTAAGGGGTCCAATCCCTTTACCTACCAAGACAGAACGTTTTACTGTGTTGTCTTCTCCGCATGTAAACAAAGATGCTAGAGATCAGTACCAACTTAAAACTTATGTTAGGTTGATGGATGTAATTAGTCCAACAGACAAAACAGTAGACGCATTGATGAAATTAGATCTTGCTGCTGGTGTTGATGTGAAAATCCAACTTAACTAATAGAACAGAAAGGATTATTAAAATGGCAATTGCATTAGTAGGAAAAAAATTAGGAATGACGCGTTTGATGGCTAACGATGGTTCAGCATCTTCCGTTAGCGTCATTAAGATAGAGCCTAATCGAGTAGTGCAGAGCAAGTCTGTCGATACCGATGGTTACAATGCAATTCAAGTCACGACTGGCAAAAAGACTAATAAGAAGGGTGACGCAAAAATTCGTCGTGTTTCTAGCTCGTTAAAAGGTCATTATGCAAAAGCTTCTCAAGAAATTGGCCTTGGACTTTGGGAAATGAGAGTTAGTGAAAATGAAGTTTCTGATATGCCTAATCTTGATGTTTCATATTTTGGCGCTGGACATTACGTGAATGTAACAGGAAAGTCAAAAGGTAAAGGATTTCAAGGTGGCGTAAAGCGCCATAACTTTAGTATGCAAGATGCAACTCATGGAAACTCAGTTTCTCACCGTGCGATTGGTTCTACAGGACAATGTCAAGATCCAGGTCGCGTATTCAAAGGTAAAAAAATGGCTGGTCAAATGGGTAATGCTCAAGTGACAGAAGAATGTCTGGAGATACTTAGAGTTGATAGTGAGCGTAATTTGTTGTTAGTTAAAGGTGCTATTCCAGGTTCTAAAAATGGCTTTGTAAGAGTATTTTTGTCAGATAAAAAGAATAAAATTAATTCTGAGATAAGTAAGCAGCTATCTGAACAACAAGTGGCTCCAGTTGAAGAAGTTGAAGAAACGTTAGTTGAGGCATCAGTGGAAGCAGTAGTTGAGGCTCCTGTAGTTGAAGATGTTGCAACAGATATAGAACAAAATCAAGATAAAGAAACTGAAGCTTAATAAATAGTTATTTAAAGGTCTAACGATGAAAGTAAAAGTATTAAATTTAAAAACGAACAAATCTACTTCTCAAGAAGTTTCAGATGATATTTTTGGTCGGAACTATAATGAATCATTAGTTCATCAAATAACAACTGCTTATATGGCAGGTGGTAGAAGTGGCACTAAAGCACAAAAAAATCGCGCTGCAGTCAGTGGTGGTGGTAAGAAGCCTTGGAAGCAGAAAGGTACAGGGCGTGCTAGAGCAGGTACTTCACGTGGACCTATTTGGAGAAGTGGTGGAGTAACTTTTGCTGCTCAGCCTCGTAACTATTCTCAAAAAGTTAATAAAAAAATGTACAAAGGTGCAATTAGCGTTATATTTTCAGAGCTACTTCGTAATGATCGCTTAAAGATAGTTTCAGATCTTGAAATTACTGAACCAAAAACAAAAAATGTTACGTCACTAATGAAATCCTTAAACCTTAAGGATGCTTTGTTAATGACAGATGAGCTAGATGAGAACTTGTACTTGTCTTCAAGGAATTTATACCATGTTGGTGTTTGCGATACTCAAAGTATAGACCCAGTAAGCTTAATTGGTTATGACAATGTAGTTATGACAAAAGCCGCATTAAAAAAAGTTGAGGCAATGTTATGAATAAAGAAAAAATATTAAGCGTCCTACTTGGGCCAATTGTTTCTGAAAAATCTACTTTAGCATCTGCTAATAACCAGTACGTCTTTAAGGTTAGACCTGATAGTAATAAGAGAGAAGTGAAGGCTGCAGTTGAAGAGTTATTTGGAGTTACTGTTGAAGGTGTTACTACTTCAAATGTAAAAGGCAAGAGAAAGATTTACAAAGGTAAAGCTGGACAGCGTGTTAATTGGAAAAAAGCAGTCGTTAAAGTGTCTGAAGGTCAGATGATTGACGCAACTGCCTCATAGAGAATTTATTATGGCAATAGTTATAAAAAGAAAACCAACCTCACCTGGCAGAAGACATGTTGTCAGTGTAGTTGATAAAGATTTGCACAAAGGTAAGCCTTTTGCAGCTTTAACAGAAAGTAAGAATAGAATAAATGGTCGTAATAACCGTGGAAAAATTACTGTTAGGCATAGAGGTGGAGGCCATAAACAAAGATATCGTATTATTGACTTCAAGCGTAATAAGGATGATATTACTGCAACAGTTGAAAGAATTGAATACGATCCAAATAGAAGTGCAAACATTGCTCTTGTCTTGTATGCTGATGGTGAAAGACGTTACATTATTGCACCTAAGGGTGTTAATGCAGGTGATCAGGTTGTTTCTGGAAATTCAGTTGCAATACAAAAAGGAAATACTTTACCTTTGAGTAATATACCACTTGGTAGTGTTATACATTGTGTTGAGCTTAAGCCACAAAAAGGAGCTCAAATTGCACGAAGTGCTGGTACATCAGTCCAGCTAGTTGCCAAAGAAGGTAACTATGTCACTCTTAGACTTCGGTCTGGTGAAGTAAGAAAAGTTTTAGCTGAATGCCGTGCGACACTTGGTGAAGTTTCAAAGTCAGAGCATAGCTTAAGAAAATTAGGAAAAGCTGGAGCCACTCGTTGGAGAGGTGTTAGACCAACAGTTCGTGGTGTAGTAATGAATCCAGTTGATCACCCACATGGTGGTGGTGAAGGAAAAACTAGTGGTGGTAGACATCCAGTTTCTCCTTGGGGTACTCCTACTAAAGGATACAAAACACGTAGCAATAAACGTACTGATAAGCTTATCGTACGTCGAAGGAATTAAAGGGAAATTATGGCAAGATCACTTAGAAAAGGTCCATTTGTAGATGAGCATTTAATTAAGAAAGTATTGAAGGCTCAAGATAATAATGATAGAAAACCAATTAAGACTTGGTCGCGTCGATCAGTTATTGTTCCTGAAATGATTGGGCTGACAATAGCTATACATAATGGTCGTAATCATGTTCCAGTTTCAATAAACGAAAATATGATTGGTCATAAATTAGGCGAGTTTGCCGTAACAAGAACATTCAAGAGTCACTCCGGTGACCGTAAATCGTAAGCATAAGGTGACATAATGATAGAAGTTAAAGCAATTCATAAATACGCAAAAATCTCACCTTTTAAAGTTAGATTAATTGCTGATCAAATTCGCAATAAGCCGGTGGAAGAGGCTTTGAGTATTTTGACATTTAGCAATAAAAAAGCTGCGGTACTTGTAAAAAAAGTTCTAAGTTCGGCGATTTCTAATGCTGAGCATAATGATGGATTAGATGTAGATGAACTAAAGGTAAGTAGTATTTTCGTAAATGAAGGTTCTACAATGAAACGTATTCGCCCAAGAGCAAAAGGTAGAGCGAATCGTATTCTTAAACGATCAAGCCACATTAGTGTTGGCGTAAGCGAGTAAAAAATTATGGGTCAAAAAGTAAATCCAGTAGGCATAAGATTAGGAATTGTTAAAGATTGGCATTCAAAGTGGTACGCCAGTAGTAAAAATTATTCCGAATATTTGTTGTCTGACATTGCAGTAAGAGACTTCTTATTCAAAGAATTAACTACCGCATCTGTAAGTCGCATAAGTATTGAAAGATTGTCAAACACTGCTAAAGTTATTATTCATACAGCTAGACCTGGAATTGTAATTGGTAAAAAAGGTGCTGATATTGAGAAGTTGAAGAACTTGGTTTCAAAAATGATGGGCGTTCCTGTCCATATAAGTATTGAAGAAGTGAAGCAACCAGAATTAGATGCTCGTTTAGTTGCTGAAAATATTGCACAACAACTTGAAAAGCGAGTGATGTATAGACGCGCAGTAAAGAGAGTTTTAGGTAACGCTACAAGATTGGGCGCACTAGGAATTAAGATAATGGTAAGTGGTCGATTAAATGGAGCTGAAATAGCTCGATCTGAGTGGTATCGCGAAGGACGTGTTCCATTACATACATTTAGAGCTGACGTTGACTATAGCAGTTATAGGGCGAATACTCAGTATGGAGTTATTGGCATTAAAGTATGGATTTTCAAAGGTGAAATTCTAGATCATAATAAAGGCACTATTGAAGAAGTTTCAAAGCGTGGTGCTGGAAAACAAACAGTAAAGAAGTAAAGGAATTAAGAAATGTTGCAACCTAAACGTACAAAATTTAGAAAAATGATGAAAAACCGCAACCGCGGTTTAGCTGCTGGCCACAATGTAAGCTTTGGTGATATTGGCCTTCAAGCAACTGGAAGGTGTCGAATGACTGCTAGGCAAATTGAAGCAGCACGTCGTGCAATGACCAGACATGTTAAGCGCCAAGGAAAAATTTGGATTCGTGTATTTCCTGATAAACCAATTACTAAAAAACCCCTTGAAGTTCGTATGGGAAAAGGTAAAGGTAGTGTTGAATATTGGGTTGCGTTAATTAAACCTGGACAGATGTTATTTGAAATGCAGGGTGTAGATGAAGTTGTTGCTAGAGAAGCTTTTGAGCTTGCAGCTGCAAAGCTTCCTGTCAAAACAACAGTAATTAAACGGACAATAATGTAATGGATGTTAAAGAATTAAGAGATCAAGACGAGTCTCAGTTAAATGATCAGCTTATAACATTGCTTAAGGAGCACTTTGAATTGCGTATGCAGCAGAGCACTTCTCAGTTAAGTGATTTATCAAAGCTTAGTAAAACAAAGAAAGCAATTGCCCAAATTAAAACAATAATTAATGAGAAGAAGTCATGAGTGAAACTAATTCAGTAGAAAGAATATTAACAGGCAAGGTTGTTAGTAATAGCCGTGATAAAACAATTGCTGTTTTAGTTGAGCGCAAAGTGCGCCATCCAATTTATAAAAAATATATTAAACGTAGCACAAAAGTTCATGCACATGATGAGAAGAATGAATGTGGTCTTGGTGATGTAGTAAGAGTTTCTGAATCAAAGCCTTTCTCAAAAACAAAGAATTGGGCTTTGGTAGAAGTTGTTGAAAAATCTGTAAATATTGATTAACTAGTAGCATTTTAGAGAGAAGAATATGATTCAAATGCAAACAAGATTACATATAGCTGACAATAGTGGTGGGGTTAAGGCTATGTGTATTAAAGTTTTAGGCGGTTCAAAGCGCCGTTATGCCAATATTGGTGATGTTATTAAGGTTAGTATCAAAGAGGCATCTCCTCGAGGTAAAGTTAAGAAAGGTGATGTATATGATGCAGTAGTTGTTAGAACTGCTCAAGGTGTTCGCCGAAGTGATGGCTCTAGAATTCGCTTTGATAATAATGCTGTAGTGTTGCTGAATCCAAAATTAGAGCCAATTGGTACACGTATTTTTGGACCTGTGACTCGTGAATTAAGAAACGCACAGTTTATGAAAATTGTTTCACTTGCACCAGAGGTTCTGTAATGATGAAAATTAAAAAAAATGATGAAGTGATAGTTATTGCAGGAAAGGATAAGGGCTCAATTGGATCTGTAAAAAATATCCTTGGAGTAAAAGTTATTGTAGAAGGTTTAAATCTAGCTAAGAAACATGTTCGTGCTAATCCTCAGGAAGGTATTCAGGGTGGTATTGAAGAAAAGGAAATGCCATTAAGTATTTCTAATGTTGCAATTTACAACCCAACTTCAAAAAAAGCAGATCGTATAGGTATTAGAACAGATGATAAAGGTGTGAAAGAAAGATTTTATAAATCGAGCGGCGAATCCGTACTTTGATATAACAAATAAATAGGTGACAAGTGTCTAGATTACAAGAACAATACAAAAATGAAATTCTTCCTAAATTAAAGGAAGAATTAGGTGTCACTAATACAATGTCAGTCCCTAAGATTGAAAAAATAACAATAAATATGGGATTAGGCAGTGCATTGGGAGATAAAAAAATACTAGAAAGTGCTCTTGAGGAGTTAGGACTAATTTCTTCACAAAAGCCAATGACTTGTTTAGCAAGAAAGTCAGTAGCAAGCTTTAAACTTAGAGAAGGAAATGCTATTGGGTGTAAAGTTACCTTGAGAAAAGAAAGAATGTATGAATTCTTAGACCGTTTAGTGAATGTTGCAATACCTCGTATTAGAGATTTTCGCGGACTTAATGATAAATCGTTTGATGGTCGCGGAAACTACAACATGGGTATTACTGAACAGATTGTGTTCCCAGAAATTGAATTTGATAAAGTAACAAAAGTGCGCGGTATGGATATTGCTATCACTACTAATGCAAAAAATGATGAAGATGCTAAGAAACTATTGGCGATGTTTAATTTTCCATTTAAAGGAGAAAATAATGGCTAAAAAGTCTATGATTCACAGAGATGTGAAGCGATCAAAATTGGTCGAAAAGTTTAAGGAGAGACGTCTTGAACTTAAAAAAATTATTAAGAGTATTCATACCTCTGATGAAGACCGTTTTCAGGCGGTGATTAAATTACAATCACTCCCAAGAGACGCTTCACCTGTACGTCAACGTAACCGATGTGGTCTTTCAGGTCGTCCTCATGGGTTTTATCGTAAATTTGGCTTGGCCAAATCCCAACTCAGAGAGCGCACTATGAATGGTGAAGTCCCTGGATTATCTAAAGCAAGCTGGTAGGAGTTTAATATGAGTATGTCTGACCCAATAGCTGATATGTTGACTAGAATTAGGAATGCACAAGCAGTTAATAAAGATCAAGTAAGTATCCCAGCTTCAAATTTGAAGTCGGCGATTGCCAGTGTTATGCAAGACGAAGGTTATATCACTTCTTTTGCTATTGAAGGTGATAAAGCTGCTAACAAAACGTTAGTAATAAAATTAAAATATTTTGATGACCAACCAGTTATTGAAACCTTAAACAGAATTTCTAAGCCTAGCTTAAGACATTATGCGAGCAAAGACGAGATGCCAAGAATTATGAATGGTTTAGGTATTGTCATTGTCTCAACACCAAAAGGAGTAATGACAGGTCAAGCTGCCAAAGCCCAAAATATTGGTGGTGAAGTCTTGTGCAGTGTTTCATAATATTGGAGATTAAGAATGTCTAGAATTGCAAAAGCACCAATTACAATCCCTGAAGGCGTAAATATTTCGCAAGCTGAAGGATTAATTTCGGTCAAAGGAAAACTTGGTGAAATGACAATGCATGTTAATTCAGCAGTCCTTGTTTCTAATCATGATAATGTATTAACCTTTGAGCCAAATGCAGTTAGTAAGAAAGAACAAAAAAGCGCATGGGCTCAGGCTGGAACAGTAAGAGCAAATACAGCAAATTTAATTAAAGGCGTTACCGAAGGCTGGGAGAAGAAGCTAACACTAATTGGAGTTGGTTATCGTGCTAAAGCGCAAGGTAAAGTATTAAACTTAACTTTGGGTTTTTCTCACCCAGTTAACTATAATTTGCCTGAAGGTATTTCTGTTGAAACTCCTTCGCAGACAGAGGTTATTGTTAAAGGTATTGATAAGCAGAAAGTTGGTCAAGCTGCAGCAGAAATTAGAGCATTTCGTCCTCCAGAGCCATATAAAGGTAAAGGCGTTCGTTATACAGATGAGCAGGTTGTTCGTAAAGCTGCTAAGAAAAAATAATTGATTAAGGTAGTTAAATGAAATTATCAAAAAAAGATGCTCGCTTAAGAAGAGCAACAAAATTTAGAGCTAAACATGCTGAAAGAGATGTAGAGCGTTTATGTGTATTCAAATCTTCTCAGCATATATATGCTCAGATCATTAGTGGTTGTGGGACGAAAACGTTAGCTTCTGCATCAAGCATATCTTTGAAAATGAAGAATGGTGGAAATGTTGAAGCCGCTTCAAAGGTGGGAGATTTGATAGCAAAGGCTGCTAAAAAAGCTAAAGTTTCTAAGGTCGCATTTGATCGTTCAGGATTTAAGTATCACGGACGAGTAAAAGCCCTTGCTGAAGCGGCAAGAGAAGGTGGATTAGATTTTTAATTAAGTAAACTTAAGGTTTAAAGAATGGCTGATAATAAAAGAAATAATTATAAAGAAGAAAGTGAATTCATCGAAAAGCTGGTTAATATTCGACGCGTAGTTAAAGTTGTCAAAGGTGGTAGAATTTTTGGTTTCTCTGCTCTAGTAGTTGTTGGTGATGGAAATGGAAAAGTTGGATATGGAACTGGAAAAGCTCGTGAAGTTCCTTTAGCTATTCAAAAAGCAATGGATAAAGCTAAAAGAGCTATGAAGCCTGTCCCATTAGTAAATGGAACATTGCACTACTCTATTACATCATCTGTTGGAGCTGCTAAAGTATATATGCAGCCTGCCTCTGAAGGAACAGGCGTAATTGCTGGTGGACCCATGCGAAGTGTTTTAGAGGCAGTTGGAGTTCATAATATTTTGGCAAAGTGTAATGGTACTCGTAACCCAATTAGTGTTGTTAGAGCTACTGTTGAAGGCTTAACTCAAATGTCATCGCCACAAATAGTCGCTGCAAAGCGAGGTAAAACGGTTGAACAAATTACTGGAGAAGTGTGATGGCTGAGAAAAAAGTAGAAACAAAAGCAGCTCCTAAGAAGTCAACTCCTAAAAAAGTAGTTGCTAAGGTTGCAACTTCTAAAGTAGTTGAAACTAAAAAAGTACCTACTAAAAAAGCTGTGTCTACAAAGTCAACGGTAAGTGTGACATTAATTAAAAGTTTTTATGGCCGCCTTCCTAAGCATCGTGCGACAGTAACTGGTTTAGGATTAAAAAGAATTAACCATACGGTTATTCTTGAGGACACACCAGAAGTAAGAGGCATGATTAATAAAGTGTCTTACTTATTAAAAGTAGAGGGTTAAATAATGAATTTAAATACTTTGAAGCCTGCAATAGGTGAAAAAACTAGCAGGAAGCGTGTCGGAAGAGGCATTGGTTCTGGAATGGGTAAGACAGCTGGAAGAGGTCATAAAGGTCAAAAATCTCGATCTGGTGGATTTTCGAAGGTTGGTTTTGAAGGTGGTCAGATGCCACTTCAAAGAAGATTGCCTAAGGTTGGTTTCTCGTCAAGGGTTTCTATAATAACATCTCAGGTAACACTATCTCAGCTTGATAAGTTAACTGAAACTGATATCAATATTGATGTTCTTAAGAAGCACAACCTAGTTACTAAAAATATATTAAGAGTCAAGGTTATGCTTTCAGGTGAAATCAATCGCGCTATTAACCTAGTTGGAATTAAGCCAACTAAGGGTGCTAAAGCAGCTATTGAGGCTGCTAAAGGAACCATAAGCGAGTAAGGATATGAGTGACGATCTATTAAAACGCATCCTATACTTAGTTGGTGCTTTAATCGTTTTCAGACTTGGAACGCATATTGTGATTCCATTTATATCACAGACTGCGTTAGCTTCACTTGTGGAAGATAACAGAACTGGTATTCTAGGAATGATGAATATGTTTTCAGGTGGAGCCTTAGAACGCTTATCAATCTTTACGCTTGGAATCATGCCTTACATTTCATCTTCAATTATTATGAACCTGATGACATCAGTTGTTCCGAAGTTTGAGCAACTTAAAAAAGAAGGTGATAGAGGAAGAAGAACAATTACTCAATATACTAGAATGGGTACAGTATTTTTAGCGGTATTTCAATCATATGGAGTGTCAATTGCACTTCAGTCTCAGTCAGGTGGAGGCGTAGCGTTAGTTACAAATCCTGGCCTAACCTTTAGTTTTGTAACAGTAGTTACATTAACTACTGGTACTTTATTTTTGATGTGGCTTGGTGAACAGATTAGTGAGAAAGGAATTGGTAATGGAATTTCAATGATAATCTTTGCAGGTATTGTTGCAGGCTTGCCAGCTTCATTTGGTAATACTCTTAGTATGGTTGGTACGGGAGAGTTAAGTGTATTTGTTGTCGTACTTATGTTGGTAATGGTAGTTCTTGTAATGGCTTTTGTTGTTTTCATGGAAAGAGGACAAAGACGAATTGCTGTTAATTATGCTAAAAGACAACAGGGAAGAAAAATGGTTGGTGGTCAGACATCCTATTTACCACTCAAGATTAATATGGCAGGTGTTATTCCGCCTATTTTTGCCTCAAGTATTATTTTATTTCCAGCAACTTTAGGTGGATGGTTTTCTCAATCTGAGGGAATGGGATGGTTAGCAGATATTACTTCAAGCATTTCACCAGGCCAGCCTCTCTACATAATTTTTTATGGTGCTGCCATTATCTTCTTTACCTTTTTCTATACAGCTCTTACTTTCAACGCGAAAGATACAGCAGATAATTTAAGGAAATCAGGTGGATTTATACCAGGCATTAGACCTGGACAGCATTCGGCAGACTATATAGACGCAGTAACTTCAAGACTAACAGCAGTAGGTGCTATTTACATAACAGCAGTATGCCTACTTCCAGAGTTTTTAATTTTGTATTGGAACGTTCCGTTCTACTTTGGTGGAACTAGTCTTTTAATTATCGTTGTTGTAGTAATGGATTTTATAGCACAAGCGCAGTCTCATATGATGTCCAATCAGTATGAAGGCTTAATGCGCAAAGCAAATTTAAAGTAAGGGTAAGTTATGAAAGTAAGAGCATCAGTTAAAAAAATTTGTAAAGATTGCAAAATTATTAAAAGACATGGAGTAATTCGTGTCATATGTAAAGAGCCTCGCCATAAGCAGAGACAAGGTTGATGACATTGACAGGCGTTCATTTACAAAGTAAAATTGCACGATTTTTCAACTATAAAATTTTGAATGGAATTATCCATTCAAAAATAAAATTTTTAGAGGCATAGGTAGATTATATGGCACGTATTGCAGGCATAAATATTCCAACAAATAAACATATTGTAATTGGTTTACAATCAATTTTTGGTATTGGAGAAACTAGATCAAAACTAATTTGTAAAACACTTAAATTAGAGCAAAGCACTAAGGTGTCTGCACTAACTGAAGATCAACTAGAAGCAATTCGTGGAGCTGTTTCTCAATTTGAAGTTGAAGGTGATTTGAGGCGTGATGTTGCAATGAACATAAAACGCCTAAGAGATTTAGGTTGCTACCGTGGTATACGTCACAGAAAGGGATTACCGTTACGTGGTCAAAGAACAAAAACAAACGCTAGAACTCGCAAGGGTCCGCGTCGTTTAATTAAATAATTAAGGCATAAGTTATTATGGCAAAAGAGCAAACAGTTAAGAAAAAATCTAAGAAGATCGTCTCTGACGGTATTGCACATATTCATGCAACTTTTAATAATACTATTGTGATGATTACAGATCGTCATGGGAACACTTTATGCTGGGCAACTTCAGGTGGAGCAGGATTTAGAGGCTCAAGAAAATCAACGCCTTTTGCAGCTCAAGTTGCAGCAGGTAATTGTGGTGAAAAGGCTCAAGCTTTTGGAATGAAAAATGTAGAGGTTCGAGTTAAAGGCCCAGGCCCAGGACGTGATTCTGCAATCAGAGGCTTGAATGCACAAGGTTTAAAAATTCAATCAATAACAGATGTGACGCCTATACCTCATAATGGTTGTCGTCCTTCTAAGAAACGTAGAGTATAAGGATAAATTATGGCAAGATATACAGGTCCTACATGTAAATTAGCACGCCGTGAAGGTGTGGACTTAGAGCTTAAGAGTGGAATTAGATCTATCGATTCCAAATGTAAATTAACACAACTTCCTGGTGTTCACGGAGCAAATGCCCGTCGTCAAAAAGGAAGTGAGTATGGATTGCAGCTCCGTGAAAAGCAAAAAGTTAGACGTATTTATGGTGTATTAGAAAAGCAATTTAGTCTTTATTATAAAAAAGCTAGTGCAAAAAAAGGGCCAACTGGTGAAAATTTACTATCACTTCTTGAGTGTCGTCTTGATAATGTTGTCTATAGAATGGGTTTCGCTTCAACGCGTGCCGAAGCAAGACAATTAGTGTCTCATAAGTCAATTGTAGTAAATGGCAAGCTGGTTAATATACCTTCTTTTCAAGTAAGTGCAAATGATGAAATCTCTGTTCGAGAAAAAGCAAAAAAACAAAGCCGAATTCAACTAGCACTTGAAATTTCTGGTCAAAGTGGATTATCAGAGTGGTTGGATGTTGATAATAAAGCATTAAAAGGTGTTTTTAAAAATGTCCCTGCTCGCGATGAATTATCTTCAGATATTTCAGAGCAATTAATCGTTGAATTGTATTCTAAATAGGAATTAAATATGCAAGGAAGTGCAAGAGATTTTCTAAAACCAAAACTAGTAGATTCAGTTGAGTTGTCTAAAAACGAATATCGCGTTGTTCTAGAGCCTTTTGAAAGAGGTTTTGGACATACTTTAGGAAATTCAATTAGAAGAACGTTATTATCTTCTATGGTTGGTTCTGCAATCACAGAAGTAGCGATTGATGGTGTAATGCATGAATTTTCAACTATTGAAGGTGTTCAAGAAGACGTTCTAGATATACTTCTCAATCTTAAAGAGGCTTCTATTGGCCTAAATTCAAGTGATAGCGCTACAGTTATTATTGAAAAACAAGGTCCATGTGAGCTTACAGTTGCGGACATTGAAGCAAATGGTACAGATGTTTCTGTATTTAATCCTGAGAAAGTAATAGCTACAGTGAATGAAGGTGGAAAAATTAGAATGACTGTTGTTATTAATACTGGTATCGGTTATGACGTTGCTGTTGCTAGATCAGTTGATTCTGAGACAATTGGAAGCATTCAGTTAGATGCAAGTTTCTCTCCTATAAAAAGAGTAAGCTTTACTGTTGAATCTGCAAGAGTTGAACAAAAAGTTAATCTAGATAAACTAAATATTGTTATTGAAACTAATGGTTCAGTTAATGCTGAAGATGCTGTTAAGAGAGCTGCTACAATTCTTCAAGATCAATTATCCTCATTTGTTGAGTTAGAGCCAGTAATCGAAGAGGAGCCACAACCAACTTCAGATGACTTTCCTCCAATGTATTTATCAGCTGTCGATGAGCTTGAATTAACAGTTCGCTCTGCAAACTGTTTGAAAGCTGAACAAATCTATTATATTGGTGACTTGATTCAAAAATCAGAGCAAGACTTACTTAGAACTCCAAACTTGGGGCGTAAGTCACTTAATGAAATTAAAGAAGTTTTGACAGAGAAAAATCTAGAGCTTGGTACAGAAATTGAAAACTGGCCACCAGTTGACTTAATGAGTGAATAAGGATAAATAATGAGACACAGAAAGTCAGGTAGACAATTAAATAGAAATTCATCGCATAGAAAAGCCATGTTTAAGAATATGGCTAATTCATTAATTCTGCATGAAACAATTAAAACAACACTTCCTAAAGCGAAAGAATTAAGACGCGTTATCGAGCCTTTAATTACAAGAGCTAAGGCGGATAGCGTTGCTAATCGTCGTCATATTTTCTCTAAACTAAGAGATGATGCAATGGTTGCTAAGTTGTTTACGCAATTGGGACCTTTTTATCAAGATCGTCCTGGTGGATATATACGTATTTTAAAAGCAGGTTTTCGTACAGGTGATAAAGCTCCAATGGCATTAGTTCAATTAGTTGATTTTGAAGGTCAAGAAGAGGTTATTATTGAGGCACCTAAAAAAGAAACTAAAGCTGCTGCACCTAAAAAAGAAACTAAAGCTGCTGCACCTAAAAAAGAATCTAAAGCTGCTGCACCTAAAAAAGAATCTAAAGCTGCTGCACCTAAAAAAGAAACTAAAGCTGCTGCATCTAAAAAAGAAACTAAAGCTGCTGCACCTAAAAAAGAAACTAAAGCTAAAGCGTCAAAAAAAGAATCATAAAGGAATTACCATATGCCAGCAATTAAAGTAAGAGAGAACGAACCATTTGATATTGCACTTCGTCGTTTCAGACGTCTTTGTGATAGAGCGGGTGTTATTACAGATGTTAGGAAAAAAGAGTATTTTGAGAAGCCTACGTGGGTTAATAAGCGTAAAAAAGCTGCTGCAGTTAAAAGAACTCATAAAGAAATGTCAAAAAATCGTATTCACCGTAAACGTATGTACTAATCACTATTTATAGTGCAAAAGTAAATCAAAATATGTCACAGCTAAAACAACTCATTACTAACGATATGAAGTTAGCAATGAAGGCTAAAGACAAAGAAGCCCTTAAAGCAATTCGTATGATTCTAGGGGCAATCAAACAAAAAGAAATAGATGAGCGCATCGAATTGACTGATGGGCAGGCTTTGTCTGTTATTCAAAAAATGGTCAAGCAACGTAAAGATTCTATATCACAATTTTCAGATGCTGGAAGAACTGACTTGGTTGATATTGAAGAAGCAGAGCTTTTAATTATAAATAACTACATGCCAAAGCAGCTAAGTAAAGATGAGGTTGAGGCTGCAGTTATTAAAGCTATTTCTGAAACTGGAGCTGACTCTATGAAAGATATGGGTAAGCTAATGGGCGTTCTTAAAGGCCAGCTTGATGGTAAAGCAGATATGGGCGTTGTTTCTCAATTAATTAAAGCCAAACTAAGCTAGTTTTAGTTATACATACTGGTTACTATTTCTTCCATAACGACAAAGGTTGAGCTATGCTGAACATTTGGTAGCGATGAAATTTTTTCACCTAAGACCTTTCGATAACTCTCCATATTTTGCGTTCTGACTTTCAATAAGTAATCGAAATTTGATGCAATCATATGACATTGTTCTACTTCTGTTATATCTTTAATTGCTCTATTGAATGAATTTAGTGCGGCAGTTTTTGTATCATTCATCTTAATTTGAACAAATGCAATATGATTATTCTCAACTAACTCATGATCAATAATAGCCTTATAGCCTTTGATATATCCTGACGTCTCTAATTTTTTAATACGATTTAAACAAGGGGTTTTAGATAACCCAATTTGATTAGACAATTCAGTAACAGTCATTCGACCATCACTTTGAAGGAGCTTAAGAATCTTATGATCGAAACTATCAAGAGTAGGCATAATAACTATTTAATTTAAAATAATAGATATATTATAATTTAATTTTTAATATATAAGTCTAATTATATGTTTATTAAAAAATTATAGTTATTATGACTATTTAATATAAATTAAAATTGTTTTATTATTTAAAATATTTCTTATATGATGCAGGATCAATACACTTCTAAAGTATTTGACATAGATTACACATCTTCTCGAAAAAAAATGAGAGATGCAAGAGTAATGTCAGAGGCAGAGGCCCTAGATCAACTTAAGCTATCTGAAACAACAAATGCATATCAAAGAGCAGATTTTCAGAAAAAAACTTCGAATCTTATCAAAGATTTAAGAGCTTCAAATCAACCAGACTTATTGTCATTGTTTATCTCTGAATATAATTTAACAAGTGATGAAGGGCTTTCATTAATGACTCTAGTTGAGGCTTTTCTTCGAGTTCCAGATAACAAAACAAGGGATAAATTATTTATTGATAAAGTTGCTAGAAAGGGATGGACCAGGCATATTGGTGGCAGTAAATCCTCTATGGTTAACATTGCAACTATTGCTCTTAGTATTGCAGATAGGATGATTGCACATGGAAGTAATAAAGAGATTAAAAATAGAATAAAAAAAGCGTTAGAGATTCTATCTAGGCCCGGTATACGGTTTAGTGCAAACAATGTGATGCAATTTTTTGCTAAGCAGTTTGTCTATGCTGAAAATATTAAAACTGCAATTAAATCAAGTAAGGCTAAAAATGGTTTGTATTCATTTGACATGCTTGGAGAAGCTGCTTGGACTATGGCAGATGCTGACAAGTATTTTTTATCTTACAAGAATGCATTAATAGAAATTGGAAAGCATAGGCAATCAAAAAATGTACTTGAGGCTGATGGAATATCGGTAAAACTTTCTGCACTTCATCCTAAATATGATTTTATGCACAGAGAGAGAGTTCTCTCTGAATTACTACCTCGGATAATTGAGCTCGTAAATATTGCTCAAAAATATAATATAGGAATTAATATTGACGCCGAAGAGGCTGAGCGCTTAGACCTCTCATTGGACGTTATTGATCGAATTATGGATTCGATTTCAAATACCTCATGGCAAGGATTTGGAGTGGTAGTTCAGGCTTATCAAAAGCGTTCACCATATGTAATTGATTGGCTTCACCAAAGCTGCAAAAAATATGATTTAAAGATAATGGTAAGGCTAGTCAAAGGGGCATATTGGGATAGTGAAATTAAGAAAGCCCAAGTTATGGGAGAAGTTGATTATCCAGTTTTTACAAAAAAAATAAATACTGACTATTCATTCTTAGTATGCGCTCAAAAACTACTCTTGATGAGGAATTTTATCTACCCCCAATTCGCTAGTCATAATGCACATTCATTAGTCAGCGTTTGCGAAATTGCTGGAGATAATGTTGGATTTGAGGTACAAAGACTTCATGGTATGGGCGAGTCTCTTCATATCCATATAAAAAATAAATATAATGTCCTTTCAAGGGTATACGCGCCAATTGGAAGTCATAAGGAGTTGTTGGCTTATCTAATGAGGCGATTATTAGAGAATGGAGCTAATAGTTCCTTTATTAATCATTTATTTGATGAGAATATTAAGCCAGAAAGCTTAGCAGTAGATGTTTTTTCTGAAGTTGAAAAAGATACTAATAACTCTCATTCAAAAATCCCACTTCCAAAAGACATTTTTAAAAATATCCGTCAAAACTCATCAAGTATTATGCTGACTGAGCAGAATGAAGTTGATTTACTATTTCAATCTCAAGAGCCTTGGTTAAAGAAAAAGTGGCAAGCAAAATCAATGATTTCTGGGATAGCCCTAGAGGACTCTAATCAAGAAGAAGTAAAAAATCCATCTGATACTTCTGATATTTTGGGGAGTTTGCTATATGCAAATCAATCACAGTTAGATCGCTGCTTAATAACTGCACAAAATGCATTTAATTTAAATTCTCATGACCCAGACAGAATTCTTGAGAGTTTAAATAGAGCCGCTGAACTCTATGAAGAAAACCAATTTGAATTGATGGCCCTTGCAATGCGAGAGGCTGGAAAGACTTATCAAGATGCCATTGATGAGGTTAGAGAGGCGGTTGATTTTTTACGCTATTATTCCAACTTAGCACATAATATAATTCCTAATGAAAGACAAGCCATGGGAGTTTTTGTTTGTATTAGCCCGTGGAACTTTCCTTTGGCAATTTTTACAGGCCAGGTCGCTGCTGCGCTTGCTGCTGGAAATGTTGTAATTGCTAAGCCTGCTGAGAGTACCTCTTTAATAGCCTATAGAGCAAGTGAGTTATTAATTGAGGCCGGAATTCCTTTAGGAGTATTTCAGCTTTGCTTAGGAAAGGGTTCAGATGTTGGCTCTTACCTAACTAGCAGTTCAATAATTTCTGGTGTAGCCTTTACAGGCTCATCAGCTGTAGCAAAACAAATCAAACACAACCTAATTAAAAATGGAAATCCAGGGGCAAGAGTTATTGCTGAAACTGGCGGCCTAAATGCAATGGTAGTAGACTCAACCGCTTTATGCGAACAGGTAACAAGAGATGTCATTGATGGAGCATTTAAAAGTGCAGGGCAACGTTGTTCTGCACTTAGGGTACTAATGATTCAGGAAGAGTGCTTTGATGAAACCCTAAAGATGATTCAGGGCGCAATGAAGGAGCTCCGTATTGGAAATCCTAAACACCTCTCTACCGATTGCGGTCCAGTTATAAATCGTGAAGCACAAGTAAAACTTCAAAGCTATATTGAAAAATCTAGAAAAAGAAATCAAATAATTAAAGATATTCAATGTGATCTTAAGACTGGCTATTATGTAACTCCAACAATTATTAATCTTAAATCAATTGATGAAATCAATGAAGAGTTTTTTGGTCCAATCCTTCATGTTATTTCATACAAAAGTGATGAGTTGGAATCTATGATTGATCAATTAAATGCAAAAGGCTTTGGATTAACGTTTGGTATACATTCCAGAATTGACAAGCAAGTTGAGGAAATTACGTCCAGAGTTAATGCTGGGAATATCTATGTGAATCGAAATCAAATTGGTGCTGTTGTTGGATCTCAACCTTTTGGAGGTGAGGGCTTATCGGGAACTGGCCCTAAAGCAGGAGGGCCAAGTTCACTTCATGGATACAGCCAGAGTATAGCCTCAACTAAGACAACCGATCATGAACTTAAACTTTATGGGAATGCACAAGTTAATAATTTGATTTTGCCAAGCATTCTAATAAATGAAGATTTGATAACTAAAATGAAAAACCAATTTTCATTCATTGAAAGTGATTTCTTTGACTTTCTGCATGATGAAATAGCTAAATACGCAACTAAGATTTCCTTGCCTGGGCCAACTGGTGAATCAAATAGTATTAGATATAAACCAAAAGGAACAGCATTATGCCTTGGTCCAACAGCTATTGATGCACTTAAGCAGACTTTACTAGCTCTTGTATTAGGAAATAGCGTTGTTAGTCTTATTAAAGAAGATGAATATAACTCTCTGATTACGCTTGGCTTTGGTAAAGAGAGTATATTTAGATTGGTTAACGGGCCAAGCCTGAAGTTGATGAAAAGTGAATCGTATAAAGTAATATTATTTTTTGGTAATTTGATGTCAGTGGAAAAGTTAATAATTAATCAGCGCTCAGCGATTACCCCAGTTATGAGTTCTCTTTACGAGACATGGCAATTAGTTAATGAGCGTGTCATTACAGAAGATACAACGGCATCTGGCGGTAATGCCAATCTCTTAGCGCTTTAATCTCTATTAGTTGTTTTAAATGTTGTTGGCGTTAATTTAGTCTGGCCAATAAACCAACGAATAAATGAAGAGGGATCTGAGTAGCCAAGTTGATATGAAATTACTTTAACCGAAAGACCTTTTTGAAGCATATTTTTGGCTTTTTTGAGCTTGAAGTTATTTAGAACCTTTCGAAACGTTGTGTTTTCTTTTGATAATTGATAGCGAAGCTGGATAGTGCTGACACCAAGCTGATCTGAAATTTCTTGAATATTGATATTACTATAATAATTTACATAATTATTCATCAGTACTTCAATATTTTCAACAAGATTAACCTTACTAACCTTTTTATCAATTTTTTCTTGCGCAATTGACTTTAAGTAATCAACAAGCTTCGTGTTTGAGAGAGTATTCTTTTTTAAATAATTTTTTTTGCTAATTACAATTGATGTTTCAGCACTTTGAGAGTTAATTGGGCAACTAAAAACTGATTTTTCTTTTATGGCTCCTCCAGAGGTATGAGTTTTTGTATTAATGCATTTAATTGGGAATCTTTTAGACCTAATAAAGGCAGCAAGTATTGAAAGGCATAGATTCTCATAAACAGATGAATGCTGAATCTTTGCGTTTGCAATAAATAGCACTTTAACTTCATTGAGATCTTCCCTAATTACAAAATTAATACCTTCTAATTCAATATTTATATAAGTTTGCAATAGCTTAAAGCCCTCTTTTAAGTGTCTAGAATAAACAAACATTAATCCAAAGGCTTCAGCATAGTTAGGCCTTATTTGAGCTAATCGAGCATAATTTATTGAGATTAGCTCATCATTAAAAACTGATTCAGCCTCGATAAAAAAGTTTAAAAAAATATCAATTGGTAGTGATAAGTTTGGATTTAATAGCATATTTTTTGATAACCCAATCCCATTACAAATTTCATTTACTTTTTCTGGGTAAATTTGTTGTAATCTTAGAATTGATCGCCAAACTGCACTATTTGTATTCATACTAATTCAACATAAAGTTAAGATAAAAATCACAATCCTTAGAAAATAAAATGTTAATATTTTATTATATTATGATAACTTAGATTTAATTTTTATAACTATACTAGTTATTCAATTATTAAATTAATAATTCATTTACGACAACGCTTTAAATTAGGATTAATTGTTATGCTCGAAACTATATTTCAATATTCACTTCTTTCTTTCTTTCTTTCTATTGTATTAATTCTAGTAGCTTTAGTGAGATTTCAAATTAAGCCATGGCAATTGTGGCTAATAGCTGTTGGTTTGACATATCCAGGGGCTGTAATTGCTGAGCATTTTGGCGCTCAGCTTTTACTTCTTTTTCTTTTAGCCTTAGGTATTCTAATAGTTCCAAGTGTTAGATTATTGTTGTTTACTAAGCCGCTTTATAAGTTAATGCGCAAATCCCTTCCTCCGATTGGCTTAACGGAAAGTATTGCGCTTGAGGCAGGAAGCGTTTGGTGGGATGCTGAGTTATTTCAAGGCAATCCTGATTGGACGAAGCTATCAGAACTTGAGGCAACTGAACTCACTGATGAGGAGCAAAGTTTTGTTGATAATGAAGTTGAAACCCTTTGCGGTATGGTTGATTCCTACGAAATTGTTTCCAGTGAAGATTTGCCTAAGGAGGTTTGGCAGTATATTTTTGATAAGGGATTCTTGGGTTTGATTATTCCAAAAGAATTTAATGGACTCGGTTTTTCTCATTTCGCGCATGCCATAATTGTAGGAAGGCTTTCATCGGCCTCACAGTTTTTGGGAATTTCGGTTATGGTTCCAAATTCTTTAGGACCTGGTGAGCTGTTATTAAAGTATGGGACCGAAGAGCAAAAACAACATTACTTGCCTCGTTTAGCCAAAGGAAAAGAAGTGCCATGCTTTGGACTAACCTCTACAGTTGCTGGATCTGATGCGGGCTCTCTGGTTGATAATGGGATAGTATGTTATGGTGAGTACGAAGGTAATAAAGTATTGGGTCTAAGATTGAATTGGGAAAAGCGCTATATAACCCTTGCACCTATAGCTACAGTGATTGGGTTGGCTTTTAAGGCATATGACCCTGATAATTTACTGCCAGCTGATCACCCTCTTTATAAGAAAAATGATTTAGGAATTACCTGCGCACTTATTCCACGAAAAACTGAGGGTTTAAGTATAGGAACACGTCATCGTCCAATTGGCGAGCCATTTCAAAATGGCCCTATTTATGGTAAAGATGTTTTTATACCAATGGACTGGGTAATCGGTGGTGAAAAAATGATTGGCCATGGATGGAGAATGCTTATGGAGTGCTTAAGCGTTGGTAGAGGAATCTCGTTGCCTGTAACTGGGGCATCTGCCACTCAGGCTATGCTTTTAACTACGAGTACCTATGCACAAACTCGTGAGCAGTTTGGAATTCCAATTTCGAAAATGGAGGGAATCCAAGAGAAACTATCGAATCTTGCGACAAATGCATTTCGAGCAACTGCAAACATTAATCTTTCTACTTGGGCGCTTGATGCTGGACATCGACCATCAATTATTTCAGCAATAGTGAAATATAGAAACACTCAGTTATTGCAAAATTCTTCGATAGATGCAATGGATGTTCATGGCGGAAGAGGAGTAATGCAAGGCAAAAGAAATTATGTTTCAAATGTCTATTCTGGTGCTCCAGTTGCGATTACTGTTGAAGGCGCAAATATTCTAACTAGAAGCTTAATGATTTTTGGACAGGGACTTGTTAGGTGCCACAAAACTTTACTAGATGAATTAACAGCGCTTCATGATGACGGGAAGAATGCAATAAAGAATTTTGATAAAGCTCTAGTAACTCATGTTGGAAGCTTTATTAATAACATTGCTAGAGCAATTGTCTACGCTTGGACTAAAGGCAGATTGGCAAAACCTTATGGTAATAAAACGACAAAGCCTTACTATAGAAGCTTATCAGTTTTATCCGCAAAGTTTGCCGTCTTAACCGATATCGCCTCTTTATTGTTAGGTGGATCTTTAAAAAGAAAAGAGATGGTGTCTGGTCGATTTGCTGATGCAATTTCTGCAATGTATGAAATCAGTTCATGCATAAAGCTTTATGAGGAGAAATTCCAAAATGACGATAATATCGAGAGTATTCTTAAATTATCAGTTCTCACGTTAGTCAAAGAGGCTGATATTGCGATGCGAGAAAATATAGAAAGTATGCCAGTTAATAGAGTTATTAAGGCAATAATAAGATTTTTCCTTTTTCCTTTTTCAGTCACTAGCGATAAAATTAATGACAAATTAATTATTGCTACTTCAAACTCTATTACTGATATTGACTGGTTAATTGACAACTTATCTACATGTATTTGCTCCAACTTAAGAGAAAAACCTGGACACCCTTTTTATATTCTATTTCAGGGGTATGAGGCTGGGATTAAATTAAAAGTGCTCAGAGATAAAGCCAAAAAAGCTGGATATAAGTATCAGCCAAGTATTACCTTAGAGTTTTGGCTTCAAGGGCTTGTTGATAATAAAACTTTAACCACTGAAGATAAAGAAAATTGGCTCAGATGGAATGACACTCTTCTTGAAGCACTAAAAGTGGATGATTTTGAAAATTTAAAGAATTAAAAATATAGGAAAACTATGAAACAATATTTTGATAAAGCTTTTAGCAAGATTGCCGTTCTTGGCTCGGGAACAATGGGTGGGCAAATAGCTGCTCACTTCGCAAACTTAGGGTTTGATGTAGTCATGTTTGATACAAGTGAAGAGGCGTTAATGAAATCGCTCTCCATGATGAAAAAATTGAAACCTACCCCATTTGCAAGCCTCTCAATAGCGAGTTTAATTAAGACCTCAACTTATGAGAATCTAGATACTCTATCAAAATGTGATTTCATAATAGAGTCAATTATCGAAAATATTGATATCAAAAAACAACTTTTCTTGAAAATAGCTCCTTATGTAAATGATCATGCAGTTCTCGTGACAAATACTTCTGGGTTATCAATTCAAAAAATTGCTGAGCATTCTCCAGAAAGCTTGAGAAGTAGAATTTTTGGAGTTCACTTTTTTAACCCTCCTAGATATTTACCACTTGTTGAATTAATACGAACTTCATTTAGTGATGAAAAGTTACTTCATATTGCTGAAGGATTTATTACCTCGGCATTGGGAAAGGAAGTTGTTTATGCAAAAGATAGTCCTGCTTTTATTGCTAACAGAATAGGTGTCTTTTCTTTTTTGGCTGTATTAAAGCATGCTGAAAATTTCTCTTTATCTGCTGATACAGTTGATGCACTAACTGGCAAGAGGGTTGGAAGACCTGCTAGTGCTACATTCAGAACTTTAGATGTTGTTGGTCTTGATGTGATGTCGAATGTTGTAAAAAATATTTATGAAAATGCTAAGGATGATCCATGGGTTGAGCAATTCAAATTGCCTGATTGGATTGACCATTTAATTGAAAAAGGGTTATTAGGAAGTAAGACTAAAAAAGGCATTTATGAGAAAGTAGGAAAGAATATAAATGTTTATGATCCAGCTACTGGAGAATATAGACTCTCAGATAAAACTATTAGTTCAACAGTCAAGAAAATACTCAAAGATAATGGAAATATTGAGAACTCATTATTAGAGCTTTCCAAATCTGGTGATCCGCAAGCACAATTTTTATGGTCAGTTCATCGTGATGTTTTTCACTATGCCTCTTTTCATTTAGAGCATGTGGCTGAAACAGTAAGGTGTGTTGATCTTGCATTAAAGTCAGGCTTTGCTTGGCAGAAAGGTATCTTCGAGCAAGTCCAGCTTACTGGTTGGAGTAAGGTTAGAGAGGCCCTGAATATTGATATTAGTGGCGGTAAAACTCTTTCTCAAGAGCCCCTTCCAAATTGGGCTATGGATAAAGATTTTGTTTATTCTGATGATGGGGCTTTTGATCCAAATAAGAATCAATATATTCCAAGATCATCTCATCCAGTATATGAAAGGCATTTACATAAAACTCTTTTGCAGGGTGAAAAGCAATATCACCAAAATATTTTGCTGGAAGGTGAGGCGACTAAGCTACTTGATATTGGCGATGGTATTGCCAGCGTTTCTTTTAAAACAAAAATGAATGTTTTAAGTTCAAACGTTTTAACTGAGCTACCAAAGTGCCTTGACTATCTTGAAGAAAATGGTTTTCATGCTTTAATTTTTAAGCAGGAGCAAGAGCATTTTTGTGCTGGAGCAAATCTATATGAAATAATTTCTGCTATTAAACTAGGCCTACTAGAAAAAGATCCAGGAGTTGCCTCTAAAGCTAAAAAGAAGGCGTTTGAAGTTATGAATCCAGGGCTTCCTAAGCTTGGTAAGCTTTATTCCATTAAAAAAACAGTAGCTATGCTGCAAGAATTATTAATGCGCTTAAAGCACGGCAAAATAGTAACAGTTGCTGCAGTTGATGGGCTCGCACTTGGTGGAGGCTGCGAGCTTTTATTGCATTGCAATAAAGTGGTAGCCTCAATGAATTCTTATATCGGCCTTGTAGAAGTTGGAATTGGTGCCTTGCCAGCGGGCTGTGGCAGTAAGGAAATGGCTTTAAGGGCATTTCTTAATAAAGAAACAGATGATATATTTCCTTTGCTTTCTAAGCATTTTGAGCAAATTGCCATGGCAAAAGTTTCAGCAAGTGCTTTAGAGGCAAAAGAAATGGGCTATTTAAAAAATGATGATGTAATTATTGCTAATCCAAACGAGTTACTTTATGTTGCAAAGCAACAAGCAATGGCATTACTAGAATCTGGATTTAAATCTCCCTTAGATGCAACATTTAAAGTAGTTGGAAAAGCTGGGTATGCAAACATTATGGCGCAAATTGCCAACCTTTATGAAGGGCACTTTATGTCAGATCATGATAAGTATTGTATAACCTCTCTGGCAAAAGTAATGACTGGTTCTGAAGTTGAAGAAAATACAACAGTGAATTCGCAAATGCTATTAGATCTTGAGAGGAAGTATTTTATAGAACTTTTAGGCACTAAGAAAACGCAAGAAAGAATTGAGTTTATGCTAAGAAATAGCAAGCCACTTCGAAATTAACTGGAGAACATTATGAGAAAAGCTTATATTATTGATGCAAAAAGGACTCCAGTTGGAAAAGTAAGGGGTTTATTGTCTAAAACTAGAGCTGATGATTTATTAATTCATGCAATACAAAGTGTATTGAAAGAATCGGATGCTAGTGAAGAAATTAATAAAAATATTGATGACATTATTGTTGGCTGCGCTATGCCAGAGGGCCCACAAGGGCTTAACATTGCGCGCATTGCAACATTACTTGCTGGCTTGCCAGATTCAACCCCTGCGTATACTTTAAATAGGTTCTGCTCATCAGGACTTCAGTCGGTATCCAATGCCGCTGACTTAATAAAATCGGGTTCAGCTGATTTAGTTATAGCAGCTGGTGTTGAAAGTATGAGCAGCGTTCCTATGACTGGCTTCAAACCTTCTATGAATCCTAAAATTTTATCAGATGAAAATATTTCTATTGCATACGGAATGGGATTAACAGCAGAAAAAGTAGTACAGAAATATAAAATATCAAGAGAAGCTCAAGATGAATTTGCATTTGAAAGTCACCAAAAAGCAATTCTTGCAAATAGTAATGGTTCATTTTCAAACGAAATATCCCCAATAACAACTGTTGAAAATGGATACTCAACCACTTCCAATGAATACACAACTCGTTCTAATGTTGTATCTATGGATGAAGGGCCAAGAGAAGATACAAGTCTTGAAGTTTTGGCTAAACTAAGAACTGTATTTGCTCAGGATGGTTCAGTTACTGCAGGAAATAGCTCACAAATGTCTGATGCTGCTGCTGCAGTTCTTGTTGCTAGCGAAGAGGCTGTTGAAAAATATAATCTAACACCAAAAGCTGAGTTCATGGGCTTTTCAGTTGCAGGAGTTCCTGCAGAAATTATGGGAATTGGCCCAGTCAAAGCAATTCCTAAAGTTTTAAAATCAACAGGCTTAAGTCTGGATGATATTGGTTGGATTGAGCTCAATGAGGCCTTTGCTGCTCAATCATTAGCTGTAATTCAAGAGTTGGGTCTTGATTCTAAAAAAGTCAACCCACTTGGTGGCGCAATTGCGCTTGGTCATCCCTTAGGAGCTACAGGGGCTATAAGGATTGCTACTCTAGTATCAGCTATGCAAAGAGAAAATATTGATTATGGTATGGTCACAATGTGTATTGGAACTGGAATGGGCGCTGCAGGCATACTTAAAAATATAAGAAATTAGATGAAAACACAAAATTTTATCAGTAAGCTAAGACTGCCAATCATTCAGTCACCAATGTTCATTGTATCCAACGCAAGACTTGTTATTGCATCATCAAAGGCAGGAATTGTTGGGTCATTTCCGTCAGCTAATTGTCGAACATTAGAAGCACTGGATCAAACTTTTTCTGAAATAACCGAAGCTTTAGGTTCAGGCAAAGAAGCACTTCCTTGGGCGGTTAATCTTATTGTTAGTAAAATGTATGCTCGGAGTAATGATGACCTCGATTTAATTCTTAAGCATCAGCCACCAATTGTAATTACTTCACTGGGTAACCCCAAAGAGGTTGTTGAAAAAGTCCATAAATATGGCGGATTAGTTTTTTCAGATGTTATTAATTTATACCACTCAAAAAAAGCAATTGATGCTGGAGTTGACGGTTTAATATTGGTTTGTAATGGCGCAGGCGGGCATACCGGTGAATTGTCACCATTTGCTTTTGTAGCTGAGGTGAGAGAGATCTTTGATGGCACAATTATTGTCGGCGGAAGTATCAGCTCAGGCGATTCAATCTTAGCAATCCAGGCTATGGGTGCTGACATGGCTTATATGGGAACTCGCTTTATTGCTACAAAAGAAAGTGATGCCACTGAGGAGTATAAAGAGATGATACTTAACGCCTCAGCCAGTGACATTATTAAGTCTAATAAAATTACTGGTGTTAATGGAAATTGGCTCGAGCAATCACTAAAAAATGCTGGGATTTCTCCTAAAGAAAGAGGAGTTAAGCAAACATTGGGTGATTTAAAAAAAATGATAATGCCCCTAATTAAGCAAAAACTTAAAGTAGATTTTGATATCAGTAAGGTTACTGCTAAGAGGTGGCGTGATATTTTTTCAGCAGGGCAGGGAGTTGGCTCTATCTCCAATGTACCAAGTGTTGAGGATTTAGTGTTAGAATTAGAAATGCAACATGCTAAATCGAAAAGTCGAATTTTAAAAGGATAATAAATAAATGCTATCTAGGCCAGCAAAGCGAGATTTAAAACATAATAGAGTCATCGAAGGAAAGGGCTATAAAAGAGATGATGGGCTTTGGGACGTTGAGGTATTCCTAGTTGATAGTAAAACTTATTCATTTGAAAATATGCATAGAGGCTATATAAGTGCAGGAGAGCCACTTCATGATATGGCTGTAAGATTAACTCTAGATGACGACAGGAAAATTATCGATATAGAGGCAGTAATAAATGCATCCCCATACAATATTTGCCCGCAATCTGTACAAAATTGCCAAAATTTAAAAGGTGAGTATTTAATTTCAGGCTTTAACAGGAAGGTTATCAAAGCTATGGGTGGTGAAAAAGGATGTAGGCATATTACTGACTTATTGGCTTATGCCGGAACGATTGCTTATCAAACTCTTTGGAAAGAGAAAACTGGCGGCAAAACCAATACTATTTCTTTAGAGGAAGCCAAATCGATAGAAAAAAAATTTACAAACTCTTGTTTTGCATTTAAGAAAGATGGAGAGGTTTATAATCAGTACAAAGAAATATTAATAAACAAGATAGAGAAAAGTTAATTACTAGAATAAGGAGAAAAGCATGGAAAAAGTCATACCAAACAAACTTGAAGAAACAGAGTTTTTTAAAGAGCATGGTAACTTAGTAGAGTTTTTTGATAACTGCTGTCAAGAGCATAATGGAAAAATGGCATTTGAAAGCTTTGGTGTTGAAATTTCATATGAAGATCTTTCAGAAAAAGTAAATGCTTTTGCCTCATGGCTGACTAATAATTTTCAGGCAGGAGATAGGATAGCTGTGATGATGCCAAATATGCTTGCCTATCCAATCATTGTATATGGAGCTCTGAAGGCTGGAATCGTTGTTGTTAATGTTAACCCTCTCTATACTCAAAGAGAATTAGAGCATGTCCTTAAAGATAGTGAAGCTAAAGTATTAGTAGTCTGGGAGGGCGTCGCTAATGTAGTAGAAAAGTCTAATCTTGCGAATGTAGAAAAAGTAATGATTACAACTGTTGGTGACCTTCTTGGATTTAAAGGGAAAATTATTAATTTTGTAACTAGAAAAGTTAAAAAATTAGTGCCTAAATTTAATATTGATGGCGCTATTATGTTTAATAAAGTACTAAGTGACAACTTAGGGAAAAATCCAGTTAAAGTTGATATCTCTATTGATAATACTGCATTTCTTCAATACACCGGAGGCACAACAGGAGTTTCAAAGGGCGCAGTATTGTCTCATCGAAATATCCTTGCAAATATTATTCAGGCGTTTTTTACTATTGATCCAAAAATGTATGATGAATCAAGAAATGAACAGAGAATTGCAATCTGCCCGTTACCTCTTTATCATATTTTTGCTCTAACGGTACACAACTTTATGCTGTTTCATATTGGCGGTAAAAGTGTATTAATTACTAACCCAAGAGACCTTAAGACTTTTGTTTCATTAATGAAAAAACATAAGTTTCATATGATTTCTGGTGTCAATACTCTTTATGAGGCCCTATTAAATTATGATGGCTTTAGGGAGTTAGATTTTAGTAACTTGCTTATGTCATTAAGCGGCGGAATGGCTGCTTTAGATACCACTGCAAAAAGGTGGCATGAAACTACTAAATCTGTCATTTGGCAAGCATACGGACTAACAGAGACTTCTCCTTTGGTGAGCGTTAATGATTATAAACAAACTGAATTTACTGGCTCTGTAGGACTTCCTGCTGCTTTCACTGAAATTGAAATTCGAGATGAGGATAATAATGTTTTAACTGAAACTAACGAGGTTGGAGAGCTCTGCGTACGCGGACCACAGGTTATGAGTGGATATTGGAATTCTGAAGTTTCAGGTCTTGACGAAAATAATTGGTTCATGACAGGTGACATTGCTCGAATAGATGAAACAGGTAATATTTTTATCGTTGATCGTAAAAAAGATATGATTATTGTTTCTGGTTTTAATGTATTTCCAAATGAGGTAGAGGCTGTCGTAAATGAGCATCCTGCAGTTCTTGAGTGTGGCTGCGTTGGAATTGAGGGTGAGAGCTCTCAAGAGCTTGTGAAAGTATTTATAGTTCTTCATGAAGGGCAAACGTTATCAGAAGAGGAGATCATTAGTTTTTGCCGTGAAAAACTAACTGCTTATAAGGTTCCTAAGCATATTGAGTTTATTAAAGAGATTCCAAAAACAAATGTTGGTAAGGTTCTAAGAAGAGAGTTAAAGACTAATCAATAGACCATTATGATCTATTCTATGGTATAAATAGAGTGCGTGATAAGTTTTACGCTCTTAAGTTATAGTAAAAATTAACTTATTGATTAGACAGTTTTTCCTGAAAGAGAATATGTCTATTTTTGATTATGACTCAAATTTAAAAGAAATTAATGTACTTTTTAATTTGTTGTCAAATAAATATGATTTATAAATTAAGGAGAAAAAAATGAAAAAATTTAATTTTTTTAGTGCGTTACTTTCTGCAGCTTTGCTAAGTGGTATAACTGCTTCAACAGCAGTCTCAGCAGCAGATCAATTTGTTACTATTGGAACTGGTGGAGTGACAGGCGTTTACTACCCGACTGGTGGTTCTATTTGTCGACTAGTAAATAAAGACAGGGCGAGCCATGGTGTTCGTTGTACAGTTGAGTCAACAGGTGGGTCGGTATACAACATTAACACGATTCGTGCTGGTGAGTTGGATTTAGGTGTTGCTCAGTCAGATTGGCAGTACCATGCTTATAACGGAACTAGTAAATTTGCTGATGCAGGTGCATTTACAGATCTAAGAGCAGTCTTTTCAGTACATCCTGAACCTTTCACTGTTGTAGCTAGAGCTGATTCAGGTATTCGTAATCTTGAGGATCTAAAAGGCAAGAGAGTTAATATTGGAAATCCTGGTTCTGGCCAGAGAGGAACTATGGAGGTATTAATGGAGGCGCTTGGCTGGGATAAATCAACTTTTGCTCTAGCATCTGAACTGAAATCTTCTGAACAATCAAAAGCATTATGTGACAATAAAATTGATGCAATGGTCTTTACTGTTGGCCATCCTTCAGGTTCAATCAAAGAAGCAACTACCTCTTGTGACAGTGTCCTAGTAAATGTAACTGGAGCTGCAGTAGATGGTTTAGTGGCTAACAATGACTTCTATCGTACTGCAACTATTCCGGGTGGAATGTACAATGGAAATCCTGAAGACACTGTAACATTTGGTGTGGGCGCAACAGTTGTTAGTTCAGCTGCAGTATCAGAGCATGTAATTCATTCTATTGTTAAGGGTGTGTTTGAAAATTTTGATTCCTTTAAAAAGTTGCATCCTGCATTTGCTAACTTGAAGAAAGAAGAAATGATTCAAGATGGCTTATCAGCTCCACTTCATGCTGGTGCAGCAAGGTACTATAAAGAAGCTGGTTTAATGAACTGGTAATTTTAAGTTTTAATTAAAAAGGATGGCCAACGCCATCCTTTTTTTTTATTTTTCTTAATGACTCAAAAATCCTTTATAGATGTTCGAAAAGATATATTATTCAATTATCATATTTAGGTCATAAATTTACATGAAAACTGATTTGGAAACTGGAAATCGAAATCCAAATAGTATATTTGTCAAAAATATACTGCTATATACTGCATTGACTTGGTCATTATTTCAACTATATGTCTCCTCTCCTCTAGTTCTTGAAATTACGCCATGGATGAATGCTGATGTAGTAAAGCGAGTCCATGTTTCTTTTGCTGGATTTTTAGCTTTTATGACTTATCCTGCATTTAAAAATTCTTCAAGAACTCTTGTTCCTTGGACAGATTGGATTATGGGTTTGCTGCTTGTTCTTTCTTGTATATATTTAATTTATAATCAGGTTTGGGATTCAAGAGCATTTGAAATGCGCTTAGGTGTCCCAAATTCAACGGATTTAGTTTTAAGTGTTGTAGGGCTATTATTGTTACTAGAGGCCACAAGAAGGTCATTAGGCCCTCCACTAATGATTGTTGCTTTGCTTGCTCTTTCGTATGTTTATTTTGGTGCTGGTGGATATGGCGGCGCCTCATTGAATAAAATTGTTTCCCATATGTGGATAACTACAGAAGGCGCATTTGGAATTGCAGTTGGCGTATCTGCAAGTATGGTTTTTTTATTTGTTTTATTTGGATCACTCCTTGAAAAGGCTGGGGCGGGAAATTATTTTATTAGAGTAGCTTATGCACTTACAGGCCATTATCGTGGTGGACCAGCTAAAGCTGCAATAGTATCATCGGCAATGACCGGTATGATCTCTGGATCCTCAATAGCTAATGTAGTAACTACTGGGACATTTACAATACCATTAATGAAGAGAGTTGGTTTTAGCTCTGAGAAGGCTGGAGCCATAGAGGTTGCATCTTCAACGAATGGCCAACTTACACCACCTATTATGGGAACTGCTGCTTTTTTAATGGTTGAGTATGTTGGTATATCTTATATAGAAGTTATTAAACATGCTTTCTTACCTGCTCTTATTTCATACATAGCTTTAATTTATATTGTCCATTTAGAGGCTTTAAAGGCGGGAATGGAGGGTCTTAAAAGAACCAAAAAACTTAACAGAGTTGATAAGCTAATTAGCATATGCACCGTGCTTATACTTTTGGGAATATTGGTTTGGGTCCTTCCACCATTTTTTGAATTGATAAAAGCAGTAGCTGGCGATTTTAATATTTTGATTGTTTCAACAATTATGATATTCAGCTATGTATCCTTATTATTTTATGTCTCTAGAATGCCTGATCTACCGACTGGAGATATTATTGAAATTCCTGAAGTTGGAAAAACAGTTAAAGCAGGACTTCATTTCCTACTCCCTGTAATATTATTAATTTGGCTACTGACCGTTGAGCGTTTTTCACCTGAAACATCAGTTTATTGGGCAACACTATTTATGGTTTTTATCGTTTTAACACAAAAAATTCTTTTAGGAGTATTTCGAGGTAGTTTAGATTTCACTAATCAGCTAATCCAAAGCCTTTATGATATTAAAGCTGGCTTTATTAATGGCGCAAGAAATATGATTGGAGTAGGTGTTGCAACTACTGCAGCTGGAATAATTGTTGGCACTGTAACTCTAACAGGAGTTGGCCAACTTATTATAGGATGGGTTGAGTTTATTGCAGCAGGCAACTTGTTTTTGATCTTACTTTTCACAGCAATGATTAGTTTAATTTTAGGCATGGGCTTACCAACAACTGCAAACTATATAGTAGTCTCCAGTTTAATGGCGCCTGTAATTGTTAGCTTGGGTGCTGCAAATAATGTTGCTATTCCTCTAATTGCAGCGCATATGTTTGTTTTTTACTTTGGAATATTGGCTGACGATACACCACCAGTTGGTTTAGCTGCTTATGCTGCGGCAGCTATTTCAAAGGGTGATCCAATTAAAACTGGAGTACAAGGTTTTATATATGATATGAGAACAGCCATACTTCCTTTTTTATTCATATTCAATACTCAGTTACTTATGATTGGAATAGGTAATGTATTTAGTTTTTTAATGGTCGTTATTTCTTCAACTATTGCTATATTATTATTTGCAGCAGCAACTCAAGGTTATTGGCTAGTAAGGAATCGATGGTGGGAAACCTTATTACTTTTATTAGTAGCTTTTATGTTATTCAGGCCTGGTTATTTTTGGAATAAAGTTGACCCACCTTATGAAAGTCTTCCTGGAGATCAAATATTTGAAATTGCTGAAGCAATGACCTCAGGTCAATCGATTCGATTTATTGTTGAAGGAGAAACACTTGAGGGCATTCAAAGAAGTTACACTTTTTTATTATCTTTAGCTGAGGGTAATTCTGGAATGGAAAAAATAAATAATACTGGCTTTTATTTAGATGACTTATTTGGGGATATGGAGGTTGCAATGGTAATGCCTGGCATGTCAAATAATCGAGCAATAAACAAGCAGGTTGAGTCAATGAAAGTTGCTGGTGTTGATAGTGGCTGGATTATCACATCTGTTCAAACTAAAAGAAATACTCTACCTAAGCAGATTATTTTTATACCAGCTCTTATGCTATTAGGCATTATAGCGACAATGCAGTTTAGACGGAAAAATTACTAATATGGATATACAAAAAAACATTATAGATTTAAAGACTTCAGCTACATTAGCTATCAATGAACTATCGCAGGATTTAATTCAAGATGGTAAAGAGGTTTTTAAGTTTGGATTAGGCCAGTCTCCTTTCCCAGTTCCAGAGGTAATTGTTGATGAGTTAAAAAAAAATGCCCATCAAAAAGATTATATAAATGTATCTGGTTTAATAGGATTAAGGAGTGAGGTTGCTCATTATCATTCAAATAAAAATCAATATAAATATGGCGCTGAAAATGTCATAATTGGCCCTGGGTCGAAAGAATTAATTTTTCAAACACAGTTAGCATTAGATTGTGACTTGCTACTTCCAAGGCCGAGTTGGGTGTCTTATGAGCCCCAAGCACAAATAATAAATAAAAAAGTTCATTGGATTAAGGCTTCTGCTAAGAGCAATTGGCATCTTGACCCTCAAGAGCTAGGTAGAGTCTGTGATAATCTTAAGTCGGTTAATAAACTTTTAATTTTAAACTCGCCTAATAATCCTTCAGGAACAGTACATGGAGATTTAGAGGAATTAGCAAGGGTTGCCAGAAAGTACAATATCATTATTATTGCTGATGAAATATATGCTGAGCTAGATTTCACTGGAGAGTATAAATCCATTACTCACTACTACCCTGAAAAAACAATTATTAGTAGTGGATTGAGTAAGTGGTGTGGAGCTGGTGGGTGGAGACTTGGAACATTAATTTTTCCAGAAGGATTGAGTTATATTAGGGACAGCGTGAGAGCTATAGCTAGCGAAACCTATACTGCTGTGAGTGCGCCTATTCAGTACGCAGCTATTAAAGCATATTCAGAAGATCATTCAGAATTTCTCTATAGTTCGAGGCTAATTTTGAAAATAATTGCTGATTATATTTATAGAGAACTTTGCTCAGTTGGTGTGAAATGTCAAAAACCACAAGGAGGCTTCTACATGATATGTGACTTTTCAAATGTTATAAATATAACCAAGGAAATGAATAATGACAAAACACTTTGTAAAAAAATACTTAACGATATAGGTTTTGCAATGTTGCCTGGGTCTGACTTTGGTTTAGAAGAAGATAAATTATTATCACGTATTGCGTTTGTAGATTTTGATGGTTCAGCGGCTCTTAAATTTATTTCAAATAAGGATTTCTCACCTGAGAATTTTTTAGATATAATTTGTCCACAAATAGTAAAAGGTGTTTCACTTTTAAAAGAGTGGATTAAATCTCAGTAAACATAATTAAGGAAAGATAAGTGGATTATAACAAGGGATTTGAGTTTGATGATTAAGTTGCTTTGGAGCCCTACAAAAAACCAAATAGAAGATTCTCAGGCCTGGGAATTTATTCAAAAAGTTAATAAAAAATTCAATATCAGCCTAGAAAATTTTCATGATTTATATAAATGGTCATGCAAATGCCCTGAATCTTTTTGGGAGTTGTTTTCGAGCTACTCTAGAATTATTGTAGATAAAAAATCTAAAAAAGTTTTAAAAAATGGTGAAGATTTTTTAAAATCAGAATGGTTTTCAGATTCAAAATTAAATTTTGCAAAAAATTTATTATCTAAAAGAGATCAAACGCCTGCAATAATTTTTTGGGGCGAAGATAAACATAAAAGTTCTTTAACACACGACGAATTATATAATCAGGTTGCAAGGCTATCTCACTGGCTTAAGAAAAGTGGCGTTGTAAAAGGTGACCGCGTTGCTGGCTTGCTTCCTAATATGGCCGAAACGGTGGTCTCAATGTTGGCAACATCTAGTATTGGTGCAATCTGGACATCCTGCTCTCCTGATTTTGGTGTTCAAGGAGTCCTAGATCGATTTGGTCAAGTTAAGCCTAAAGTATTTATTTGTGTGGACGCATATCTTTATAACGGAAAGGTTTTTAATTGCCTTGAAAAGAATGCAGAAATAATTTCAAAGTTGCCATCTATTGAAAACACTTTATTGGTTCGTTATATTAACGATCAAGCTTCTTTAAATGAAGATAATTCCATTTTTGCATTTGATAAAATTGCTGATCAGGAAGTAACTCCTGAATTAATTTTTGAATCAGTTACTTTTAATGACCCACTCTATATTTTATTTTCATCTGGAACTACTGGCATTCCAAAGTGCATTGTTCATGGAGTTGGTGGGACTCTAATTCAACATAAAAAAGAGCATACTCTCCACTGCGACATTAAAGAAGGTGAAAGGGTCTTTTATTTTTCTACGTGTGGCTGGATGATGTGGAACTGGCTCGTGAGCTCTTTAGCTTCTGGGGCAACAATAATGCTCTATGATGGCTCTCCAATATTAAAACATAATGCTGGTGTTTTGTTTGACTATGCAGAGCAAGAAAGAATTAATGTTATGGGTATATCTGCGAAATTTTTGGATACTTGCAGGAAAATAAATCTCAATCCAAGTGTATCTCACAATTTAGAAGCTCTAAGAATGTTGCTTTCTACAGGATCAGTATTAAGTCCTGATTGTTTTGATTATGTCTATCAATACGTAAAAGAAGAAATATGTTTGTCTTCTATTTCTGGTGGGACTGATATTGTTTCATGTTTTGTATTGGGCTCTACAATACTTCCAGTATATCGAGGTGAGCTACAAACTCGAGGCCTTGGTCTTTCAGTTGAGGTTTGGAATGAGCTAGGCGAATCTGTTACTGGAGAAAAGGGCGAGCTGGTTTGCACTAGTACTTTTCCTTCAAAGCCAATAATGTTTTGGAGCGATAAGAAAATGAATAAATACAAAAGTTCATATTTTGAACGCTACTCCAATGTTTGGTGCCATGGGGATTATGTAAAGCTCATGGAATCTGGTGGAATGATTTTTTATGGGAGATCAGATGCGACCCTTAACCGAGACGGAGTGAGGATCGGAACAGCTGAAATATATCGACAAGTTGAAATACTAAATGAAGTATTGGAGTCTGTCGTTGTTGAGCAAGCACTTGATGATGACTCACGAATCATCTTGTTTGTAAAGTTAAGTGAAGGTCAGCAGCTGAATGATGAGCTTAAGAATAAAATAGCTCATCAGATTAGAAGCAATACCACGCCAAGGCATGTTCCAGATGTGATCATTCAGGTCTCTGATATTCCTAGAACAAAGAGTGGCAAAATTGTTGAATTAGCGGTTCAAAAAGCAATTAATAATCTTCCTATTGACAACAAGACTGCACTAGAAAATCCGGAAGTTCTTCAGGAGTTTTATCAACATAAAGAGCTTCAATGATGCTACATTTTGAAGGGTTATCAAAGGTTATAATATTATATTATTTCTAATTTAAGGTTTGTATTTTGGCTAAGCTTTACTTTTATTATTCTGCAATGAACGCCGGAAAGTCAACCTCACTTCTTCAGTCTGCATATAACTATAAAGAGAGGGGTATGCGGCCTTATATTATGTCGGCAGCAATTGACAATCGATATTGTGTTGGTAAAGTAACGTCAAGAATTGGCCTTGAGGCAGAGGCCTATCTTTTTCATAAGGAAGATGATTTGTTTAAGATACTTTCTGAGGAAAATAAAAAACAAGGCATCAACTGCGTGCTTATTGATGAAAGTCAGTTTCTAAGTCGAGATCAAGTTAAGCAGCTCGCTATTGCTGTAGATGATCTAGATATACCTGTTCTTTGTTATGGGATTAGGACTGACTTTAGAGGTGAACTCTTCCCAGGTAGTCAGCATCTTTTGGCGTGGGCAGATAATCTAATAGAGCTAAAAACTATTTGCCATTGTGGAAGTAAAGCAACGATGGTGGTTCGCACAGACGAAAAAGGTAATATTATTAATGATGGCGATCAAGTAGTTATTGGTGGTAATGATCGTTACCAGTCCATGTGTCGAAAGCATTTTGCAGAGCATATCTGGTCAAATTGAGTTGACATATGAAGGTAAATAACACTTTAATAGTCTTTGTGTTGTGAGTGAGCTTGTTGCCCTTCTGTTGCTTTTAGGTGCATTTTCTGGATTTTTAGCTGGTCTATTGGGGGTTGGTGGGGGGCTAATAATTGTTCCAGCTTTGCTTTATCTTTTGGCACCATCTGTGGACCAGTCAATCTTAATGCATACTTCAATTGGCACTGCTTTAGCGGCTATTGTTTTTACTTCTATTTCTAGTCTCTATGCGCATCAAAGGCACGGAGCAATACTTTGGGATAATTTTAAAAAGTTAGCCCCTACGATTCTACTTGGGTCTTTTACAGGCGCCCTATTAGTAAAATATATGAGCTTTGATTTTCTAAGGCTATTTTTTGCACTCTTTGAGATTAGTGTTGCTTTGATTCTATGGTTTGGGGTTACAGCATCAAGTCATGCTGATAATTTATCTAGATGGGCTTGGTCAATAACTGGGTATTTTATTGGCCTAATTTCTGCTATGGTTGGAATTGGTGGCGGAACTATGACAACACCATTTTTGGTTTATAACAATGTAAATATTAAAAATGCTATTGCAACCTCTGCATCTGTTGGGATGCCAATTGCAATTGCTGGAAGTATTGGTTTTATGATTACAGGCTCAAGTCAAGACCTTCCAACTGGTGGGATTGGATTTATCAATTTTGAAGCGCTTGTCGCTATTGTCTCTACGAGTATTTTTTTTGCGCCATTAGGAGCCAAGGTAACCCATGCTGTTGATAGTAAAAAACTCAAAAAAGGGTTTTCAATTTTTCTAGGTTTTTTGGCGGTTATGGTTCTATTTTATTAAATGGTTGCTAGCTAGACTTATTACCAAACCATCACTGATCGTCAGTAAAATTTAAAGCAACAGAGTTAATGCAGTATCGCTTTCCAGTAGGCTGAGGGCCATCAGGGAAAACATGTCCCAAGTGGGCATCACAAGACGCACATCTAACTTCTACTCTAACGTGGCCCATAGAGTTATCTTCTAGTTGGCGAACACAGCTACTGTTTGCAAGTTCATAAAAACTTGGCCACCCACTTCCCGAGTCAAATTTAGTACTCGATTCAAATAACACTGCGTCACAGCATATACAATGATAGTGACCTGTCTCATTATGATTATAATACTCACCAGAGAATGGAGGCTCAGTGCCGCATTCTTGAGTAATATGATACGCTTCGGGTGATATATTCTTCTTATTATCCATTCGTGTATTATAAGATAAATTTACAGTCATCTTTAAAATCTGCAGTTAATAATTATGGAAATATATTTAGTAGGCGGCGCTATTCGAGATCAGATTTTAGGGATAGCATCCGAAACAACAGAAAAGGATTATGTTGTTGTTGGTTCATCCCCTGAGGAGCTTTTGTCACTTGGCTATCGTCAGGTTGGAAAAGAGTTTCCAGTATTCCTTCATCCAGAGACTCATGATGAGTACGCACTCGCAAGAATTGAGCGTAAAGTCGGCGCAGGCTATACTGGCTTTGCATTTGACACTTCTAGGACTGTAACAATTGAGCAAGACCTTTCAAGGAGGATCTAACAGTTAACGCAATTGCCCAAAAAATAGATGGCAATGGAAGTTATATTGATCCTTATGGCGGAATAGAAGATATCAAAAAGAAAACACTTCGGCATGTATCTGATGCTTTTTCAGAAGATCCTGTGCGCATATTACGCACTGCCCGTTTTGCATCTCGCTTCTCTAATCTTGGTTTTACTATTGACGATAAGACGCTAGAGCTAATAAAAAAAATGGTTGTCTCTGGTGAAGTCGACGCTCTAACATCAGAGCGCGTTTTTAAAGAAATTGCTCTTTCAATGCAGACAGAGTCACCGTCTGTATTTTTTGAAGTTTTGATTGAATCTAGGGCATATGAAAGCTTATTTCCAATGCTAGAGCTTAGTAATAATAGTGATTTTAAGCTACTCAATCAATCAATCAAGCAACCTGAAGTCTCCTTTGCTCTTTGGCTTCATAAGCAAAACCTTCAAAATATTGAGGCGCTTTGTGAGCATCTTAAATGTCCAAAAGATATCCAACAAATTACTGAACTCGTTGCAGAATGGAGTCATTTTGCTATGAATTTCTTGTCATTTAATCCTCAGGAAGTCTTAAATTTTTACTTAAAGAATGATGGTTTAAGGCGTCATAAAAGGTTTCAAATAATTCTGACAGCTTTTGATTACTTGGATATAAATACAAAGCCAATAATTAAATTACTGGAGCTTCTTAAATCAATTCAGATTTCAAAACTTGCTAATATTAATATTGCACAAGAGATAGCTCAAGAAAGACTATCGATTATTACTAGATTTATCGATTCTGCAGAGTAGGTCATAATCACAGTACTCGCAAGCATTTTTTGCAGGCAAGACGCTAGCAACACCTGACTGAAAATTTTGGCTAGCTGAGATTAAGCTTGATTTCCATTCAGTCAATTGACTGTCCCAATCTGGCATTTTATTACTCGCCTGTTTACTTATTGGAAGTTCAAATTTATTCTTTGTTATTGCCTTAAACTCACAATTATTAGAGTTAATAGTTGCAAATGAGATTCCATCAACTGAATTCGTTATTGCATAAATAGGAAGCTGAGCCTCCTTTAAAGGATCTCCAGTGAGATGACTTGCTTTAATATTTTTTCCAGTTTTATAATCAATGATGAGTTTTGTACCAGAAGCCATTTGATCCATACGATCAATACGAGTTGAAAACTTCAAGCCCTCAATATTAACTTCAGATGCTGATTCAGTCTCTAGCACTTCAAAGTAATCTCGCTGCTTCTCAAGATCAAGATATTCATTAATAATTGCTAAAAGCCTATTTTTTTCATTGACCTTAAAATTTGAATTAGGTATTTTCAAAATTGCAGACTCAGTATGCTTCTCTATTAATAAAGTAAGCTCATTATCAGAAAGTTGTAATAATTTTGTGCTGGTTGTAATCTCATTGAATAAAGTTTCTAAGATCTTATGGATTAAATTGCCCTGTTCAAGTCGGCTTATACCAAGATGTGGCTCTTCAAAGTTATCAATACTAAGACGGTTTGTAAATCCTTTAAACCCGCAACTCATCTGATCTTGAAGGGTTTTAACGCCTTTTTTTATGGAAGGTTCAATAATTTTAGATGCTTTAAAATCTTCAATATATTCTAAATCTCTAGGAAAATCTTCAGATAAAGCTTCGAAAGGAAATTCATCAAAGTCTAAATATGGAGTAGGAAGCTCTTCACGATTACTTGAGTTCTTTGGGTAACTGTATGTAGTATCAAAACTTAAATTATTTAAGTTTTCTAATGTTTTTTTGCTTTCTTTAGCAACTAATTGAAAGCTTGAATTTGGAAGTTTATACTCAATTGAAGTCTTTGATGGAATGAATAATGGCATTTTTATTCGCCCTGGAAGGAAGTTGCTTGTCATGCTCGATACCCATGCATGATCGAAGAATAAACCCTCAGCCTCAAGAGAGCCCATTATATGAATATTTGACAAACCACTTTTTGGTTGAAAAATAACAGCACTTATATGGGCACTTAAGATATCTAAAGCATTTGATAAGTTTGTTTTTTTATAATAAATTGATAGTTTATTTAGAATTAAACTTTCAGTCTGATACTTTTCAAATATCTGATATTCACTACTTGATAAGACTCTATCTGAAGTAAAGCCCCAACAAGAAAGTAATAAGTTGACAGAATCAAGGGAATCTTCAAGAGATATAGTTTTTGAGGTATTAATTGTATTTATTTCTATAAAAATCTCTTTAAGTGATGGGCATGTATCTAAAAGAGAAATGATTTTATTAACCCTGCTCTCTTTGGCGCCAATTTTTAAAACTTTAGAGACCAATAACGCGCGACTATCTCGCTCACTCTTAGCACCTTTAATATAAGGCGAAGTAACAACCTTGATCAATAATTCGTGGCTTATATGACCCTTGATAAATTCAGTTGAAATTTGTAAAACAGAGGAAAGATGTTGAATGAGTGGATAGTGTCCAAGCGGTATTCCAAGAGAAATATTGTATGGTTTTTGATGAGTTTCGATTAGGGTCGAAGTAAATTCAAGATCAAAAATAGTTTTAACAATATGCTGTAATTCATTTAAATTTGGGATAACAATTCCAATTTTTTTATCTGGATTTTTTAGACTAATCTCTTTTGCCCATTTTGCTATTGTCTTTAATTCAGTGTCTTGGTTATTGAAAGAGAAGGCAGGAATATTTTTATTTTGACCTTGATACAACATAGGCCTACATTTTAATATTTCAAAAAGTTTTTTTTGCTCAGGTGTTGGCTCATTGAAGCCATAAGAATAATATTTCCCTTCTTTATTTTGAGTTTTTAGAGATTCTAGTGAAGCACGAAAAAGATCTGTATGATCGATACACTTATTAGCCATTTTAAACTTATCATATTTACTTATCCAGCCTATAAAGAACTTAGGAGGGATTGCACCAAAACTTGATAACTCAGTTATATCAATAAAATAAGTTTTGCAAATTATGTAGCACTTAATTAGCTCATCAATAAAAGTTTCAGGATTGCTTGTAACATCTCCTTTACTAATTTCTTTTAATAAAAATCTTATTTCAAACTGAGTTAGCAGGCGCAAACTTCTTGATGGATTATTTTGATTCCAGTTGCCTTCAAGCCATGATTTATAGGAAGATACTTTCGGCATTTTTGATGTGCCATTAAGTTCAGATATTGATTTCTTGATTGCTAAGACTTGGCGATTGTTCGCAACAATAATTGTATCGTTAGCTTTAATTAAAGAGAGGTCTAGGTTAACCCTCATTACTCACTTCAAATATTTTATTAAGATAACTACAAAGTTCAGGCACCCCTTCTTTTTTCAGGGATGAGAAAAGCTGAACACTTATTGATGGGTAACCTTTGATTGCTTTCATGACAGCAAGTTTAGCTGAACTTGCAGCTCCCTTTTTAAGTTTGTCAGATTTTGTTAGTAAAATATTTGTAGAGACTTTATTAGTGATAGACCACTCAAGCATCATTTGATCAAAGGGCTTTAATGGATGGCGACAGTCCATTACAAGTATTGCAGCTCGCATGCACTTTCTATTGTCAAAATATTCACTCATATTTCTATGCCAATTTTGTTTTACAGCATCTGGAACCTTGGCATATCCATAACCAGGTAAATCAACAAGCCTTCTATCTTTATCAAGCTCAAAGAAGACTAAATGCTGAGTTCTACCAGGAGTTCTGCTAACTTTCGCTAATTTTTTTTGTTCGGTGAGTGTATTAATTGCACTAGATTTACCTGCATTAGAACGACCTGCAAAAATAACTTCATATCCAGCATCTTCTGGACAACCTTTAATGGATGGACAGGATAAAAGAAACTTTGCTTTGCGATAGAAATTATGCATAATTCAAGTAGTTCGGTGCAGACATTGTCATTATATAATCTTTATTAATTGACATCTCATTACATTCTAATTCTATTAGGTATTCTGACATCATATGGATAATGAAATATATCTTAAAAGAAAGTACCAATACTTTTCTCTAGAGGACAAGCTTAATACTCCTCTAGAGTTATATCAATCTGAAGTTCATCCAGATTGGATTGACTACAATGGCCATATGAGCGAGTCATTCTATTTGTATGCTTTTGGCGATGCTTCAGATGCTTTATTTCAATACATTGGGGTTGATAATGACTATCGCTTAGCAGGCAAGTCTTTCTATACTGTTGAAACGCATATAAACTTTTATTTGGAAGTTTCAAAGGGAGAGCCTCTTAAGTTTACTACTCAATTACTTGGTTTAGATGCAAAAAAGCTTCATATTTTTCATCAAATGTTCCATGCTGAAAGTGGTGACTTATTAGCTACAACTGAGCAAATGCTTGTTCATGTAGATATGAACAAAGGGAAAGCATGCCAGATTGAATCAACTGTTGAAGATATACTTTTAAAGATTTGGGGATATCATAAAAAATTGTCTACACCAAGGCAAAAAGGCCGCATTATGGCGATTAAAAAATAAAGTAAGTTAATTAAATTGTAGGAGTAGAGATGGATTTTGGCCTTTCTAATGAGCAAGAAATGATTATCGATTCAGTTAAAAGTTTCGTGGAGCAAGAGCTTTATCCTCACGAAGATGAGGTTGAACAAAGTAATAAAATTAACAAACACCTAGCTGAAAATATCAAAAAAAAGGCAATCGATCAAGGTCTTTATGCTAGTAATATGCCAGAAATACATGGAGGTGGGGGTCTTGATACTTTGACTTTATGCCTTTTAGAGAAGGAGTTAGGTAAGGCAAATTTTGGCCTTCAGTATATTGTCGCAAGACCTAGTAATATATTGCTGGCTTGCCAAGGAGCACAAATTGAAGATTATTTAATTCCAACGATTCGAGGAGATAAGGTTGAATGTCTTGCAATGACAGAGCCTAACGCAGGGTCAGATGTTCGATCTATGCAGTGCAAGGCAGAGAGAGATGGAGAGTTTTTTGTAATTAATGGCTCAAAGCATTTTATTAGTCATGCGGATGTGGCCGACTACGTTATCTTATTTGCAGCTTCTGGAACTGAGAAGACTTCCAGAGGAGAGAGGAAAAAAATAACTAGCTTTTTGGTGGATATTGGTACCTCAGGGTTTTCTGTAGAGCCTGGATACAAAAGTGTTTCTCATAGGGGATATCATAACTTTATTCTTAATTTTGATAATTGCCGTGTCCATGAATCTCAAGTATTAGGTGAGGTAGACCATGGATTTGATGTGGCAAATGAGTGGCTTGGCGCTACGCGATTATCAGTTGCAGCAATGTGTCTTGGCAGAGCTGAAAGAGCCCTGCAAATTGCAACAGAATGGGCTGCAACGCGTGAACAATTTGGTCAAAAGATTGGTAAATTTCAAGGAGTTTCTTTTAAGCTTGCTGATATGTCAATGGAGCTTCATGCTGCAGAACTATTAACTTTAAAAGCTGCATGGAAGGATACGCAAGGAGAAATGACTAATAGTGATGCTGCAATGGCAAAACTGAAAGCTACAGAGACTCTTGCAATGATTTCTGATGAAGCCATACAAATACTTGGAGGTATGGGTCTAATGGAAGAGCTGCCTTTGGAAAGAATATGGCGAGACCATCGAGTTGAACGAATTTGGGATGGTACGAGTGAAATTCAAAGACATATCATTTCAAGGTCACTACTAAGACCATTTGAGTAGTCCTTTATGAGTAGAACTAATTTGAGTCGGCTAATATCACCAAAATCAATAGCTGTGGTTGGAAATCGTGGTGCAAATTTTGCGATTAGAGAAAGTAAAAAATTAGGCTATAACCATAAAATTTGGGCAATCCATCCAACTCTAGATTTTCTTGAGGGAATTAAGTGTTACAAAGATATTAAAGATCTTCCTGAGGCTCCAGATGCTACGTTTATAGCAGTTAATGCCGAGTCTGCTATAGCTATAGTTGCTGATTTAAAGTCGATTGGAGGTGGTGGAGCAGTTTTGTACGCTTCTGGTTTTGGAGAGCTTGGAGAAAAAGGAATAAAACGAAATCAGAGGCTGGAAGAGGCTGCTGATGGAATGCCATTAATTGGACCGAACTGTTATGGCTTTATCAATAGTCTTGATGGAGTTGCATTGTGGCCTGATGTTCATGGTTGTGAGCCAGTTTTGAGTGGGGTTGCAATTATTACACAGAGTGGCAATATAGGCCTTAATATTACAATGCAATCGATCGGGCTTCCAATTGCCTACATGTTTACTCTTGGCAATCAAACAAATACAAATATTGCAGATATTATTAATGCGATGCTCGATGACAATAGAGTCAATGCAATAGGCCTGCATATCGAAGGAATTTCCGATATCAAATCGTTTGATGTTGCTGCTCGAAGAGCCCTTGATAAAAAAATTCCAATTGTTGCAATTAAGTCTGGACGTACTGATGTTTCTGCAAAGATTGCACTCAGTCATACCAGCTCAATGACAGGCTTGGACCAACTTTTTAATGTATTTTTTGAGCGACTCGGGATTGCTAGAGTGGATACTGTTCCAGAGTTCCTAGAAACTTTAAAATTGCTAAGTATTTTAGGAACCATTGACCATAACGGTGTTGCATCTATGAGCTGCTCTGGAGGAGAGGCAGGAATGATGGCGGATTTGATTGATGGTCTGGATATCACCTTTCCTAGCCTTGATGATCTTCATAAAGATAGAGTTAAACTAGCGCTTAATGATTATGTCGAGGTTGATAATCCACTTGATTACCATACCTTTATTTGGGGTGACCGAAAAAGAACTTCAAAATGCTTTAAGCAGATGATTAGTGGCAATTTTGCTGCAACAATGTTGTTATTGGACTGGCCAAGAACGCAAGAATCAGAACAAAAAGATTGGGACTTAACTTTATTGGCTCTCTCTGATGCGATTTCTGGGACACGTGAGAAGACTATAGTATTAGCTTCAATTGCAGATTGTATGCCTAAAAGGATTATTAAGGAATGCCAAAAATATGGTATCGCGCCAATGATAGGGCTGGATATTTGCTTGAAGGCTCTTAATCACTCCTATAGAATTGGACTCGCTTTTCAGAAAAGCTCAATGCAATCGATAGAGATATTACGCTCATTATCTCACCCTTCTAAAATTTCAACACTAACAGAGTTTGAAGGCAAGAAATTGTTGAAAAAATATGGAATTCCTGTGCCAGATGGAAAAATTATTAGTAGCACCTCTGAGGCTTTAATTGCCGCTGAAAAAATACATTACCCTATAACACTGAAGGTTTCAGATGTTGAGTTGGTACATAAAACAGAGCTAGGTGCTGTTATGCTAAATATAAATGATCCTTTAGCGCTAGAGAAGGCTTGCCAGGATTTATTTAAGATTGGTTCATCCCTTCTTATTGAAAAAATGGTGCAAGATTCAGTTGCTGAATTGATTATTGGTGTTGGCCTTGACCCAATTTTTGGAAAATATATTATTATTGGAAGTGGTGGAATTTTGGTGGAGCTTTTCAAAGAAAGTATTCCACTTCTATTTCCAGTTAATAGGAAGGATGTTTCTCTAGCCTTATCAAAATTAAAAGCTTTTCCTTTAATTAATGGTTATAGAGGTAATCCACAAGGAGACGTTGAGATGATTATTGATTGCGTAATGGCTACTGTCAAACTAGTTAGTGAAAATGATATTGATGAATTGGATATTAATCCATTATTAGTATTGAAGAGAGGCAGCGGAGTTATTGCTGTCGACACTCTTATTAAGTTAAACTTAGGCTAATCAGCCTTTTAATTGGGAAATTTATGAACAACAGTGTTAATTGCAAAATCTATGATGACGTAATATTGATTACCTTGGACCGACCAAAAGCTAATGCAATTGATGCTAAAACAAGTCATGCGCTGGGTGATGCATTTATCAGTTTTAGAGATAATAATAATTTACGGGTGGCTGTGATAACGGGGGCTGGTGATCGTTTTTTTTGCGGTGGCTGGGATTTAAAAGCCGCATCTGAAGGCGAGGCAATTGATGCAGACTTTGGGCTTGGTGGTTTTGCAGGACTAACGGAGTTGTGGGATCTTGATAAACCTGTCATTGCCGCAGTTAATGGACTAGCAGTTGGAGGAGGCTTTGAGTTAGCTTTAGCAGCTGACCTTATAATTGCAGCAGATACTGCAGAGTTTTTTGTTCCAGAAGCGACCTTAGGCATTATCCCTGATAGTGGTGGCGTCTTAAGATTGCCACGACGATTGCCATCTGCAGTGGCGATGGACATGCTTATGACAGGTCGACGAATGGCCGTAGATGAAGCAAAACACTTTGGCCTAGTTAATCGAAGCTGTACTTTAAGTGAATTAGAAGATTCAGCAATAGAGTGGGCACATCAAATTGCTAAGTCTGCACCTCTATCTCTGGCAGCAATAAAATCTGTATTAAGGCAAACAGACCAAATGGATTTAGAAAGTGCTTATAAAGTTATGCGATCTGGTGAGATCCAGGCTTATCAGAAAATGTTGAACTCTGAAGATGCAAAAGAAGGTCCTAAAGCTTTTTCTGAAAAGAGACCTCCAAGCTGGAAAGGAAAATAATCATTATAAATACAACAGATTTTGAACAAGCTAGAACTGGGTATAATTTATTTGATGAATTAAGTTAGGATATAGATTCAATGAAAAGATATTTTTTAACATCAGTCACAATTGCTTTAGCTATTTTTTCGCTAAGTTCAAATGCCAATAGTGAAGGCGAAGCAATGTATAGTGCTTTGGGCTGTGTAAGTTGTCATGGCCAGAATGGACATTCGACAGATGAAAATGCACCTTCTTTAGCTGGAAAAGATGCTGATTGGATTGTTCAGCAATTAGAATATTTTCAGTCAGGTGAGCGTCAGAACTCATACATGAATGCAATGGCTCCAATGGCTGAAGGATTTGAACGCTCGATTGCTGAATATCTTTCTATTCAAAATTCTAAATACTAATATTAGTCGATAAAACTGTCCTAATTGAAGTTTACGATACCATTATTTTTCACGTATAATTTCCTTGAATTTTTTGGAGATTAAGAATGAAAAAGACCATTATTGCTTTAGCTTATATATTAATTGCTTCTTTCAGTAGCCCTATTATTGCTGCTGGTGATGCTGAGGCAGGTCAAGTAAAGACTGCAACATGTATGGGTTGCCATGGTCTGGCAGGTAATAGCACTATTCCTACTTTTCCTAAGTTAGCTGGACAAGGTGAGGCTTATCTTATAAAACAATTACAGCACTTTAAGTCAGGTGAAAGAAAGAATGCAATGATGAATGGTGTTGCTGGAATGCTCTCTGAGCAAGACATGATGGACATTGCAGCTTACTATTCAATCCAAACTATAAGTGAAAACAGTGCGAATGCAGATGCTGAAACTCTTGAGCTTGGTCGTAAGATTTATGTTGGTGGAAAAATGGATACTCAAACGACAGCTTGTATTGCTTGTCATGGAGCTAAAGGTTTAGGTATTCCAACTGCAGGCTTCCCAGCAATCAGCAGTCAGCATGCAGCATATACTACTTCACAGCTAAAAGCATTCCGTCAATATTCCATAAATGAACAAACGGGCTCCACAGATGTTTCTAGGGCAAATGAGATGATGGTGAATGTTGCTAAAGGTTTAACGACAGTTGAAATTGAAGCTTTGTCACAATATATAGCTGGACTTCATTAAACTAGAGCTGGTGATTTTATGAAAAGAAAAATTGGGATAGTAGCCCTATCCCTATCATTTTTGGCAGTACTCTGGCTTTTGCTTGGTATGGCTAATTTGGTGCCACTTTTGATAGAGTTACCGAACGAAACAAGTATAAGAGCGCATGCCTCACTAGCAGTAATTTTCTTGTTGATAGGTTCTGCGGCTTTTTGGAACGAAGATTAATTTTTAAAGAAGGATGTAATTATGATGAAAACGTCAGATATATGTATTTTAATGTCAGTGGGTGTTGCATTTGTAACAACTGCTTTTCTTTGGTTTCAAGGAGTGGACACAAAGCAAGAAGCATTGTTTACCGCAACTTGGATTCCATCTATTTTAACGTTCGCTATTTATTTTAAAATAATAGCCAGGAAGGACTAATTATGGATGATTCACTAATATTCTTTACTGGGTTATTTTGCTTTGCGCTTGCTTTAGTAGGAGCGGTAATGACTGTTGTAGAATTTAAACGTCTAGAGTCAGAAGATAAAAAATAACATTGGGCTGTTAAGTCTTTTAATAGAATAGTCTAGTTTTAAATAAGAGCTTTTATAGGCACTATTAAAATTATAAACGCGTAACTTTTGAGCTTAACCCATTCTCTCTGTGTTGCCGTCGACTGTCATTATTTGACCAGAAATTTTGCTTGCTTCATTTGATATTAAAAAACTTGCCATGTTTGCTATATCTTCTTTATCTACAAATGTTTTAAGAGAAACCATTGCCTCATAGTCTTCTTTTACCTCATTTTCAGAAGAGCCTATTGATTTGGCTCTTGCTTTAATAACACGATTAATTCTATCGCCTGATACTGACCCTGGGCAAATCGCGTTTACTCTAATATCGAATTCACCGAGCTCCATGGCGAGTGACTTTGTAATTCCAATGATGGCCCATTTACTAGCAGCGTAAGGAGTCCTTAGTGGAAATCCAAATAGTCCAGCTGTTGAAGATAGATTAATAATTGAGCCCCCCTTATTCTTCTTTAAAAGCGGAATTGCAAACTTAGTGAAGTAGAAGTGGCTATTTAAATTTATATCTATCGTTTGCCTCCAGTCCTCGATGGTTAAATCTTCCATTGGTCCAGTGGGACCAGCAATACCAACATTATTTATGAGAACATCAATGCGTGTAACTTTTTGAGAAAGGGCTTTAAAGTAAGACTTAACTGACTCCGGATTCCCAGCGTTAACATTTTCAATAAATACCCTTTTATTGAAAAGCGGATGCTTATGAATTTCATCAATTTTTTGCTGATTAATGTCAGATAAGTAAACTGTGTGGCCTTGATCTATCAAAACATTAGCCATACACCAGCCAAGTCCATCAGCTGAGGCTGAAATGATTATATTTTTACTTGCAAAATTACCCTGAGACATTACTTTGTTTTTGTTAAGGCTTCAGAGAGTTCGTCAGATGAGATGTATCCAGTTGTGCTTCCATTTTTATCAATAACTTCAATAGTTGATCTATCTTTCAAAACCTTAGGGACTAGTTCTTCAATAAAAGTATCTTCATCATACTTGTATGTTGATGATGGGTTAATGCCGGAGGTATCAAATTTATCAATTTTTGTCATTACAGTCTTAGCTCTTAAAACTTTTGAGCGATTAACGTCTTTAACAAAAGCTTTAACGTAATCATCCGCTGGATTGAGGATAATATCTTCTGGGCGACCAACTTGAACCAATCGTCCGCCATTTAGGATTCCTATATGATCGCCAAGTTTAAGCGATTCATCAAGGTCATGGGTTATAAAGACAATCGTTTTTTTAAGTTTCGATTGAAGGTCAACAAGTTGGGATTGCATTTCACTTCTAATCAAAGGATCTAAAGCGCTAAACGCTTCGTCCATTAGAAGGATTTGTGGGTCAGTTGCAAGAGCCCTTGCAAGTCCAACTCTTTGCTGCATTCCGCCAGAAAGTTGAGCTGGGTATTGGTTCTCAAATCCTTGGAGCCCTACAGCATCAATTTGACCTTGAGCAATTTCTTTTCTCTTTTCTTCAGGAACCTCCTGAATTTCAAGTCCATAAGCCACATTTTCAATGATTGTCTTGTGAGGGAATAATCCAAAGCGCTGGAAAACCATACTCATGGTTTTTTTTCTAAATTCTAAAATTTCTTTCTCATCTAAACTTAATACGTCTACATCATTTACAAGAACTTGTCCTGCAGTAGGATCAATTAATCTATTAATATGCCTAATCAAAGTTGACTTACCTGAGCCAGATAGGCCCATGCAAACAAAAATTTCACCTTCTTCGATAGATAATGAAACGTTATCTAAGCCAACAGTATGTCCAGTCTCTTCTAGAACTTGTTCTTTATCTGCCCCGTTTTGGACCATTGATAAAACCTGGTCAGGCTTGGGACCAAATATTTTATAAATATTTTTAATTTCGATTTTTGACATAATAGGGGTTTATTCTGGTGGTTTATTTCTATCTTGTATTCTTTTACCATAAGCCTGCGTAATTCTATCTAACACAATTGCTAATAGAACAATTGCGAGACCGGCTTCAGTTGCTTTTCCAACATTTAGCTGTTGAAGTCCCAGTAAAACTTCATCACCAAGGCCTCGAGTTCCAATCATTGAGGCAATGACAACCATAGCTAGTGCCATCATTGTGCACTGGTTGATTCCTTGCATAATGTTCGGAAGGGCAAGAGGTAACTGTACTCCAAGTAATTTTTGTTTGGGGCTAGCCCCAAATGCTTCAGCTGCTTCGATAACTTCGGTATCAACCAGAGTAATTCCAAGATCAGTCAATCGAACTAATGGAGGAACAGCATAAATAACAGTTGCAATAATTGCTGGAACAGCGCCCAATCCAAACAGCATAATTCCTGGGATTAGGTAACAGAAGCTTGGGATTGTTTGCATTAAATCAAGAACTGGCAGTATTGCATTTCGAACTTTATTATTTCGAGACATTGCAATACCCAATGGAATACCAATAATAATACAAATAATAATTCCAATTATCATAATAGAGGTTGTTTCTATAGCTTTATCCCAAAACTTTGGATGTAGGAAGCCTATAAAAAATGTACAAAAACCAACAAAAACGGTGGTTCCTATTTTTCTGCCACTAGAAAAGAAAACAACTGCAACAACGAGTGCAATGACTACTGGCCAAGGTAGAACGATTAAGAATTTCTTAAGAGATAGAATTGCACCAAGAAGAAAATCGTTGATTACTTCGAAGTAAATTCCATATTTTTCATTAAAGACCTTAAAGCCGTCATTAATCCATTTCATTAGAGGAATATCTAACCATTTAGGCCAATCATAGAGCCAACTTAAATCAGTAAAAAGCTCCATAACACTATCGGGCTTTCTTTTTGATGAGTTATAACTGACGACTAAAAGCCATACAAAGAATATTGGAAATGTAAAGTATGTGAGAATTTTTCTTATCATAATTATTTTGATGAAAAAAAGAGCTCACAAGTGAGCTCTTTTTTATATTAAGATTAACTTATAGAGCTCCAGATACTTTAGCAGCAACGTCTGCTGGTACCCAAGATTTCCATGAATCATCATTCGCTAAGTACTCCATTGCAGTTAGCTCCATATCACCATCTGACTCATCTTCATAGAATGCAAGTAGTCTGTTAACTTGCGCAGTTGGTATGCTATAAGCTTCTAAAAATGCAGTCTCTGCAGGGTGTGAATCCGCCCATGAAGAAAGAACTGACTTGTCTAGTGACATGTCTCTGTACTCAACTCCACAAGTAGGTACCCATGCATCCTCACCATTGGCTTTGATGTCTTCAACAACAACTTGCATAGATGCCCAGCACTCAGAGTTAAATGGAGGCTCTGCTAGTCTAACTAGATCAACCTTACCCATTAGACCAGTTGGCGCCCAATAGTAAGTAAAGATTGGTTGCTTTTTAGCAAACGCACCTGCAATTGCTGCATCTAGTGCTCCACCTGAACCTGGATCAAAGTTAGTATAGTATTTATCTAGTCCATAAGCTTTTTGTTTAACAAGATTAATTGTGTAGCAAGTCCAGCCACCAATACAGCTTGTCATTCTTCCCATTGATGGGTTTTCAGGATCACTGAATAACGCAGCAATTTCTGGCCTATTCATATCTAGAACATTTGTAAGATTGTACTTATCAGCAGTTGCTCTATCAACATAGAATGCTTGCTGAGAGTCAGGAGTATTTACTCCTAGGTTTCTCACAGTTCCATCTGCTTCATGACCATCAAAAGTATCTTTAATGTTGTCATACCAAAGCTCAGTAACTACATCAAGCTGTCCATCATAGTGCGCAGCCATAATAGGTGTTGTACTTCCTTTAGTTATACTAACTTCACACCCATAACCATGCTCTAAGATGAAGCCAGCAATAGCAGTATGAATATTAGCACTACTCCAGTCAAAATCAGCTAGTCTTGCCTTACCGCAGTCAGCACTAACAACTCCTGGCATTAGAGCAACTGAAATAGCTGAGATAGCTAATAGTTTATTTATTAGTTTCATTTTTTCTCCTTAGGTTTAAAACAAAATCCTTATTAAATATAAGGATTGATTTTTAGTATATATAAAATTTCAGTGCAAGTTGAATTATATTCGATGATTAAAAACACATATTAATAGGAAATATTAAATTAATAAAACTATTCCTGCTATAAAAATTAATCCTAGAATTGTTTTTTGAAACACCTCGCCATCAATAACATGATAGATTTTCATGCCAAGAAAAGAGCCAATAATTAAAGCTGGAATAGTCAAAAGAAGGTCATAAAATATTTGCAATGTAAATAGGCCAGCGATAGCAAAACTTATAACTGCCATAATGCTTGTTATAAAAATAAAAGGTTCATAAGTTCCTCGCTGAGTATTTTTTGGTAATTTCTGCAGACTAACCCAAATTGTTGGAAATATTCCTCCAAGCGCTGCAAAGCCGCCCATAAATCCACTTATCAATCCTATAAAACAATCAATTAATTTATTGTTGTTAACTTTAACGGATAGGTTATTATTTTTAAATATTAATATTGCATAGAAAACTAAAAAAATGCCAATAGATATTTTAAATAATCTTGGGTCAGTAGTTTTTAGAAGAAGCATACCAAGGGGTATACCAATTAAACCAGAAATAACAAATGGTCTCAGTTTTGAAAAATCAAGAGTTTTTCTTAATTTAAATAATGGCCAACCCGATATCAATAAGCAAGTAATTATATTTAATGGAATTGCGATAGCAGGTTCCATTATGTGAAGCCAAAATGCATTAAGAACAAGACCACTTCCAAAGCCACTAGCTCCCTGGACAAATGCTGCAGTAAATGCTCCTGAAATTAAAATTAATAAATATATTGATGGGTCAGAAATGATCTTTAAAGAATTGCCAAAATAATGCATATGAGTATATAGATTATTTTGTTATTTGTATTTGATTTCAATATAATGACGATGTTAGGTATTTTAAATTTTGATTATCAAATGGCCCTATTACTTCTAATTTACTTCTAATTTATGTCTAATTATGACTACATAATTGTAGGGGCCGGCTCCGCCGGCTGTGTCCTTGCAAATAGGCTCAGTAAAAACTCATCTAATAACGTTTTGCTAATAGAGGCCGGTGGTTCAGATCGTCGATTCTTTATCCAAATGCCAATTGGATATGGGGTGACCTACCATCAAAAAGCTGTTAATTGGATGTATATGACAAAGCCAAGTCCAGAAGCTGATAATAAGCCAAGTTATTGGCCAAGAGGAAAGGTTTTGGGCGGATCTAGCTCAATTAATGCAATGGTTTATGTGAGAGGAAATCATAAAGATTTTGACCAGTGGTCTGAGATGGGGAATACAGGCTGGTCATATAATGATGTTCTGCCCTACTTCAAGAAAATGGAATCTTGGCAAAATGGTGCTGATAGTTTTAGAGGCGGTGATGGGCCATTAAATGTCTCGGAGGTGTCTGACCAGTTACACCCATTATGTAAGAATTTTTTATCTGCAGCTCAAGAGATTGGTATTAATCTTAATAGAGATATGAATGGAAAAAATCAGGAAGGAGTTGGCAACTTTCAAATCACAACTCATAAGGGTCAGCGAATGTCCTCCTCAAGAGCTTACTTGTGGCCAATAAAGAGTCGTACTAATCTTACTATTATTAAAAATGCTTTGGTTTCAAGAGTATTAATTAAAGATAAAAAGGCCTATGGAGTTGAGTATATTAAGTCAGGTAAGATTCATCAAGTGATGGCTTCATGTGAAGTTATATTAAGCGCAGGATCAATTAATTCTCCTCAGCTTCTTCAGCTATCAGGAGTAGGCCCAAAAGATGTTTTAGATAAAGCTACAGTTTCTTTAATTCATGATAGTCCAGCTGTTGGAGAAAACCTACAAGACCATTTGGGGGTTAGTTATTTTTATAAAAGCAAAGTACCAACCCTAAATGATCAGTTAAGGCCATTTCTAGGAAAGATATATCAGGGTCTAAGATATATTATTACAAGAAGAGGGCCACTGAGTTTAAGTGTTAATCAATCAGGAGGATTCATTAAGACACGTGATGGTCTTGAGAAGCCCAATATCCAGCTTTATTTTTCGCCCGTCAGTTACTCTCTGGAATCTCCTGAAAAAAGGGCAATGATGAGCCCAGATCCCTTTTCAGCAATGTTATTTGGAATTTCAAGTTGTAGCCCTCTTTCAAGGGGAAGAGTTCATATTGAAAGTAATAACCCATTAAAACCTCCAATCATTGAACCTAACTATCTTTCTCATAAAGATGACATCAGAGATTTATTAGAGGGGGTTAAGGTCCTTAGGAAGTTGGCTAAAACTGATAGTTTTAGAGAAGTTATTGGAGAAGAGTTTCGTCCTGGGCAGGCATGTCAGACTGATGAGCAAATGATCCAGCATATTAAAGATACTGTTTGGACTGTTTTTCATCCTTGTGGTACTTGCCAAATGGGCCCTAATCCACTGAAAAATGTTGTTGATAGCAATCTGAGGGTTCATGGCATCAAAAATCTGAGAGTGGCAGATGCCTCAATATTTCCTCAAATAGTTTGTGGTAATATTAACGCCGCAACAATCATGGTTGGTGAAAAAGCATCAGATTTAATATTAGCAAGTGCAGAAAATAATTAAAGTTATTAAAGAATCCTTATGAAGATAATTAGTATTGAAACTTTTACGAATGAATACGTCGGTTTAGTTCGCATAAGAACTGATGAGGGCGATGAAGGGTGGGGTCAAACCTCTACCTATAATTCTGATATTAGTTCTCAGGTAGTTCATAGACAAGTTGCTCCTCATATTTTAGGACTCAGTGGATTTAACATTGAAGATATAAATAGAGAGGTCTTAGAGAGAGAGCATAAGTTTCCTGGTACATACCTTTATAGAGCTTTAAGTGGAATTGATACCGCGCTTTGGGACATTAAAGCTAAGCGTTCGAACAAGAGTGTTTGCCAGCTTTTGGGCGGTGAAAAACAATCTATTCCAGTTTATGCTTCAAGTATGCAGAGAGAGATTAGTCCAGAAGCCGAGGCCGAAAGACTTCTTGCGCTAAAGGAAGTAAATGGTTATTTCGCATTTAAATTTCGGATTGGAAAAGAGTGTGGCCATGATTTTGATCAATGGCCTGGGCGAACTGAGGCAATTATAAAAGAAGTGAGAAAAGTTCTAGGAGATGATGTTGCTTTGCTTGTTGATGCAAATAGTGCTTTTAGCCCCAAAAAGGCAATTGAAGTTGGACACATGCTCCAAGATTATGGCGTAAGTCATTTTGAAGAACCTTGCCCATACTGGAAGCCAGATTGGACTCGAGAAGTTAAAAATTCACTAGATATTGATATCAGTGGTGGCGAGCAAGACAATGATATGAGGGTTTGGAGTAATATGATTGATACTAAGGTTGTTGATATTGTTCAGCCTGATATATGCTACATGGGAGGCGTTACTAGGACACTAGAAGTTGTAAAGATGGCAGAGAAGGCAAATCTTCCTGTAACTCTGCATTCAGCAAACCTTTCTCTAGTGACACTTTTTTCGGCTCACATTATGGGCTCTATTAAAAACCCAGGAAAATATTTGGAGTTTTCAATAGAAGGTCCTGATTACTACCCATGGCAAGATAATATTTTTTACCCAAACTATAAAATTATTGATGGGTGTCTTGAGATGATCCACAAGCCTGGTTGGGGGGTTGAAATAAATCAAGAATGGCTGTCTTTATCAGATTACAAAGTAAGCTATACAGGGTCTCGCTTTTAGTGCAATTTTTTGGGTAAGAAAATCCTGTATAATTTCTTTTTTTTTAATAAGTTACGGATTTATAACTAGATGAAGACCTCACTCACTAAACTTGAGGGATTAAAAAGATCCCTTCTGGTTGAATTGCCTGTAGACACTTTCAATCAAAAAACAGAAAGAATTATCAAGAGCCTTGCCTCAAAAGTTCGTATTGATGGCTTTAGGAAAGGAAAAATTCCAGCTGCAATTTTGCGTCAACGCGTTGGCGGTAGTGCTAAATCCGATGCTGCTAATGAAATTGTTACTGAGACTTTGGCGGATGCCCTTAAAGATGCAGATGTTTCTCCGGCTGCTCAGCCGTCATTGGTGAATGTAGATACTGAGAATTCAGAAAGTTTTATTTATACAATAGAGTTTGAAGTGTTTCCAGAGATCAAAGTGGGCTCTTTAAAAAGCTTGACTATGGATCAGATTAATTCAAAAGTTACTGAAGAAGATGAGGAACGAGCTCTTCAAGATCTACAAGATAGGTCAACTGAATATAAGACTGTCAAGAGAAAATCTAAAGAAGGGGATCGTTTAATTGTAGATTTTGAAGGCTTGCTAGATGGAGAGTCATTTGAAGGTGGAGCTGCTGAGGGTTTTGAAATTGTTTTAGGCAAAGGTACTATGATTGAAGGTTTTGAAAAAGGTCTTATAGATATCGCGCCTGAAAAAACCGTTGAAGTAGCTGCAACATTTCCGGAAGATTATCATGTAGAAAATCTGGCAGGAAGAGAGGCCATCTTTAAAGTTACTGTTAATGAAGTAGGTTCACCAACAGAAGTAAAGAGAGACGATGAATTTGCCAAAAAATTTGGTGAAAAAGATTTTGAAACTATGAAATCGAGAATGTCAAAGCAGATGCAAGTTGAATTAGAATCTCGATTAGTTCAGCAAAATAAAGACACCGCATTTTCAGTTCTTTTAGATGCAAATGATTTTGAGGTGCCTGAAGGCAGCGTTTCTGCTGAGTCGCTCAAGCTACAGCAAGATATGGAATCTAGAATGGAGCAGCAAGGTATGCCTTCTAAAGGTAAATTACCTGCAGAAATGTTTCAAGAGGAAGCGGCAAGAAGAGTTAAACTTGGTTTGTTAATTAATAAAATTGCAACAGATGGTGAAATAAAAGCTGAAAAAGAACAGGTTGATGCTAAACTTAATGAAATGGCACTCCAATATGGTGAAAGTGCTCAGCAAATGATTGATTGGTATAATATAGATCCTTCAAGACTTGCCAACATTGAATCAATTGTCGTTGAAGATATGGTTGCGAAACATGTTGCAGATCAAGCCAAAGTAACGATGACAGACAAGACCTTTTTAGAAATAATGAGCCCACAAAATTAATATGACAATTCAAAACTTAAATCAAATCCCAATGGTAATTGAGAGCTCTGGAAGAGGAGAGAGGGCTTATGATATTTATTCTAGGCTTCTCAAAGAGCGAGTTGTTTTTATGGTTGGTCCGGTTGAAGATTACACTGCAAATGTAGTAGTAGCTCAGTTGCTTTTTTTAGAATCTGAGAATCCAGACAAAGATATTCATTTGTATATAAATTCACCAGGCGGCTCAGTAACTGCAGGCCTTGCTATCTATGACACAATGCAATTTATTAAACCAGATATTTCTACTCTTTGTATTGGACAGGCGGCAAGTATGGGTGCATTACTTCTTACAGCTGGTACAAAGGGGAAAAGGTTTGCGCTACCTCATGCTAGGATGATGATTCATCAGCCTCTTGGAGGATTTTCCGGTCAGGCAAGCGATATAGATATTCATGCACAAGAAATTCTTAAAGTTAGAGATAACTTAAACACCATACTTAAGAACCATACTGGTCAAAGTATGAAAAATATTCAGAAAGATACTGATAGAGATAATTTTATGTCAGCGAGCGAGTCTGCGAAATATGGGCTCATTGATAAAGTAATTAATAAGCGATAAATTTAAGTTTGTCTATGGACCAAAATACTGAAGACCTTAGCTGTTCATTCTGCTCAAAACACAAAGATGAAGTAGTTCGCCTAATTGCAGGCCCGGGAGTTTATATTTGTGATGAATGTATAGATTCCTGCTATAGTTTGATTCAAGAGCAAACTATTAAGGATAAAAAAGATCAACATCAGGATTGGAATAATACCCCAAAAGAATTGTATGCCTCTTTAGATGAATATGTGATTGGCCAGTCCCACGCAAAAAAAGTTCTTTCAGTGGCAGTTTATAATCACTACAAGCGACTAAAAACAAATTACATCTCAAATGATGTAGAGCTTGATAAATCAAATATTTTACTTATAGGCCCAACAGGAAGTGGCAAAACGCTTCTTGCGCAATCTCTGGCGCGTTTTCTGGACGTCCCTTTTGCTGTTGCTGATGCAACAACTTTAACAGAGGCTGGCTATGTTGGTGATGACGTAGAGAATGTAATTAAAAGCCTACTCTCAAAATGTGATTTTGATCCAGAAAGGGCAGAACAAGGCATTATTTTTATAGATGAAATCGATAAGATTTCACGCCGGTCTGACTCTCCCTCAATCACAAGAGATGTTTCTGGTGAAGGAGTTCAGCAAGCTATGCTTAAGTTGATTGAAGGCACTATTGCATCGGTTCCTCCTCAGGGTGGCAGAAAACATCCTAACCAAGAAACTATTGATGTCGACACTTCAAAAATATTGTTTATTTGTGGTGGTGCATTTGATGGGCTTGGGAAAGTTATTGATAGGCGCATTGAAAAGGCTACTGGTATTGGTTTTTCTGCTAATGTTAAGGAAGCAAGTGGTAAAAAAACATTAACTGAGCTTTATAAATTTTTAGAGCCAGATGATTTAATTAAATTTGGATTAATTCCTGAATTAGTTGGTCGTTTAGCTGTTCATACTTCTTTAGATGAACTTGATGAAGAGGCTTTGGTTCAAATTCTTACGAAGCCCAAAAATTCTGTAGTCAAGCAGTTTCAGCAATTTTTTGCCATTGAGGGTGTTAAGCTTACTGTAAGGAAAAATGCTCTTTTGGCGATTGCAAAACTTGCGCTGAAAAGGAAAACTGGTGCGAGGGGCTTGAGAGCTATTTTAGAAGATTTACTACTGGAAACGATGTATGAAATACCTTCAACTCCAAGCGTTAAAGAAGTTGTTGTAGATAAAGAGGTTGTGGAAAGAAAAAAACAACCTGTGATTGTTCATGTTTCTGATAAAAAACAAAGCAATATTCGTAAAGCAAGTTGATTAATTTCATTTTTTATATACTGGCCTCTTAAGAACATCTATGGAGCTTTTTGATCGTCAAAAGGATGCAGTTGGCCAAGGTGAAAGAACTATATTGGTTCATATTGAGCTAACTTCAAATAGACAGGCATCAAGCAGTATTGGTGAATTCCAGCAGTTGGCATTGTCCTCTGGCCTCAGTATTATTGACACTATAACAGTTAAAAGAAGTATTACTAAAGCTCAGTTTTTTATTGGTACTGGGAAGGTTGATGAGCTAGCAACAATTGTGTGTGACAATGAAATCGATTTAGTTATTTTTTCTCTTCAGTTATCCCCCTCTCAAGAACGTAATTTAGAGAAAGCATTAAAGTGTCAAGTGATGGACCGAACTGGCTTAATATTAGATATCTTTGCATTAAGAGCAAGCTCCTTTGAGGGAAAGTTGCAAGTAGAGCTAGCACAGTTGAAGCATCTATCTACTAGACTTGTAAGAGGCTGGACTCACCTTGAAAGACAAAAAGGTGGTATTGGACTTCGTGGTCCAGGTGAGACGCAGCTAGAAACTGATAAGCGATTAATTTCAGTACGTATAAAAAATATTAATAAGCGACTAGATAAGGTTCATAAGCAGCATGATTTGGGACGTAAATCCCGAATTAAGAATCAACTTCCTATGATTTCACTTGCAGGATATACCAATGCAGGAAAATCAACCCTCTTTAACCTTCTAACTAAAGCCGAAGTTTATGCAGATGACAAGTTATTTGCGACACTAGACTCAACTATTCGACGCGTTATTCTGCCAGCTTCTGGTGAGGCAGTTATAGCTGATACGGTTGGCTTTATTCAAGATCTACCTCATGAGCTGGTTGAGGCTTTTAAGTCGACTCTTGAAGAAACACGACAAGCTAACGTCCTACTTCATGTGGTCGATGCTTCAGATCCGAATAATAGGGATAAAATTGAGCAGGTAGAGGATATTATTGAGCAAATAGAGGCCCAAGATATTCCAAAAATTATTGTAATGAATAAGATTGATGGAATTGCTGATTTCAAACCTCGCCTTGATAAAGACCATGATGGTAATATTTATAGAGTTTGGGTTTCAGCTCATACGGGAGAAGGAATAGATCTACTTTATCAGGCACTTTCGCAGAGTTTAAGTGGAATGATGACTTTTGCAGGAATTAAGTTAGATGTTCAATCTGCTTACATTAGAAGTGAAATTCATAAAGTTGGATTTATTCAAAAAGAAATAATGAATGAATTTGGGCAATGGCTACTTGAAATTAATGTCACTCGACACTATCTAGAAAGATTACTAGACAAGCAAGGCGTTTCATTATTATGGGAACAGAAATCACCACAGAGCCTAACGGCTTAAGCAAGCAATCAATTCCACTACTTCCTCTTAGAGATGTAGTAGTTTTCCCGCACACGGTAATTCCTTTATTTATAGGAAGAAAATCTTCAGTTAATGCAGTTACTCAGGCTATGGAGGCTGATAAGAATATTTTTTTGGTTACCCAGAAAGATGAAACAATTGAAGAGCCAAATAATGAACAGCTACATAAGGTAGGAACCCTAGCAACAATTCTTCAATTACTGAAACTTCCAGATGGAACTATTAAAGTTTTAGTCGAAGGTGTTAAAAGAGCAAAAATCGAAGAATTTGTTGATTTAGGTGAGCATACAGAAGTAATTTTAAGTGACTGTAGTTTGACTCATGATGATGACACTGAGATAAAGGCTATGATGCGTTTAGCCCTTGAAAACTTTGAAAAATATATAAAGCTTAGTAAAAAAATCCCTGAAGAGGTATATAAAGTACTTAAAGAGATTAAAGATATCGAGCGTTTCAGTGATGTCATTATTGCGAACCTTAATCTTAAAATTGAAGAAAAGCAGAACTTGCTTGAGAGCAGTGAGGCAATAGAAAGACTCGAGAAAATTCTATCAATCCTTGAAGGTGAGCTAGATGTTCTTGGCGCAGAGCAAAAAATTCAAAGTCGAGTGCGCAAACAGATGGAATCCAATCAAAGGGATTACTATTTGAATGAGCAAATGAAGTCCATTCAAAAAGAGCTTGGAACTGTCGATGATGAGAATGAGATTGAAGAATTACAAAACAGTATTAATAAGGCAAAAATGCCTAAAGAAGCTAAGAAGAAGGCCCAAGGTGAGCTTAATAAGCTTCAAAGAATGTCTTCTCAATCATCTGATGCTTCAATCATTAGGACTTACATAGAAAATTTATGCTTAGTTCCCTGGAGTAAAAAAACGAAAACAAACCAAGATTTGGTAGAAGCTCAAAGAATTCTGGATGAAGATCACTATGGTTTGGATAAAGTTAAAGAGAGGATCATGGAGCACTTAGCAGTCCAAAGTCGAGTCACCCATAATAAAGCGAATATATTATGTTTGGTCGGACCACCAGGAGTTGGAAAAACTTCTCTTGGAGAGTCAATTGCAAAATCAGTCAATCGTAAATATGTTCGTATGGCTCTTGGAGGAGTTCGAGACGAAGCTGAAATTCGAGGCCATAGAAGAACTTATATTGGGGCAATGCCTGGTTCAATTGTCCAAAAAATGCAAAAAGTTAATGTAAAAAATCCATTATTTCTATTAGATGAGATTGATAAGATGGCATCTGATTTTAGAGGAGATCCTGGCTCTGCAATGCTAGAAGTTTTAGATCCAGAACAAAATCATACTTTTAATGATCATTACCTAGAAGTTGATTATGATCTTTCCCAAGTCATGTTTGTTGCTACTGCAAACTCTTTAAATCTTCCTGAAGCTTTAATAGATCGCATGGAAATTATTCACTTGTCTGGATATACTGAAGATGAGAAGCTTGAAATTGCTAAGCGCCATCTAATTTCTAAACAAATGAAAAATAATGGTGTTAAAAGCTCTGAAATTATTTTTAAAGACTCCGCAATAATGGATATTATTCGTTATTACACAAGAGAGGCAGGAGTTCGAAGCCTCGACCGTGAAATTGGAAGTATTTGTAGAAAGGTTATTAAAGATATCACTCTAAAAAAACGAAAAGCTAGGGCAATCATCAATTCAAAAAGCCTTCCAAAATTTTTGGGTATGAAGAAATATCGCTTCGGTCTTGCTGAAGAACACAATCAAATTGGTGAAGTGACTGGACTGGCATGGACATCTGTTGGTGGAGACTTGCTTACAATTGAAGCTTCTTCATACAAAGGTAAAGGAAAGCTTAATTACACAGGCCAGCTTGGTGATGTCATGAAGGAATCCATTCAGGCGGCAATGTCTGTAACAAGATTGCGAGCTGAATCACTTGGTATAGCGGATGACTTTCATGAAAAACTTGATATTCATATTCATGTGCCTGACGGATCAACTCCGAAGGATGGTCCAAGTGCTGGAGCTGCAATGTGCACCGCACTTGTGTCGGTTTTAACAGGTCGAAAGGTAAAAGCTGCAGTGGCAATGACTGGAGAAATAACTCTAAGAGGCGAAATAACTCCAATTGGTGGGCTAAAAGAAAAATTACTTGCAGCGATGCGGGGCGGGATTAAAACTGTCATTATTCCTGAAGATAATGAGCGTGAATTATCTGAAGTGCCCGAAAAAATTAAAAGTAAACTTGAGATTATTAAAGTTAAGTGGATAGATCAGGTTTTAGACATTGCACTTGAGGAAAAATAAAGGCAATTAACTTTTATAGCTTTTTTGTAAGTTTAGCGTAATAAAAGCCGTCATATATTTTCTTAGGAAGTTGTTGTTTTCCAATGAACCCATCTCCCCATGAAAGGGATATTTCTTCGTTGATAGCATCTTTAAACCTTTCAAGAAAGCTAACAATTTGTCTCTCGTTTTCATCTGGAAGAACTGAGCAAGTAGAATATATAAGCTCCCCACCGGGCTTTAAGAGATGCCATAAATTATCAAGAATTAACGCTTGAATTTTAGTAATTTGATTGACATCTTTTAGTTTTCTTAATAGTTTAATATCTGGGTGTCTTCGAATGACTCCTGTTCCTGAACAGGGGGCGTCAATTAAGATTTTATCAAACTGTTTTTGGTCCCACCAGTCTTGCCTTGTTGCGTCCCCAACAATCATTTCAACATTCTTAGTTTTAAGGCGATCAATATTTTCTTTAACTTTTAGTAACCGTGTTTCATCATTATCTAGAGCAACTATATTTGCTTCAGGACATAGTTCAGCTATATGAGTTGTTTTACCTCCAGGAGCACAACATGCATCAAGAATTAATTCCCCTTTTTTTGGTGAGACTAGATGAGCTGCAAGTTGAGCAGATACATCCTGCACGTAGCAAGACCCTTTTTCAAAATCTGGCAGGCTGCCTACTTTTACAGCACTCTCAAGAATAAGTGCTTGCGGGGCAATGTTTGATTTCTCAGAACATATACCTTGTTTTTTTAATTTTTCTTGAAAAGCGCTTAGATCAATTGATGGGTGAACTCGAATTGACATTGGGGCTTTTTTATTATTCTCAAAAAATATTTCTTGGAAGTCTAACGGGTAATCTTTTTTTAATTTTTTTACAAGCCAGCTTGGATGAGAATGATGAGCTGTCTTCAAGATTAAGTCTTTATCTCGATCAATTCCTCTAAGTATTGCATTAACAAAACCTTTGGCCCAGGTTTTTCCAATTTTTTCTGCAATTTCAACAGTTTCATTGATTGCTGCATGACTCGAAATATCAGTGTACAGAAGCTGATATGCTCCAAGAATCAATATACTATGGATATCAAGGTTTTTCCTTTCTAAAGGCTTCTTTATACGGGGCGTAATTATGTCATTAAGATGATGATAGAATCGGATTGAGCCATATACCAAGGATTTTGCAAAAGGAGATTCAGTACTTTCCGCTGGAAATAAGGCGTCCGATAAAGCTTGCTTCTCTAAAGCTACTAGGCAGATGGCTTTATGAGCTATAACCCTGGAGTTTCCGTTATTGAGCAATTGCTTGTAAGATACTATTTAAAAGTTGATTGGGCTCTTGGTAGCCAGGAATATTTGAGCCATTTTCAAGGAAGATTGAAGGCGTTCCATTAACTCCTAATTGCTTAGAGATTGCAAGTTGATCTTCAACAGGATTTATGCAATCAGGGCTATTCGGTAAATCACGATTAGTTTTATAGTTATGCATTGCAATGGCTTTGTCTTCAGCACACCATATTTTTTCCATAGCGCTTTGTGCATTTGGGTGAAGTTGTTCAATTGGAGAAGCTAAGTATTTAACTGTGATACCTAGAGAATTCATACCCTGCATATTTGAGTGAAGCTTTGCACAATAAGGACAATCTACATCCGTAAAAACATGGAGAATGTATTGCTCATTTTCGGCCTTGAAAACTATTTTATTATTTTCATCAATACTATTTAAAATTTTAATTTTTTCTGAGTTTATTCTTTTAGTAGAAAGATTAGCCATTAACTCTATGTCGGTTACTGCACCTTGAATAACATAACGCCCATCAAGCGAAATATACAAAACCTCAATCTGAGGATTGGTAAGAACTACCTCGTAAAAACCTTCCAATTCTGAGTTACTTATATTCTCAGTTTTAATAGTTGGGAAGAATGGCTTTAAATTATCAAAAACCTTGTCAACATTTGCAGTTACGGAGTTAGTAATTATGATTAAAGATAAAAGAAGAAGCTTTTTCATATTAAAAATTCAAGATTAAAGAAGTAAATTTTACAGTTTTTTGGTAGAATACCGGGATTATAATTTTCGGAAAAAGTCATGGAATTTTTTGTTACTCATCAAGCAGCGGATCATTACAGTGGTGACTGCTCAGTCGCTTTTGTTTTTAAAGATACAACTAATGAAAATAGAATTCTTCAAGGGCTTCTTGAGCTCCATCGTTTTGAAGCAAGTCTAGGCGAAACCCTAATGCTGGGTAAGGTCGAAGGCTATAAATCAAAAAGGGTATTAGCAATTGGCTTGGGAGAGTCGCCATTAACTCAAAAAAAATATATTAAGGTGCTTAAGTCACTTTCTTCAGCCATGGATGATACAAAAGTAAAAAATGTTGTAATACCTAGTCTTGAAGTAGAGGGACGTGACGATTCTTGGTTGCAAATTACAACTGCTCGAGTGTTAAAAAATGAAAGTTACCAGATAAAAAAAGTTGGCTTAGAAGTGGAAAAGAAAGCTACCATTCTTGAGGCAGTGAATATTCATTCTGAAAATAATGGTATTACAGAAATTAGTAAAGGAGTTGCAATTGCAAATGGAATGGCTCTGGCAAGAGAGTTAGGCGACTTGCCGCCTAATATATGCACGCCAACTTATATTGCTGAAAGAGCTCAATTATTAGCATCAACCTACAAACTGAAATGTGAGGTTTTAGAGGAGTCAGATATGGAGGCCTTGGGGATGAATTCATTGCTCTCAGTTTCTCTTGGATCGTCTCAACCTGCAAAGCTAATTAGTTTAAATTACTCTAATGGTGGAAAAGAAGACCCGATTGTTCTAGTTGGAAAAGGGGTAACTTTTGATAGTGGAGGTATTTCGTTAAAGCCAGGATCAGGTATGGATGAGATGAAGTATGATATGTGTGGCGCTGCATCAGTCCTTGGAACCATGAGCGCGGTAGCGGAGATGGGCCTTAAAGTTAACTTAACAGTTGTAGTGCCTACTGTTGAAAATATGCCTGCTCACAACGCCTCTAGACCAGGTGATGTGGTAAAAAGCATGTCTGGCCAAACCATAGAGATTCTAAATACAGACGCAGAGGGCCGGTTGATTCTTTGTGATGCCCTAACTTACTGTGAAAAATTTAATCCTAAGGTTGTGATTGATGTTGCGACTCTTACTGGCGCTGTAATTGTTGCTTTAGGTAAACATCACTCTGGCGTTATGTCTAATGACCAAAATCTTGCTGATAGCCTTAAAGCTTCAGGTATTTCATCAATGGATACAGTTTGGCAGCTCCCTCTTGATGACGAGTATGACGAATTACTTAAGTCTAATTTTGCAGATATGGCAAATATTGGTGGGAAAGAAGCGGGTACTGTAACTGCTGCGTGTTTTCTAGCGCGTTATACTAAGAATTACTCTTGGGCACATATTGATATTGCAGGAACTGCTTGGCTTGGAGGTTCAAAAAAAGGCGCAACAGGAAGGCCAGTTCCTCTATTAACTCAGTATGTCATGGACCAAGTTTAGGAGTACATTATGTCAACATTTAAAAATGTAGAAATTAGTAAAGAGGCTAATATTTATTTTGATGGTAAGGTTACAAGTAGAAAGGTTAAATTTAGAGATGGAGTAGTTAAAACTCTTGGAATTATGATGCCAGGCTCCTTTGAATTTGGCACTGAACAGAATGAATTAATGGAAATCACGGCTGGTGAAATGAATGTATTGTTAGCTGGAAAAACTAAATGGCAAACGATTCATGGCGGGGAATCGTTTGAGGTTCCTGCAAACAGCTCTTTTAAGTTGGAAGTAAAATCTTTAGTAGATTACTGCTGCTCTTACTCATAAACAAGGCTATTCTTGATTCTTTCTTTATAGAGCTTTGTTTGGTTGACTCACATTCTCTCAATTAAGGTAGCTATAAGGTTAACTTTTCTTTCGCTATAATTTATTCTTACAAAAAGACAAAATCATGATATGAATCCAGTTGTATTGATTAATGGAGTAGAGCAGGACAAGATTTCAGTTTTTAACCGAAATATGCAGTATGGTGACGGTTTATTTGAAACTTGTGTTGCTAGGGATAATCAAATTTTATTTTGGCCACGTCATTATTCTCGCTTAGAAATAGGCTGCATAAAACTCAACATTAATAAGATAGATGAGTGGCTATGGCTGAGCGATATAAAGAAGGCATTTGAGTTATCTTCGAAGAAAAATTGCATTGTTAAGTTGATCTTGTCACGTGGTGATTCTCTTCGAGGGTATGGCTATAAAGATGACATTGAGCCTGTAAGAGTTGTTATTGTTTCTGAAATGTATCAACCTTTATTTAATAAAGAATTTTCTCTTGAATATGCAAAAAGTGGTTTTCATTCAAATCCACAATTAGCTGGCATAAAGCATTGTAATAGGCTTGAACAGATTTTAGCAAGGTCTAGCTTGTCAAGTAATGAGGCAATTATGCTGGATGAAAAAGAAAATATCATATCGGTAACTCAAGGCAATATTTACTTTATATTTGGAAATAAGTTATTAACTCCTAAATTAGATAGCTGCGGTGTTGTGGGTAGCAGAAGATCGCTTATTCTTGAGCTTGCAATGTCACTTAAAATGGAAGCTTTAGAAAGTAATATTTCTATTAATCAAGCTCAAAAGGCAGACGAGGTATTTATTTCAAATAGCGTGATAGGTATTCAACCTGTCCATTCAATTGAGAGTTATAAGCTTGGTCAAAACCCACTAACAGAAAAGATTCAAAAAGCATTTTTATCTAAAACAAAAGAAATTAGTTCGTGGACATGTCCATAAGTGATAAGAATAAAAAGTTTTCAAAATTAGCAGCTTTATTTGTTCTGCTATTATTTGCCATCTGGTTTCTTTCATCGAAAGATATGATAGCTACTGAAAGCCATATATTTGAGGTTAAAAAAGGATCTTCAATGGGCTCTATTGCTCAAGAATTAAGTAATAAGGGGTTTATAAAGTCTGAGTTATTTTTTACATCATTCAGTAAGTTTCTTAATGCTAATAAGAAATTAAAGTCAGGTTATTATGAGATATTGCCAGGCACAAGTGTATGGACTTTTATAGATAAAATTTCAACAGGATCTGTTCTTTCAACTAAGGTGACCTTGATAGAAGGTAAGACTATTAAATTTTATTTCAATCAATTAACTAATGACCCTTCTATTAAGCCTAGTGGCTCTCTTAAAGAGGTAATGACATCAATTGGTATTAATGAGCCATATGATGGATGGTTTTTTCCTGAAACATATAGTTTTAATTATGGAGAGAGCCTTGAGAATGTATTGAAAAGGGCTCATCAAGAATTGATGAAAAATTTAATGGTATTGTGGGATCAAAGAGATAAAGGTTTGCCACTTAAGTCACCGTATGAAGCTATTATCCTAGCCTCTCTAATAGAAAATGAAACAGCCCTAGATGAAGAAAAATCATTAATTTCAGGTGTATTTATACGTAGACTTAATGAAGGGATGCGGCTTCAAACTGACCCAACTGTTATTTATGCTTTAGGAGATGCTTACTCCCCTCCACTTAAGAAGAGTGATTTAAGGATAAACAGTTTATATAATACCTACCGCAATAAAGGGCTACCACCAGGAGCAATTTCTTCTGTAGGTTATCAGTCTCTGTTCGCCGCCCTTCATCCTTCAAGCAATACTGACTTATATTTTGTTTCAAAAAAAGATGGTAGTCATGCTTTTGCACCAAACTATGAGAAACATAAAGAAAATATCAAGAAATATTTAAATAATAACTAGTCTAAAATTGAAAGTTATGAATAAAGGAAAATTTATTACAATTGATGGTGTTGAAGGTTCTGGTAAAAGTACTCAAATTGATCTTATTTGTAGTTATTTGCAGCGAAAAGGCATAGATGTTGTAAGAACTCGTGAGCCAGGTGGTACTGATCTAGGTGAAAAAATTCGCTCCCTATTGCTTGATGTTGATAATAAAGAAATGCATAGTGATACAGAGTTATTGCTAATGTTTAGCTCTCGTAATGAGTTAATACAGAATAAAATTATCCCCTCTCTAAATAAGGGCTCTTGGGTTGTTAGTGATCGATTCACTGATGCTTCATTTGCTTATCAAGGTGGAGGTAGAATGCTTGACTTAAATCGTATTTCTAAGCTTGAAAGCTGGGTATTAGGTGAATTTCAACCAAATTTAACGTTGTTTCTTGATGTGAGTGTTGATGTTGGAATGCAAAGAGTTGAAGCACGAGCTGCCAAAGATAGGATTGAGTTGGAGGAAAGAGCCTTTTTTGAGCGGGTACGCTCAGTTTTTATTGATAGATCTAAATCCTATCCAGAGAGAATAAAATTAATTGATGCAAGCGGCTCAATAAGTGAAATTCATAACAACATAAAATTATTTTTAGACGTATTATGAATTTGCCTTGGCATAGTAGTGCTCATAAAAAGATAAATAAAATGATTGATCAGAATCATTTGCCACATGCGCTTCTTATTACTGGAGTTCAAAAGATTGGTAAATTCGAATTTGCCCAAACCCTAATTCAAAAACTCCTTTGTAAAGATTCATCCTGTGGAAACTGTGCAGTCTGTTTATCTTTAACAAAAGATGATCCAAATGCTAATTTAGAGCATAGTGTATTAATACGACGATCGCATTATCCAAACTTAATTTATTGCCGAGCTGAACTAAATGACTCAGGCTCTATGTCTAAGGATATTCGTGTAGATCAGATTCGTGCTTTTTGTGAATCACTTGGAAAAACTGCTGACTCACTGCAAATTGGCATTATTTTTTACGCGGACCAAATGAATGTAAATGCTGCAAATGGTCTTTTAAAGACTCTAGAAGAGCCTAGAAAAAATACTCTTATTATTTTATTAGCTCACAATGCTCGCTCACTTCCGCAAACTGTTTTATCTAGATGCCAAACTATCCATATCAACCCCACATATGAGCAAGAAAGCGCAGATTGGCTCTCAAAAAATATTGACAAAGATTCAAAGGATGATTTTGATGCTTTGCAACTATTAGAAAGTTCCCATGGAATACCTTATAAGGCCCTAGAGGATTTAAAAGGGGACTATTTTTTTCAGTATCAAAACTGGCAGAATTTACTATTGGAGATTGCAATAAGCCCAACTAAGATTTACGATACTGAAATATTTGACGGAAATGAAATTGGGGTTTTGAAATGTTTACAACAGCTAATTAATGAAGGGATAAAAATAAAAATCTTAAATCATGAAGGGGCTAACCTAGAGCTAAATAGGGTTGTTGAGAGAACATCTAGTAATTATTTATTCAATCTGCAAGATGATATTAATTCTGCGATTTCTATGTCACAAACTACTGTCAATATGAAGTTATTATTGGATAATGTATTAATTGTCTGGTCACATATTTCTCATTTAAAAAAATACCCAACTATTACTAATATTCAGGAAAACTAATGAATCGATCATCAGCATTATTTAAAGAGGCTCAAGACTATATGCCTGGAGGCGTGAATTCGCCTGTTCGTGCCTTTAATGGTGTTGGCGGAACTCCAATATTTTTTGAGCGTGGAGAAGGCGCTTATCTTTATGATGTAGATGGCAATTCTTATATTGATTATGTAGGCTCTTGGGGGCCAATGATTTTAGGGCATGCTAATCCTTTAATTATAGATTCAGTAAAAGCTGTTTTAGAGAAAGGATTGGGTTTTGGGGCGCCTACTGAAATTGAAACATCTCTTGCAAAGAAAGTTTGTAAGCTTGTTCCTTCAATTGATTTAGTTCGGATGGTGAGTTCAGGTACTGAAGCAACTATGAGCGCAATTCGCCTGGCTAGAGGGTATACAGGGCGAGATAAAATTTTAAAATTTGAGGGTTGTTATCATGGTCATTCTGACTCTTTATTGGTAAAAGCAGGTTCAGGTGCATTAACTTTAGGTGTGCCAACTTCACCTGGAGTGCCAAAAGACCTGGCGAAACATACTCTGACACTTGAATATAATAATTTAGAGGTTGTGGAGGAATTATTTTCTGAGATGGGCGAAGAAATTGGATGTATTATTGTTGAGCCAGTTGCAGGAAATATGAACTGTATTCCTCCAAAAGAAGGATTTTTACAAGGTCTACGTAAGATTTGTGATGAATATGGTGCTGTGCTTATTTTTGATGAGGTGATGACAGGTTTCCGGGTGGCTTTAGGTGGTGCTCAAGAGTTTTATAATGTTAAACCTGATCTTACTGCCTTAGGAAAAGTGATTGGAGGTGGCCTTCCTTGTGCAGCGTTTGGAGGGAAGAAAGAAATTATGAATCAAATTGCCCCTCTTGGACCTATTTATCAAGCTGGAACACTCTCTGGAAATCCTCTTTCAATGGCTTCTGGACTTGCCATGTTGAGCGCTTTGGAATCTGATAAATCTTTTTATGAAAACCTTGGTAAGCGCTCTCAGTATTTAGTTAATGGAATAGTTTCTGAAGCTAAAGCACAAAATATTCCGATGACAAGTAATAGTGTTGGAGGAATGTTTGGTTTATTTTTCAGTTCTGAAAAAAAGGTTAGTAACTTTTCTCAAGCATCAAGCTGTAATATAGAACTATTTAAGAAATTTTATAATGCGATGCTGAAGCAAGGGATCTATCTAGCGCCATCTGCATATGAAGCGGGCTTTCTATCAAATGCTCACACAGATGATGACCTTGATAAAACTATCAATGCAGCTGCAACTGCGTTTTCTTTAATATGAGCTTAGTAACAGTTGGTGCTGAATTATTGGCTGCAAAACAGCGACTTCAGATATTTAAAAATAATGTTACTGTTTTTGGCTCCGCTAGAATTAAGCTGACAGACCCTTTGTATAATGATGCTTATGAGCTAGGAAAAAGTTTATCTAATAGTGGCTATAACATATTTACCGGTGGCGGTCCTGGCATCATGAGTGCTGCAAATAAGGGGGCGTATGAGGGGAAATCAAAAAGTATAGGCCTGAATATTCAACTACCACAAGAGCAATCTAGTAATTCTTATCTTGATGAGAATATTACATTTGACTACTTCTTTTCTCGAAAGGTTATGCTTGTCAAATACTCTAGTGCTTGTGTGTACTTTCCCGGAGGTTATGGAACTGCAGATGAGTTAATGGAGGTTTTGACTCTAATGCAAACTAACAAAATGAAAAAAGTTCCAATAATTTTGTACGATTCAAAATTTTGGGCATCATTACTTTTGTGGATTGAGCAGTCAGTCGAAAAATCCTATGTAAGTAAAGAAAATTTTGAATTAATAAGAGTGGTTGACTCAATTGTAGAAATTATTGATATTGTGGAAACAGAAGTATGTCTTTAGCAATTTTTGATCTTGATAATACTCTGATCGGCGGTGACAGTGACCACTTATGGGGCGAGTTTTTATGCGATGAAGGTATCATTACCGATCGCCAATCATTTCAAAAAAAGAATGATTATTTTTATCAACAATACGAACTAGGCTTATTAGATATATATGCATGGGCAGAGTTTAGTTTTGAGATACTGGCGCGACAATCCATAAAGGAGTTAGGCGAGCTCCATCATAAATTTATGACTGCAAAAATTGAACCAATTATTTTAGATAAGGCTCAAAATTGTATAGATAATCATAAAATAAATGGAGACACAGTTCTCGTCATAACAGCCTCAAATACCTTTGTTACTTCTCCAATTGTCAAGAGGTATGGGATCGATCATTTACTGGCAACTGAGCCTGAAATAAAGTTAGGACGTTACACTGGAAAGATTTCTGGGACTCCATGCTTTCAGTCAGGAAAAATAGATAATTTAATGCCATGGATGGCTAAAAATAATGAAACATTAGAAGATTCTTCTTTTTATTCAGACTCACATAATGATCTTCCACTCTTGGAGTTAGTTGATCACCCAGTTACAATAAATGCTGACAAAATTTTAACCTTAGAGGCTAAGAAAAGGGGTTGGTTGAATCTAGACTGGCGTTAGTCTAGATAAACAAATCTTGGCTAGATTTATCGGCAACATCAAGATAAGTTGCGGCTCCAGCAAATTCTATTCCTTCAATAAAGTCATCTCTTGAAAATCCAAACATACCCATTGTCATTTCGCAGGCAATAAATTTAACACCCATTTCAACACAAATAGATCTCAGCTCTTCAATTGAAGCCATACCATTATTTTTAAAGGTTTTTAGCATCATTCGAGTTGCAAAAAGTTCCATGCCAGGGATGTTCCAAAAAATATTTGGAATTTTTTGGCTAAAATCTATAGCTTGAAACCACTTTGGGCCAAATGGCATTTTCATTGGCATATCTGGATTTCCTTGAGGTGATATACGAAGATGTGACAAATCCTTAAGGAGAAGGTTTAAGCCATAAAAAGTGCAAAAAACTGTCACTTCTTTGCCCATCGCAATACCTGTTGAAGCTAGTATAAAGGGCGGATATGCCCAGTCAAGAGTGCCTTTAGAGGCAATAACAGTCATTTCTTTTGAGTTAGGCATTTTTGTTTGGTAAATTAATTTTTTTGAATATTAAAGATGATTTTATTTCCATCATTTTTTTGTGACAATAACTTATGACCAAGTTGGTTGCAGAAGGCTTCAAAGTCTTTTTTTGAACCTTGGTCTGTGCACGTTACTTCAATTACCTCATCCGTGTTCATTTTGGCTAATGCCTGCTTAGTTTTTAAAATAGGCATTGGACATGCATAGCCGCACATATCTAGAGTTTGATCTGCCATAATGTACCTTAAGGATTAAGTAAGAGTATTTTAGTTGCTAATTAACTCTATTTTATCGTATTTTTTTTAACTAAAACACCTGCAGCCATTGAAATTAGGAAGACTAGGGTAATTGGATCAAAGGTTGCTAATGCTGAGATTGCGGGTCCAGGACAAAGACCAACAAGCCCCCAACCAATTCCAAATAGTGATGAACCTATAATTAGTTTTTTATCTATATTTTGTTTAATAGGCAAATTAATTTTATCACCTAGGGCTGAATGTTCTTTATTTTTTAAGAAGTAAAAGAATGGGCCTACAGTAATAATAGCCCCGCCCATAACAAATATTAAAGAGGCATCCCAGTTGTGGGTAATACTTAAAAAACCTATGACTTTTTCGGGATTTGTCATTCCTGAAATAACTAAACCAATACCAAATATAATCCCGCAAATTAAAGAGATAATTTTATCGTTCATAAGTAAATCCCAAACTGCTGAAGAACAGCAACAGTAAGCATTCCAATTGCTACAAAAATGCCAGTAGCGATTATAGAGCTTGTTGATAGCCTTCCAATTCCACAAATCCCATGCCCAGAAGTACAGCCCCCTCCAAGTCTTGTTCCAAAACCAACTAAAAAGCCACCTGGAATAATTAAAAGATAAGAGTGGGTTATGTTGAATGCTACAGGAGCACTGGAGGCAATAAAATTGAAGTAAATTAAAGGCCCAATTACTAAGCCAAGTAAAAATGCAAGATTTGAAAGCCTTTGAGAGGCTTTAGTTATGGCATTTTCAAAAATTCCACTAATTCCTGCCAGCCGGCCTGTCATATAGAAATAAAAAACTACAGAGAGTCCAATGATTACGCCTCCTAAAAGAGCGCTAAAAGGTGTAAAGTTGTTCATTAATATAAAGCTAAAACAAAATCTAATTTAATTACTTTAATCATAACAGAATTATTCAATTGTTTAAAGGACGGTAAATAAGTTAATCTGAAACTATTGTTTTTACGCCACTCTCAGACCCCAGAAGAAGAATATCGGCACTTCGATTTGCAAATAGTCCATTAGTAACAACCCCAACAATATTATTTAATCTATTTTCAAGAGTTTTAGGGTCATCTATAGTTAGATCATGTATATCAAGTATTAAGTTGCCATTATCTGTTGTTAGCTCTTCTCTTAAGATTGGATTGCCTCCAATAGATTTAATAATTTCACGTTTTACATAGTTTGCAGCCATAGGAATCACTTCAATTGGCAAAGGAAATTTACCCATCACATCAACAAGTTTAGATTCATCAGCTATACAAATAAATTGGTTAGAAACTGCAGCAACTATCTTTTCACGTGTCAGTGCTCCACCACCACCCTTTAATAAATTGAGCTGATGATCTGATTCATCAGCACCATCAACATACACTGAAATTTCTTTAATTTCATTCAAATTAACAACATCTATTCCGTGGCCCCTAAGACGATTTTCAGTATCAATTGAGCTCGCTATAGCTCCTTGAACTGAATCCTTAATTGTAGCAAGTTGATCAATGAAAAAATTTGCTGTTGAGCCTGTTCCAACGCCTATAATAGTTCCTGGAATAACATACTTAAGCGCTGCTTTTGCAACCTCATTTTTTAATTCGTCTTGGGTCATTTTCTCTTAATTTTATTGTTCAAAATTATTATACACTATGAAAAAAATAATCCTTGCAACAGGCAATGAAGGCAAAGTGAGAGAACTTAATGCCATGCTTAAGGGCCATTACAAAGTAATTTCTCAGAATGATATGCAAGTCAAAGAAGTTCCTGAAACTGGAACTACATTTATTGAAAATGCATTAATTAAAGCTAGAAATGCATCTCTCCACTCGAAATTACCAGCTCTAGCAGATGATTCTGGTCTTCAAGTTGAAGCTCTTAATGGTGATCCAGGTATTTATTCTGCGAGGTATGCTGGCGTGGACTCAACGGATAAAGATAATATTGAAAAGCTTATTTTAAATATGGATCAGCACAGTAATCGCAAAGCTCATTTTTGTTGTGCGATGGTCTTTATACATAGTGCTAATGATCCATGCCCAATCATTATTGAAAAGCGTTGGGAAGGAGAGTTGTTGAGAGAGCCAATAGGCGTTAATGGTTTTGGTTATGACCCTATTTTTTATTTGTCAGATCATGATTGTAGCTCAGCTCAGCTTCAGCCCCAGGTAAAAAATGAGATATCACATCGAGGACAGGCTTTAAGTGAGCTATTGAAGCAACTATTATCTTTTGAATAATTTTCTGGAACTGCCACCACTCGCTCTCTATATCCATTATCCATGGTGCGTCAAGAAATGTCCATATTGTGATTTTAACTCGCATGAGGGGCCAATTCATAATGGCTATATTAAGGCTTTACTTAAAGACTTAGATGATAATTTAAAGTTTATTCAAAACCGAAAAATTCATTCAATTTTTATTGGTGGTGGAACACCAAGTTTGATGAGTATAGAGGATGCTTATGAGTTGTTTGATGGTTTAAATGAAAGGCTATCAATATCAAAAAACATTGAAATCACGCTTGAGGCGAATCCTGGAACATTTGAAGTAGAAAAGTTTGCTGAATTTAGAAAGGCAGGCATTAATCGCCTTTCAGTAGGGGTGCAATCATTCAAGGACAATCAGCTTAAATTTTTAGGAAGAATTCATAGTGGAGGCGATGCCTTAAGGGCAATTTCTGAAGCTAAAAAAGTAGGATTTGATAATTTGAATATTGATCTAATGTATGGCCTAAAAGATCAAACTATTGATATGTGTCTTGAAGATGTGATGCAAGCAATTGAATTAAAGCCGAGTCATATTTCTTTTTATCAGCTAACCCTTGAGCCAAATACATTGTTTGCAAAATACCCACCAAAACTTCCAATTGATGAAAAGATATGGGATATGGGTGAGCAAGGAGCCGCTCTTTTAAATCAGAATGGGTTCAGACAATATGAAGTTTCAGCTTATAGCAAGAAGCCTTCAGAACATAATATAAATTATTGGAAATTTGGAGATTACATTGGCATTGGTGCTGGAGCGCATGGAAAGATAACAGATGTTGAGTCTCAACAAATATTTAGAACACTTAAGCCTAAATCACCAAAGGAATACTTATCTAAAATGCAGACTGGAGAAGATATTTCAACTAAAAAAGAAGTGGATAATGTGGCTTTTGAATTTATGCTTAATAGTCTTAGGCTAAAAGATGGTTTTAGCTCTTCATTGTTTGAATCAAGAACAGGATTATTAATTAAATCTTTGAGTTCTGAGCTAGGAAGAGCAGAAAATCTTGGTTTATTAGAAAATAAGAGTAATTGGATAAAGCCCACATCGAAAGGTTTTAATTTTCTTAACGAGCTGCAAGAAATTTTTTTATAAAACTCCTTTTAATTAATTCTATTAAAAAAAATAGGTAAAGCCTGACACTAGGGTTTATGGCTGTTAAAATACTTTCTAGTTTTTATAAACTTATAACAATATGAAATCTCATACAATTGCTGACGTTCTTACTGAGTCTTTGCCTTATATCCAAAAGTTTAAAGGCAAGACAATTGTCATTAAATATGGTGGAAATGCTATGGTTGATGAGGATCTAAAATCGAGTTTTGCGAGCGATATAGTCCTTATGAAATCTGTCGGCATGAATCCTATTGTGGTTCATGGCGGCGGCCCTCAAATAGGTAAAACACTTGAAAAATTAGGAAAAAATAGTAAATTTGTAGATGGCATGAGAGTTACTGATAGCGAAACTATGGATGTTGTTGAGATGGTCCTTGGCGGCCTAGTTAATAAAGAAATTGTTAATCTTATTCATCAACATGGTGGAAATTCTATTGGGCTTACTGGCAAGGATGGGCGGCTTATTACAGCAAAGAAACTGAAGACTAAGGTTGAGCCTACTTCAGAAATTATTGACTTAGGCCATGTAGGGCAAGTTGATCAGATAGATGTTTCAGTAATTAACTTATTATTACAGGGAGATTTTATTCCTGTCATTGCGCCAATTGGTGTTGGTAAAGACGGCTATTCATACAATATAAATGCAGATCTAGTTGCAGGCGCAATTGCAGAGTCATTAAATGCTGAAAAGCTTATTCTTCTTACTAATACTGCTGGTTTGTTGGATGATGATGGAGAGCTTATGGCTGGAATGAGCTCGAAGATGGTCAAAAAACTGATTGATGATGGAACTATTCATGGCGGTATGCTTCCCAAGATTGGATGCGCTTTGTCAGCAGTTGAAAATGGCGTTGAAGCGAGTCATATTATTGATGGCAGAGTTTCTCACGCAGTTCTTTTGGAGGTCTTCACTGACTCTGGTGTTGGAACGTTAGTTACAAAAAATGGTTAAAAGTAATCGAGATACAATTAGTGTTAATGATTGCCAGATATTAGCCCACTATAAATATGAAGCAGAGCAATATATTATCACGCTAGCCTCAATAGAGATTGCAGAAAATACTCAACCTGGTCAATTTGTCCATCTTTCTGTTTCTGGGATGCTTGCTATGAGAAGGCCTATTTCTGTTATGTCTGTTGATAAGGAAAATGGAACCTTCGATCTTCTTTATAAAATTGTAGGAGAGGGAACTAGGCAGTTGGCAGATCGTAAAATTGGAGATGTTTTGTCGGTTATTGGGCCTATTGGTAACGGTTTTAAAATGACTGATAAAAAAATTCCACTTTTGATAGGTGGCGGCGTTGGAATGCCTCCAATTATAGCAATTGCTCAAAACATTAAAGATAATGATTACTTTAATCCATACGTTATCTTAGGGTCTGAAGTGCCATTTCCTTTTGACACTGTGGTAAGTAACCTAGGCGGGTTTTATTCTTCAAAAATTCATACCATGCCTTTACTGGAAGAGTGGGGCGTCCAGGGCGGACTAACAAGTCTACAAAACTTTGAAGGGGTATATGAGGGTTATGTGACTGGTTTGGCAAAAGAATATTTAGACAGTTTGTCTAAGGATGATTTATTAAATGTTGAAATTTTTTCGTGTGGGCCGCACCCTATGCTTGAAGCTGTCTCTAAATTAGCTAAAGACTTCAACTTGCCTTGCCAGGTATCACTTGAAGAATATATGGCTTGTGCTGTTGGTGGGTGTGCTGGATGCGTTGTAGAGGTCCAAACTGAGAATGGCCCAGCAATGAAAAGAGTGTGCGTTGATGGCCCAGTTTTTGAAGCGCAGACAGTGTTTTAATGATTGCTGGTAATTTAAAGCGGGTAACTTCACGTATAAATTCAATTGAATGCAATCATGAAGTGCAGTTAATTGCAGTTAGTAAAACTCGATCTACTGCTGAAATCCAAGAGGCGATAAATGCTGGCCAAGTTCATTTTGGAGAAAACTATTTACAAGAATCCCTAGATAAAATTTCTTTTTTTAAAGAAAGTAAACTAATTTGGCATTTTATTGGTCCAATTCAATCAAATAAAACAGCCTCAATAGCAGAAAATTTTGATTGGGTCCATAGCGTCGATAGGCTTAAAATTGCAAAAAGACTCAGTGATCAAAGAGACCCTATTCTAGGAAAGCTCAACGTTCTTATTCAGATAAATATTGACGAAGAGCAGACTAAGTCTGGTTTGCTTCTTAAAGATTTAAATGAAATTATTTCAGAAGTGAGTGATCTGCCTAATATATCTTTGAGGGGCTTTATGTGTATTCCAAGTCCAAAAAACTCAGCTATGAGCTTTAAAGAGATGGCAAATTTAATATCAAAATACCCTTTTCTTGACTCACTTTCGATGGGCATGTCCTCAGACTTAGAGCTTGCGATAAAAAATGGTGCAACCTTTGTCCGAGTAGGAACGGATATTTTTGGACCAAGAAGTTAATTATTAATGTATTTTTTTGGGATGATAATGTTATGAAAGTAAGACTACTTATTACGGGCGGAACAATTGATAAGGTTTATAACCAATCAAATGGCGAGCTTGAGTTTGATAAAACACACTTTCCAGAAATGATTTCTAGATCAAGAATTGAGGTGGACTTGACGCCTGAACAAGTTCTGCTAATTGATAGTTTAGATATGGTTGATGCAGATCGAGATTTAATAATAGATAGGTGTGTTGGCTGTGAGGAGAAATTTGTTTTAATTACTCATGGAACAGATACCATGTGTGACACAGCAAAACTTTTAGGTGAGGCCTCAATTGACAAAACAATTATTTTATTTGGATCGATGGTGCCTTATGCAGTGAATAACTCGGATGCTTTGTTTAATTTTGGGTGTGCTTTAGGGTCTCTTCAGTTACTAGAATGCGGCGTTTATGTTGCAATGAATGGAAGGGTTTTACCTTGGACTGATGTTGAAAAAAACAGGAGTCGAGGCGTCTTTCAGGCCTTAAACTCCTAAGTTTGAATCATAGCTCTTTACTCTAGGCTATCAAGCATATGCTGAACTGATAGTTTGATTTCGTTATCTGAGCAATCCATACAGGTTCCTCTTGCAGGCATACCGCCCTTTCCTGCAATAGCTGATAAAGTAAGTTTTTCAAGACCCAAATCAATTCTTGGAGCCCAATCTTCCAAAGAGGCATACTTAGGCGCACCCATTACTCCAGAGCTATGACAGCCTTGGCAGTTGGCACTATAAATTTCTTCTCCAGTGCGCTCAGCTTTTTCTGAGCTTGCAGATGAGGCAACAACAATGCTACTATCAATCCGAACTTCGCCTATAGGTTTTATTCTTTCAAGTAAGGCGCTATCAATCATAACATCACTATTAGATGCCTCTTCGCTTGATGAGTTGAGAGCTTTGTAGCCAATAAAAAGCATAGCAAGCACCCAAACGATAATCATTAGTTTTGTAGAACCTTTAGAACCCTGACTCATTGCGCCTTTCCTTAGATTATATTAAATTCCGGAATATTATACATTTGGTTATAATAACTTGCAGTTTAATGCAATAAAAATATGCTTAAAAAAACTCTATTACGAAGCTTCAATGTTTTAAAGATTAGCACATGGTTAGCTGCATTTATTGCTTTTACTTTATTGGCTGTTGTTGCTTTTTTTATATTATTCCCTCAGACGATTAAAGGATCAATTGAAGATCGCCTCTCTCAAGTGAGTGGGTTGAGCGTTAGTATCGATAAAATTTCTCTAGAATTTCAAGATAATGAGCTTATATTGGCAGTTAGAAATGTTGAAATTTATGCTGAAGGGCTTGAGCCGATTGCCTCAATAGATGTCCTGAGATGGGATGCTAATTTAATTGCTCTATATAGAGGGATTGAAATACCTGGCCATATTGATGTCAATGAATTATTAATTGACACTTCGTCAATTGATGAGTATGTTTCGATTATAAATACAGATTCAGTTTTATCTAGCCTTGGGTTGTCTGGCCTTTTGGCTCTTAAATCGCTTTCTATCAATCGAACGAAGTTAATCGGAGATCAGTCAGTTGAGCTAGCGCCTATAGAAATAACAAGAAATAAACAAAAGGTAAGTTTGTCAATGAGAGACCAGACAATTTTTACTAGCCCCAAAGTTCCTAAGCTTGGGAGTATAGTAAATATAAGCAGCACTATTGATGTTTCAAAAGCAAGAGAGGATAGAATTGCAGTCATTCCTTTTTCACTAAAAAATGAGGACTTTAGTCTCTCAGCTCAGCTTAAAATTTTTACTCAACAAGACAAAGTTTACCTTGAGTTTGAGAGTTATATTGATCAGATTGAAGTTTCAAAAATTAATCAGAATATACCTGATATTCTTGCTAATACTGAGGGTGCTCGATGGATAAATGATGTTTTGACTGAAGGTGTTTTGACTGATATAAAGCTGACAACTCGTTTTAATATGTCAGGCGATCTTGAGGCGCCAAATACAAAATTTTCTGCAAATCTGTTGGGAGCGAAAATAAATGTTAGCTCTGATTGGCCTTCTATTGAAGAATTAGATGCAAAAGTTACTTTTTCAAATGATTATCTAAAGATAGTTGGAAATAAAGCAAGCATGAAAGGTATTGATTTAAGTTACTTGAGCATCACTACAAGGGATTTTAATCAACCAAATGCTGTACTGTCATTAAATGGAAGATTTAGCTCACAAAGCAAGAAGATTGCTAAATTTATAACTCAGTCCCAAGTCCCTTTAAAAATTAAAAGTTATTTTGATGAGTTTGAGCTTAATGGAAAGTTGTGGGGTAATGTTAATTTAATAGAACCACTTCAAAAAACTAGCGGTCAAAAAACTAAAATTGCTTTTGATATGTTCGCATCTGAAAATTCATTAACACTTCTTTCTGGAAAATTAAAAGTTGATGAATTTAGTTCACAACTTTCATTTAGTGATGGGTTGATAAGAACAAAAGGCAAAGGTCTTATTGGCGGCGAACTTTTTCAAATATCTTTAAATCCTAAAGAATGGATTGACGACCAAGATAATAATTTTAGAGTTAAGTTAAGTCACTTGGATAGTGAAACTAATTTTTATGTCACCAAAAATTTAGCTAATCAATGGGATAGCGTCATTGAGTCAGATAACTTACAAGCTAATATTAGTCTAATAATTAATCAAAACGGTAATTATTTTGTTAACTTGAAAGATTTAAATGTTGAGAATTTTGAGAATGTAGATGCTTGGAAGTTAACGCCTAATATGTTTCCTAGTTTTCATTTATCCTCAAAGAATGCTAAGTTCAATGGAAAAACTATCCCTAATCTTGAGGTTGATCTAGTTAATAATGAAGATGTGATGGAAATTAAAAATCTGATTTTTGAAAATATCGGTCTTAGTAATGAGGATTTAATTTTTAATGGAAATTGGCTTAATGGTAAGACTGTGCTTAGGGCAAAAGCATCGAATGATAACTTGTCAAACTTTTTAACCAAATTTGGAGTTGATGAGCCAGTTATTGGAGGCAGTTTTAATGTCGATTTGAGACTATATTGCGACTGTGAGCCGTGGCAAGTTTCTATGAAAAAAGTTAGTGGCTTCATGAAAGCGGATGTTGAAAAAGGAGTCTTTACGAATCAAGACCCAAGCCTCATAAAGCTTCTTTCTTTTATTAACCTAGAATTTATTGCAAATAGATTGAGGCTTTCAAGAAGTGAGCTGAGAGAGCAGGGTTATGTATATGATCAAATAAATGCTAAGTTATTATTTGAAGATGGTGTTGCTAAGGTGGATTATTTTCTAGTTGAAAGTGAAGAAAGTGATATTGAACTTACTGGCTCTGTTGACCTAATTAAAAGAGACTATAATTTAGCAGCAAATGTTCAACCTTCAATCGCTGATACTATTCCAATTGCTACTTATTTTGCTGGAGGTGGACTAGTTGGATTGGGAGTTTGGGCTGCAGACAAAGTACTTTTTGGGGGTAAGGTGATTGGCGAACTATTAGACAATGTTGTTGAAATAACCTTTATGATTTCTGGCCCATGGTCTGATCCAATTATTGAAAAACTAGATGGAGTTAAAGTTTTATGATTAAGCAATTACTCGGTGAACACAAGATTAATGAGAATGAAGTATTTAATTTACTTAGTTCGTTATCTGAAACAGGAGCGGAATATTCTGATTTATATTTTCAACACTCTGTTGCAGAGTCATGGGTTCTTGATGAAGGGATAGTAAAGGATGGTTCATACAATATTAGTCATGGAGTAGGTGCTCGATGTGTATCAGGTGATAAAACTGGCTTTTCTTATTCTGACGATCTTAATATTAAAGCTATTAAGGGGGCTGTAGATTTTGCAAAAGGTATATCTAATAGTAACTCCAGCAAAGATCCAGAGATTTTAAAGACTATTAATTATCCCACTAAGTATGCCGCTTTAAGTCCACTTGATAGTTTAACTTCAAAGGAAAAAGTTGATCTACTGAGGGAAATCAATTCGATTGCAAGAAAGGAGCCCAAGGTTGTCCAGGTTAGTGCTTCTCTATCTGGAGCCTATACAGAGGTATTAATTGCTTCAACTGACGGCGTATATCAAATAGATTGTAGGCCAATGGTCAGAGTAAGTGTAACGGTTATTGTGGAGCATAATGGAAGGATAGAGCAAGCCTCAAGTGGTGGTGGTGGTCGTTATGATTACGGCTACTTTGCAAGAAATTCGCTTGCTGAAACTTACACTAAAGAAGCCCTTCGCTTGGCCTTTGTTGCGCTTGAATCTAAAGATGCGCCAGCAGGAAAGATGCCTGTTATTTTAGGCTCTGGGTGGCCTGGCGTCTTATTGCATGAAGCTATTGGACATGGTCTAGAAGGAGACTTTAATCGAAAGGGGAGCTCTGTTTTTAGTGGAAAAGTTGGTGAAAAGATTGCGAGTGATAAATGCACTATTGTAGATAATGGAACAATTGCTAATCGTCGTGGTAGCCTTACAATTGATGATGAAGGAACACCAACTCAAGAAACAACATTGATAGAGAATGGAATATTAAAGGGCTACATGATGGATAAGATGAATGGTCGCCTAATGAATAAGCCTAGCACTGGAAATGGGAGGCGAGAATCTTATGCTCATATTCCAATGCCAAGAATGACTAATACTTATATGCTAAATGGAAAGGATCATTTTGAAGACATGGTTTCCTCGGTTGAGGATGGAATTTATGCCAAGAATTTCGATGGTGGTCAGGTTGACATTACCTCTGGAAAATTTGTTTTTTCAGCTAATGAAGCCTATTTAATAAAAAATGGAAAAATAACAACTCCTATAAAAGGAGCGACTCTTATTGGTGCTGGAGATGAGGTTCTCCATCAAATTTCAATGGTTGGCGATGATTTAAAACTCGATCCAGGGGTCGGCGTTTGCGGAAAAGATGGTCAAAGTGTTCCAGTTGGAGTGGGGCAACCCAGTTTAAAAATTGACATGCTAACCGTTGGCGGAACTCAGCTATAGTTTGTTGTCTTTTTTGCAATTATTTGAAGGCTAATAACTAGCTGTTTTCCAATAATCTTGTTATAATATCTCGTTGTTTAATTTAGGATAAACAATGCTAGAAAATTATTTGCCAATTATCGTATTTATATTCCTTGGAATAGCCTTTGGAGTCGGGCTTACGTTGGTTGGTTATCTTCTCGGTCCAAGCAATCCTAGTGAGGAAAAAAACTCACAGTTTGAGTGTGGATTCCCTGCATTTGATGACTCGCGGATGCACTTTAATATTCGCTACTATCTTGTTGCTATTTTGTTTGTTCTTTTTGATTTAGAAGTTGCATTTTTCATCCCGTGGGCAGTTGTCCAGGCAAAACTTGGATGGTTTGGATTTGTGGCTATGTCTATTTTCTTACTACTACTCGTAGTTGGTTTTATTTTTGAATGGAAGAAAGGCGCATTAGAGTGGGAATAATGAGGATTAAATATGGCTATTGAAGGTTTAATGAAGGAAGGCTTTGTTACCACATCACTTGATAAGGTTATTAACTGGGCAAGGACTGGATCGCTATGGCCAATGACTTTTGGTCTTGCATGTTGTGCTGTTGAAATGATGGAAGCGGGTTCAGCTCGTTATGATCTTGATCGTTTTGGGATTGTTTTTCGTCCAACTCCACGCCAGTCTGACCTGATGATTGTTGCTGGAACTCTAACCAATAAGATGGCTCCAGCATTGCGTAAAGTTTATGATCAAATGCCGGATCCAAAATATGTTCTTTCAATGGGTTCTTGTGCAAATGGTGGCGGCTATTACCATTATTCTTATGCTGTTGTTAGAGGCTGTGATCGCATTGTGCCGGTTGACGTTTACGTTCCTGGGTGCCCACCAACAGCGGAAGCTCTTCTTTATGGAATTCTTCAGCTCCAAGATAAAATTCGAAGAACCAACACGATTGCTCGCACTTAAGTTATGAAAGAATTTAAGAAAAATTTAGCTAAAGCTTTTGGCAAGAAAAATCTAAGCGAGTCTTTCGACGAGTTAACGCTTGTTATTAATAGTGATAATGTCATTGAGGTTTGCACGCAATTACGTGACGATTTTAATTTTGATATTTTGATTGACCTTTGCGGAATTGACTACTTGACCTATGGAGAGTCAGATTGGAATGGAAATGCCAGCTCTTCAGGTTTTGGAAGGGCGCGCCAAGCACTAAAATCATCAAATAAAAAAGATCAACGTTTCGGAGTTGTTTACCATCTCCTTTCAGTCTCAGACAATCAGAGGTTAAGAGTCAAAGCAGTTCTCTCTTCAGAAAACTTAATGATTAAATCTGTAACGAAAATTTGGAATTGTGCTGACTGGTATGAAAGGGAAGCATTTGATTTGTTTGGAATCTTGTTTGAAAACCATAATGATCTGAGAAGAATACTGACAGACTATGGCTTTGTTGGCCACCCTCTAAGAAAAGATTTTCCAATGATTGGTGAAGTAGAGATGAGATATGACGAAGAGCTAGGCAGGGTAGTTTATGAGCCTGTAAGCATCGAGCCTAATATAAATGTCCCCAGAGTCATAAGGAAATAACTATGTCTGAAATGAAAAACTACACGCTTAATTTCGGACCGCAGCACCCTGCTGCTCATGGAGTTCTTAGATTGATTCTTGAGCTTGATGGTGAGGTTGTAGAACGTGCTGATCCTCATATTGGACTTCTTCATAGAGGCACCGAGAAACTAGCAGAGTCTAAACCTTATAACCAGTCTATTGGATATATGGATCGCCTTGATTACGTCTCTATGATGTGCAATGAGCATGCCTATGTGATGGGTATAGAAAAGATGTTGGGCCTTAAAATTCCAGAGCGAGCTGAGTATATAAGGGTCATGTTTGATGAAATTACCCGAATCATGAATCACCTAATGTGGATTGGAACTCACGCACTAGATGTCGGTGCTATGAGTGTTTTCTTGTACGCTTTTCGTGAGCGAGAGGCTCTAATTGATTGTTATGAGGCAGTAAGTGGCTCAAGAATGCACGCAACTTACTATAGACCAGGTGGAGTCTATAGAGACTTACCAGACAAGATGCCTCAATATCTAAAGTCTAAGTTAAGAAGTGATAAAAAGCTTGAAGAGATTAATAGAAATCGCCAAGGCTCGTTACTAGACTTTATTGAAGATTTTGCGATTAATTTCCCAAAAAGTATTAAGCAATACTCTGACTTATTGACTGATAACAGGATTTGGAAGCAGAGGCTTGTAAATATTGCTATTGTATCTGCTGAGCGTGCAAAACAACTTGGATTTACTGGAGCAATGCTTAGAGGTTCTGGGGTTGAGTGGGATATTAGAAAAAATGAGCCCTATTCAGTTTATGAAAAATTAGAATTTGATGTTCCAGTTGGCGTAACTGGTGATTGCTATGATCGATACCTTGTGCGAATGGAAGAGATGCGCCAATCAACTAAAATTATAAATCAATGCGTTGCATGGCTTAAAGCTAACCCTGGACCAGTAATGTCAGATGATCATAAAGTTACTCCTCCAAACCGTGAAGCTATGAAGGATGATATGGAGTCATTGATTCATCACTTTAAATTATTTACTGAAGGTTTTTGTATTCCCGAAGGTGAGAGTTACACAGCCGTTGAGGCGCCCAAAGGTGAGTTTGGAGTTTATCTAGTTTCAGATGGAGCCAATAAGCCGTACAGAGTAAAAATTAGAGCACCTGGATTTCCTCATCTTGCATCAATGGACGAGATGTCAAAGGGCCATATGCTTTCAGATGTAGTGACCATTATTGGTTCTCAAGATATTGTTTTTGGGGAGGTTGATAGATGATTTCTGATCAAGCAAAAAAAGAAATTGATTTTTGGGTAACAAAATATCCAGAGGGAAGGCAAAGTTCAGCCGTAATGCAGGCACTAACAATTGTTCAGAATGAAAATAATGGGAGCTTGACGGGCGAATTAATGCAAGAGGTTGCTGATCACCTTCAAATGCCATGCATTAGCGTCCAAGAGGTTGCAACTTTTTATGAGAACTATAACCATAAACCAGTCGGCAAGCACATTATTAGATTCTGTCACAACATTTCTTGCATGCTTAATGGCTCAGATGAGCTAATCTCATATCTTGAGCAAAAGTTAGAAGTAAAGACTGGTGAGGTAAGTAAGGATGGTCTGGTAAGTGTTAAGAAAGTTGAGTGTTTGGGTGCCTGTGTTGGAGGTCCAATGTGTCAGATTGGTGATCAATACCATGAACATTTAACGCCGAGTAAATTAGATAATATTTTGGATAATTTAAAATGAATGAAGTCTGCTTTAAAAACTTAGATAAAAAAAACCCAGCAAGTTTTGCAACCTATGAATCAACAGGTGGTTATAAAGTTTGGAGAAAAATTCTTAATGGAGACTTAACTCCTGAGGATATTCTTGCTGAATTAAAAACATCAGGATTAAGAGGACGAGGCGGAGCAGGTTTTCCAACTGGCTTGAAGTGGAGTTTTATGCCTCGCAATCAAGAAGGACAAAAATATGTAGTTTGTAATTCTGATGAAGGTGAGCCGGGCACTTGTCATGATCGAGATATTCTTAGATACAATCCTCATTCTGTAATTGAGGGGATGGCTATTGCAGGCTTCGTAATGAATGCAACTGTTGGCTATAATTATATTCGTGGCGAGTTCATGGAGCCCTATTACCGTTTTGAAGAAGCTTTAAAGGATGCTTATGATGCAGGGTTACTTGGTAAGAGTATTCAGGGGAGTGCGGTTAGTTTTGATTTATATACTCATTTAGGTGCTGGAGCTTATATATGCGGAGAAGAAACTGCATTATTAGAGTCTCTTGAAGGCAAAAAAGGTCAGCCAAGATTTAAGCCTCCTTTTCCAGCAAATGTTGGGTTATATGGTAAGCCAACAACCATTAATAATACTGAGACATTTGCTAATGTTCCAGAAATTTTAACTCGAGGTGGGCAGTGGTTTGCTGATTTAGGGGTTGAAAATTCGGGCGGTACAAAGTGTTTCTCAGTTACAGGTAATGTAAAGAATCCTGCTAATTTTGAAGTGCCAATGGGTACGCCTTTTAGTAAGCTGTTAGAGTTAGCTGGTGGCCTTAAAGAAGGAAGAACTCTCAAAGCAGTTATTCCAGGTGGCTCGTCGACTCCACTTTTGTCAGCAGATATTGCAATGAATATGACAATGGATTATGACAGTATTGCAAATGCCGGCTCAATGCTTGGTGCAGGCTCAGTAATCATAATGGATGACACTACATGCATGGTTAAAACCCTAACACGATTAGCTCACTTTTATTATGATGAGTCTTGTGGACAGTGTACTCCTTGTCGTGAAGGTACGGGTTGGCTCTATAGAGTATTGCAGCGCATTTTAGATGGTAATGGAAAAAATGAAGATTTAGACTTGCTTGTTTCAGTTGGAGAGAAAATAAGTGGCAACACTATTTGCGCCCTTGGTGACGCAGCGGCAACCCCAGTTGAGAGCTTTATAAGACATTTTAGACATGAGTTTGAATACTATATTAAGCATGGTAGAAGTATCGTAGAAAGTGAGCATAATTTAATTGAGGAAGAGGCAATTGTCTGAAATTGAATTTGAAATTGATGGTAAATTAGTTTTCGCTAATCAAGGCGACTCTATTATTTCTATTGCGGATAGAGAAGGTATTGATGTACCTCGTTTTTGCTACCATAAAAAGCTATCAGTTGCAGCAAACTGCAGGATGTGTTTAGTTGATGTTGAGGGTGTTCCAAAAGCCCAGCCAGCTTGCTCTACTCCTGTTGCAAATGGTATGAAAATTCATACTAGAAATGATAAAGCTAAGAGTGCACAAAAAGCGGTGATGGAATTCTTACTAATTAATCATCCTCTTGATTGTCCAATATGTGACCAAGGTGGTGAGTGCGAACTTCAAGATGTGGCAATGGAGTATGGGACAGATGTTTCAAAATTTAACTTAGGAAAACGAATAGTTGCAGACAAAGGTATTGGTGCATTAATTCAAACTGACATGACTCGATGTATTCACTGTACTCGCTGCGTTCGTTTTGGCGCAGAAGTTGCAGGTATAGTTGAAATGGGTGGAACTGGAAGGGGTGAAGGCGTAAAAATCGAGCCATTTTTAACTGAAGGTATTCAATCAGAGCTTTCTGGAAATATGATTGACGTTTGCCCAGTTGGTGCTTTAACTTCAAAGCCATTTAGGTATGAAGCCAGAACCTGGCAAATGAATGCCGTGGAAACAATTGCAAGGCATGACTTAATAGGCTCAAATATTTATACCCAAACCTACAGAGGTAAGGTTAAAAGAGTTGTTGCAAGAGATAATGAATTAATAAATGAAACTTGGATTTCTGATCGTGATCGCTTTTCATACGAAGGACTAAATCATGAAAGCCGAGCATTACACCCTAAAATTAAAAAGAATAATAAATGGCAGGAAGCCAGTTGGGAGGTTGCTCTTGATTTTGCGATTAGTGGCCTGAAAAAAAATGCACAAAATCCAAATCAATTGGGCGTATTAGCTTCAAAAAACTCAACACTAGAAGAATATTATTTGATGCAAAAATTAGCTCGTAGTTTTGGCTCAGAAAATATTGATTATCGTTTAGATAAAGCAGACCTAAGCATTGGAAGTTCCATGCTTTCAAATATTTCTTTATCTGAAATGGAATCAATAGACCACGCTTTAATTGTTAATTCATACCTTCGATTAGAGCAACCAATGATCAATCATCGTATTAGAAAGGCAACTTTAAATGGCGCCTCGGTTAATACGATTAATAATAAAAATTTTGACTTTAACTATCGGACTAATTTGGAAGTTTTATCTTCTCCGCAAAAAACTGTATTAATGCTTCAGTCTGTCCTCAAGTCTCTTCATGACAAAACTAAGACTACTGCTCCAAAGCACTTATCTAAGATCACAGTTGACGATAGTCAAAATAAAATTGCAGATGACTTAATTACTGCAGAAAGGCCAGTGATTGTTATAGGCGAGCACGTAAATAGCAATATATCTTCTTCAGATATTATGAATATTATTTCTGAAATTGCAACGCTTGCGAATGCAAAAATTGCCAACTTAAGCCATAGTGGAAACTCATTATCTGCTGAAAAAGTTGGATTTAAGCCTTCTAATAAAGGAAAAAATGCAACCTCAATGCTTTCTGAAAATACTAAAGCATTTATACTGATGGACGTTGATTTGAACTATGACTTTATTAACCCAAAATTAGCTGCCGATACTTTTAATAAAGATGATGTCTTTGTTGTTTCACTTAATAGTTTTGAAGATGAAGCGTCTCAAATGAACTCTGATGTAATATTACCGTTAGCTAGCTTTTATGAAAGTTCAGGTACGCATATAAATTTTGATGGCATTGCTCAATCATTTAGCGCCTCAGTTAAAGGTCCAGGAGACTCTAAACCAGGCTGGAAAATTATTAAAGTTCTTGCAGATTTATTTGAGTTCAAAGGTTTTGAATATACCGATTCAACTCAAGTAGCTGATGAAGCGCTTGCTATTACTTCAATTGGAAATAATGATATTGTTGATAAGAATACTAAAGCAACTGATGACTCTAAGATTGCAATTCATTGGCAGTATTCGCCTTATGCAGTCGATGGAGTAACTCGCAAAGCTAAATCTCTCCAAGAAACACCAATTGGAAAAATGAATGCTGCATTTATTTCTTTAGTAACGGCCAAAGAGTTGAAGCTTTCAGGTGGTGATTTGTTTCATGGAGTTCCAGTTTCTATTAATGAAACTGTTGCTGATGGATGTGTCTTTGTTCATACTTATCAATCGAGAAAGGGATAGGAGGTATTGACTATGTGGCAATCATTAGTAGACAGTATCCATAATTTAATTCCTTGGTTTGGTGGCGGACTTGCAGACGTAATAATTATCTTAATCAAGGGCCTTGCCCTAATATTTCCATTAATAATTGCGATGGCATACATGACTTATGCTGAGCGCAAAGTTATTGGCTTCATGCAGCTTAGAATTGGTCCAAATAGGGTGGGACCATTAGGGTTATTACAACCATTTGCTGACGTTTTTAAAATGATGTTTAAGGAAATAATTTTTCCTACTAAGTCAAACATTTATCTATTTCTTTTAGCGCCTGTATTGGCCTTTGTTCCTGCAGTAGCAGTTTGGGCAGTGGTTCCATTTGGAGAAGGCTTTTATATTGCTAATCTTGATGTGAGCTTGCTGTATGTTATGGCAATCGGTTCAGTCGGTGTTTACGGAATTGTTCTTGCAGGCTGGGCATCTAACTCTAAGTATCCACTTCTTGGAGCTTTAAGAAGCACAGCTCTGCTGATTTCCTATGAACTTGTAATTGGATTTGTTCTTGTAACAGTCGTAATGATTGCAAGCTCTGTTAATTTAAATACTGTTGTAGAAAAACAAGCTGGAGGGATACTTAATTGGTATTGGATTCCACTATTCCCAATGATGATAGTTTTTTGGATTGGGGCTTTAGTTGAAACAAATAGGGCACCATTTGATGTTGTAGAGGGCGAGTCAGAAATTGTTGGTGGCACGCATGTTGAGTATTCTGGAATGCCTTTTGCATTGTTCTTTATGGCAGAATATTTCAACATGATTTTTATGGCTATGCTGGCAGTTTTATTATTTTTTGGCGGATGGCATTCACCATTCGAAGGTATACCTCTTCTTGAGGGTTGGTTTGAGTTTGTTCCTGATTTATTCTGGCTACTCTTTAAGATGAGTTTCTTTTTATTTTTATATTTTTGGATTCGTGCTTCCTTTCCAAGGTTTAGGTACGATCAGATTATGCGTTTATGTTGGAAAATTTTCTTACCCTTAACGATTGTGTGGATCTTTGTGGTTGCATTGATGACACAGCTTCATATAGGACCTTGGTTTTAAGGAGAAAAAGATATGATAAAAAAAGTTAAAAAACTAGTAAAAGATTTTGGTTTAGGCGAGCTACGAACTGGCCTTAAAGTGACTGGTAAAGAATTTTTAAATAACAATATTACGGTTCAGTTCCCAGAAGAGCGAACGCCAATTTCACCCAGATTCAGAGGCCTTCATGCTCTTCGTCGCTACCCAAATGGAGAGGAAAGGTGTATCGCTTGTAAGCTTTGTGAGGCGGTATGTCCAGCAAATGCGATAACTATTGATTCTGAAATGAGAGAAGATGGTACTCGCCGAACAACTCAATATGATATTGATCTTTTTAAATGTATTTTTTGCGGCTTCTGTGAAGAAGCATGCCCCGTTGATGCCATTGTAGAGACTCATATTTTTGATTATGCGTTTGAGTCAAGAGAGGGAAGCATTATTGATAAAAAAGGGCTTTTGGCTATTGGCGATGAGAATGAAAAAGAGATTAGCAAAGCCAGACTTGAAGACTCTAAATATAAATAATAGGTAGCTATGGAATTTTCATCAATTTTATTTTATGTCTTCTCCTTTTTCTTTATCGTTAGCTCGATAATGATGATTACATCAAGGAATACTGCAAAGGCTGCTTTATTCTTAATACTAACTTTTTTTAGTGCTGCTAGCTTATGGTTGCTTCTTGAAGCAGAGTTTCTAGCAATTACACTTATATTAATTTATGTCGGCGCCGTTATGGTGTTATTTATGTTCGTTATTAAGATGCTTGATACCGATAAATCTACCCTTCGAGCTCAGTTCACGCGCTATCTGCCATTGGGAATTTTTGTATCTATAATTGTGATTGCGCAAATGGTGCTAGTCCTTAATGCTGGTCAGTTTGATCTAGCAATGACGGGTGTTCCAGAAAAGCATGACGCTTCATATAGCAATATTACTGCCATTGCAGAGCAGCTTTATACAGTTTATGTGTACCCTTTTGAATTAGCAGCAATACTTCTTTTAATCGCAATTATTGCAGCAATTACTCTTGTTCATCGAAATGAATCTAGAAGCAAAAAGCAAGATATTTCAGAGCAAATTAATGTTCAGGCAAAAGATAGAATGAGAATGGCCTCTATTAAGCCAAAGTCAGCAAAGGAGTCAAAATGATAGCACTATCTGATTACCTAATTCTGAGCTCAATAGTTTTTTGTATCGGTCTAGCTGGAATCTTTATTAACAGAACTAATATCATTATGCTTTTGATGTGTGTCGAGTTAATTTTGGCTGCAGTTAATACTAATTTTATTGCCTTTTCATATTATGGCGGTGACCTTGCTGGACAAATATTTGTATTCTTTATTTTGACAGTTGCTGCTGCTGAAGTGGCTATAGGTCTTGCAATCCTCACGCTGATGTTTAGAAGTCGTGGCTCGATTGATATTGATGTAACTAATACGTTGAAAGGGTAGCTATGCTTAATATTTATTCTACAATTGTACTAGCGCCCCTAATTGGTTCAATCATAGTTGGACTTGCTGGGAATAGACTCGGACGAAAAGCTTCGCATTCAATTACGATTCTAGGGGTAGCAATCTCTACCGCACTATCACTATATGTTTTTAATCATCACGTTCTAAATGATGGTGAAATTTTTAATCAGAACATCTATACATGGATGCAAATGGGAGGACTCAATATTAGTGTCGGCTTTTTAGTTGATAACTTGACCGCTCTGATGTTGGTGGTGGTTTCATTTGTTTCACTAATGGTGCACATCTACACTATAGGTTATATGCATGATGATAAGGGATACACTAAATTTTTTAGCTACATATCCCTATTTACTTTTGCAATGTTTACACTTGTAATTTCAAATAACTTTATGCAGCTATTCTTTGGCTGGGAGGCTGTTGGTCTGGTTTCCTATCTTTTAATTGGATTTTGGCACCATAAGGAATCAGCAGTTCAGGCTAACTTAAAAGCTTTTCTCGTGAACCGGGTTGGTGACTTTGGTTTTCTTTTAGGAATTGCAATGGTCCTGATGTTTTTTGGTACTTTAGATTACGCCGAAACATTCAGTCAAAAAGATCAAATTATTGGACAAACTTTATTTGGAGGCGTCTCTGCTATAACGGTAGTCTGCCTTCTACTTTTTGTAGGAGCAATGGGCAAATCAGCACAGGTTCCTCTGCATGTTTGGCTGCCTGGCTCAATGGAAGGCCCCACTCCGATCTCTGCTTTGATTCATGCGGCAACAATGGTAACGGCTGGTATCTTTATGGTTTCCAGAATGTCACCCTTATTTGAGTTAAGTGATGTTGCACTAACAGTAGTCATGGTAATAGGAGCCATAACAGCCCTATTTATGGGTTTACTAGGCATTGTTCAAAATGATATAAAGAAAGTTGTTGCTTATTCCACACTCTCTCAGCTTGGCTATATGACTGTTGCTCTAGGAGTAAGCGCCTACTCAGTTGCAATTTTTCACTTAATGACTCACGCCTTCTTCAAAGCTTTGCTTTTTTTAGCAGCTGGATCAGTAATTGTTGCACTTCATCATGAACAAGATATTCGAAAAATGGGCGGCCTAAGAAAGAAAATGCCAATAACCTACGTTACTTCTCTTTTAGGTACTTTAGCTCTGATCGGCTTTCCTGGCTTCGCAGGGTTTTATTCAAAAGATATGATAATTGAGGCCGTTCATTATTCGGACCTACCTTTTGCTGGGTGGGTTTATTTTGCAGTTGTGCTGGGCGTATTCATTACCGCTTTTTATAGTTTACGACTATTATTTTTAGTGTTTCATGGTGAGTCAAGGCTTGATAGTCATACTGAAGAGCATGTTCATGAGACAGCTCCATCAATTACGGTTCCTTTAATATTACTAGCGATACCATCTGTATTGATTGGGTATTTTACAATTGAGCCGATGCTTTTTGGTGGGTGGCTAGAAAACGGAATTTTTATTGATTCTTCTCATCTTGCCGTTTCAAAACTTGAGGATCACTTTCATTCAGCGTTCTCTTTAATAACGCATTCAGTCATGACACTTCCATTCTGGATGATGGTTGGTGGTGGTTTGACAGCATGGGTTTTCTGCATATATCGAACTGACTGGGCAGACCTAATTCAGAGTAAATTCAAACGTATTAATTATGTGTTGAATTCTTTGTATGGTTTTGATCGATTTAATGAAATTGTCTTTGTTCGTGGATCACTGAAAATTGGTAATCTGTTGTGGAAAATTTCAGATATGGCAATCATTGATCAGCTTTTGGTTAATGGAAGTGCTAGATTCGCTCGTTACGTAGGCGCTTTTATTCGACCAGTTCAAACTGGGTATGTCTATCACTATGCATTTTTTATGATCATTAGTTTGATGTTTGTTTTGGGGTGGGTTCTTATTGCCTCAGATTATTCATTTTTTAGTTAAGGTAATAGTATGGATTCATTACTAAGTATTTTAATTTGGCTTCCTATATTAGGGGCTGGCTTAGTCCTATTTATAGGAAACAATAGAGCTCAACTTGCCCGCTGGGTAAGCGCTGGTATTTCTGTGATTGTTTTCGTCTTATCAATAAATTTATTTTTAGATTTTGACACTTCAACCTCCTCAATGCAGTTTGTAGAAAAGGTCAGTTGGATTACTCAATTTAATATTTTTTACCATCTAGGTGTTGACGGAATATCAATGCCACTAATTATTCTTACCACCTTTTCAACAATATTAGTAATTGTTGCTGGGTGGGAAGTTATCAAGAATAGAGTGGCAGATTATATGGCAGCTTTTTTAATCATGGAAGGCCTCATTATTGGTGTTTTTTCGTCAATGGACTCCATGTTGTTTTATGTTTTTTGGGAGTCATCACTAATACCAATGCTTTTAATTATTGGTGTCTGGGGTGGTCAAAATCGTGTCTATGCCTCGATTAAATTCTTTTTATACACTTTTCTAGGGTCAGTATTTATGCTGGTTTCACTTATTTATATGTACAATTTAAGTGGCTCATTCGCAATTTCTGAAATGTACACCTTGCCGCTTACTATGGCTCAGCAGAGTTGGATATTTTGGGCTTTCTTCCTTGCTTTCGCGGTAAAGGTACCTATGTTTCCTGTCCATACATGGCTTCCAGATGCTCACGTCCAAGCGCCAACAGGTGGCTCTGTAATCTTGGCAGCTATAATGTTAAAGATGGGTGGTTACGGATTTTTCCGCTTCTCACTGCCTATCACGCCGGATGCATCATCATCATTTGCAACTGTAGTAATCGTTCTCTCTTTGATCGCAATTGTTTATATTGGTTTTGTAGCGCTGGTTCAAAAAGATATGAAAAAATTGATTGCCTACTCGTCAATTTCCCATATGGGCTTTGTTACTTTAGGTGTTTTTGCGTTATTTTCTATTATGAAAATGGGATCAAATGGTGAGCTAATTTCTATTAGTGGCGCAAGTATTGAGAGTGCTTATCTTGGCTTAGAAGGTGCAATGATTCAAATGATTTCTCATGGCTTTATTTCTGCAGCAATGTTCTTAGTTGTTGGCGTGCTTTATGACAGACTTCACTCAAGAGAAATATCTACCTATGGAGGGGTTGTAAACTCAATGCCTAAATTTACAGGTTTTGCTGTTCTATTTGCAATGGCAAATGCTGGTCTTCCTGGAACTTCAGGTTTTGTCGGGGAGTTTATGGTTATTCTTGGAGCTTTACAAGCTAATTTTTGGTTTGCATTTTTGGCTTCAATGACTTTGATCATTGGTGCTGCGTATACATTGTGGATGGTTAAGCGTGTTTTTTGGGGAGAGATAACTAACCCAGAGGTAAGCACTTTGAGTGATATCAATTCTAGGGAATTTGGAATCTTAGCTATTTTAGCTATTGCTGTATTATGGATGGGTTTATACCCACAGCCAGTAATTGAGGTAATGCATGCTTCCATTGTTAATCTTCTTGAGCAAGCACTTACAACTAAACTACCAGTTTTATTATGATGAACTTTAATTTTAATGTTGCAGAACTTCTCTTTGCTTTACCAGAGTTGTTTTTATTATTTGCAATTTCACTTATATTGTTATTTGACCTTTTTGTAAGCCAACGTTTAAAGCAATTTACTTATTACTTGACGCAGTTAGCACTTCTAATAACAGGTTTCTTGGCGTTTAATTTAATTGGCGAGAATGCAACAATTTTTTCTGGTACTTTTGTTCTTGATTCTTTAGGCTCAACTTTTAAAGTTTTCATACTTGGGTTTGCAATTATTGCCCTTGTCTATACTCGTCATTATCTTAAGGCGCATGAGCTTTTAAGAAATGAGTATTTTATTCTGGCAATGATGTCAATACTGGGAATGATGGTAATGGTTTCTGGACATAGCCTCCTTACTTTGTACTTGGGTTTAGAAATAATGTCACTATCGTTGTATGCACTTATTGCCACAGCAAGAGACAGAGCTAGTGCTATTGAGGCTGCCCTTAAATACTTTGTTCTGGGCGCTATTGCTTCGGGATTATTGCTTTATGGAATGTCCATGATTTATGGAATAAGTGGAAGCCTGGATATTTCCCAGATATCAAGTTTTGCAAGTGCCTCAACTTTGGGCTCTCAGCAAACATTAATTCTTAATTTTGGTTTAGTTTTCTTAGTCATTGGCATTGCTTTCAAACTTGGAGCTGTGCCTTTTCATATGTGGGTTCCAGATGTATATCAAGGATCACCAACTTCAGTTACTATGTTTTTATCAACTGTACCAAAAATTGCCGCGATCGCATTACTGATTCGATTGTTAATTGATGGTTTAGGAGAGCTTCAGCATTACTGGGCAGATCTATTTATGATCTTAGCTGTCCTCTCAATTGCAATAGGATCATTAGTTGCATTAACTCAAACTAATATCAAACGAATGCTTGCTTACTCAACAATATCCCATATTGGTTTTGTGTTGCTAGGTTTTGTTACAGGAGTGGTAGATGGTTATGGCGCTGCAGTCTTTTATGTGCTGGCTTATATCTTGATGAGTTTAGCGGCCTTTGGTTCAATTATTGTTCTAAATAGGAAGGGATTTGAGGCTGATCAAATTTCTGATTTTCAAGGTTTGAGTAAACATTCTCCATGGTTTGCATTAATTATGTTGGTGGTTATGCTTTCAATGGCTGGTGTTCCACCCTTTATTGGTTTTTATTCTAAGTTATTTATTCTTCAGCAAGTGGTTGCAGAGGGCTATGTAATTCTTGCTATAACAGCGGTAATCTTTGCTGTAATAAGTGCTTACTATTATCTGCAAATTATTAAAACAATGTATTTTGATGATGTAGATAAAGAGATACTGGTTTCTGCTCCGTTAGATATGAAGGTTGTGCTTTCTATCAATGGAATTCTTATTCTAGTCGTTGGCTTGATGCCAAGTTTCTGGATGGAGCTATCTGTTTCACTATTCTAAGTTTTTTAAAAAAAGACTGCTAAATTTTTATGTAGAATATCTCAATGATTATTGCACATCGAGGTATTTCATTTGATCTACCAGAAAATTCTTTACCAGCTTTTAATGCCTCATGGGATAAAGGAGTGGATGGGATAGAAGGTGATTTTCATCTTACCAAGGATGGTGCCATTGTTTGTATTCATGATGATGATACTCAAAGAGTTTGTAATCAAAAGTTAATTGTTAAAGACTCAACTCTTGAAGAGTTAAAGCAACTCAACTTATCTCATAAAATTTCTAATAATTCAAAAGTAAAAATTCCTACTCTAGCTGAAGTGCTTAACGTATTGCCTTCTGGTAAAAAAATATTTATAGAGATAAAGTGTGGTATTGAGATTATAAGACCCCTAATTAAAGAGCTTTCTCAATCTGAAATACATACCGAGCAAGCTGTGATTATTTCATTTGATGAGAGAGTTATTAAGACTTTTAAATCAGCAGCACCTAATTATAAGGCTTACTGGTTATATTCATATGAGCCGAACTATGACTTAAATAAAATATTAGATGTACTGAATGATATTAAGGCCGATGGCCTCAGTTCAGATAATGAAAACTCAAAAACTTTAATTGACCGAGTTATGGATGCTGGTTTTGAATACCACTCATGGACAATTGATGATATTGATATTGCTAATAAATTGATTAGCTGGAGAGTACAATCTATCACAACAGATAATCCAGGCCAAATCCAAAATGAGTAATAAGATATTTTCAAGTATTTTTACAGCAATTTTATCTGCATTCTTTTTTTCTCTTGCAGCCACTACTGCCCCCTATTTCTATGGTGTTGGAGGAGGCGTATTTCTTCTTCTTTCTGTTCGCTATGTTAGTACTTTTATTTTTGCAAGTATTTTAAATAAATCACCTAAGAAAATTAAAAGCAAGGCAACACACATTAGATTAATACTAATTAGTATTTTTCAAGCAATTTTTATTGCATCGTATATGTATTCAATAAGCTTGATTCCATTAAGTTTAGCCGTAGTAGTGATTTATACTTTCCCAATTATTACCTTTTTTGTTAACTCAATACTTAAGAGTAGATCCATTGATTTTTTATCAGCTGCCGCACTTCTTGTGTCATTATTTGGCATCTGGATTTTAGTTCAAGGAGATTCAAGTGATTGGAATTTATGGGGCGTTTTTTGGGGCCTTATTGCTTCTCTTGCCCAGGTTACTGTAAATATTTTATCTCGCCATAAAAGTGTAGAATCAGGATGGGGCCTAATTCAATATATTATGGTATTGCCTTCAGTAGTTTTTGTGTTGTTATATTTTATAGTCACTTTAGAACCTATAGCTTCAATATCTTCAGAGATGTTAATTTGGAGTATTCTTTCAGCAATGGGGATGACTGGAGGTATTTACTTTTTCTTTAGGTCAATATCAATTATTGGACCCGTGCGAACCTCAAATGTGATGTACTTAGAGCCTATTTTTACTATTATTTTAGGTGTAATTCTTCTTCAAGATATGCTGGGCATGAATCAGTGGCTTGGTATGTTTATTATTTTTACTGCAACAATCTCACTTGAGAGGTGGGGTAAAAAATATAATTAAGTTAAAGAAGTAAAATATGAAGATATTAATTGCACCTGATTCTTTTAAAGAAACCTTAACAGCTTCTGATGCAGCAAATGCAATTGAGGAAGGTTTTTTAGGTATTTTTCCAGATGCTAATATTTTAAAATTACCGATTGCTGATGGTGGAGAGGGAACAGTTGATGTCTTAGTTACTGCAACCCAAGGCAAGTATTTTTCAACGAAAGTGTCAGGTCCTCTAGGAGAATATATCAATGCCAAGTGGGGTATGCTCGGCAATTCAAAAACAGCAGTAATCGAAATTGCTGAAGCTTGTGGCTTGCAACTAGTTCCACTTAAAAAAAGAAATCCAATGAATACCTCTAGTTTTGGAGTTGGTGAACTCATACTTGCTGCAATTGATGAAGGTGCTGAGCATATTATTATTGGTTTAGGAGGAAGTGCAACAAATGATGGAGGAATGGGTTTTTTAGAGGCAATTGGAATCCAGTTTTTAGATTCTTTTGGTAAGGAACTCACTGGAGGTGTAGAAAGTTTAAATACACTTTCAGATATTAATATTACTTCTATCGACTCACGCCTCAAAGGAGTCAGTTTTGAGATTGCATGCGATGTGGACAATCCTCTCATTGGACAGCAAGGCGCATCAGTTATTTTTGGATCTCAAAAAGGTGCTGATGAAAAGATGATTAATCAATTAGATAATCTATTGAGTCATTACTCCAGAATTGCTTCCAGTAAATTAAATAATAACCTCTCAATGCACCCAGGAGCAGGTTCAGCAGGCGGCATAGGTTATGGTTTTCTTGCTTTTTTAAAGGCGGATCAAAAAAGTGGGGTACAAATTATTCTTGAAAAACTTAATTTTGAGCAACATCTATCAACTACAGATCTTCTAATAACAGGCGAAGGTAGGTTTGATAGTCAAAGTTTTAGAGGTAAAGCTCCAATGGGAGTAATTGATTATGCAAGAAAGCATAAATGCAGTATCTTTGTCATTGCAGGTAGTGCAGAGAATGATGAAATACTGGAAAATAAATATGATATCGACAAGGTATTTAGTATTATTTCTAATGACCTATCATTTGAACAGTCAATTGCAAATCCCAATGATAGTCTAATGGCTACTGCAAAAAAAGCAGCCCAGCACTATAAAAAATATTATTTAAATCTTTAATATCCTAGATCAGGGTTTATTAAATTATTTAATTTTTCATCAGCAATGTATCTTTGCATATTCATTAGAACGAGATCAAGTGTTAGAGGAATATATGTATCACCATCATCAGCAGATATATGCGGCATAACCATTAAGTTCGGTGTGTCCCATAATATTGAATTTGAAGGGAGTGGCTCAGGATCAAAAACATCAATAATAGCAGCCTTGATGTGACCAGAATTTAAGTTCTCTACAAGAGCATCATAGTCCATTGTGGCAGCCCTTCCAACATTAACAATACCTACTCCTGGCTTCATTAATGATTGACGCCTTTTATCTAATAAATTAAATGTTTCAGTTGTATTCGGTGTAGACATAAAAATGTAATCAGCTGCAGGGAGTACTTCATCTAATTTGTCTACCTTAACCATTTGATCGACGCCTTCTAAAGGCATCCCATGACGACTTACCCCAATTACTTTCATGCCCAATAATTTGCATTTTTTTGCCGCAGCATGTCCTATATTGCCTGTACCTATAACCAGCAATGTCTTACCTAATATTGGAGATGAATAGAGAGATTCCCAATGCTTGTTTTGTTGATTTTGAATGATTTCAGGGATATGCGTATGCAACATTAGCACACTCATTAGACCAAACTCCCCTGCTTTTGCTGAGTGCACGCCCCGATTATTAACAACTGAAACGTGTTCTGGCACCCAGTCCATTGGACATAAATGTTCTACCCCTGCACCAATAATATGAATCCATCGAAGTTTAGGCGCAATTTCAGCAAGATTCTCAGTAGGAAAATCCCAGCACACAAGAACCTCAGCAGTCTTCATGGATTCATAAAAGTTCTCTAAATCCCAATCAAAAATTGGCTCAATTTTGTTTTTTAAATCAGGGTAGCTTTCAATTGCATTATCAAACCTTTCTTTGGTAATAGCAAAAACACTTTCCCCTTCAATAGTTGGTGGGAATGAATCAGGGTCAGCATGATTACTCTTAAAATGAACTCTTATTTTATTATCACTTGCCATAGGTATTTATTTATTGGTATTTGAAGTTTCTCTTGATTGTATTTCTTTTAATTTTTTCGTGACTATTTTAACTCTCTCTTCTTCAACCTTTCCATCGACTTCAAATTGAATTTGAACGAATTCATGTGCAAGTTTACTTAAGAAGGAATTGTCTTCCAAATTACTCGCTGGAATATTAAGGACAGAATCACCTCCATAAGTTGGAACTGGCAATCCATTAATGCCACTTGCTAGATATGGTTTTTTGCCGGAGGCAACAGTTTTTATTTGCTCTCTAATTCTCTGACGCATCATTGCAACTCCTTGATCACTTGGTAATAAATTTTCATTTTTATGGATATTTATTGGACCCATGCCTTCGCATGCTTCTCGGTCTGCAGGAAATCTTTGACGTTCTTTGTAGGGGCGATCAAAAATTTCACCCTGTTCAATTAGTTCAGGACCCTCTGGAGTGTTAAATTCCTGTGGATCTCCTCTCTCCCCAAAATTAGCCCAGGCATAGCAGATAGTTGTTTCATCGTCGATTGGAACAACCCATCGTGTAAATGAACTTCTACCATAGTGTATTTGCTTTGTTCCATCTGCAGCAAAAGCTGCGCCTGCTTGAGTAAAGTTTGGCAAAACAACTTCGTTAATCCTAAACCAAATATTGTCACCAACTCTCCTGGTATTGCAGCCTAAAATCCAACTATCACGCTCAAAAAAATCAATCTGTCCAACTTCTCCAAAGCCTTCTGAAAACTGTTGTCGACTCATATTTGAATGAAGGAAAGAGGTGTGAATTGGATCAACTATAGCATCCAAAACCTGAAGCCAGTTGCAATTGAAGGGTGCCTTATAGGGTACCATTTCCATATCTTTAAAATTTAGGCTGTCATACATTGGGAATTCGGGTTTTTCATCAATTGGCCCAAGATAGGCAAAAATTAAACCTTTAAATTCATAAGTCGGATAGGCGCCAAGTCGAACCCTCTGTTTAATAATGTCAGCTACATGTGCAGGCTGCCCAGGAACATCTAATAATGTTCCATCAATGCCAAAGTGCCATCCATGGTAGCAACATTGAATTCCTATTTCTTGACAAATACCAAATTCAAGAGAAGCTTGCCTATGGGGGCATTGTTTATGAACCAATCCTAATTGATTGCTTTTGTCTCGAAATAGAACAAGTTCTTCACCCAGAATTTTTATTGATAAAGGAAGATCATCGAGTTCAGAAGAGATAAAAACTGGCTGCCAGTATCTTCTAAGGTATTCACCTGCTGGCGATCCAGGACCAATACGTGTAATTTCATCATCAACATCTTTTGAGTGGATTAATCCATGCCCTGAATATCCTTTCAATTCAACCTCGAAGTCACTTCCTTTAATGCCCATATTGCATCCTCTCCTGATTAAAAGTGTTAATGAAAGTTACAAATCATACCAAATTAATACGAATGTTAACAGTAAATAATTTTTATGATTATTACATATTAATTATTTTTAATATAATAAATAGCTGTATTGGTAACTTATTCTTTAATTTATTACATTTAATGTAATAATTAGGTTTATAATTTTTGTCATTATCATTTGTTTCATTTATTTTTTGAGGTATTACAATTAATAAACTTGACATGTCATCTTTTTTTGAGAAAGGCAAGCTTAAGCATGGACTGCCCTCATCTGCCTATACTAGCGCTGATTTTTTTCGCTCTGAGTGCGATACCGTGTTTACCGATAATTGGGTTTTTGTAGGTTTTGCTCATGAGCTAAATGAGCCAGGGGATGCTAGACCAATTATGGTTGCTGGTCAGCCAGTAGTCTTAATTAAAAATAATGAAGGAAAAATTTCAGCTTTCCATAATGCATGCTCTCATCGATGTTTGAAGTTAGTTGATGAGCCAATGAATGTTGGCAAGATGTTATCTTGCCCCTATCATGCATGGACATACAGTCTTGATGGTGATCTTTGTGCTACTCCGTTCTTTGGTGGCAAAGAGCATCAGCCAGAAGGCTTTGAAATGTCAAATCATAATCTTAAATCAATAAAAATAGCTATTTGGCAAGATTGGATTTTTATTAATTTAAGTGGCAATGCTGCCAATTTTGAGGATTATGCAGCGCCACTTATTCAAAATTTTAGTGATATAGATTTTCAAAAAGTGAAGCCTGTAGCTACGTTGGATTTTGGTGAGATTTCTACGAACTGGAAATTTCTTATGGAAAATTTTATAGAGCCTTACCATGTTCAATTTGTCCATCGAACAACAACAAATCAGCCTCTTGAGGATCATTACACAATTGTTGATGGCGTTTGTCTAGGAAGCGCTATTGATCTTGATGATGATGATAAGGTAAAGGGGAGTTTGTCTGTAAGTTCAAGATACTTAACTCTTTTTCCAAATTTTATAATTGGTCGTTATGCTCCGGATCAAATTGGAGTCTATTTGAATGTTCCAGTTGATGAAGGTCATACGCACCAAAAAAGGGTTATCTACACCACAGAAGGCGAGAGCGTTTCAATTAAAGAGGTTGATGAAATGAAAAAGCTATGGTGGGATGTCCACAAAGAAGATCATGCAATTTGTGAAAGGATGCAGCTTGGGAGAGCGTCTCCAGTTTCAAAAGATGGTGGTATGTTATCACCTCACTGGGAAGATAGTGTTCGCGCTTTTCAAGAAATGATTGCAGAAGCCGTTACTAACCCACCAAAAAATAATACACAAAGGAGAATTTAATGACCGATACAAGTTTTAATAGTGACTTTAGATTAGCACATACGATGATGAGAGTTCTTGACTTAGAAAAGTCACTTCATTTTTATTGTGACATTTTAGGTATGCAAGTGCTCAGGCGAACTGATTACCCGGGGGGAAGATTTACAAATGCATTTGTAGGTTATGGTCCTGAAATTGAATTTCCTGCACTGGAGCTAACCCATAACTGGGATCAAGAAGAGCACTATGACAAAGGTAATGGATGGGGGCACATTTGTATTGAAACGCCAGATGTATACAAAGCTGTTGAAGACCTAGAAGCTGGAGGTGCCAAAATCATTAGTCCAGCTAAACCTATGAATGCTGGAACTCGAATACTTGCATTTATTGAAGATCCAGATGGATATGTCGTAGAACTTAATGAAAAACTTAACTTAACTTAAAAAGGGATAAAAATGAGTAATAAACCACAACTATATAAATTTGGTGACATTGAGCACCGTTTACACACTTTAGAGCCAGGACAAAGCTATATCAAGCCTTTTGTTACTAGTGCAGTTAGTGATACGATGTGTGGCGGTTTGAATTTTTTAAACCAAGTATCTGTGCCATGGGAGTTAACATGCGATGAGATTATTTATTGTATGGAGGGGACGTTTAGATTAACGTGTGATGGTGAGTCTTATAACTGCAATCCAGGTGATGTCCTTTATATCCCTAAAGATAATTCTATAGCTTATGAGTGTGATGAAAAATGCGTAATATTCTATGCTGCTTATCCTCATGACTGGAAGCAACAAGCAGGAATTACTTTTGTGCCTGGAATAGATCCAGAAGACATGCCTCAAAACTAGGATTTAAATGAGTAATTCAAGTAATCGTATAGTGCACCTAAGTCAATCTAATGATAATAATGATAGCGATCAACTTCCGCGTGTTCCAACTAGGGATACGCTAAAAGATAAATTGAATCAACGAATCATTGATATGCTTGAGATTGATGGACGAAAGCCATTTAACGAAATTGCTAAGTCACTGGAAATCTCTGAAGGGACTGTCAGGAATCGTGTGAATCGCATGAAAGATGCAGGTGTCTTGCAAATCAAAGCATTGGTAGATCGCTCTGCTATAAATTATGCAACAGATTCGATGCTCGGAATAAAAGTTGCTTCAACTTCTAGCCCTACTGAGGTTGCTAAACGTCTTCAAGATTGCAATGAAATAGTCTTTATTATCTGGGTCACAGGTCGATATGATCTTTTAGTAGAAATTGCCTCTGAAGGAGATGAGACCCTTACTAGGTTTCTAGATGAACATTGTTTTAATAACGGTGATATAAAGGATGTTGAGGTAATGAAAGGCCTGGCAACATATAAAAATCAATTTTTATTAAAATCGCAAGAAAAATTATAAATATTTAATAAATTCATAAATAAGGAGAAGAATATGGCAAAGATTTATCACACAACAATGGCAGATGCCCTGCCATCAAAGAAACGTGTTGCAGAGGAAAAAGCTCGATTAGAAAAAGCAGGCGTAAAGTACATTCTGTCGTGTTGGATTGACATGCTTGGCCTTCCTAAAACAAAGCCAATTCCTATGAAGGAGTTTGAAGCATTGTGTGCAGGAAAGGGCCCTCAATTTGCGGTTCATTCAGTTTCTTTTGTTCCTGAATTAGGGCCTAATGACTCAGATCAAATCCCTGTACCTGATTTAGATAGCTTGGTAATTTGTCCATGGGATAAGACGTGTGTATGGGTTTTTTCAGATTTATGGTGGGAAGGTAAGCCTTATAACTTGTGCCCTCGTCAAACTCTTAAAAGAGCAGTACAAAAAGCAGATGACGCTGGATATAAAGCCTTTTGTGGTATTGAGCCAGAATTTATTGCGATGCGATGGGAAGATGGTCAGCCTGTTAAGGCTTTTGATGATGATCCATTACCAGGTGACGGCTTACGTCCTCGCAGACAAGCTTTTGGATACGATGTTGAGTATTCAATTGATTCAATGGAATTCCTCAAAGAATTAATTGATACTGTAAATGATTTAGGCTGGGATATGAAGGATGTGGTTTGTGAGGGCGCCTACTCACAGTTTGAGCTTGACTTCACTTATACAGATATTCTTCAGATGGCAGATCGATTAGTTTTCTTAAGGGTTCTTCTTAAAGAGGTTGCTAAAAAGTATGGGATGTTTATTACCTTTATGCCAAAGCCAACGATTGGTGATTGGAGGTCTGGAGCGCATATTAATTTTAGTATGACGAGTAACTCGGATAACAAAAATGTTTTTGAAGGTAAGGATGGAAAATTCTCTGATACAGCTTATCATGTAGTTGGTGGATTGCTAAAGCATGCAACAGAAATTACTGCTATTGCTTGTTCAACGGTAAACTCATATAACGGTTTGGTTCCAATAGTTGGTGGATTTGAAGGAGGAGTCTATACATGGGCGCCGACAACAATGGCCTATGGAGATAATAATCGATCTTGCATGATTCGACTCCCTCAAAACCGTTTTTGTATCGAGAATCGTGCTGCTGACATGTGCATGAATCCATACCTATCCTTAGCACTTACAACAGCTGCAGCTTTGGATGGAATTAAGAATAAGATTGATCCAGGTGATCCTTTAAATATAAACTTGTATACATTAAGCCCTGAAGAAATGAAGGAAGCAAACATTAAATCTTTACCTCGTAATCTTTTAGAGGCAATTGAGGCTTTAAATGAGGATGATTTTGCAAGAGAAGTTTTAGGTGATTCAATGCTCCTTCAATTTTTCTCTTATAAGAAAGATGAGTGGGATCGATATCATCAGGCTGTTACAAACTGGGAAGTTGAGGAGTTTTTAAGGCTTTATTAAGCCAGGTTTTTTATCAAAAGATAATAGATAAAAGCGTTAATCGTTTTTTTTCATTTAAACTATTGCCCTTGAGTTCATGTCATGCATGAATACAGGGGCTATAATAATTTTTTGGAGTTTTTATGTGTGGAATTGTAGGACTTTTTATTAAAAATCAAGCTCTAGAGTCTCAATTAGGTGCGCTTGTAGCACCAATGCTCAGTGAGATGACTGAGAGAGGGCCAGATAGCGCAGGTATTGCCGTTTATCGTAATCCTCAAGAGAATGGCTGTAAGATTACTGTTCTTGCTCAGCACCAAGACTTTGATTGGGGTGCTTTAGAGGCTGCAATAAGTAATCATTTTTCTTTAAGAGATATTACAGTAACCCGCAATCATGCAGTTTTAAGTCTAGATTCTGAAATTGATGATGTTCAAGTTTGGATGAGAGATAACTGGAGTGATCTTAGTATTACAAGTGCAGGAACAAATATTGAGATCTTTAAAGGTAAAGGTAACCCAGCTGAATTTATTGATCAGTTTGATATTAAAAGTATGACTGGGACTCACGCACTTGGACATACCAGAATGGCAACAGAAAGTGCAATTACAACAGAGCACTCCCACCCTTTCTCAACAGGCCAAGATTTATGTCTTGTGCATAATGGCTCTTTATCAAACCATAACAGATTACGTGAAACTTTACGAAAAAAAGGTGTTCATTTCAAAACCGATAATGATAGCGAAGTTGCTGCTGGATATTTGAGCTGGCGCTTAAGTGAGGGGGATGATCTAGATCAAGCCTTGAATCATGCCATAGAGGATTTAGATGGATTCTATACCTTTGCAATTGGAACCAGGGATGGTTTTGCAGTTATGCGTGATCCAATTGGTTGTAAGCCAGCAATTATGGCAGAAACTGATGATTGGGCTGCGATGTCTTCTGAATATCGTGCTATTGCAACTTTGCCAGGCGCTGAAAATGCGCGCATTTGGGAGCCTGAACCAACTCAGATTTATAGCTGGAAAAGGAGTTAATAATGACTGAAATTAATTTAGAAAAAAGCACTATTAGAGAGCTTAATGAAGCATTGCAGGCAGGGTCATCTGGTGATAAATTTTCTGTAAATAATACTGTTGGAAAGCATGCTCTTTCAGTTGGTCTTACAACAAATGTAGATGTTGAAATTAATGGACATGTTGGCTACTATTGCGCTGGTATGAATCAACAGGCCAATATAATAATTAATGGAAATGCTGGGCCAGGTTTAGCTGAAAATATGATGTCTGGTCAGGTACGTGTTACTGGAAATGCCTCTCAATATGCTGCTGCAACAGCACATGGTGGACTATTAGTTATTGAGGGAGATTCAAGTTCACGATGTGGAATTTCGATGAAAGGTGTAAATATTGTTGTTGGCGGTAATATTGGACATATGAGTGCATTTATGGCGCAATCTGGATGCTTAGTCGTTTGTGGAGATGCTGGAGATGCTCTGGGTGATTCAATTTATGAAGCCAAAATTTATGTTCGAGGTAAAGTCAAAAGCCTAGGTACAGATTGTATCGAAAAAGAGATGCGAGATGAGCATAAGAAAGAGCTTCAGCAATTACTAAGCCAATCAAAAATGAGTCATGGGGTTGAAGAATTTCGACGTTATGGTTCTGCGCGCAAATTATATAATTTTGACATTGACCAAGTCGATGACTACTAAGGAGATCAGATTATGAGCAAAGATAATCCAACATTAATAGAGTCTGCAACTTTTCCTCGGCATGTGATTGCGGAAATTCAGCGTGCAGCTAAAACAGGAATTTATGATATTCGTGGATTTGGTGCTAAAAGAGATATTCCTACATTTGACGATTTAGTATTTCTTGGTGCTTCAACTTCTCGCTATCCATTAGAGGGCTATAGAGAAAAATGCACAACTGAGGTCATTTTAGGTGATAGGTTTGCAAAAAATCCTATTCATTTAAAAACACCAATCACAATTGCAGGCATGAGTTTTGGCTCCCTTTCAGCTCAAGCCAAAGAATCGCTTGGAAGAGGTGCGACTATAGCAGGCACTAGCACAACTACAGGGGATGGCGGAATGACTCCAGAAGAAAGAGGGCATTCTAAAACTTTAGTTTACCAATACTTGCCTTCAAGATATGGGATGAATCCAGATGACTTAAGGAAGGCAGATGCAATCGAAATTGTTTTGGGTCAGGGCGCAAAACCGGGAGGTGGAGGTATGCTGTTGGGGCAAAAAATTTCTCCTAGAGTAGCACAAATGCGAAACCTTCCAGAAGGGATAGATCAGAAGATCTGCATGTCGTCATCCAGATTGGACGGGTCCAGATGATCTTGAAATCAAGATACAGGAATTACGTGAAATAACAAACTGGGAAAAACCGATCTATGTCAAAGTTGGAGCGACGCGAGTTTTTTATGATGTCACCCTTGCTGTAAAGGCAGGTGCTGACGTTGTTGTTGTTGATGGCATGCAAGGCGGAACTGCAGCAACACAAGATGTTTTCATTGAGCACGTTGGAATACCGACGCTTCCAGCAGTTCGAATGGCTGTTGAAGCTCTCCAAGAAATGGATATGCATCGTAAGGTACAGCTGATCGTTTCTGGTGGTATTCGAAGTGGGGCAGATGTTGCAAAGGCCTTGGCATTGGGTGCGGATGCAGTTTCAATAGGGACTGCTGCATTAATTGCTCTGGGCGACCAAAGCCCTGAATTTGATGATGAATATAAAGAGATAGGTTCAGCGGCAGGTTTTTGGGATGACTATCAGGCGGGAAATGATCCAGCTGGTATTACGACTCAAGACCCTGAGCTTGCAAAGAGATTAGATCCAATTCTAGGTGGCCGCAGACTTGCGAATTATATAAATGTTCTTACGCTTGAATTGCAAACATTGGCCCGGGCATGCGGTAAAAGTCATGTGCATAATTTAGAGCCAGAGGATATGGTAGCATTAACTATGGAGGCAGCTGCGATGGCTGGCGTTCCCCTAGCTGGTACTGATTGGATTCCAGGTAAGGGCGGAATATAATTACTAATTGAATAAAAATAATAACGAATAAATAGGAGAAATTATGGCCACTAAACTTAGTAAAGTAGCTGCAGATAAAGGTATTGAATATTTTCTTATTAGCTTTGTAGATCTTTTTGGAAGTTTGCGTTCTAAGTTGGTTCCTGCAAGGGCCATTGATGGAATGCAAAAAGATGGAGCGGGTTTTGCAGGATTTGCAGCCTGGTTAGATATGACGCCTGCGCACCCCGATATGTTTGCTATTCCAGATCCTGATAGCCTTATCCAGTTGCCTTGGAAGCCAGAAATTGCTTGGTTAGCCTCAGATTTATGGATGGATGGTAAGCCTGTTGAGGCTTCTCCGCGAGTTGCATTAAAGAAGCAATTGGCAGAGGCTGAAAAGCAGGGTTTTAGAATGAAGACAGGTGTTGAGTGTGAATATCATCTCATCAATGAAGATGGAACTGATATTGCTGATGAGAAAGATACTCAAAGCAAACCTTGTTATGACCAGCAGGCCTTAATGCGCCAATATCCAGTTATTAAGCAAATTTGTGACAGCATGATTGAGTTAGGTTGGGGTCCATATCAAAATGATCACGAAGATGCTAATGGTCAATTTGAAATGAACTGGGATTTTGATGATGCTCTAAAAACTGCTGATCGCCAAGTATTTTTTAAATTTATGGTGAAATCAATCGCTGAGCTTCATGGCATGCGCGCAACATTTATGCCAAAACCTTTTAGTCATCTTACGGGTAATGGCTGCCATTCTCATGTCTCAATATGGAATCTAGATGGTTCTCAAAATTTATTTAATGGTGAAAATGATAGCAGAGGTTTAGGATTGTCACCTCTTGCGTATCAGTTTTTAGGTGGAATTATGCATAGCGCAGATCGCTTAACTGCCATCTTCAACCCAACTGTAAATAGCTATAAACGTATTAATGCCCCAAGAACAGTTTCTGGTGCAACGTGGTCTCCTAGTTCAATTACTTATGGTGGAAATAATCGTACTCATATGATTCGAGTTCCAGACTCAGGTCGTTTTGAATTACGATTAATGGATGGCGCAGCAAATGCTTATTTAATGCAGGCAGCAATACTTGCTTGCGGTCTTGATGGCATTGCTGGCAACCGTGACCCAGGGGATCCACTTGACATAAATATGTATGAGCTTGGAAAAGACATTGAGGGCTATAAGCAGCTGCCGCGTAATTTACTTGATGCGCTTAGATTACTTGAAGATTCAGATGTTCTTAGAGAAAGACTTGGAGACAGCATAATTGATGCTTATATAAAATTAAAGCATACAGAGTGGAGTGGTTATGCCTCCCATCTGACTCAATGGGAGAGGGATAATACTTTAGATTGTTAGGCGCAAAATTTAATGATCTTCTTATAACTAAAATGAAACTTTGTGATGGATTATGAAAAGTTTGAGCTAGGTGATGTTTCTCTTTTATCAGGAGAGGAGTTAAATTCAGCCTTTTTAATTTACAAAACTTATGGAAAGCTGAATAAAGGTAAAGATAATGTTGTTGTTATGCCTACTTTTTATACTGGCTCACATCAAAGAAATGAGGGCTTTTTTGGAGAAGGTAGGGCAATTGATCCGGCAAAACATTTTATTGTTTCAATTAACTTATTTGGAAATGGACTCTCCTCTTCACCGAGTAATTCAAAATCGCCTCAAGATGGCCCAAGATTCCCGCGTATTTCTCTTTGGGATAATATTGCTTGTCAGTACAAGCTATTAAAAGAGCATTTAGGTGTCGAGAAAATTGCGCTAGTTACTGGCTGGTCAATGGCAGGTTGTCAGGCTTATCAATGGGCTGCACAGTACCCTGATTTTGTTAAAGCAATCTTGCCTTTTTGTGCTTCAGCTAAAACATCCCCTCATAATCATGTATTCCTGGAAGGGGTAAAGGCGGCACTTTGTGCGGACCAAAATTGGAATAATGGTGATTATTCTTCTCCTCCAGTTGCTGGCCTTAAGGCATTTGCAAGAGTTTACGCAGGTTGGGCATTTTCACAAACTTTTTATCGTAACTCTCTATATAAAGAGATTGGATACGACTCCTTAGAAGATTTACTTGTCGATTGGGAGGAAGATCATTCTAAGAATTGGGATGCCAATAATCTCCTTTGTAAGCTTGATACTTGGCAGACTAGTGATATCAGTGTTGGCCCAATATATAACGGAAACATAGAGATGGCGTTAAATGCTATTAAGGCCAAAACTATCTTGATGCCCTGTATGCATGATCTTTACTTCCCACCTGAAGATAATGAAATTGAAGCAGGCTATATAAATGGTGCTGATTTTCGACCATTTAATTCTCCATGGGGACACTGCGCAGCAAACCCTGGAAATGATCCTGATTTCACAGCTGAACTTGAGCGAGCCATTAATGAATTACTTGAAGAGTAAAGACTGAGATGACAATTACATGGCAAGATTTCGAAAAAGTTGACATACGGGTTGGAACTATTGTTGAGGTTGAAGATTTTCCTGAGGCAAGAAATCCAGCCTTCATATTACATGTTGATTTTGGAGTAGAAATTGGATTAAAAAAATCCAGCTCTCAAATTACAGATCTTTATACCAAGGAGCAATTGCAAGGCAAACAAGTTATGGCAGTTGTAAATTTTGAACCAAAACAAGTTGGACCTATTATGAGTGAATGTTTAGTGCTAGGATTTTATCGCCAAGATAACTCAGTTGTTTTGGCTACAAATGATCTACCTGTTAGTAATGGTTCTCGACTTTTATAATATAACTTTTAAATAAACTACAAATGATTATCTGTGCTGGCGAATCCTTAATTGATATGGTTTCTTTCAAAGGAGAGCCTGAATATACTCCTCATGTAGGTGGTAGTAACTTTAATTCTGCAATTGCTCTTGGTCGTTTAGGCGCTGATAGTTATTATTTTGGCGCTGTATCAAATGATAACTATGGAAAGCTAATAGAAGACTCTCTTAAAAACTCTAATGTCAGAGAAGAATTCATTATAAAAACTAACCGACCAACCACTCTTGCCTATGCAGATGTGGTTAATGGTATTGCCGAATATACATTTGTTGATGAACATTCAGCTGGACGAATGCTAGATAGGGCTAGTTTAAAGCCTTTTTTGAGTAGAGTGATGAAGGCAAAAGCATTATTGGTTGGAGGGATTAGTCTTCAAGCGGAGCCTTGTGGATCAAGCTGGCAGTGGTTAGTTGAGCAAATCTCTGGCCATTTGCCAGTTTATTTTGATGCTAATATTAGGCCTGATTTTATTGAGGTTAAAAATCATTACGTAAACCGTTTCAAAAGACTTACTTCAAAAGTTGACATAATAAAAATTTCTGAAGAGGATTATCGTTATCTTTATGGTGCGCAGGATTTTAAAGAAGTTAGCAAAGAGTGGCTCAAGAATGGGGTTAAATTAGTCATCTTGACTTTGGGCGGTGAAGGCTCAAAAGTAATTTTTGATGGTGGCAAAGAAGTATACGTCAAGAGTAACCAAGTTGAAGTCGTTGATACAATTGCTGCGGGTGATAGTTTTAATGGCGGCTTTCTGTTTAGTCTTGAACAACAAGGGCTTCTTAGTAGAGATAAATTGAGTTTGATGGAAGAAGCTTCTCTTAAAAAAACACTCACTTTTGCAAATCAAGTTGCAAGCTTAACTGTTATGAAGAAAGGTGCAAATCCGCCTTGGCTTAATGAGATTTAAATAGCCTTATAGATTAGATCTATTTATGACAATTTATCAAGAGTCTGTTTTCAATATTTAAGGCAATACATTCTTAGTGAAAGGTTAAAATACTTTTTTCGATTCCCCCGATTAGATATCAATGCAAACAATTATCTCAATTAAGAATTTATCAAAAGTTTATGATTCTGGCTTTAATGCTTTGAAAAGTATTAATCTAGACATAAATACAGGCGAAATATTGGGACTCTTGGGTCCAAATGGAGCTGGCAAAACAACTTTAATTTCAACAATATGTGGAATCGTTTCTCCAACCTCTGGTGAAGTCACTGTTGATGGCTTTGATATTATTAAGGATTTTAGAAAAACACGATCAATAATTGGCCTTGTTCCTCAGGAGTTAACTCTTGGATCATTTGATACAGTTTGGGGGACAGTTCGTTTTAGTAGGGGTTTGTTTGGAGCCAAGAGAGATGATGCTTATCTTGAAGAGCTCTTAAAAGACTTATCTCTTTTTGATAAAAAAGACTCTGAAATTAGAATGCTTTCTGGAGGAATGAAGAGGCGAGTTCTGATTGCTAAAGCACTCTCTCACAACCCTAAAATACTGTTTCTTGATGAGCCTACTGCGGGCGTTGATGTTGAGCTACGTAAGGATTTATGGAAGATTGTTAATGTATTGAAATCTAAAGGCGTTACCATAATTTTAACGACTCACTATATTGAGGAAGCTGAAGAGTTAGCTGATAGGATTGGCGTTATTAGTAATGGCGAACTTTTACTCGTTGAGAAAAAAGCGCATTTGATGGAAACTCTTGGAAAAAAGCAGTTAATTGTTGAGCTAAAAGAGTCACTTTCCAAAGTACCTTCTTCTCTTGATAAGCACAATATTGAGATTTCTGAAGATGGTATGCATATTTCATACACGTATATTGTTAAAGATGAAGAAACTGATATGTCTGAGGTACTCCAGGAAATTACAAATTCTGGATTGCATATAAAAGACCTTAAAATTGTTCAGAGCTCACTCGAAGATATATTTGTAGACTTAGTTAAGGAAAAATAATGAATTTAATGGCAATCAAAGTAATTTATTTAAACGAGATGATGCGTTTCTGGAATACACTTTTTCAGAGTGTCGCCTCTCCAGTAATATCAACAGCTCTATATTTTGTAGTCTTTGGCTCAGCAATTGGTTCAAGGATTGAAAATATTGATGGTATCTCTTATGGGCTTTTTATTGTTCCGGGCCTGACAATGCTCTCTGTATTAACCCAAAGTATCTCAAATGCATCTTTTGGTATCTTTTTTCCAAAATTTACAGGCACGATTTATGAGCTTTTATCTGCCCCTGTCTCATTCTATGAGACTTTAATTGGTTATGTTGGAGCCGCTGCGACTAAGTCATTAATTTTGGCAACTATCATTTTACTGACGGCTAACCTCTTTGTTGATTTGAATATTGCGCATCCAATCTGGATGCTGAGTTTTTTAATTTTGACCTGCGTGGCATTTAGCTTATTTGGCTTTATCATTGGTTTATGGGCCGATAACTTTGAAAAGCTTCAAATAATCCCTCTGTTAATTATTACTCCATTAGTATTTTTAGGTGGAAGTTTTTATTCAATCAGTATGCTCCCACCGGTATGGCAGAAGGTCACTTTATTTAACCCTGTTCTTTATTTAGTGAGTGGTTTCCGTTGGAGTTTCTTTGAAATTTCAGATGTTGGAGTCGGAGTGAGCCTACTAATGGTTTTACTTTTCTTAAGTATTTGTATTGCTATAATAGCCTGGATGTTCAACACTGGTTATAAGTTAAAACAGTAAGCTAAATTCAGGGGCTTTATGGTTCAAATTACTGATCTATTTATCTATCCTGTTAAATCACTCAAAGGTATTGCCCTAGAAGAGTCAATGACTGCGCTTCGTGGTCTTCAGTATGATCGTGAATGGATGGTGACTACTATTGATTACGAATTTATTACTCAGCGCGAAATCGAGTCGATGTCAACGATTGAAGTGAGTATTGATTCAGGCGCTTTAACGCTTAGCTCAAAGACTAACACTAAACATAATATTCCTTTGGATTCAATTAAATCTGAGTCAATTAAGGCATCTGTTTGGGGGGATATTTGTGATGCCTATGACGAGGGTGATGATGTTTCGTTGTGGCTAACTAGCGTCTTAGGTCAGTATAAAGGTAAGTCCCTAAGGCTTGTGAGGTTTGCCAGTCAAGGACTCCGTCCAGTGCCCTCTAAGTATCTTGAAGGTATGGAGGCTCAGAGTGCATTTTCGGATCAATTTCCCTATCTAATAACGTCATGGGAGTCTCTAGATAAGCTGAATAAAGGCCTCATTAACAATGGCTCTCAAGTGGCTAAAATGGATCGCTTTAGGCCTAATATTGTTGTCAAGGGTGTTGAAGATCTTGAGAAAAAAACATCTCAAAATTTTTTATGCCAGCAAAGTGGTTATAGCTTTGGACTGAGAAAGCCCTGCAAGCGCTGCAAAATTATTACGATTAACCAAGATGACGGGAAAATTGATAACCCAAAAGAGCCTTTAGCAACGCTAGCTTCTCTGAGGTTTAGTGATGAGATAAATGGTGCATTTTTTGGACAAAATGCGATTTTGTTATCGACAAAAAATTATATTCTTAAAGTGGGCGATGAGCTTTCAATTGGCTAGTTTAGATAGCGCTATTCTGGTTTAATTCTCCAGTGAAATAGCGCCAAGCTTGTTTTCGTTTTTCCAGGCATGTCCATAAATTACTTCGTAGGTTGCTGGCAGTTTTCCATCAGAGCGATAGCTTTCGTACATCTCTATCATTTTTTTAAATTTAGTTTTCCCAGTGAGTGCTTTTGATCGACTACCTACATTTTGTGCGCCAATTGATTTCAGGTCATGCATTAAGTCAAGCACTTTTTCATAGGTGAGGGTTATATTCTCCATTTCCATTATTGGGCTTTGAAAGCCTGATTGAAGCATCTGGTCGCCTATATCATGCATGTCAATAAAATCATTAACATGCGCGCTATTATCAACTGCTGACCAACTCCGCTTAAGCTCCTTTAGAGTATCTGGCCCAAAGGTAGTGAAAAGAATTAAGCTTTCAGGCTTCAGAACTCTAAAGCATTCATTAAAAAGTGCTTTTAAATCAGGACACCACTGCATCATTAAGTTAGAAACAATAAAGTCAACGCTATTTGAAGCAAATGGGAGCTCGTAGGCATTTGCACAAACCTTTAAGTTTTGAGAATTTTTTAAAAGTGATTGTTGCGCAAAATCTACACAAATTAGATTTGCATTTGGAAATATTTCAGCTGTTTTATTACTAAGAAGTCCAGTACCAGAGCCAAGATCAATTATTGTTTGAGGCTTAATTGAAATGACTTTCAATTTTTCAGCCAGTCTATTTGCTATTTCACTTTGAAGAAAAGCATTATCATCATAATTGCAAGCAGCGCCATTAAAAGTGCTTCTTATTTTAGACATGAGGCCAATTGACTTGAAATTCTTTTCATTAAGTTAAAGTATTGATCAGGCCCAGCTGGATATTTGACTCCCAAAATATCAATTTCGAATGTTTTTAAGCTGAGACCCTCCGACAAGACACTTATTTGATTTGGTTTGGCTTCTTGTCCATAGAGTAGACATGAAACACTTAAATCACTCATAGCTTTCTTGGCCATAAGAGTTCTAATGATGCTCAATCTTGCCCCGTGATATGGAGTTATTATAATAGGCCTTATAAGCTTCATGCTCTTTTCGAAGTACTGCGTAGTATCTGAAAATACTGCAAACTGTGAAGCTAGAAAAGGAGCAATCTCTTTTTCTAAATCTATTTTTAGTTCCTCAAGATCAAGCATTAATTCTAGAAAATTGTTGTTATATTTATCTTCGTTGACTGGATCTATTTTAATGAGCAGATTATTAATATGTTTGGCTATAAGCTTCATGTTGTTAATATCTAGCCATAGATGTAAATCATAAATATTCTCTTCATGCTCATCAGCGTCATCATGTTCCTTTGACTTAAGTATTTCAGACCTCGATTTATGGATACTGAGATTATTCAAACTAATAATTTGAAATAGCGAATCGTCATCTATGTTTTTAATTGCTTTTCTTAATCCAGATTCAAAGTCTCCACTAATGATTATTACTAAGTCAGCATTTGCAAGCATCTGGACTTGTGAGGGCTTCAAGTGAAATGTGTGTGCTGAGTTACTCGACTTAAGTAATAGCTGTGGCTCTGCAATGCCGCTCATAAGGCTCGTCACGATACTATGAATAGGCTTAATACTGACGACGACAGACGGCGTTGATTGTGCAGCAACATTTTTGATAGCTAAAAGAAAAATAAAACTTAGGAGGAGACGATATTTCATAATAAGACTAAAATTGAAATTGAAGATAAATTATACGTTAATCGATGAATTCAACTTTGAATTAGTTGTTGCAAATAATGATTACTCGAGTAGGTGCAGGGTGACCTTCTTTTGTGAGAGATGAGTCAGATGGGTCAAGGAAATCCTCTAATGAAGCCGCATTATCTCCTATCCATTCAGTTCTCCTTTGCTCTTCAGGGGAAGTTTTGCTAATATCAATAACTTTAATATTTTTGAATTTGGCATCAACAAGCCATGATTTCAGAGTCTCAACACTAGGCAGGCAATGAACATTCCGCATTTGAGCATAGCGACCATCTGGGATAAGTGAGTACCCATTTGGACCTTCAACTACTAAGGTCTCTAATATTAGCTCTGCGCCTGGCACCATCATATCTTTTAACTGAAGCAAATGTTCCATATGACTTCTTTGGTGATATAGAACGCCCATTGAGAAGACAGTGTCAAAGATTGATAATTTAGGCATTTCTTCAAGTCTAATAGGAAGAAGCATCGCATTAATGTCCTTATTAACTAACGATTTAATTGCAGCATACTGGTAATTAAATAAAAGGAAAGGCTCAATTCCTAGTGCTTTCTTAGCGCCTTCCATCGCCATTCTTAATGTGAAATAACCATTCCCAGCACCCACATCAAGAACCCTTCTATTTTTTAATGGACTAATGTGCTTTTGCAGACGTTTCCATTTAAAATCGCCTTGCCATTCGCTCTCAAGTTTTAAATTATTGAATCTGAATGGGCCCTTCCTCCATGGCAGAAGTCTTTTGAATGCCCTCTCGAGTTCAATAGGGTCTGCGCCATTTTGATCTATTCTAATGTAAGGTTCATTTAGCCCTATTTCACCTTTAGGAATTGCTTTTAACTCATCTAATGCTATAGTCCATTTAGGAATATTTCCATTATTAACGTTGAAGGCATCTAGGCTTATTTTGAGGCATTTATCTGCAATTTCTTGGAGAGATGAATCATTGAAAAATAGCCTAAATTCATCCGTAAATAAAATCATAAATTAAATATATTCATAAAATATATCTAGTATAAAATAAAGTAACGTATATATATGTATATAACTTTTAACTTTTGTGATAATAGTGTGAAAAATAAATCAATTAAAATTTTTGTCCTTCTTTTAATTTCATTTAATGTTTTGTCAGGTGGTGATGAGAGTGACGATGCCTACTATGAAAATTTAGATGCAGAATTAGCTGCTTTTGAGGCTCAGGTTGCTGCCGAAATAGCATCACAACAACTAATGGCTGAAATCGAAGCTGAAATGGCAAGAAAATCTGCCCTTGATGCATTTCTTCAGAAGTTAGCTGATGATAAGGCTGCTGCTGCTGCGTCAACTGCGGCCTACCAGGCTTCTCTTGAGACTGAAGAAGCTATAGAAGTGGTTGTAGAAGAAGTTGCTGTTAATGAAGTATGTAAATCTGCATCAAACTTATCTGAAAGTAATGTTGAGCTTTTCAAATCTGCATTGGCTGATGGATCTTTATTCAATGTTGGTCCTCAATCTTCCAACGGAACAGAATTTGGCGCAAATAGGTGGGATGCATATGCAAACTGTGTAAGTAATTATGTCAATCCTTTTTAAGATTGAGGTGGATGATTAATCATTTTGAATGCTTAAGGCAGAAGTTCAATATATTTAAATATAATTCTTTTAACTCTTTTGGAGGTTAGCGTGATAAACAAATCAATTAAATTTTTTATAATCTTTTTCATTTCATTTAATGTTTTCGCTGGTGGCGATGATCGCGATGATGCCTACTATGCAAATTTAGATGAAGAATTGGCTGCCTTTGAAGCTCAAATTGCTGCTGATCTTGATGCCGATGCACTGATGGCCGAAATACAAGCAGAGATGGCAAGACAAGCTGCCCTTGAAGCCTTCCAAGCAAAACTAGCTGCTGATAAAGCTGCTGCTGCGAAGTCTACAGCTGCTTATCAATCTAAACGTGCAAATGACGCAAGGATTGCTGCGCTTATGGACCAGCTTAATACTGAAAAAGAATTAGCTACCTTTGAAGCACAACTTGAGGCTGAATTAGCTGCTCAAGAAATGATGGCCGAAATACAAGCAGAGATGGCAAGACAAGCTGCCCTTGATGCCTTCCAAGCAAAACTAGCTGCTGATAAAGCTGCTGCTGCAGCGTCAACTGCTGCTTACCAAGATAGTCTTTTAGATGCAGAGTTCTCAGCGCTTGAGGCTCAAATTAAAGCTGAAGCAGATGCTGCTGAAATGATGGCTGAAATTGAGAGAGAAATGGCTCTTGCTGATTTCTTGCAAAAACTAGCGGATGAAAAAGCTGCAGCTGCAGCGTCAACTGCTGCTTACCAAGCCTCACTTGCTGATGAAGAAGTTATAGGTGTCATTGAAGAGGTAGTTGTTACAGAAGCTGCGCATGAGGCATGTAAATATGCGTTAAATTTATCTGAAAGTAACATTGCGCTCTTCAAATCTGGATTGGCTGATGGAACTCTATTCAATGTAGGACCTCAAGTTTCTTCTGGAACTGAATTTACTGCAAATAGATGGGACGAATATGCAAACTGTGTGAGTAACTATGTCAACCCTTTCTAAGGTTTAAGATAATTAGTCATTTTGCTTTCTTAATGTAAATGCAAAATGTGTCAGAGATATAAACCCAGGGCTTGCTCTGGGTTTTTTTATTTATAATGAATTTATGAAAAATAATTTAATAAGTATTCTTATAAAATTAGCATGTCTTTTATTATTATCATTCAATGTTCACTCAAGTGATGATGTAAGTGATTCACTAATGCAGGGAACTAATGATATTATTCTGATGGATGAATTTACATGCACAGATCAATATGAAATTAGTGATTCAGAAGCTAATAACATTACTTCCTCACTTTTGTTATCTGGAGAGACCCTCTTTGCTCCAGGTGACATGATTATTGGTTCAACAAATGCAAGAGCCATTGTTGACTCATATGATCCTTCATCAAATAAATTGATTTATTATCAAACTGCTGAAACTGGCTTTAAATCATTTTCTCTAGGTGAAAAACTTGTCGGTAAGGGTGAAAATGTTTCAATTATTGAAGAGTTTATTTTTGATTTTGGAGTTCCTTGCTCTGATCTAGTTGTCTCAATTGAAGAAAGTCCTGAGCAAATGCTGTTTATTTTTGCTGGCTCTGATGAGGCAATTAAAGCTAAATTAGCCGCCCAAGAAATGATGGCTGAAATAGAAGCAGAAATGGCAAGACAAGCTGCCCTTGATGCCTTCCAAGCAAAACTAGCTGCGGATAAAGCTGCTGCTGCGAAGTCAACAGCTGCTTATCAATCTAAACGTGCAAATGACGCAAGGATTGCTGCGCTTATGGACCAGCTCAATACCGAAAAAGAATTGGCTAACTTTGAAGCACAACTTGAGGCTGAATTAGCCGCTCAAGAAATGATGGCTGAAATACAAGCAGAAATGGCAAGACAAGCTGCCCTTGAAACCTTCCAGGCAAAACTAGCTGCGGATAAAGCGGCTGCTGCTGCCTCGACTGCTGCTTACCAAGCTAAGGTAGCACGCGATGAACGATTAAAGAACAAGAGAGCTAAACTTAAGCTTGAAAAAGAACTCGCGGCATTTGAAGCACAACTTGAGGCTGAATTAGCCGCCCAAGAAATGATGGCTGAAATAGAAGCAGAAATGGCAAGACAAGCTGCCCTTGATGCCTTCCAAGCAAAACTAGCTGCGGATAAAGCTGCTGCTGCGAAGTCAACAGCTGCTTATCAATCTAAACGTGCAAATGACGCAAGGATTGCTGCGCTTATGGACCAGCTTAATACTGAAAAAGAATTAGCTACCTTTGAAGCACAACTTGAGGCTGAATTAGCCGCTCAAGAAATGATGGCTGAAATACAAGCAGAAATGGCAAGACAAGCTGCCCTTGAAACCTTCCAGGCAAAACTAGCTGCGGATAAAGCGGCTGCTGCTGCCTCGACTGCTGCTTACCAAGACAGTCTTTTAGATGCAGAGTTCGCAGCGCTTGAGGCTCAAATTAAAGCTGAAGCAGATGCTGCTGAAATGATGGCTGAAATTAAGATTGAGATGGCAAGACTGGATGCTCTTGCTATATTCCAAGCAAAACTTGTGGATGAAAAAGCTGCTGCTGCAGCGTCAACTGCTGCATATCAGGCTAAGCTTGCTTATGATGTGAGGGTTACTAAAATTATGGATGATTTAATTGTTCAATTAGATGAGATAGGAATTATTGATGATTATAAATCGACTATCAAAGATGAGCTTATAAATAAAGCGACAGAGAAGCTAGAAGATGAGAAATTCATAGGCACAATTTCTGGAGAAATAGTAACGGTTGCAATACACGATTTTTGTAAAGTAAATTTAGGACTATCTGATAGCAATATTGCACTATTTAAGAAGGCCTTAGAGGGTGGTTATTTAGGAAATGTTGGTCCTCAGGTAACAAATGGAACTGAATTTTCATCGAATCGATGGGACGACTATATAGAGTGTGTTGGCTCTAAGAGAATATAAAAAATTGTTTAATAAGTAACTATTATATTTCTAATAATGAATTTTCTTTGTCAGTCAAAGATCTTTCAATTAAAGAGATATGTTGATCTGTAATTTTTTGTATATTATCTTCAGCTCTATGTGACTCATCTTCTGATATTTCTTTTTCTTTAAGGAGCTCTCTAAAGTCAGATATAGCATCTCTTCGAATATTTCTTATTGCCACGCGCGCATTTTCAGCTTCATCACGAACAACTTTTACTAATTCTTTTCTGCGCTCTTCAGTTAGAAGGGGTAAAGGAATTCGCAAAACCTGTCCTTGAGTGTTTGGGTTTAAACCTAAATCAGACGTCATAATTGCTTTTTCAATTGGTCCAACCATATCTTTTTCCCAGGGTGAAACCTTAAGAGTTCTTGAGTCTTCAGCGCTTACATTAGAAACTTGTGAAAGAGGAACCATGCTGCCATAGTATTCAACGGTAATTTGATCAAGAAGTGAAGGGTGAGCCCTTCCAGCACGAATCTTACTAAAGTCAGTCTCAAGAGAAGCGAGTGATTTACTCATTCGGCTATTTGCATCACTATGAATTTCATTAATCATTATTTATTCTCCATTTTGACTAACAATCGTGCCAATTGATTGGCCATTTAAAATATTAGCTAAAGCATAATTATCATCAAACATACTAAAAACACAAATTCTTATATTATTTTCTCGACATAATGCAAATGCAGCAGTGTCCATGACCTCAATATTCTTTTCAATAGCCGAATCAAAACTAAGCGCGTCAAACTTTATAGCATTTGAATCTTTCAATGGGTCACTTGAATAAATACCGTCGACCTTAGTGGCTTTAAAGACAATATCAGCCTCAATTTCAACTGCTCTTAAGGCAGCGGCAGTATCGGTTGTAAAGCAAGGACTGCCAGTACCAGCAGAAAAAATCACTACCTTACCATCTGATAGCGCATTTTTAGCTTCAGTATGATTAAAAGAATCACAAACACCACCACCAATCGAAAAGCCAGACATGACAATTGAAGGAATATTATTTCTTTTAAAAGCGTCTGATATTGCTAATGCATTCATCACTGTAGCAAGCATTCCAATATGATCTCCAGTGATTTTGTTCATTCCATCACTTGCAAGGGCAGCGCCTCGATAGATATTTCCACCACCAATTACTATGGCGATTTCAACGCCAAGATCCAGGGCAGATTGAACAATAGTGACTACTTTTTTTAGCATTTCAGGATCAATATTATTATTGTCACTTTTTAGCGCTTCACCACTAAGTTTGAGTAAGATTCGACGATAAGAAACCATGTGCTAAGAATTGAATACAAAATTAAGATTTTACACAACGCATGAGTATAATGAACCCTTTGTCCACCATAAAATAACTAACCTATGGATTCAATAAACATACGTGGCGCTAGAGTCCATAATTTAAAAAACATTGACGTAAGCATTCCAAGAAATAAGCTTGTAGTTATTACTGGGCTATCGGGTTCTGGCAAGTCATCATTAGCCTTTGATACAATTTATGCTGAAGGCCAAAGAAGGTATGTTGAGTCATTATCAGCATATGCAAGGCAGTTCTTATCATTAATGGAAAAGCCAGATGTTGATCATATTGAAGGACTATCTCCTGCAATATCAATCGAACAAAAAGCTACCTCTCATAATCCTCGCTCTACAGTAGGAACCATAACTGAGATTTATGATTATTTGAGACTACTTTTTGCCAGAGTTGGCTCACCTAGATGTCCTGAACATGGAGATGATTTACAGGCACAAACAATTTCTCAAATGGTAGATGCAATATTGGACCTTCCAGAAGATGCAAAGATTATGATACTTGCACCAATTGTAAAAAATAGAAAGGGTAGCCATCTAAAATTATTACAAGAACTTTCTCATCAAGGCTTCCTACGTGCGAGAGTTGATGGTGAGGTTATGCTACTTGAAGAAATTGATGAGCTTGATGGTAATAAAAATCATACCATCGAGATCGTAATTGACCGATTAAAAGTTAGGCAAGATATAACGTCAAGGTTATCTGAGTCTCTTGAAACTGGCCTTAATATGAGCTCGGGTATTGCTATAGCTTGCCCTATGGATATTGACTCTGGCTTTAAGGAGTTAACATTTTCAGCAAAGTTTTCTTGTATTCACTGTGGTTACTCTTTGGAAGAGTTAGAGCCAAGACTCTTTTCATTTAATAATCCTGTGGGGGCATGTGAAACATGCGATGGTTTAGGTATCAAAGATATATTTGATGAAGAAAGAGTTGTTGCTAATCCTGAGCTTAGCCTGGAAGATGGTGCAATTTATGGTTGGAGTAAAAGTAATGCCTATTTTTATCAAATGCTTTCTTTAGTTGGTAATTATTATAAATTTGATATTGCCACACCATTTAATGAGCTCTCAGAAGAGAATAAAAAAATTGTTCTTTATGGAAGTGGAAGCCAGGTTATTGATTTTTCGAAAATTAAAGGAAGAAGAGGTTGGACAAGTAAGAAAAAACCTTTTGAGGGCGTAATTCCAAGAATGATGCGTCGTTATGCAGACAGTGATATCCGCTCAATTAGGGAAGAATTATCTAGATATGTAATAAGCAAGCCCTGCTCAAGTTGTAATGGAGATAGACTTAATGCATCTGCAAGAAATGTCTTTATAGATAATAGAAATATTTCAGATCTAACAAAGTTAACTATAGACCAAGTATTTGATTTTTTTGAATCTCTTGAGCTAGAAGGTCAGCGTGGGGAAATTGCAAGTAAGATTCTAAGTGAAATTTCACAGCGTTTGCATTTCTTAATTAATGTTGGGCTCGATTATCTTAATTTAGAGAGAAAAGCCAACTCTTTATCTGGCGGGGAAGCTCAACGAATAAGATTAGCCTCTCAAATAGGTGCGGGCTTAATTGGGGTACTTTATGTTTTAGACGAACCATCAATTGGACTGCATCAGCGCGATAATCAAAAGTTACTTGATACGTTGACTTATCTTAGAGATTTAGGTAACACAGTTATTGTTGTTGAGCATGATGAAGACGCAATAAGACAGGCAGATTATGTTGTGGATATTGGGCCTGGTGCTGGTATTCATGGCGGTGAAATTGTTGCGATAGGATCACCTGATGAAGTTATAGCTAATACAAAATCCCTTACTGGGGATTATTTAAGTGGTCGACTAGAAATCAGCACTCCTAAAACTAGAAAAAAATCAAATGGCTGGCTTAATATTACTGGAGCAAGTGGAAATAACTTAAAGCATGTTGACTTAAAAATCCCTGTTGGCGTTTTAACCTGTATTACAGGTGTTTCTGGCTCTGGAAAGTCAACATTAATCAACAATACACTTTATGAGTTAGCTGCAAAAACACTTAATGGAGCTCAAACTGATATTGCTCCATTTAAAGAGGTTAAGGGTATGGATCTATTTGATAAAGTAGTTAATATTAATCAAAGCCCAATTGGGAGGACTCCTCGATCTAACCCAGCTACTTACACGGGCGTCTTTACGTTAGTTCGTGACCTTTTTGCATTGACGCTTGAGTCTAGGACGCGTGGATATAAATCTGGACGTTTTAGTTTTAATGTTAAAGGAGGAAGATGTGAAGCTTGCAAAGGAGATGGCTTAATTAAGGTAGAGATGCACTTTTTGCCTGATGTTTACGTCTCATGTGATATCTGTCATGGCCATAGATATAACCGAGAAACCTTAGAAATTAAATACAAAGGAAAGTCAATTGCAGAGGTTTTAGAGATGACTGTCGAAGACGCGCTTGATTTTTTTAAAGCGATTCCAAAGATTAATCAAAAAATGCAAACTTTAATGGATGTTGGACTTTCGTATATTACGCTTGGCCAAAATGCAACCACCCTTTCTGGTGGAGAAGCTCAGCGTATAAAGCTTGCTAAAGAACTCTCTAAAACAGATACAGGACAAACTTTATATATATTAGATGAGCCAACAAGTGGACTCCATTTTCATGATATTAAGCAATTGCTATCAGTAATTTTTAGGCTTCGAGATCGAAATAATACAATTGTTATAATCGAGCATAATTTAGACGTTATTAAGACTGCTGATTGGGTTGTTGATCTTGGCCCCGAAGGTGGGAACAAAGGCGGAGAAATAATTGCATTCGGGACTCCAGAAGAGGTGTCCAAGAATCCAAGATCATATACTGGGCAGTTCCTTAAGGAGCATCTTTAGATTAAAGTTTCAAAGCCTATAAGCGTCATTGTGAAAGCAGTTTTACCATTAATCTTGTGAATTTTTATAGGCTGAAAATTCTCTTCAACAGACAGATTTAGAATTAATTGCAATTCATTACAAATTACCCTCACAGTTTCAATCTCACGCTCATTAATTAAAATTTTTTCAGATCCATCTAACTTGAATTGAAGATAATTAACACCAACTTCATCAACAACTTGATAGGTAAATTCTGATTCATTAGGCTTATTAACCATATCATTGGATAATGCGAGATAAACACTTAAAGTGTCAACTAGAAGACCAGGTTTTATTTCAAACTCATCACCACTGCTTGACACGGCATAATTTTTATCAGTTTCGATGGTAATTTCATAGTTCTTTTTAACTTCATTTTTGATTTTTTCTATGACTCTAAAGGAAGTATTAATGATCTGCCCATCAATTTCATCACCTATACTTTTTTCAGATCTTGAGTAATCATATAAAGCTTTCCATACTGATGCTGTGCTGGCTTCAGTTGTGAATTCAAACTGATTGTCATTGACCTCTAAGTTTAATATTGCAGTGCCAATTTTTAGGTTGCCCATTACAGTTTCAGCATAAAGCTCATAATTTCCCTTATACGGGGTTAGGGACAAAGATTGGGCAGAGTAAAGAAGTGCTAAAAATAAGAAAATTACTTTATTCATATTATTTTTCCATCAAGTGTTGCAGTTTTATCATCAATTAGGTGAAGTCTTTTTTTAGTATACCAATGAATCACTTTAGGGTAGATGACATGTTCTTTTTTTAAAACTTTCATAGAGAGTGTTTCCTTAGTATCTAGATTGTCAATAATAACTGACTCTTGACAAATTAAAGGACCACCATCCAATTCTTTAGTAACAAAGTGAACACTTACACCATGAGCTTTCTCAGAAGCGTTAATAGCTCTTTGGTGTGTGTTGAGTCCTGGAAATTTTGGGAGTAAGGACGGGTGAATATTAAGAATTTTCCCAAAATAATGTGACACAAATAATGGAGTAAGAACTCTCATATAACCAGCTAAAACAATTAACTCTACCCCATGCTGTTGAATAATTGAAATGAGCTCTCTATCAAAAGCTTCCTTGGAGTTATATAATTCAGGATCAATAATGGCGGTCTGAAGTTTTGCAGATTCAGCTCTTTTCAAGCCAAAAGCATTTTTGTTATTACTAATGACGCAGCTAATTTGCAAGTCAATTCTATCTGCATTATCAATTATTGATTGTAAATTAGAGCCATTACCGGAAATTAAAATAACAGCTTTCATAGTATCAAATTATTACTTGCTCGCCTTTAGACTCAACAACTTCTCCAATTAACCAGGCTTTTTCACCTTTAGAATTTAATAGCTTAATAGCGTCATTTGAGGATTCTTTTGGAACAATAACGATCATGCCAACGCCGCAGTTAAGAACTCTATGCATTTCACTTGTATCTATATTTCCTTCAGTCTGCAGCCACTGAAATATTTCTGGAAACTCCCAAGAGTTTGCATCCAATTTTGCAGCTAAATGCTCTGGCATTACTCTGGGAATATTTTCAAGAAGGCCACCGCCTGTAATATGCGATATTGCATGTATGGGTAGATTTTGAACTAATGACAAGATTGATTTAACATAAATTTTAGTTGGCTCAATAAGTTCCTTGAGCTGGCTTGATGTTGGCTTTGTTTTTTCCAAAACTTTTCTGATGAGTGAGTATCCATTTGAGTGAGGACCGGATGAACCAAGTGCTATTATGTGATTACCTGATGAAACTTTAGAGCCATCTATAATATTATCTTTTTCAACAATGCCTACGCAAAACCCAGCAAGATCATACTCTTCGCCTTTATACATTCCGGGCATTTCAGCAGTTTCCCCTCCAATTAATGAGCATCCAGATTGACGACAGCCTTCACCAATTCCAGAAATAACAGAAATCGCAACATCTGGATTAAGAGAGCCCGTTGCGTAATAATCTAAAAAAAACAATGGCTCAGCGCCCTGAACTATAAGATCATTGACGCACATTGCAACTAAATCAATACCAATAGTATCATGCTTATTAAGCATCTCAGCAACCATCAATTTTGTTCCAACGCCGTCAGTTCCTGAAATTAAAACTGGTTTTTTATACTTATCTAAAGGAATTTCAAACATTGCACCAAAGCCGCCAAGACCAGCAAGAACACCAGGTCTTAACGTTGATTTTGCAATTGGTTTAATTTCTTCAATAAGCTGATTACCTTTAGTAATATCAACTCCAGAGTCCTTATAAGTCAATGATGACATCTTGTTTTCCGTATAATTAAGGTCTAAAAAATGAATTTAATTAAGCAAAATAATGAGCTACTCAATGCTACCCAATGCGCTTTCAATAATACGCATTATTTTAACAGTTCCAATAGTTATAGCGCTACTAAAAGAGCAGTATCTTTTGACGCTTCTATTATTTCTATTGGCTGGAATTACCGACGCATTAGATGGTTGGATAGCTAAACAGTTTTCATTACAGTCCCGTCTTGGCTCTATTCTTGATCCAATGGCAGATAAGATATTATTAACCTGCTCTTTTATTGCTTTATATTGGGTTGGGATTATGCCCTTATGGCTACTGATGATAATTTTTGTTCGTGATGTTATTATTGTAGCGGGCGCATTGGGATATTTTCTAGGTGAAATATCTAGGGATAGTGATTTGCTAGAGCCTTCTTTAATTAGTAAATTTAATACAGTATTACAAATCGCCTTGGTTTTATTTTTGCTGTTAATTCAAATATATACCGAATTAAATAGCCTTAGAGATATGGTCTTCATAGTGGTTGCCACTTCGACCGGTTTAAGTGGTGCGGACTATGTGTTACTTTGGGTTAAAAAGTTTATCTTGCAAGAGACTAAAAAATGAATCAACTAGGCCTTCCAATCTCACTGAACTCCAAAATGCTTTTAGATAACTTTATTGCTAATAGTGAGCTTGTTAATTTAATTCACCAACTTTTTCAGAAAAAAAAAGCTTCTGAAATCTACGTATATGGATTAACAGGTCAAGGCAAAACGCATGTCCTTCAAGGAGTAGTATTAAAGGCCTTAGAAATGGATATGAATGCAATTTATATCGATTGTATTGATTCTTTTCCAGAGCATTTATTTGACTTTATAGACCAATTAAATTTTATTAGCTTTGATAATGTTGATCTTATTAGTAGTGATAACCAAGAGACATTTTTCGATTTGTATAATCGAGTAAGACAGGCTGGAGTTGTTGTTTTAGTCAGTGGCTCTAGTTTGCCAGCTGATTTAACCGTTATGAAGGATCTTAAGACGCGCTTAAGTTTAGCTGCTGTTTATAAATTAGAAGAACTTAATGATGAGTTAACAATGGACGTACTTAATAAACAAATGAGTGATAGAAATTTAACTATCGACTCAAAAATTTACGAATATTTATTTAAGAATTATTCTCGAGATTTAAATACTTTAGTATCTGCGATGAATGAGCTAGATAAAGCATCACTCCAATCAAAAAAGGCAATTTCAATTCCTTTTGTTAAAATAGTACTTCAACTTTAGTAGCTACTAAATATCAATTTACTAGGAAATATAAAATATTTTTCTAAATTTTTGTTTTTTTAAGAAAAATTCATATCTTTGAACTCAATAATAATAAAAATATAGAATTTTTTACTATACTTCGTAAAATATTTTAAACAATGCTCTAACCTTGAGAGCTTAATATATTTTTATGGACCATCTGCCTATCTTTATTAATTTAAGACAAAAGCCAGCCCTAGTCGTTGGAGGCGGAGATATCGGATTAAGAAAAATAAACTTATTATTAAAAGCTCAGGCTAAGGTTACATGCGTTTCTCCCCATTTTTGTGAAGGCATAAAAACCTTGTCTTTAGATAGCAATGTAACTTTAGTTAATAAGCGCTTTGAGGCATCTGATATTTCAAATTATTCAGTAATTATTTCTGCTACAGATGACTCAAAAGTAAATGAATCTGTCTCTAAGATAGCTCAAGAAAGTCGTATACTGGTAAATGTGGTTGACTCGCCTGAGCTATCAAGCTTTATCATGCCCTCAATAGTTGATAGGTCTCCGGTGGTAATTGCTGTCTCTTCATCCGGTAAGGCGCCAGTTCTAGCTCGTTTAATTCGTGCAAAGCTTGAAACAGTTATTCCAAGATCTTATGGCATACTTGCTGAAATTGCTGGTGAGTATAGGCAGAAAGTTAAAGACAGGTTTTCAAAAATTAAAGATAGAAGGGCATTTTGGGAAGCTACTTTTTCTGGCGTTATAGCTGAAAAAGTTTTTTCAGGGCGTATTCAAGAAGCAAAGACTGATATTGAAAAGCAGCTTATTGACGCAGTTGAGATGAACTTGGGAGAGGTCTATTTAGTTGGCGCTGGTCCTGGCGATCCTGACCTATTAACGTTTAAAGCTTTGAGGCTTATCCAGCAAGCCGATGTTGTACTTTATGATAGGCTGGTCTCTAAAGGTGTTATGGAGCTTGTTAGGAGAGACTCAGAGCTCATTTATGTCGGTAAAAAAGGTGGCAGTAATAAATCTACTAGGCAAATAGATATTAATGCTCTTTTGGTTGATCTGGCAAAATCAGGCAAGAGAGTGTGCAGGTTAAAGGGCGGTGATCCTTTTATTTTTGGCCGAGGGGGTGAAGAAATCGAGTCTCTTTCTGAGCACGGCATCCCTTTTCAGGTTGTGCCCGGAATAACTGCTGCATCAGGGTGCTCTTCTTATGCAGGCATTCCGTTAACCCATAGAGACTTTTCTCAATCCTGCCGTTTTGTGACTGCCCATTTAAAAGATGGCACGACTAACCTTGCATGGGAAGAGTTTATTGTTGAGCAGCAGACGATTGTTTTTTATATGGCATTGAGTGGGGCAAGTTACATTTGTGAACAGTTAATTGCTCACGGCATGAGAGAGGAGATGCCAATTGCGATTATTGAAAAAGGAACAATGCCTGAGCAAAAAGTTTATATTACCTCTCTAAAAGACTTGCCTGATTTGTTAATTAAAGAAGATATTAATGCACCTACTTTGATGATTGTAGGAGAGGTCGTCAGTCTAAATGAAAAGTTAAGCTGGTACGGCAATTAAATAAGAAAATCTATTTCTTAAATAAGAAATGTTTGATTTAATTCGGTATAATTTCAAAATCTTCGCGGGGGTGGTGGAATTGGTAGACACGCTGGATTTAGGTTCCAGTGTCGCAAGACGTGAGAGTTCGAGTCTCTCTCTCCGCACCATATATTTTTAAAAAAGAGCTCTTAGGAGCTCTTTTTCATAATATCCCAGATTACATTCAGTTCACTCTCACTTGGCTTGGAAAGATTTCTTAATTTTAAGTTTTTAATAATCGTTTCAGTTGCTGACCAACTTATTTGAAAGAGTAGGTCAAAATCAATATCTCTAAAATAACCTTCTTTAAAAAATAGTTTCATATCGGTCATTGATTTTTCAAAATTTTTGAAGCCTATTGCCCTTGCTTCTTCAGATACCATGGGATCGATATCAACTAAACCTAAAAAGATAAATTCATTGTAGTTAGTTAAAAAATACTCAATAATTTTTCGGGAAGCTTCTTTGAACTGAAGTTCAACACTTGAATTATCAGGCATATTTTCATTTAAGTCAGAAAAAGCATTTTTTTTAATGCTTATGTATATTGTGTCAATAAGCTCTTGCTTTGATTTAAAGTGTACAAAAAGCGTTCCAGAGGCAACCCCTGCTTTTTTGCTAATTTGAGCAGTTGAAGTTGACTGAATGCCCTGACTGGCAAATAGCTCTAGAGCGCTTTGATAGATTTTATCTTTAGTTGAGAGCATTATTTTTTAGTCAATGGAGTAACTCACTCCAGTTAGTTCTTCAGATAGCTTCCAAAGTTTTTTTGCATTATCTACATTATACGATAAATCATTTGATTTAACTAATGCAGGGTGACCTTTCATACCGCCCATTGATGGAGAGCCAAAATAATTATCTGACTGGGCAGTTGGATCGGTAGCTGCTCTGAGGCCTCCAAGAGCACCTACCTTAACTTTCTGTCCAAGAAAAATATTCATAAAATTTGCCATACCAGAATGCTTCTGAAGATCTGTAGCAGTCCACCCTGGATGTGAAGCTAATACCATTGGACTTCCTTTATCCTGACCAAGTTTACGAGATAATTCATAGGTGAAATATAAATTTGCTAGCTTAGTGTCACTGTAGGCGCTCCAAGTTTTATATTTTCTTTTTTCCCAATTAAGATCATCAAAATCAATATTTCCAGAGGTGTGAGCAATACTAGCTACATTTACAACTCTTGAATTTGGCGTCTTTTTGAGTAGAGATATTAGTTGACCTGTTAAAGCAAAATGACCTAAATGATTCGTGCCCATCTGTATCTCAAAGCCATCTTTTGTTTTTGAATAAGGGCAGGCCATTATGCCAGCGTTATTGATAAGGCAGTCTAGTGCTTTGTATTTTTTGTTTATAGATGTTGAGAAATTATTGACTGATTCGAGGCTTGATAAATCTAGCTCTTGAATATCTATCTTCGCACTGTTATTTTCAGCAAGAATTTCTTTTTTTACAGAATCAGCTTTTTTAATATTTCTAGCAGCCATAATAACGGTTGCGTTTTTTCGAACAAGAACTTTAACCGATTCTTTACCAAGACCACTTGTTGGTCCAGTTACTATAAAAATTTTCCCTGATTGATCAGGGATATTTGATTCGTTCCAATTTTCTTTTTTCATTTTTTTCCTTAAATAATATTAGTTTAATTTCTAAGCTTTTCCCACCAAGGATTTTTTGGTAAGTTGGTTAGCTCAAATACTTCACCAATCATTGGGGTTGCAATGTTGACATTCCTTTTCGCAGCTTCCTTAGTAATTCGAATGATTGGCTCATCCCATGGATGAATCGATAAATCAAACTTAGACCAATGAATCGGGAATAGCACTTCTGCTTTTAAGTCGATACTGGCTTGAACAGATTCATCAGGAAACATATGAACATTTGACCAGTCTATGTTGTAAGCACCATTCTCGATAAAGGCAATGTCAAAAGGACCATATTCATTACCTAATTTTTTAAATGTCTCTGAGTATCCTCCATCACCACTAAAATAGGCACTTAATGATTTTGATTTAACAATCCAAGAGCCCCATAATGTCGAGTTACCATTGGTTATGCCTCTTCCACTAAAGTGAAGAGCTGGCGCAAAGATAAACTCAACATCTTTATAGCTCTTGCTTTCATACCAGTCAAGCTCAGTAATTTTATTTTTATCTACTCCCCATCTTTCTAAATGTGCTCCAACCCCTAAAGGCACAATAAAATGATCTACTAGATTTGATAAGTCTTTAATTGCTTTAGAGTCAAGGTGATCATAGTGATCATGTGAAATGATAACAACGTTGACCTTTGGAAGATCCTCTATCAATATTGGGTTTTCAAATACAAATGGTTTCCCATTAAAAAAACTACTTTTACTTTTTGAGCTGAACGACGGTAATGGTGATGCTCTATTAAAGACTGGATCAGTCATAACAACCAAATCTTCAGTTTTCATAAGAAGCGTGGAGTGACCAAACCAAACAAATTTACCCTCTGTTAAATCTTGACCTTGAAATTTTATTGTTGGAAGAGGGCCCAAAGGGTTTTTATCTTTTGGCGGAAAGAACCATTCCTTTAGGGTCGACTTTCTTTCTAAAGTTCGAAAGTTTGTGTATGTTGTTTTAATGTTGCGAAATTTACCCTCAAAAAAGTTTTCTGAATTAACAATTATTTCCTTGGTATTTTTGTCAGGAGAGGCGCCAAAGACAGGGGAGACATTAAGAAAAATAAAAATAACAAAAGCAATTATAAGTAGCGCATAGATTAAATATTTGATTACATTTAATATATTAAAAAGAATTTCCATAATTAAGTGCCTGTATTTTTTCAAAAAATAAATTATATACTACTAAATGAGTGACCAGTCAGTCATTATGTAATCTTATTTCTTAGTTACTTTAATTTAAGTGATGTCTATTAAGAATAAACATAAGAAATACTGTAAAATATTAGCTCTTAAAAACATAATAAAAACTTGGACTTATGTTGATTGAAATTGGACACTTTTCCCTCGTTCTTGCATTGATATTTTCTGTGCTATTGATGGTATTGCCATCAATAGGTCTTTATCAGAATAAATCTAGTCTTGCTCAACTTGCAAAGCCATTAGTTTGGGCGCAAGGTTTTTGGATTGTTATTGCTTTTATTATTCTAATGAGTGCATTCCTCACGAATGACTTTTCAGTGAAGTATGTAGCTGATAATTCAAATACTCAGCTCCCAGTTTTATTCAAGGCATCTGCAGTCTGGGGAGCTCATGAAGGCTCATTACTTTTATGGGTCTTTGTGCTTTCAATATGGACTATCTCGGTTAGTATTTTTTCTAAGCGTATTCCGTCGGATTTATTAAATCAAATTCTCGTAATACTGGGTGCTATAAGTTTTGGATTTTTGCTTTTTCTACTTTTTACATCGAATCCATTTGAGCGTTTACTGATTCCTCCATTAGAAGGGAGAGAGCTAAACCCACTCCTCCAAGATTTTGGTTTGGCAGTTCATCCGCCAATGTTATATATGGGGTATGTTGGATTAGCAGTTCCGTTTGCCTTTGTATTGGCTGCATTAATCAGAGGCCAGTTAGATAGCACTTGGCTAAGATGGACAAGGCCATGGGCGTTAATTTCTTGGGCTTTTTTGACTGTTGGGATAACGCTTGGAAGTTGGTGGGCTTATTACGAACTTGGCTGGGGAGGATGGTGGTTCTGGGATCCTGTAGAGAATGCGTCATTTATGCCTTGGCTTGTTGCGACCGCGCTTATCCATTCATTAAGCGTTAGTGAAAAGAGAGGCGCATTTAGGCAGTGGACAGTTCTTTTAGCTATTGGTGGTTTCTCATTAAGTTTGTTAGGAACTTTTTTAGTTCGCTCTGGAGTTTTAACTTCTGTCCATGCTTTTGCAACAGATCCAACAAGAGGTCTGTTTATTTTGCTATTTTTATTTATTGTTATTGGCGGCTCTTTGGTTCTATTCACATGGCGCTCTCACTTATTGCAAAAAAGTAATCAATTTGCACTACTTTCAAGAGAAACTGGACTGTTAATAAATAATATATTGCTTATCACGGCAATGTTTACAGTTCTTTTGGGGACACTTTATCCATTAATTCTTGATACATTAAATCTTGGAAAAATATCAGTAGGTGCGCCTTATTTCAATGCAGTTTTTGTGCCAATTATGCTGCCAGGAGTTTTAGCATTAGCTATTTTCCCTTTTGTTCGCTGGAAGAAAGATAGCGTATCTAGATTAACTTTATTACTGCGCCTAAACTGGATTGGCATCGCTTTATTAATCTTGCTTGCAAGAGTTGTAATTACAGATAATATTTATGTGTTAATTGCAATTGGCCTGTTTATCTGGGTTACCTTTCATGTCATTATTTTATTAACGAAAAGAATAAGGACAAAATCAAAATTTTCATTTGCATTTATTGGGATGATAATTGCCCATCTTGGAATTGCAGTCTTTGTTCTTGGCGCTACAGTAACAACCCAACTTGGTATTGAAAAAGATATAAAAATGAATGTTGGAGAATCTCAAAATATTGCAGGATATGACTTTGTCTTTAATGGGGTAAGTCCTCATATGAAAGATAATTATTCAGGCTTTATTGGTGACATTAGTGTTTATAGTGAAGGAGAAAAAATTGCACAGCTTGCTCCTGAGAAAAGATATTACCAAAGCGGGATGCCAATGACTGAAGCATCAATTGATCCATCAATAACTAGAGATCTTTATGTAGCTTTAGGTGAAGGTTTGCAAGGCGGTGCCTGGAGCGTAAGAATTTATTATAAGCCGCTGGTGAGATGGATATGGTTAGGTGGATTAATGATTGCCCTTGGAGCTCTCTTTGCAGCAATTGACCGGCGTTATTTTGTGAGAGCTAAATCATGATCCTAAGCTGGCAATTTATTTTGATGATTGTTTTATCTAGCTTATTTTTAGCATGGTTTCTGTATCGGCCAGTGAAGTCAAACCTTAGTGATGATGATTCAAATATAGCAATTAATAAACAAAGGCAGGCTGAGCTTGAAATAGATTTTAACCAAGGACATATTGAGAGCGCTCAATATCAAGAAGCGGAGTCAGAAATTATTAGCACTTTAGCATCAGAGCTAAAAACCAGTCCTGCAAAAAATATAACCATTGAGCCATTAAAATGGCTAGCTCTGATAGTTTTATCCATTGGAATTTTATCTTTATTAGTTTATTCTCAGCTGGCTCCAAAAATAATTCCAAATTCTGATACTGCTTTAACTGAGCCTTTGACTATGAGTGAAAGTATTGAAAAATTACAGGATTATTTAATAGAAAATCCAAATGATTTTCAAGCGTTAAAAATGCTAGGTCTGGCGCAAGTTGGTGTTGGAAGTGTTGATGATGCAATTAAGACTTTTGAGAGTGCGTTTGAATTGAATCCAAATGATATTGATTTACTTCTTCAGTTTGCTAGCGCTATAGCTGCGAATCAAGATGGCATGTTTTATGGCAAGTCTAAAACTTTAATTGAAAAGGCTTTAAGTCTTGATCCTCAATCAATTCAGGTGCTGTATTTTGCAGGCATTGTTTTAGCTCATCAATCTGACCTGGATGGGGCAATAGGTTACTGGCAAAAAGCTTTATATCTTATGCCAGATACTCACCCTGATAGAAATATTATCGAAGAGGCTCTTAATACGGTATTAAATTTACAAGTAAAATAACCATCATGAGTCAAACATTAGAATTAGCAAAATCACTTATAAGTAGGCCTTCTATAACTCCTTATGATAAGGGCTGTCAAGCCATCATGATTGATCGTCTTGAAAAAATTGGATTTAAGATTCACCCTCTTAAGTTTGGAGATGTTGATAATTTTTGGGCTACTCATGGAAATACTGGTCCAATTTTTTCTTTTGCGGGCCATACTGATGTCGTTCCTGCTGGAGATGATGAGGCATGGAAAACACCTCCTTTCGAGCCAACAGTAAAAGATGGACTCTTATTTGGTAGGGGCGCAGCTGACATGAAAGGAGGTTTGGCTTCGATGCTTGTGGCAACAGAAAACTTTATTGAAAAAAACCCTAATCACAAAGGGACTCTTGCATTTTTAATTACCTCTGATGAAGAGGGAGTGGCTGTTAATGGAACGGTTAAAGTGATGGATTATCTTAAAAGTCTTGGTCAGAAGATAGATTATTGTTTGCTTGGTGAGCCATCATCTACCTCAGTGCTTGGAGATGTTATAAAAAATGGAAGAAGGGGATCGTTAAATGGCCTTTTAACTATAAAAGGAAAGCAAGGGCATATTGCATATCCACATCTTGCAGAGAATCCTAATCATCTTATGACTTCAGCGCTGAATGATTTATGTCAGCAGCAATGGGACAATGGGAATGATTACTTCCCAGCTACTTCATTTCAAATTTCAAATATCCATTCTGGCTCGAGAGTAACAAATGTTATACCCGGTGAAGTAGAAATAATGTTTAACTTTAGGTATTCAACAGAAACTACAAAAGAAGAGCTTCAGAAAAAAGTAAATGATATTTTAGATAGTCATAAACTTAATTATTCTATTGATTGGTCACATTCAGGCTACCCATTTTTAACTCCACAAGGAGTCTTAGTCTCTGCATGTATTGATGCAATTGAAAAAATAAAGTCAATTAAACCAGAGCTTTCAACATCTGGAGGCACTTCTGATGGTCGATTTATTGCACAAGAAGGAACGCAGGTGGTTGAACTTGGTCCTATTAACGCAACAATTCATCAGATTAATGAGTCAGTTTTGGTCCAAGATTTAGATGATCTGACTAAAATTTACTCACAAATTTTAACTAATCTATTGGTCTAGGCTTGTTATTAATAACGCTACAGGTTAATAAATGAAATTCGAAATTATTACTCTTTTCCCTGAAATGTTTTCTGCGATTACAGAGGAGGGCGTTGTTGCAAGAGCAATAAAGAAGTCGATTATCTCAATTAGAGAATGGCAGCTTAGAGACTTCAGCTCTAATAAATACAAAAATATTGATGATAAGCCTTATGGTGGTGGTGGTGGAATGGTAATGCAAGTAAAACCAATCAGGGATTGTATTGCAAAGATTAAAGAGCAGACTCCAGAAACCAAAGTTATTTACCTGTCACCTCAAGGCCAAGCATTAAACCAGAGTTTAGTAGAAAAACTAGCATCCTTTGATTCATTAACTTTGCTTTGTGGTCGTTATGAAGGGGTGGATGAGAGAATTATAGAAAATGATATTGACTATGAGGTTTCTATAGGAGACTACGTTATTAGTGGTGGTGAATTAGCGGCTATGGTGTTAATTGATTCAGTGAGTCGTCGCTTACCCAATGTTTTGGGAAATGAGGATTCTTTAAAAGACTCATTTACTAATAATTTACTTGATTATCCTCACTATACTAGGCCAGAGACTATTGATGGCCAAACTGTTCCAGAGGTTTTATTAAGTGGAAATCAAGCTAAAATAGATTCGTGGCGTAATCAGCAATCAATTGAAAAAACTAATCAAAAAAGACCCGACCTTATAACCAAGTAAATCTATTATGATAAAGTCTCTAGTAGAATTGTTATTACTAGGCCAATCGTATATAATTTCAGCTATATTTTGAATCAATCTCTAAATGAATAAAAATCACTCTTTTATAGGCTCAAATGTTGCATTAATTACCCCAATGTTTATTGATGGAGCTGTTGACTATGAGGCACTTAATCATTTAATTGATTTCCATATTGATTCAGGAACAAGTTCAATTGTTGCCGTCGGAACTACTGGTGAGTCTGCGACTGTAGGAGTAAAGGAGCATCTAAAAATAATAGACCATACAGTAAAGTATGCTGCGAAAAGAATTCCAATAATTGCAGGTACAGGTGCTAATTCAACATCTGAAGCTATTGAGCTTACTCAAGAAGCAAAAAACCTAGGTGCCGATGCTTGTTTATTAGTTACTCCATATTATAATAAGCCAACTCAAGAAGGATTATTTCAGCACTTTAAATTAATAGCAGAAAGTGTTAATATCGATCAAATTCTTTACAATGTCCCTGGCAGAACTGCAGTTGATATGTCTGTGGATGTAACTTGTAGGTTATCTGAAATTCCTAATATTATTGGAATTAAAGATGCAACTGGAGATCTTTCAATCATAAAACAGTTAGTTGCAAAGTGTCCCAATGACTTCTTGTTATTAACTGGAGATGATGCTACAGCTGTTGATTTTTTAATTGCGGGTGGCCATGGCGGTATTTCTGTAACCGCTAATATTGTTCCAAAAGAGCTTCAGAAAGTTTACTTATCAGCAATTGCGGGGAATGAAGAGCTGGCTAAAAAATTAAACTTGCAACTAATAAATTTCCATAAAAATTTATTTATAGAGGCAAATCCAATTCCTGTTAAATGGGCTCTTCATAAGATGGGAAAGTGTGATAAAGGTATTAGACTTCCATTACTGGAATTATCTAATGAGTTCAAATCAACTATTGAGCATGACCTAAAGGAGCTAAATTTAGTATGAAAAATATCAACTATTTAACCATTATTCTAATTAGCTTTTTAGCTGTGAGTTGTTCAAAGATTTCAGATCCCATTAAGAAAGTAAATATAGGAAATCGTGTCGTAAACTATCAAGCTGATGAAAAAGTTGATTCTTTAATAATTCCTCCAGATCTTACTGCGCCAAGTTCTCAGGGCGTATTTACTGAAGTTACTGAAGTAAGTGATAAAGAAATTGTTGTAAAAAGAGTTCAAAATGTTGAAGTTATGCGTGATAAGTATCGCCGCTGGCTTGTTGTAGACCTGCCTCCAAGTGAAGTATGGAAGCTCTCTAAAGAATTTTTTAGATCTTATAATTTTAAGATTAACAAAGAAAATCAAAAAATTGGTATTTTAGAGACTGATTATCTTGAGATAGAAACCGTAGTCCCTGATAAATCGCTTGGTACAATAAGAGCTGCATTAGCAAGAGCCTTAAAAACCCAATATGGGCTCCCAATTGCTGATAAGTACCGCATTCGAATAGAACCTGTTGAAGGTCAAAATAAATCTGAAGTTTACTTAACTCTTTCATCAATTGGCGAAGTTGTAAGCGGGGCAATGAGAGTTTGGCAGCCAAGAGAAAAAGATGTTGAGCTTGAGACAGAGATGCTACTAACTCTAATGGTATTTTTAGGCAATGATAGGGCAGAAGCTATTGATAAAATACAATCAAATGAAACTAGTAAAGAGGCAACTGCTTTAGTTGAAACTTCTGAAAATGGTTATGCTAGCTTAATTTACCCTTATGATAAAGAGCAGTCATGGAGCTATCTTGGGTGGGCCCTTGATGAGCTCAATATTGACATAGATGACAGAGACCCAATTGAAGGTAGTTACTTTATAAATGTAAAGCCATATTCAGGATATTTCTCTAGACTCCTTAATACGGCTAATTCAACCAAAACATATCAGTTGATTGTTAGAGAGGTTGATGAGCTTTCAACCTATGTTTATTTTGTCGATTTATCTGAGGAAGATGAGGACGATACCTTAGCTTATAGTTTTGAACTTTTTAATCAAATTGCGTCAAAGTTTTAATCTTTTTAAATACTAGCTAGATTTTATTTAAATCATGCTCACTAATATAAAAATTCAAGATATCGCTGATCAGAAAATTTTGATTAGCGATTTAACAGATGATGATTTACTTGAATTCTGTCAAATTGCAAATCAAAGATACCGAGATGGAAATCCTATCATTAGTGACGAGGACTATGACTTTGTATTTAATCCTGAGTTATCAAAAAGACTTCCAGATCATTCTTTTTTGCAAAAAATTGAGGCTGAAAATGAAGGTTTTTCAGAAGAGAAAATTAAACTTCCTCAAAAAATGCTATCTACAGATAAAGCCTATAGTTGGGAAGAGATAAATAAGTGGCTAGATAGAGTTTCTAAGTTTTCAAGTGAAATTGATTATCCACTTGCTGATATTCAAATAAAAGGAACAGCTAAGTTAGATGGCTTTGCTGGGTACGATGATGGCTCTAAACTCTATACAAGGGGAGATGGTAATAAAGGAAGTGATATAAGTAGAGTATTCGCAAGGGGGCTTGGAATTTTTAATAATAGTGAAAGAGGACAAGGTCCTGGAGAAATAGTTGTTAAACGTAGTTATTTTGAAAAGCATCTTAGTAATAATTTCGAATATCCAAGAAACTTCCAGGCTAGCCTTATTAAAGAAAAAGAGTTAGATTCATTAGCAATTGAAGCAATTAGTAATAAAGCTGCTTTATTTGTTCCATTTACGCAACTACCTCAATGGCTTGGCAGTATTGAAGAATTTAGTAATCAATTTTTAGATATAGTTGGTCAATTGGAGAGCGGGGTTGATTTTGATATTGATGGTGTGGTATTCGAAATAGTAAATCCCGAGCTTAAAGATTATATGGGTTCTAACAGAAAATTTCACCGCTGGCAAATTGCATTCAAAGAGAATAAAGAAAAAGCTCAAGTTAAAGTTATATCAGTCACAGCTCAGGTTGGCAGAACTGGAAAGATAACACCTGTTGCCGAGTTAGAGCCAACGCAGCTTAGTGGAGCAACAATTTATCGTGCTTCTGGCCATCATTATGGCCTTGTAAAAGAACAAGGTTTAGGTGCTGGAAGTGTTATTGAATTGACTCGAAGTGGCTTAGTTATTCCTAAAATTAATAAAGTTTTGAAAACTGCAGAAGTAGATATCCCTTCTAATTGCCCAAGTTGTGGATATAAACTAAGCTGGGATTCTGATTTTTTAATGTGTTTTAACCATGAAAAATGCCCAGAACAAATTATGGGAAAAATAATATATTTTTTCCGAATTCTTGCAAATAATGATGGGTTTGGACAAGCTACAATTCAAAAACTATACGCTGAAGGCATTCACCAAGTAAGTGATATTTATCTTCTAAATGAAGCTAAATTAATGTCTATGGGTTTTGGTGAAAAAACCTCCCATAATCTAATTAATCAGCTCATTAGATCAAGAAAAGAAAGTATTGAAGACTGGAGGTTTTTGGCTGCTTTTGGGGTGCAAAGACTTGGAATGGGAAACTGTGAGAATTTACTAAGAAATTATTCAGTTGAAAAAATTTTTGATTTATCTATCAAAGACATTTCAAATATTAATGGCTTTGCTGAAATAACTGCAGAGTTAATTTTTGATGGCTTAACCTTAATTAAGCCTCAATATGAGGTTTTAATTTCAGGAGGTTTTAAATTAGAACAAACACTCTTAAATACTGAATTAAATCAAAGTAATAGTCCTTTTAATAGTATGACAATTGTTTTTACTGGAACAATGAGTGAATCTAGGGCTAAGCTTCAAAAACAAGCCAAAGCTTTCGGGGCAAATGTTGGAAAGAGCGTTAGTTCAAAAACTGATTTTTTAATTATTGGTGAAAATGTTGGTCAATCAAAAATTAAAGATGCCAAAACTCATCAGGTTGACCTTCTTACCGAAGCAGAATATTTAAAACTACTAAAACTCTAATTAAATATGAAAGATGAGTTCAATGAGGTATATTACCAGCCAACAAAAATAAACTTAAAATTATAATGAAACAAACAGCGTTAAAAATAATACTAGTTGATGAGAATATGGGGCGATCTGCGATTCTTAGACGCGCACTTCAAGATAAAGGTCATGAAGTTATCTCTCGTTTAGAGGGGAGTGTTAATCTTGCAACCAGTAACGAAATTACTCATGCTGATGTTGTCATTGTCAATGCAGATATTCCAGATGAGGCTGTTTTTGCTAACTTGAGGGATGTTAACAAAACTAAACCTAAGCCTATTGTTATGTTTACAGAAAGCTCAGAAGATCATATGGCTGGTACTGCTATTAAGTCAGGAGTTAATGCATATATTGTTGATGGTCTTGAGGAAAAACGAGTTCAGCCGATTATTGATGTTGCAATTGCCCGTTTTAGAGAGTTTCAAGCACTCAAAGATGAGTTAGATGCTACAAGAAATCAGTTAGCTGAGAGAAAAGCAGTTGAAAAAGCTAAAGGTTTACTGATGAAGCATAAAAAAATAACTGAAGATGAAGCCTATCAATCTATTCGGAAGATGGCTATGGACAAAAATAAAAGAATTACTGACGTAGCTGATGGAATTATAAGTGCTTTTGAGTTGATACAATAATCTATTTATTTCTAGAAGCCTTTTCTTCATGACCAGATATGCCAAAACGAGAGGCTAACTCTAATTCAACTTCTTCAAGTGAAATATTTTCATGACGCAGTAAAACTAACAAGTGAAACCAAAGGTCTGCTACCTCATGAATAACTTCTTCCCTTCCCTCTTCTTTAGTAGCTTTAATAACTTCATCTGACTCTTCGCTAATCTTTTCTAGGATTTTATTTGTTCCTTGACGATATAAAGAGGAAACATAAGATTTATCTCCTGAGGATAATTTTCTCTCTTCAAGTATTTTTTCGAGAGCTAAAAGCATGTTATCCATAGATTTCCTTTGGATCTTTTATGACCTCTGAGATACTTTGCCATTCATTATTTTCAAGTTTATTAAAAAAACAATTAGCACGGCCTGTGTGACAAGCAATACCGCCTTGTTGACTTACCTTAAGCAAAATAACATCTTGATCACAGTCTGTATAAATCTCAACTATATCTTGACTATGGCCAGACTCTTCGCCTTTAAACCAAAGTTTTTTTCTAGACCTTGAAAAATATACTGCTTTTTTTGTTTTCACACTTAAAGATAGTGCTTCTTTATTCATCCACGCCATCATTAAAATTTCAGAAGATGAAAAGTCCTGAGTAATTACGGGAACTAGTCCGTTTTCATTAAACTGAATTTTATCTAGGGCTTTCATTGTTTAGCTTTAATTTGTTTAGTAACAATTTTACCAATGCAATTTAAATCGATGAAGGTTTATTTTTATAGGCCTGCTTTTAGGCTTGCTACTATAAATTGATCTAAATTACCATCAAGTACATCCTGAGTATTACTACTTTCAACCCCTGTCCTTAAATCTTTAATACGTGACTGGTCAAGAACATATGAGCGTATTTGATGTCCCCAGCCGATATCTGACTTTAAATCTTCAACATCCTGCTTTTCACTGTTTCTTTTTTGCATTTCAAGCTCGTATAGTTTAGATTTTAATTGTTTCATTGCCTGATCTTTATTAGCATGTTGAGACCTTCCGTCTTGACATTGAACGACTGTTGTAGTTGGTAAATGCGTAATTCTAACAGCAGATTCAGTTTTATTAACATGCTGACCACCTGCTCCTGAGGCGCGATAAGTATCAATTCGAAGGTCAGAAGGGTTTATATCTATTTCAATATTGTCATCAATTTCTGGGGACACAAAAACTGAAGAAAATGAGGTATGTCTTTTTCCATTTGCATTATATGGAGATTTTCTAACTAACCTATGGATGCCTATTTCACTTCTTAGCCAGCCAAATGCATAGTCACCATCAAAGTGAATAGTTGCAGATTTAATTCCAGCAACATCTCCAGCTGAAACCTCCATTAACTTAACTTTAAAATTATGTTTATCACCCCATCTTAAATACATTCTTAAAATCATTTCAGCCCAGTCTTGGGCCTCAGTTCCTCCAGATCCTGATTGAATATCTAGATATGCAGAATTTTGATCCATATTGCCACTAAACATTCTTCTAAATTCATATGATGCAATTGATTTTTCTATTTCATTTAAATCTGAAACGATTCCATTAACTGTGTTTGTGTCATTTTCAGCTTCAGCCATATCAAGGAGCTCTTTAGCATCATTTAAAATACTTGATGAGTAAGAAAATGCTTCGCAAAGGCTTTCAAGGTCGACTTTTTCTTTACCTAAAGACTGTGCCTTTTCAGGATCTGACCATATTTTGGGATTCTCTAATTCCAATCTTACTTCTTCTAAGCGTTCAATCTTTTCGTCAATCACCAGATGCTTAGCTAAAGCAGTTGAGCGCTCAATTAGTTCAGATATTTTTTGATAGTTAGCAGACAGTTCCATAACCCTATTTTAATACGACAAGTAATAAAAAAGCCCCAAAATAGGGGCTTTAATTTATTTCACGCTAATATTTATTTTCTAAGGCCTAGTCGTGAAATTAAATTTGAGTAAGTAGTGACATCATTAATCCTAGCATAAGCCAATAATTTTTTACGTTGAGAGACCAAACGTAAAAGACCTCTTCTTGAGTGATGGTCTTTCTTATGTGTTTTAAAATGCTCAGTTAAATGTTTGATTCTTGCAGTTAGAAGAGCAACTTGCACGTTAACAGACCCAGTATCAGCCGCGTCATTTTGGTATTCTTTAATAATAGCTTGTGTATCGATTGACATAATTAACAGTGTATGTGACAAAATTTAAGAACGGAATTATACTCTATTTTTTTGAATTGTTGTATTTCTAATAAAATATTATTAATTATTTTTATAGAAGTTTTCTGCACCATCTGGCCTTGTTTTAAAACGACGATGGATCCATAAGTACTGCTCTGGAGTTTTATTTATTTGTTTTTCAAGAATTTTGTTTGTAGTTGTTGCATCAATAATTGGGTCACTAGATGGAAAGCCTGAAAGAGGCTTTTCAAAAGACATTTCATACCCTTTACTTGTTCTAACAAAGCTATATGGTATGACTCTAGTGTTATTGTTTTTGGCAAGTCTTGCAGTAGCAGAGGCAGTTGCAGTTTGAATTCCAAATAATGGAGCAAATACACTATTATTTTTTCCTAAGTCCTGATCAGGCGCATACCAAATAGGTAGGCTATTATTTATGGCTTTTATAATTGACCTTGTATCTTTACTTTTAATCATTACAGCACCATTTTTTTTATAACCTTTGACCATTGCCTGATCAAAAAGCTCATTATTTTGTGGTCTATAAATATTAGCAATTGTGTGATTAATCAATAAAGCACGACTTCCTAACATAAGCGGCATAAAGTGAGCACATAAAATAATAACCCCACCTTCCTGTTTGAGAGCATCTGTAAAGTAGTGCTCTTGATTAATTGTTAATAGCTTATTAATTTTTTTATCACTTGCATAATAAGCATTTGCAGTTTCAAAAAGACTAATTCCAATCGCTTCAAAGTGTTGCTTAACTAAAGTAATAACTTGAGTTTGTTTTTTTTCAGGAAAGCAGTGCGATATGTTGGCGTAAGCTGTTGAGCGCCATTTTGTCATAAATGGATAAATTACCTTACCAATAAATTTACCTATAATTACTTGTGTACTAAAAGGAATAAGGACTCCAATTCGCATTAGCAAAATTAAAATCCAAGTTGGAAAAAATTTAGGGTGAATAAATTTGATGTTTAACATTAAAATAAAAATAAAATGAAACTAAAGATTAACATATAAATTATGCCTTTTATTGACAGAGATTTTATCAATGATTTGCCCAATAGGGTAGATATTGTCGGCCTAATTAATAAGAGAGTCGCTTTAAAAAAGGCTGGAAAGGATTTTAAGGCATGCTGTCCCTTCCATGAAGAAAAGACTCCATCATTCACGGTCGTTCCAAATAAACAAATATACCACTGTTTTGGCTGTGGAGAAAGTGGTGGTGTAATAGATTTTATAATGAAGTATGATCATTTAGCTTTTGTTGAGGCTATTGAAACAGTGGCAGGAGAGTCTGGGGTTTCAGTTGTATATGACCAGGCTGCTAAGCCTGTTGATAAGAGGTTTGAGCGATACAATAAATTGATGTCAGAGCTTAGCGAATTTTATCAAAATCAATTAAAGCAATCTGCAGCTAAAAAAAAGGTGGTTGACTATGCCAAAAGTAGAGGCATTAGCGGCACTATAGCTAAAAGATTTGAGCTTGGCTTTGCGCCTCCCGGTTGGACCAATCTTTACGATGCGTTTAAAGATAATGATGAAGCAATTCAGGATCTCCTGACAATGGGGATGTTAGTTCCAAAAAAAGATAAGAAAGATGATTTCTATGATCGGTTTCGCGATCGATTAATGTTTCCAATACATAACACCAAAGGTAATGTTATAGGTTTTGGTGGAAGGGTCCTTTCAAACAAGGATAATCCAAAGTATCTTAATTCACCTGAAACCCCTTTATTCTCAAAATCAAAAGAACTCTATGGCCTCTATCACTGCAGAAAGCATAGTAGGCGTATTGATTATATAATAGTTGTAGAGGGTTACATGGACGTGATTGCTCTTCATCAACAAGGCATAACGAACGTTGTTGCTACTCTTGGAACTGCTACTACCCCGGCTCATTTGCAAGTTTTATCTCGCTCAGCGGAGACAATTATTTTTTGTTTTGATGGCGATAAAGCTGGAAGAGATGCAGCTTGGAAAGCTTTAAAAACCTCTTTGCCAGTAATAACTTCAGGACTCCTTATTAAGTTTTTATTGTTGCCTGATGGAGAGGATCCAGATACATTAATAAAAAGTGAGTCAGTAAAATCTTTTACCAAAAGGGTAGAGGAGTCTCAGACTTTATCTAGTTTTTTATTTGATCATATAAAATCAGAAGTTCCCTTTAATACAATTGAAGGCAAAACCTTGTTTTTAGAAAAATCTGCAGCTTTAATTAACTTAGTGACTTATCCAATATACCGTCAGCAATTAATTGAAGGTGTCGCCCAAACCATTGGGCAGAACGTTGTTCAGGTTGAAAAGGCTATTGAGCAAAGTGTTGCTGATGAGATGCCATCGTTTAATGCAGATGATTATGATGAAATTGAGCCACCATATAGGCCAATTCAAAACAATATAGCTGCCGTTCGCTCTTCGAGCATGAAAAGCCTTATGTCAAGAATGATTTCGTGCGTCATTAATTATCCAATAATTGTAAATGATCTTGAATCCTCAAGTGTTATTGAAGAGAGAGTAAGAAATCTACCTAAGTCAGAAGTATTGGTTGAATTGATAAGATATGCTCAGGTTGAGTCTGACCTTTCAAAGGATGGTTTATTGGCTCCCTTCAAGTCCCAAGAAAGAGTATATTCTCGGCTTAAAGAGCTAAGTGTAATGGAGCCATTTTTAAGTGAATATGAAGCCAAGGAGGAATTTGGCTACACTTTGACGGCAGCAGAAAAATACTACGAAAGAAAATCAACAAAAGCCTCTATTCTCTCAGCTAAAACTCATGACGATGAAAAGCTTGTTATGGAAAATATTATGAAAAGCAAGGCTAACCCAGCATCTAAAAAGTTAACTTAGCCTTCAAACTTTGATTTAATATCTGGATCATTAATCAGTATTCTTTTCATCGCTTTTTGAAATGCCATAGAGGCTGAATTAGAGCCTTCACATCGATTTCTCATAGTTGGATCCCAAGATACAAAGCATTTTTTAGGGTAATCAAGCCTAACTGCCATAATATATTTTGGATTTTCAGCAGGAGAAAACCCAATGAAATAAGTTCTTTTAGCGCCATCTTTGCTGTACTTTCCATCAATAACCATTTCTGCTGTACCTGTTTTTCCGGCAACTGAGTATCCATCAATTACCGCTCGATAGCCCGATCCATTATCTGAAGCAACCGAGTCGAGTATTTGAGCTATTCTTTTAGTTGATTCTGGAGTAAAGACTTGCTCTAAATTATCAGGAGCACTATTGTTTTTAAAAAGTTTTAATGAAGGTATTGCGCCTTCATTGGCAAATACAAGATAAGCTCTTGCCAGTTGTGCAAGATTTGTATTCATGGGACCGTGCCCAAATGAAAGTGAGCGTTTGTCAGCTAAGCCCCAACTACTATAATGTCTTAAAACTCCAGGATTTTCAGTTCCAGGCATTAATCCAAGGGAGCTTCCAAAACCTAGCATTTTCCATGTGTTGTAGAACTCTTCATTTTTAATATTTTCTGCAACCATTACTGTGCCTAAATTATGTGACTTTTCAAGAATTCTTTGAATCGTCATCTCTGTATATTTTTTATCAGGCAGTATGTTTCCAACACGACTTGTCACATCAATTAATTCATCTTCTGTTGCAGTTATTACGCCTTTATCTAAAGCAAGAAGCATTGTAAAGGGCTTCATGGTAGATCCTGGCTCAGTTTTATCAGAGAAAACACGATTACGATAATCATCAGCACTATAATTTTGATGATTGTTTGGGTCTGTTGATGGGTAATTTGTAAGGGCTAATATTTCACCATTAGGTGATAGCACAATCGCAGCGGCAGAGTCTGCCTCGTGGAATTCAGCCTGCTCTTTGATTGCATTGTAGACATGAAATTGAATATCTGAGTCAATAGTTAAATTTAAATCAGCACCTTCTTTAAATTTTTTAATTAACTCTGCATCATAGTAGATATTAGAACCATTTTTGTTATCTGCTAATCGCTTAACACCATCAAATCCAGCTAAATATTGGTCATATTCTGATTCAATCCCAAATACCCCAATATTATTAATATTAGTTTTTCCAATTAATGGCGCTACAGAGTCTTTTTTAGGATAGTAGCGAAAACCACTAGATTCGATTGCTACCCCAGCTATTGATTGCCTAGTACACTTCTCCTCTTCTATTTTTTCTTTTACTGCTAAATTTAAGCCTACAAGTAATTTAACTTTATCTGCCAAATTATTAGATGGTAATTTAAGTTCTTTCAAGCAAATGTTAACGCGTTTATTTTTGAGTTCAGCAATATTACTTAGAATAGGGTCATTTACTCTTAATTTTTCTTTAACAATAAAGTACTTTCTTTTATTCTCTCTCTTTTTACTTATTTTTTCCCTAAATTCATCTGTTGGAATATTCAAGGCTTCAGCCAAAAGATCAATATATTCATCTTGAAGAATCATTGGGTCAAGATTAATTTTCTTGTGTATGAGGTTTATAGCAAGAAGATTATTATTCCTGTCCAGGATATTACCCCTTATGGATTTTTCAATAATTGTAAACTCAGAATTATTTGAGGCCTTAAGTTTTAATGACAAGTCATTAGCAATAATATCGGTAATACTAAAAGCCCTATAAATAAAAAAGAACACAATGATAATGAAACTAATTTTAATTAATGCTTGTCTGTTTCTATAACCCTGTACCCTTGTAATCTTCATATAGAGATCTCTTCAGTTTCAATTGGGACGAACATCAATAATTCTTCTTTTGATTTTTGATAAATCGTTATCCCACTTTCAAGCTCTGAATATTCCATCATTAGCTGCCTGTTAAGAGCATTTATACGCTCATGATTAGACTTAACAACTTTTTCATTTTGATGTAGCAAATACATTTGATGATGCCAATGAATGCTTAATATTGAAATTGAAACGATCGAAATTATTAATAAAATATTAATAATGAATTTTTTTTTAATTATCGCTAGCACTTTTCAACCAAACGGAGGATTGCACTTCGTGATCTTCTATTCACTTTGATCTCTTCATCAGAAGGCTTAATTTTTCCTAAATCTTTCAGTAAGCATTCAGACTCATCATTGGCAATGACTGGTAATCCTTTTGGGAGTTGCTTAGGTCGAGAATGTTTACGAATGAATTGTTTAACTATTCTGTCTTCAATTGAGTGAAAAGTAATAATTACAAGTCTTCCCTTGGGAGATAATGCGTCAATAGTTTGCTCAAGAGCTTCTGAAAGTTTTTTTAATTCATCATTAATTGCAATTCTAATAGCTTGAAATGAGCGAGTCGCTGGGTGCTTTTTTTTGCCAGGTCTTACAACACTAGAGATAATATTTGCTAGCTCAAGCGTTGAGTTCAGATCGTTATTTTTTTGATATGCTTTAATGGTTGAGGCGATAATTCTACTTCTTTTTTCTTCGCCATACTGAAAAAGAGTATTAGCAATTTCGGTTTCGCTACTATCTCTTAACCAGCTTGCTGCAGTAGTAGTTTGGGTTTGATCCATCCTCATGTCAAGAGCGCCATCTTTCATAAAGCTAAACCCTCTTTCAGCATTGTCAATTTGAGGTGAAGAGATGCCAAGATCCATTAATATGCCATCTACTTTTCCTAATAAATTCAATTGACTAAGAGTATCTTGAAGGTTTGAAAAATTGCAATGAATTGGGGTTAGGCGTGAGTCTGGAAAATTTATTTGTGCATAATTGATTGCCTCCATATCTTGATCAAGGCCAATAACCTTTCCAGAATTTCCAAGATTATTTAGTATCCCCTTGGTATGTCCACACCTACCTAGAGTGGCATCAACATAGACACCATTAGGCTTAATATTAAGGCCTTTAATAGACTCATTGAAAAGGACTGATTCATGATGATTTGATTCTATCATTGAGTTATTACACTTAATTGATTCATCGCTTTAAAGTGAAAGTTTTGAAATCTCTTCAGGAACTTCATCTTGAGAACTTAATCTTTCAAGCTTTTCAATTTGCTGATGCCATGCATTTTCATCCCAAATTTCAAAACTTGTGCCTTGGCCACTTAGAATTGCTTTATCTGTTAAATTTGCATAACTCTTGTGAGAGCTTGGTAATAAAATTCTGCCAATTTTATCTAAGTCACAATCACATGCATGGCCTATAAGTTTTCTGGATATTTTCTTAGAATGAACATTCAGCGAAGGGAGTTCAGCAATCTTCCGTTCAAGTTGTTGCCAATTAGGAAGTGGGTATAAAACTAAACAAGGGTCATCAGGATGAATACTAAGGACCATTTCCCCAGAGCAGATTTTGGCTACTTGATGTTGATGGCGAACAGGTATCTTTACCCTTCCTTTCGAATCAATTGATAATAGGTGAATTCCACGAAACATAAACCATTTTATACCATTAAATACCATTTATTACCACAAATATTTAAGATTAAATTGATATTTAAGTGTGTAACATAATAAATAATATTTAAAATTTTTTTTACAAAAAATTAACTAATTTAGGCAAAAATAATGAATAAAAAAGTAGCAATTATTGGTGCTGGTCCATCTGGTCTGGCCCAGCTTAGAGCCTTTAAATCAGCGGAAGAAAATGGTGAAATCGTCCCGGAGATTGTTTGTTTTGAGAAGCAAGATAACTGGGGAGGACTCTGGAATTACAGCTGGAGGACGGGACTTGATGAACATGGCGAAATTGCACACAGCAGTATGTACCGTTATCTTTGGTCAAATGGCCCTAAAGAGTGCTTAGAATTTGCAGACTATTACTTTGAAGAGCACTTTGGTCATCCTATAGCCTCCTTTCCACCAAGAGAGGTTTTGTTTGATTATATTCAGGGAAGGGTTAAAAAAGCTAATGTTCGAGATAAGATAAGATTTAATACCGCCATAAGAAATGTTGAATACAGTGAGCAAAGTGGGCTATTTACTTTATCTATCAGTAACCTAGTTGATGATGAGACGTATTCTGAAGAATTTGATTACGTTATTGTTGCTTCTGGACATTTTTCCACCCCTAATGTCCCTAGTTATGAAGGATTTAGTCATTTTAATGGCAGAATACTTCATGCCCATGACTTTAGAGATGCTTTAGAGTTTGAAGGCCAAGATATCTTAATAATTGGAAGTAGTTATTCTGCTGAAGATATTGGCTCTCAATGCTACAAATATGGAGCCAAGTCAATTATAAGTTGTTATCGAACGGCTCCAATGGGATTTGGCTGGCCTGATAATTGGGAGGAGAAGCCTGCATTAATTAAAGTCTCAGGAAATACTGCTCATTTTGCCGATGGGAGCTCAAAAGATGTTGATTCAATTATTCTATGTACAGGCTATATTCACCATTTCCCATTCTTGCCAGATTCACTTCGCTTAAAAACGAATAATATTCTTTATCCATTAGGTTTATTTAAAGGCGTTGTCTGGGAGAAAAATCCAAAGCTGATGTATTTAGGTATGCAAGATCAATGGTATACCTTTAATATGTTTGATGCCCAAGCTTGGTATGCAAGAGACGTTATTCTTGAAAAAATAGAGCTGCCTTTATTTGATGATATGCAGGCGCATACACTTGAATGGCATCAGCGAGAAACAGCACAAGAAGATGTTGCTTATGCAATTGACTTTCAAGGCGCCTACACTCAAATGTTAATTGATGAAACTGATTATCCCAATTTTGATATCAAAGGAGTGAATAAGACATTTATGGATTGGAAGCATGATAAAAAAGATGGAATTATGACTTTTAGAGATAAATCTCATGCATCTTTGATGACAGGAACCCAGTCACCACCTCACCATACGCCATGGCTGAAGGCGTTAGATGATTCTCTAGAGACCTATTTAGACATTTGATTTAAATGAGCTAGTAAATATTACTTTTGTATAATGACAAGTAGTTAACTAAAAAAATCGAATTAACCATATAAAAAACACCTTTACATAGATTAATTAAGACTAAAATTCCATCTTTTTTAAAATATAATAAATAGCTGTTAATTAGCTAAATTGCTGTTAAATGAATTCTACTAAAAATAACACTGTACGACAGAAAAAATTGATGGCATTAGCTGGATTATTCTGGTTTTTTTTCCTAATATTTTATCTTTTAGGAGCTTTGACTTTTCATGCTGGTGAGAAAGCCTTTACAGCACTTTATGTTTGGTTTAATAGCTCAATCTTCTCTCCAATATTAATCGCCTTATTGAGCATAACAATTGTCTTTCATGTTGTGACTGCAGTGACTAGGCAATTATCAAATAATGTTAGTTCTGGTGATAGATATAAGAAGCCTTATCCTAAAGCCATACCACGATTAGTTGCATGGTCTGGCGCATCTATTATTCTTATTTTTATAGTTACTCATAGTATTCAAATGTTTTCAATCGACTCTACTGATTTATATTCAGAAATCCAGTTAATTTTTCAAAGACCAATGATGTGGGCTATTTATGGCCTTGGAATGATTGCAATATCAACACACTTGCATCATGGGTTGATAAACGTACTTCAAACATTCGGTATTTCCAGTAAACAACCCAAGGGCTTAGCATTTGGGATTGTCTTTGTAATCATGGCAGGCTATGCTTCAATTCCACTAGGTATTTTGTATGCAAAAATTTAATCCAAACGTGCCGACTGGGCCCTTAGAGGGTAGATGGGAGAAACATAAATTTGATTTAGCTCTTATCGCGCCGCAAAATAGAAAAAAATATAATATTATTGTTATTGGAACTGGTCTTGCAGGCGCATCTTTATGCGCAACACTAGGAGAGGCAGGCTACAATGTCCAGTCTTTTTGTTACAATGACAGCCCAAGAAGAGCGCATTCAATAGCTGCTCAGGGAGGCGTTAATGCTAGTAAAAATTATCAAAATGATGGTGATAGTACCTGGAGGCTTTTCTATGACACAATCAAGGGTGGTGATTTCCGCGCAAGGGAGTCCAATATATATCGCTTAGCTCAATTAAGTTGCAATATTATTGATCAGGCAGTTTCCCAAGGTGTTCCTTTTGCAAGAGAATATAGTGGTTATTTGGCAAATAGGTCATTTGGTGGTACTCAGGTTTCTCGAACTTTTTATGCTCGTGGACAAACTGGACAGCAACTTTTGTTAGGGGCATATAGCTCAATGAGCAAAGAAATAGCATCTGGAAAAGTAAAACATACTTCTAGATCTGAAATGTTAGAAATAATAATAATTGATGGAAAGGCCCGAGGAGTCGTAGTGCGTGATTTAATCACGGGTGAAATTTCTTCACATGTTGCTGATTGTGTTGTAATGTGCACTGGTGGTTATAGTAATGCATACTTCCTGTCAACTAATGCAAAGGGTTGTAATACTTCTGCAACATGGAGAGCACATAAAAATGGTGCTTATTTTGCAAATCCAAGTTTCACTCAGATTCACCCAACTTGCGTTCCACCAACTGGTGACAGTCAGTCCAAATTAACACTAATGAGTGAATCTTTAAGAAATGATGGTCGAATATGGGCCCCAAAAAATATTGAAGATTGCGATAAAAATCCAAATGAGATTTTAGAAGAAAATAGAGATTATTTTCTGGAGCGAATGTACCCTGCATTTGCAAACTTAGTGCCAAGAGATATTGCATCAAGAGCACTTAAAGGTATATGCGATGAAGGGCGAGGTGTTGGTTCAATCATTAATGATCAAAGGCTTGGCGTTTATCTTGATTTTTCTTCGGTCATTGAAAAAATGGGCATTGATAAAGTTAAAGAGAAATACGGTAACTTGTTTGATATGTATAAAAATATTACAGGTGAAAATCCTTATGAAGTGCCAATGAAGATTTATCCTGCTCCGCATTACACAATGGGTGGATTATGGGTTGATTACAACCTAATGACAACGATTGATGGGTTGTTTGCGTGTGGTGAAGCTAATTTTTCTGATCATGGGGCAAATCGATTAGGTGCCTCTGCGTTGATGCAAGGATTAGCAGATGGCTATTTCATTGCGCCACAAACTGTTGCTAACTATCTAGCGCGCGGAACATTTGAAAAGGTAAGTAATGATCACCCTGATGTCATAGCCTCTATCGATGCAGTTAAAAGTCGTATAGATAAGCTAATGAATGCGCCTATGCCAGAACATTCTCCCGACTATTTTCATAGAAAAGTAGGTGGTATCTTATGGGCTGCATGCGGAATGGCAAGAGATAAGAATGCGCTTGAAGAGGCGGTGAAATCAATTGAAAAACTAAAGTCTGATTTCTGGAAAAGTATTAAAGTAACTGGCTCAGATACTGACTTTAATCAAACCCTAGAAAAGGCTGGTAGGGTTGCAGATTTTATTGAGCTTGGCCATCTAATGTGTGTTGATGCTCTTGATCGTGAAGAGTCTTGTGGCGCACATGCGCGCCTTGAGTATCTCGCTGAAAGTGGTGATGCTATGAGAGATGATGAGAACTATGGTTATGTAGCTGCATGGGAATTTAACGAGAATGGCTCGGAGCTTCATAAAGAAGAGCTTAATTATGAATTTATTAAGCCAACATATAGGGACTATAAATGAATTTCACACTGCATATCTGGCGACAAAAAAATACGAGTAGTGACGGAAGCTTTGTAACTTACCATGTTGAAAATATTGATAGCGACACCTCATTTTTAGAGATGCTAGATCACTTAAATGAGAAGCTTATTGACAAAGGTGAAGATTGTGTAGTGTTCGATTATGATTGTAGAGAAGGAATTTGCGGCACCTGCTCATTGGTAATTAATGGCCACCCTCACGGTGAAAAGAAAGCAACGACTACTTGCCAGCTTTATATGAGGGATTATGCTAATCAGAGAGAGCTTTGGATCGAGCCATGGCGTGCTCAAAGTTTCCCAATTATGAAAGATTTGGCTGTTAAGCGAGAAGCGTTTGACCGAATTATTCAGTCTGGAGGGTTTATCTCTGTTTCTGTTGGCTCTGCCCCTGAAGCTAACTCTCAACTGATTAATAAAGACGATGCAGATTGTGCATTTGACTCAGCAACTTGTATTGGATGCGGTGCATGTGTTGCAGTTTGTCCAAATGCTTCAGCAAGTTTATTTGTGGCTGCAAAGATTAATCATTTTGAGCAGTTGCCCCAAGGCAAAATTGAAAGCAAGAAGCGAGCAGAAAGAATGATAAATCAAATGGAAGAAGAAGGCTTTGGAAGTTGTTCAAATCATCGGCATTGTGAGACTGTTTGTCCAAAAGAAATTTCAGTTAGTAATATTGCTACAATGAATAATTTGCTACTAGCATAATTGCATAGCTATTTTTTATATTTTTAGGGAGATGTTATGAAAGTTGTTGTTTTAGGTGCTGCTGGCGGAATTGGTCAGGCGTTAGGATTATTATTGAAAACACAGTTACCAAATGGAACTGAATTGTCATTGTATGACATTGCTCCCGTGATACCAGGTGTTGCGGCAGATTTGAGTCATATACCAACGGCAGTTAAAGTTTCTGGTTTTGCAGGCGAAGACCCTTCACCTGCTCTAGTAAATGCAGATATTGTATTAATTTCAGCTGGCGTTGCTCGTAAGCCAGGAATGGATCGGTTCGATCTTTTTAATATTAATGCAGGTATTGTTAAAAACCTCGTTTCAGTATGTGCAGATACTTGTCCAAAGGCTTTAATTGGAATTATTACAAATCCTGTAAACACAACGGTTGCAATTGCAGCAGATGTTCTAAAGAAAAAAGGAGTTTACGATCCAGCACGATTATTTGGCATTACGACTTTAGATATTATTCGTTCTAGTACATTTGTTGCTGAAGTTAATGGGGTTAATCCTGAAGATGTAAGTGTTCCTGTAATTGGTGGCCACTCAGGAATTACTATCCTTCCGTTGCTTTCACAGTCAGGTTTTGACTTTGATGAGGCTAGTGCATCTGCAATGACAAAACGTATTCAGAATGCAGGAACCGAAGTTGTTGAGGCAAAAGCTGGTGGTGGCTCAGCTACTTTATCAATGGGTCAGGCAGCAGCAAAATTTGGTTTGTCTCTAGTTCGCGCTCTTAATGGTGAAGAAGGCGTAATAGAGTGTACTTATGTTGAAGGCTCTGGAGATAGGGCTCGCTTTTTTGCACAACCAGTCCTGTTGGGTAAAAATGGTGTTGAGAAAATATTAGGTTTTGGAGATCTTTCAGCATTTGAAGAAAAAACACTTAATGCTGCACTTGAAACCCTTAGATCTGATATCAAAATTGGTGAAGAGTTTGTTTCACAAGCTTAAAAACCATTAAATAAGGTGAAAATGTCACAAACTCTGCATGATAAGGCTTTAGCTTATCACCAGGAAGGAAGGCCTGGAAAGATTAATGTTACTTCTCACAAGAAATTAGATAACGATCAGGATCTGAGTTTAGCTTATAGTCCAGGCGTTGCAGCTCCTGTAAGAGAAATTGTAAAAGATCCTGGTGCTGTTAATAAATATACTATTAAAGGTAATTTGGTGGCAGTAATTACTGATGGTTCAGCTGTCCTTGGCTTAGGAAATGTTGGGCCTTTGGCGGCAAAACCAGTGATGGAAGGTAAAGCTGTATTATTCAAGCGTTTTGCAGGTATCGATGTTTTTAATATAGAGCTTGATACTCAAGATGTTGAAGAAATTATCAGTACAATTAAAAACATTGCGCCAACATTTGGTGGGATTAATTTAGAGGATATTTCTGCGCCGCGCTGCTTTGAGATTGAAAAGAGATTAATTGATGAGTTAGATATACCTGTTTTTCATGATGATCAACATGGGACTGCTATTATTGTTGCAGCAGGACTTTTAAATGCGCTCGAAATTCAAGAAAAAAACTTCAAGGAAGCCAAAATTGTATGCGCAGGTGCTGGATCTGCTGGAATTGCAACATTAAATTTATTACTTGAACTTGGTTTTAGTAAAGACAATATTTTGCTGGTTGATCGAAATGGAGTAGTTTCAACAAAAAGTGAAAACTTAAGTAAGGAAAAACTTGCTTTTGCAGTAGATACTGATAAAAAAACTTTAAGTGATGCTATCGATGGCTCTGACGTTTTTATAGGTGTTGCTAGAGGAAATCTTGTAACTCAAGAGATGGTGAAATCGATGGCTAAAAGACCAATAATTTTTGCATTATCTAATCCTGATCCAGAAATCTCACCAGTAGATGTTTATGCCTGTAGAGATGACGTGTTAATGGCTACAGGAAGAAGTGATTATCCAAATCAGGTAAATAATGTTCTTGGCTTTCCTTATATTTTTAGAGGAGCACTTGATGCCAACTCTAAAATTATTAATACTGAAATGAAGGTTGCAGCGGTTCATGCACTTAAAGACTTGGTTAAGCTTCCAGCTCCTAAAGAATTAATAGAGATTTATAAAGATACTAGTTTGACTTTTGGAAAAGACTATTTTATTCCTAAACCGTTTGATCCTAGGCTAATCAAAGTTGTTCCAAAAGCAATATTTGAAGCAGCAGTTGCTAGTGGTGCTTCAAGGCAAAAATAATCAACGAATAACCTTTTAATTACTACATTTAAACCTTGCTAAGCTAAATTAGTTATGGGATAATGTCCGATTGTTTTTTTGGAGGGGTGGCCGAGTGGTTAAAGGCGACGGACTGTAAATCCGTTCTCTCTGAGTACGTTGGTTCGAATCCAACTCCCTCCACCAGAAGAACATGAGAATAAGAAATTGCGGGTGTCGTATATTGGTATTACCTTAGCCTTCCAAGCTAATGAGGTGGGTTCGATTCCCATCACCCGCTCCATGTGGTTAGGGCTGTGCTCACCTAGCTCAGTTGGTAGAGCACTTCCTTGGTAAGGAAGAGGTCGCCGGTTCAAATCCGGTGGTGAGCTCCATATAAATTGAATGAATATAGGGGATTAGAAATGGCAAAAGAGAAATTTGAAAGAACCAAACCACACGTAAATGTGGGAACAATTGGTCACGTTGACCATGGAAAAACTACCTTAACTGCAGCCCTTACTAAGGTTATGGCTGAAATGAACGGTGGTGAATTTAAGGATTATGCAAATATTGATAATGCTCCTGAAGAAAGAGAGCGTGGTATCACGATCTCAACAGCGCACGTAGAGTATGAGTCAGCGGCTCGTCACTACGCTCACGTTGATTGTCCGGGACACGCCGACTACGTTAAGAACATGATTACAGGTGCTGCGCAAATGGACGGCGCAATTATTGTAATTGCTGCAACTGATGGACCAATGGCTCAAACGCGTGAGCACATTCTATTGTCTCGTCAAGTTGGTGTTCCTTACATCGTTGTTTATATGAACAAAGCCGATATGGTTGATGATGAAGAATTAGTAGAGCTTGTTGAAATGGAAATCCGTGAACTCTTAACAGAGTACGAATTCCCAGGTGATGACACTCCAGTGATCTTTGGTTCAGCTTTAAAAGCATTAGAAGGCGACACATCTGATATTGGTGTACCTTCTATTATGAAGCTAGTTGAAGCATTAGATACGTACATCCCAACTCCAGTTCGTGACACGGATAAATCATTCCTAATGCCAATTGAGGACGTGTTCTCAATCTCAGGTCGTGGAACGGTTGTAACCGGTCGTATCGAACGTGGTGTTGTTAATGTTGGTGATGAAATCGAAATCGTTGGTATTAAAGACACGCAGCTGACTACTTGTACAGGTGTTGAAATGTTTAGAAAATTGCTTGACTCAGGTGAAGCAGGTGATAACGTTGGTGTTCTTCTTCGCGGAACGAAGCGTGAAGACGTTGAACGTGGTCAAGTACTGGCTAAGAAAGGTACGATTAACCCGCACACTAAGTTTGAAGCAGAGATTTATGTTTTAAGTAAAGAAGAAGGTGGACGTCATACTCCATTCTTTAACAATTATCGTCCACAGTTCTACTTCAGAACAACAGACGTTACTGGTGCATGCGAACTGCCAAAAGGCGTTGAAATGGTTATGCCAGGTGACAATGTGAAGATGACAATTGAGTTACTAGCTCCGATTGCAATGGAAGAAGGATTAAGATTTGCAATTAGAGAAGGTGGACGCACAGTAGGTGCTGGAGTCGTCTCGAAAATTACGAGTTAAAAGATAGATTAGTAGGTGGTTGCTTTTTATGAGTAGCCACTTTTATAGGGTTTGATATTTAGGCAAGTGGCTCAATTGGTAGAGTAGTGGTCTCCAAAACCATTGGTTGGGGGTTCGAGTCCCTCCTTGCCTGCCAAATTAAAGGATATGTGTGGCTAAACAAATAGAAAATTTAAAGAGTGGTTCTGATCAGTGGAAAACTATCTTAGCAATTTTAATTGTAGTTGCTGGACTTGCTTTATATTATGTCAATCCTTTAGGATTTAATGCGCTTACAAAAGTTTTAGTGACGCTTGTAGTTTTTGCTCTAGCGGTAACTGTTTTTGTTAAATCTGATCAAGGTGATCGATTTGTTCATTTTTTGAAAGAAACACGAATTGAATTACGAAAGGTTGTTTGGCCAACTCGTCCAGAAACAATAAAAACAACTGGAATCATTATGGTTGCAGTAGTTATAGTTGCAATTTTCCTTTGGATTATTGATGCATTCTTTACTTGGGGTGTTCAATCAATTTCGTCAATTAATATTTTTTAAGTAAAGGATTATTATGTCTAAGAATTGGTTTGTAATCCATGCTAGAAGCGGCTATGAAGCGAAAGTTAAAATAGCTATTGAAGAAGCTGTGACTAGAGAAGGTATTGAAGATTTAGTTGATGAGATTCTTATTCCAACTGAGCAAGTAGTTGAGCTAAAAGCTGGAAAGAAAAAAGAAACTGAGCGTAAATTCTTCCCAGGCTATATGCTGATTAAGATGGAGCTCACTGAGCCTAGCTGGTTACTAGTTAAAAATACTAATAACGTTATAGGGTTTATAGGTGGGTCATCTGGAAAGCCTTCTCCAATTACTCAGAGAGAAGTAGATAGAATTTTTGCACGCGTTCAAGAAGGTGCTGATAAACCTAAGCCTAAGGTTGCATTTCAACCAGGCGAAGAAGTTTTGGTTATTGATGGTCCATTTAATGAATTTAATGGAACTGTTGAAAGTGTTAATTATGAAAAGAGTTTGCTGACAGTGGAGGTCTTAATTTTTGGACGAACTACTGCAGTTGAATTAGAGTTTTCTCAAGTAGAGAAAACATAAGTCAGTCGCAAGCGACTGAAAATGTTAACGGGGAGCTTAAAAGCGATTGAACCCATAGGAGATAAAAATGGCAAAAAAAATTGAGTCATATATTAAGTTGCAGGTTCCTGCAGCAGAAGCAAATCCTTCGCCACCAGTTGGTCCAGCATTGGGTCAGCATGGTGTAAATATTATGGATTTTTGTAAAGCATTCAATGCTCAAACACAAGAGCTTGACAAGGGTATGCCCGTTCCAGTAATTATTACTGTTTATAGTGATCGTAGTTTTACATTTGTTACTAAAACACCGCCAGCTGCAGTTTTACTTCTTAAAGTGACAGGTATTGAAAAAGGAAGTGGTGAGCCACATCTTAATAAGGTTGGTAAAGTAACTCGTGCTCAATTAGAAGAAGTCGCGAATATAAAAATGAAAGACTTAAACGCAAATGATTTAGATGCAGCAGTTCAAATTGTAGCGGGTACTGCTCGCTCAATGGGCATTGTGGTGGAGGGTTAAAGATGGCTAATTTATCAAAAAATCAAAAAGTAAGCGCTTTAAAAATTAAAGAGGGTTCTAAATATGCAATTACTGAGGCTCTAGCATTAGTAAAGGATTGTGCGTCAGCCAAGTTCGATGAGTCGGTTGATGTAAGTATTAACCTAGGTATTGATACAAAGAAATCAGATCAAAATGTTCGTGGGGCAGTTGTCCTTCCTAATGGAACTGGAAAAGTTGTTCGTGTTGCAGTTTTTACTCAGGGTGATAATGTTCAAAAAGCAACTGATGCAGGCGCAGATATTGTTGGTATGGATGATCTAATGAAAAGCATGCAAGATGGAGATTTAAATTACGATGTTGTTATTGCATCTCCCGACGCAATGGGCGTTGTTGGTAGATTAGGTCAAGTTCTTGGGCCTCGTGGATTGATGCCAAATCCTAAAGTTGGAACCGTAACACCTGACGTTGCTACTGCAGTTAAAAATGCAAAAGCGGGCCAAGTTCGTTACCGTGCTGATAAAGCTGGAATTGTTCATGCTGGTATTGGAAAAGCTTCTTTTGACGTAAAAGCGTTGGAAGAGAATATTGTTGCACTTATTGATGCGATTAAGAAAGCTAAACCAAGTTCAACGAAAGGTATTTATATCAAAAAAGTAAGCGTTTCATCAACTATGGGTCCAGGCCTTAGTGTTGATGGTGCAAGTGTAGATATTTAAGTAGATTTAAACAGCTGTTAATTAAATAATTATCAGCTAAAAAATTCTTTGGGCGACAAGGTGACTTGTTCTGCCTCAAAGACCATAGGTGTGACAGGTTGATTATGACTTGTTGCTTAATAAATTGATCCTTCAATTTGCCTATGTAGAGGGTATGGAAATACCTTGTGGCGAAAGTTATAATTTTATAGCTTTCATTTTTTAATTGTTCAGGAGAGATTATGGCTCTAAGTCTTGAAGCAAAAAAAGCAGTCGTCGAACAGGTAAATGCAGTAGCTAATGGTGCTGTGTCTGTTGGTGTTGCTGAGTATCGTGGATTGAATGTTGGACAAATGACTAATTTGCGGAATGCTGCTATGGACGCAGAAGTTTCTTTGCGTGTTGTAAAAAATACGCTTGCAAAGAGAGCATTAGCTGAGACAGGATGTGAGTGTATTACTCCAGTCTTAAGTGGACCGGTTATCTTGGGTTTTTCCCAAGAAGATCCGGGCGCTGTAGCTCGTGTTTTTCGTGACTTCATTAAAGATAATGAAGCATTAGTTGTTAAAGGTTTGGGGGTATCCGGTGAATTTATTGATGCAGATCAACTAAAAAGAATCGCGAGCTTACCAACTAAAGATCAAGCAATCAGTATGTTGATGGCGTTGATGCTTGCACCAACTGAGAAGTTAGTTAGAACTTTAAACGAAGTTCCAACTAAGTTAACTCGTGTTGTAGCAGCTATTCGTGATCAAAAACAATAATAATTATATAGAGGAGTAAATATCATGGCGAAATTAAGCAATGAAGATATTTTAGGTGCAATTTCAGATATGTCTGTAATGGATGTTGTTGAACTAGTATCAGCAATGGAAGAGAAGTTTGGAGTTTCTGCAGCAGCAGTTGCAGCGGCCCCAGTAGCAGCAGCAGCGGATGCTGGTGCAGCGGTTGAAGAGAAGACTGAGTTTAATGTAATGTTAACAAGTTTTGGTGAAAAGAAAGTTGCAGTTATTAAGGCTGTTCGTACTATTACAGGATTGGGTCTTAAAGAGGCTAAAGATCTTGTTGAAAGTGCACCTGCAGCAGTTAAAGAAGGCGCATCAAAAGCGGAAGCTGATGATATTCAAAAGCAGCTTGAAGAAGCTGGCGCTAGCGTAGAACTTAAGTAATTTGTTCAATGCTACAAACCAAAATCCCCACAGGGGATTTTGGTGCTTTTTTAGAAGTAATTTTGAAAACCATTTATTGATTATTGCGAGGCATCCATGACTTATTCATTTACAGAAAAAAAACGTATCAGAAATAATTTTGGAACAAGAGAGTCTATTCTCAAAGAGCCAGATTTATTATCTATCCAGATTAATTCATTTAATAGCTTTATTCAAAAAGGGGCTACTGAAAAGGAAAATATTGGTCTTCACTCTGTTTTTCAATCTGTATTTCCAATTACAGCCTTAAATGGTTATGCCGAAATTGAATATTTGGATTATGAGCTTCAAGAGCCTAAGTATAATGTTAAAGAATGTAAGCTTCGTGGAGTAACGTATGCCGCAACCCTGCAAGTTAAACTTAACTTGGTCCTTTTTGACAAAAATGGTTCTAATTTAAAGAAGAAGCGTCGCGTTAAGCAAATTATCGAAGAAAGTGTCTATTTAGGGCAACTTCCATTGATGACTGATACTGGAACCTTTGTAATTAATGGAACTGAGCGTGTTGTGGTTTCTCAGCTTCATCGTTCTCCAGGAGTTATTTTTGAGCATGATAAGGGGAAAACTCACTCTTCTGGGAAAATATTATTCTCATCACGTATTATTCCTTACCGTGGCTCATGGTTAGACTTTGAGTTTGATCATCACGAGCACTTGTTTGTTAGAATAGATAGAAGAAGAAAATTACCTGTGACTACCTTGCTAAGAGCTATGGGACAGTCAACAAATGACATTATTGATACTTTCTTTGATCATATTGTTGTTAAATTAAAATCTAAATCGTGTGATCTAGTCATTAAACCTGAACGTTTGAAAGGAATTATTGCAGAGTTTGATATTAAGGTTGGAAAGGATGTTGTTGTTGAACAAGGGCGTCGAATTACTGCTAAGCACGCAAAAATTCTTCAGGACGCAAAAGTAGACTCAATTAATGCTCCACTTGAATATCTTATTGGAAAAGTCATTTCTGCAGATATAGTTGATACTGATACTGGTGAAATCTTATTAGCTGCAAACTCATTAATAACTGAAGAATCTATAGAGGTATTAACTGCGACTAAGATTAAGAAGATCAATATTATCTATCTTAATGATGCTGAAAATGGTATCTATATTTCTGACACTTTACGTCTAGATGAGTTGCAAACAGAAATTGAAGCTCGCATGTCAATCTACCATGTAATGAGACCGGGTGAGCCTGCTACTGAAGACGCAGTTAACACACTTTTTTCTAATCTGTTTTTTAATAATGATCGTTATGACCTTTCTCGTGTTGGTCGAATGAAGCTAAATAGAAGGTTAGGTGTTGCTAGTGAGACTGGTGAGCATGTGCTAACTCATGATGATATTATTAATGTAATTAAACAGTTAATTGCTATTAAAAATGGACATGATGTAGTAGATGATGTCGATACGCTAGCCAATAGAAGAGTAAGAGCTATTGGTGAAATGATTGAAAACCAATTTAGAATCGGCCTAATTCGTGTAGAAAAAGCTGTGAAAGAAGGATTGAACCTTGCAGAAACAGACGAGCTAACTCCGCAAGATCTTATTAACTCTAAGCCGGTTTCGGCGGCAGTGAGGGAGTTTTTTGGCTCCTCACAGTTATCTCAATTTATGGATCAAGTTAATCCATTGTCTGGAGTGACTCATAAGCGACGCATATCAGCACTAGGGCCTGGTGGCTTGACAAGAGAACGTGCTGGCTTTGAAGTTCGTGATGTTCATCCATCTCATTATGGTCGATTGTGTCCAATTGAAACACCTGAAGGTCCGAATATTGGATTAATTAATACTTTAGCAGTTTATGCAAGAACGAATGATTATGGTTTTTTAGAGACTCCTTATCAAATAGTTAAGAAAGGACAAGTCACTAAAGAAATTGTGTACGTGTCAGCAATTGATGAGATTGAACACACTATTGCTCAAGCAAACTCTAAAGTAGATAGCAAGGGTTATTTGGTAGAAGACCTTGTTTCAGGACGCCATAAAAATGAATTTGTCCTTGTAGGTAAGTCAGAAGTAACACTTATTGATATTGACTCAAAACAAATATCATCTGTAGCTGCATCACTTATACCTTTTCTAGAACATGATGATGCTAACCGCGCATTAATGGGATCAAATATGCAGCGTCAAGCAGTACCTGTGCTTAGAGCTGAAAAGCCACTTGTTGGAACTGGGATTGAGCGAGTTGTTGCAACTGATTCACGTGTCTGTGTTGTTGCAAATCATGATGGAGTTGTTGAAACAGTAGATGCTTCAAGAATCGTAATTCGTGTCGACGCTAAGCAAGCAAAGGCTGGAGAGCTTGGTGTTGATATTTATAGTTTAGTGAAATATTCTCGTTCAAATCAAAATACTTGTATTAATCAAAAACCACTTGTTCAGCCAGGTGATAAGGTTGTTGCTGGCGATGTCTTGGCAGATGGCCCATCAACTGACTTAGGTGAGTTAGCATTAGGTCAAAATATGATGATTGCCTTTATGCCTTGGAATGGATATAACTTTGAAGATTCAATACTCATATCAGAAAAAGTAGTCCAGGAAGACCGCTATACTTCAATTCATATTGAAGAATTGACTGCTTATGCTAGAGATACAAAACTTGGCGCTGAAGAAGTTACTGCAGATATACCTAATGTAAGTGAGTCTGCACTATCAAAACTTGATGATGTCGGTATTGTATATGTTGGTGCTCGAGTAAAAGGCGGCGATATTCTTGTTGGAAAGGTAACCCCTAAAAGCGAAACAGTTCTTTCTCCAGAAGAGAAATTATTGCGTGCTATCTTTGGAGAAAAAGCTAACAATGTTAAAGATACCTCTTTAAGAATGGGAGCCTCAAAATCTGGTGTTGTCATTGATGTTCAGATATTTACTAAAGATCGAGTGGCAAAAGATTCTCGTGCACTGGTTATTGATGAAGAACGTTTAGAGACTATTAAAAAAGATATTGATGATGAATTTGGAATAATTGACGGGGACATCTTTCGCCGAATTCGTTTAAAACTCTCTGGAAACCTCTCAACTAGTAATATTGGTAATATTAAGAGTGGAGATAAACTAGCCTCTAAGGATTTAAAGTCTCTAGAAAATAGTGAATTAGCAAAATTAAAAGTTAAAGATGCAGCTGTAAATAAAGAAGTAGCCTCACTTGTTAAACAGTCAAAAGCTAAACAAGAGGAGTTTGAACTTTTTTATGAGCAAGAGAGTGCAAAAATTAAAGAAGGTGCGGAATTACCTCCAGGCGTTCAGAAGATGGTCAAGGTTTATGTGGCAACACGTAAAACACTTCAGGTTGGTGACAAGATGGCTGGACGACATGGAAACAAAGGTGTCATCTCGCGTGTATCCCCAGTTGAAGATATGCCCCATTTGGCAGATGGTACTCCAGTAGATGTTGTCCTTAATCCACTTGGTGTTCCGTCACGTATGAATGTTGGTCAGGTACTTGAGGTTCACTTAGGTTGGGCTGCTAAAGGCCTAGGTTATAAGATTGGTAATTTGCTAGATGAGCATCGTAAAGATACAATTAAGCAAATCCGCTCAATGCTAGATTCTATTTACAATAGTTATGGAAAAACTGAAGATTTAAAGTCATTTAGTGATGATGAGATACTTGAGTTAGCTAATAATTTACGATCTGGCGTCCCAATGGCAACCCCAGTATTTGATGGAATTAAAGAAGAGGATATTAAATCTTTACTTAAGATGGCTGATTTACCAGAAAGTGGTCAAATTCAATTATTTGATGGACGAACTGGTGATTCATTTGACCGTGATATAACGGTTGGTTATATGCACATGCTTAAGCTTAACCACTTAGTTGACGATAAGATGCATGCTCGCTCAACAGGTCCATACTCTTTAGTTACTCAACAACCACTTAGCGGTAAAGCTCAATTTGGTGGTCAAAGGTTTGGTGAAATGGAAGTTTGGGCGTTAGAAGCATATGGCGCAGCATATACTCTTCGAGAAATGTTAACGGTTAAGTCTGATGATGTTACTGGAAGGGCAAAAATGTATAAAAATATAGTAGATGGTGAAAATCGTACTGAGTCAGTAATGCCAGAGTCGTTTAATGTTCTTGTAAAAGAAATTCGATCTCTAGGTATTGATACTGAACTTGAACAACATTAAATTAGGAGAATCACTTGAAAGATTTATTACAAATTTTAAAACAGCAAAATAAAGAACAAGATTTTGATGCAATAAGAGTTGGTTTAGCTTCTCCTGAGAAAATTCGTTCATGGTCATTTGGTGAAGTAAAAAAACCTGAAACTATTAACTATAGAACTTTCAAACCTGAAAGAGAAGGGTTATTTTGTGCTAAGATTTTTGGCCCAATGAAAGACTTTGAGTGCTTATGTGGTAAATATAAGCGCATGAAATTTAGAAATGTGGTTTGTGAAAAATGTGGCGTTGAAGTTACTCTTTCTAAAGTAAGACGTGAAAGAATGGGTCATATAGAGCTTGCTGCTCCTGTAGCACATATTTGGTATTTGAAGTCACTCCCATCTAGATTAGGGTTGCTTATGGATATGACCTTAAAAGATATTGAAAGAGTTCTTTATTTTGAAGCATTTTTAGTTACTGATCCTGGTAGTACGCCTTTAATCAAAAAGCAACTCCTTACGGAAGAGATGTATTTTGATGCTTTAGACCAGTATGGAGATGATGAGTTTGTTGCTAAGATGGGCGCAGAAGCTATGCAGGATGTTCTTGCAGAGATGCAACTTGAAAAAGAAGCTGCAAATTTGAGAGAAGATGCTCTAAATACTAAATCACAAACTAAACTTAAGAAAATCAATAAACGACTTAAGCTAGTTGATTCATTAATAAAGTCTGGAAATAAACCTGAGTGGATGGTTTTAAATGTGCTTCCTATTCTGCCGCCAGATTTAAGGCCTTTGGTTCCTCTAGATGGAGGCCGGTTTGCAACATCTGATTTAAATGACTTATATCGCCGAGTAATTAATAGAAATAATCGTCTTGGAAGGTTATTAGAGCTTGATGCACCAGAAATTATTGTTAGAAATGAAAAACGTATGCTTCAAGAAGCTGTCGACTCACTAATTGATAATGGGCGTCGTGGACGTGCTGTTATGGGCAATAATAGACGCCCTCTTAAGTCAATTGCGGATATGATAAAAGGTAAGCAAGGACGATTCCGTCAAAACTTACTTGGAAAACGAGTTGACTATTCTGGGCGTTCAGTTATTGTTTGTGGGCCATATTTAAAGCTTCATCAGTGTGGATTGCCTAAAAAAATGGCATTAGAGCTTTTTAAGCCCTTTATTTATAATCGCCTTCAAGCAAATGGATTAGCTTCTACTATAAAAGCTGCAAAAAAAATGGTTGAAAGTGAAATTCCTGAAGTTTGGGATATTTTGGAAAGAGTTGTTCATCAGCATCCAGTTTTATTAAACCGTGCACCTACTCTTCATAGACTTGGCATTCAAGCATTTGAGCCGCTTCTAATTGAAGGCAAGGCAATTCAACTTCATCCTCTAGTATGCACTGCATTTAATGCAGACTTTGATGGTGATCAGATGGCTGTGCACGTTCCTCTCTCTGAGGAAGCACAGTTAGAGGCAAGAACTCTAATGTTGGCATCAAACAATATTCTTCATTTGGCTAGTGGCGACCCAATTATTATTCCATCTCAAGATGTAATCTTAGGTCTTTACTATATGACTAGAGAAATGGTTAATCAACAGGGTGAAGGAATGATCTTTGCCAATACCAATGAGGCTCATTCTGCCTATGATGCTAAACTTGTAAGTCTGCATGCAAAAATTAAATTAAGAGTGCATGATTATGAAAAAGCAGAGTCTGGTTTTAAATCTACAAATACTCGTATAGTTGATACTACAATCGGTAGAGCTATTTTTTCTAGAATTCTACCTAAAGGCTTGTCATTTGATTTAATTAATGAGGCATTAACTAAAAAAGTAGTTTCTAATTTAATTCATGTCTGTTACAGATCTCAGGAGCTTAAGGAGACTGTAATTTTTGCTGATCAGATGATGTATATGGGTTTTGAATATTCAACTAAATCTGGTATATCATTTTGTTCAAATGACATGATTATTCCTAGTGAAAAAGCTGATATGATTGAAAAGGCTTCTGCTCAAGTAAAAGATGTTCAGCAGCAATTTGCTTCTGGTGTTGTTACAAATGGTGAGCGCTATAACAAGGTTATTGATATTTGGTCAAGAACCTCAGAAGAAGTTGCTAAAGCAATGATGGACAAAGTAGGTTATGAAGATATAACCGATGCTGAAGGAAATATAGAAAAGAAACCATCATTTAATTCAATCTATATGATGGCAGATTCAGGTGCTCGAGGCTCTCCTGCACAAATACGTCAGTTAGCAGGAATGCGTGGTCTAATGGCAAAGCCAGATGGATCAATTATTGAGACTCCAATTACAAGTAATTTCCGTGAAGGTCTTAATAATATGCAGTACTTTATTTCGACTCATGGAGCAAGAAAAGGTTTAGCTGATACGGCACTAAAAACGGCTAACTCAGGCTATTTAACTCGAAGACTTGTTGATGTAGGCCAAGATTTAGTGGTAACTGAAGAAGATTGTGGAACTAAAAATGGTTTGGTAATGAAATCCGTTATTGATGGGGGAAATGTTGTTCAAACCCTAGGAACTGCAGTACTCGGTCGGGTTGTCTCTGATGACATATTGCTGCCAAATACAAAAGACGTATTTTTAGAAAAAGATCATTTAATTACACTGGATAATTCAGATAAGATTAATGAACTGGGTATTGAGTTCATTAAAGTACGTTCGGCAATTACATGTGAATTATCATATGGTGTTTGTGCATCTTGTTATGGAAATGATATGGCAAGAGGTCATAAGATTGGAGTGGGTGAAGCTGTTGGTGTTATTGCTGCTCAATCAATTGGTGAGCCAGGAACTCAGCTAACAATGCGTACTTTCCATATTGGTGGAGCTGCAAGCTCATCTACGGCTGTTAATAGTATTAATATTAATACCGATGGCATTGTTCATTTTGAAAATATGAAGTCTATTAAAAATGCTAATGGTGATTTTGTTGTTGTATCAAGATCTTCTGAAGCCTCAATTAGAAATGAATTAGGCCAAGTAAAAGAGCGCTATAAGTTGCCTTACGGTGCTATAGTTCACTTTAAAGATGGCGGTAAAGTTAAAGCTAAAGATAAGATTGCTGATTGGGACCCACATACACATCCAATCATAGCTGAAAATTCTGGAAGAGTTTCATTCATCGATTTTGTTGAAGGATTAACAGTTGTAAAAAATTCAGATCCATTGACTGGTTTAATCTTCTTTGAAATAATTGAAGAGGCAGAAAGAACTTCGGCAGCAAAAGATATGAAGCCAATGCTTCAATTAGTTGATAAAAAGGATAAAAAATCTATATTATCGACGCATTATTTACCATCAGGAGTCAAAATAAATTTAGAGGACGGTCAGCTTATTACAGCAGGTGAAATACTCGCTAAGATTCCTAAAGCTGTTTCAAAGACAAGTGATATTACTGGCGGGTTACCGCGAGTTGCTGATTTATTTGAAGCTCGTAAAGCTAAAGATCATGCTATTTTAGCTGAAACTTTGGGTGTTATCAGTTTTGGAAGTCCTACAAAATCAAAGGTTCGTATGCTTATTACGGGTCCTGAAGGTGAGGTAACTGAAATGATGATTCATCATTGGAGGTCAATAAATGTGTTTGATGGCGAAACTGTTGAAAAAGGTGATGTGATATCAGATGGACCTTATAATCCTCATGATATTCTTCGCTTGTTAGGTGTTGAAGCTTTGGCTAACTATATGGTTAGAGAGGTTCAAAATGTTTATAGGCTTCAGGGAGTTAAGATTTCTGACAAGCATATTGAAGTAGTTGTTAAGCAAATGCTTAGAAAAGTTGAAATTATTGATAATGGAGACTCTCATTATGTGAATGGTGAAACTGCTGAATTTGTTCATGTTGTAGAGAAAAATAAACAGTTAAAGGCTCAAAAGAAAGATGAGATTGTATTCCAAAGACTATTAATGGGTATTACAAAAGCGTCATTGTCTACAGAGTCGTTTATTTCTGCTGCTTCTTTCCAAGAGACTACAAGGGTTCTTACTGAAGCTTCAATAACAGGAAGAGTAGATGATCTTAGAGGGCTTAAAGAAAATGTAATTGTAGGCCGACTTATTCCTGCAGGAACAGGCTTTAAGCACCATCAGGAAAAGAGAAGGAAACGCATAGATGCTTCTTTTATGCAAACCAATGAAGCTGAGCAAGAGCTATCTACTCAGTTGAGTGAAGTTGAAGCTGAAGAATAATAAGGCTTAGTTTAAAATAAAGGCATTTCAATTTAGTTTACTAAAATGGAATGCCTTTTTTATTTATAAAGTTAGTGCTAAATCTCATGATTTTAGAAATCACCTGAAGGATAAATAATCTTAAGGATTAACAATCTGGGTAATGATAAAATATACCCATGCAAAAGTCACATTTCAATCGTCTTATTAAAGAAGGCTTTAATCATATCCCTCTTTCTAGGGAAATTGTTGTTGATACATTAACGCCTTTAGCTTTATATCTTAAGCTTGCCAATAATCCCTATAGCTATTTTTTAGAATCTGTTCAAGGTGGGGAAAAGTGGGGGCGATATTCTTTTATTGGGTTGGCTGCTGAAACAGTAATTAAAGTAAATAATTATCAGGTTCAAGTTGAAAAAAATGGAAAGTTAGCTGAAGAGTTCTCAGTAGAGGATCCGCTTGCGTGGATTGAAGAATACCAAAATCAATTTAAAGTACCACAGTTATCCAGCCTTCCAGATTTTAATGGTGGTTTAGTTGGTTACTTTGGGTATGAAATAGTTCGTTACATAGAGCCAAAGCTGGCGCATATTGATAAAACTGACGAACTAAATGTTCCAGATATTTTATTAATGGTCTCAAATGATCTTCTTGTAGTTGATAATTTAAGTAGTAAGGTGCACATAATTACTCATGTCAATCCTAATGAAGAAAAATTTGAAGATGGGCTTACAAGACTTAGCTTAATTGAAGCAAATATTAAGAAATCATTTGAACAGTCATCTATTCCTTCTGAAAATATAAAGTCAGAAGATTTTGTGTCAAGTTTTGGAAGGGAAAATTACATAAGTGCAGTTGAAAAAGTTCAAAAATACATTAAAGCTGGTGATGTAATGCAAGTTGTACCTTCTCAGCGATTAAGCTGTTCTTTTAAATCAAATCCAGTTGAATTATATCGACAATTAAGAATACTTAATCCTTCTCCATATATGTATTTTCTCAATTTAAATGACTTTGCAATAGTCGGCTCATCTCCTGAAATATTAACTCGAGTCGATAACAATAATATTGCAACTATAAGGCCTATAGCAGGAACTCGGTCAAGAGGAAAAACAGAGCAAGAGGACCTTGATCTAGAGAAAGATCTCTTGTCAGATGAAAAAGAAATTGCCGAGCATTTAATGCTAATTGATCTTGGCAGGAATGATTTAGGCAGAATTGCTAAAACAGGAAGCGTTACTCTTACAGATAAAATGTTTATAGAGCGCTATTCACACGTTATGCATATTGTTTCAAATGTGGAGTGTGAGTTAAAAGAAAATATGAGTTCTATTGATGTATTGAAGGCTACTTTTCCAGCAGGTACATTAAGCGGTGCACCAAAAGTAAGAGCAATGGAGATTATTGATGAAGTTGAAGATTTAAAGCGTAATATTTATTCTGGCGCTATTGGCAATTTATCCTGGCATGGTGGAATGGACCTAGCAATTGCTATTCGGACTGCTGTTATTAAAAATCAGAGATTATATATACAAGCTGGAGCAGGAATTGTTTATGATTCTTTACCTGAAATGGAGTGGCAAGAAACTATGGATAAAGCACAAGCTCTAATTAAGGCCGCTCAAAATATCTAACCTTTAAATTAGTTTATTTTTTATAATTAAATTTCAATACTAATTTTTAAAAAGCTAAAAGTTAGTATTGAAATTGTTTGTAAAATAGATCAGTAAATTTCATATTTTTTTTCGGATCAAAGAGTTCTGTGGATTTTGTTCATCTTCAATGTCAAAGTGAGTATTCTGTAAAGAATAGCTTAGTTCGCGTTTCAAAACTTATAGAAAGTGTTAAAGAGGCAGGAATGAATAGCATCGCTCTGACTGATGGTATGAGTCTTTTTTCTGCGATTAAATTTTATCAAAAAGCAACTAGTGCTGGTATAAAGCCTATTATTGGTGCAAATGTATCTATAGATTTTGATTTAGGTCATTATGATGTTCTCTTACTTTGTCAAAACCATGAGGGCTATTTAAATCTTTCAGAGCTTATTTCAAAGGCTTACTTAAATGAGCAAGGAATTTCAATTGTTAGTGTTACAGAAGAACAATTAATTTCTCACCAAGAGGGCTTGCTTATGATTGCAACTCCAATCAGCTCGGACATATCTCAATTTCTTTTGACAAATGAGTTGGAACTTGCTCATTCTAAAGCTAAATACTGGCAAGCTATTTTTAATGACCGATATTATATATCGGCACAAAGAACAGATAGACATTCAGATGAAAATCTTCTTAATCTTACGATTGAATTAGGATTGAAGTTAGATATTCCAGTGGTTGCTACTAATGATGTGCAGTTTATTAGTAAAACTGATTTTGATGCCCACGAAGCTAGAATCTGCATAGCTGAGGGAGGGCTGCTTGATGATTCCAGGCGTTTAAAATTTTTTAGTGATAGTCAATATCTAAAGACTCCTGATGAAATGTCTGAATTATTTAAAGACTATCCTCAGTTAATAGAAAATGCTTCTGAAGTAGCCAAAAGATGCAACTTACACTTTAAATTATTCGAAAAGAATTACCTTCCAGCTTTTCCAACACCAAAAGGAAAGTCTATAGCTGAATTTTTTCGTGAAGAATCAAATAAAGGCCTCCAAGTTAGACTTAAAGACCTTAATGTAAATCAAAAGAGTTATTTTGACAGGCTTAATTTTGAATTATCAGTAATTCTTGAAATGGATTTTCCAGGCTATTTTTTAATTGTCTCCGATTTCATAAGGTGGGCAAAAGAAAATGGAATTCCAGTTGGCCCAGGTAGAGGTTCAGGTGCTGGTTCTCTTGTCGCCTGGGCACTTTCTATTACAAATGTTGATCCTATTCAGCATGATCTTTTATTTGAGCGTTTTTTGAATCCAGAGCGAATCTCTATGCCAGATTTTGATATTGATTTTTGTACAGATCGTCGTGATGAAGTTATTGCCTATGTTTCTAACAAGTATGGCTCAGAGAAAGTGTCACAGATCATTACTTATGGAACAATGGCGGCTAAGGGTGTGGTAAGAGACGTAGGGAGGGTTTTAGGGCATCCTTATGGTTTTAGTGACCAGATCTCTAAAATGATACCAAATGAATTAAAAATGACATTAGGTAAGGCTTTAGAAGACTCTAATGAATTGAAAGCAAGATATGATTCTGAAGAAAGTGTTTCAACGCTGATTGATTTATCTCAGGATCTAGAGGGGCTTATTAGAAATGTCGGCACCCATGCTGGTGGAGTGGTTATTGCACCAAGTAAAATTAGTGATTTCTGCCCAATTTATAAAGGATCTGATGAATCAGATGTTGTTGTTTCACAGTTTGATAAAGATGATGTTGAGGCTGTAGGACTTGTTAAATTTGACTTTTTGGGATTATCAAACCTAACAGTAATAGATAAAGCGGTAAAAATCATAGCCAAAAAAGGCTTAAGTGAAGGTTTGATTGATATTGACAAGCTTAAGCTTGACGACCCAAAAGTATTTAAGTTACTTCAAGATTGCGATACTACTGGGGTCTTTCAGCTTGAATCAGATGGTATGCGTGGCTATTTAAAAAAGCTTAAACCTGACTCTTTTGAAGATATTGTTGCTATGCTGGCACTTTATAGACCAGGCCCACTGGATGCAGGTATGGTAGATGATTATATCCAGGTAAAACATGGTGCAAAAGTAAGATATCCACATGAGATGTTAGAGGAAATTTTAAAGCCAACAAATGGGGTATTTTTATACCAAGAGCAAGTAATGAAATCTGCTCAAGTTATGGCTGGTTACTCATTAGGTGGCGCAGATATTTTACGTCGCGCAATGGGTAAGAAAAAAGTTGAAGAAATGGCAGAGCAGCGTGAAGTATTTGTAAAGGGAGCAGCTGAAAAAAGTATTAATGAGAGTAAGGCAAATGAAATTTTTGATCTTATTGATAAGTTTTCAGGTTACGGGTTTAACAAATCTCACTCAGTTGCTTACGCTTATATTTCATATCAAACAGCTTGGCTAAAGGCACATTATCCAGCTCCATTTATGGCGGCTGTTTTGTCAGGTGTTATGGACGATACTGATCGAGTTGCGTTTACAGTTGGAGAGTCTAAGAAAAACGGAGTTATAGTTATAGCGCCTGATATTAACCAATCTGAATATGAGTTTAGTATTACTGATAATAAAACAATTATATATGGACTAGGTGCTATTAAAGGTGTTGGCGAGGCTCTTGTAAAGGAGATAGTTTTAGAGAGAGAAAAAAATGGAGAATACTCTGATATTTTTGATTTATGTTTTCGAATAGAAAAAAAATTCTTAAATCGTAGAGCTATTGAAGCTCTTATATACAGTGGAGCATTTGATTTATTTGATATTAAAAGGGCAACATTAATTGCGACGTATCCAAGAGCAGTGAGGCAAGCAGAACAGAGACAAAGTGATTCATCAAAAGGACAAAATAGCCTTTTTACAGAAGTGGATAGCCATACTGAGTATGAAAAAAATTACATAAAAGGAGAGTTTCTTTCTTTTAAAAATGTGATGAAATTTGAAAAAAATGTAATGGGATACTATTTAGAACGCCACCCTACGGATTGGTATAAATCAGATTTGAAATCAATAGTTTGTACGCTCCCGAAAGATTTAGTATTCAGAAATAATCGTGAAGTGAGGGTTCTTTCACTAATTTCTGACATTGTCTACAGAAATACACGACGAGGCCAAATGGCTAGCCTGACACTTGAAGATGGAGAGAGAAGAATAAATGCAGCGGTCTTCTCACAAAAACTTGCTGGAAATAGTGAACATATATTATTAGATGAAGTGGTAGTAGTTTCAGGTAAGGTAAATAAAGATTTTAGAGAACAATGGCAGATAGTTGTGGATCGGATAGATCCAGTGAATAGAGTTCAAATAAAATATGCTAAATATCTCAAAATTAAACTAACAAAAGAGAACAAAAATGAGTACCTAGAGCTGTGTGCATTATTGAAAGAATATCCAGGAAAGTGTCCAGTAATTATTGAGTATCAGTCGACTAATTCATCTGGAAGAATCCCTCTTCCTAAAGAATTTGATATTTCATTAAATCGAGACTTTTTAGATTTAATTGAGAAAAAATTTGGTCATCAAAAATATCAAATTCAATATTAAATAAAACACAAAATTACCTTCAATTAGTGGCTTAAAGAGCTATATTAAGGCCTTTAACTACGTTAAATTTATTGGAAGTTTTATAAGCATTATTTAATTTAGTTTAACCCAAAAATTAACCTTTTATTATTGAGCATTAATAGGGATTTAATTTCACCAATTTAGCCTTTAAACCCCAGTCTATAAGGGCAAAACTAAAAAAGTTATCCGCGAATTGATAATTTAGTAGTTTGCCTTCAGAAGTAGAAATAAATTCGTAAATTTATAAAAATATAAGTCATTGATTTATAACAAAAAAATTGATATGATTATTTATTAACCAAAACCATAGAAATTGTTAGTCTAACGCTTAATTTAAGTCTGAATTTTGAGATATCAACAGAGTTATCCACAGCATTGTGGGTAAGTCGATTAACCCTTGATTTATAAGCATTTACAGCGTTTAGAAAAAATATTTTGTAACTTTTTTTATTATCTTTTCTGCAATAATTTGCTTATTACTTCTATCTATTTTCTCAGTTTTTTCTTGCAATATAAAGTGAACTTCATTCTCATCTGAGTTTAGCCCAATTTCACTACTTGAAATATCATTTAAAATAATTGCATCACACCTCTTGTTCTTTAATTTAGCTTTTGCATTGGCAAGAAAATTTTCAGTTTCAGCTGCAAATCCAATGCAGATAGGTTTATTTCTAAGCTTACAAACACTTTCTAAAATATCCTTATTTTTTATAAGTTCAATTGTGGATAAGTTGCTATCTTTTTTAATTTTATTTAGGCTTATTTGCTTTGGTTTGAAATCTGCAACTGCGGCGCAGCTAATAAATAAATCTTGAGTTTTTATTTTTTTCATTACTTCATCGTACATTTCATTAGCACTTGCTATGTAAGTTACTGTAGCTCTTTTTTCCACTTCAACTGATATTGATCCAACTATTAGTGTAGTTTCTGCTCCAGCTTGGATGCATGCATTTGCTAGCGCCATTCCCATTTTTCCACTACTATGATTTGATATATACCTAACTGGATCAATTGCTTCTATAGTCCCCCCAATTGTTATTAGAACTTTTTTTCCACTAAGAGCGCTACTTGAAAATATAGTTGCTACTTGTCTTGCAATTTCTTCTGGCTCTGCAAGTCTTCCCTCACCTACATCTCCACAAGCTTGCTCTCCAAATCCTGGATCTATTGTTATCACGCCTCTATTATTAAGTATCTTGAGATTTTCTTTAATTGCTTTTGATGCAAACATTTGTTGATTCATTGACGGGGCAATTAGTATAGAAGCATTCGTTGCAAGAATTACTGTTGATAGAAGGTCATCTGCCTTGCCATGACAAAGTCTGGCTATTGTATTTGCTGATGCTGGAGCAATGATTACTGCATCAGCCCATTTTGCGAGTTCAATGTGGCCCATTGCTAGTTCTGCTTCTTTATCCCAGAGGTTGTCATGAACTTTATTTTTTGAAACCGTTTGAAGTGATAGTTCGCTAACAAACTTTCTCCCTCCACTAGTAATAATGACTCTAACTTCTGCACCTAAATCTTGCAACCTTCTAACAATGTCAGGTGATTTATAGGCAGCAATAGATCCACTAACTCCTAATAGAATTCTTTTATTTGTCAAGTTATTCATTTAATAGTGGCTCTAATTTTAATATCACAATCTATTTGACTAACCTCAATAATATTAAGTTTAATTTTGTTAGACATTTTTTTTAAAGGAATTTCTATCATCGGATTGGCATCACTTCCAAGTATTAATGGAGCAGTGTAGATAATAAACTCATCAATTAGCCCAGCTTCAGTCATAGCCCCATTAAGACCGCTGCCAGCTTCTAAAAGTAAATTATTAATACCCATTTCTCCTAGTTTTATAAGCGCAGATTTAAGATCTAATTTACCATTAGCAAGCATTTCTGAATTATTGTTATTTAAAATAAGAGTTTCAGCATCAGATGAAAAAATGTTAAGAGATTTATCAGTAATAATATTATTACTGTCAATAACAACACGAAGTGGGTTTGAATCTGCACTCTCAGTCCTAACAGTCATCATCGGGTTATCGCTTTTGATTGTGCCTGAGCCTGTCAAAATCGCCTGATTTAAGCTTCGCAGCATTTGTACATCCTCTCGAGAAGCTTTAGAAGTAATCCATTTGCTCTCCCCATTTTTCATTGCCGTTCTTCCATCAAGGCTCATTGCAATTTTTGATGTTACAAAAGGCAAACCACTCGTCATTCTTTTGACAAAACCGCGATTAATTTCATTAGCTTCCACTTCAAGTAGCCCAACTTCAACCTCGATTCCATTATCTTGAAGCGCCCTAACTCCACTTCCAGAAACTAATGGATTTGGATCAAGCATTGCAATAAATACCTTCTTAACTCCAGCCCTAATTAGTGCGTCAGCACAAGGCGGCGTCTTACCAAAATGAGTACATGGTTCAAGAGTAATATATACGTTAGTATTTCCACCTTTGTAATTAATTTTTTCTAAGGCATTCACCTCTGCATGGCCCTCTCCATAAAGGCGATGGTAGTCTTGAGCAATAATTTTATCATCACGAGAAATCACACATCCAACCATTGGATTTGCACCAACAGCTTTGCGACCAAACTGAGAAAGTTTTAGTGCAAGAGCCATACATTCTGTATCTTGATGAGTGAAAGCCATTATAATAATTGCATATAAATTTATTATCATTTTACGCGGGAGAACGGAGTGAATGAAAAGAAAAAACAAGCACTACAAGTAGCACTTGGACAAATTGAAAAACAGTACGGAAAAGGTTCTGTCATGTTTTTGGGTGATGAAGAGGCGAGAAGTGATATTGAAGCTGTATCAACGGGAAGTTTAAGTCTTGATATTGCTTTAGGAATTGGTGGCTTACCTCGAGGTAGAGTTGTTGAAATTTATGGTCCTGAGTCTTCAGGAAAAACAACTATGACTCTTCATGTTATTGCCGAAATGCAAAAATTGGGTGGAACGGCGGCATTTATTGATGCAGAACATGCTCTAGATCCCTCTTATGCTAGAAAATTGGGCGTAAATACAGACGACCTTCTAATTTCCCAACCTGATACTGGTGAGCAAGCTTTAGAAATTACAGATATGCTAGTTCGCTCTGGAGGTGTTGATATTGTTGTTATTGACTCAGTTGCTGCGTTAACTCCTAAAGCTGAAATTGAAGGCGAAATGGGTGCTTCGCATATGGGCTTACAAGCTAGGCTAATGTCTCAGGCATTAAGAAAGCTTACATCCAATATAAAGCGAACTAATACCATGGTAATCTTTATTAATCAACTTAGAATGAAGATTGGTGTGATGTTTGGTAACCCTGAAACTACAACTGGTGGAAATGCTCTTAAGTTTTATGCCTCCGTAAGACTTGATATTCGAAGAATTGGAGCTATTAAAAAAGGTGATGAAATTCTTGGTAATGAGACGCGTGTTAAGGTTCTCAAAAATAAGGTAGCCCCTCCATTTAAAAAGGCTGAGTTTCAAATTTTATATAATCAAGGCATCTCTAGGGAGAGTGAGATAATTGATTTAGGAGTTGAGCATGGTTTTGTTGAAAAGGCAGGAGCTTGGTATAGTGTTGAAGGGGAAAGAATTGGCCAAGGTAAGGATAATTCTCGTGATTTCTTAAAAGATAATACTAAAATGAGTCAAATGCTTGAGGCTAAAATTCGTGAGAAATTAATGAGTAATGATAATGATGAAACACAGCCCGTAAAGAGCGATAATGACGAAACAGAGTCAGCAGAGTAAATGCTACGCAGCCGCATTAAAGATGTTAATGAGGCGAGAGCACTCCAAATTAGAATTAAGACAAAAATTAAACCTTAAAGATTTTGATGATGCTGTCATTAATGACAGCATCTCTTTATTAGCTGAGCAAAAATACCAGAGTGATGAAAGGTTTTCTGAGGCTTTCATACTTATGCGCTTTAATCAAGGCAAAGGGCCTGTAAAAATTTCTATGGAGCTAAAATCAAGAGGTATTAGTAAGTTTGATTTAACTTTATTTAATTGGTTTGAGCTTGCAAAAGACGTTAAGTATAAAAAATTTGGTGATAGCAAATCTTTAGACTATAAAGAAAAGGCTAGGCAAAAACGTTTTTTACAATCAAGAGGCTTTGGGTTTGATGAAATAAATCAAGCATTCTAATTAAGCTAAAAAAAATCGCATATTTTTTATAACTTTACTATGAAATTTGAACTTAAAAATACAGATAATAAAGCTCGATTAGGTAAGCTTACTTTTGAGCGTGGTGAGGTTAATACCCCAGCTTTTATGCCTGTTGGAACATATGGAACAGTTAAGGCAATGACTGTTGATGAGGTGAGGGATTTAGGCGCTGAAATTATCCTAGGGAATACATTTCATTTATCAATAACACCTTCAACTGATGTGATTGAGGCTCATGGTGATCTCCATGATTTTATGAATTGGCATGGCCCAATTCTAACTGATTCTGGTGGGTTCCAAGTCTTTAGCTTAGGTAAGATGCGGAAAATAACTGAGCAAGGCGTTAAATTCAGATCACCAAAGGATGGATCAGCAATTTTTATGGGTCCTGAGGAATCTATGCAAATTCAGTATAAATTGGGTTCAGATATTGTTATGATATTTGATGATTGCACGGCTTATCCCTCTGAAAAAAATGTTGTTGATCAATCTATGCAGCTTTCACTTCGATGGGCTAAAAGATCTTTAGATGAGCATAAAAGACTCAACAATAAGAATGCTCTTTTTGGAATTATTCAGGGAGGAATGCATAAAGAGCTTCGTCTTCATTCAGCTGAGTCATTAGTTGAGATGAATTTTGACGGTTATGCTATTGGCGGTTTGTCGGTTGGAGAGCCAAAAGAAGAAATGATGGAGGTTCTCAGCTACTTACCTGATCATATGCCATCTAACAAGCCAAGGTATCTTATGGGTGTTGGAACTCCTTCAGACCTAGTTGAAGGTGTTGCAGCTGGAGTTGATATGTTCGACTGCGTAATGCCATCTCGTAATGCAAGAAATGGGTACTTATTTACTTCAGAGGGCGTTGTAAAAATTCGCAATGCAAAATATAAGAAAGATACTAGCCCTCTAGATCCTAATTGTCATTGCTCAACTTGTCAAAATTATTCAAGGGCATATCTTCACCACTTACAAAAATCAAATGAAATTCTAGGGTCCCGCCTAAACACCCTTCATAATCTTTTCTATTACCAGTATTTGATGAAGTCAATTAGAGGGGCAATCAAGAGTAATACATTTTCTGACTTTAGAAAAAAATTCTATACTGAAAAGCTATAAAGAGATTTAATCTAATTTAGTGTATTTAGTTCAACTGGATTTTTAATAAAGTATTCGTCTAAAAGTTCTCTTGCCAAAGGTGCTGCTTTTGAGCTACCACTTCCTGCATTTTCAACAATAATAGCAATTGCCACTTGGGGATCTTCTATAGGTGCAAATCCAGTAAATAGAGCATGATCCCTTAATTTTTCTTCAATATTTTCAGCAATGTACTCTTCTTCTGGGTCAAGACCAAAAACCTGTGCGGTTCCAGTTTTACCTGCTAGGCTATATTTAAGCTTATTGTTAAGTCTTTTGGCTGTCCCAAATTTACCATATACTGTTTGCTTCATTGCTTCAATAATTAACTCCCAATTATTGATATCCTTTATAGGTATTTGATTTGATTTTAGGTTTTGTTCTTCAAATAAATCACCATTTTTTGATTGAGAATGCATCATTACTTGAGGCATTAATAACTGACCTTTGTTTGCTATAGCTGCTGTTGCTAAAGCGAGTTGAAGAGGGCTTGTAGTCATAAAACCTTGGCCAATTCCTGTTATAAGAGTTTCTCCTCTATACCAAGGCTCGTCCTTATTAATCTTTTTCCACTCTCTAGAGGGAAGGATACCGCCAAGTTCTCCTGGTAAGTCAATTCCTGTTTTTTTGCCAAATTGAAAATATGAAAGGCTATCATGAATTTGATCAATACCCATATTGAAAGCTAAATCATAGAAAAATACATCACATGATTGAGCTATAGCCTCAATCACATCTACTTTCCCATGACCAGTTCGTTTCCAGTCATTAAACTTTCTAGAGTAATTATTTAATTTGTAGTATCCAGGACAAAAGGTACTATCTTTAATAGTTATATTATTAAGCTCTAAACCAGCAAGAGCAACCATTGGCTTGATAGTCGATCCAGGAGGGTAGAGTCCTTTAATGCTTCTATCAAAAAGTGGCAAGTCTTCGTTATTACTGAGCTCATTATATCTTTCGACTGAAATTCCATTAACAAACCAATTTGGATTATATGAAGGGGTACTGACTAAACTGAGTATTGACCCATTCTTAACATTTATAAGTGCGATAACACCTCTACTATCTCCAAGAAGTGATTCAGCTTTAAGTTGTAAGTCTATATCAATATTTAAGTAGATATCTTGGCCAGCAATAGAGGGCGTTATAATTTTGGTATCCACAATTCGGCCAGCTACATTTCGCTCAATTTGTTTAATACCAGATTGCCCATGAAGTAGCTTCTCATATTGTTTTTCAATACCTGTTTTGCCAACAAAATTTGTACCATTATAATTTTTTTTATCATAAATACCTTTGTCTGCTTTACTCATTGAAGAGACGTATCCAATGAGATGAGCACTCGATTCTCCATAAGGATAAACTCGATGAAAATACGGCTCAACCTCAACGCCAGGGAGTTGGTTTTCTACTAAAAATGAAGCAACGGATGACTCGGAGAGATTAAATTTTAAGGGTATATTATGAAATTTTTTAAAACGACTTAATTTTTTATTAAATTTTTTAATATCGTCATAAGTAATTAAATCCCTTATTTTTAATCCTATCAATGTTTCGTTTAAATTAGTTACTTTTTCTGGAGTGATTGTTAATATATAAGAAAATTCATTAGTTGCTAATATTTTCCCATTTCGATCTAGAATATCACCCCTAATTGGTGTTATAGGAAGATTTTGCATTTGATTACCAAGCGCTTCTTCTAAATAGTAATCATGCTTAGTTACTTGAAGATTAAAGAGTCTTACTATTAAGATCAGAGTTATCAAAAGCATTATGATTGCGGAAAAAATTACTCTTGATTTGAATACTACTTTTTCGCGCTTAATATTTCCAATTTTTTCCATATCTTTAACTTAATTATTGTTTAAGCTTTGCTAATAAGTATCGAATTAAGGGCCATAATATTGCACTAGTAAATGGAGAAAGTAATATTAACCACTCAAAATTTAGGCCTTGAGTTAATTGCTGAACCAATAAAAATATAATCAAATAAATTATAGATCCTAAAAAAATATAAACTTGTTGAGTCGTTAAATTTGAAACAAAAAAAGATTTTTTTACATTTAAAATAAAAGCAGAGCTGAGCACTAGGGCAACAGCGTTTTGACCTAGAGTTCCTCCCTCAATAATATCAAATAATATTCCAAGAATAAATGCAGAAGCAAAAATATTCTTGCCATTTGAATAAATAACCCAGTAGCTAAAAAAAGGTAATAACCAAAAAGGAGAGGCAAGCTCTAGAAAAGACGGCAGTGAAATTGCACCAGTAATGAATGCAATAATAGATATTTTAACTAGAAGAAAGAAGTGATTTGAATTAGTCATTTTTTCCTTTAATAATAAGGACCATTTCTAATTTATTCATATCTTGAGATGGCTGAAGCGTAATAGATAAGAATGAAGCAACTAAAGAATCATCGATTGAAGTTACTCTTCCCACAAGATAGCCAGATGGGTATGAATTACCAATTCCGCTAGTAAGGAATAAATCTCCAACTTTAACATCTGAATCTAATGGCACATACTCAACTATCATGCCTTCTTCATTTGATGCCACTCCTTTGGAGATACCTCGAATTCCATTTCTTGAATTTTTAACGGGCATAAATTGGGTGGGGTCGGTTAGAAGACGAACCGTTGAGAACATAGGAGTAACTTGCGTAACTTGACCCACAACCCCGTCTGAGCCAATAATAAGTTGAGATAAAGATATTTGATCATTTGAACCCTTATCAATAACTATTTTTTTGGACAGTCTGGACTGTGAGATTGACTTAACACGTGCAAGCAAAACATCATGATTTGGTATTTCATAGCTTGAATCTAAAAGCTCTGAAATTTTTTGATTTTCTAAAGCTAGATTATTGTACGTCTGAAGTCTTGCTTTAAGTTCAATTAATTGACTTTTTAGATAATCATTTTCACCAATTAGAATCTCATTATCAGCGCCCTTATCGTTGACCCAATTAATGACTTGGCTGGGTAAATCAACAATTACATAAATTGGGCTAAGAAGAGTTAAGGTGAATTTTTTAAAATTATCTAAGTAAGAGAAACGAGTATCTAATACAATTAAGATAATTGAAAGAAGTACTGGTACGAAAAGTTTGACAAGCCGCATTATTAATTCCTCGACTTATTTTGTTTCACTCAGCAGCTAAAAATCCCATATCATGCTGATTAATCATTTCTAGGGCAATTCCTCCGCCTCTTGCGACACAGGTAAGTGGATCATCTGCAATAGTAACGGGCAAGTTTGTTTGATTATGAATTAGCTTATCAATACCCTCTAAAAGTGCACCACCGCCAGTAATAACTAGGCCATTTTGCGCAATATCTGATGATAATTCAGGAGGCGTTTGCTCAAGGGCTGTTCTTAGTGCGCTGATTATCATTCCAAGAGGCTCACTCAAAGCTTCTAATATCTCAGAATTAGTGACTTCAAAAGCAACAGGAAGACCAGTAGAAACTGCTCGTCCTCTGAACTCGTTTTTTCGTATAATTTTTGATTCAAAAGCACTTCCAACTTCTTCTTTAATTTGCTCAGCAGTTGCCTCGCCGATAATAATCCCGTGGACTCTTCTTACAAATTTAACAATAGTGTCATCAAAAACATCTCCTCCAACTCTAAGGGAGTCAGAATAAACAATTCCATTTAAAGATAGTATGGCAATCTCAGAGGTTCCACCGCCAATATCAAGAACCATTGCACCTGAAGCCTCTTCAATGGCCATTCCAGCGCCAAGCGCTGCCGCCATTGGCTCCTCAATAAGGTAAACGTCTCTTGCTCCAGCGCCTACAGCACTTTCTTTGATCGCGCGCCTTTCAACTTGAGTGGCGCCGCATGGGACACAAATTAACACCTTAGGACTTGGGGAGAAAAAGCCTGCTTTTAAAACTTTTTTCATAAAGTATTGAAGCATTTTTTCAGTGACCTTAAAGTCAGCAATTACGCCATCTTTCATTGGTCTAATAGCTTCAATTGAGCCAGGAGTTCTTCCAAGCATATTTTTTGCTTCTTGACCTACAGCGATGACTGTTGACTCTAAGGCACCTTTTTCATGCCTTAATGCAACAACTGAAGGCTCATTGAGGACTACTTTACCGTCCATATAAATAAGTGTATTAGCTGTTCCAAGATCGATTGATAGATTTTGGCCGTTGAATAAATTGAACATAAGGGAATCCTAGCAAAAAAATGATTAAAATGAAAAGAGATTATAATATATCTTGCTTTAATATACTAGACAATAGGTGAATCCAAATAAATATGATAATTAAACAAGACCATTTAGTACAGAGTATTCATTCTGCATTGCAGTATATTTCTTATTATCATTCACCTGATTTTATTAGTGCAATGGTTTCGGCTTATGAAAGAGAGACTAATCAGAGCGCAAAAAATGCGATCTCTAGATCTTGATAAACTCTAAGATGTGCGCGCTAGGTAAGAGGCCAATTTGTCAAGACACTGGAATTGTAAACGTTTTTGTTGAAGTTGGAATGGATATTCAGTGGGAATCTGAGCTTAACCTTGAAGAGATGATCAATGAAGGAGTAAGGAGGGCCTACAATGAGCCTGATAACCGCTTAAGGGCTTCAATCGTTAGTGATCCATTGTTTAGTCGAAAAAATACTCAAGACAATACTCCTGCAGTTATCCATACCAAATTAGTTAAAGGAAATAAATTAGATATTACGGTTGCAGCTAAGGGAGGCGGCTCTGAAAACAAATCAAAGTTTACAGTTTTAAATCCTGATGATAATCTGACGGATTGGGTTCTGAAAACAATTCCAACGATGGGTGCGGGTTGGTGCCCTCCAGGAATGATAGGTATTGGAGTTGGCGGAACTGCTGAAAAAGCCATGCTAATGGCCAAATCAGCGCTCATGGATCCAATCGATATTAATCAAATTAAAGATAAAAGTGATCCCACTGAAATAGAATCCCTAAGAATTAATTTATTTAATAAGATCAACGCGCTTGGAATTGGCGCTCAAGGTCTGGGCGGTTTAACAACAGTTCTTGACGTTAAGATTCAAGATTATCCAACGCATGCAGCTTCACTGCCAGTTGCAATGATTCCAAACTGCGCTGCTACGAGGCATGTCCACTTTACGTTAGATGGCTCTGGAATTGCTGAATTGCCAGAGGTTGATTTAAGTCTCTATCCAGACTTGGAGATGGACGTTTCTAAGTACACAAAGGTAGATTTAAATAACCTAACTCAATCTCAAATGGAGCATTGGAATATTGGAGACACACTGCTACTATCTGGAACAATTATTACTGGAAGGGACGCTGCCCATAAGCGCCTTAAGTCAATGATTGATGATGGAGAGGAGCTTCCTAAAGGCGTTAATTTTGATAACAAATTTATATATTATGTCGGTCCAGTAGATGCTGTGGGTAATGAAGTGATAGGTCCAGCAGGCCCAACAACTGCGAGTAGGATGGATAAATTTACTGACATGATGCTAGAAAACACAGGAATTTTGGGCATGATTGGTAAGGCTGAGCGCGGTGAAGCAACTATTAAAAGTATTAAAAAACATAAAGCAAGTTATTTAATTGCTGTTGGCGGCGCGGCTTATTTAATTTCTAAATCTATCAAGAAGGCAAAAGTTGTTGCCTTTGAAGAGATGGGTATGGAGGCGATCTATGAACTTGAAGTTAAAGATATGCCAGTAACTGTTGCAGTTGATACTGATGGTGAAAATATCCATCAAGTGCTGGATAATATTCCTATAACATTTCAGAATTAGATAAAGTCTTTATTCGATCTTAGTACACTGTTTAAACGGTGAATTCCTAGCGTATAATTTTCCCTTGAAGTTGGCCGGATGGTCGCCGAGTGCAATTGTGCTAGGAGGAAAGTCCGGGCTCCAAAGAGCAAAGTGCTAGTTAACCGCTAGGCGCAGTGATGCGACGGAAAGTGCAGCAGAAAATAAACCGCCTGTTTCGATAGGTAAGGGTGAAATGGTGAGGTAAGAGCTCACCGCGCACTTAGTGATAAGTGTGGCATGGTAAACCCCACTTGGAGCAAGCTCAAATAGGGAGGCATTGGCGCTGCTCGCGTTGTCTTCGGGTAGAGTGCTAAAGATGCTTGGTGACAAGTACCGTAGATGAATGACTATCAAGGCTTCGGCTGAACAGAACCCGGCTTATAGGCCAACTTCACTTCTTTGTAGTTCTTTTTGGATTATATACATCAAAGCTCTTCTGCTATAAAATTTACTCGGAATATATAATTCTAAATTAACCATGAAAAATAAACTATTACAAATACCCCTACTTATGCTCTTTATTTTTAGTTCATATGCATATGCAGATGAATCCGACGCTATAAAGCAAGGCTTACTTTCAAGTATGTCTTCTGGCATTGCTTCTTCTATTGCTGGCATTATTGGCGGACAGGGTGATACTGAAGTTCAGTTTAGCGCTAAAGAAAATAACAAGCCTGAATTTTCAATTATGACGGTAAGGCCAATATCTGTTCACCCTGGCAAAGATGCTTGGTTTGTTCAGCTGCAACTGAGTAATACTCAAATTAGAAGTAAAAGTAGAATGACAACAAACATTGGTCTAGGTTATAGGACACTATCAGATAATAAAAAAACAATGATTGGTGGAAACGTCTTTGTTGACTATGATGCGAAGGGTAATTCAAGATACAGCCTAGGTTTTGAATTTAGGAATGCAGTCTTTGATGTCCTAATTAACCACTATGAAGCAATGTCAGGTCAAAAGACGGTGGGTGACTTTAAAGAAAGGGCGCTTGATGGTAATGACATGAGTGTTAGTGGTCAGATCCCCTATCTTCCTTGGGCAAAAATTAATTTAACGCATTACGAATGGAAGAAAATTAACAACTCTAAAAATTCCAAGGGTGATAAATTAAGCTTTGACTTGCATCTAACCCCTAGTCTAGTTATGGAGTTAGGCGTTGATGATAACAACATCCAAAAGAAAGATAACTTTGTAAAAATATCCTTTGTTTTCCCTCCCAGAGAAGGCCCTACAGCATCAACAGAATTTATATCAGATGAAGCATTCCCAGAGGGTGATATGAGCTCACAGCTCCTATCAAAGGTAAAGCGATCAAACAAAATTACGCTCGAGTCTGAAGGCGTTGGCGTAACTATTTCGAGGCTTGACTAATGAATAAAATATATAAACTTCTTCCACTATTTTTAGGATTAATTTCATCGCAAGTATATTCAGCCGGCTGTGCAGGGAGTGAGGGAAATTGTGCGCAGCCTTCTAAATATATTTTAACTATGACCAAACTGGAGCTTTGCACTAGCGTTCCAAATACTGGTCCTTATGACGTGACTTGTAATGGAGCAGTTACAGTAGGAACAGGCTCCTTAGAGTTTGATGTTACTTCAGTACTCCCTAAACAGGCTATTGCGACATTTGCTTCAACCAATGGCCTCCCAATCGGGTCAACCTTTACCCATATTAAGCCAACAATGTTAAGAAAAATTCAGTTGCAAGGATCGGTTTCAGTTTCAGGCAGTGGCTTTACAACATTCACTTGTCATACAGATTCAGGTGCCACTCTTAATAGTGCTAATAAATACTTAAGACTTCTTGCTGGGAAAGTATCTGGCTCACCAACTTTGATGACTTATTATTTAAATACTGATAGTGGTGAACAAACTCGTGATGGGGTTAGTTATGTTAGTCAAAATGCAGCAAATCAAATGGGAATGTGTAAAAATCAAGATTGTACTGATACTTATACTTGGGATAGTTATAATAAAGATCTGCCCAATAATATCGATACTCGTTTTGGCTTAAGTATTGAAGATGTTACTAACTCTGATGATGACTTCTCTATGATATTTGCCCTTACAAAACCTTATACGGTTTCTGAAGTAGCACCCAAAATAAATCTTTCATTTGGAACGAGCATGTCTCTCAGTGGTGATACAGCGAATGGGACGTCTTGTTCTATCTCTCCATATTATGTAAAAACCGAAATTACGATTACAGACTAATTTCTTTTTGACTTATTAAAGTCAATTTTTTTTTTGTATAGGTAATTTCTTAAGGTTATACTGTTATTTTTTATAGACACTTTAATCATAATGACCTATGTATATTTGGCACTTGCTATTGCAGCTGAGGTTGCTGGAACAACTCTTTTAAAGGCTACAGAAGAGTTTTCTAAGCTAGTACCAACCACCTTTTTGGTTATTTTCTACCTTATATCTTTTTGGTTAATGACTCTAGCTTTAAGAGAATTGCCATTAGGCGTGGTGTATGCTGTTTGGTCTGGATTAGGCATTGTTTTGGTTGCATGTTCTGGGGCAATTATTTATAAAGAGATGCCTGATCTCGCATCAATTATTGGTATGGCTTTAATTATCTCAGGAGTTGTAGTGATGCACCTTTTTTCAACATCAATTAAAAATTAATTTATTATGACTATAGAATCAAAAAAATATCAAATATCAGATGCTTTGAGTGAGAGGAGGGATAGGCCATCAGTTGGTCTGATAGTTTTAAATACTGATTTCACTTTTGAGCGTGATTTTGTAAGGATGTACTCAGAAAAAAAACCAGACTATGACTTTTATTTCAACCGAATTCATTTTGCTAATCCAATGACGCCTCAGTCTCTAGCTGCAATTGGTGATGACTTGACTGAAGCTGCAGCACTAATACTTCCTAATTATGATCTCGATCTAGTTGTATTTAATTGCACCTCTTCATCATCCATAGTTGGCGATGAAGCAATAGAGAATGCAATTAAAGAAAGTAAGCCAACTGCAAAAGTTTTATCTACTTCCCAAGCTGTAGTAGCTAATTTCAAAGCGCGAGGCTTTAAAAAGATTAGTGTTCTGACGCCTTATAGCGAAGAGGTTTCCTCTCTTTTGAGGGGCTATTTAGAGCGTAATGGCGTTGAAATGGTGTCGTCAATGCATATGGATATGGATGATGACAGAGATGTTGCTATGCTCCCCGCTGATGAAATCATTGCAGCAGCAAAGGCTGCAATTCATGAGGATGCTGATGCGATCTTTATATCGTGCACAGCAATGAGATCAGCAGAAATAATTCCTGAAATTGAAGCGGCTATTGGCAAGCCAGTCTTTACTTCAAACCAGGCTACTTTTGATCAAATTTCTCAAATTATAGGTAGTCTTAATTAGCCAGACCAAAGAATCTCTAGGGCTTATAAAGTACTGATTTTTATTAAAATTTCATAATTAAGTGAATTTTTTTCACTTAATAAGTGTTTTTTTTGAGTCATAATAGGTTCATGCATAAGCTCGATGAAAGAGACATTCAAATACTGGTCATTCTTCAGAAAGAAGGAAGAATAACTAAAACCGCCCTTGCAGAAAAACTTAACTTATCACTTACCCCTTCCTGGGATAGACTCCAAAGATTAGAGGAGGCTGGGATTATTGAAAGCTACGGCGCAAGACTGTCCTCTTCATTTTTAGACAATTTCCACCTAGTGATTACTGAGGTTGAACTTGAGAGTCATAAACAAGGCCAGTTTGCTAGATTTGAAGAAGCTATACTGGGCTTTGATGAGGTGCTCTCATGTTGGTCTGTGGGCGGAGGATTAGACTACATATTAAAGGTCCTTGTTAAAGACGTTACTGGTTACCAAGAATTCATTAAGAAAGTCTTAAAGGCAGATATTGGCATGAGGCGTTATTTCAGTTATGCAGTCTTGAATAAAATCAAAGATATTGATGTTATTCCAGAAGGTTTAATCAAAAAGTCAGACCTAGTGAAGAATAACCTTACTTAACTAATAGCTTCCTGGGAACATTGGATAGGCATTCGCCGCCATTACTTCCAACGCGAATACTCTCAGTCATTTCAAAGCCCCAGTCATCAAACCAGATCGCGGGCATAAAATGAAATGTCATGTTTTCTTCTAAAACTGTCTGATCAGTTCCTCGAAGACTCATTGTGCGCTCGCCCCAGTCAGGTGGGTAACTGCAACCAATAGGGTAGCCGCATCGGTTATTTTTTTCATAGCCATATTTTTTTAGAGTCGCTGTAAAGTTGTCTGAAATCTGAGCGCAGGTATTGCCCGGCTTGAACATCTCGATAGCATTTACAATGCACTCATTAATTACCTTTTCAATATCTAAGTACTGCTGAGGGGGCGTTCCTAAAAATAAAGTTCTTGAGCAGGGGCAGTGATATCTTGCGTACGCTCCTCCAAGCTCTAAAAACATACCTTCATTATTTTTTAGTGGCTCATCATTCCATGTCATGTGACAGGCCGCCGCTTCTTCTCCTGCGCCAATAAGAGGAACGAATGACGCATAGTCTCCATAATGCCCTTGGTGTCCTTGAACGCCTGCGTGATATATTTCAGCAACTAAGTCGTTTTTCTTCATTCCAGGTTCTGCCACCTGCATAACCCTTTCATAAACTCCTTCGATAACCTTACCTGCACGCTTCATGTAAGTAATTTCAGTTTCAGATTTAACGGCTCTTTGCCAGTTAACTAGCCCTGTATGATCACTAAAAGTTGCTGCAGGAAGTGAAGTATATAATGACTCTGCGGCTCTAGCAGAGAAATAATAGTTATCTTTTTCTAGGCCAATTCTTTTATTATGCAGCCCTTTCTCTTTTAGGATATTGGCAAGGAACTCCATTGGATGTCTCTCGGGGCTCATCACATAATCATCTGGATATGAGAGGATATTATTTAACTCAAGGTCTGTAGTAAGTTCTGCCCCTTTTGCATCAATCCCTCTGCCATACCAAAAAAGACCACCATCTGTTGTAATTACAACACACTGATGAACATAAAATGACCAGCCATCATAACCCGTTAACCAGAACATATTAGCAGGGTCGTAAACAATTAAAACTTCTACGTTTAAAGCATTCATAGACTTGCGAGTCTTTAATTGTCTATCAAGGTACTCCTCTTTAGAAAATCTTCTTCTTTCTTGTTTCATTGTATTCTCCTAAAATTCTTAAGAAATTTCTTTAAATGCCTGCTCTAAATCAGCAATCAAATCCTCTACATCCTCAATTCCAGTTGAGTATCTGACTAAGCCTTCAGGTATTCCAGCAGCCTTTCGCTCTTCTGCGCTACACTCTACATGACTTGTCGTTAATGGAGGACCAACTACCGTTTCAACGCATCCCAAATTAGCCGCCATATGAGCGTATTTAAGTTTTGGTAAAAATTTCTTAATTGAATCTAGACCACCTTTAACAGAAAAACTTAACATTCCGCCGTATCCACCATTCATTTGCTCTTTAGCTATCTCATGACCTGGATGAGAATCTAAGCCAGGGTAGTTAACCTGATCAACCAAAGGATGATTTTGTAAGAACGTTGCAATTAACATAGCACTTTCATTTTGTCTTTCAACTCGAAGCTTTAATGTTTTCATTCCTCTTAGGAGGCTATAGGCGTCCATTGGGGCTAAAGTAGCACCGTTTATTTCACGGTAATGATAAACTTTCTTAACTAAGTCTTGATTGCCACAAATAACCCCTCCAAGAGCATCTGCGTGACCCCCTAGGTACTTAGAGGCAGAGTGCAGCGTAATGTCAGCACCAAGCGCAAGCGGTCTTTGATTGATTGGCGTTGCGAACGTATTATCAACAACGACAAGGGCGCCTACTTTTTTAGCTGCCGCGCTTAAGCGTTTGATGTCAGTAATTTTAATGGTTGGATTTGTTGGCGTTTCTAGATATAACACCTTGCAGCCTCTAGCAATTTCACTTTCTATTTGCTCATAATTACCCGTTTCACAAAGGCTAACATCAATATTAAGTGGCGGCAAAAATTCATTAAAAATGACATTTGTGCCCCCATAACTATCCTTGATTGAAACAAGGCGGTCACCAGGCTTTAAAAAGGTGGCCAAGGTATTACTAATTGCCGCCATTCCTGAGGAAAAACTAGTTGCCGCTTCAGCGCCTTCAAGTTCTTTTACTTTGTCCTCAAAAGCGCGGACTGTTGGGTTGGTATTTCGAGAGTATATATGGCCTTCAGCTTCACCTAGGGCAACTTTATGCCAAGTATCAATATCTTCGTAGGCAAATGAAACGCTGTGAACGACTGGTACTTGAGTTGAGCGCTCATATAGTTCGTGCTCTTGCTCTCCACCCCAAATACTTTGAGTGGATTGACCGATGTGTTTTTTTTCAAGCATAAGTAACCTCTTATAGTTGCGTTGAGTATAAAAAAAAATGATAATAAATCACTTAAATCCTATTTTCAAGGCAGCGCTTAATAAGCCTTTATCTTGATAAAAATTATTATACATCCACTTCGATGCTTTTGACAATCTTGAATTTTCATATTGATCGAGATTTCAATAAACTTAGAGCAGTAAATAAATATTGCTAAATTAATAGTTTCTGATATATTGCGAGTCTGCAATACACCACATTCAACTCTTTAAAACTATGAGTATATCTACCTCAAAAGAGTCAACTGACAACAAAACAACAATTGTTAAGTCTAACTTTCTTTGTGTGTTTTCTATACTTCTTTTTGCAACGGGCTTTCCTGCTGCTGAATATTTATTAAAGGACTGGGATGTTGTTAGCGTAATCACAGCTCGAAATGTTTTTTCCTTTATTCTAATTTTTATAATTTGGTTATTTATTGAAGGAATACAAAAAGTCAAATCTGCTAAATGGTTAAAGGGTTTTTTAATAGGCTTATCAGGATTTGGAATTGGGGCTTTTTTAATCCTTATGCTTCAATCATTAACAACACCAGTAATTGCAGCACTGGCAGTAGCCACAATGCCAGTTTTTGCTGTGAGTTTGGAGATGCTACTTGACGGACGCAAAATGACATTATGGTTTTTCTTTGGTGTCGTTCTAGTATTACTTGGCGGCTATATTGCTTCAGGCGCCTCATTGAGAGAGGATAATGTTGGCATAGCTGCTCTCATAGGAGTTATTGGAGTTGCATTATTTGCATGGGGCTCCAGAGCAACAGTCAAAAGCCTTCCTGGCATGACTAACCTAGGTCAAACAGCAGTCACATCTTTTGGGATGGCGGGGCTATCAATATTCTTATATTTTTTCTGTAGTGTATTTTTTGATTTAACTAATGCTACTTCAATTATTACTATTGAGCACCTAGGCTTAGTGCTTATCTACGCTTGGCTTGGGTTGGGAATTTCTCAAATTTTCTGGATAAAGGCTGTGAGTCAACTCGGAATTGGTTTGGCGTCATTTCATTTAAATGCCGTTCCGTTTTACGTCATGTTTATGCTGTTTCTTCTTGGCGATAGCTGGATATGGCACCAAGCATTTGGAGCTTTAATCGTTATTTCTGGGGTTATATTAGCTCAACAAAAGTCTTCAAAGAAAAAGGCAGAATTTTTTGAGTTACCTTAGTTCTGCAAGGATTGCCCTGTCGAGCTTATTGAGATCTTTAAATGTTTTGATATTTGTAAAAGACTCTTCTAATAACTTAACAATTCTATCCTTTTGGCCATATCCGTGCTCAAGCAGTAAATAACCACCGATATTAAGAAATTCTTTTGATTTGGTGATGATTTCTTTGATGTCATTAAGCCCATCATTGCCTGAGACTAAGGCCTCAATAGGTTCATATTTTAAATCTTGTAAGTGTGGGTCATGCTCATTAATATACGGTGGGTTACTGACAATTAAATCAAATTTTGAAAGAGGTAATGGGTCAAACCAATTACCACAATAAAAATCAATATCTTTAGTTGAATTGAGTTTGGCAATATTCAGCGCATCAATCGACTGATCAGTGGCTGAAATCTTCCATTTTGGACGCTTTTCAGAAAGAGTTATGGCAATTATGCCGCTTCCAGTTCCTAGGTCTAGTAGGCTTATTTTTTTATTTATATCAAACGTATCAAGTGCAATGTCGATTAATAGTTCTGTTTCAGGTCTAGGAATTAGGGTTGCAGGTGAGACTATAAAATCAAGATCATAAAATCCTTGAGTGCCTTTGAGATAGGCAAAAGGCTTGCCATTACTTCTTTGCTTAATTAAACTATCGAGTGTTTTAAGTTCTGCATTATTTGGCTCATAATCAGGATTTGAAAACAACTGCTCTTTAGTTTGATCAAGTGCTAAACATAAGATTTTTAATATATCTTTGACATCCATCTTAAGATAGTCTTTAGTCGATTTTCTTATAGACATGGAGTAAATTTAGGTTGCTTGAGATTGTAAAAAGCTTCTAATTTCTATGTAATATTTCATTTTTAATATTATATCAACAAGCGAGTTTTGGTAATTGGTTTATGTTCTATGGGATGATAATGTTATTTGTGAAAAGTAGCTGTATGTTAAATTTAGTTTTATACCAACCCGAGATACCCAGTAATACAGGAAGTCTAATACGTTTGTCAGCAAATATGGGTGCAAATCTTCACCTTATAAAGCCTTATGGATTTGAGATTAATGATAAGCGCTTAAGACGAGCTGGGCTTGACTATAAAGAGTTAGCTCAGGTTTATGAATATGAAAATTTTGATGACTACTTAGACAAAGCTAACCCAGCTAAACTCTATTTTGTAAGTACAAAAGTGAGTAGAAGCTATGCTGACATTAAATACCATAGTGATGATTCATTTCTATTTGGCTCTGAAACTAAGGGCCTTCCAAAAGAGATAATGGATGAATATGATGGTATAACTCTACCCATGCAAAAAGGCTCGAGAAGCCTAAACCTTTCAAACTGTGTTTCAATAGTAGCTTATGAGGCCTGGAGACAGGTTGGATTTTCTAACTAAGAATATATTTTTAGCTTAGCTCAATTAATTGGTAAGCATTATTAAAGTCTTTAATTGACACTTCATTTTTTCCAGAAAGCTGGACTCTCTTGAGGCTTAAGACGCCATTTCCAGTCGCAATATAACAATTATTTTTACTTTGCTCAATGATTGTTCCTGGGATTTTTGAAGATTCATGTTGAACTTCATCAGCCTCAATAATTCTAATAACCTTGCTTTCGAATTGTTTAGCTTTTGCGTTGGTTTGAGCTATAGGTCTTGGATTAAAGGCTCTAATCATCAGGCTTATATTTTTTGCACTTTGATGCCAGTCTATTTGAGCTTCCCCTTTCACAATCTTTTTTGCATAAATCGCGTCTTTATTGTTTTGAGGAGTGGCCTTTAATTCATTTAATCGATTTAAAGCATTAAAGATTAATTCAGCCCCCATGATTGATAAAGAGTCTGTTAGTGATTGAGAGGTCTCATTGCTGGCAATTAAATATTTTTGTTTAAGTAAAACATCTCCAGTGTCCAGCCCCTCATTCATTTGCATTATTGAAATTCCAGTTTCTTTATCTCCTGAAAGGATCGCTCTTTCGATAGGGGCAGCTCCCCTCCATCTTGGTAGTAGAGATGCATGAATGTTAAGACATCCATTCCTTGGGGTTTTCAGTGCTTTACTTGGAAGTATCTGTCCATATGCTGCAACTACCATGATATCTGGGTTTAGTGAGGTAAATATTTTTTGATTTTGCTTACTACTGAAATCTTCAGGCTGAATAACTCGCAAATTATTTTCTTCTGCGTATAGCTTAACTGGGCAAGCTGTTAAAACTTTTCCTCTTCCTTTTGGCCTATCAGGCTGGCAATATACCCCAATTACCTCATGATTAGATCTATGAAGAATGGCTAGAGATTCGACAGCAAATTTAGGGGTTCCTGCAAAAACTATGCGCATTACTTAATGGATTTTCGCCCTGCTTTAATGGCAATTGAAATTTGATTTGGGGAGGTTCCACCTAGATGATTTCGAGAGTTAACAGAACCTTCTAGAGAGATTACATCAAAAATATCTTCTTCAATTAAAGAGTTAAAATTTTTGAGCTCATTAATTGAAAATTCACTTAAGTCTTTACCTTCTTTGATTCCATAAGAGACAGCCTTGCCAACAACATCATGCGCATCTCTAAAAGCTAAACCCTTCTTTACAAGATAATCTGCTAAATCAGTTGCAGTTGTATAACCTTTAAGAGCAGATTGATACATGTTTTCTTTGTTAGTTTTGATCGTTGGAGCCATATCAGCAAAAACACGAAGACAAGAATAAATAGTTTCAACACTATCAAATAGCGGCTCTTTATCTTCCTGGTTATCCTTGTTGTATGCCAACGGCTGACCTTTCATTATTGTTAATAGGGAAATTAAATTACCAGTTACTCGGCCAGTCTTACCTCGCACTAATTCTGGAACATCTGGATTTTTCTTTTGAGGCATAATGGATGAGCCCGTGCAAAAGCTATCAGGAAGAGATATGAATTCAAATTGTGCGCTTGACCATAGAATTAGCTCTTCAGAAAACCTGGAAAGATGCATCATAATTAGACTCGCATTTGAAGCAAACTCAATCGCAAAATCACGGTCACTGACAGCATCAATCGAGTTTAAGCTTATTCGTTCAAATCCTAAAAGTTCAGCAGTACGTTCGCGATTAATTGGATAACTAGTTCCCGCAAGAGCAGCGCTCCCTAATGGCATTGTATTAATTCTTTTAAAGCTCTCTTGCAGGCGCTCACGATCTCTCTTGAGCATCTCAAAATAGGCCAGTAAATGATGGCCAAAGCTAATTGGCTGAGCAGCTTGAAGGTGAGTAAACCCAGGCATAATCGTATCTTTTTCTTGCTCTGCTAGATCAAGAAGAGCATTTAAAAGTCTTTCTAACTCTTTTGTAATTAGCCGTACTTGATCTCTAAGGTAGAGTCTAATGTCAGTTGCAACTTGATCATTTCGAGAGCGACCAGTATGAAGTTTTTTCCCTGAATCTCCACAAATTTCAGTTAACCTTGATTCAATATTCATGTGAACATCTTCCAGTTCAACTGACCAGTTAAATTGATCATTTACTATTTCATCTTTGACTTTATCAAGACCTTCAAGTATTTTTTTTAGCTCAGTGCTTGTAAGGACATTAACTTCACAGAGCATTGTTGCATGAGCAATAGAACCCTCAATGTCATAGATTGCAAGAACTTTATCAAAGGTAACAGATGCGCCAAAAATTTTGACAAATTCATCTGTTGGCTGATTAAAGCGCCCACCCCATAAATGATTTTTTTCAGACTTCATAGTTCAATTTACTCTGTCATTAATACGAATTTCAATAACTGCACATTATTCCACTATATAGGCGGTAAGTTACTGAAAATAATATAAAAACCTTTTTTAGGTGAGTTTTGATTACTAAAAATATATGTTTTATCATTATAAATATAATTGGCAAAAGCCAACATTATTAATAAACACCCGATAAAATATTGTTGGTAGTAAATTGAATTGGAGACATTATCACAGTGCTTAAAATTGCAACACGTAAAAGCCCTCTGGCCCTTTGGCAGGCAGAGTTTGTAAAGTCAAGACTGCAATTTTTTAATCCTGATATAGAGGTTGAGTTGGTAAAAATGACTACTCAGGGCGATAAGATATTAAATTCACCACTTTCAAAAATTGGTGGCAAAAGCCTATTCATTAAAGAGCTCGAAATAGGTATTCTGGAAGGAAGGGCTGATATTGCTGTTCATTCTATGAAAGATGTTCCTTATGAGCTTCCAAAGGAATTCGAGGTTGGCGCAATCTTGGAGCGAGAAAATCCTTTTGATGCATTTGTTTCAAATGATTTTGATAGTATAAGTGAACTTCCACATGGAGCTAGAGTTGGTTCTTGTAGTTTAAGGCGTATAGTTCAATTAAAAGCATTAAGACCTGATTTGGCCATTTTAGATTTAAGAGGAAATGTTAATACTCGATTAAGAAAGCTAGATGAAGGTCAGTATGACGCTATTATTTTGGCATGCTCAGGCCTTATAAGGCTGGGTTTTGAAGGTAGAATTAAGCAGCATCTGAGCGCTGAAAAATCCCTACCAGCAGTTGGTCAGGGTGCTTTAGGTATAGAGATTAGAAAAGGTGATATGGACATAATTAGCCTTATTGAGCCGCTTGTAAATAAAAAAACCATGAATGAGGTTTGTGCTGAAAGGGCAATGAATTCTACTCTTGAGGGTGGATGTTCAGTTGCAATTGGTGGCTACGCAACCAGTAATAACACTGAGATGAGACTTAAGGGTATGGTTGGTAATGTTGATTCTGGAGTTATTTTGAGGGTAGAAGAAAGTGGCGACATATCAAAGCCAAAGGTATTAGGTGAGCTTGTTGCTAATAAGCTATTATCTATGGGAGCAAAAGAGCTCTTAAACGAGGTTTAATTTGATTTTAACTAATAAACAATTAAATGTATATTTAGAAGAGCATAATGACTGGAGTATCGTTAATGAAAAGCTTTCTAAGACGTTTAAGTTTTCTAACTTTATCCAAGCTTTTGGTTTTATGACGGAAGTTGCAATTACCTCAGAAGCTATGGATCATCACCCAGAATGGTCAAATGTTTATAATAGAGTTGAGATTAATTTGATTACTCATAGTGAGGGTGGAATAACAAAGCTTGATACTGAGCTTGCTAAGAAGATTGACACTATCAGTAGCTCTATAAAATCATAAATAAGTTAACTAATCAAATAAAGCATCAACAAAATCTTTTGCATTAAAAGGTTTTAAATCATCGATTGCTTCCCCAACCCCAATAAAACGAATAGGCAGTTTAAGAGAGTCTGAAATTGCAAATAAAACTCCACCTTTAGCTGTTCCATCAAGTTTAGTGACGGCGAGTCCTGATAGGTTAATGGATTTATGAAATTCATTTGCTTGTTGAATCGCATTTTGACCTGACCCACCATCGATAACTAAGAGAGTTTCATGTGGTGCATCTTCATTATGCTTTTTAAGTACTCTCTTAATTTTTTCAAGCTCTTGCATTAAATTATTTTGTGTATGAAGTCTTCCTGCAGTATCTGCAATTAAGATATCAATATTTTTAGCAATCGCTGACTGGTAAGCATCATATACAACCGAGGCTGCGTCTGCCCCTGTTTTTTGAGCGATGACTGGAATATCATTCCTCTCTCCCCAAACTTGAAGCTGCTCAACAGCAGCAGCACGAAAAGTGTCTCCAGCTGCAAGCATTACAGATTTTCCCTCACTTTGAAATAGCTTAGCAAGCTTACCAATCGTGGTAGTTTTTCCAGCACCATTGATACCAACAACAAGAATAACAAAAGTTTTATCAACATTTGTTTGTAGTAAATTTTCTTTAATTAAGAATGATTCAAGTTCAATTTTTATAAGTTCATAAAGACCATCACTGTCCTTAAGTTCTTTTCTAGATGCTTTTTTTCTCACAGATTCAATAACCTTGTCAGTTGTTTGAATACCTATATCTGCTCCAATTAAAAGCATTTCTAAATCTTCAAGAAGTGCTTCATCTATTTTCTTTTTACCCATAAGAAGGGATGAAAGACCATCTCCAAGTTTAGTTTTGGATTTGAATAGCCGATCTTTTAGTGAAGGTTTTTTTGTCTCACCTTCAGACTCAGGGCTTTGATTTTTTTTAAAAAAGTTTAGCATTAAAGTTCAATTATAAAGACTAGGCAAATTTTACTATGTCAATCAACATAATAACTGTTAATCAATAGATAGTGTTTCATATAACTTCTTTAATTAATCCTATAAATTCATTGTATTCTGACGGTATTATGTAACTATTTGGAGTTCAAATGCTTTGGATTAAGGCTTTTCACATTTTGACGGTAATAACTTGGTTTGCAGCACTGTTTTATTTGCCGCGACTTTTTGTTTACCATGCTATGTCAACTGATGAGATTAGTATAGAGCGCTTCAAAGTAATGGAGCGAAAACTATATAGAGGCATTATGATGCCAAGCTTCATTATCACAACGCTTATGGGCGTCTGGATGCTCTATGGCTATGCTTGGGAAGTATATGCTGATCAATATTGGCTTCAGCTTAAACTAGCTTTAGTTGCAGTTCTAATTGCGTATCATTTTTATTGTGGCTATTTGGTGAGAGTATTTGCTGAAGATAAAAATACACGTAGTCATACTTTCTATCGATGGTTTAATGAGTTTCCAGTTTTACTTCTTGTTGGCATTATCATTCTTGTTGTTGTTAAGCCTTTTTAAAAATTAGTTATATAATTTAAATCTTTATTTCAAAAAAAATAAACTGATGAGCATCTTGCAAGACACAAAAGAGTTAAATTCATATATCAATAAAAAAGTTGATATTGAATCAGTTGCTTCTTTTAAAGGAAATGAGCACATTATCAAATTAAATCTTAAGTTTGATATTAATCAAATGCGCGAAGCACTTGATGAGGTTAAAGCTATGTCAGAGTTTAAAACCGCTGCGTCAGGGTTTCATGCTCTTGCGATGACTCGCAGAAAGAATAGCTCTGTTGAGTCTGATAATAATCTTGTGGGTCGCTACTATACTCGCTTAGATGATAGCTATGAAGAGATAGCCAAGGATGAGTTAGTTGATGAAGGTTCATTTACTGAGCTTGTTGAAGTGTTTAAGGGTACTTATTTTGAAACCATTCACAAGGAGCTGTCAGCTCGTTACCCTATTGGAAGGGTTCGCATATTAGAGAAAGATAGCTTTAATTGCAATTCATGGCATAGAGATCCTGAGCCAAGGATACATATTCCAATTTATACAAACCCGGGTTCTTTATTTATAGTTAATCATCACTGCACCCACCTTCCTGCTGATGGCTCCGTATATTTTACGGATACGAGGGGTTACCACACCGCTCTTAATGGTGGAGATGAGCCCAGAACTCATCTTGTAGCCACTTTAGCCTATCCAGAATACAAGTCTTAAGAGTAAATCAGTTATGAGCCAATATAAGAAAAATATTAGTAACCAAAAGAAGTTAGAGGGTCCAATAGATTTTCGAAGTGATACAATTACTTTACCATCCAATGAAATGCTTGCAAGTATTGATAATACAAAACTTGGTGATGATGTTTACCAAGAGGATATTGAAGTAATCGAGCTTCAAGAATATGCCGCAAATCTTCTGGGAAAAGAAGCAAGCTTATTTTTCCCTAGTGGCACTCAAAGTAATTTAACTGCTATGCTCGCCCATTGCCAAAGAGGTGATGAGGTTTTGATTGGAAGACACTATCATACTAATGTTTATGAGGCTCGAGGAGTTTCAGTTTTAGGTGGTGTGGGGATTTGTCCTATTGATACTTCAGCATCTGGATCTATGAAAGTAAGTGATATGCTCAGTCAAATTAAAGATAATGATCCTCACTATGCCGTAACAAAACTTCTTTGTTTAGAGAACACTTTTTCTGGAAAAGTTCAGCCTCAACAGGAGCTTGATGCATTAGCAAAAGCTGCACATAGTAAAGGCTTAAAAGTACACTTGGATGGTGCACGCTTATTTAATGCACATATACATACAGGTAAAACAATGAAGGCTTTAACAGAAAGTTTTGATAGTATATCAATATGTTTATCAAAAGGCTTAGGCGCACCAATTGGGTCTCTTTTAGTAAGTGATCAAGCTACCATTAATAAAGCCTTACGATTACGAAAGATGCTTGGTGGCGGCATGAGACAAGTTGGTGTTATCGCTGCTTATGGAATGTATGCGTTAAAGAATAATGTAAAGAGGCTTCAAGAGGATCACGATAATGCAAAATATCTTGCTAGTGGCCTGTCATTAGTTTCTGAATTAACTATAGACTATGGTGAAAATCAAACAAATATGGTTTTTGTAGATTGTCCAGAAGAGCACAGAGAAAGCTTAGGAAAACATCTTTATGATAGAAATATTATAATTTCTAATCTTGATCGAGGAAGGCTAGTATGTCACTTAGGTATTAGTAAAGAAGATATTTTGGTGGTTATTGATGCTTTTAAAGATTATTTTAAAAATGTTTAAAAAATTAGATAAGAATTTGGTCTAAAAAAGTTTTAGTTCGATCACTTTTTGGGTTATTAAAGAATTCGTCTGGAGTATTTTGCTCCACAATCTCCCCGTCTGCCATAAATATTATCCTGTCTGCAACTTGCCTGGCAAAGCCCATTTCATGAGTAACACAAATCATTGTCATGCCGCTATTTGCAAGCTCGACCATGGTATCCAAAACTTCTGAAACCATTTCGGGGTCTAGCGCTGAAGTTGGCTCATCAAATAACATGACTTTAGGCTCCATACATAAGCTCCTGGCAATAGCAACTCGCTGCTGTTGTCCGCCAGATAGTTGGTCTGGATATTTGTCTGCCTGTTCTGGTATCTTAACTTGTTCAAGCATGGCAACTGCTCTTTTTTCAGCTTCTTTTTTATCAATTCCTCTGACCCAGTTTGGACCAGCCATACAGTTTTCAAGGACAGTTAAATGTGGAAATAAATTAAAATTTTGAAATACCATTCCAATGTCTCTTCGAACAATATCAACATCCTTCATGGTTTCATGAAGCTCAACTCCACTAACATGAATTTTACCTTCTTGATGAGCCTCAAGTCGATTGAGACATCGAATTAGAGTCGATTTTCCTGATCCAGATGGGCCACAGATGACAATTTTTTCTTTAAGATTTATTTCAAGATTTATATCTTTAAGCGCCTGAAAATCTCCATACCATTTGCTGACACCATCCAGTGATATAACAGGGTTTTCATTTTTAGCTTTAGTATTCACAATCAAGCTTTTTGTTGGTATTTTCTTTCAATGCGAGCTTGAATCATTTCAAGAATGATTGTAAGGGCCCAATAAATCATTGCAGCTGTCAGTAGCATTTCTAAATTATTGAAATCTTTCGAGCCTATTTTTTTGGCCATGAACATTAACTCCCAAATCCCAAGAACAGAAACTAAAGAACTATCCTTAAGCATCGCAATAAATTGATTGCCAGTTGGTGGAACTATAATTGGTATTGACTGGGGTAATATAATTTTTCGAAGTATCAGTCCAAATTTAAAACCTAATGCTCTTGAGGCTTCCCATTGCCCTTTTGGTATGCTTTGAATACCTGCACGAAAAATCTCCGTCATGTAGGCACCATAACAAAGTGACAGAGCTGCAATACCAGAAGGAATAGCATCAATCATGAATCCTAGTTGAGGAAGACCCATATAAATTAGATAAATTTGTAGAAGAAGAGGGAGTCCTCTAAATAAAGACGTATAAAAACTTGCTATCGCATAAGCAAAGCCATTATTTGAAAGTTTAGCAATAGCTCCAACGATTGCTATAGCAGTAGCAATTGCAATTGAAACTGCTGAAATATAAATCGTAGTAAATAGACCCTTAGAAATCATAAGCCAAATTTTGCTTGGCTCACCGATAAATATATACGCTAACTCAAGATCAAAAGAGTAGGCAAAAGCAAGAAAAAGAAAAAATAATTCAATCCAAACAATGAATATTTGAATTTTCAACCTAGCAAAGCTAATTAATAATAAATTTAGGACAAATATTATTGAAAGTACAAACGAAACAACCAGTCGACCAAAAAACCCACTTTCTTGTGGATTTCCAATAACTGGACTGAGGAATTCACCAAATATGGTGTTGGTAAAATTAAAAGCAAAGAAAAACGCCAATACCGTTATTGATAATCCTAAAAGGAACGCTGGTTTGTGCAGCGACTTATCTTCAATAACGGTATCGACGAACATACCTTTCTCTAAAACTAATTAAAACTTATGAAACTAAATGCTTTAATTAAAATGCAATAGTATAGTCATTTGAACTACCATCTGCATTTTTAAACCACTTCATTGACATTGAAGTCAATGTGTAGTCTTTTTTCATATCAGCAATAATTCTAGCAATCTCTGCATCTAACTCAGGGTCATCATTACCTTTGTCAGTTGCTACTGAAAGAGGTTCAAAGAAAGCAGGGTCACCTAAGAAACGAATTGGATATCCATCTTCTATAGCACCTTGAATCATCGGAATAGAATCAATAATACCGTCATTACGAACACCAGCACCTAGGCGAGTGTCATCAAGACATGTATGACCGTCAGCAAGTGAAGTAATTGTTCCTGGAGTAACTTTATATGTAAATGCTGGAGCATCAATCATATCTAGACTTCCTTCAAGATACATTTCCCAAGTTGAGGCTGCTGTAGTACAAACATTTTTCCCATTTAAACCTGCCAATGTTGTTATAGGTGAATCTGTATGAACAGCAAAACCAGCTGGAGTGTAATAATAAACTGCAGGGAAGTTGAGCACTTCAGAGCGAGTTTCTGTTGGCGTCATAGAGCCAACTGATACATCCCAACGCATATTCCAGTTACCTGAAGTAATAATATCCCATGAAGGAGTGATGAAGCGAGCTTCTACACCCATACGCTTAGCAATTTCTCTACCAACATCAACGTCAAAACCTTCCATTTCACCGGCATCGTTAATGTAAGAATATGGTGCCCAGTTTGCATCAGTTGCAATCATTAATTCATTGTTTGATTTAATATAATCATAAACTGCACCTGCTTGAACTGTCATGTTTAATGATAATAGCGCGACTGCAAATGCAATCGACGACTTTGTAAAGCCTAGCTTAATACTCATTTGTCTCTCCTATTTATATTTTAAGAATTTACGAATTTACAATTGTACACATATTTTTGAAGAAAATTAGCCTTCAAAACAGATAGAAACATATAAAAATCTAGATTTTTAGGCTTTGAAGACCCCTGTAGAAAGATAGCGATCACCACGATCACAAATAATTGTAACAATAACGGCATTATTAACCTGCTTAGAAAGCTCGATTGCTGAAGCTACTGCGCCTCCAGCTGATACACCAGAGAAGATGCCTTCACGAATTGCAAGATCCCTTGTTGCTTGCTCTGCACTTGATTGCGAGATATCCATAATTTTATCCACTCTGGTTGAGTCAAAAATAGTGGGGAGATACTCTTTAGGCCACCTCCTAATTCCTGGAATGTGCGAGTCATCATCAGGTTGAATCCCTACAATTTGTATTGCTGGATTTTTTTCTTTGAGATACCTTGAAACGCCCATAATAGTGCCAGTAGTTCCCATGGAGCTTACGAAATGTGTAATTTCTCCATTTGTATCATTCCAAATCTCTCTGGCAGTTGAGGCATAGTGAGCGCTTGGATTATCTTGATTAGAAAATTGGTTAAGCTGAAGGCCTTTATTTTCTGAGCTCATTTGATTTGCAAGGTCACGCGCTCCTTCCATACCAAGCTCTTTGCTCACTAAAATTAATTCTGCACCATACGCAGTCATCGCATCTCTTCTCTCTTGCGATAGATTTTCTTGCATAATCAGAATCATCTGATAACCCTTAATTGCTGCAACCATAGCTAGGGCAATGCCTGTGTTTCCACTAGTTGCTTCAATAAGAGTGTCTCCAGGATGAATCTCACCCCTATTTTCTGCCTCAGTAATCATATTAAGGGCGGCGCGATCTTTAACAGACCCAGCTGGATTATTGCCTTCGAGCTTACCAAGAATTATATTAGTCGGATTTGGATTTAATCTTTGCAGCCTCACTAAAGGAGTCTTTCCTATGCATTGATCAATTGTTTTATAGTTATTATTGCTCATAATTTGATAGTTATTATCACAAATTTAAAGCCTTTAGAACTACATATTGTTTAAGATGGCTTTTTTTACTTCCTCAAGTGCTGGATTAACGTTGATCATTGCATTAGTATCGCATTGAGCAATTGCCGTATCAGGATCTTTAAGGCCATGACCTGTAAGAGTACATACAACGCTCGAGCCATCAGGTATTTTTCCTGACTTTATATCTCTTAAGGCTCCTGCAACTGATATTGCAGATGCTGGCTCACAAAAAATTCCTTCTTTTTCAGTAAGCATCTTTTGTGTTGCTAAAATTTCTTCATCTGAAAATGCATCAAACCATCCGTTTGATTCTTTACTAAGTTTTAAAGCTTGATCCCAACTTTGAGGATTTCCAATTCTTATTGCAGTCGCAATAGTTTCTGGGTTATGAACTCTCGAGCCTTGAATAAATGGAGCAGCACCTTCAGCTTGATAACCAAGCATGGTAGGTGTTGAATCTGCTTTTCCTTTCTCGTGATATTCTGTATAGCCCATCCAGTGCGCAGTAATATTTCCTGCATTACCAACAGGGAGGCAGTGGTAATCTGGAGCATGACCAAGCTCTTCAATAATTTCAAATGCTGCAGTTTTTTGACCTTGCAGCCTAAAAGGATTGATTGAGTTGACTATTGAGACGGGTGCAAATTCAGCAACATCTTTAACGAGCTGCATGCCGTCATCAAAGTTACCCTTAATTTGAATAATAGTAGAGCCATGTATCATTGCTTGTGCTAATTTGCCTAGCGCAATTTTTCCTTCTGGAATGAGAACAAATGCTTTAATTCCTGCTCTTGCAGCATAGGCAGCAGCTGCAGCCGAAGTGTTTCCAGTTGACGCACAAATAATTGCTTTAGAGCCACTTTCCACAGCCTTTGTAACTGCCATAGTCATTCCGCGATCTTTAAATGATCCTGTAGGATTTAATCCTTCATACTTTATATATAGTTCAACTTGCGTCCCCATTTCACATGGGATATTTTCAAGTCTAATTAATGGCGTATTGCCTTCACCAAGACTTATGATGCGAGTGTTGTCGCTGACAGGCAGAGTGTCTCTATATTTATCAATTAATCCTGTATATCTCATAGTTCTCTCTATTAGTTTAGTCAAGTAATTCAATATGTATAATTTGAACTTCTGCTTGATTAAAGTCGCTCGCCTCAATCGATTTTTTGATGCTCATGATCGTTTTAGTGCTAACTTTATCAGTTGTTATTGCTATATGAGCGTTATTGTTTTCATCGGCTTGCTTTTGAATTAGCGCATCTATACTAACATTATGGTCATTAAATATTCCCGTAACTTTAGCAAGGACTCCTTTAATGTCACTCACTAATAACCTTAAAAAGAATTCACTATGAATATCATCACTTTTAATTACAGGAAGTTTTTGTTGAGATTTCCAGCCTAAGATATGATTACTTGTTTGATTGTTAATGATGTCATTTAGATCAGCAATAACTGCAGAAGCGGTAGCCTCATCACCAGCTCCAGCGCCATAATATAAGCTAGTTCCTAAGGCATCACTTTTAACCATAACTGCATTCATCACGCCATCGACTTGTGCAATTAATTGCTTACTTGGAACTAGAGTAGGGTGCACTCGAAGTTCGATTCCATCACCAGATCTTTTTGCTATTCCTAGATGCTTAATTGTATAACCGAGCTCTGAAGCATGAATGATATCTTCAGTCGTTATATCACTAATACCTTTGGTAGAGACTTTATCAAATTGTAGTTCAGTGCCAAATGCAATTGCAGCAAGAATAGATAACTTATGAGCAGCATCAATGCCTTCGATATCAAAAGTTGGGTCTTCTTCTGCGTAACCTAATGCTTGCGCCTCTTTAAGAACATCATCAAAATCCCTTCCCTTTTCCTTCATATCAGTAAGAATAAAGTTACCCGTACCGTTAATTATTCCAGCGAGCGATTCAATATTATTTGCACTGAGGCCCTGTTCAAGGGATTTTATTATTGGAATCCCTCCAGCCACTGAGGCTTCAAATAAAAGTCGTACTTGTTTTTTATTGGCTAGTTTAATTAATGCATTACCATGATTCGCAATCAACGCCTTATTGGCAGTAATGACATGTTTTCCATTATTTATGGCTGTTTCAACTAGCTCTTTTGTAAGTCCAATTCCACCAATTAGCTCAAGAACTACATCAACATCAGGGTGATTGACAACCTCAAAAGGATCTATAGTTAATTTGATGTTTGAGGTATCGCAGATACGTTTTTGTTTGACATCTCTAACGCCTGCTAAAACAACTTCTATTTTAACGCCCGTGCGCCTTTCAATAGATTCACTATTTTTTTGCAATACATTTACAACGCCACCACCAACTGTACCAAGACCAAGAATTCCAACTTTCATTATTGTATTTTATAAATTCAAATGCGCTATTATACCAACCAGTGAAAAGGCGCACTGGAAATCATGTTTAAAAATGTTAGTAGAGTTATTGAGCTAAATTAAAGTAATAGGTTTAAAAAAAAATTACTTTAGCCCGCCCATACAAATGTACTTTAGTTCGAGAAAGTCATCTATTCCATAGTGCGAACCTTCTCTTCCTAATCCTGACTCTTTGATTCCACCAAATGGAGCTACTTCATTCGAAATGACGCCTTCGTTAACACCAACCATTCCGTATTCTAAGGCTTCAGATACACGCCATATTCTATTAATATCATTTGTATAAAAATAAGAGGCTAGTCCAAACTCGGTATCATTAGCCATATCTATCGCTTCTTTCTCAGTTGAAAATTTGAATACCGGTGCAAGTGGCCCAAAGGTTTCTTCTGAAGCCATTTTCATAGAGCTATCAACATTGCTAATGACCGTTGGCTCAAACAAAGTGCCACCATTTTGATGAGGTTTTCCACCTGCAACAATTACAGCGCCTCGATCAACAGCATCTGACAAGTGGTCTTTAACCTTATCAAGTGCTTTAAGGCTTATTAATGGACCTTGATTAACTCCTTCATCCATTCCATTTCCAACATTTAGGGTTTTAACCGCCTCAGCAAGTCTAGTTACAAATTCGTCATAAATTCCCTCTTGAACCAAAAAGCGATTAGTACAAACGCAGGTTTGTCCAGTATTTCTAAATTTTGATATTAGTGCGCCTGAAACTGCAGAGTCGATATCGGCATCATCAAAGACTATAAATGGAGCGTTGCCTCCTAGCTCCATAGATACTTTTTTCATTGTGTCGGCGCAGTTGCGTGTTAGAATTTTTCCAACGGCAGTTGAGCCAGTAAATGAAAGTTTTCTTACAATTGGGCTGCTGGTTAAGGCTTGTCCAATTTCACTTGAATTAGTTCCAACAACTACATTTATTATTCCTTTGGGTATTCCAGCTTGCTCAGCAAGCTCTGCAATTGCTAGCGCTGATAATGGAGTTTCTGCAGCAGGCTTAATAACAACTGGACAGCCTGCAGCAATTGCAGGAGCACATTTTCTTGTGATCATTGCGATTGGGAAATTCCAAGGCGTGATTGAAGCTACAACGCCGATTGGTTGTTTAATTACAAGTATTCTTCTGTCATTTGCAGGCGTTGGAATTATGTCACCATAGGTCCTTTTTCCTTCTTCTGCAAACCATTCTATGAAGGATGCGCCATAACCAACCTCACCTCTAGCTTCTGCTAATGGCTTTCCTTGTTCTGCTGTCATTAATATAGCTAAATCTTCTTGATTAGACATGATTAAATCAAACCATTTTTTTAAGATAATTGCTCTTTCTTTAGCAGTTCGGCTGCGCCAATCAGGCCACGCGGCATTTGCTGCATCGATGGCCTCATCAGTTTCTTTTTTACCCATGTCTGGCAAAGTACTAATTACTTCATTTGTATAAGCATTAGTCACATCAAAACGCGATTGAGCATCATCCCCAACCCACTGTCCGTTGATGTAGCCATGAGTTTTTAAAAGGTTAATATTTTTTAGCATAATTTATCCTTGTAGCTGTGTTGAACTTTAAAGGTGCTAATTATAATGCTCTATTGATCTGAAATGTCCTTCACGTATGTTGTGTTTTTAGAATTTGTTGTTTCTGTCGTCTTCCAATTAATGAGGCGGCTATGACTCCTAGAGTGACAACTCCTACTAAGATTGTTGAAACTGCATTTATTTCAGGAGTGACTCCAAGTCTCACCATAGAATATATTTTCATTGGAAGGGTTGTAGATCCTGGGCCAGAAGTAAAGCTCGCAATTACTAGATCATCAAGTGACAGAGTGAAAGATAAAAGCCAGCCAGAAATAACTGCTGGGAGGATTATTGGAAGTGTAATTAAGATAAACGTTCTAAATGGGGTGCACCCTAAGTCCAGCGCCGCCTCCGTAAGACTATCATCATAGCTTGACATTCTTGACTGCACAACAACTGCAACATAGCACATTGAAAATGTTATATGAGCCAAAGTAACAGTAAAAATACCTCGATCAATTGCAAGCGCTACAAACATAAGTAAAGTTGATAGCCCAATGATTACTTCAGGCATAACCATTGGTGCATAGATCATCCCTGAAAAAAGAGTCCTGCCTTTAAAATTACCAAAACGAGTCATTACCAGGCCAGCAATAGTTCCTAAAATTGTTGCAATAGTTGAAGAAACAAAGGCAACTTTTATTGTTACCCAGGCCGCATCTTTTATACCCTGGTTTTGCAATAGCTCACCATACCACTTAGTTGAGAAACCGCCCCAAACTGTAACTAATCTTGATTCATTAAAGCTAAATAAAATTAATAATATTATTGGTATATATAAAAATGAAAATCCAAGAATCAATGAGAAAATATTGAAGCTACCAAACTTTTTCATGATATTGCCTTCTCTTGTGACCTTTGGTAAAGCATTATTGGGACAACGAGAATTGCAAGTAGAAGGATTGCGACTGCTGAGGCCACTGGCCAGTCTCGATTATAGAAAAACTCTGTCCAAAGAACCTTTCCAATCATTAGTGTTTCAGAGCCACCAAGTAAATCTGGGATTACAAACTCACCCATAACTGGTATAAAAACCAAGAAGCAACCAGCGATAATTCCAGATAGAGAAAGTGGAACAGTTACTGTCCAGAAGGTTTTAAAGGGTCTGCACCCAAGATCAGCTGCAGCTTCTAATAAACTCATATCCATTTTTTCAAGATTTGCATATAGAGGAAGAATCATAAAAGGCAGATAAGAGTAAACAATGCCAATATAGACTGCAAGATCAGTGTTCATTATCATGAGTGGCTTTTCAATAATTCCAATGGACATTAAAGCTAAGTTTAGTAAGCCCTCCGTCTTTAGTATTCCAATCCACGCATAAACTCTTATCAAGAAAGAAGTCCAAAAAGGAAGGATAACAAGCATTAGCAATATTCCCCTCCATCGGGTGGGAGCTCTTGCGACGCTATAAGCTATTGAGTACCCTATTATTAGAGTAACTATTGTTGAGATAAAAGCAATTTTTAAACTTGAAAGATAGGCTTTAATATACAAAGAGTCACTAAAAAGAAATAAATAGTTATCAAAACTTGCTTTAATTGAAGGTAGCCATGAATCTCCCCAAATTAGAAGCGAGGAGTATGGCGGCCTTGCATAAATTGTTTCTGCAAAACTTATTTTTAAAACATAGATAAAAGGCAGTAAAAAAAGCAAAAGCAGCCAAATATATGGAATTGCAATTACGGCATTTCTTCCATTAAAGATACTTTTAAAAAAGTTTGGATTTGTTTGCATAAGCTTCACAGGAAGCTAAGAAAGAAGGACCACAGCAGAATGTGGAGCCCATTGAAGGTAAACTTCATCATCCCATGTTAAATGATGCTCTTTAGTTCTTTCACGATTTGCACGTATTGCTTTTAAGATTCTTCCATTATCTAGTTTGACATGGTAAGTGGAAAAGCTTCCTCCATAGGCAATATCTTCAATCGTTCCTTTTAATATATTGTGATCATGAGAAGGCTCTACTTTTGATATTTCAAGTTTTTCTGGTCTGATTGCAAACCACATTTCATCTTCAACTGAGGCGCCAACTTCTTGTGTTGCAAACACAATTGAATTTGAGTCTTCAGAAAACAACTGAGTGCCAACTTCATTTTGTCCTTTATAGATTCCTTTTAATATATTAACGTCACCTATAAAGTCAGCAACATCCTTGTTGATTGGTGCCTCATAGATTTCTGTAGGTGTTGCAACTTGAACTAAATTTCCAGAATCCATGACGCCGATTCGACTTGAAACAGTCATCGCCTCTTCCTGGTCGTGGGTGACAATAACAAAAGTGACCTCTAGTTTTTCCTGAATATCCATAAGTTCAAACTGAGTTTGCTCTCTCAATCTTTTATCGAGCGCTCCTAAAGGCTCATCAAGGAGTAATAATTTTGGACGCTTGGCTAAGCTTCTTGCAAGAGCAACTCTTTGACTTTGACCTCCAGAGAGCTGATTAGGTTTGCGGTTAGCAAAGTGAGTAAGCTCAACAAGCTCGAGCATTTCCTCTACTCTTTGATTAATCTCGTTAGCAGGGAGATTGTCTTGCTTTAATCCAAAGGCAATATTTTTTTCAACAGTCATATGAGGAAAAAGTGCGTAGGACTGGAACATCATGTTAATTGGCCTTAGGTGAGGAGGTATTTCAGATATATCTTCTCCATCCACAAGAATCTTGCCGTCAGTGATTTTTTCAAAGCCTGCAAGCATTCGAAGGAGCGTTGTTTTTCCACAACCAGAAGGACCCAGTAAGGAGAAAAATTCATTTTTGTAGATATCTAAAGTTAAATTATCGATTGCTGTAAATTCACCAAACCGCTTGGTGACATTTTGAATTTGGATATACGGCTTCTGACTTGAATCGAGCCAAGGGCTGACTTTAATATTTTCAGACATAGAATTATGATTATTAAAAACCCTTCATGATGCATAGCATCATGAAGGTAATAGTAGTTTAAAGTTACTGACCTGTTGTGACTTTAGTCCAGGTACGTGTTACCACTCTTTGAGATTTAGAATCGTATGTTGGGCTAATGTATAAACCTTCCATAACCTCAGGTGTTGGATAAACTGCTGGATCATTTAGAAGGTCTTCCTCTAGGAGAGGTTGAGAGGCTAGATTACCATTTGCATACCAAACATAGTTTGTTGCTGTTGCAATTTGCTCAGGATCCATTATCCAGTTAATATACTTATGCGCATTATCAGCATTAGGAGCGTCGTCTGGAATTGCCAATTGATCAAACCACATTAGAGCACCTTCATCAGGAATCGAATAAACGATTTCTACGCCATTCTCCGCATCCCAGGCTGCATACTGAGCCATAAATATATCACCTGACCAGCCAACAACTAGACATATATCTCCATTTGCAAGAGCATCAATGTACTGAGATGAGTGAAATTTTTGAATATACGGACGAACCTTAGTCAAGACAGCTTCTGCTTTAGCTATAACATCCGAATCAGTACTTCTTGGATCTTCACCAAGATAAGCAAGTGCTGCAGGGATTATTTCAGTTGGCGCATTTAGAAGATGAACGCCGCAATCAGCAAATTTTGAAACGACATCTGGATCAAAGACCATAGCAAGTGAGGTTGTAGGAGCATTCTCCATCCTTTCACTAATTAAACCATCGTTGTAGCCAATACCTGTTGTTCCCCACATGTAGTTAACAGAGTAGTCATTTAGTGGGCCAAATTGTGCAACCTGCTCTTCAATGTCGCTCCACATATTTCCAATATTTGATAATTTTGATTTATCCAATTTTTGGAAAACACCCGCTTCAATTTGACGCGCTAAGAAACTACTTGAAGGAACGACAACGTCGTATCCAGAGCTTCCTGCAAGAAGCTTAGCCTCGAGGACTTCATTAGAATCGAACACATCATAGACAACCTTAATACCTGTTGCAGCTGTAAAGTCTGTATTAACTTGCTCATCAATATAATCAGACCAGTTTAGAACATTAACTACTTCTTCTGCAATTACAGCTTGAGCGGTAAATGTTAACGCTCCAGCAATAAGTAGATTATTTAATTTATTTTTCATTATTATTCTCCTTTTATTTTTACTAACTAGATTATATTAAAGTTTATTCTTTAATAGGCACCTTTTTTTGAAATTACAATTCAATCATATATTAAAGATGCCTTAAATATGAGTTATATTCAAAGTCAGTAATCGTACTTTCAAATCTTTTTATCTCAGATTCTTTGACGCATTGATAGGATTTTTGAAACTTTTCACCAAAAAATTCTTTAACTACTAGGGATTCACTTGTTTTTTGAACGGCCTCTCTCCAGGTTATTCCTAATGCAGCTTCATGCTGCGCATGAGCATTTCCAATGGTTTCTTTATCAAGTGGATATTTATTTGTTATTCCTGACAAAACACTTGAAAGAATAGATGCGAATACTAAGTAAGGATTAGAGTCTGCACTTGGAAGTCTAAACTCTAAACGCGTTGCTTTTGAGGATGCCTCCGGCAATCTTACTAGGGCAGTCCTATTTTCATTACCCCAGCTTAATGTTGTTGGAGCGTGATCTGCATTATGAACTAAACGTCGATATGAATTTGAATGGGACGCATAAAAAGAAAGAAAATCAGGGGCATTCTTTAAAAGGCCCGCAATAGAGTTAGCAAAAATACCTTGAGGCTGTTTATCTTTGTCGACTGTAAAAACATTGTTACCATCTTTATCAATAATGCTTAGGTGCGCGTGCATACCGTTGCCAGCTTGATCTGAAAAAGGTTTGGCCATAAAGGTGGCATTCATATTAAATTCTCTGGCGCAGTTTTTAATTAAGCGTTTCATTAAAAAGGCTTGATCAGCCATCAAGAGGGCGTCATCATGATGTAGTAAATTAATTTCAAATTGTCCAGGTGCACACTCCTTAATTGCAGTCTCAGCAGGAATCCCTAGAGAGTGAGCACTTTTTTCTACTAGGGCAAAGAAGCTTTCAAAGTCATCCATCTCATTCAAGTTGAGAAGCTGAACATCTTCATATCTTCTGTTTGTGCCTGGAATGATTGGCATTTGTGGATGGCCATTTTTTTGCAATTGTTTATCAACAAGATAAAATTCCATTTCAGGTGCGATAACTGGCTTTAAATTAAGCTTTTGAAAACGCTCAAGAACTGAAGATAGGATTTGTCTTGGGTCAGCATAAATTGCCTCTCCATGACCATTTTCCATGCTAACAAGGCACTGGGCTGTCTTGCGAGTGCTCCATGGAGTGACTGCTAGTGAGCTTATAACGGGCCTACATATTGCATCACCGTCGCCTGACATCACTAGTCCAGTTCCCTTAGGGTTGTCACCCCAAACATCAAGCACATAGCTTGATATAGGCATTTTAAGGCCACCATCAAAAGCTTTAACTAGGGTTTTTGGTGCGGCATATTTTCCTCTTGGAATGCCATTAAAGTCAACATATATAAATTCAATTTTTTTTAAATCTGGGTTATTCTTTAAAAATTCTTCAGCGATATTAGTCATGTATTTAAAAGTTTGCTATTTAATTATTTTTGTTACTTTTGAACAATCGTAAATTATTTTTTACTCATGATTCAAAAAAGTATTACACTATAACATTTAAAATTGTGTTGCAAGATAATTTCAATTTCTTGCGATTTTAAGTTGATAATTTAATTGAGGAATTCCCATGACTATAAGCACATCAGCTCTCCAACAAAAAAATGCCAAGCATTTAATTCAATCCTTTAGTGATTTAAGTTACATCAATAAGCCTGAGGAAACTCATATCATCAGCCGAGCAGATGGAGTTTATATCTATGACAATGATGGTAAGAAGATTTTAGATAGTATGTCTGGCCTATGGTGCGTTAATATGGGCTATGGTCAACAATCAATTATTAAGGCTGTGAATGAGCAAATGAAAGAACTTGTTTACTATAATAATTTCTTTGGGTCTAGTCATCCTTCTGCAATTAAGTTATCTGAAATGATTGCGGATAAAACTCCAGAAGGGATGAATAAAGTTTATTTTTGTGGTTCTGGATCTGAAGCAAATGATACTGTTGTGAGATTAACAAGACACTATTGGAGTGCAAAAGGCAAGCCCTCTAAGTCTGTCATTATTAGTCGAAAAAATGCTTACCATGGCTCTACTATGGCAGGTGCCAGTTTAGGCGGAATGAGCGCCATGCATGCTCAAGGTGGCTTACCAATTGCTGATATTGAACATGTAGAACAACCCTACTATTATGATGCTTGTGTTGAGGCAGGTGGAAAAATTGATGAGGATGAATTTGGAATTAAGATGGCCCAAAGCCTTGCTAAAAAGATAGACGAGCTTGGTGAAGATCGCGTTGCTGCATTTATTGCGGAACCGATTCAGGGTGCAGGTGGAGTTATTATTCCTCCAAAAACTTATTGGCCAGAGATTAGTAGAATTTGTAAAGAGAGAAATATCCTTTTAGTTTCAGATGAAGTAATATGTGGCTTTGGAAGGACTGGGGAATGGTTTGGTTCTGGACACTTTAACTTTAAGCCAGATTTAATGGCATTTGCAAAGGGAGTAACTTCGGGTTATCTGCCAGTTGGAGGTGTTATTGTTCATGATGATATTGTCGATGTATTAGCTTCAGCTAAGGAAGAGTTTAATCATGGATATACTTATTCAGGACATCCAGCCTGTATGGCAGCAGCTATAGCTAACCTTGAATTAATGGAGAGCACTAATATAATTCACCAAGTCAAAAATAATACCGCCCCATACTTGGGAAGTAAGTGGAAGGATTTAGAGAATCATTCCTTGGTGGGTGAAGCTAGACAACTTGGAATGCTTGCAGCAATAGAAATTGTTGAAGATAAAGAAAATTGCAAGAGATTTGATAATAGTGGAGAGATTGTTGGAAAATGTCGGGATTTTTGTTATGAGAATGGCATAGTAATGAGGGCAATTAAAAATAAGATGGTTATTTCTCCTCCTTTAATTTGTACTAATGAGCATATTGACGAGATAATTGAAAAGGTTTGGAAGTGTCTTGATTTGACTGCCAAATCAATTAAGTAAATACTATCTTTGCGTGCAATCTTATTACCTAGCATCTCGAAATATTGAGATTGATCAACCTAAGCTTACTGGCGACGTACATGCTGACGTTTGCATAATTGGTGGAGGCTACACGGGTCTATCGACCGCTCTTTATTTGGCAAAAGAAGGAGTAAACGTTCTCCTGCTTGAATCCAACAAGCTGGCATCTGGAGCCTCTGGTGCTAATGGAGGCCAAGTGTCTGGTGGCATGAGAAGAGACCAGTTCTATCTAGAAAAAACGTTAGGAGTTGATTATGCTAAAGTTTTATGGGAGATTGGCGAGAAATCAAAATATCATGCTAAACATCTAATTGATCAATATCGAATTCAGTGTGATTATAAAAAAGGTATTGCCCACCCCAATCATAAGCAAAAATATTGCGAAGAGTCAAAACAATATGTAGATCATATGAATGAAAACTATGATTATCATGACATTGAGTATTTGGATGATAATGAAATGAGAGATGTGACTGGCTCAAATACATATTATGGGGGTAGTTATGATGAAGGCGAGGCTCACTGTCATCCACTTAATTATGCTCTTGGGATTGCAAAAGCTGCTATCTCTGCAGGTGCAAAGATCTTTGAAAATACTCCTGCATTAAGTTATAAAGTTAATGATGACCATGTTAAGGTAATAACTAAAGATGGCTCCATCAAAGCAGATCGAGTTGTTCTGGCTTGTAATGGTTACCTTGGTAATTTTGAAAAAAGCTTAACATCAAAAATACTGCCAATGAATAACTATATTGTTGCAACTAAGCCGCTTGACGATGAAACGGTTCAAAAGATAAACCCAAAAGACATTGCCTTTGCTGACTCAAGATTTGTAATCAACTATTTTAGAATGAGTGCTGATAAGCGCTTACTTTTTGGCGGTGGCGAGAATTATTCTCAAGAACTTTCAAATAATATTATTCCCATAGTTACTAAGCCTTTAGAGAAAATTTATCCATTTTTAAAGGGCGTAAAAATCGATTACGCTTGGGGAGGAAAGCTTGCGATAACAATGAATCGCCTGCCATTCTTTACAACTCTTCATAATGAAAAAGTTATATCTGCCCAGGGCTATTCTGGTCAAGGTGTTGCTCTTGCTAGCTACTCTGGAAAATTAGTTTCTGAGAAAATTACTGGAAATGGTGAGACTTTTGATATTATGGCAAAGATTCCAAGGCAAAGTTTTCCTGGTGGAAGGTTTTTGCGAAATCCAAGTATGAAACTCGGCATGCTATATTATTCGCTAATGGACCGATTATAATATGAAGCTAGTTTTTCAACATATAGGAAAAATTAATGAGTACTGATGACTTTGAAGAAATAAAGACTGATCAAGCTTTCACTAAAAAGACTCTCTATGGCAGAGACAATGAAATGACCTATGGCGGCGCTCTTAGTTTTTTAAGGCGCAAGTATACAAAGAATCTAAAGGGCGTTGATATTGCTGTAAGTGGGATTCCATTTGACGCTGCAACGAGCTTTCGACCTGGTGCAAGATTTGGCCCTAAAGCAATTAGAGAAGCCTCAGTTCAGCTTGCAGAATTATTAGCATTTCCAGATGGAATAGACCCCTTCAAAACATTAGCGGTAACGGATTATGGAGACTGCGAATTGGATTATGGTTTTCATGGAAATGTGGTTGCTCAAATCGAAGCCCATGCTAAAACTATATTAGACTCTGGAGCAGAGATGCTCACTTTTGGGGGTGATCATTTTGTAACCTATCCACTTTTAAGGGCACACGCTGCAAAGCATGGACCAATTGCGCTTGTTCATTTTGATGCGCATACAGATTCTTGGCCCGATGAAGATGGAAGGCTTGACCATGGCACGATGTTTTCAAGAGCCATCAAAGAGAATTTAATTGATACCGAGCACTCCATACAAGTTGGAATAAGAACTCATAATAGCAATACCAAGGGGGTGACTATTCTTGATGCGCCGTGGGTTCATGAGAATGGCGTAAATAAAGTAATTAAAAAAATAATTGAAGTCGTTAAAGATCGCCCTGCATACCTTACGTTTGATATTGATGGTCTTGACCCAGCCTATGCACCTGGAACTGGAACACCAGTCTCGGGAGGTTTAACTTCTGCCCAGGCCTTAGGAATTATTAGGGGCTTAGATAGCTTAAATTTTATTGGCGCAGATGTTGTTGAAGTGGCTCCAGTTTATGATCATGCTGAGATTACAGCAATTATTGCAGCGACTATTGCGCATGATTATCTCGTCATTAGAGCAAAGCAAAAAATGAAAAAATTAAAAATTTAATTTCTTAAGAATATGATGAAAATTGGAATATTATTAGTTGGAAGGGCTTCAGCAGATTTGGTTCAAGAGTATGGTACTTATGCAGAAATGCTTATTGCGCTTATTAATTCTGAAGAGAAGGTGTTTGAGTTTAAAACATTTAATATTCTTGATTCAGTATTTCCAAAAGATCACCTTGAGTGTGATGGATGGATTGTTACCGGCTCTCCGCACGGCGTTTATGAGGAGCACTCTTGGATACCAGTAGTCAGTGATCTGATTAAAAATATCTATAAGGACAGCCTTCCAATCTTTGGAGTATGTTTTGGGCACCAGCTAATTGCCCAGGCGCTTGGAGGTCATGTTGAAAAGTCAATAAAAGGATGGGGTTTGGGGCTTCATACTTACCAAATTAACAATAAAACAGGTTACATGAGCAACTTGTTGGAAGAGGTGACCTTAAATATTTGTCATCAAGACCAAGTCCTTCAAGCACCAGTCGGCGCTACTGTTTATGCAAAATCTGATTTTTGTGAAAATGCTGGTTTTTATATCAAAGATAAAGTTCTTACAATGCAAGCGCATCCCGAATTTTTGGTTGATTTCACAAAGGACCTTCTAGCTGCTCGAAGAGATATAACAATCCCAAAAGAATTTGTAGACCCTGCTTTAATTAAGCTTAAAGCGAAGCCTGAAAGCGTTCAATCAGCGCAGTTTGCTGAGACTATAAGGCAGTTTTTTAAATTAAGTTAGTTTGTTATAAGCCTCAGTCGCTTTATCCGTAATATATTTTCCAATTGGTATAGCTGAAGTTGCTGCAGGAGATGGTGCATTACATACATGGATTGATCGCCTGCTCTCAGCAAATAAAAAGTCATGCACAAGTGTGCCATCATCCAAAACTGCTTGTGCTCTAATTCCTGCAGGGTATGGCTGGAGATCGTTAAGTTTTACTGAGGGGCTATATTTTTGCACCTCCTTTAAATAACCTCTCTTAAAGATTGAATTTTTCATTTCATATAAGCCCGATTTAAAGTTTCTCATAAGTACTTTATGAAACCCTTTGAATGATAATAACTGAAGGGTGTCCTTTAGGCTGAAATTAAACTGACTATAACCCTCACGCTTAAATCCAAGAACCGCATTTGGCCCAACTGTTATGCTTCCATCAATCATTTTGGTTAAGTGAACTCCTAGGAAGGGGAGAGTTGGATCAGGTATTGGGTAGATCAAATGCTTAACGAGATTTTTATGTTTTTCAGGAAGCTTGAAGTATTCTCCTCTAAATGGAACAATTTGAAAGTTAATTTTAATTTTAAGTAGTTTTGCTATTCGATCAGCCATTAGCCCAGCGCAGCAAACAAGATATCTTGAGCTGAATGTTTCATTCGAAGTTATTATTTGAATTTTATCTTCGTCTTCTTTAAGATTAATTATTTTAGTGTTAAGAAGAAACATGCCGCCTAATGACTCAAATTGCTCTGACATTTTCTTTGTAATTAATTTATAGTTAACGATTCCAGTTGACTTGACTAAAAGCGCACCAATACCAGAGATGTTTGGTTCAATTTCATTTAATGTTTTTTCGTTTAAAATTTCAACTTCAATATCATTCGATTTGCACCGCTCATAAAGCTCTTTCATCCGCTTCAATTCTGTGTCATTAGTTGCTACTAATAGCTTACCACATTGCTGATATGGGATTTTATGAAGCAAGCAGAATTTGACTGTTTCTGTTAATCCTTCTCTGCAAAATTTTGCCTTTAAGCTGCCAGGTTCATAGTAAACACCAGCATGAATGACGCCACTATTGTGACCCGTTTGGTGTTGAGCGAAAGATTCCTCTTTTTCAACAAGCAGGATGCGTTTATCAGGGTGTTTTGTAATAAGCGAAAGTGCCGTCGATACGCCAACAATACCTCCTCCTAAAACTACATAGTCGAACATTAGATCCGTCTTCATTTATACAAGTGTATATGGAATAAATTATTTATCATTATCGCCAGTATTTTCAGCAAAAACACCTCTTTGACGAAGAAGTTCTCTATGAAGGTTCTTTTTGGCTATAAACTTGTCTCTTCCATGAAGCCAGCAATAATTATTAATAATAAGCATACTGCCTTCGGGTAATTTTATATTTGAAGTATTCGTCTCTTTTTCAAGTGACTCTCCCATTTCATACAAATAAAGCCCTTGCTCAATATTCAAAGGTTCAACGAATTGATCAATAAAAGACATAATTGGCTTTCCATCACTCATCTCCTCTAAAAAAATTGGATGAGACGTTTTATAAGTAATATTTTTACTAGAGGGCGACCCCCATTGAAGATTTTCTTTTGCTAATGAATGATGATAAAATTTGTCCAAATCCTTCCAGTCATCAACATGAAGTAGAAGTGAATCACCACCTTCGACATCAACTTCAAGTATTTTTTGCATGATTACCCAGTCAGTAGTCTCTTCAACATAAGTCCCATCATTGTGGAGTTCCATTCTGCGATGAGCTTGACGGAGATAGCTGTCACTATTATCTTCATTTTTAACACTAAATCTGGCATAAAACTTGCCAGACATTGAATCAAGATTTGGAATGCCGATAAGATGAGAAATTGCCGTAGAAAGTAGAACATTGAAATCTATAAACTCTATTCCATTAATCGTTGAGTTATTTAATAGCTCACATTCCAGTAATATTGCTCCTGTTGATCGATTCTTAAGAGTTTTTAATAGAAATTTACCTAAAGTATCATCAGTTAGCTTGTTTAGACAATCAGCAAGATAAAACCTTAAAAACGGTTTATATTCAATTGATTGAACATTATGATCAACTATTTTCTTAGAAAATTTTTCTACAGTATTTTTTGACAGCTTAAGGACCTGAACTCTTGAGTTATTTTTGTGTTGGCTCAATTCAAAACCAACATTTAAAGTATTTTTTGAGTTCATAGTAATATATTAAGTATTTTTCAATAATGTCGACATTATTAAATTATAACTACATTTTTAAATAATTCAAGCTATACTGTGGTTAAATTGTAAATTATCTAACTTTAAATTACATAAAAAAATAGTGAATGGATACTTCAAAGCAAAATACAGCTTCTAAAATTCTTGATGCGTTAACTAGTGATATTATTCAGGGCGTGTTCCCACCTGGGGAAAAATTACAAATTAAAACTTTAAAAGATCGCTATAAAGTTGGAACAAGTCCAATAAGAGAAGCACTATCGCAACTAATTGCCAAAGATTTAGTTGTTTCTGAAAACCAAAAAGGCTTTTATGTTAGTAATATATCTATTGATGATTTAACTGACATTTATCAGGCAAGATCAAAAATAGAGGGCTTATGTCTTGATATGGCTATAAAAAAAGGTGGTGATTTTTGGGAGTCAAAAATAATTGCAGCTTCTCATTTATTAGCTAAATATAGTAAATCTGAAAATATTGATATGGATGAATGGCAAAATCGACATTTTTCATTTCATGAGGCATTAGTTTCTGGTTGTAATTCCCCAAGACTTTTTCAGATAAGGCAATCACTTTATGAAAAATCTACCCGATACCGAAATCTTTGGCTTCAAGAAAACGTTACTAACTATGAAAGACTGCAAGCAAATCAGAACGAGCATGTTGCGCTAATGGTATTGGTGCTTGAAAGAGATTCCATACCTGCTCAAAAGCTTATAGAGGCCCACATAATGACACCGGTCGAGATTATAAAGAAAAACTTACCTTAATAAAGCTTGATGGCAGTAAACTGCAGAGGCCGAGAAAGTTTTATCGGAATGCTGTGTTCATTTTCAAAAAGGATTGGCGCAAGTGCTTTTAACATGTCTTCATAGACCGCTCTTTTAAAGTCAATCACTTCATCAACTGGTTTCCAGTAATCAACCCACTTCCAGTCATCAAACTCAATATCATGGTGTGAATCAAGAGTAATATTGTCATCACCAGATTTAAGCTTTAATAGGAACCAAACCTGTTTCTGACCAATGCAGGTGGGTTTTTGGCGACGCCTTATGTGCTCTACAGGCAGATCATAACGAAGCCATTTAGGAGTTTTAGCTAAAAGAGTTACATGGCCTGGATTAAGACCAACCTCTTCCTCAAGCTCTCTATAGAGAGCATCTAACTCAGTTTCATCGGTATCAATTCCACCCTGAGGAAGTTGCCATGCATCTTGTTTAAAGCGCTTTGCTAGAAGTATTTGCTTTTTTTCATTGGTAATTACAATGCCAACATTTGCGCGATATCCATCGCTATCTATCACTAATCATCGCCAGAAAACACACCTAATAGGTGAAGAAGGCTTAAGAATAGATTGTAAATAGAAATGTATAGAGTAACCGTTGCCATGATGTAATTGGTTTCTCCGCCATGAATTATATTACTTGTTTCATACAAAATAAGACCACTCATTAATAAAATGAATGCAGATGAAACTGCAAGAGATAAAGCAGGCATTTGAAAAAAGTACGCCGCTATACCAGCTAAAAATGCAACTACTATTCCAGCAGTTAGGAAGCCGGACATAAAGCTAAAGTCTTTTTGAGATGTAATGGCATAGAAAGAAAGCGATAAAAAGATAACCGCAGTTCCTGTCATTGCCATTCCAACAAGCTCTGCCCCATTTGAGAAAGCCGTTGTGTAGGCTCCAACAATTGGCCCAAGAGTTAAACCCATGAAGCCAGTTAGTGCAAAGACTGCGAGGATTCCAAAAGCCGAATTTCTAAGCTTTGCTACCAAAAATAAGAGACCAAAATAGCCACCAAGCGTTATTAAAAGTCCGAAGTAAGGCAGTCTAAGGTACATTGATAAGTAAGCCATTAAACCGCTAAAAAGAAGCGTAGCAGACAAAAGCTGATAAGTGTTTCTTAACGTACGATTTATTACAATCGCGCTTGAAGTTGTTTGAACATTTGTAGGCATAATAAAATAGTGAAGTAAAAGTGTAAAATATAGTCAATTTTGGTCGAAAACACAAGGTTTTAATGAAACTTATTTTAGGGTTAGGTATTACAGGACTTTCTGTAGCCCGTTTTTTCTTTAAAAAAGATATCTCATTTCGCATTGCAGATTCTCGTCAAGAGCCACCTATGCTTGACATAGCAGAGAAGGAGAGTGTACTTTCAGATAGCCACTTTGGTGAATGGAGTAAGTCACTTTTAGAAAGCGTTACAGAAATAATAATTAGTCCTGGAATCTCAGAAACTGAGTCAATTGTTGACTGGTCTCGGCAACAAAGTATTCCTATTATTAGTGATATTGAGTTATTTGGACGTTATACAAAGGCACCAATTATTGGTATTACGGGCTCAAATGGAAAATCAACCGTAACTCAATTATTAGGTGAGATGGCAATTGCTGATGGGAAAAATGCTGTTATTTGTGGCAATATTGGCAAGCCTGTAATGGACAGTCTAAGTGATGAAGCTGAACTCTATGTTGTTGAGCTTTCAAGTTATCAATTAGATTATACAAATAAGCTTTCTTTATTAACTGGCGTGATTACGAATATAACTCCTGATCACCTTGATAGGTACTCTAGCTTTAGTGATTATATTTCCTCTAAGCTTTCTATATACAAGTATTGCCAATTCTCTACTGTAAATCTAGATGTAGATTTGGCTAATGGCGTAGATGGAGATAACTACTATGGAATTGAATCAAGTAACTTAAGATGTGACTTTATCGCTAAGCAAAATGGTAACACCTATGAAGTTTTTCATAAAGGCAATCGTCTAATTACAAGTGATGACTTGAAGGTTGTTGGAAGACATAATATAGAAAATCTATTGGCGGCCTTAACGTTGGGCTATCGTTTTGGATTATCCTTAAAAGTAATGACTCAGGCTGCAATTGACTTTAAAGGATTGGAGCATAGATTGGAATTTGTTTCAACAATAAACAATATAGATTACTACAACGATTCAAAATCAACCAACGCAATTTCTACCATAACTGCTATTAATGCTCTTTTTGAAAAATATAATAACTTGACCTTAATTGCTGGTGGAATATCAAAAAAAGAGGATTATTCAGAGCTTTTTAAATTAATAAATGAAAAAGTTAATGCAGTTGTTTTAATTGGTGAGTGCAGTAGTGATTTTTCAAAGCAAATTACTGCTCCTCATGTGGAAGTTGTTAAATCAATGAAAAAGGCGGCATCAATGGCAACTTCAATGGCAGAAGGTGGCGCAGTATTACTTTCACCGGGGTGTGCAAGCTTTGATATGTTTAACAATTTTAATGAGCGTGGAGAGACTTTTAAGCGCTTCGTTCTTGAAGAAAATAAGAGTTTATTTTGAGTAGAGAGTTCAATCCCCCCCATCTCCACCAATTATCATATCTTCTAAACTCTTAAAACAACCGTTTCTTGTTTATTGAAAAGTATGGATATTGTATAAGAGTTCCTCATTCTAAAGATGCTAGACGAGTTGTTGTTCATATTACTAAAACTGGAGAAGATCTTATGGCAGAAGTTTTTCCTAAATTTCGTGAGATTGAAGATAATGCGGTATCCAACTTAACAAGTGATGAATTTGAAACTTCAATAGATAGTTTAAGAACAATGCTTCACACAATGGAAGAGCTTAATAAAAACGACAAGACTCGATAAATATTTGTTATTATTTTTTCTTAATTAAAATTTCAACTTATTGAAGAAATTTAAGTACTTTTTCAACTTCTATTTGATTTAATGTTAGGGCTTTATCTTCGTCCCTTAACCATGTGCATTGACGTTTACATAATTGCCTAGTCGCGATGATTGCTTTTTCAATCATTTCTTGTTTGCTATAGTTCCCTTCAAAATAATTCCATGCTTGCCTATAACCAACGCATCTCATAGAGGCTAGATCTAGGTTGAGTTTTTTATTTTTTCTAAGGTTTTCAACCTCATTAAGAAATCCATCTTTAATCATTTTTATAAAGCGCTGCTCAATTCTTTGATGAAGTATAGCTCTATCAGGCATGAGTACAATTTTTTTAATACTAAGATCGAGCTTATTCTGATTTTTTTTGCCTTGAAGCTTGCTTAGTGTTTCTCCAGAGAGATGAAAAACCTCAAGTGCTCTGGTTACTCTTTGCGAGTCATTTGAATGGATGCGCGCTGCAGACTTAGGATCAATTTCTGCTAATTTTGAATGAAGTTTTACACTGCCTTCACTTTTTAAAAGTTCATTAAAATGCTTTCGAGACTCATCAGTTGATGAAGGAAGTTTTGATAAACCATGCTCTAAAGCGTTAAAGTAGAAAGAAGTGCCACCAACCAGAATAGGTAATTTACCTTCTGCTAGAGCCGATTTAATGTGTTCTTTTGCCAGTGATATAAATTCAGTGACAGAAAAGCTATCTTCAGGCTCACAAATATCAACTAATTCATGTGGATGGACTGTAAGAATTTCCTTGCTAGGCTTTGCTGTGCCAATATCCATACCCCGGTAGATCAAGGCAGAGTCGACACTTATTAATTTTGAGTTAATGTCCTTACTAATTTCTATAGCTAACTCAGTCTTTCCAGAGGCTGTTGGTCCCATCAAAAAAACTACAAAATTTATTGGCTCAATTGCCATAATAATAGTAAGTTCATAACTATAAGACCTACATTATAATGGCACCTTTATATTTTTTATCTCCAAAAACTATGTTTACGGTTTTAAATCAAGTTAGTGGTAAATCATTCAAGTGCGGAGATGAAGAATCTGTTCTAGATGGAGCGCTTTCAAACGGCTTTAATTTTCCATACGGCTGTCAAAATGGTTTTTGTGGTCAGTGTAAAGCAGTTATCCTTAATGGAGAGATTGATTATGCTGGTGAAATCCCATCAGTTCTAAGCGCTGATGACATTGATTCAAATATGGCATTGCTTTGTCAGTGTAAAGCAAAGAGTGATTTATATATTGCAGTTGATGAGCTTGACTCTCTGGCAGCTATTGAAGTTCGCAGTATGCCGTGCCGAGTAGAGCAAATTAATCATTTGAATCATGATGTAATCCAGCTAATATTAAAGATACCTGGCGCTCAATCTTTGCAGTATTTAGCAGGGCAGTACCTCGACTTAGAGCATTCAGATTTTGACTCAAGATATTACTCTATAGCCAATGCGCCAACTAACTCAAATCTGATTGAGCTCCATATTCGATTGGTTGATGATGGAAAGCTCACTAACTTCATCTTTAATTCGTTAACCCCTAAATCAATTTTAAGAATTGAAGGCCCCAAAGGAAGTTTTTTTCTAAGAGAAGAAAGCGAATGCCCAATCATTTTTATTGCTGGAGGAACTGGTTTTGGCCCAGTTAAGGCAATAATAGAGCACCTTATTAATATAGGGTCTCAAAGGAAGGTTTATTTATATTGGGGGGTAAGAAATGAAGTCGATTTGTACTCGAACCTTCCATCTGAATGGAGTGAAAAATATACCAACATCTCTTTTATTCCAGTATTATCGGAAGCAAATGAGTCTTGGGATGGAAATAAAGGCTATGTTCATGACTCAGTTATTAAAGATTTTGAAGACTTAACAGGATTCGAGGTTTATGCTTGTGGCCCACCTGTAATGGTTAATGCAGCAGCTAAAAGCTGTCTTGAACATCAACTAGTTAAAGAGAATTTCTTTTCTGATTCTTTTGAATACGCAAATGTGAGTAATGACGATGCCTAGTATGGAAAATCATTTAAAAAATCAACTTGATTTAGCTTTGAGTCCAGAGTATTGCGAAGTTAGTAATGAGTCTAGTCAGCATTCAGGACCAGCTACTGAGTCGCACTTTAAAATTGTAGTCGTAAGTCCAACCTTTGATGAAATGAAGCTTATTGATCGTCACCGTTTCATTAATAAGCTTTTTGCCGAAGAGTTAAAGCATATTCATGCTTTGGCAATGCATACCTACAGCCCTCAAGAGTGGAAAAAACGTCAGATTGCACCTAATTCACCCGAATGCTCAAGTAAGAAGTAGAAGTGAGATCTGCTCTTTTATTAATCTTTTTGATTCTTTCTGGCTGTCAATCGATCATTGATAAAAATCAAACTTTAGCCAGCCCCAAGGGTAAGTCAGTCAATACTATTCAATACTCTCAAGAGGATGATTTATGGCAAGTTATTGCCAATCGTCAGGGTATTGAAAGTGTTTCTAATTCAAGAGTTCAAAGTCGTATTGATTGGATAAGTAATCATCCAGAGTATCTATCTTTAATTTCAAAAAGAGCAGAGCCTTTTTTATATCTTGTTGTCTCTGAACTAGAAAAGCAAAACGTTCCAATTGAAATTGCTTTGCTGCCTATTGTTGAATCTGATTACTATCCATTTTCATATTCTCATGGAACGGCAGCAGGGTTGTGGCAATTTATACCTTCTACTGGGAGAATGTATGGACTAGAAGAAGACTGGTGGCATGCAGATAGAAGGGATGTGCTTGCCTCAACTAAAGCCGCTGCTAATTATTTAAATGATCTAAATAAAATGTTTAAAGGAGATTGGCTTCTATCTATTGCTGCTTATAATGCAGGCCCTGGAAGAATTCAAAGAGCAATTGATACAAATATTAAGCTTGGAAAAAAGACAGATTTTTGGAGCCTAGATTTACCTCAGGAGACTGAGAAGTATGTTCCTAAGCTCCTAGCGCTTAGTCAGGTAATTAAAAATCCTTCTCGCTATAATCAAAAACTGCTTGAGATCGATAATAAGCCCTTCTTAAATGAAGTCGAACTAGATTCACAGTTTGATTTAGCGCTTATTTCTCAGTGGACTGGCTTAAGTATTGATCAGATTTATAACTACAACCCTGGATTAAAACGCTGGGCAACTCCTGAATCCCTGCCATACATAATGCTGCTTCCAGAAGAGGTTATTTATAGCTTTAATGACAATTTATCTAAGCAAGACCAAAGACCAAAAATTAGTTGGACTCGTTATAAGATTAAGCAAGGCGATAGTCTTAGCCTTATTGCACAAAATTACAATACAACAATCGGTCAAATAATGAGCGTTAATGAGCTTGATAATGATGCCATAAGGACTGATAAGTATTTAATTGTCCCTTTAGCTCAAAAATCAGAGAACTACTACTCTTTATCAGATAATCAACGGGAAAAAAGTAGATTAAATATTCAAAAAAATTCAGAAAAAATTATCTATACGGTTGTTGCTGGAGATAGCCTATGGAAAATTTCTATTAAGTTTGGTACCACAATTAATAATCTTGTAAGGTGGAATCAAATTAGCCCCTCGGACTATTTGTCTATTGGAAAAGAATTAGTTATCTTAAGGGATAACAAAAACAAGACAGAGTTGGCTAAAATAACGAATACTGGAATTGATATTAATAGAGATATTTTTTACACGGTAAAGGAGGGCGATAACCTATCAAGGATTGCCCAAAAGTATAATGTTAAAATTGCAGAAATTAGATCTTGGAATGATTTGAATGAAGAATATATATTACAACCAGGCGATAAATTAACTATTACTATTAACGTGGTTAACTCAAACTTATCATGACAAATATCCCGATACAAAAAACTATTTTAGCAACCTTAGCATTTGCTTTTTCTAATTGGAAGAAGTTACTTGAGGCCAGTATTTTCCCAATACTTTTAGCTCTTCCATTCTTGCCTGAGCTGGTGCATTTATTATCTATGCTAAAGCCTGGAAGTGAAGTGCCAGAAAATATTAGTTTTCATATAACTTATTTCCTAATGTTTATTTATGCCTCAATGGCAATATTAATAAATATATATAGAGTTGTAATTCTAGGGGGTAATTCTATAAATCGATTTGGTTTTGTTTTGCCTAGCCTAAGGTTTGGCCGCTTCTTTCTTTTGGTGATTCTTTTAGGCATTGGCCAAGCAGTAACACTTTCTTCAATTTATTTGCTACCGTTTTATCTTTTACTTATCCCATTAACACTTAATTTAGTATCAATAGCAAACGATGTGCCCTACAAGAGAATAGAAGTGACATGGCAGGCTCGCCTAAACATTTTTTTAATCAACTTTATAGGCCCATTTATTTTAATTTCGTTGATAGGCCTAATTGAAAATAGCTATCTAGATTCTCTCTTTAGTTTTATCTCACTCTACTGGACTTCAATTAGCATAGCATTGTGCTACAAAGTCATAATGGCGAATAGCTCAACGCAAAGCCATTAGGGTATCTCATATCAAAAATTCCTCTTGTTCTAATTTTTTTATACTTCTTTAGTTTTTCAAAAGATTTGATAAATAACTCTAGGCGTTCATTTTGTTTTTGATATCCTAAAATAACCTTTATATTGTTATCTAATGTTAATTCATCAATGGAAGTCCTTTCAAAAAGAGAAATTTTAACCGGCTCAAGGATTGACTGGTACATAGTAAAGTCAAAATAAAATTGTTGAACCTCTGATTCAGATACTATTCCAATTGGTTTTCCAGAGTTAATTGTTAAGTTTGGTTTAAATAATATGCCTCGAGAGGATATATAACCTTCAGTTCCATATCGCATAGCAATATCATGCTTTTCTAATGATATTCTAATCCTATTCCAAAATATTCTTTCAACTTCTACATTTGAAACCCACGGACTCTGTTCTAGTTTATTTTTAATTTGAGAGAGATTAAGTAAATATTTATTGACAAGAAGAGGTTTAATTAATTCATCATATTCATAAGCTTGGGCTTGCAATTCTCCCTTTATTTCCCATGAAATATTTGGTTTGAGTAGGGTTGATTTTTCAACAAGATATATCAAGAAGGCAATTGAAAGCGCAAAAAGTATATAGAAAACTAATTTAAATATTTTGTTTAAAAAATACTTAAAAGGTTTTTTTGGTTTCTTTACGTAATTTTTTCTTTCTCTAGCCATTAAGGATTTTGATTACTAATTCTTCAAAACTTATATTGGAGGCTTTAGCTGCAATTGGAACAAGTGAGTGAGATGTCATACCCGGCACTGTATTTATTTCTAATAAGTATGGCTTCATATTTTTATCAAGAATAAAGTCAACCCTACCCCAGCCAGATGCGCCAGTTAAATTAAAGGCCTTTAAAGCTATCATTTGAATATTTTTTTCTTGCGCTATAGTTAAACCTGACGGACAAAGATATTCGGTTTTATTACTAAAGTATTTTGAGTGATAGTCGTAAATATCATGGTCAGAAATAATTTTTATACTTGGGAGCGTTTTGTTATTTAATATTGCAACAGTATATTCATCACCTTCAACCCACTGCTCTATTAATGCTTCATCGTTATAATGCCATGCTGCTTTAAGTGCTTCATCAAGTTCATTCTGATTTTTAACCTTTGTAATACCAATACTAGAGCCTTCCAAAGTTGGCTTTACAGCCCATGGAAGAGGAAAATTTATTGAATCTAAATTCTGCCCTTTTATAGCCACGATTGAGGGAGATAGGGGAAGGCTATGATTACTCCATAAGTCTTTAGTAGTAGCTTTATTCATGCATAGATTTGATGCAATAGCATTAGATCCTGTAAACGGGATACCTTTTTTTATAAGTTGGGATTGAATGTAGCCATCTTCACCGCCCCTGCCATGTAAGACAATAAACGCTTTATCAAATTCTTTTTCCCAAAGACTTTCAAGATTTTCATGGGTGAGATCAAATGAGAAACAATCCACATTACTTTTAAGAAGAGCTTCATAAACAGCATGGCCACTAAGAAGTGATATTTCTCTCTCAGCTGAGTAGCCTCCCATTAATACAGCAATCATATGATTATTATTTCAGTTTCAAGTTCAATATTATGTTTATTCTTTATTACACTTTGAATATGAGTAATTAAATTTTCAATATCTGAAGCACTTGCATTATTCTGATTAATAATATAGTTTGCGTGCATTTCTGAAACACAGGCTCCTCCAATACAAAATCCTTTAAGGCCAGTTGACTCAATTAATTTAGCTGCATAATGATCTTTAGGATTTTTAAAAACACTCCCACAGCTTGCTAAACCGATTGGTTGTGTCGAGTTTCTTTTATGAAGCAAGTCCCGAACATTGTCATTGGGCTGCTTTAAATTAAAGTCAAAAATAGCACTAATAAAAACTTCGTCACTAAATTTATGAAGAGTAGATCGATAAGAAATTTTATAATCTTTGGGAAATCTTTCTTGGATCTCTCCAGATAAATTAATGGTTTTGACTGAATGGACATATTGCCATATCTCAGAGCCAAATGCACCTGCATTCATCGCTAATGCGCCGCCTACACTTCCAGGAATAGCACTAAGGAATTCAGCTCCAAATTTTAAATTTGCTTGAGAAAATCTTGATAATTTTGCGAGAGAGGTTCCTGCTCCTGACTCGATTAATCCATTTGAAATAGAAATATCTTTGAGATTTTTTGTATTAATTGTTACGCCATTAAATCCTCTATCACGGATCAATAGGTTACTTCCTAGCCCAACCATTAAAACAGGCTTTGTATTGATTTTTAAAAAATTAGAGAGCTCATTAACATCTTCAGGCTTAAGAAATTCACTAGATATTCCTCCTGATCTTAAAGAACAGTGTTTTGACATTGGTTCATTAAACTTGAGCATTATCTTTTATTCATGAAAATGATCTTTTAACTGGTGTGGGATTTTATTGACATCACCAGCTCCAAGAGTAAGAATTACATCATTTTCAGTAACTATATTTGGAATTATTTCAATTATTTCATCAATATCTTTAACTACGATTGGATCGATTGAACTTCTTCTTCTTATCGAGTCGGCAAGGGTTGATGAGCTAATTGTATTAATTGGCGACTCATTGGCTGAATATATATTAAGTAAAACTAATACATCTACTTTAGATAGGCAGCTCACAAAATCATTGAATAGGTCTCTAGTTCGTGAATATCTATGAGGCTGAAAAATAACCACAAGCCTTTTATCTGGATAGGTATTTCTTAAAGTACTTACAACCTCAGTGATTTCATTGGGATGATGTCCATAATCATCAAAGAGTGGAATAAGAGAAGTATTTACAGTTAAATTCTGGTGGTAATCAAGCCTTCTTGATACTCCACTAAAATGAGACAATGCTTTCTGTATTACCTTAAGCTCTATTTCTAGTTCAATTGCAACACTAATTGCAGCAAGAGAATTTAAGATATTATGCCTTCCTATTAAATTAAGTGACACAGGAAATTTTTTTTGATATTTTTTACAGTTAACATCAAATGACATTTTCATTTCATTCTGTTTAACGTTTGATGCCTGGACATCTGCATCATCACTGAAGCCATAACTCAAAACTGGCCTATGAATTTTTTTAAGGATGTCCTTAACTCCGCCATCATCAATACAAGCAACACAAACTCCATAGAAAGGCAGATTTGATGTAAAGCTTATAAAGGCATCAGTTAGGTTGTCATAGCTATGATTATAAGTACTCATGTGGTCTTCATCAATGTTAGTAATAACACTCAACATGGGCTGAAGGTGAAGAAAAGATGCATCGCTTTCATCTGCTTCGGCAATTAAATAATCACTTTTTCCTAGTTTGGCGTTCATACCGGTTGCATTTATAATGCCCCCAATAATGTAAGTTGGGTCAAGCTTTGCTTCAGTCATTATGTGAACAATCAGGCTGGTTGTAGTTGTTTTGCCATGAGTTCCTGAAATTGCTATTCCAAAGCGAAAGCGCATAAGCTCTCCCAGCATTTCAGCTCTTGGAACAATTAATAGTTTTTGCTGCCTAGCTTCTTGAAGTTCAGGGTTATTTTTATTGATTGCGGAAGACACAACTACTGCCTGTTTGCCTTTAACATTTTCAGCTTTTTGCGAATAGCTAATATTACAGCCTATTTCTTCAAGTTTTTTTGTTGCTTGATTGGACTGAATGTCTGATCCAGATATTTCGTAACCTAAGTTAGCAAGAACTTCTGCAATACCGCTCATCCCAGAGCCGCCTATTCCTATGAAGTGTATTTTTTTAATTTTTGAGCGTGTGGGGTTATCTATTAGAGTCATGATTTGCTAACGGTTATGATGGTTATTGCTTGAATTCCTTCGCCTCTTCCAAAGGCGGTCAACCCTTCACCTGAAGTTGCAGTTATGCCTACATCAGCAATTTTTATTTTGCAGATAGTAGAAATTTTTTGTTTCATAAGATCAATTTTTGGTGATATTTTTGGGTTTAAGCATTCTACTGATATTGCTATATGATTTATTTTCCATTCATGCAAATCATCAAGTGCAAGTTGAAGGTATTTACTACTGTCCTTTTCTCCTTGTTGCACAAGTTTGTCCGCTACTGTCCCTAAAATATTTTTACCAGTAATGCTTGATATAGCATTAGTGATTGAATGAAAGACAACATCTGCATCACTATTGCCTTTTAAGCCAAAAGAGTGATCAAATTTGATGCCTGATAGTATTAAAGGCTTTCCAGGTTTTTTTTCGAATGCATGAGAGTCTTGTCCTATGCCTGTTTTTATAGTCATAATTTACTGAAGGTAGTGGTTCGCTTGCTCAAGGTCATCTATTTGAGTAATTTTAATATTACTTGAAGAGCCAACAACAATTTTAATTGAATAACCTAGGTTTTCTATTGCTTCAGACTCATCTGTAATATTATGATTAAGTTTTACTGCATTTTCCAATGCATCTTTTAAGACTCCATACCTAAACATTTGAGGGGTTTGAGCCTTAAAAAGTTTGCTTCGATCAATTGTAGACACTTTTCCATTAATGGCAACTTGTTTAATTGTATCGACAACACCGGTAGCTAAAATACCACCAGTTTGATGATTTGATAACTCATTAATCAACATTTCAATGTCTATTTTTTTAACACAAGGGCGAACTGAATCATGCACTAAAATCCAGTCATTAGGTTTTGCAATCTTTGCTAGTGAATTTAATGCATTTAGAACAGAATTAAATCTTTCCTTCCCTCCCTTGGCACTTGCTAACATTTTTGAGTGGTTAAAATAGATTGAAGATTTAAATAAAGTGTCTTTTTCAGAAAGAGCAATGACAAAGCCCGAAATTACGTCAACCTTTAGAAGTGTTTTAAGGCATTGATCTATTATAGTTAGGCCATTACTAAGCTTGAGGTATTGTTTTGGGGTTTCAGATTTCATCCTCTTCCCCATGCCACTAGCTGGCATTACCAAGTAATAATTATCATTATTCATGTCAGCAAAAGGCTTCATTATAAGATTGAGATAATGCCATTAATTATAAAGAAGAATCAATAGTTTCTTCTAAATTATCAGTTACGATAATCTTATTAATTTTAAAAAAATATTCCCCTTCCTTAATTAGGCCATATTTAAATCTAGCTTTAGACTCAACCAATCTTGAGTCTTCTTCAGTAAAGCTGTTTATTTGACCTTCAATCAGAGCATTTTGATCTATTAAATTAGTATTAGTTTTCTTAATATCATTGATTATTTTTTGTTTATTTAAAACAATATATGGGAAATTATTAGTAAAAATATTCTGCTTTATTAGAGAAAATAAAATAACAATGAGAACCAGAGTAAGTTTATTTCTATTAATAAACCCAATTAGTCCTGTGGCAGATCTATTACTCATTTATTTATGAATTTCAGTAAGGTAAGTTTTCGAATAGTAATCATGCAATGGAAGCTTATATTTATTAAAAAACTGAAATATAAAGCCAATTCCTGCTAATGAAGTTATCGCTAATATTAACCTTAAAAGAGATTGCTTATAAGTGACATTTTCACCATCTTGCTGGGTAATTTCAAACTTCCAAGCTCTCATGCCCAGAGTCTGCTTACCTTTAACCCATGATATGGAGAAGTAAGAGAAGATTACTGGAAGCGTTAAAAGATAAAAGAAAAGACTATTAGTGATAGGCTCTTTTTGGTTGATAAGAATTACTATTCCGGCAATAAAAAATACAAATGAGAATACAAGCAATAGATCATAAGTAATTGAGCCTAATCGACGTAAAAATGAAACATTAGATTGCATAATTTAATTTACTAGAGTGTTGATGTGCTCTAATTATCCTCTTTCTTTGTAACTTTTGAAATGACTTTACCGTCATGAAATTTAGTAACAATAAGGTCTCCAGAATTAATTTTTCTAAATGAAACTATAACTTTTTCTTTTTCATTATGCGTTATTGTGTAACCCCTTGAAAGAGTATTAAGAGGTGATAGAAGATTAAGAAGACTGGCTTTATTACTTAATTCATTTTTTTGGTGCTTAAAGAAGTAATCTGAGTAGTTTTTTAATCGAGTTATTTGTTGATTAAGATTTGTCTTATTTTTATCAATTAGACTATTTGTAATTCTAAATAAGCGCATCTCATAGTCATCAAGTTTTTGAGCATTTTGAAGTAATTGTTGACTTGGATCAATAATTTTGAGCTGAAGCATATTTAGGTATGCATGCTTTTGACTCAAAGACTGAACCATTAAGTCTTGCAAATTTTTTCTCAATTTAGATGCTTTATAGATTAAAACGTTGCGGTCAGGCGTTGCAGAAACAGCAGCAGCTGATGGGGTTGGTGCTCTTATATCAGCAACAAAGTCAGCAATTGTTGTATCAGTTTCATGACCTATAGAGCTAATTATGGGAGTTGAGCATTTAAATATTTCTCGAGCAAGCTCTTCTTCATTGAAAGCCCATAAGTCTTCTAATGATCCTCCACCTCTTGCCAGAATGAGAACATCACAATTTTTTTGACTGTCAGCAGCTTGAAGCGCTTTAACTATTTTTTTATGCGCATTTTCACCTTGAACAACTGTGTCATAAAGCAGAATTTCGGCAAAAGGGTAGCGTGAATTTAAAACTTTAATTATGTCCTTTATAACTGAACCAGTGGATGAAGAGATGACGCCAATTTTTTTAGGATACAAGGGCAGATCTTTTTTATTCTCCAATTCAAATAATCCCTCAATCCTTAACTTATTCTTTAGTTGGTCAAACGCAAGCTGAAGGTTTCCAATTCCTGCGGGCTCCATTTGTTGAACTATTAGCTGAAAATCTCCTCTTTGTTCATAAAGTGTTGGCGCCCCTCTAATAATTACAGACATTCCATTTTCAGGATTAAATTGTACTTTTCGCTGATTTAACCTAAAAAATGCACATCTGATTTGACCACTTGAATCTTTTAATGAAAAATACCAATGCCCAGAAGATGGTTTAGATAAGTTTGAAATTTCACCTTGAATGAAACAATGCGGCACATTTTTTTCAATTGAGCTTCGACACAACCTCAAGAAGTTAGATACGGTATAAATTTCATCAATATTAAACATTTGCTTTGAGGTGAACAAAAACAGCCCCAGTTCCGCCCATTTCCTGCGTGCAGGAACAGAATGCCAGCACTTCTGGGTGTTGCTTTAGATAATGAACTACTTGGGACTTCATAATTGAGAGGCCATTATCTGAGTGATAACCTTTTCCATGAATAACATGAATAAAGCGTTCGTTTGAATGAAAATGAATAAACTTAGAGAGTGATTGGCATGCCTCCTCTATCTTATGGCCATGCAAGTCAATTGATGGAGTGGAGCCTATGTTGCCTTGTTTCATTTTTTTAAGAACTTTTGGCGATAATCCAGATTTATAATGAACTACAGCTTCGGAGCCAGATATATTAGGTTCATATAAAAAACTATATTTTTGAAACAGTTTGTTTGACCCATTTTTAGAGGTAGCAGTTTTTTTAACACCATCTTTATCGATAGGTTTCTGTTGATCTATAGTAGATCGAAATAATGATTTGTCGCTTTCATTAATCATATTAGTAAAAAATTTGAATATAAAAAAACCCTCAACAGAGGGCTTTAATTATAGCAATGATTTTGCTATCGATATATTAACCTGCAGTAAGCAAATTTTATAGCGCCTTAATTTGAGCAATAATACGAGATTTCTTTCTAGCCGCTTGATTTTTATGCATTAAACCCTTGCTTACAGCCTGATCAACATTTTTTTGCATTTCAGTAAAACCACTAGTTGCTTCTTTTTTATCTCCAGCATCAATAGCATAGGAAACCTTCTTAATAAAGGTACGAACTTTTGCTCTAATTTGAGAGTTATGTTTATTGCGCTTTACTGCTTGTCTTGCGCGTTTTTTTGATCCTGCTGAATTGGCCATATTTTATTAGTTAATGCTTAAATTACGAAAACATGAATTATAGAGTCTCGACTTGATTTATGCAAGCATTTGTTTGCATTAGGTTAATTTGCTAAAGATTTAATACATTCAAGTGTTTTCTTCTTATTAAGCAATAATTGCCAAGTATTACCGCCTTGAGTTTTCCATAAAGACACAGCTCTTATTCCTGCAAGTAACAAGGCTCTTATATGGTTTGCAGTATGACGGTTTGAAAGATAAATTTGTTCACCTCGGACCATGATTGTTGGATTGAGGCTTCCAAGTGTATTTTTATAAAGCTCTGCCAGTCTAGCTATTGAATTGCTATGGTGAATGTCAAAAAATTCTTGTTTATTAATAACACTAATTTCTTTTGAAATTTGATTTAATAAATCTGGTTTTTTCATTAATTTTTTTTCTAAATTTATTAGGGCCGTTGCATAGAGCATAACATTGTGCATATCAATTGTTTTCTTCTCAAGAATTAATTTTAATGAATCAAAGCCTAACTTTAGGTCCTCGGGAGAGGTAAATATTTCATCAATAGAGTCACTTTTGCTAACAATACTGCTAAGGCTTGCTTTATTAGTATGGCCATCACATTTACCTGTCAGAGCGAGTTGATGCACTAAAGCTGTTGATTGAAATATACTTGCTAGTGCAAGCGTTTTTTTTGCTGTCTTATTCATTAGATTTTGATTTGATAACGCTACCACCTAGGCAAATATCTCCATCATAAAACACAACAGATTGCCCTGGAGTTATCGCTCTTTGTGATTCAATAAAGTCAACTCTAATAGTCTGGTCATCATTTAGGCTTACATCGCACTTCTGTGAGTCTTGTCGATACCTTATTTTAGCACTGCAGTTGAAAGATGACTTGGGAGGGCTATCAACCCAGTGGATATCATCTGCAATTAGAGAGTTATGATAAAGTAAGGAGTGGTCACCCTGCACTACAATAATTTTATTGGACTCTAGAATTTTATCTGCAACGAACCATGGCTCAGGAGAATTGCTAAAGCCTCCTCCAATTTCAAGTCCTTTGCGCTGACCTATTGTATAGAAAGGCAGCCCATCATGATGTTTGATAAAGGCCCCATTTTGATCAACAATATCACCTTTCTCTTTTGGCAAGAAAGTGGTTAAAAACTCTGAAAAAGGCCTCTCGCCTATAAAACAAATACCTGTTGAGTCTTTCTTGTCAGCATTAAGAAAGTTATTATTTTTTGCAATTTTACGAACCTCTTGCTTGTCAATTTCACCCAATGGGAAAAGACTTTGAGATAGTTGTTCTTGGTTAAGTAAATGCAAAAAATAGCTTTGGTCTTTATTTCCATCTAGTCCTGACTTTAATAGGAACTTGCCATTCTCTTCTGCAATCCTTGCGTAGTGACCGGTTGCGATTTTTGTTGCACCGAGATCTTTTGCGTAATCCAAAAAGGCTTTAAATTTAATTCTTTGATTGCAAAGAACATCTGGATTAGGGGTCCTTCCTTTTTTATGTTCAGATAAGAAGTGCTCAAATACATCTTCCCAATACTCATGAGAGAAATTGACTGTATGGAGTTTGATCCCAAGCTGGTCTGCTACTTGCTGAGCATCAGCAAGATCTTGAGATGCGCTGCAATATTCATCGTCATCATCTTCATCCCAATTTTTCATGAATAATGCTTCTACTTCATAACCTTTTTCAAGCAAAAGAAAAGCTGCAACGGATGAGTCAACTCCTCCTGAAAGGCCAACAATGATTTTGTTGTCAGTTGCCATCATTACGCATTATCGTAAGCTCTTACAATATTTTTAACTAGTTGATGCCTGACAACATCTTGGGCATCGAAGTTACAAAAAGCAATTTGTTCAATATCTTTGAGAATTTTGATTGCATCTGTTAGTCCTGATTGTTTTGGATTTGGCAGATCAATTTGAGTAACATCACCTGTAATTACCATCTTTGAACCAAACCCCATCCGAGTCAAAAACATTTTCATTTGAGGTATGGTTGTATTCTGGGCTTCATCAAGGATGATATAAGATTCATTTAAGGTTCTTCCTCTCATGAATGCTAATGGGGCAACTTCAATAACTCGCTGTTCTATTAGTTTATTGACTTTTTCAAAGCCTATAAACTCATAAAGTGCGTCATAGATTGGACGAAGGTAAGGATCAACTTTTTCACTAAGGTCGCCAGGAAGAAATCCTAGTTTTTCACCCGCTTCAACTGCTGGTCGAACCAAAACTATTCTCTTTACATCTGAACTTTCAAGAGCCTCAACTGCTCTTGCAACGGCTAAATATGTTTTACCTGTCCCTGCTGGACCAACTGCAAAAACAGCATCATTTTCTATAATTGCATTGACATAATTTTGCTGATTAGTGCTTCTAATATGAATATGTTTTCGACTGGTTTTAATTGTGACAGATTTTACTTCTCCATTAGGGCTGTTAAGTGATTTAATACAAAGATCTATGTCACCAAAGTCGATTGCTTTAGTTTCAGATACAATAAGAAGGTCCTGCAAAACTGAAACAGCTAAAGCAGAATTCTCTCCTTTTATATTAAAGTCTGAACCTTTATTGGAGATATTAACGCCAAGGTTAGTGGCAATATTCTCAATATTTTTGTCAAGCCCTCCACAAATATTTGCTAGTTGCTCAGAGCTTTGAATGTTGAGTGTAAATTTCATGGGTTTTATTTTACTGAATTACTTTGAAAACAAATGTTAAGTTGCATGATTTGGTGCACTATTTAATTTATCATTTATCTTATGAAAATATTAAATTTGTTTTTAAAGTTATTTATTTTAATAAGCTTTTTGCTGCCTCTAAATTCCTACGCAAGTGAAAGTGGTTGTGTGATTCTTGTTTATCATCGTTTTTCAGATGAAGAGCCAAAGTCTACAAGCACTCCACCAGATCTTTTTAATCAGCATTTAGAATATTTAAAGAAAAATGATTACCAGGTGCTGCCTTTAAAAAAAGTTATTGAAAGCCTTCAAGCTAAAGAAAATTTACCAGAGAAATGCGTTAGTTTGACTGCTGATGATGGTTTTTTGTCATTCTATACTGAGGCCTTTCCGTTACTATTTGACTATCAATTTCCAATGTCTGTCTTTGTTTCAACGGAGTCTATTGATAAAAAATATGACTTAATGATGTCTTGGAGCCAGCTTCGTGAAATGGCACCTTTAATAGATGTTTATAACCACAGTAATAAACATCTTCATTTAGTTAATCAAGATGCTTTGACACTAGAAAATGAAATCTCTTATGCCCAAGACAGGATTAAAAAGGAGTTGGGTGTTAATGACAAATTTTTTGCTTACCCATATGGTGAGTATGACGATAAGACTTATTCATATTTAGATGAACTTGGCTACACTGCATTTGGACAACAGTCTGGAGTTGCAAGTCAGGCCAGTGATTTTTTAAATTTTCCTAGATTCTCAATGTCAGGGCCTTATGCAAAAATGGACAGCTTTTCACTGAAAGTTCAAACTGTGGATATGCCAATTAAAAACTATAGCCCTAAGTCTTTAATAATTTCAAATGATTACAAGCCCTTATTAGATTTAGTTTTTTCAAGGCCACTAACTACTTATGAAAAAAATAACTTTTCTTGTTTTGTTTCTGGACAGGATCTAGCAGACCTTCATTGGAGCGGCCTTCAGGCGGTAAGTATTCAATCAAAAGCCCCACTCTTGTCAGGAAGGAGTCGCTATAACTGCACTATGCCCTATAAAGAAAAAGGTCGATATTATTGGTATTCTAAACTCTGGTTAAGGTTGTAGTTTTAAATTAATTCTGCTTGAAGCGAGTTTCCTATACCGTCAGTAATTTTAACTGATACGATTTGTCCAATTAATTGCTCATTGCCAATGAAGTGAGCTGTTCTCATGTTTTCAGTCCTACCTGACAACGTTGCTCCTTTTTTTGAGCTACCTTCTACAAGGACTTTTTGTATACTTCCAATCATTGATTTAGAGATTTCTTCGGTATTTTCATTAAGCTTATCTTGAATGACGACTAATCTTTGTTTTTTAGTTTCAGCGCTCACATCATCATCAAAGCTTGCAGCAATTGTCCCAGGCCTTTTTGAGTAAATAAAACTAAATGATTTATCAAAGCCAATCTCTTCAATTAAATTAACTGTGTCATTAAAGTCCTTTTCAGTTTCACCAGGAAAGCCAATAATAAAATCTGAAGATATAGAGATACCTGGCCTAATTTTCTTTAAATTTCGAATTTTGGATTTATATTCAATTGCAGTATGCCCACGTTTCATAAGTCCTAAAACTCGGTCAGAGCCGCTCTGGACAGGAAGATGAAGATGCGATACTAACTCCGGAACTTCAGCGTAGGCCTGAATGAGCCTGTCACTAAATTCTACTGGATGAGAAGTGGTATAGCGAATGCGTTCAATACCTGAAACTTGGGCAACAATGGCTATTAAAAGAGCTAAATCAGCAACTTCGCCATCATCCATTAGGCCTCTAAAGGAGTTAACATTTTGACCTAGCAGGTTGATTTCTTTAACGCCCTGATTAGCTAGAATTTCCACTTCACGAATTACATCATTAAATGGTCTAGAGATTTCCTCACCTCTTGTATATGGAACAACACAAAAAGTACAGTATTTACTGCATCCCTCCATTATCGAAACAAATGCTGTTGCGCCATCACTATGAGGCTCAGGCAAGTGATCAAATTTTTCAATTTCTGGGAAAGAGATATCGATGCTTATTTGATTCTCATTAAGGGCTTCATTTAGCATATTTGGAAGTCTATGAAGTGTTTGTGGGCCAAAAATCATATCAACATAGGGCGCTCTTTTAAGAATAAGATCGCCTTCTTGTGAGGCGACACATCCACCAACACCAATTACCAAGTTTGGCTTCTTTTCTTTTAATTTTCTCCAGCGACCCAATTGATGAAATAATTTTTCCTCGGCTTTTTCACGAATTGAGCAAGTATTTACCAATAGAACGTCAGCCTCAGTAATGTCTTCAGTTAATTCAAGGCCGTGAGACTCTTTAAGGACGTCACCCATTTTATCTGAGTCGTACTCATTCATTTGACACCCAAAGGTGCGAACGTATAATTTAGAGATGCTCATTTATGTCTTTTGAATATGCAAAGTCTGAGTTGGATAAGCAATCTCAGCATTATGATCTGCAATTATTTGAGCAATATCAAGGAGAAGCTTGCCTTTCATTTTCTTAAATTCTCCTACCTCAGTATCGGAACTAAAGGCCCAAATTACGAAATCAAGTGAAGACGCGTTGAATACATCAAAGTATACTCGGCAGGGCTGATCATTCGCAATATGGTCGTTGTTTGCTAACAAGGCTTGAACCTTTTCAATAATACTTTCCATTTGCGCAATATCATCGTACCTTATTCCAATAACCTCATAAATCTGACGGTTAGTCATTCGAGAAGGGGTTTCAATAGGAATGGTTGCAAAAATTCCGTTTGGAACATAAACTGGATTTTTACTAAAGGTTCTAATTCGCGTCATTCTCCAGCCAATTTTTTCAACAACGCCTTCGATACTTCTATCTGAAGTGCGAATCCAATCTCCAGTAGAAAAAGGTTTGTCCATTTGAATCATAAGACCGCCAAAAACGTTGGCAAGCATGTCTTTAGCAGCAAAACCTACGACAATACCACCGACACCACCTAGGGTTAGTATTGAAGAGATAGCGTAGCCATAAAATTGAGCAACTCCAAGAATAATGGCAAATACAAAAAGGATTTTCATTAATCGAGCAAATAACCTTACAGAATCTTTATCAAAGCTTCCTTCAGATTCAAGCATAAAGTTTTCAATGCTTGAAATTAATCTTAAGATTCCCCATGTCAAAATAAATACAGGTGTGATGCTGATGTAGCTAACAATTTGATCAAGTGACTGAATTTCTGATGTTAGTTCACGCAATGACAAGTATAACCATCCATACCAAATTAGGACCTTAAGAGGGGCGGAGATTGCACGAATTAAGTGGTCATCTATTTGCGTTTTAGTACTGCCAGAATGTTTTGTGATTTGCTTAAGAACAAAGCTTAAAGCAATGTGAACAATAACAGCAATTACTAGCAGAGCTGCAACCATCTGAAATGGACTAATGTTTTGGATAAATTCATTCATCAGAGGTATTTTAATGGATTAATAGGTTCTTCGTATTTTTTCATTTCGAAATAAAATGGTTTGTCGCTGGTAAGGGCAATTAGCCCACCTTTTTGTATAATATCACCCTCACTTACAAGTAGCTCTTGATTTTGATTGTAAATACTATAGAAGCCATAAGCATGCTTGATAATAATCATTTTTCCATAGCTTGTCATTTTATCACCGCTATATACTACTTCGCCTTTTCTTATTGCCCTTACTTCTTGACCGGCAGAATTGTTGTAAGTTAATCCAAAGTGACTGTCTTTTTCAGAGTAGCTTTTAAGTATTGAGGCGTCAATAGGCAAAGACCAGTCATTGTTAACATTTGAATTACTGGTTTTTGCTTTAGTGTTTTGTTGTAAAGCCTCTACTTTGTTAAATGATTTTTCAACAACAGTAACTTGTCCGGCATCATTGGTAAAGCAGCCAGAGAGAAAAATAAGTAAAAAAAGAGTCAAAAATTTAGTATTCATACCACACAAATAAAATAATAATAAAAATAAGTAAGTAGCCTAGCCAATCTATGTACTTATTTAACCATTGATCTGCCATTTTTCCTAATTTTCTTACTAGAAACGAAACTAAAAAATATCTAGCACCCCTTGCAATTAAAGAAAAGGCCACAAAGGGGATAAGTGACATGGACATCATTCCAGCGGAAATAGTAAATAGCTTGTATGGAACTGGACTAAAGCCAGCGATAAGAATAATCACAATTCCATAAGTATTAAAATAAATTTGCGCACTCTGTAGCTTTGATTCGTAACCTAGGTTAGCAAGTAAAGGCCCAATTTGATCCATAGCAAAGACTCCAATATAATAACCAGCTATTCCACCAAGAACAGAAGCTAGAGTACAAATCGTTGCAAAATAGTAGGCCTTCGATCTATTTTTTAGAGACATAGAAGCCAACAATAAGTCCTGAATTGGCAATGGGAGAATTGAGGACTCTAAAAAGCTTATTAGAGATAGCCATAAGATTGCAAATCGACTGGCTGACCAATCTAAAATTTTGCTATAAATAAAGTGAAAGGGTCTCATTGACTTATGAGGACTTATTTTTTTAACATTGGGAAGCCAAGCCTTTCCCTAGAGTCAAGATAAGCTTGAGCTACTTTTTGGCTCATTGACCTTACCCTTCGAATAAACCTTGCTCTGTCTGTGACACTTATTGCTCGCCTTGCATCAAGAAGATTAAAAAGATGTGACGCTTTCATAGTTTGCTCATAAGCAGGAAAAGGAAGGCTCTCTTCAATGAGTTTTAAGTTCATTGCTTCAGCTTCATCAAACTGCCTAAAAAGAACTTCAATATCTGCAAGTTCAAAGTTATATTTCGATTGTTCAACTTCATTTTGATGGAAAACATCCCCATAAGTTAAGCCTTCTGTCCAAACAAGGTCATAAACGCTATCAACTCCTTGAAGGTACATTGCTAACCTTTCTAAACCATAGGTTAATTCTCCAGAAATAGGTTTACATGAAAGGCCACCAACTTGCTGGAAATATGTAAATTGACTCACCTCCATGCCATTAAGCCAGACCTCCCAGCCAAGGCCCCATGCACCTAATGTTGGTGATTCCCAATTATCCTCTACAAACCTAATATCATGCATCTGTAGGTCAATGCCAATAAAAGATAACGAGTCAAGATAAAGGTCTTGAATATCACTTGGAGAAGGCTTTAATAAAACCTGAAATTGATAATAGTGCTGAAGGCGGTTTGGGTTCTCTCCATAGCGACCATCACTTGGTCTTCTTGAAGACTGAACATATGCTGCTTTCCATGGCTCAGGTCCTATTGATCTCAAAAAGGTTGCTGGATGAAAGGTTCCTGCACCAACCTCCATATCAAAAGGTTGAGTAATAGCGCATCCTTTTTCAGCCCAATAATTTTGTAATTTGAGGATCAAATTTTGAAATGATTTAGTTGTATCGAGTTCTGCGGCTGACATTAATTTGAACTAAAAATAACAATATTAAAAATTTTACCTCACCAGCAACTTTTGAGGGTTAGCATTTATATTTTTGTATTAAATACTATTAAAAAAAATGCGGGAAGATATCCCGCATTTTTATTTAACTAAGAGAAAGCTTAATATTTATAAGTCTCTGACTTAAACGGACCTTCTTTAGGAGTATTGATGTACTTTGCTTGAGTGTCAGTCAAAATAGTCATTACGCCTCCAAAGCCTCCAACCATTCCAGCAGCTACTTCTTCATCAAGTTTCTTTGGAAGAATCTCGACTGTGACATTCGCAGCTTTTTGATCATTAGGAAGGTTCGCAAACTTTTTCTCAAAAAGATGCATTTGAGCTAAAACCTGGTTTGCAAAAGAGCCATCCATAATTCTAGAAGGGTGACCAGTTGCATTTCCTAGATTAACTAAACGACCTTCAGATAGTAAAATTAAGTAGTCGTTTTTATTTTCAGAGCGATAAATACGGTGGACTTGAGGTTTTACTTCATCCCATTTCCAATTATCACGCATATATAAAGTATCAATTTCATTATCAAAATGACCAATATTGCAAACTAAAGAGCCTGCTTTTAGGCTTCTTAACATTGCTGAATCACAAACATTTGTATTGCCAGTTGAAGTAACAATAAGGTCTGTAGTGCTTAGTAATTCTTTATTAATGCAATCCATTGAGCCTGTGTTGATTCCATCTATATAAGGTGAAACAACCTCAAAGCCATCCATACAAGCCTGAAACGCACAAATAGGGTCTACTTCAGTTATCTTTACAATCATTCCTTCTTGACGAAGTGACATAGCAGAGCCTTTTCCAACATCACCGTAGCCTATTAGAAGTGCCTTCTTTCCTGACATTAACATATCTGTTCCACGCTTTATAGCGTCATTTAATGAGTGACGACATCCATATTTATTGTCATTTTTTGCTTTAGTAACAGCATCATTTACATTGATAGCTGGAACTTTAAGCTCACCACTTTCAATCATCTCTAGAAGACGATGGACACCCGTTGTAGTTTCTTCACTGATACCATGGATTTTATCTAGCATTTCAGGATATTTTTCATGAACCATTCCTGTTAAATCACCACCATCATCTAAAATCATGTTGGCATCCCATGGCTTACCATTATGAAGAATAGTTTGCTCAATGCACCATAAAAATTCTTCTTCAGTTTCACCTTTCCAGGCAAAAACTGGAATATTTTTTGCAGCCATCGCAGATGCAGCATGATCTTGCGTTGAAAAAATATTGCAAGATGACCAGCGAATTTCAGCGCCTAGATCTATTAGCGTTTCCATAAGGACAGCAGTTTGAATTGTCATATGAATGCAGCCCATAATTCTTGCTCCATTCAAAGGCTGCTCTTTTCTGTATTTTGATCTAAGAGCCATTAAAGCAGGCATTTCAGCTTCTGCTAACTCAATCTCTTTTCGGCCAAATTCTGCCAAATTAATATCAGCAACTTTGTAGTCAAGATTAAGATCAGCAACTTTAAAGCCAGTATTATCTATTGTTGATTCGCTCATTTTATTTCCTATTAAATTGAAAAAAAATGAGCGTCGTTTTGGTTACCAAGCCTGATTGAGAAGTATCCCAATGCAACGCTCCTTGGTAAGTTTGATATTATACAAAAAAATAATTAAAAAAGAAACTATTTTAGCAAATCTGCTCTATCAGTTTTCTCCCAGCTAATTGAGTCTTCAGTTCTGCCAAAATGACCATAGCTAGCAGTTTGTTGATATATAGGGCGCTTTAAATCTAACATTGCAATTAATCCTTTAGGTCTTAGATCAAAGTGCTTTCTAATCAATGCCACCATTTCATGGTGAGGAATTTTTCCAGTTCCAAAAGTATCAACACTAATACTCGTTGGCTCTGCAACGCCAATTGCATAAGAAACTTGAATTTCACATCTTTCAGCAAGTCCAGCTGCCACAATATTTTTTGCAACATATCGAGTTGCGTAAGCTGCACTTCTATCAACTTTGGATGGGTCTTTTCCAGAAAAAGCACCACCACCATGTCTAGCCATACCGCCATAAGTATCTACAATAATTTTTCTTCCGGTAAGTCCAGCATCTCCAACAGGACCACCAATTACGAAGTTACCAGTTGGATTAATATGGAACTGAGTATCATTTGTTAGCCATTTTTCTGGCAAGATCGGCTCAATAATTTCTTCAAGTATCGTTTCTCTAAGCTCTTCTAATGAGATGTCACCATCATGCTGCGTTGAAAGAACCACCGCATCAATTCCTACTATTTGATTACCTTCATAAATACAAGAAACTTGGGATTTTGCATCAGGGCGAAGCCAAGGTATGGAGCCGTTTAGCATTAGCTCTGCTTGTTGTTTAACAAGTTGATGAGAAAGCATAATAGGTGCTGGCATTAATTCATCTGTTGAATTTTCAGCATAACCAAACATGAGCCCTTGATCACCAGCACCTTGCTCGTGATTTTCACTTTCTGTAACGCCCATAGAAATGTCTTGTGACTGTCTGCCTAAGAGGTTAGTTACTGAACAAGTGTTCCCATTAAAGCCATATTCTTCTTTGTCATAACCTATACCAAGAATAGTTTTTCGAACCACTTCCTCATAATCAATTTGGGCGTTAGTAGTTATTTCTCCAGCCAAGACAACTTGATTATCTTTAACTAAAGTTTCAACAGCAACTCTTGAATTAATGTCTTGTTTTAGTGCGGCGTCGAGAATAGCGTCAGAGATTTGATCACAAACTTTATCAGGGTGACCAGCAGAAACAGATTCAGAAGTAAATATCATAGTGCATTCCTATAAAAAATAAAAAAACCATTAAAGTGGGTTTCTCCGGAAAACACCAACTTTAGCTTATTTTAGTCACCTTAGTGACAACGCTAGCAATCGAAACAAATCAGCGCGTGATAATTATATAATCTTTTATGATTATGTGCAAAGATTATTCTAAGCTAATTCTTAATGCTACCGCACTTATAAATGGAGCAGTTATAAGACTAATAATAAGAATTGAGCCTAAAAAATAGAGCTGACCATTAATTGAAAGGTTGAATTGTGATTGAGAGACTGCGCTTGTTGCAAAAATTAAAATAGGTATATAAAGAGGAAGTATTAATAAAGATAATAACATTCCAGAGTTTTTTATACTAACAACTAATGAAGCCCCTATAGAACCTATTAGGCTCAAACAAGGGGTGGCTAAACACAGCGTTAACATTAAAATATAGATGCTATTAGAGTCTAAAAATAGTGCTACTCCAAGTAACGGTGAAAGTAATATGATTGGAAGCCCACTAAGTATCCAATGCGCAGTAGTTTTAGCAAGCAGTATTAAGGGAAGTGGGTGATGTGAAATAACTATTTGCTCAAGAACGCCATTATCATAGTCGGAGTGAAACAAGGAGTTAAGTGATAAAAGTACTGCAAGCATTGTAATAACCCAAATAATACCAGGCGCTATATTCATTAATGTTTCAGCATCTGGGCTTATAGCAATTGGAAATAATGAAATAGAAATAACAAAAAACATTAGAGGGTTAAGAAAGCTAGATGGATTTCTAAATGCCATTTTTAAATCTCTTGTTAGAGTTGTTAAAAAGATATTCAAAGAGAAATCTCCTTAAGGTTTTTAATATTGCAATCTTGATGGGTTGTTAAGATACATAGACCGCCATTTGCACAATGCTTTTCAATTTGATTTTCAATTATCTTGGTTCCATCTGAGTCTAGTGCGGTGAAAGGCTCATCAAGAAGCCACACTTTCGACTGACTAATAAAAAGAAGTGATAATGCTACCCTCCTTTTCTGGCCTGCAGAAAGGTTTCCAGCAGACTCATATTCATAATTTTCTAATCCAACTTCTTTTAAAGCGTCATGAAAATTTGGCGATAAAATTTCTGTATTTAGATTGGTTAAATATTCTAGATTTTCGATGCAGCTAAGCTCCGAACTTAAAGCAGCATAGTGACCAAGATATAGAGTTTCTATTTGATATTTTTCGCTATTTGATTGATTTTGGTCGAATTCTATGGAGCCCAGCTCTGGAGTATTAAGTCCAGCAATTATCTTTAGAAGTGAGGTTTTTCCTGATCCATTTTGACCAGAGATTCTAAGGACTTCACCAGAATTTAATTCAAAAGATAAGTTTTCAAAGAGAAGGTTGTAGCCTCTTTGGCAACTTAAGTTATTGACCGATAGCTTTGACATATCATTATTTTAGTTGATAAGCTCAATAAAGGCGATAGATTCGAAGGAGCTTAGGACTTAATTTAAAGACACATTCTTTTATTAATTAGAGTTTAATAATTCCTCTAAGCCACTCTTGTCAATTTCAGATAACAGATTACCTGAAAATATAAGCCTTAAGCGGTATCTAATTTCTATCTCACCATCAATTGTTGAGTGATTAATGTAGTCCCATTGATATTGATGAAAAGGATCAATAATACTTGGCGAGCCAATCAAGTTCATTACAGACTGCTTTGACATCCCTAATTGAAGCTGATTAACTTCTTTAATATCTAAAATTGTTCCCTGCATAATTGTTGGTTTATATACATCAATTGAGGGCATCTTAGGCTTAGCCCAGCTAGGCAGTGATAGCTTAGGCATTTTTGGTAACTCTGGCATAGAAAACTTTGGCAGTTTAGGAATTTCAGGCGCCTTAGGAAGAGAATTTGTACACCCAGTCAATATAAGACAGCCAAGTAGAATAAAAGTTAATCTCTTCATCATTAGTTAAAACATATAAAATATAAATAAGATTTTACCTTAAGGATTTTTAAATGGATGCAGAAGATTTAAAAAGTGCTGGTCTTAAAGTTACACTTCCAAGGCTAAAGATTTTAGAAGTTTTGGAGAAATCACCAAACCATCATTTGAGTGCTGAGGACATCTATAGAGTTCTCATTGAGCAAAATGAAGAGGTTGGTGTTGCAACAATTTACCGCGTTTTATCTCAATTTGAAGAATCTGGAATTGTTCAAAAATTAAATTTTGAAAATAACCAGGCTGTCTATGAGTTATGCGGCTTAGAACATCACGACCATCTAGTGTGTGTGAAGTGCAGTAAGATTATCGAATTTCAAGATGATGTTATTGAACAACATCAGCTTCAAATTGCAAAAAAACATGGCTTTGAATTGACTGATCATTCACTATACCTTTATGGCTTATGCAAGGACTGTCATTAAGTTTTTTTAGGGCTTTATAAATTATGGATGATTTTATTTATAGGGCACTAATTGCGGCAATTGGCGTATCAATAATCGCAGGCTCTCTAGGTTGTTTTGTTATTTGGAAGCGCCTTTCATATTTTTCGGACTCTATTTCACATAGTGCGCTTTTAGGTGTTGCTCTTGGACTTGCAACTGGACTGGGTATTAATTTTGGTTTGGTTATTGTTGGAGGACTATTTGCAACTCTGATTGTTTTTTTGCAGCAAAAAGACTTCTGGTCGAGTGATGCTGTGCTAGGTATCTTCTCTCATATTTCTCTGTCGCTAGGTATTGTAGTTCTAGGCTTTATTGGGGATCAAAATATAGATTATTTTTCTTATCTATTTGGAGATATATTATCCATAACCTCTAAAGATATCTATTGGATATTTTCTGTTATGGTCGGTGTTATTTTTCTATTATTTATTAATTGGAAAAAACTGTTATTACTCACACTTAATGAAGAATTAGCCAAAGCTGAAGGCGTTAATAAAACCTTTTATGAGCTGCTTTTTATGTTTTTAATAGCACTGGCTGTGTCTGTTTCAGTCCAAATTGTAGGCGTTTTGTTGATTACCTCTTTACTAATTATTCCGCCTGCAATAGCTCGAGTTTTTTCAAACTCACCTATAGCAATGATTTTTAGCTCAATGATCATATCAATTGTTTCTGTTTTATTAGGGCTTTACACTTCAATTACATTTGATTTAGCAACTGGTCCTGCCATAGTTATTACTTTAGGAGTTTTCTTTTTTATTGCCCAATTCCTTCCAAATAGAGGCAGTTAAAGGGATTCATTAAGTGCGGTCAATTGGTTAGTTTGTTGCTCAATTACTAATGGGTCTATAATTGCTTCTAATTCACCCTCCATGACTTCGCTTAATTTGTAGAGCGTTAAATTAATCCGATGGTCAGTAACCCTTCCTTGGGGGTAATTGTAAGTTCTGATTCTTTGAGATCGGTCACCACTTCCAACAAGTTCTTTTCTTTGAGAGGCCTGCTCCTTCTGTTGTTCTTGTTGTTGAGCATCCAAAATTCTGGATGCTAGAACTGATAAAGCTTGAGCTTTATTTTTATGCTGAGAGCGGCCATCTTGGCATTCTACAACTGTTCCAGTAGGAATATGAGTTACGCGAACTGCAGAGTCAGTTTTGTTGACATGCTGACCTCCAGCTCCAGAAGCTCTAAAGGTATCAACCCTTACATCATTCATATTGATATTAACTTCTTCAATGCTAGAAACTTCTGGCATTACAGCAACGGTGCAAGCAGATGTATGAACTCTTCCTTGAGACTCAGTTTCAGGAACCCTTTGAACGCGATGAGCGCCGGATTCAAATTTAAGTTTTGAGTAGACGTTGGTGCCACTTATTCGAGCAATAATTTCTTTGAAGCCACCATGCTCTCCTAAATTAGAGCTTAATATTTCTAGCTGCCATTTAGATTTTTCTACATATCGAGTGTACATTCTATAAAGATCACCTGAAAAAATACTTGCCTCATCCCCACCTGTTCCTGCTCGAATTTCAATAATAATATTACGTGAGTCGTTCGGATCTTTTGGAAGAAGTGATTTCTTAAGATCTAATTCTAGTTGCTCTAAAATCTTTCTACCTGAAACAATTTCCTCCTCAGCCATTTCTTTGATGTCTTGGTCATCTTCCTGGAGAAGAGCTTCTGCAGCATCAATATCAGCAGCGACTGATAAATATTCAATGTACTTGTCATTTATTGGGCTTAATTGAGAGTGCTCTATGGAAAGTTCTCTAAATTTATTTTGATCAGAGGCAATAGACTGATCTGAGAGCATCACGTTGATTTCTTCAAGGCGCATGGATAATTGCTCTAATTTAGTAAGGATTGATTGATTCATTAGTTGTCGATCTTAGGGAGATTTGTTTTATCTTTTTCGACTATTTCATGAGAGTCAGTTTTAAGACTGCTAGGATTTTTTAAATTCTCTAAAGCTTTATGTAGTAATTTATTAGTAAGTTTGTCAGCAAGCTCCTCTACCACTAGATCAGGATTTGAGCCTGATTTAAGTTTTCTTAAGGCAGTTTGTAATAGCTCATCTTTAAGTAAATTTGCTTGCCTTCTATGATTTTTAATTATCTCTTCATTAGGAATATTGTTTGCCCATTCAATAAAATCAACACTTTTTGCATTAATTATCTTCTTAGCAATAACTTTTTCTTTTAGTCTTTCTTCTAAATTGCTATTAGCAATTTGCTGTAAATCATCCACACTATATAGAAATACATCTTCTAGTTGATTCGCCTCTGGTTCAATATCTCTAGGAATAGCTAAATCAATAAGTAGCATTGGTTTATGTTTTCTTTGATGAAGAACTGTTTCAATTAAGCCTTTTCCAATAATTGGAATAGGCGCTGCTGTTGAGGAGATAACTATATCCACCCTATGAAGATTTTCAGATAGGCTTTTTAATGAAATCGCCTCGGCATCATGCTTAATTGCAATTGGCTGGGCATTTTCTATAGTTCTATTTGCAAAAATCATTTTTCTTACACCTCTTTTACTAAGGTGCTGAGCACTTAGCTCAATCATCTCTCCAGCGCCTATAAGCAAAACAGTTTGGCTTGAAAGGTTTGTAAATATTTTTTCACTTAGCTTAACAGCGCAATAAGCAACTGAGACAGGTGAAGAACCTATATTTGTGTCAGTACGAACTTTTTTTGCGATTTTAAAGACATGTTGAAATAATTTTTCTAAAATTTTATCTAAAGCACTTTCATTTTTTGAGAGCTGATAAGCATCTTTTAGTTGTCCAAAAATTTGAGGCTCACCTAGAACTAAAGATTCTAGCCCACAAGCAACATTACATATATGTTGGACGGCTTCATTTTCTTCATAATAAGAAACATACTCAATTAAAGAGTGATGATCTATACCGTGACTGGATGCTAAAAACTTTATTAAAACATCACGAATATTCTTTGAGTCATGGGAGACGTAAATTTCTGACCTGTTACAGGTAGAAAAGATAACGCAGCCTTTAATTTCTTTGAGTGAGAGTAGAGAAGAAATAGCTGGCGCAAGCTCACCATGAGCAAAGGCTACTTTTTCCCTAATTGCTACTGGGGCTATCTGATGGTTTACACTCAGTATTGCAATATTCGACATTTAAAAAAACGAAAATAATTTAATCCATTAATTATACATTGTCTATTCAATTTCATCAAAAGATAAAGCAGTTTAAGATAAAGGGATAGTTTTGTATAATTAATAAATATAACTACCTATTGGTCTAAAATAAAGACCATAAATTTTAAATAAAATGATTAAAGATGATTGAAGAGGACAGTCTAGTTGGCGGAGAAAATCAAAATAATGAGGATCTAAAAGTTACCTCAGTTAGGCCAAATTCATTTGCAGATTATATTGGCCAAGAAGATGTTAAATCACAAATGTCTTTATTTATTCAGGCAGCAAAGTCACGTTCAGATGTTCTTGATCATTGCCTAATTTATGGGCCTCCAGGATTAGGTAAGACAACTCTTGCCAATGTTATTGCCAATCAAATGGGTGCAGGAATTAAACAAACGTCTGGCCCTGTTCTGGAACGCTCTGGTGATTTGGCTGCAATACTTACTAAGCTTGAACCATTTGACATTCTTTTTATAGACGAAATTCACAGGCTCAACCCAGTTGTTGAAGAAATTCTTTATCCCGCATTAGAGGATTTTAAACTCGATATTTTAGTAGGAGAGGGCGTTGCTGCTCACTCAGTCCAGCTAGAACTGCCGCCATTTACTCTAATTGGTGCAACTACCAGGGCAGGAATGCTTACTTCACCTCTGAGAGACAGGTTTGGAATAGTGCATCGTTTGACTTTTTATAATGTTAAAGAGCTTCAAGAGATAGTAGAAAGGTCCGCTTCAATTTTAAATATTGAAATCGAAGGCCAGGGCTCATTAGAAATTGCTAAGCGCTCAAGAGGAACTCCTAGAATAGCTAATCGCCTTTTAAGAAGAGTTCGTGATTTTGCAGATGTTAAAACAAATGGTGTAATAAATATACAAATTGCAAAAGAAGCTCTTGAAACGTTAAAAGTTGATGAGGCAGGCCTTGAACAGCTCGATCGAGATTACCTTAGCCTCATTATTACTAAGTTTTCAGCGGGACCGGTAGGACTTGATACTTTAGCTACTGCGCTTGGTGAAGAGCGATCAACCTTAGAGGATATGATAGAGCCTTACCTTCTTCAGCAGGGATTTATAATGAGAACACCGCGAGGCAGGATTGCTACAGACCTTGCTTTCTCTCATATAGGAGAGGTTCGTCTTAGCCATACTCAAGACTTATATGGTAAATGAGTAGTTTAACTATAAGAGTCTATTATGAAGACACAGATGCTGGCGGCGTTGTTTATTATGCTAATTATTTAAAGTATATTGAAAGGGGTAGGACTGAGCATCTCCGTGAACTTGGTTTTGAGCTAGCAATTATTGCAGAAGAAATTGGGCTAGTCTTTGTTGTGAAGTCTGTGAAGGCAGATTATCTAATACCCGCTTTTCTTGATGACACTATTGAGGTTCAAACTAGTATTGAATTAGTTAAACATGCGAGCTTAATTTTTGCTCAGAAAATAACGAATATAGAAAAAAGTACGGTATTATTTGAGGCTGAAGTAAAGGTGGTTTCTGTATTAAAAAATAATTTAAAGCCTTGCGCTTTTCCGCAAGAAATCATGGAGAAACTAAATGGAAGAAAATAGCTTATCAATTGTTGGCTTAATATTTAGCGCTGGACTTGTTGTTCAGTTAGTTATGATTATATTGGTCTTGATGTCAATTTACTCTTGGACTGTAATTATGTCTAAGAAAAAGATATTGATGGATGCATCCAATGATGTTGAAAATTTTCACCAAGAATTTGAAAGAGAAAGTGAGCTGTCTGTTCTGTATAAAAATTTACCTCCTTTAGCCTCTGACTGGACTGCAATGGAAGATATTTTTGGCTCTGGCTACAAAGAGTTTACTCATAGCAAGTCCACGTCAAGTCAATTACGCATTATGAATTCTGAAAGAGCTTATAGGTCAATGAATACTTCTGCGAGTAATGAGATTGATCGGCTTGACTCTAGCCTTTCTATTCTTGCGATGATTGCATCATCGAGCCCTTATATTGGTCTTTTTGGCACAGTTTGGGGAATCATGCATTCATTTATTGGTCTTGCATCAGTTAAGCAGGCAACGATAGCAATTGTTGCTCCTGGTATTGCGGAAGCTCTTATTGCAACTGCTTTTGGACTTTTTGCGGCAATACCCGCTACTATTGCTTACAACAGATTAGTTTCGCATGTTGAGGAAATTGGTAATAAGTACACCGCATTTGTGGAAGAGATTTTTGTAATCCTACAGAGACAAAAATGATAGAACTGCCTAGGCGCTCAAGGCCTGATATCCATGCAGATATTAATATCGTTCCGTATATTGATGTAATGCTAGTGCTTTTAGTTATCTTTATGATGACTACCCCAATTATTGAGCAAGGTGTTGAGGTTGACTTGCCAAGCGCCCCTGCAGGAGTTGTTGATTACCAAGACCAGCAGCCTTCAATTATTTCAGTTGATGTAGATGGAAACTACTTTATAAATCCAATGACCAGTCCTGGAATGGACGCGATTGAAGATCTTGAACCAGTTTCATTAAATGTGGCTATAAATCAAGTGCTTGCTCGAAAAGAGATTTATCCAGATATGCAAGTTTTTGTTAGGGGTGATAAAAAAGTAGCTTACGAAAAAGTTATTGAAATTATTGCTGTATTAAAACAGTATGGCAAGATTGATAAGGTTGGCTTTATGACCGAAAACCCAAATTAGTTGAATTCTAATTATGAATTTTTTTAAAAAAATTACTCAGTTTTTTAGTAACTTAATACCTAAAAAAGCAGAATTAGACTCAGAAGAAAAAGATAAAGGGAAGTCTTCAGATGTGCAAGAAGCTAAAACCTCTGGATTTAAAAATTTCATTATTAAGGCTTCAAGTGTTCTTTACAAGTACCTAAAAAAATTCGCCTTATTTATATTAGGCCTCATCAATACAATGATGCAGCCAATGGTTAAGATATCTAAAAAACATCCAATCGCTTTTTGGGCCGCAGTTATCTTACATGCATCTCTTCTATTTGGTTTACTGTATGCAAATGTTGAGCGCTGGAGTCCTCCAGAGCAAAACTCAAGTATCTTGCCTTCTGCGCCAGTTCAAGCAGTTATGATTGATATGGAGATAATTGAAGCAGAGCAAGAGCGGTTAAAAGACGTAGAGAAACAAAAGCAACAAAAGATTAAAAGCGAAGAAAAGAGATCAGAGACTGCTCAAAAAGATCAGAAAGTTGCAGAGCAGGAGGCTCTAAAGGCAAAAGCTAAAAAAATTATGGCAGAACTTCAGCGCAAATCGGAAGAGGCCAAGACTAAAGAAGCTGAAATTCAAGCGAGTAAAGCTAATGAAATAATTGCTGATGCTGAGACAAAGACAAAAATTGAACAGGACAAGGCAAAAAAAGCTGAAGTGAAGCGTATAGCTGAAGAAGCTAAGACTAAAGAGGCTGAGATTCTTGTTGAGGCTGCGGCTAAAAAGATTGAGCTAGCTGAAGCAAAACGAAAGCAAGAGGAAGTTAAAACAAAACTTGCAGAAATAAAACGAAAAGCCGAAGAGGCTAAAACTCAAGAAGCGGAAATATTAGCAAAAGAAGCAACTGCATTAGTAAAAGAAGCTGAGGAAATACGTATAAATGAAGAGGCTAAAGCAAAGAATGCTGAAAAAGAATTTCGGGAGTCTGAAGCGAAACGAATTGCTGAAGAGCTGAAATTAAAATTAGCAGAAGCAAAGCGTGTCGCCTTAGAAATTAAAATTAAAGCAGCTGAAGTTAAGCAAATTGCTATTGAAGCAGAAACTAAGGATGCTGAATTACTCGTCAAAGAGGCATCCAAACAGTTAGAAGAAGATCAGCAGAATAAGGATCAATTGGAATTAGAAATAGCAGCGCTTAAAGAGGCCGAAGCTGAAATTCAATATAGACAGCTCCTTGCTAAAGAAGTTCAAGATGAGCAAGATACAGCAAGATCATTAATCATTGAAGATCAACTTAATACCCTTCAGAATGCTTATATAAATAATATAGCGGCCAGGGTTAAAACCTTTTGGAGGTACCAGTCAGCTGAAGATGATTGGACAGCTGAAGTTTATGTTGTTCAAGATAGAGATGGAAATGTTAAGGCGGTAGATGTTAAAAATGCTAATGTTGGTAATAGTTCTCTTGGAAAGTCATTCAAGGACTCAATTGAAAGAGCTGTAAATAAAGCCTCACCACTTCCTGGGGCTCCTGATGAGGCTGTATTTGACAAAGAGCTTTACTTTATATTTAGTGTCAATTAATCTAAATATTATCTATGAAAACACATGATTTTTTATTGGAATTAGGAACTGAAGAACTGCCTCCAAAGCTTTTATTGAAGCTTTCAGAATCCCTTAAGAACAATATTGCTGATGAACTTAAAAAGATTAATATTTCTTCATCTAGTATCGTGTCTTTCGCTACCCCAAGGCGCTTGGCTGTATCTATTAAAGAGCTACAAAGCAAACAAAAAGACCAAGTTATAGAAAAAAAAGGCCCTTCAACAGAATCTCCAGAAATGGCGATTAATGGCTTTGCAAAATCTTGTGGAGTTGATTTAAGTCAGCTTAAAAAAAAGCAATTAGGCGGCAAAGAATACTACTTTTACTCAAAAGAAGAGGCTGGTCAAATTATTAGTAGTCTCTTGCCAAGAATCATAGAAAGCTCAATTAAAAATATTCCAATTACAAGGACAATGAAATGGGGCAGTGCAGACCATTCGTTTGTTAGGCCCGTCCACTGGCTTGTTGTAATGCTTGATAAAGAGATTGTTCCAGCACAAATAATGGGACTTGAAAGTGGAAGAGTTACGAGGGGCTTAAGATTTCAAAAAGATCTTACTATTGAACTTTCACACGCGAGCGAGTATGAGTTGGTTATGTCAAAAAGTGCTCAAATCATTGTTGATTTTAAAAAGCGCAAAGAGATTATCCGTGAGCAGGTTTTATTAGTAGCAAAGCAAAATAATGCTGAAGTAGTTATAGATGAATCTTTGCTGGATGAAGTTTGTTCCCTAGTTGAGTACCCTAGAGCTTTTGCTGGAAAGTTTGATGAAAAATTCCTATCAGTTCCTCACGAGGCTCTGATATCGGCAATGAAGTCACACCAAAAATACTTTCATTTAGTAGACAGTAAGGGGGGGTTGTTACCATTATTTATTTCTGTTGCAAACATTGAATCGAGTAATTTAAAAGTAGTTATTGAGGGCAATGAGAGGGTTATTCATCCTAGACTATCAGATTCTGAGTTTTTTTGGAACCAAGATAAGGCCGTCAGACTTGACCAGAGAATAGATGGGCTGGATAACGTTTTATTTATGAAGTCTCTTGGCTCCATGGCTCAAAAAGCGAAACGGATAGAGCACCTAAGTTCTTATATTGCTGAATTGGTTGGATTTGACCCTAAAGAATCTTCTCGCGCCGGTCTTTTATGCAAATCTGATCTTTTAAGTGAAATGGTTGGTGAATTTGCAGATTTACAAGGAATTATGGGCGGCTATTATGCCCTTAATGATGGAGAGTCAAAAGCTGTTTCAATAGCTATTAGAGAGCACTATCAACCTCGGTTTTCAGGAGATACATTACCCTCCACAAGTGAAGGTCTTGTAGTTGCAATCGCGGATAAGCTAGATACTATTACTGGTATTTATGGAATTGGACAGGCTCCAACAGGCTCTAAAGACCCCTATGCACTTAGAAGGCTAGCTCTTGGATTGCTACGAATACTGCTTGAGGCCAAAATAGAATTAAACCTTAAGTCATTAATTAAATTTTCTCTAGATTTACACCTAGAGGAAGTAGATAGAAGCATCTCTGACTCAATCTATAAATTTATGATGGAGCGACTAAAAGCCTACTATAAAGATGCTAATATCGATAGCAACGTGTATGAAGCTGTTTTGGCAGTTAGTCCAGATTCACCGTTTGATTTTCATTTGAGAGTTGAAGCGCTTAATGAGTTTACTAAAAGTGCTGATTCCAAGAGCTTGATTGAGTCAAATAAAAGAATTGCAAATATTCTTAAAGATTCAACTGAACATCATAATGACCTTAATTCTGAGGCGTTAATTGAAGACTCAGAAAAAAATCTTTATAAAGCTACAGAGTTACTATCTAAACAATTATCAGATAAGAAAGATTACAAGACGACCATGCGCTCGTTGCTTGAATTAAAAGAGGTGATAGATACATTCTTTGATAATGTTATGGTTAATACAGAGGATTTAAAAGTACGTGAGGCTCGACTTGCTCTGATTAGTCGAGTTAGAGCTCTGTTTTTATCTGTTGCTGATATTTCTCACCTCTCATCATAATTAAATGAAAGCTTTGATTCAAAGAGTAAGCTCTTCAAAGGTTGAAGTTGAAGGAAAAGTAGTGGGTCAAATTAGTAAAGGTCTGCTAGTTTTTATTGGTATTGAAAAGCAAGATGACATGATGTCCGCAGATAAGATGGTAAAAAAAATACTCTCATATCGAGTTTTTCCAGATTCAGATGAGAAGATGAATTTAAGTATTCGTGATATAAATGGAGAGCTTTTAATCGTATCTCAATTTACTCTTGCAGTTGACACCAAGAACGGAACAAGGGCAGGTTTTTCAGCAGCAATGCTGCCAACTGAAGCAGAAAAACTATACAATAATTTTCTTGAAAAAACTCAATCTATGGGCACCATTACTGAAAGCGGTATTTTTGGAGTGGATATGCAGGTTTCACTTGTTAATGATGGGCCAGTAACCTTTCTTTTAGAAACTTAAGTAATTTATGCTTTTATCTGTCTTCAATGTATTTTCCAATATTTATTATGATTAGCAATAATAAAATTTATGGCATCAAGAACTGTGATACCGTCAAAAAAGCTCTTAAGTATTTATCTACTAATGATATAGCTTATGAATTTATAGACTTTAGAGTGGATCCAATTTCAAAAAATGAACTTCAAAAAATGATTGAAAAAGTTGGATTGGAGGTTTTTATAAATAAGCGCTCAACCACCTATCGAACATTAACTGAAAGTGAAAAAGATAATATTAATTTTGAGTTAATTTTGAAATACCCAACTTTAATTAAGAGACCAGTTACGATAAGGGATGACAAAATAATGGTGGGCTTTAGTGAGCAGAAATATTTAGATTTTTTTAGCTAGGTTTGTTTTTGATCTTCAAGTTCTTTTCTTACTTCATCCATGTCAATTGATTTAGCTTTTTCTAATAAGTCTTCTAAGTCTTTTCCAGACATAGACCCTGGCTGTGAAAAAATTCCAATTCCATCTCTAAAAATCATTAAAGTTGGGATTGATCTAATTTGAAATTGAGCGCCAAGTTCTTGTTCATCTTCAGTGTTGACTTTAGCAAAGGTCACTCCATCAAGCTTCTCAGAGATTTCTTTAAAGGTTGGAGCAAACTGAATACATGGACCACACCAAGGAGCCCAGAAATCAATAATTACAATTTCATTATTGTTAATAGTCTCATCTAAATTTGCTTGTGAAAGCTCAATTACTGCCATAAATTTTCCTTTTAAAAATTTTTAAAAAGTATTATAACTTTTTTACTAAAATACTGGTTAGTTTTTACATAGCTGATAAAATATCCCAATGAAAATACTTGGTATAGATCCTGGCTCTAGAATTACTGGTTTTGGTTTAATTGAGGCAAATAAACTAAAATTTACATATCTTAGTAGTGGTTGTATCAGAACTCAGGGTGATTTAAATGAGAGAATTATTACAATATATGAGGGCGTTAAAGAGGTTATCGCCAAGCATGAAATTGATATAGTCGTCATTGAAAGAGTATTTATGAGGCCTGATAGGCCAAATCCTGATGCTGCAATTAAACTTGGACATGCTCGCGGCGCTATTATTTCTGCTACTGGAGGCCAAGGTATTCCAATTGTAGATTACACAGCCAATCAAATTAAAAAGGCAGTTGTTGGAAGAGGTCACGCATCGAAAGAGCAGGTTTCTTTTATGGTGCAGCAGCTCCTCAAATTAAATAAAGCACCACAAGAAGATGCTGGAGACGCACTAGCAGGAGCCATTTGTCATGCTTACCATGCGCTATAAAAATTAACTAAAGTAAACCTTTACTTCGCCAAATCCTGGAAGTTTTTTTATAATTTCGCTGAGATTAAAATTGATCGTACTAATTTCATTATTATCTAAATAATCAACCGAAAGATAAAAGTCCACTAGTATTTCACCCTCTAGATAGTGCAGTTGGGTTCTTTCAATTGTATAAGAGCAATTCTCAAGTTTGAGCGACTGACTAATGATCTTTAATGCTTGGGCTCTCTCTGGAAGGTCCTTATAAGGCGCATCTTCTTTTTCTTCATCATTTTCAGGATCAATGTGAACAGTAACGTCATCAAGCTCCTCTATACACTCTTTCGCAACTCTCTCAACGCTAACACTTATTATATGACCCTCACTAACGGATAAAAATGGATTGACCTGGACATGAACGTCAGCCGATTTTTTATGACCAACTTTTCTGGTTCTTAATGTATGAACGCTATTTACACCTTTAATATCAGCAAGTGCTTTATGAAGATTTTTTATGTCTTCTGGATCAATTGAAGTATCTACTAATTCTTTAGTCGCTTCAAATCCAAGTTGCCAGCCAATATAAATAATCATTAAGCCAACTATAATTGCAGCAACGCTATCTAGGAAAAAGTATCCATTGGCAGCACCTATTATTCCAATAACAACAACTATAGAGGAAAATGCATCAGTTCTATGATGCCAAGCATTTGCTTTAAGTAAGTCAGACTTAATATTTTTAGCAACTTTAACTGTATACCAATACAAAGCTTCTTTACTAAGAATTGATAATGCAGCAGCAGCAATTAACCAGTTTTCGTGCTTTAGAGCATTGGAATTGCTGAAACGACCAAATCCATCAAAAATAATAATAGTACCAACTATTGCTAAAAAGATACTTAATCCTAAAGTCGCAACCGTTTCAAATCTTTCATGTCCGTAAGGATGATCCGCATCGGGCGCTTCTCCAGAAAGTTTTGCGGCATACCATGTAACCCAGTCCGTGAGGAGATCTGAGAAAGAATGAATTCCATCTGCAATAAGGGCTCCTGATTGACCTATGATTCCAAGAGAAACTTTTATAACAGAAAGTAAAAAATCAATAATTGCTCCTATAACGGTAGCTTTTTGACTTTCTTTAGTGCGATTTATAGAGTGCATTGATAACTTAATAGTTCAAGTACTTAACGACCTATTTTAAGTTAAATGCCTTTATTTTTTCATTGAAATCATTTAATTTAAATATTTTTTTAAATATAGCTTGCAATTGTTAATGAGAATGAGTATCATTATCATTTAATAAATAATTAATTAAAGGTTCGAAATTGATTACTAATAAATTCAGCTTCCTAATGCAATCTCCTAAGATCGTATGCTGCTCTATATTGGTAATTGTTTCAACAGCTTCAAAATAGCCCTCCGAACTATGATGAAGCAAATATCAAAGGAGTTTTAACTAAGTGATAAATTGATTACATTCATATTTTTTTTACTTCCTTTAAATGTGTATGTCTGTGATTAATTGGCCCTATGTCTTCCTCCTTGCATAGGGCTTTTTTAATAGAATATAAAAATAGAAATGAAATTTTGGTATAGATACAAACTCTTTATTTTAAAAAAAACTAATCGACTAGATTTCATATCGATGAGGAGATTAGGTATTCCAAAAAAAATTATTGGAAAAGTGATTTTAGAAGAGGTTAAAAATGACCTCAGACTTAAGGGAGATATCTCCAAATATCACTACAAATATAACTAATTAAAAGTAATAAATTATATTTGCATTAACTACAGAATTAAAAAAACATTAATCATTACTATAAGGACAAAACTATGAGCGTTTTAGTTACACAGCAAGCACCAGACTTTATATCCACAGCAGTTCTTGCAGATGGGCAAATTGTAGAGGATTTTCAACTATCAAGTTTTAAAGGTAAAAAAATTGTATTGTTCTTCTACCCCTTAGATTTTACGTTTGTATGCCCGACAGAGATTCTTGCACATCACCATAGAGTTGCTGCTTTTGATAAGCTCGATACTAAGTTAATTGGAGTTTCTATTGACTCAAGACATACTCATAATGCTTGGCGAAATACTAAAATAAATGATGGTGGTATTGGATTTATTGATTTTCCATTAGTTTCTGATATGGATCATAAAATTATGGAAAAGTATGGCATTGTCCACCCAGAGGGAACAGCTTTAAGGGCATCTTTTTTAATTGATGAGAATTTTGTTGTTCGTCATCAAGTTGTTAATGATCATCCTCTAGGTAGAAATGTGGATGAAATGCTAAGAATGGTTGATGCACTTGATTTTCATACTGAAAATGGAGAGGTATGCCCTGCAGGTTGGAATAAGGGTGATGAAGGAATGAAAGAATCAGCTAAAAGCGTGGAAGAGTATTTATCAAAAAATTCTGCCAACCTTTAATTTGATAAAAATAAAATATTTATAATTAGTGCTTTTCTATAATAATATTAAAATTTGGAAGTGCTTTAATAAGATGTTTTCCATAAAACTTTGTTACTAGCCTATTATCAAAAATAGTAATTTTACCGGTATCTGTCTCAGTTCTTATGAGCCTCCCACAAGCTTGTATTAATCTTAATGAAGCGTCTGGTAGAGAAATTTCCATAAATGAATTTCGGTTTAACGACTCAAGATATGATTGAGTGGTTTTTTCAATTGGCGATGTTGGGACGCTAAATCTTAACTTAGCAATAATTACGTGGTTTAAATTATCACCTTTAAGGTCAACACCTTCAGCAAAGCTATCAAGACCAAAAATTATGCTGCCCTTACCATTTTTTCTATTTTCAACATGTCTTTCTAGGATATTTTTTTTGCTATATTCACCTTGAATGTATAGATCACAATCTAATGATTTTTCTATTAAGTCGGCCACACTCTGCATTTGATTGTTTGATGCAAAAAGCACGAGTGTCGCTGCTGATGTATCAATACGTTTTTTTAACTCTAGCGCAATTTCTTGAGTGTGATCAAAAGACTGTGTTGGGCTTGCATTAATTTTGGCAATTATAAAGTCAACTGACTCATGATTGAACGGAGATGCCAGGCGAAGATACTGATTTTCTAATAACTTTAATCCAAGTTGTTGATTTAATCTATCAAAGCTTCCTAGAGCAGTCAATGTAGCCGATGTAAAAACAACTCCTGCTGCTTTAGACCATATTAATTTGTCTAAATAGCTAGAGACATCAATTTTTGCAGTGTTTAGTTGATAGTTATTTTTTTTATTAGCAAGCTTTGATTGACTTATCCAGTTACTTGTTGGAGCTTGTTCATTATTTAGGTTCTGATTAAATGTATTTAAAAGCGATAAGATTGAAGATAGATTTTGATTATTTTGACCAATTATATTATTTAAGTTATCAGTTATAGCCTGGTCAATATTATTACTTTTATAGTGCTCTTCCCAAATATCTTTATGCTCTGAAAAATCTTTATACGCTGAATTAAATAAGACTAATATTTTTTTGGTTAAATTCAGTATTTCACTAGGCACGCCAGTTATTGGAAATAGATGAATATCATCTTGGTATTCAAGATTTGAGATGACTTCAGTTAGATCACTTATAGCTTCGTCTGTCTTTTCAATATAACTAGGAGGGGATGTAATTTTAATAATTTTTATAATTTGATCTATGGCGCTCTGATATTGACGGATAGATGTTTTCATGAACTCAGTACTGCCACCCAGTGAAAAATGAGAAAGTGCTTTTTGAGATAGATGATGAGCCTCATCAAAAACAAAAATACAATCTTCAACTTCAGGAAGAACATTGTTACCATTTATAATATCAGCCAAAACTAGATCATGATTTGCAATAATTACGTCAGCATGCGAGGCTTTTTTTCTAGCTTTAAAGAAAGCACAATCATTATAAAATTCACAATTTTTAGAGTTGCATGTAAATCGATTGCAGGCAATTTTTTGCCATAATTTATTTTCAGGTGGATTCTCAAGGTCGTCAATTTCCCCACTCCACCTTGTGGCAGAGTAGCTTTCAGTCATTTCACTTAAAACATCTAAGTCATTTTTACTTGGCTTTTCATCCCAAAGAAGAGCATCATCTAAAACAGAAGGAGAGCTTGAATTGTCTTCAGTCAGGTTAATTAAGTTTCGAATACAAACATATCTCGACCTTCCTTTAGCTAAAGCATATTCAAAATCAACTGAAGAATATTTCTCTGCCTCAACAATATCTTTATTTAGAATTTGTTCTTGAAGTGCTACATTTGCAGAAGCAATAACTAGCTTCTTTTTTGACTCTTTTGCAATTGGTAAGCAGCTCACTAGGTAAGCCATAGTTTTCCCAGTTCCAGTTGGAGCTTCAACACATATGATTGGGTTTGAATTGGCATACTCACCTGTCAATGTTTTTGAAATCTCAGCAATCATTTTATTTTGAGATGAGCGGTTACTAAAATTTGGTAATTGTTTTTTCGCATCTTCAAAGGAAGAGCGTATTTGCTGTTTAAGTTTTGTTGTAAGCATTAAGTGGTTTAAGAGTTTCTATTTATTGAAAGCTCAGATAATAGTTGAAGTGCAGAGCGGTATTCGGAGTTAGGAATAACTTCCAGAAACTTCAGTGCTTTAGTGGATTCATTTTTTGCTACTTTGCGGCTATATTCAAATGCATTAACACTAAGAAGAATATTTACAATATTATCTATGTTTGAAGAGTCAGCATTGGTTATGGCATTGGAAAGAGTTGCTTTTTCAGCCCCTTTCGTATTTTCAAGGGCATAAATCATTGGAAGCGTAACTTTTCCTTCAGACAAGTCATCGCCAACTTCTTTTCCAATAACAGAAGAATTTGATTCATAATCAAGGGTGTCATCTATAATCTGAAAGGCATTACCTAAATGCTTTCCAAAGCTACCAAGCCCATTAATTACGTTTTTATTGGATTCAGCTAATATTCCAGCTATTTGGCATGCAGCCTTAAAGAGACACGCTGTTTTTCTTTCAATTACTTCAAAATATTCTGTCTGAGAAACGTTAGCATTTTTAATGCTTAATAATTGAAGCACCTCTCCTTCTGAAATTTGATTGGTTGCTTTAGATAGGATTTTCATTATTTCCATCGAGTTGGGTTCAACCATAATTTCAAATGCCCTTGAGTATAAAAAGTCACCAACTAGAACACTTGGGGCATTACCCCATAATTCGTTTGCAGTTTCATGGCCTCGACGGATGGATGAGCTATCTACAACATCATCATGCAGAAGAGTTGCAGTATGAATGAGTTCAATTACAACTGCCATTGAGTGATGATAATCACCTTTATAGTTAGTTGCTCTGGCGCATAATAATAGAAGAAGTGGCCTAATTCGCTTTCCACCTGAGTTAATAATGTACTGGCTCATTTGACTAATGAGGTCAACATTTGAATCTAGTCGATTAACTAGAATTTCATCCATCATCACTAGGTCACTCTTCATAAGAGCATGAATTTCACTAAAATTTTGCATAAGGATTTATTTTAACTGACTTGCTAATAAATAAACTTCTTTAGATCTTGGACGAGATGCTTTTGGTTTGATGACAGAAACTTTTTTAAAAATATTTCTAGCATTTTTAACATAAACATCAAAACCATCACCCTGAAAGACTTTGACAATAAAGTTGCCATTTTTTGACAAGGTTTTAACGGCCATATCTAGTGCTAGTTCAGCTAAATACATCGACTTAGGCTGATCAACAGATAGTTGGCCGCTCATGTTTGGTGCCATATCAGACAAAACAGTATCAACCTTTTTGCCATTAGTCATTAATATCAAATCATCATATACGGACTGCTCTGTAAAGTCTCCTTGAAGAAAACTAACTCCGATTATTTCTTCAATTGGCAAAATATCGCTCGCAATTACCTGCCCAGATTTACCAGTAAACTTTACTGCAACTTGTGACCACCCTCCAGGTGCAGCGCCTAAATCTAAAACTTTATCGCCACTTTTAATAAGTTGACCCTTTTCAATAATTTCAAGTAGCTTATAGACTGCTCTGCATCGATAGCCTTCTTTTTGTGCTTTTTTTACGTATTCATCGCTTAAATGTTCCTGCATCCAGCGACGAGAGCTTCCTTTTTTTGCCACAGCTTCAAAAATAAATAGAATATTAGATGCATTTTATAAGAGAAGAGTATCCAGCAATATTAAATTGATTTTTGATTTAGCTTGGGCATTGTTAGGTTTTTACGGGATAATACGACATCGATTTTTTATGAGTACATTATTAAATGGCAAACAATTTAAGAAATATAGCAATTATCGCTCACGTTGACCACGGAAAGACTACGTTAGTAGATAAATTACTTTCTCAATCGCAAACATTTGATGATCGTTTTAAGGCGACTGACAGGATGATGGATTCTAACGATCTTGAAAAAGAAAGAGGAATCACGATTAGCTCAAAAAATACAGCTATTAAATGGGGTGATTATAGAATTAATATTGTTGATACCCCAGGCCACGCTGACTTTGGTGGTGAGGTTGAAAGAGTGCTTTCTATGGTCGATAGTGTATTGCTTTTAGTTGATGCTAGTGATGGCCCAATGCCTCAAACTCGTTTTGTTACAAAGAAAGCTTTTGAGCAGGGCCTTAATCCAATTGTAGTGATTAACAAGATTGATCGTGATAGCTCTAGACCTGACTGGGTAATTGATCAGGTTTTTGAGCTATTTGATCAGTTAGGCGCTACTGAAGAGCAGTTAGATTTTCCAGTTATATATGCCTCAGCACTCGGTGGCTATGCATCTGAAGATGATACTGCTAGAGAGGGTAATATGACCCCAATGTTTGAATTAATTGTTGAAAAAGCACCCGCTCCTAAGGTGGATATTGATGGTCCATTTCAAATGCAGATAACATCATTAGACTACTCTTCATTTGTAGGGGCAATTGGAATTGGAAGAATTGAAAGAGGTGTTGCTAAGAAAAATTCGCAGAACGTCTTAATTTCACCTGATGGAACTGAGCGTAAAGTTAAAATTGTTCAGCTCTTAGGTTTTAATGGTCTAGAGAGGCATGATGTTAGCTCAGCTAATGCTGGCGATATAGTTGGGGTAGTTGGTATTGAAAATATATCAATTTCAGATACGATTTGTGATGTAACTAAAGTTGAGGCATTACCTCCTTTAAGTGTTGATGAGCCTACAGTTAGTATGGCATTCAGAGTTAACGATTCTCCATTTGCAGGACTAGATGGAAAATATATTACATCCAGAAATATAAGAGAAAGGCTTGATAAAGAGCTTATTTATAATGTAGCTTTAAGAGTTGAAAATACTACAGATTCTTCTGAGTTTGTGGTTTCAGGTAGGGGTGAGTTACACCTTTCAATTTTGATTGAAACGATGCGAAGAGAGGGCTTTGAACTATCGGTAGGAAGGCCTCAAGTTATTCTTAGAGAAATTGACGGCGTTACCTGTGAACCTTTTGAAGATTTAACGGTGGATGTTGAATCTGTTCATCAGGGTTCGGTGATGGAAAAATTAGGCGAAAGAAAGGCGGAGCTATCAAATATGACTCCAGATGGAAAAGGGCGAGTAAAGCTTGATTTTATAATTCCAGCTAGAGGTTTAATTGGATTTCGAACTGAGTTTTTAACGGCAACAACTGGAACTGGGCTTATGTACTCAACATTTGACTCTTATAAGCCTCAAAAGGATGGAAAGATTGGCCAAAGAACGAATGGATCTTTAATTTCAATGAATCAAGGTAAATCTGTTGCTTATGCGATATTTAATTTGCAGAAAAGTGGTAAGTTTTTTGTGGGCCATGGAGAGGATATTTATGAAGGAATGGTCGTAGGAATTAATACAAGGGATAAAGATCTTGTAATTAATGTTATGAAAGGGAAGCAGTTAACTAACGTAAGAGCATCAGGTACTGATGAGGCAGTTGCATTAACGCCAAAAATTACTTTAGATTTAGAGCAAGCACTGGAGTTTATCGATGACGACGAGTTAGTGGAAGTTACTCCTCATAACATCAGAATTCGTAAAAGACTGCTTACTGAAAACCTGAGAAAAAGGTCAAAGAGTTCATAAACTCTTCACTGTTTCTTCATTGTTCGCCTATATAATCATTCGATTTGAGCTATATTAAAAGTAAATTATGGATTCTTTTTTAAATTTTTTAGTTAGGCAAAAAAAGTTTGCCTTAGTTTTTTCCCTTGCCTTTATAGCGATTGGTACGCTAGCTGTTGTTGGAATGCAAAGAGATCAGTTTCCTGCAGTTGATTTTGAAATTCTTAGTGTTACGACCGCTTATCCTGGAGCGTCTCCTGAAGACGTTGAAAAAGCAGTTACAAATGTAATCGAAAAAGAATTATCAAGCGTTGGTGGTATTAAAGAAATATCCTCAACCTCTCGTGAAGGGCTCTCATCTATTATTGTTACCTTAGAGGCAGACTTAAAGGATGTTCAGACAGTAAAAAATGATGTTCGAAATGCTGTAAATCAAGTCAAAAGTTTTCCTGAAGAGGTAACAGATCTGCCTCAGGTGGTTGATTTTAATGTTTCTGAATTCCCAATTATTACTATCAACATTGACGGCTCCTTGATAGGTTATGACCAATCAAGACAAATTACAGATGATTTAGAAACAGCTCTTCTTAAAGTCAAAGGTGTCTCTGCGATCGACAAAAGTGGCTATCTAGATAGTGAAATCCAAATTAAAGTTAACCCAGACAAGCTTGATAAATATAACATGTCAATTAATGAAGTTATCTCTGCAATTTCTTCTAGAAATGCTCGTTTTACGGTTGGAGATAATAATCAACAAGACTTAGAAAAAAATATTGTCATATTGTCTGAATTTGAAAGTGTTGATGACATTAAAAACGTTGTTATTAAATCTAGCTTTGATGGACCTGTTATAAGGCTTATTGATATTGCTGAAGTATTTAGAGGTGAAGAAGAAGAAAAATCTATAACTCGAGTAAATGGAACTAAGGGCTTTATTCTTGAGATTAAAAAAACTAGTCAAGCAGATATTATTAGAACTGCAAAAAGAGTTAAAGAGCGAGTATCAGAGCTGCAAGAATATTATCCAGATGAGATTAACATTTTTTTTACTGATGACTCTTCATTGGCAGTTGCAAACAGAATTGATATAATTCTTAAAAATGGCTATATTGGTCTAGCACTAGTTCTTATTGTGTTAGGCGTCTTCCTTTCCATAAAAACTGCCTTTTGGGTTGCTGTTAGTATTCCAGTAACTTTGTTAGGAACTGTCGCCTTTATGGGACTAACAGGTAATACAATAAACTTAATATCTCTTTCTGGTTTCATCATTGTGCTGGGAATTGTGGTGGATGATAGTATTGTTATTGCTGAAAGTATTCATCACTATAAGGCAAAGGGTGGAGATCTCTATAAAAATGTTGTTACTGGTCTAAAGCGGGTTATTCTGCCTGTTATAACGACCATAATATCGACCATGCTTGTGATGTCATCATTCTTTTTAATGTCTGGAACTTTAGGAAAGTTTATTTATGTGCTTCCAGTAGTTGTAATATTTGCCTTAGGAATTTCTTTTTTAGAGATTACCTTTGCGCTTCCAGCTCACCTTGCAACTCAAAAAGTGGAAAAACAAAAGACTTGGTTTATCCCATTTGAGAACCTCTACAACAGGATGATGCACCATGCCTTAAGATGGCGTTATTTAATTGTTCCACTATTTATTGCTTTACTAATATATTCGGCAATTTTTGCTGTCAAAAATATTCCATTTAATTTATTTCCTTCAAGAGGTGCAACGGTAATCTTTTCAAACATTGAAACTCCTAATGGAAGCTCTGCTGCCTATACTGAAAATATTGTTATACAGGTTGAAAATATAATTGCTAATGAGATAGGAGACGACCTTGACTCTTTCACAAGCAAGATTGGAAGTTATTTTACAAATATCGCAAACATTAAAATTACTCTTACTCCAACAAGTGATAGAGAAAGAACTGCAGAAGACATGGCAGATAAGCTTGAAGCACTAGTGGCAGATATTGAGGGTGCTGACAAAATTGATATAACCTTAATAGCCCCTGGACCTCCAAGAGGCTCTGATATTGAGGTTACGCTTGTTTCTGAAAATGATGCTCAGAGAAGTTTAGCTGCCAATAGATTCGAAGAAATTCTCAGCTCTATTGAAGGCGTTGATGATATAGATCGTAATGATGAGATTGGTAAACCTAGAATCGAAACAGTACTTGATTTTGATGAGATGGCTCGTCTAGGTGTTGATTATCAGTCAGTTTATAGGCACCTTAGAACAGCATTTTCAGGCTCTTATGTGACTGATATTACTATTGCTGGAAACGAGGAGGATGTAAGAGTCTATATAGGAGAAAATGATTACACTGAGAATTTCATTAAGAATACTTCTGTCAAAAATCGTCAAGGCAAGCTAATACCAATGAGTCAATTCTCTTCGCTTCGTGAGATTGAGGGAGAGCCTGATTACAATCATTTTGATGGTGATAGGTCCATTAAGCTTTCAGCAAGTATTGATGAGCGGGTAACAAATAAAACCAAAACTTTGAAAACCTCATTAGAAGAATTAAATCTTGCGATTGATTTTCCTCAAGTATCGATCATTACGGGTGGTGGAGCGCAAGAGCAAATTGACTCATTACGAGATTTTCTTTACGCTTTTGTTGTAGCAATTGTTGGTATTTTTCTTATCCTTGCTATACTATTTAACTCATACTCTCAACCCCTTCTTGTTCTAGCAAGCTTTCCATTTGCGCTAATTGGGGTTGTTTGGGCATTTCATTTCCATGGTTATTCCCTAAGTTTCTTCGCTCTAACAGGCGCTCTAGGTTTGATGGGAGTTATTGTTAACGATTCCTTAGTTATGGTTAGCCACTTAAATTATATTAAGCATAAAAGTGCCAAACTAGAAGACAAAATTGTTTGGATTGCAAAAGGCTCAAGGGATCGTTTAAGAGCGGTAGTTTTGACTACTCTAACAACAATGGCAGGAGTATTGCCACTTGCGTATGGGGTTGGCGGCAAAGACGAGTTTTTACAACCAATGGTTCTCGCACTCGGCTATGGACTAATGTTTGGAACACTTCTAACTTTAGTTCTTCTACCTTGCATGTATCTGATGAACTACGATTTTATTAATATGCTTGGTAGAGTTAAAACAAAGTTTTCTAGAAAGAAAGTAGCTGTCTAATTACTTGTTTTGAAGTGCTAAGCGAATAAGCTGCTCAGTAGAAAGGTTTTGGTCAGAAATTTTTGAAACCATTTTATTGGCTTCCTTCGTTTTAAAACCTAGAGATTGAAGCGCCTCAATGGCCTGAATACTATTCGGATTTCCACTCTGTTTAAATTCATGGGCGCTGCCACCAGGACTTCCAACTAGTTCAAGCTTACTCAGCCTATCTTGAAGTTCTACAATTAGTTTAAGGGCAGTTTTCTTTCCAATCCCTGGAGTTTTTGCTAAAAGCTCTGCGTCCTCATTTGAAATACATTCAATAAGAGCATTTACAGAAAGGTGTGACAAAATTGCAAGAGCAACTTTAGGGCCAACACCATTAACCCTTATTAACTCTCTAAAAATACTTTTTTCATCCTTAGTAATAAATCCAAATAACGTGTGCGCATCTTCTTTAATGCTTAAATGAGTGAATAATAATGTATCTTCTGAGGTTTTATCAAGCTGATAAAACGTGGACATAGGGCACAGTATTTCATAGCCAATACCACCAACTTCTAGAAGTACTTCGGGTGGATTCTTGCTAATAATTTTACCTTTTAGATGACCAATCATAACCAGGGGTGCTTTTTAAAGTGTTCTGTTTCAAATAAACGTATTTGATCTTCATATTGCAATGTTAAACCAATATCATCAAGCCCATTGATGAGTCTGCGTTTTCTTTCGGGGTCAACATTAAATTCAAAAGAATGAGTATCTGTCGTTACACTTTGGTCATGAAGATCGATGACTATGTTTCCGGTATATTCAAACAGACCATCCACAATTTCGCTACTTAAAACAACTGGAAGAATGCCATTTTTAAAGCAGTTGTTATAGAAAATATCAGCAAAGCTAGGTGCAATAATTGCTCTAAATCCAAAGTCTTCTAATGCCCATGGAGCATGCTCTCGAGAGGAGCCACAACCAAAGTTTCTTCTGGTCAGTAGAATTTGAGCTTTTGAATATTTAGGATTATTTAATACAAAGTCAGGATTGATTGGTCGTTTTGAATTATCCATCCCAGGCTCACCATGATCTAAATAACGCCATTCATCAAATAAGTTAGGGCCAAATCCACTTTTTTTAATAGACTTTAAGAACTGTTTTGGAATGATTGCGTCAGTATCAATATTTGCCCGATCTAAAGGCGTAGCAATAGAGCTTAAAGAGGTGAATTTTTTCATGTCTCTACCCCTGAAAAATGTCCTGCAATAGCACTCGCTGCAGCAATTGCTGGGCTTACAAGATGAGTAAAAGATCCCTGCCCTTGTCTGCCTTCAAAGTTTCTATTTGATGTGCTCGCACACCTCTCTCCAACTTCTAATTTATCTGCATTCATTGCAAGGCACATTGAGCATCCTGGCTCTCTCCACTCAAAACCTGCATCTTTAAAAATTTTATCAAGTCCTTCATCTTCAGCTTGCTTTTTCACAAGTCCAGAGCCTGGAACTACAAGAGCAAGCTTTATGTTATGAGCAATTTTTTTACCCTTTGCAACAGAAGCTGCTATTCTTAAATCTTCAATTCTTGAGTTAGTGCAAGAGCCAATAAATACTTTATCTATTGCTACCGAACTCATTGAGGTATTAGGTTTTAAATGAATGTACTTTAAAGCATTGCGAATACTTTCAGCTTTAACTTCATCTTTCTCTAATTTTGGATCAGGTGTTGAGCCATTAATATCAACGACCATCTCTGGAGATGTCCCCCAAGTGACTTGAGGCTTAATAAGACTTGCATCAATTAAGATTGATTCATCAAAGTTCGAATCAGCATCACTATGAAGGGTCTTCCAATATTTTACGGCTGCGTCCCAATTCTCACCTACCGGTGAAAAAGGCCTACCTTTAACATAGTTAATAGTTTTATCATCAACTGCTACAATACCAACCTTTGCCCCCGCCTCTATCGACATATTACAAAGCGTCATTCGACCTTCTATGCTCATATCTCGAATTGTTGAGCCACAAAATTCAATTGCAAATCCAGTTCCACCTGCCGTACCAATTTTTCCAATCACATACAATGCGACATCTTTAGCACTTACATCATTTGCTAATTGGCCTTTAACTTCAATCTTCATGTTTTTAGCTTTGTTCTGCCATAAGCAGCCAGTTGCAAGTACATGCTCAACTTCAGAAGTTCCAATTCCAAAGGCCAGTGCTCCAAGAGCGCCATGAGTTGTTGTATGTGAATCGCCACAAACGATACTCATTCCAGGAAGTGTTGCTCCCTGTTCAGGCCCAATAACGTGAACAATCCCTTGTCGGATATCATTCATTTGAATTTCATTTATTTCAAATGTTTCACAGTTCTTGTCTAGCGTTTCAACCTGAAGCCTTGAGATTGGATCGGTTATGCTACTAACCCCACTTGATCTTTCTGTAGTTGGAACGTTATGATCAGGAACCGCAAGGTTAGATTTGTTGCGCCAAATCTTTCTACCAGCTAAAGTAAGTCCTTCAAATGCTTGTGGAGAAGTGACTTCATGAATAAGCTGACGATCTATATAAATAAGCGACGCTCCATCCTGGTCATGGACCATATGAGTGCTCATTAATTTATCGTAAAGAGTTTGAGACATTATTAGTTAGTAATACTTGATAAAATGACTATTTTACATTTCTAAGTTAGCCTCAATTATAGAAATATATAACAAGTGATTATATTTCTAGGTGACTCTGAGGTGTTAATTTTAAAGTTTAAAGGTTAAATTTATGTGCGGTATTTGTGGCCAATTACGATTTGATGGGGAGATTGTTTCTACAAAATCTCTAGATGATATGATGAGTAAACTTGCCAAAAGAGGGCCTGATTCAAAAGGAAAGTGGTTTGAAGGAAAGGTTGGGTTTGGGCATCAGCGCTTAAGTATTATTGACTTGTCGAATTTAGGGTCTCAACCAATGGTAGATGATCTTCTTAAATTAACATTAGTATTTAACGGAACGATATACAACTATAAGGCACTTCGAGCTCTATTAATAGGCAAAGGGTATGATTTTTTCTCAAACTCTGATACAGAAGTAATAATAAAGGCATATCATTTTTGGGGCGAAGATTGCGTGAAACATCTTGATGGAATGTTTGCTTTTGCTATTTGGGATCAATCTTCTCAGCAACTTTTTGTTGCAAGAGATAGGATGGGCATTAAACCTCTATACTTTAATATCACTCCTAAAGCATTTACTTTTGCATCAAATTCACAGGCTTTACTTACTCAAGAACTTGATAAAAGTATTAATCCTGTTGCTTTACATCAACAGTTATCTCTTCATGGCGTTGTGCCAGCTCCAAATACAATTATTAATGGAATTCAGAAATTAAAGCCGGGTACTTTTTTTACGTTAAGTCCTAATGGTAAATTACGCGAAAAAACATATTGGCATCCAAGCGCAAAAAGGCTTGAGGAAAATATTTCAGATCAGGACTATATTGAAAGAACGCATGAGCTATTAACTGCAGCAGTTATGAAGAGGATGTCTGCATCTGACGTGCCAATAGGAGTTTTACTTTCGGGAGGATTAGACTCATCGCTTATTGTTGCTCTTTTAAAGGAAGCAGGCCATGAAGATATTCGCACTTTTTCAATAGGATTTGAAGACATCGATGATGAAGTTGGAAGTGAGTTTGAGTATTCAGATCAAATTGTCTCAAAATTTGAAACTCAGCATAAAAAATATCAAGTGAGTAATAAAGAAGTACTTCCACGATTATCAGAAGCAGTTATGAATATGTCTGAGCCAATGGTTGGCCAAGATGCCGTAGCTTTTTATTTGCTCTCTGAGCAAGTTTCAAAGCATACTAAAGTTGTCTTATCTGGACAAGGGGCTGATGAAGCGTTCGCTGGGTATTTTTGGTATCCAAGAATGGCGAATGAACAAGGTAATGAAGTAGAACGTTTCTCAAAGCATTATGTTGATAGGCCGCATGATGAGTTTTTACAAACAGTATCATCGATATATCAAGGTGAGAATCATACTCATAATTGGTTAAACAAGGAGTTTTTAAAGCCAGGCGCTGATTCTTTTATTGATAAAGTATTTCGCACTGATATGACAAGATTAATTGTTGATGACCCAGTTAAACGAGTCGACAATATGACTATGGCATGGGGCCTTGAGGCTAGAGTGCCATTTATGGATACTGACCTAGTTGAATGGGCGCTAAGCATACCACCTTCATTAAAAATGAGGGATGAGGGAAAGTACCCTCTTAAAGAGATTTCAAGAGGACTCCTGCCAAATTCTGTAATAGATCGGAAAAAAGGTTATTTTCCAATGCCAGCTCTAAAGTATATTCAGGGTGATTTTTTGGAATTTATGTCTGATATACTTTTGTCCAGTGCTTGTCGTAATAGAGGTATTTTTAATCAACAATATATTGATAAAGTGATTAATTCTCCTAAAGACTATATGACAGCTTTAAATGGATCAAGACTGTGGCACTTAGCTTTGCTTGAGTATTGGCTTCAACTTAATGTAGATAACTAGTCCATGGAAAAAATTGTAATTTATACAGATGGTGGTTGCCGAGGAAATCCTGGAATTGGTGGATGGGGGGCATGGTTGAGATACAAAGATCATGACAAGAAATTAAAAGGCTCAGAGTTAAATACTACAAACAATAAGATGGAGCTAACAGCATCAATTAAAGCACTACAAGCTCTTAAATCAAGTGATATTACTGTTGATTTATATACAGATTCCAAGTACGTTATACAGGGCATAAATGATTGGATTGAAGGCTGGAAGGCAAAAGGATGGAAGACTGCTAATAAGAAGCCGGTTAAAAATGTAGAGCTCTGGAAGCAATTAGACGTCCTAAATAAGGAATTTTCTGTAAATTGGCACTGGGTTAAAGGCCATAGTGACGACCCAGGTAATGACATGGCGGATCTGTTGGCAAATCAAGCCATGGATGAAATTAGTTAGTTTCTAGTAATTCAGGGTGCTCGAGATAATGTAATTCATTTCGACTAAAATTTGATAAAAGCCTTGCTTCAATATTAAATGGCCCACGCAAGTTAGACCCAATGTGTTTTTTTATTAACAAATCAAAAGTCTTAATTGGGTCAAGATCTCTTTTATGGCACAGGTATTGATACCAATAGTTTCCAATCTTTACATGCCCAATTTCATCTTTAAAAATAATATCTAAAATTTCAACCATCTTATGAAGGTTTGCATCTTTAAATTTTTTTCTAATTCTTGGGGTTACATCTAAACCTCTAGCCTCTAAAACTCTAGGAACCAAAGCCATCCTCGATAAAACATCATAATCTGTGTCAACTGTCATTTGCCACAAACCATTGTGAGCATCAAAATCACCATAACTATATCCAATAGACCCAAGGTAATTTTTGAGAAGTGAGAAGTGCGTTGTCTCCTCGCTGGCCACTTGAATCCAGTCTGCATAATACTGATGGGGCATTTCTTGAAATCTATAGATTGCATCTAAGGCTAAATTTATTGAATTAAATTCAATATGACAAATCGCATGGATATTTTTTATCATGCCTAAATCTGAGCGATCTCTTTTTGGGGTTCCTTTGAAGTCAACTAAGCTTGGTTTCAAAGGCCTCCCTGGGGAAGGAATTTTAATGACCTTGACTTTTAATTCATTGATATCAAGTGGAATATGGTATTTTTTTAAATCATTAATTAGTAAAATTTTTCTCTCTACATCGTTGCAAATTAGGGCTTCATAAGCAAGTTTAAAGAGTGACATAAGATCCTGAGGGTATATCCTTTAAGTCCCACTTATCAATTCTTGTTCTAATTAGCCTGAGCGTTGGAAATCCTACGCTTGCAGTCATTCTGCGTACTTGACGATTTCTTCCTTCGCTAATTGAAATTTCAATCCAAGAAGTTGGAATATTTTTCCTTACTCTTATTGGAGGTGTTCTTGCCCAAAGCCAGTTAGGTTCTTCAATTATTTTGACGGCTGCAGGCTTAGTGTTTCCATCCTTAAGTTTAATGCCTTTTTCTAGGGCAGAAGCTGCAGTAGAACTTAGCTCTCCTTCTACTTGCACGACATAGGTTTTGGTTTTATTATATTTTGGGTTGGATATTAAGTTTTGTAACTTGCCATCATCTGTAAGAATCACCAGTCCCTCTGAGTCTTTATCAAGCCTACCAGCTGGATAGACATTCGGTATGTCGACGAAGTCTGATAATGTATTATTATCACCACTGAACTGGCAGATAACTCCAAACGGTTTATTCAAAGCAATAAGTTTAGCCATAAATATATTTTGCTCTTGCAACAAATGAATCTAATTGAGAATTGGCTATATTTTTAAAAACAGGCGACAAAGCCATATCAATTAGCATTGATTTAAATTTAAATTGAAGATCTAAATGAATTTTTGCGGCATTTTCACCAAGTGGCTCAAAGCGCCATTCACCTGAAAGCTCATCAAATGGACCATCAACTAGCTCCATCGCAATTGATTGATAGGGTGTCAAAGTGTTCAGTGTCGAAAACGTTTGTTTAATGCCGCCTTTATTAATCTCGACTGACGCAGTGATTTGGTCGTCAGATTGATTTAAAATAGAGGAGGAATCACACCAGTTTAAAAATTGAGAGTAGTCATCAATATTGTTAACTAACTCAAACATTTGTTGGGGTGTATATGGAACAATTGCGCTTTTTGAAATACGATGCATGGCAAAAAATAAAAAAGATAATTCAAATACTATTGCTTTAAATAAAAAAGCAAGGCACGACTATTTTATCGAACAAAGCCTTGAAGCAGGTTTAAGTTTGCTTGGCTGGGAAGTTAAAAGCCTTAGAGATAGCAAAGTTCAAATTACTGAAAGCTATGTGATTTACAAAAATAATGAGCTGTTCCTTTTTGGTGCTCATATATCTCCACTAAATTCAGCCTCCAGTCATGTTGAATGTGATCCAACAAGAACTAGAAAATTACTATTAAACAGACTTGAAATTAATAGACTTCGAGAAAAAATTACTCAAAAAGGAGCTACAGTTGTTCCATTAAAACTCTATTGGGCAAGAGGTAGGGTCAAGTTAGAAATTGGTGTAGCTAAAGGAAAAAAAGGCCATGATAAGCGTCAGGATATTAAAGAAAGAGACTGGAAAATGGATAAAGCAAGAGCGCTTAAAGAAGGGAATCGCTAGAATAAAATATTTTTTTTACATTATTTTTCAAATAACTTTATTTTGATAGTACAATAACTTCTAGATACAGCGTTGGAGGCAGATGGTTTCTTTTGATTCTTTCCTCCTGAAATAGGTTTAAAGTTACCTCTTTCGCTTTGTCTTTTTTTATAACAAACTTTTATTGGAGAGAATTAAAATGAATAAATCAGAATTAATTGATGCAATTGCTTCAGGTGCTAATTTATCTAAAGCTGATGCTGCAAGAGCGCTAAACGCAACAACTGGTGCTATTACTTCAGCAATGGCAAGTGGCGATGGAGTCCAACTTACTGGCTTTGGTAGCTTTGTAGTTAGAGCCCGTGCTGCTCGCAGTGGTCGTAATCCACAGACAGGCGCTACGATTCAAATTAAAGCTTCAAATGTAGCTGCATTTAAAGCTGGTAAGGCATTGAAAGACGCATGTAACTAGTAATTAAATTAGTTATCGAAAAAGGCGCCCTTGGGCGCCTTTTTTTTATTTGAAAAAACATTATGAAGAAATTGTATTTTAAAGTTGGATATACCCTTACTGGGCTGATTTTATTTGGCGCTCTAGTTTATATGGGTATTGGATACTTTATATATTCAACACTTGCCAAAGCTGATCCTGGTTGTTCTTTGGATTGTGAAAATACGCCTAGTAGCTATCAAGACAATTCAAAAGTAAGTGATTTTCCTTTTGAAAAATATATCGTTGATTATTGGGAGTCTCATCAATATTCTGCTGGTGATGAAGATATCCAAATCGACGCATGGTGGATTCCTATAGACAGGAATGGGCCAGGTCAAGCTCCTGTTGTTATCCTAGTACATGGCTTAAGGTCAAGTAAGTATGACTCTGATATATTATTAGTTGCAGCTATATTAAATCAAGCTGGCTTCAATACACTTTTGTTTGATCAGCGAGATCATGGCATGTCTACTATTGAGGATGGAAAAATTAGCATTGGAACTAAAGAATACCGTGATGTTATTGCAAGTGTAGATTGGCTAGTAAATACCCAATCTATTAACCCTAAAAGTATTGGAATTTATGGGTTATCGATGGGTGCAGGAACTGCTGCAATTGCTTTTGGATTAGATAATAGAATTCAAGCTGCTATTTTAGATTCTGGATTCTCCGATCTTTACACTATAGTTGAAGAGGAGCTTCAAAGAGAAGGGTATCCACCATGGCTTGCTAAGGGGGCAATTTGGTCAGCATTTATATTTGGTAATGAAACATTACTTGAACCTTCGCCAAAGCTTGCTTTTAAAAATCATGACGACCGTCCAATATTTGCAATACATGGCACTTCTGATAGAAGAGTTTTGCCTCATAACACGTCTGATATGGAAAGTCTTGCTACAAAATATGGAGCAAACTTAACAATTTGGTTGGCTAAAAATGCTATACATTCTGGAGTTAAATTTATGTACTTGGAAGACTTTTCTAATAGAGTAGTAGAATTTTTTGAAAGTAATCTTGAGGGCATACTCAAAGATAATAAAGAGTAATTTTTAATATTATAAATCCAATAACTTAGATTAGTAATATGTATTTTTGAATCCAATTGGTTGATATACTATTTTAAAGACTTTTAATTAATACCCTGAAATGACTAAATTTACTCCCTTCTGGTGGGATGGACAGCCACAATTCGAAAATACTGAAGCACTTCCATTGAATGCAGATATTGTCATTATTGGCGCTGGTTATACAGGATTAAGCGCAGCTTTAACATTGTCAAAATTTGGCAAAAATGTTATTGTTCTAGATTCAGAGATGATTGGATTTGGAGCAAGCACTAGGAATGGTGGAATGCTAGGTTCTGGTCATAAGGTTTCAACAGACCAGGCAAAGAAAAAATATGGCGAAGTTATTGCAGCGGAAATTCATAAAGAAGCTAATGCTTCACTAGCATTTACATCTAACTTGATTGAAGAAAATAATATTGATTGCGAGTTTAATGTTTGTGGAAGATTAAGAACTTCATGGCTTCCTAAAGATCAAGTCAGTATGTCAGATAACTTACAAAAATTAAAAGCTATCGATGACTTTAATTCTAAAATGATTGGTCCTGATATGATGTCTAAATCAATAAAAACAGAGTTATATTTTGGAGGTCAGTTTTATCAAGATCATGGCTCAGTCCAGCCGCGTAAATTTCATTATGGCTTATTAAAGCTTGCATTAGAAGCAGGGGCAAAGGTCTTTGGCAATAGGCATGTAGTTAAAGTTAATGAATTAAAAAAAAATGGATTTGATGTTTTAACTTCAAATTCAAAAATTCACTGTAAGCAAGTTCTTATGGCCACTAATGGATACACAAGGCCAAGTCTTTCTAAGTATTTAGCAAGGCGCGTATTACCTGTACCAAGTTTTGTAATAACAACAGTGGATATTGGTAAAGATAAAGTTAAGACTCTTTTACCTGGCGGCCATTGTATGGTTGAAACGCGTAAGCGCTATTGCTACTATAGGCCAACTCCTTGCGGAACAAGAATAATGCTAGGAACGCGTGCAGCTATGCATTCGATTTCTGCTGAAGAGGCATTACCAACTCTGCGTAAAATGCTTATAGAAATTTTTCCTTCCTTAGAAGGTGTTGAAATTAGTCATTGTTGGACTGGATTTACAGGCTTTACTTTCAGTCAATTACCAAATCTTAGTGTTAATAAAGGGGTTTATTCTGCGCTAGGTTACTGTGGAAATGGAGTTGCAATGGCGCCATACTTGGGTCATATGGCTGCATTGAAAATGTTAAATCCTGAGCAAAAAGTAACTGTTTTTGAAAAAACATCTCTGCAAACCAGACCTTACTATTATGGAAAGCCGTGGTTTCTTCCAGTTGTGAGCGCTTATTTTAGGGCTTTTGATTTATTAGATTACTATCGTCGAACAAAATTAATTAAGAAAATTTAACCTAATAAAGAAGTTTTTTTAATTGATAAGCATATCTTCTTTTTTTATCTCTGAGCATAAGAAATATACAACTGCATGGTAAAATACCGGCTTTTTAATTAACTGGGAATTGTTCATGGAACAAACTTTATCAATAATTAAGCCAGATGCTGTGGCTAAAAACGTAATTGGGCAAATTTACTCTCGTTTTGAAGGTGCTGGTTTTAAAATTGTTGCATCAAAAATGATTCACTTAGATGAAGCAATGGCAGGTGGATTTTATGCTGTTCATCAAGAGAGACCTTTTTATAAAGATCTTGTAAGCTTTATGACATCTGGGCCAGTTATGGTTCAGGTTCTTGAAGGCGAGAATGCAGTTGCAAAGCATCGTGAAATTATGGGTGCGACTAATCCAAAAGAAGCAGATGCTGGGACTATTAGAGCAGATTTTGCAGAGTCTTTAGACGAAAACGCTGTCCACGGTTCAGACTCTCAAGAAAACGCCGCAATTGAAATTGCATATTTTTTTGGCGATGATGGCGTTTGTCCAAGAACTAGATAAATAACTTAAAAAGAGACTTAGTAATGTTAGAAAAACAAAACTTGTTAGGACTTACTCAAGTTAAGCTTAAGAAGTTTTTTTCTGATTTAAACGAAAAACCATTTCGTACAAAACAAATTATGCAGTGGATCTACCACCAAGGTGCTTCAGACTTTGGTGATATGCATAACTTCTCAAAAGACCTAAGACAAAAACTTCAGGCAATTGCTTCTATTGAGTTGCCTGAAGTAACCTCAATCAATAACTCAAAAGATGGGGTTATTAAGTGGGTAATCAAGTTGGGTGAAGAAAATCATATTGAAACAGTTTACATACCTCAAAAAGATAGAGGAACGCTTTGTATATCTTCTCAAGTTGGATGTTCATTGGCTTGTACTTTTTGCTCGACAGGCTATCAAGGATTTAATCGTAACCTTCAAAACCATGAAATTATTGCACAGGTATTAATTGCTCAAAACCATTTAAAGGACAAAAATAAGAGAATTTCTAATGTAGTTTTTATGGGAATGGGCGAGCCATTACTTAATGAATCCCCTGTTTATGATGCATGTGACATCCTTTTGGATGACTGGGCATTTGGACTTTCTAGGAGGCGGGTTACTGTTTCTTCATCAGGGATTGTTCCGGCACTAAAGAGAATGTCAGACTCAGTTCCAGTAAGTTTGGCCATCTCCTTGCATGCTCCTAATGATGAATTAAGAGATATACTTGTCCCAATTAATAAAAAATATCCTATTAAAGAGCTAATGAAGGCTTGTCATTACTATTTGAATGCAGGAACTCAAGAGCGACATGTAATGTTCGAGTACGTTATGCTTAAGGGTGTTAATGATTCTATTGAGCAAGCTCAGGAGCTCTCAAAACTAATAAATTTTTGGTTTCAGGGTGAATCAGCTAAGGTCAACCTAATACCTTTCAACCCATTCCCTGAAACGAAATATACAACTTCAAATGACGTTGCTATTGATAAGTTTCAAGATATTTTGTATCGATCAGGAATTCGAACTACTACGAGAAGAACGCGAGGTGATGATGTTGATGCAGCATGTGGCCAACTAGCTGGAAAAGTTGTAGATAAGAGTAGAAGAAGTGCTGGACGGGATTAATTATTATCCTAAAAAGAAAAAACCTTTAAAGAGGATGCTACTTTGGCTTTCTTTGTTTTTTTTAATTTTTGGTGCTATATGGTATTATTTTCAGGGAGAAGATAAAACTGAAAGTAAATCAAATTCAATCATAATTAGTCAGCCAAGTCTTGATGATGTTAGTGAGGATATAGTTGTTGAAAATAGTGATAATTTAAGTTCTCCAAAAGAAATTAAGGAAGTAACTGAAAATCTTGATGAAGTAATAAGCACTTATGAAGCAAGCACACAAAATTAAAAGAAGGGTTTCTAAGAAAATTTTTGTCGGCAATGTTGCCATTGGCGGAGATGCCCCAATTACTGTTCAGAGTATGACTAATACTGATACATGTGATGTCGACTCAACAGTTTCACAAATCTTATCTCTTGAAAAAGCTGGAGCTGATCTTGTTAGAGTTTCAATTCCGACTATGGACGCAGCTGAAGCGTTTAAAAAAATAAAGACACGTGTTAATATCCCTCTAATTACTGATATTCATTTTGATTATAAAATTGCTTTAAAAGTTGCAGGATATGGCGCGGACTGTTTACGAATTAATCCTGGGAATATTGGTAAAGAGGATCGAATAAGGGAGGTTGTTGCTGCTGCAAAAGATAATGGGATTCCAATTCGTATTGGTGTTAATGCTGGGTCCCTTGAAAAAGATTTACAAAAAAAATATACTGAGCCGACTCCAGAGGCGATGGTTGAATCTGCATTTAGACATATTGATATTTTAGATAGACTGAACTTTGATAACTTTAAGGTTTCACTTAAAGCTTCTGAGGTTTTTATGACTATATTTGCTTATCGTCAATTAGCTTCTCAAATTGATAATCCGCTGCACCTAGGTATTACAGAAGCTGGATCTTTTCGCTCTGGAACTGTTAAATCTTCAATTGGAATGGGCTTACTTTTAAGTGAAGGTATTGGTGATACTATTAGAGTCTCTCTTGCATCAGATCCTGTGGATGAGATAAAAGTTGGCTTTGATATTTTAAAGTCACTTCATTTAAGAAAGAAGGGCGTTAATTTGATTGCATGCCCATCATGCTCAAGACAAAAATTTGACGTAATCTCGGTTGTTAATGAACTTGAAGCTCGATTAGAAGATATCACTGAGCCAATTGATGTTGCTGTAATTGGTTGCGTTGTTAATGGACCAGGTGAGGCGAAGGAGGTCAGTGTTGGCCTTACTGGTGGCTCTCCGAATCTACTATATATAGACGGAAAAACTCACAGCAAGGTTGAGAATGAATCACTAGTTGACACTTTAGAGGCCAGCATTAGAAGGCGCATACCTATTTCAAACGTTTAACTCTTTTTAGTGCTTTGTACCTATAGATTGAAATAATTGAAAAATACCCTAGTATTGATGCCACAATTGAGGTGATTATCCCTCCAACCCATAATGCTAGTGTTGCCGACCAAAAGTTATCCATCAAATAGCCAAATGAAAATTCAAACCCAGGATCAATTTCAACTCCAATAATAGATGCGCCTAATTTATAAGTAAAGTAGAAAATTGGCAAAATAGTAATTGGGTTATTTACCCAAACAACTAGTAATGAAAGCAAAATATTCGCAGAAAAAGAAACCGCAAGGATTCCAGCTAGTAGCATATGAACTGGTACTGGAAGAAAAGCACAAAAAAGACCAACAGCAAATCCTTTAGCGATAGACCTCTTATTCCATTTCCATAGCTCCGGATCAGTTAGGTGTTTATTAAGCCATCCTAAATTAATATTTTCACGTTTTGGACTATATTTTTTTAGTGTTGCTTTCATTAATTTTTTGCCACATTAATGATGTTTTCTTCATGCAATCCATAAAGCAAATAAAGCTCGTCTTGAGATCCATGTTCGGTTACTAAGTCAGGTACACCAAGGATATGGAGCGGCGTTTTAATATTTCTTGACTGAAGTAATTCATTAATGGCACTTCCAGCGCCACCGCTTGCAGTATTGTCTTCAATTGAGATTAGTTTTTTATAAGTGTTAGCAGTATCAATAATTAAATTTTCATCTAGCGGCTTAACAAAACGCATGTCAATAACTGTTGCATTAATCTTTTCAGATGCGCTAAGCGCAGGTTCAAGCATATTACCAAATGCAAAAATAGCAATATCTTTACCAGTCCTGACGATTTTTCCTTTTCCAATTTCTAGTGATTGATCTGTTACAAACTCTTCAATAGCTGATTTACCTCTTGGAAACCTTACACATACTGGCCCATCAAACTCAAGAGAAAAATTAAGGGCCTTGTACATTTCAATTGAGGAGCTTGGCGCCATAATAACAATATTTGGAATACACCTCAAAAAGCTTAAGTCAAAAATACCGGCATGCGTTGCGCCATCGGCCCCAACAAGTCCAGCACGATCAATAGCAAAAATAACATTTAAATTTTGTAATGCGATATCATGAATAAATTGGTCATAACCACGCTGTAAGAATGTTGAATAGATTGCTACAACTGGCTTTAATCCTTTGGTTGCCATTCCTCCAGCAAGCGTGACAGCATGTTGCTCTGCAATTGCGACATCAATAAAGCGTTCAGGAAAGTTTTTTTCAAAATTAACCATGCCTGATCCTTCAGACATTGCTGGAGTTATTCCAATTATTCTTTCATCATTCTGGGAGCTATTACATAACCATTCTCCAAAAACTTTGCTGTAGCTTGGAAAGTTGTTAGATGAACTTGATGGTGGAGAAATTCCATGAAACTTTAATGGATTTTGCTCAGCAGCCTCTAGCCCATGACCTTTTTTAGTAATAATATGGAGAATTCGAGGATTTTCGATATTTTTTAAATTTTGTAAAGCTTTAATTAATATGGGAATATCATGACCATCAATTGGTCCAAAATACTCTATTCCAAGCTCTTCAAATAGCGTTCCTGGAAGAAACATTCCTTTTAGATGCTCCTCAGAGCGTTTAGCAAATTTTTGGACACGTGGTAATCTTTCTAAGAACTCAAGAGACTTTGACTTCATAGTTGAGTATATTTTTCCAGAAATAAGTCTAGTTAGATATTTACTCAAAGCTCCAACGTTCTGAGAAATCGACATGTCATTGTCATTAAGAATGATTAGCAGATTGGCATCAGTATCACCTGCATGATTCATGGCCTCAAATGACATGCCTCCACTTAATGCTCCGTCACCAATAACTGCGATTGAAGTGTCAGATTTTTGTTGTAATTTGTTAGCAATTGCAATACCAAGGGCTGCACTTATTGAGGTCGATGAATGACCAGCACCAAAAGCATCATGTTCACTTTCACTTCTTTTCGTAAAGCCAGATAAGCCATCTTTTTGACGCAGAGTTGACATCAAATCTCTTCTACCAGTTAGGATCTTGTGAGTATATGCTTGATGACCAACATCCCAAACAAAGGTATCGTTTGGAGTGTCAAACACATAATGCATTGCAAGGGTTAATTCAATAGTTCCAAGATTTGAGCTTAGATGCCCGCCAGTTTGTTCAATACTCTCTATTAAGAATAATTTAATCTCCAAAGCAAGATCATTTAATTCTTCAATGTTTAGTTTTTTTATGTCACTTGGCTTATGAATATTATTTAGCATTATTGAGTTAAACTGATTTATCGATGCGCATCGAGCAAAAGAAAAATATTATACACTTGTCAGTATTAAGAATAGTGGAGCCCTAATGTAGTTTTAATCTTTATTTAAAAGGTTAAATAGTAAAAAAATAATACAACTGGCTAGTAAAATTAACACACTACTTTTTCATTTGTGAAATATGCTCACTATTTGCGCTTTATATAAGTTTACTCGTCTAGATGATTTTGAAGAAATTCAAGGCCCTCTTAAAATATTTTTAGAATCACTCAATATTAGAGGTACTTTATTATTAGCTAAAGAGGGAGTCAATGGAACGATTTCTGGTGATAATGACAGCATTATGAAATCCCTTGATTACCTTCAAAAAGATGAGAGACTAGTTGGCCTTGAGTATAAATTTTCTTATAGCGAGAAACCTCCATTTAAAAGACTTAAGGTTAAGTTAAAAAAAGAAATAGTGACCTTAGGTGTATCAAATATTGATCCTATATTTTCTTCTGGCACTTATGTTAAGCCAGCTGATTGGAATGAGCTTATTAATGATCCTGACGTTGTTTTAATTGATACTCGAAATAATTATGAATTTGAAATAGGAAGTTTCAAGGGCTCTATTAATCCGAATACTGAGACTTTTCGAGAGTTCCCAGCCTATACTAAAAATAATTTAGAAAAATATCGAGATAAAAAAATTGCCATGTTTTGTACTGGTGGTATACGCTGTGAAAAATCTACAGCTTATTTAAAATCAAAAGGCTTTGAAAATGTTTTTCATCTTCAGGGTGGAATTTTAAAATATCTTGAAGAAATTAAAGAAGATGAAAGTTTATGGGAAGGTGAATGCTTTGTTTTTGATGATAGGGTTGCTGTTAAACATAATCTTGAGCTTGGAAAATATGATCAGTGCCATGCCTGTAGATTTCCAATTACTGATGAAGATAAAGAGCATCCTCATTATGAAAAAGGAGCCTCCTGTCCAAGGTGTTATGGAACAAAAAACTCGTCACAAGTAAGTCGCTACCGTGAAAGAGAAAAACAGGTGCAGCTTGCAAAGAGTCGTGGAGAGTCACACATAGGTGATGATGCTAGCAAAGTAATAGCAAAAAATAATAAATACAATTAAATTAGTACTGATATTAGCATTACATCGATTTTTTATAGTTTTATATAATTATCACTTCTAAGTAGGGTTGACAAATGTTTGAGCGCAAAGACATTGCTAAATTAAAAAAAGATATAGTTCTTGATGTAGAGCTATTTGATTCAAATCTAAAACTGCACACTCGATGGGGTACTTTTAGCCCTCGAGCCCTAGATGATGGTACTAAGCTTTTGATGAAGCACTTTAGTGCTGATATTGATGATGTTTGTTTAGATTTAGGTTGTGGTTATGGCCCTATTGGCCTAGCGCTGGCAAAACACTGTACTAAGGGTGAAGTCCATATGGTTGATAAAGACTTTGTTGCAGTGGATCTTGCAAACTACAATGCAAAACTTAATAACATTGTTAATGCAAAAGCGTACCTTTCAGATGCTTTTTTGCAAATCCCTAGTGATATCAAATTTAATCAAATTGTTTCAAATATTCCTGCTAAAGTTGGACGTGAGCAGCTATCAATAATTCTTTATGATGCTCTGGATGCTCTAAAACCTGGCGGCGTAATTACTGTCGTTACAATCAATGGGCTTAAGGATTTTATAAAAAATAACTTTAAATCGGTTTTTGGTAATTATAAAAAAATTAAACAAGGACAAAAGTATGTAATCTCACAGGCAATTAAGCAATAATTGTTTTTACAAATCTTTGTAGTCTTGTAAATACTATACTAAAATAGTAAAAAACATTGGGAGTATTAAATTGGACGTATTAGAAAAAATTCAAAAACAAGTTGACAGTGCAGCGATAGTTATCTACATGAAAGGAACGCCTCAATTTCCTCAGTGTGGTTTCTCAGCTCGCGCATCTCAAACATTAGCTTCAACGGGTGTTGAGTTTGCATTTGTTAACATCTTTGAAGACCAAGAGGTTTTTCAAAGCCTGCCTGACTTTGCTGACTGGCCAACATTCCCCCAAATCTATTTCAATTCTGAATTAGTTGGTGGTGGTGATATTATTCTTGAAATGGCAGAGCAAGATACATTGAAAGAGGCTATGGAAGAGGCAGTAGAAAAGTATAACGGCTAAAAAAAATAATTAGCTATAAGGCTCTTAACCGGTAACCATTTTCTTTAAGCCAATGCTTAGCTTCTTTATAGTTAGGCATAATTTCTTCAACTGCGCTCCAAAAATTTGCTGAATGGTTTTTATGAATGGTGTGCACTAATTCATGAATGATGACATAGTCAATTACTTTTAATGGCGCCATAATGAGAAGAAAATTTAGGTTGATATTGTTTCTGGAAGAGCAAGATCCCCAGAGCGTTCTCTGCTCTTTAATCCTCACTTGATTGACCTGTAAATTATGTTTTTCGGCAAAATAAAATAGTCGAGGAACTGCAATTTCTTTAAACTTATTCTTGTACCAAGTTTTTAAAGATTTATTGGTTTTTTCCTTATTTTGAAGACCTGCTACAAATTCCTTGCCATTAAAAGAAATTTTTTTAGCGTAATTATCATTTTTTAATGGAAAAAGTGACCCAAGATATAGAAGCATATTTTTATCTTTTCCTGTTTTTTCAACGCGGGCTTTTACTAATGACTGATTTCTTGTAATCCAATTCTCTTTTTCATTAATAAAATTTTGAATTTTTTGATCTGATATTCGATTTGGTGCGCGCACTATTAATTCAGCACTTTCATTAATAGAAATGCTTAAAGTTTTTCTGTTGCTTCTAATAACTTGGTCAGGCAGCATAGAGGTAATTATTATTCATGTCTATCAATCAACCCACTTTCTGGCATTTTCAAACATCCTCATCCATGGTGACCTTTCTTGCCAATCATCAGGGTGCCATGAGTTTTGAATCGCTCTAAAAACTCTTTCAGGGTGGGGCATCATAATTGTTATTCTTCCTGAGTCATCACACATACTTGCGATAGCATCTTCTGATCCATTTGGGTTATGTGGATAGGTTTGGGTTTTTTTGCCTGAGTAATCGACGTATTGCATAGCAATATTAGCCTTACTTTGCTGAGAGGTAAATTTTGCCCTTCCTTCTCCATGGGCAATTGCTATTGGCATAACAGAGCCCTCCATTCCATTAAAAAGTATGGAGTTTGTTTGTTCAATTTTAACGCTTGTAAGGCGAGCTTCAAATTGCTCCGAGGTATTTTTTTCAAATGAAGGCCAATTCTGTGAGCCAGGAATAATTTCTTTTAAATTAGAAACCATTTGGCAACCATTACAAACACCAAGAGTAAAGCTATCAGTTCTGGAAAAATATTCTGAAAATTCATCTTTTGCCTTACTATTTAGAAGGATAGAGTTTGCCCAGCCTCTACCTGCACCTAAAACATCGCCATATGAAAAACCGCCACATGCTGCTAAACCTTGGAATTGTTTCAATGATTTGTTTCCAGAAAGAATTTCACTCATATGGACATCATAAGCATCAAAGCCAGCTTGTGAAAAAGCAGCAGCCATTTCAACATGGCCATTGATACCTTGCTCCCTTAAAATAGCGATTTTTGGCTTTATTCCGGTATTTATATAAGGCGCACTTATCGATTCATCAATATCATAAGTCGTTTTAACTTTTAAACCATCAGAAGTTTCTAGTAGCTCCTTATTTTCTGACTCTGAGCATATTGGATTATCTCGAAGCTTAGAAATTTCAAAAGAGGTTGATGACCATTCTTTGTGAAGATTCTTTCTCTGTTCGCGAAATACCAGTTTCTTTTCTTGATAGATTAAAATTTCATCAGTATTATTTACTTTAGCAATGGGCCTTGTGAATTTTTTAAGCCCAATCTTTTCAAGCTCTTTGAGAACTATAGATTTATTTATAATTGGGATTTGAATAATACAGCCTAACTCTTCATTAAAGAGTTCATTTATACTATTAGTGCCAATGATTTCCATACCACAATGAGATGCAAATGCCATTTCGAATAAAGTTGTAATAACGCCTCCATCAGAGCGATCATGATAAGCGCTAATTAAATTTTCTTTATTGAACTTATTTATTAATGAAAAAAACTTGGCAAATAAAATTGGATCATCAAGGTCTGGAGAAGTTTTTCCAACTTGGTTGTAAACTTGCGCTAAACAAGATCCACCCATTCTATTTTTTCCTAGTCCTAGGTCAATTAAAAAAAGCTCTGACTCAATTTTGGTATCAAGCAAGGGTGTGATTTGTAGTCTTGCATCAGGTATTTTTGAGAATGCACTAATTATTAAGGATAGGGGCGCTGTAACAGATTTTTCACTTCCATTTTGATTCCATGTACTTTTCATTGACATTGAATCTTTGCCAACCGGTATTGTTAGTCCTAATTTGGGACAAAGCTCGATACCAATTGCTTTAACGGCCTCATAAAGCTTTGCATCTTCTCCTGGAAATCCACTTGCACACATCCAGTTAGCTGAGAGATTGATGTGACTTATGTCTTTAATATAGGCGCTGAGTAGGTTAGTCAATGCCTCTCCAATACTCATTCTTGCTGCTGCCGCTGCATTAATAAGGGACAAAGGCGTTTTTTCACCAATTGACATGGCTTCACCTTGGTATCCAGAATAGTCTGCTAATGAAATAGCACAATCTGCGACAGGCACTTGCCATGGTCCAATCATTTGATCTCTGGCAATCAGCCCAGTAACTGAGCGATCAGCAATAGTTATTAGGAAATTTTTGCTTGCAACTGTAGGAAGTTTTAAAAGGCGATTAATAGCTTCATTAAGCTTTATTGTGCTGTTATTAAATTCCTTCTCAATATTTGGAAGTGATGAGACATCTTTGAGAGTTTTTGGTGTTGATCCAAAGAGTAATGACATTTCAAGGTCAATTGGTTTATTCTTAAAATGAGAATCTTCAAGAGTTAAATGCTGATTATCAGTTGCATTTCCTAAAACAGCAAAAGGTGCTCTTTCTTTGATACATATTTGACGAAATAAATCAACGCTCTCTTCTTTAATCGCAAGAACATATCTTTCTTGAGACTCATTGCACCATATCTCAAGTGGAGACATTTTTGTTTCGTCATTTGGTATTGATCTTAGTTGAAGATTAGCACCTTTTTGAGAGTCATTGACTAGCTCAGGGATTCCATTTGAAAGCCCACCTGCACCAATATCATGGATTGAAACAATTGGATTTTTGTTACCTAAATGAATGCAAGAATTAATAACTTCTTGGGCGCGTCTTTGCATCTCAGGGTTTGCTCTTTGAACTGAAGCAAAGTCAAGTTCTTGGCTCTGATCTCCACTACCCACACTTGATGCAGCACCACCACCTAATCCAATTAACATAGCAGGACCACCAAGAACTATGAGAACATCTCCATCAGAAATTGAGCCTTTTTCAACATGATCTTCTCTTATATTTCCAAGACCACCAGCGAGCATAATTGGTTTGTGATAGCCTCTAATTTCATTATTTTCAGTTTTTTGTTCATATGTCCTAAAATATCCACAAGTATTTGGCCTGCCAAATTCATTGTTAAATGAAGCGGCGCCAAGAGGCCCATTAATCATAATTTCAAGAGCAGATGCAATTTGACTTGGCTTGCCATAATCTTTTTCCCATGGGTTGATTGAATTTGGTATTTTTAAGTTTGAAACTGAAAATCCACTAAGACCTACTTTTGGTTTTGATCCTCTTCCCGTAGCGCCTTCATCCCTAATTTCTCCTCCCGATCCGGTTGCAGCTCCAGGCTCAGGAGCAATTGCAGTAGGGTGGTTGTGAGTTTCTACTTTAATTAATATTGCTTTTTCTGCAATTGATGTTGTATAAACACCTTCATTGTTGGGCTCAAAAAAACTTGATTTATAGCCACTCATAACAGCTGAATTATCACTATAGACTGATAGAAGACCTTTTGGATTTTTGTGATAAGTATTTTTAATCATGTCAAATAGTGAGATTGCTTGCTTTTCTGAATCGATAGTCCAGTCTGCGTTAAAAATTTTATGTCTACAATGCTCTGAATTAGCTTGAGCAAACATCATGAGCTCAATATCCCTGGGATTTCTTCTTAGCTTATAAAAGTTATCGTACAAGTAATTCATTTCACCATCACTAAGGGCAAGACCTAAGTCAATATTTGCACTAATGATTGCAGATTTTCCATCTTTAAGGATGTCTATACTTTTGTATGAATTTGGCTTTAATTCGTCAAATAATAAGCTTGAATCATCAATATTTTTAAGATGAGATTCAGTCATCCTATCCATTACAAAGTTAAGAATATCCTCTAATTCTTCAGATTTAATTTTTTGGCTAAAATGATAAATAATTCCTCGTTCAATTCTTTTGATTTCATCAAGACTACAAAGCTGACAAATATCAGTTGCCTTTGAGGACCATGGTGATATTGTTCCAATCCTAGGAATTATTATTATTTTTTGAAGTGAGTTCGAAGCGTCTAATTGAGGAGAATAATTTAATAGTTTCTCAAGAGTTAATTGGCTTTTATTGCTAAGCTTAGAGCCTGTTTCAATAAAATGAATATATTCCGAAGATAATAGTTTTATATGAGGAAAAGCGGAATTTATTTTTTCATTGAGATCCCTGACTTTAAAATTTCGAAGTGCTTGAATTCCCGAATGAAATGAAATCATAGTTCAGACATTAATTCGTCTGAAATTTCAGCATTATGATAGACCTCCTGGGTGTCATCAAGATCTTCAAGCCAGTCTATGAGTTTAATAAATTTCTCAGCATCCTCCATATTAAGCTCAATACGGCTTGCTGGCTCCATAGTAATTTGAGAGTGATCAGGCGTTAAGTTGCCTGCAATGAGTGCATCTTTAACAGGAAAAAAACTATCTGGACTTGTTACTACGTCAATAGAGCCATCATCATTGACAATAATATCTTCAGCTCCAGATTCTAAAGCAACCTCCATAATTTCATCCTCATCTCCTGAGGCAAAGCTTATAAAACCTTGTTTTGTGAACATGTATGCAACTGACCCATCTGTTCCTAAATTACCTCCATGCTTTGAAAAAGCATGCCTAACATCTGAGACAGTGCGATTTTTATTATCTGTGAGGCAATCGACCATGATGGCAGTTCCTCCTAATCCATAGCCCTCATAACGTATTTCTTCATAATTATCACCCTCTAAATCACCAGAGCCTCTCTTTACCGCATTTTCTATCGTATCACGCTTCATATTTGCTGCTAGAGACTTATCAATAATAGCGCGCAGAGAAGGATTATTTTCTAGAACACCACCACCTTTTTTTGCCGCAATAACGATCTCTTTAATGAGCTTGGTGAACACTTTTCCACGCTTAGCATCCTGCGCTCCTTTCCTGTGCTGAATGTTGTGCCATTTACTATGTCCTGCCATATCTGTTTAATTTCTCCAAAAAATTACTTAGTAAATTCTAATAAGCGGTTAATTGAGTGTTGTGCTTTTTCTATAATTTGAGCACTGATTCTAATTTCATTTTTACCTGTACTTAAAGTATCAAGGCATTTTTCAAGTGTATTCATAGCCATCCAATTGCAATGGGCACATGATTCGCAGTCTGCACCTTCACCCATGGTTGGGGCTTCAATAAATTTTTTATTTGGCGCTATTTCCTTCATTTTATGAAAAATACCATTATCAGTGGCAACAATAAACATATTTTCAGGTCTTGAGGCCGCTGCATTAATTAGTTGAGTTGTAGAGCCAACAACATCTGCAAGTGCGATAACATCCTTTGGCGATTCAGGATGAACCAGAACTCCAGCCTCTGGATGGAGCTGCATTAACCTTTTAAGGCCTTCAGCTTTAAATTCTTCATGAACAATGCATGCCCCATTCCACATGAGCATTTCAATTCCAGTTTTGGATTGCACATAATGTCCTAGATGTTTATCTGGAGCCCAAAGAACTTTTTTTCCTTCGCTATGAAGTTTCTCAACAACTTTAAGTGCACTTCCCGAAGTGACAACCCAGTCAGCTCGAGCTTTAACCTCAGCTGAAGTGTTTGCATAAACAACAACAACATGATCAGGGTTCTGGTCACAAAATTCTGAAAATTCATTAATTGGGCACGATAAGTCAAGAGAGCATGTGGCTTGGTCATCTAGAACAAGCACTCTTTTTTCGGGAGATAATATTTTGGCAGTTTCACCCATAAATTTAACACCAGCTACGATAATTGTCTCGGCATCACTATTTTGTCCAAATCTAGCCATTTCTAGAGAGTCTGAAACTATGCCGCCCGATTCTTCAGCTAATATTTGTAAGTCTGAGCTGACATAATAATGAGCAACAAGAGTTGCATTATTTTGCTTTAAGGCTTCCTTAATTAAATTTTCTATCGGTCGATCAATTACTATATCTTGCATTTTTAAGACTTAGCTGGAAGGCTAACTTTAATATTTAATTCTTTAAGTTGAGATTTAGAAACACTTGAAGGGGCATCAGTTAAAAGACATGCTGCAGTTTGAGTTTTAGGAAAAGCTATCACGTCTCTTATAGAGTCTGTCTTACTAAGAGTCATAACTAATCTGTCAAGACCAAAAGCAATTCCGCCATGAGGAGGGCAGCCATAATCTAGTGCATCGAGTAAGAATCCGAACTTTTCTCTTGCTTCTTCATCTTCTATTCCAAGAAGTTTTAAGACAGTTTTTTGCATCTCACTTTTATGAATGCGAATTGAGCCGCCGCCAACTTCAGAGCCATTAATTACTAAATCATATGCACGTGAAAGTGACTTCTCAGGGTTCTCTAAAAGTGTTTTGGTATCAACGCTAGGAGCTGTAAATGGATGATGAATTGCATTGAGTGATCCATCATCTGATACATCAAACATTGGAAAGTCAATCACCCAGATTGGAGCCCACTCTTTATCGAAAAGATTTAAATCCTTTGCTAGCTTTTCTCTAAGGCTTCCAAGGGCTTCATTAACAATTTTGGATTTATCTGCACCAAAGAAGATAATGTCACCTTTCTTAGCCTTTGTTAAATCGATAACTTGTTGCGTTACATCATCACCAAGAAATTTAATAATTGGCGAGGAAGGTCCATCATCATTTATCTTTATGTAAGCTAATCCTTTTGCGCCATAAATGCTGACAAATTTTGTATAGTCGTCAATTTGTTTGCGACTAATTGTTGCTCCTCCTGGAACTTTGAGGGCTGCTACTCTGCCTTTTTCACTGTTAGCTGGACCAGAAAAGACTTTAAATTCAACATCTTTCATGATTTCATTAACATCAACTAATTTTAGAGGGATCCTTAAGTCAGGTCTATCAACACCATAAAGACTAATAGCATCGCCATAAGTAATAGTTGGAAATTTTTTAGGTAAATCAATACTCCCTACTTCTTTAAATAGGCCTCTTACCATTTCTTCCATGAGCGATGTTATTTCCTCTTCGTTCATAAAAGAAGTCTCAACATCCAGCTGCGTAAATTCTGGCTGACGGTCGGCTCTTAAGTCTTCGTCTCTGAAGCATTTAACTATTTGATAGTACCTTTCAAAGCCTGACATCATTAGAAGCTGTTTAAAGAGCTGTGGGGATTGAGGTAATGCAAAAAAACTACCTTCATGAGTTCTTGATGGTACAAGGTAATCCCTAGCTCCTTCTGGAGTTGCTTTTGTTAAGAAAGGGGTTTCAATGTCTAAGAAATCATTCTTATCCATAAAATCGCGCATGAAATGTGTGACCTTGGATCTTAATCGTAACCTTTGCTGCATTTCATCTCTTCGAAGATCCAGGTAGCGATATTTAAGTCTGACTTCTTCAGAGGTTTCCATCGAGTCGAGCTGAAATGGAATGGGTTTAGATGCATTTAAAATTTCAATTTTATCTGCAAGCACCTCAATTTCACCAGTTGAAATCTTTTTATTGATCATTTCGCTATCTCTTGCTAGAACCTTCCCAGCAACTTTAATTACAAATTCATTACGAATTGTTTCAGCCAGCTTAAATGTATCTGCAGTTTCAGGGTTGATTACTATTTGTGCAAGGCCCTTCTTATCCCTTAAGTCTAAAAAAATAACGCCACCATGATCACGCCTTCTATTGACCCAGCCGCAGAGAATAACCTCTTCATTGAGATTGGTTTTATTCAGTTCACCGCAGAAATTTGATCTCATTTATTTTCCTTAATTTTTATAGTGTCTGGCGTTACTACCCCAGCAGATATAACAAGTTTAAAAGCCTCTTCAACAGACATTTTTAATTCTATTGCATCTTTTTTTGGGATTATTACAAAAAATCCTGAAGTAGGATTAGGGGTTGTCGGCACAAATAGATTAATAACATTCTCTCCAATAATTTCCTCAATCTCTCCTTTGTAATCTCCAGATTGAAATGCAACTACCCATATGCCCTTACTGGGATATTGGATTAGAAATGCCTTTCTAAAGCTTTCACTTGATGTGTTTAGTACTGTTGAAGATATTTTTTTAAGCGCATTATAAATATTTCTAAAGCCCGGAATTTTGTTAAGAGCCCTTTCCCATAAGTCTAAAAGTTTTCGCCCTAAAATATTTGTTAGTAATGCCCCAGTTATGAGAAGAATTAGGATAACGAAAACAAAGCCTGAGCCAGGAATAGAGGTGTTTAAGTTAAGAAGAGCCTCTGGTAAAAATCTTGCAGGGACGAGGTTATTAACAACTTCTAAAAAGAATTTGATAACTAAAACAGTTAATGCCAGGGGTATCCAAAATAAAAGTCCGGATATTAGATAGTTTGTTAAGCGCTTCACAGGCCCAATAAGTATGTCTAAAAAAAAGGATATTTTAACACAAGCTTAATTAGCAGTTTGAGCCTAGAAGTCTTAATCTAGTTAAGTTATGAATTTTCTTCTTCTTCTCGCAGCGTTAAAATCTCATGCCCATTTTCAGTCACTAATATTGTATGCTCCCATTGAGCGGAGAGAGAGCGGTCTTTGGTTGTCACTGTCCATCCATCAAGTCTTGAGGTAATAACTTCATAGCCACCCAGATTAATCATAGGCTCAATAGTAAAAGTCATCCCAGGCTCCAATATAGGACTTCGATCAATTTTCCCATCATTGTAGTGAATAACCTGAGGAAGCTCATGAAATACCTCACCAATGCCATGGCCGCAGTAATCCTTAACAACAGAGCAGTTCTTACTGAGTGCATAGGCCCCAATAACTCTTCCAATTTCACCTAAATGAATTCCAGGTTTAACTTGTTCAATTCCAAGCATCATGCAATCTTGAGCTACTTGGCAAATCTTTGTTGCTTTTACGCTAGGCTTGCCAACAATAAACATTTTAGATGTGTCACCATGAAATCCATCTCTAATGACTGTCACATCAATATTGATTATGTCGCCTTTTTTTAGTTTCTTATTGCCCGGTATCCCGTGGCAAACAACACTGTTGACAGAAGTACAAATAGATTTAGGAAAGCCGTTATAGTTAAGTGGGGCTGGGATACAATCTAGGTCATTGACTATGAAGTTATGACAAATTTGATCAAGCTCTTCAGTAGTTACGCCAGCCTTTACATACTCACCAATCATCTCTAATACACTGGACGCAAGCTTCCCAGCAACGCGCATTTTATTAATTTGCTGAGGGCTTTTTATAGATATTGACATTTAAACCTTATTAAGATGTTTTAGCTCTTTTTTCTAACGCTTTTATTCTATCTTCTAAAGGGGGGTGAGAAGACCAAAGCTCGCGCCATCCAGTTTTAGGTTTTTCACCAATACCAAAAGCAGCCAGCTGCTCTGGAAGTGCTTCAGGTTCTTTTTGACCAAGACGCTTCAAGGCGTTTATCATATTTTGATGGCCCGCAAGATCAGCACCTCCCGTGTCAGCAACATACTCTCTTTTTCTAGAAAAATACATAACAATTACACTCGCTAAAATAGAGAGCACTATTTGCGCAAAAATTGTAGTAACAAAGTAACCAATACCATGGCCTCGCTGATTTTTTAGAATAACTCTGTCTACAACATGACCAATAACCCTTGAAAAGAAAATAACAAACGTATTAACTACCCCTTGGATAAGCGTAAGTGTAACCATGTCACCGTTAGCAACATGACTTATTTCATGACCAACAACAGCCTCAATTTCGCCTTGACTCATGCTGTCTAGTAGTCCTTGAGATACTGCAACTAGAGCTTTATTTTTACTTGCTCCCGTTGCAAACGCATTCATTTGAGGAGAAGGGAAGATGGCAACTTCAGGCATCTTAATACCAACAATTTTTGACTGTTTTTTTACTGTATCTAGAAGCCACTTTTCTACATTGTTAGAAGGGCTATCAATGACTATTGCTCCAGTCATTCTTTTGGCCATCCATTTGGAAATTGCCAATGAAATAAAGGCACCCCCAAATCCAAAAATTCCAGAAAAAATAACTAAAGCATTTAAATTAAGATCACTTCCATTTTGAGCTAGCAGGCTTTCAACACCAAGAACTCTAAGAGTGACACTTAATATTACCATGATGGCAATATTCGTTAACAGAAAGAGAAATATTCTTTGCATTGTTTAATCCTTAGATTATTAAGTTTTAAGGGTTATATTATAGAAAGAAAAGCTTAAGATTAATGAGATATTCGTAAGGTTTATTTTAACGCCAAGAATTTTAAACTAAATTTGATAATGAGAGAATTATCTGCCTGGCCAAAGCATGCGAGTTTCTGTCATAGAGCAACCAGTTACACCTTGACTAGTTAGAATTATTTGATAGGTATTATCTTTAGGAGTAATAATAGTGAAGTCACCATCAGCATAGCTAGAAGTCTGTAGGTCTGGATTTACCTCAACTTTAAGCTGAGATATTTCACTACAACTTTGATTATTTACAGATGTAACTAAAACTGTTGAAATATAGCAATATTCTTCATCAGGAGTCAGGGTTGCTGAAAAGGTTGAAGATCCATTATTATATTTTTGTGAAGATATATGAAGTGATGGAAGTAAAGCAGAACTCTCAGGGTGCACAAATGTAATATTTAAACCATTTAAGTTATAAGATTTTTCAATTTCACCTAAGTATTTCGAGCAAGTTTGGTTAATACCACGCTCAATTGCATCATTAGTTAGGCTTAAGGCGTAAGAGTTAATTGATACTAATAGAAAAGCAGTTATTATGACTTTATACATATGTATCCACATAAGATTATTATTTGATATTTAAGTTTACAATATACCCTGTCTTGAATTAATAGAGTTTATTTTAAATTTCAAAAAAGTTTAGAATTTGATTAAACAACCAAATTAAAGTACTTTATAATGAAATTTCAATTAATTTGGGAGTTCTGAAAATGAAGTTAAGATTCTTATTTGTTGCTATTATGGCATTGTTAGTTAGTGGTTGTATGGACACTATGATGGCCGTTCCTGCAGCAGCAGTTAGTGGTGTAGGTACGGTAGTAGGTGGAATATGGAGTGCTGTAACAAGTATTTTTTAAATAACCTGTACTATACTAAAATTTCCCACAAATGAGTATGCGCTTATTTAGTGGGATTTTTTTTGATTAAAGCTTAATCTTTCTAAATTAAATTAAACTCTAGTTTTTAACATCAAGCTGTTTACTTTATTCAATCTTTATTCTAGGTTACTGAGTTAGCAGCCAATAAAAGTGCTTCATTTTTGTTTTTAGCCTCTATAGAACAATCAAATATGTAGCCTTTTTTCTGTAAATTTGTTGCAGTCCACTCATTGCCTTTAAAGCCAGGAGAGGCAAATATAACAATTTGAATAATTAATAAGATCCATTGCAAGTTATTAGCATTTGTAATATCAATAAAATCAACAAGTCCATATACCTGAGCATCAATACTAGCTAAAATAAGAATGAAAAAAATATAAGTAATGAATAGTGCCCATAACCCTCTAAATAAAGGCCAAATAGGATTAAAAGGGGCTAGCCAAGCAAAGCCAGATTTAACAGCTTCAAAGCCTTTTTCAGGATGCTTAAATACTTTGTAAGAACTCATAGCTAAATATTAATTTTTCTCATTTATAACTTAGTATACCCATTTGAAAAGTTGGATTAATGTCGGATGTTAAAATCTATCTAGTAAATATACTCAGTCTTCAGTCATTAAAATTTTGGCTCCTGAGCTTCATGATTTAGCTTAAGTGAGTTTGTAGCTTTTGCCTCTCGACGGCTTATGTATATTGTTGACAAAAATATTATAGAGCCACCAATCCAAGTCCAGGTGCCAGGAATTTCTGAAAAAATCATCCACCCAAAAAGAGCCATAATGGGCAGTTTTATAAATTCAATTGACTCCAAGCTGGTAATTTCGGCCATTGTGTAGGATTTAGTCCATGAAAAATGCGCGAGCGTGCCTACAATTGCAATTCCCCATAGGTAAAGCCAGGTTTCAAAACTTGGCCACTGCCAAACCGTAACAGCTGGAATAAAAGTAATTGGAATAAGAATTATTACCATCCACATAACAATTGCCTGAGGGCTGTCAGTAAGAGTAAGTTTTTTTACAATTAATGCATTAATTGAGTGAGCTAATGCCGCAATAATTGCAAGCATTATTCCAAATGAAAGGCTATTGACGCCAGGCTGAACAATTATAAGCATTCCAATAATACCAATAATAATTGCAGCAATTCTTCGAGCCTTAATTATTTCTCCTAAAAAAATAGTGGCGCCGATTGTTATAAATATTGGTTTTGAGAAGCTAATTGCTGTCGCTTGAGCAAGTGGTATAAGTGTTAGACAGGTGAATCCAGCGAGCATTCCAATAGCACCAAAAAAACCTCTCATAAAAAATAACTTGGTATTATTCATTTTTATTGCAGCTAGGCCAGTAGATGTTAATAATGGCAGCATTACAATAAAAGCTAATAGGTTTCGAAAAAAAACAACTTCAAGGATATGCAGGTTTTCAGAAGCTTTTCTAATAAAAATAACCATTATTGAAAAAAAAACTATAGACAAGATGTTTAAAATTATTGCTTTAGTTTGAGAGCTTTGGGATTCAAAAAATTGAATTATCCAAAGGTTATTAAGTAGTTTTTTTATCAATTTAATGAGGTTCCTTATTTATTAAATATTAGACTAAAAACCTAATAAAAGAGGAATAATATCCTTAGTTTTAATCTAGGCTGATGTAATTAAAAACTTATTATAGCGTTTATATATTAAGTTCATTATTATTCTTTACAGTTTACAATAGTGATCAAAAATAGATTTATTACATGATATTTTAGGCTTAATTAAAATCAAATCAAATGCAGCATAAACTATACAATATCAAAGGTAAGGGGTGCGCTAAGTTAGGAGAATTAGAGACTGCAATTAGTTTCTATGAGAAAGCGATCTCTATTAAGCCAGAGTATGTTGATGCGCATTACAATGTTGGTTCTGCAAATCATAAGCTTGGTCGGTTAGATGCAGCAGTAAAAAGTTATAAAAAAGTTGTGGCTATAAGTCCTGACTATGCTGTAACCCATAATAATAAAATTCTTTCTGTCATATATTTTTTTTCTAAGGGGCTCATTCCAGATGCAATTAATGTCCTTGAAGAGCTAATAAAAGGTAGCACTAATGATGCATTACTGTTTAATATGGCTGGAGGTTGTTATGCTAGCCAGGGAAAAACTAATCTAGCAATTAAGTTCTATGAAAAGGCGCTTATTTTTAAACCAGACTATGCTATTCCTCAACATATGCTTAATTCATTACAAGGAAATACAAGTAAGGGACCTCCAAAGGAATATGTTAAAAACCTATTTGATGATTATGCAGAAAGATTTGATGAGTCTTTATTAAACCAACTTCAATATAAGCTGCCATTTCTTATTAAAGAAATAATCCTAAAGATTGATCCTGCAAAAGCTAAATTTGATAAAGTAATTGATTTGGGATGTGGAACGGGTTTATCAGGAGAAGATTTGCAAAGCATTAGCAATAATCTTACTGGAATTGATATCTCAGAAAATATGATATCCAAAGCAAATGAACTGAATATTTATGATAGTTTAATTGCTGGAGACATTGTTGAAAAACTTAACTTATCAAAAGAAAAATATGACTTATTTATTGCTCTTGATGTATTTATATATATTGGTGAGATAACATCAATGTTTAATGCAGTAAAAAAGTGCGCTAATAAAAATTCTTTTTTTATCTTTTCAATTGAAACACATCTAGGTGAAGGTTATTCCCTTTTAAAAAGTTCACGTTATGCTCACTCAGATAGTTATATTTTAGAAGTTGCTTCTAATGGTTTTGAACTAGTTGATTCTCAAAACGTGAAATTAAGGAAAGAAGGAAATAATTGGATTGATGGAAAGATTTATATCTTGAAAGTCTCTTAAAACATGGAGTGAGGTTACTCAATCTAACCAAAGTTCAATTTTGATTGGTGTGTGAGGGAGGGTAATTACTCATCAAGCTCAGCTGACAGTTCTGCTTCAAATGCCGCAATTTCTTCTAACACTGCCTGCTCTTCTGCCTTTTCTTCTTCGCTGACAGGTGTGGGAGCTTTGTAGTCAATTGTTACATACTTTTTAGCAACGTTAGGGAGTAATAACTCAAAAGCAAAATCACCCTGATTTAGTAAAACCATACCGTCAGTCTTAAGTGACATAGAGCTCGATAAATATAAATCGATATCTCCATCTTTATCTAGGTCTCTAAATCGAATATCCTCAATAAAATCATTCCATTCATTTCCTTCATGGATTGGTATGAAGTCATCTGGTGCCTTAACTAAAGGAAATATTCCGTGGTCTTTAAACTTCTTATTACCTAAGTTTTCTATGACTTGTATTGCTGTGCCTACATATAAAACACCGGCTCTGCTATATACAATATCTAGGTCACCATCATTATCCAAATCCGCCGCTGAAACTTCAGGCACTGAGCCCCATTTCTTTTTATGTTGAGGTAAGCGGATATTGTTATGCTTGTTAAAATTACCCCTACCATCATTCCAAACAATACCAGTGAAGTCTATACTCTTCTCAAATTCGTGTGCTCCCAGTAATACGTCTAAATCACCATCACCATCGATATCAGCAAGCTCTAAGGCAAAAGAAAAAATACCTCCGCACTTACGTTTATTTAGATAACCTTTTCCATCATTTATTAAACACCATAAAGCTGTTCCTGTTTTCCAGTTAGTCTCAGTAATAACAATGTCCATATCGCCATCACTATCAATATCACCCGTTGCAGCGCCGTGGTCAAATACTTCAAAATTAGAGTGGCTTAGGTGTGTTTTTGATGATTCCAGCCAAGTGCCATTGGATTGGCTTAAAAAATAGCTATCCCTAAAACCGTTATGGGTTCCAACTGCAGTATCAGCGATATAAAAATCAAGAATACTGTCATTATTATAATCAGCAACAAGGATCTGCCTTCCTAGTGACATTCCACTATCTTCACGTTTATCAATTAGTAGCTGAGGTGCGTAAGTAAGTTTGCCTTTAGCATCACCCAAAAACAATGATGGTAATGGTTTATTTCCTTTACAAGCTCCACCACCACAAAGCCCACCAGTATCCTCCCCAGTCCATTCAACATTATTTGGATTCATAGTGCCTATGTAAAGAACATCACTATATCCATCCTTATTAAAATCTGCCATTTGCCACATCCGTCCAAACCAATATAATTTACCTGTTGGATATGGCTTTTGTGGTGGCTTGAAAAAGTCAATATTGGGGTCATTCACAATATCAATACCCGCTACTGCTTTTGTGTTTGAACTAGAAAAAGATGATTGCTCATTAATGGCATTGCTACAGTTGTAGATGTAATAAGAACCATCCTCAGAAACACTCTGTACTGGCTCACTGCCATCAGGACACGAGCCCGCTAAACTTTGGGCTGAGAAGAAGGGTAGTATTAAAAGTAGGAATAGTTTCTTCATAAAACTACTATACCTTAATAGGACGTACGCAAAAGGTCACAGAAAAGGACTTTTGACTTCTTTTTAGTTGAGTATTAGGCTGAATCCCTAATAGGAAGTGGGGCGAGAAACGGGGCTCGAACCCGCGACAACCGGAATCACAATCCCTCCGCAACTACGTTGCTTGCATCCAGCTAAAGCTGGAAGGGGGACGAAACTAGTAATCTTTTCAATTTGAGTTACACCAGGGTTACTCAATCCAAGTTTAATTATAGTGCTTTTAGTCTAATCTAATATTAATAAAACTTAATAAATTTTATAGATTTGTCGCAACTATTATTGATGCATCCAATTGGATTTACTAAAACATCAAAACCCTCTGTAGTTGTATAAATCGGTTTTTTCCCAATAATTATTTTATATTGTTCAAAGAGAGAGCCATTATCGGCAGTTTTAAACCTTTCAAGATGAGTCTTACCAAGAGTTGTTTCAAAGAACCCTGCTAAAGCAATTTTCTTTAAATCATCAGAACTTATTGAGCGACTACCTATTAGCTCACTTAAAAGATTATATAAATTAATATTGTAATTATCTATATTTAAATCAGGAATATTTGAATCAGCGTTTATGTCAGATTTGTATAAGTCAATACTTCGCAAATAACTTCTTTTTAGATCAGCATCTTCTATATCCAAAGTTTCTGTATTCAGGCTCTCTATATCAGAAACCTTTGTATTTTGGCTCTCTATATCAGAAACCTTTATATTTTGGCTCTCTATATCCAGATTCTTTATATCTAAGCCCTGCATATGCAAAGATTTTGGATTAAAGCTCTGTATATCTAAACTCAGACTGTGAACAGATTTTGGATCAAAATTTATTATATCCAAAGTCGTTATATTTATTTTTGAAAGTTTGGTTGCTGAAATAAAAGATAAAATTAATGAGCAAATAATTAATATTAATAATATTGAGTTAATGTTTGTCTTAAATAGTTTTATGTTTATTGCTTTAAACATTTAGATTTCAATTTAGTATAAGAAGAAATACCTTTCAGTAGTTTCAAAAAAAAATTGAGTCTACACTTTGTATAAGAATTTAAAAAGACCCAAAAAGAGCTATTATAAATTTATTTTTTAAACTTTTTTAGTTGAGTATGAGGCTGAATCCCTAATAGGAAGTGGGGCGAGAAACGGGGCTCGAACCCGCGACAACCGGAATCACAATCCGGGGCTCTACCAACTGAGCTATTCCCGCCATAATATTTAAAAAGTGGTGCGCCCAATACGATTCGAACGTATGACCTACGGCTTAGAAGGCCGTTGCTCTATCCAGCTGAGCTATGGGCGCAATAACTTTACTTTAATAAAGTCTAGGCTTGCACTTTAATTATAAATTTGGTCGGAGTGAGAGGATTCGAACCTCTGACCACCTGGTCCCAAACCAGATACGCTACCAGACTGCGCCACACTCCGAAGGTGAGTAATTATACTGTGATAGGATTGTTAGTCAACGCCTATTTTGAGACATATTTAATCTATTTTATTTGCACTATTTACTTGCTATTTAAAGTAGTTATCATGAAGGTCAGTTTCCTTTTTATTTGCGTAGATAACTTTGATATTGTCTTTATTAGCAATATTATTTTTGATAATTGCTGGATCACTTATCTGGGATTCAATGTTTGAGCTTTCTTGAAACAATATTGATTGCCCTCCAGTCATTGCAAGATAGACTTGAGCGAGAATCTGTGCATCTAGTAAAGCTCCATGTCTTGTTCTAGCACTTGTATCAACTCCGAAACGTCTACATAATGCATCTAGATTGTGCATAGTGCCTGGACGCTGCTCTTTAGATAGTTCTAGGGTATCTATGATTTGACAAATATCTTCTATTTTTTTGTCAATACCATTTATTTTTAATTCATTATTCAAAAATCCTAGATCAAATGGCGCGTTATGAATGATTAAAGTTGCCCCTTTAATAAAAGATAGTAAGTCATTAGAAATTTTATTAAATTGCGGTTTATTTATTAAGAATTTATCTGTAATGCCATGGATATTAACTGATTCTCCAACTGGCTTATTAGGTTGAACATATTTATGAAATTCAGTGTTTGTTATTTCTCTATTTAATATTTGTACTGCTCCGACTTCAATGATGCGATGCCCCTCTTCTGGTCGAATTCCAGTTGTCTCAGTATCAAGTACAATAAGTCTTTCCATGTTAGGCATATTAAAGTAAAATTGCTTTATTTTATCATCTGATCAAAATAGGTTAACTAAGATTATGGCAAGAGTAACAGTAGAGGAATGTTTAGATAAGGTAGAGAATAGATTTGAATTAGTTTTAGTTGCTGCAAAGCGAGCGCACCAGTTAAACTCTGGTGGGTTTAGATCAACTTTAGATGTTGGTAAAGATAAGCCTACAGTAGTAGCTCTTAGAGAAATTGAAGCTGGTTTGATTGATGCCTCAATTTTGACTGAAGAATATGCAATGGAAGAAGAGCTTAATGCTCATGATAGACTTGCTCAAGAAGCCAAAGCAAACGAAGTCGCAGCAGAGCTTTCAGATGTAAAGTTAGATTCAGAAGCTGAATCTGATGATCTAGCAGTTAAAGAGGTTGATGAATAAATAAGACTTCTAAGAGTTAATAAAAAATGACGCACTGCGTCATTTTTTTTTGCCCAATTCAATATATTTAACTATTTTTATAATCATTGACTTTGGTAACATGGTTTTTTTAACAAATTCAATATTGAGGAAATTCAATGCAATATCCTATTATGCAAAGCAATAGAAAGCCATTAATCAATGCTGAAAGTTATCAGTCTATGTATGATTATTCTATTTTAAATCCAGATGAGTTTTGGGCTGAACAGGCTGATAAATTTATTGACTGGGAAAAGAAATGGGAAAGAGTCTCAGATGTTGATTTTTCTAAAGGAAAAATTGCTTGGTTTGAGGGTGCAACTTTAAATGTGTCATATAACTGTTTAGATCGTCATCTGCCCGAACGTGCTGAACAGGTTGCAATTATTTGGGAGGGAGATGATCCTAATTTAAGTGAATCAATAACCTATAAAGATCTACACGAAAAAGTTTGTAAATTTGCCAATGGAATGAAGGATTTAGGTGTTGTAAAAGGCGATCGTATTTGTTTGTATATGCCTATGATCGTTGAAGCCACAGTTGCCATGCTTGCATGTGCAAGGCTTGGCGCGATTCATTCAGTAGTTTTTGGAGGATTTTCACCAGATGCTTTGAGAGATCGAATTCTTGATAGTGAGTGCAAGCTAGTAATTACTTCTGATGAAGGGGTTCGTGGCGGCAAATCAATTCCTTTAAAAGCCAATGTGGATATTGCAACTAAAGAATGTGACTGTGTTGAACATATTGTTGTTGTAAAGAGGACAGGTGGAGAAGTTAATTGGGGTGATAGAGATGTATGGTATCACGAGTTAGTTAAAAATGCTTCACCAGACTTTCCTTGCGAGATGTTTGATGCTGAAACCCCTTTATTTATTCTTTATACTTCTGGTTCAACTGGAAAACCAAAGGGTGTTCTTCATACCTCAGGAGGATATTTGTTATATGCTGCAATGACTCATAAATATACTTTTGATTATCAAGAAGGCGATATTTACTGGTGTACTGCTGATGTTGGATGGGTTACTGGCCACTCATATATAGTCTATGGGCCACTGGCTAATGGAGCAACTACTTTGATGTTTGAGGGCGTTCCTAATTACCCAGATGCCTCAAGATTTTGGCAGGTAATTGATAAACATAAAGTGAATATTTTTTACACAGCGCCTACTGCTATTAGGGCTTTGATGGGTGCTGGAAATGAGCATGTGCAAAAAACATCTAGGGCTAGTTTAAAAATTTTAGGAACTGTTGGAGAACCAATTAATCCTGAAGCTTGGGAGTGGTATTACAATATTGTTGGCGAGGAGAGATGTCCAGTTGTGGATACCTGGTGGCAGACAGAAACAGGTGGCCACATGATTACACCTATGCCTTTTGCAACAGCCCTAAAACCTGGCTCTGCAACTATGCCGTTCTTTGGCGTAGAGCCACAAGTTCTTAGTGAAAGTGGAGAGCTTTTAGAGGGTGAGGCATCAGGTGTTCTTGTTATAGCAAGATCTTGGCCAGGTCAAATGAGGACTTTATATAACAATCATGAGCGATTTATGGAGGCTTACTTTACGACATACCCAGGTAAATATTTTGCAGGAGATGGAGTAAAGCGAGACGCTGATGGCTATTATTGGATTACTGGAAGAGTTGATGATGTTTTAAATATATCTGGACACCGACTAGGTACGGCTGAAATTGAATCTGCCTTAGTTCTTCATAGCGATGTAAGTGAGTCCGCAGTTGTTGGTATGCCCCATGATATAAAAGGCCAAGGCATTTATGCTTATGTCTCTTTAATGACTGGCGTTATTGGTACTGAGGAGCTTAAAAAAGATCTAGTAGCTTTAGTTAGAAAAGAAATAGGCCCAATCGCAACGGTAGATAAAATTCAATTTGCACAGGGCCTTCCAAAGACAAGGTCTGGAAAAATTATGAGACGTATCCTGAGGAAAATTGCAGAAGATGACTATGCAGAGCTCGGAGATACATCAACATTATCTGAACCCAGTGTTGTCGATGATTTGATTAAAAATAGAGTCCAATAGTCTTTTCATACCTAGCTATAAATCGATAAAACATGAATGCATTCCTATACATTATAGTTCTCCTTGCATGGGGCTCATCCTGGTTTGCTATAAGTTTTCAGTTGGGTGATGTGGCTCCACAGGTTTCAATAGTATGGCGTTTTTTGCTTGCATCCCTTTTGCTATTTATTTGGTGCTTCGCTCGAGGTCTAAAGCTTTCTTATCCTTGGCGAGAACACGTAAACTGGCTTTTATTAGGATTTTTTCTATTTTGTATTAATTATATTTGTGCCTACTTTGGCACCTCCTATTTAACAACTGGAGTGGTTTGCCTTATTTTTTCAACACTTACTTTATTTACTGTTTTTAATGGTTTTATTTTTTTTAAAAAGCCCATAAGATTACCCATATTATTTGGAGCAATAGTTGGTATTGCAGGGTTATCAATTATATTTTCAAATGAGATAAGTAGCACTGAGTGGTCATTAGATTCAGGAATTGTAAAGGGTTTTCTTTGGATGCTACTTGCAACTTTCTTTGCGTCAATTGGGATGCTGCTCTCTGGTCAAATGCAAGCCAGAAAAATTCCCCTAATCCAAAGTAATGCTTTCAGTATGCTATATGGATCACTTATCCTTGTTACTTATATATCTTTTAGTGATATAAGTTTCAGTTTTAGTACAGGCTATAGCTATGTAACATCCCTAATTTATTTATCTGTAGTGGCCTCAGCAATTGGGTTTGGTGTCTATCTTAAACTTGTAGGGAATATTGGTGCTGATAAAGCTTCATACGTCAATATTTTTACCCCAACGATTGCTTTGCTTCTATCAACTTTATTTGAAGATTATGTTTGGAGCTGGACGGGATTAATTGGCGTTATATTAATAATATTTGGAAATATAATAGTTCTTTATGCCAAGCCTAGAAGTATTTAGGGTAAATTTATTTAAATTTTTGGATTTGATACTTATATCTCACATAATGGAATGAATGATGGATGTAAAAACCGCTTTAGCTGAAAGAAAATCAACAAGAGCATTTTTAGACAAAGATGTCTCTATTAGTGTTATTAATGAAATTATTAATCAAGCAAAAACAGCTCCTTCTGGAGTAAATACCCAGCCATGGCAGGTCGCTGTTGTAACTGGAGAAAGTAAGGATGGCTTATGTAGTAAGCTTGAAAAAGCCTTTCGAGATGGTAATAAAGGGACTATGGATTATAAGTACTATCCTGTTGAATGGTTGGGTGAGTTCAAGCAAAGAAGAAAAGAGTGCGGTTTATTAATGTATTCAACATTAGGTATTAAGAGAGAGGATAAGCAAAAACAGCTCGATCAATGGGCGTTAAATTATCAAGCATTCAACGCGCCTGTTATCCTACTCTTTTTTATTGATAAGTCGATGGAGAAGGGCTCTTATATGGATTATGGTATGTTTATCCAGTCTATTATGCTTTCAGCGGTCGAGCATGGATTAGCTACTTGTCCACAAGCAGCTCTTGGCGAGTATCCTGAGATTGTTAGAGAGGAATTTCCACACTATAAAGATAAAATTGTTCTTTGCGGAATGGCGATTGGCTATGAAGATAAAGCCCAGGTAATAAATAGCTATAGAACTCCTCGTGAAGATCTATCTCAAATAGCTAAATATTACTTTTAAAAATATAAATTAGTTTCTTAGTTAGCTCGAAGATTGGCTTCCGCAATTTCAAGATCAAATTTAATTAGTTCAATATCCAGCTCGGCATCTGATAATGCTTTTTCTAAGTCTTTTAAAGTTTTTTCATTTTCTAAAAGCTTTGCGTTACTCTTTTTAAGTGATGAGTCACTTAGGTTGAATGCATTTTGAATTGAGCTCAACTCTTTTTCAAGAACTTGAATTTTACTGGCAGAAAGATTGAGTTTTTGAGAGGTGGATTGGAGTTCGTCAAGTGCAAGTATAAGTTGATTATTAAGTTCTTCTAGTTGTTGCTGAAGGTTTAAATTATCTAATTTATATTCTTCAATCTCATCATTATTATTGATAGTAATAATTTCAGGCTTTACTGGCACTATATTGAACTGTGAGTAGTTATAACCAATAAAAAATATTGCGATAATTGAAAGCAAGTAAAAGGCTATTTTTTGGTTCATTTGTATCTTCTATTTCATTAAGCTTGAGAATCTATAAAGTTTCTATATTAAACATTGATTACTAATCTTGCATCCATTTAGCTGCATCTTTGGCATAGTAGGTTAGAACAGCATCTGCTCCAGCTCTTTTAAAGCAAAGAAGGGTTTCAAGTACTGTTGATTTTTCGTCAATCCATTTATTTTGACTAGCCGCTTTAAGCATTGCATACTCGCCACTAACATGATAAGCGAAAGTTGGTACACCAAAGGTCTGTTTTACTTTAGCTACTATATCAAGATAAGGCAAACCTGGCTTAATCATAACCATGTCAGCACCTTCTAAAATATCAAGCTCTACCTCACGAATTGCTTCGTCAGAATTTCCAGGATCCATCTGGAAAGTTTTTTTATCAGACTTACCTAGACTTTTTGATGAGCCTACAGCATCCCTAAATGGACCATAAAAAGAAGAGGCATATTTGGCAGAGTACGCAAGTATATTTGTGTGAATATAACCTTGCTCTTCTAGCGCATAACGAATCGCTCCAATTCTCCCATCCATCATGTCAGAAGGGGCAACAATATCTGCTCCAGCTTTAGCATGGGACAGCGCTTGTTTAACTAAAATGTTCACAGTTTCATCATTAAGAACGTATCCATTACTATCAATAACCCCATCTAGGCCATGACTCGTAAAAGGATCTAGTGCCACATCTGTAATAACTGCAAGATCTGGAAAGTTTCTTTTAAGTGCCCTAACCGCCTTTTGAATAAGTCCATCAGGGTTATAAGATTCTTCAGCTTCGAGCGTCTTTTTATCAGGAGAAATTACTGGAAATAAAGCAATCGCTTGAATTTTTAAATCAACAATTTCCTTGACCTCAATCAATAATTGATCAATACTAAGTCGTTCAATTCCAGGCATTGAATCAATTTTTTCTTTTTTATTTTCACCCTCAATAATGAATAAAGGATATATGAGATCGCTTACACTTAGTGAGTTCTCGCGAATTAATGAACGATTAAATTCGTGTTTCCTCATTCTTCTTGGTCGATGAGTTAAAATGGACATTTTCTTTTCTCAAGTTACATTAACCAAATTATACAATAATGAAGCAATCATCCGAAACACTTACTAGTCTATCAAGTATTAACGAGGCCTTTATTAAGCCTTTTCCTAACTCAACCAAGGTTTACGTCAAGGGTTCACGTGACGATATTAGAGTCCCAATGAGGCAAATCAAACTCACCGACACCATTGGTGATCTTGCAGAAAAAAATGATCCAGTTCACGTTTATGATACTTCTGGACCTTATACAGACCCTAGTAAAACGATCAGTTATCGAGAGGGGCTTGAGTCACTCCGTTCGAAATGGATAGAAGAGCGTGATGACACCGAGATTCTTGATGGTGTTAGCTCGAAATTTGCAAACGAGAGACTTGGTAATAAAAAACTTGATGAGCTTCGATTTGAACATTTAAAAGCCCCAAGAAAGGCAAAGAAAGGTAAAAATGTTACTCAGATGCACTATGCTAGGAAAGGCATTATTACCCCAGAAATGGAATATATTGCTATTCGAGAAAATTGTCTTTGGCAGGAGTATAAAGATCAAGTTGGACAACACAAAGGCGAAAGCTTTGGAGCTGCAACTCCTAAAATAATTACCCCTGAATTTGTAAGAGATGAGGTTGCTAGGGGCCGTGCAATTATTCCTAATAATATTAATCATCCAGAAACGGAGCCCATGATTGTTGGTAGAAACTTTCTAGTTAAGATTAATGGAAACATTGGTAATTCAGCTCTAGGCTCTTCAATTGATGAAGAGGTAGGAAAGATGGTTTGGGGAGTTCGATGGGGCTCTGACACTATTATGGATCTTTCTACTGGAAAAAATATTCATGAAACTCGCGAGTGGATTATTCGCAATTCCCCTGTTCCTGTTGGAACTGTTCCTATCTATCAGGCTCTTGAAAAAGTTAAAGGAGTTGCTGAAGACTTAACTTGGGAAGTGTTTAGAGATACCTTAATTGAGCAAGCAGAGCAAGGGGTTGACTACTTTACTATCCATGCTGGCGTTCGTCTTAAGTATGTCCCTCTAACTATGAATAGAGTTACGGGGATTGTATCAAGAGGTGGATCAATTATGGCTAAGTGGTGTCTTGCGCATCATACTGAGAGTTTTCTTTATACGCATTTTGAAGATATCTGTGAAATCATGAAGGCATATGACGTGACCTTTTCTTTAGGCGATGGCCTAAGGCCTGGCTCGATTGCAGATGCTAATGATGATGCCCAGTTTGGTGAGCTTGAGACCTTAGGTGAATTAACAAAAATAGCTTGGAAGCATGATGTTCAAACTTTTATTGAGGGTCCTGGTCATGTGCCAATGCATATGATTAAAGACAATATGGAAAAGCAGTTGGAAGAGTGTGGAGAAGCGCCTTTCTACACACTTGGCCCACTCACCACTGATATAGCTCCTGGCTACGATCATATTACTTCAGCGATTGGAGCGGCTCAAATTGGCTGGTATGGCTGTGCAATGCTTTGTTATGTAACTCCTAAAGAGCACTTAGGGCTACCAAATCAGGATGATGTTAAAACAGGAATTATTACTTATAAAATTGCAGCGCATGCTGCTGATTTAGCCAAAGGGCATCCTGGGGCTCAAATCAGAGATAATGCTCTTTCAAAAGCTCGTTTTGAATTTAGGTGGGAAGATCAGTTTAATCTTGGTTTAGATCCTGATACTGCTCGAAGTTTTCATGATGAAACCCTTCCAAAACAAGCTGCAAAAACTGCGCACTTTTGTTCGATGTGTGGACCTAAGTTTTGTTCTATGAAGATTTCTCAAGACATTAAAGGTTTAGATGCCAAAGAAGTTAAAAAAATTCAGGAAATTCAAATCGAAATGGATAAAAAGTCTGAAGAATTCTTAGATAATGATAGTGAAATCTATATGAAAGAGGGTGCTTAAGAGTCTTCTTTAAATATCTTTAATGAGTGGTGCGATTGCTTTAAATATCTTAGTCGTTGCGCCGCGATTATTTTCAAAAGTAGTTTTAGCACTTTCTCCAATTAGTTTTCTCTTTTCATCATCTAAAAGCAGTTCAGAAATAGTTTTCATTAACTCTTCAGCGTTACTTACTTGTATAGCAGATCCATCATCTAAAAGCCTCTTCGAGATTTCTTCAAAGTTAAATACGCTTGGACCAAAAATAATAGGTTTTGAAAGTGATGCAGCTTCAAGCATATTTTGACCACCATTATTTGTCAGGCTTCCACCAATAAATGCTATGTCACTTATGTTTAAATAAGACATCATTTCACCCATACTATCTCCAATTAGTATGTCTGTATCTTGCTCACAATGACCAGCTAATGATCTTCTTTTAACATTAAGAACAGTTTCGTTAACCATATTAAAAACTTCATTAAATCTTTCTGGGTGCCTTGGTACCATTAAAAGAAGTGCATTGAATTTGCTTTTAAGGGCGAGATAGCTTTTGATTATTTGTAACTCTTCACCTTTCCTTGTACTGGCAAAAACAACAATTCTTCGATCTCCAGTTATATTTTTTAATGTTTGAATAGTTTTTGAATTACTAGGTTCATTGGAATCAAACTTTAAGCTTCCGGTAGTAATAATATTATTATTAGCACCAAGTGAGATGAAGCGTTTTGATGAGCTTTCATTCTGAGAACATATTATGCTCAAGCTATTTAGAGTCGAACTAACTAACTTAGGGGAGAATTTGTTATATTTTTTAAAAGACTTTTTTGATAATCTTGCATTAACAAGCATTACTGGAATATTTTTATGTTTAAGTTTAGTAATTAAATTTGGCCATATTTCTGTTTCTAAAAGAATACAAGCAACAGGCTTGATTTTTTTTAGGAATGAACTAACTATAAAAGGGATATCAAAAGGAAAAAAACAATGAATGACTTGGCTTTTATAGTGCTTTTCAACAGCTTCCGATCCTGTAATAGTTGTGGTTGAGATAACAATTTTATGAAGAGGAAATTTAATAAATATCTTGTCGATTAGAGGTTTGGCTGCATTAAACTCTCCAACAGATACGCAATGTAACCATATAACCTTGCCTGAAATTGTAGGCACAAAACCTAATTGATTTTTTAGTTTACGGATCCAATTAGAGTTTTTAGCATCTCTTAATAGGATCCTTAAAAGAGCAAATGGCAAACTTAGAATAATTAAAACTGTATATATAAATCTATTCATTTCACTATTTCATTATATTTTTTTAATTGAGCTTTTATTTTCATAAATAACACTAAGCCAAAGTCTATGATTAAATAATTCAAATGGAATACTTTTGCTTATCTTGAAGAGGGCTTTAGATAAGAAAAAAGGTATAATAATTGACTGATATTATAGCTTTATCACTTAACTTCTATTGCATCTATTTTGTTTTAGATTGATTCATATTTCGATGCAAGCTATTAATTAAATTATTAATCGTATAAATTATGAGATTTGTTGACTCTGCAAGTGTGATGGTTGAAGCTGGTAAAGGTGGTAGAGGTTGCCTCAGCTTTCGCCGTGAAAAATATATTCCAGATGGTGGTCCAGATGGCGGTGATGGCGGTGATGGCGGTAGTATTTTTTTCCGTGGTCAAGAGGGACTTAATACATTAAGCGAGTTTCGTTATAACCGTTTATATAGAGCTAAAAATGGCCTACCTGGAGAAGGAAGTGATCGAAGAGGGAAGTCAGCTATTGATATGTATGTCGAAGTCCCACTTGGAACTAAAATAATTGACCTTTCAACGGATGAAGTAATCGGCGAAATTACACTTCATAAGCAAGATCTTTTGGTTGCAAAAGGAGGCTTTCATGGACTAGGTAATGCTCGTTTTAAATCTTCAATTAATCGTGCACCAAGACAAACTTCACCAGGAACGCCTGGAGAGGTGAGAGAGATTGGATTAGAACTTAATGTAATGGCAGATGTTGGGCTTTTGGGTATGCCAAATGCTGGAAAATCGAGCTTAATCAGGCAAATTTCTGGGGCTCGACCAAAGGTAGCTGATTATCCTTTTACAACCCTCCACCCAAATCTTGGTGTTGTAAAGGCTGGCAATAATCACTTTGTTATGGCCGATATACCTGGCTTACTTGAAAAAGCAAGCGAAGGTGTTGGTCTTGGGTTTGAATTTCTTAAACATCTTTCAAGAGCAAAAGCGCTTCTTCACGTGATTGATATCTTGCCAGCAGATGGCTCGGATCCTGCTAGTAACTATTTAACTATTGAGGCTGAGTTAAAAAAATTTGATGACGAGCTTTTTGAAAAACCAAGGTTATTAGCTATTAATAAAATTGACCTTATTCAAGAAGATAAAAGAGATAAGATAATTAAAGATTTTCTTAATACAGTCAAATATAAAGGTAATGTGTTTAACATATCTGCTTTAAATGGTATGGGCTGCAAGTCCTTAGTTTTTGGTTTGTATGACCTTATTGAAGAGAAAGATGAAGAAGAATAAATGCTGGATCGTAAAGATTGGATCTGCCCTCTTAACTAATAATGGAAAAGGGATTGATAAAGACCTAATCTCTGAATGGGTTGAGCAAATTGTTGAACTGCAATCTCATAACATTGATGTTGTTTTGGTTTCTAGTGGCTCAATTGTTGAAGGTATGAAACGACTTGGCTGGAAAGACAAACCAACTGATATTCATAAACTTCAGGCAGCTGCCGCTGTTGGTCAAATGGGGTTAGTCCAGGCTTATGAATATCTATTTGCAAAACATAAAGTCCAGACAGCTCAGGTACTCTTGACTCAAGATAACCTAACTAATACCAAACATTTCGAAAATATCTCAGCAACTCTAGAGAATTTGCTTGAGTTTGGCGCAGTACCAGTAATCAATGAAAACGATACAGTTGCAACCGAAGAAATAAAATTTGGTGATAATGATACGTTGGCTGCCCTTGTAGCAAATTTTTTAAATGCCGAAAGATTAATTATATTGACAGATCAGCATGGTGTTTTCGATGACGATCCTCGAGTAAATAAGAATGCCAGCTTAATAAAAGAGATTCATTTTGATGATGAAAAATTAGAGCGAGTTGCTGGAAAAACTGGGGGTATTTTAGGTTCTGGAGGAATGTATTCAAAAGTTATGGCTGCAAAGCAAGCCGCAAAATCTAAAACATTTTCTAATATAGCTTGGGGAAGAGAAGAGAGCGTTTTAACAAGAATATACCAAGGAGAAAATATAGGGACTCTAATTCATTGTTAGCTTATATCGGCTTAGGTTCAAATTTAAAGGATCCAAAAGTTCAAATAAAAAGAGCCCTTGATTCTCTGAATGATGATAATAAGACTGAACTTATTAATGCATCAAGTTTTTATGAATCCAAGCCTCTTTTAGATATTCCTGGCCCAAACTATATCAATGCAGTATGTAAGATTGAAACAAAACTGAGTGCTATTAATTTATTAAATCTTTGCCAAGAAATTGAAGATAATCAGCAAAGAGTAAGAGAGTTAAAATGGGGATCAAGAACGATTGATTTAGATATACTTCTTTATGGAGAGCAGGTTATTTCAAACAAAAGGTTGTCTATACCCCATCCAGAAGCAATACATAGGGCCTTTGTTTTAATGCCTTTATTTGAAATAGAGCCTAAAATTAAAATTCCTTTATTAGGGCCAATAATAAGTCTACTCGATAGAATTAATAAGTTAGATGTGAAAAAACTATGAAACATTCTGAGTTAAGTATATTCAAAGACAATGGTCAAAAAATTACATGCCTAACAGCATATGATGCTTCTATGGCTAAGCTTATTGATAGTGCAGGCGTTGATATTATTTTAATTGGCGACTCACTTGGAATGGTTATTCAGGGCTCTGAAAATACGCGCTCAGTTTCTATGAATGACATGCTGTACCATTCTGCAATTGTTGCAAAAGCTTGTAATCAATCTTTAGTCATCGCAGATATGCCTTTTCATAGTTATGACAATCCGAAAACTGCCTTAGTCAACGCAAAAGAATTGATTGATAATGGTGCACATATGGTCAAATTAGAGGGCGGAGTTGAAAATACAAATGTCATTAATGCCTTAGTTTCCAATAATATTAGAGTCTGTGGCCATCTTGGCCTTCAGCCACAATTAGTTGTCGATTCAAGTGGGTATAAAGTTCAAGGTCGAGATGAGGCTGATGCTAAATCAATTCTAGATAATGCAAAGTTGCTCGAATCTATAGGCATAAGTATTTTAGTGCTTGAGTGCATTCCAAGTAATTTAGCAAAGTTAATAACTAAAAAGCTAAAAATACCTACAATTGGAATTGGAGCTGGAAAGGATTGCGATGGCCAGGTTTTGGTTAGTTATGATATGTTAGGCATAACACTTGGTAGGCAGCCAAGATTTGTTCGTAATTTTTTAAGCTCAGAAAGCAGTATCTCTTCAGCGATTAAAGCCTTTATTTCGGAGGTAAAAGAAGGAAGTTTTCCTAATAAAAGTGAGAGTTATTAATGAAAATGTTTGAAAGGTCAGGTGATCTTCAGGTTTTTTTAGATACCCACAGAAGTAGTAATAAAAAAATTGCCCTAGTCCCAACTATGGGAGGTCTTCATGATGGGCACTTGAGGCTAGTAGAAAAAGCCCAATCTTTGGCAGATGTTGTTGTTGTAAGTGTTTTTGTCAATCCCACTCAGTTTGCTAAAGATGAAGATTTTGACTCATATCCCAAGACTTTTTCTGATGACAAGATTCTTTTAGAGGGTCAGAGTGTAGACGCCTTATTTATTCCCTCAAAAAATGAAATATATCCAAATGGAACCTTGTCAAATTATGATGTGGGTGAAATGGGAGGATTGCTCTGTGGCGCTTCTAGACCAACGCATTTCAATGGAGTGGCACAAGTCGTAAATCGATTATTTGATATTGTAAATCCTAATTATTCGGTTTTTGGCGAAAAAGATTATCAACAGCTCTTAATTATTAAATCTCTTGTTGAAAATAATAATTTAAATGTCTTGATAGAGTCAGTTTCTACTCAAAGAGAGATTGATGGCCTGGCAATGAGCACAAGAAATAAATATCTAGGTAACAAGGACCGACAGAAGGCGCCCTTTTTTTATCAGCAACTTAGTAATGCAAAAACGGCTATAGAGCAGGGAGATTCTACTGAATTTGTTATGGAAAAAACTCTATCTGAGTTAAGAGTTAACTTTGAAGTAGAATATCTTGAAATTCTAAATGCGAATAACCTTACACAAATCGCGACTAACACTTCAGAAATTATTATAATATCCGCTATAAGGTTGGGTGAAACTCGACTAATCGATAATATTGTCTTTAGGAGGCCAAATGTTTAGTATTACTGAAGAAGCAGAAATTTATGTTGCAGACCTTTTTGAGCAACAAGATGAAAAAGATCTTGGCTTAAAAGTTGACGTTGAAAAAGCTGGTACTCCGGTTGCAACGGTAACATTTAACTTCTGTATCAAGAGCGATCTCCCTGATACTTATAATGAATTTCCTTTTGTGGGTTTTAGTGCTTTTATTGATGAATCTAATAACCAATTTTTAAGTGACTCCCATGTTGCATTGAAGTTAGATGGTACGAATAAAAAACTTACTATCACTGCTCCTAATGCCAAAGGTGAAGCGCCTAAAGATGATGCTCCTCTTGAGGAAAAGGTTCTGTTTACTATCGTGACTGAAGTAAATCCAAGCTTAGCATCACATGGAGGTTTTGTTGACCTTGTTGAAGTCACTGAGAAAAAAGAAGTGATTTTAAATTTTGGAGGTGGTTGTCAAGGATGTAGTTCAGTAAACATGACACTTAAAGATGGGGTTGAAAAACAACTTAAGGGCTTATATCCAGAAATATCTGCTGTTCTTGATGCAACGGATCACTCTCATAAAGAAAATGCATATATGTAACTCTTGAATGGAAGATATAACTGTTTTCTCGCATTTAGACTGTATAGAAAAAAATAATGGTGAAAACCATCCTGAGAGAAAAGAACGCTTAGAAGTAATACTTGATTCAATTAAAGGTATTAGTCAGCTTAATATATCTTTTAAAGACTCGCCATTGGCAGACTTTAAAACTATAAATCTTGTTCACCCCCAATCTTATATTGACGACTTGCTTTCAATGATTCCAATCTCTGGGCTTGTTGGTGTAGAAAAAGAGCCTTATGCTGATACTATTCTTTGTCCTCAAAGTAAAGAGGCAATATTAAGAGCTTGTGGAGCAGGCATTGAGTCAGCTAATGAATTGATGAGTGGATTAACAAAAAGACTCTTTTGTGCAGTTCGTCCGCCTGGTCATCACGCAGAAACATCAAGAGCAAACGGATTCTGCTTTATAAACAACGCCGCTGTTACTGCTAGGTATTTACAGAGTAAATTTAATATCAATAAAATAGCGATTATTGATTTTGATGTGCACCATGGAAACGGCACACAGGAAATTTTTTATAATGATAAAAGTGTTTTTTATGGCTCAATTCATCAGCATCCTTTATTTCCTGGAACAGGGGTAGAGGCTGAGACTGGAGTAGGTAATATATTTAATGCGCCAATATCTTCAGATACTACTAGAGATAAGTTTATGGAAATATTTGAAATGAAAATTTTAAAAAATGTTGACTTATTTGAGCCAGAAGTAATACTCATTTCTGCTGGCTTTGATGCCCACACAAGAGATCCTTTAGCGAGCATCAATCTAGAGTCTGAAGATTATTACACTTTGACGCAAAATATTGTAGAAATTGCCAAACGACATAGTGATGGAAGAGTCATTTCTTTTCTTGAAGGTGGTTATGATCTTCAGGCGCTTTCAGAATCCATTGAAGCCCACTTAGAGGCTCTAAGTAATTAAAGATATGAATGAGTTTGAATTAATACAAAATTACTTTAATTGGCCATTATCTGACTCTAGTATTGAATTAGGCGTTGGTGATGATGCTGCTATTTTTGATCTTGATTCAGGCTATCAATTAGTTATCACAACAGATACACTTTCAGAAGGCGTTCACTTTTTTAAAGATACCTCTCCTGAAGATATAGCTTATAAATCGTTAGCAGTTAATTTAAGTGATATTGCAGCAATGGGCGCGACAGCAAAATACTTCACACTTGCAATAACTCTTCCTAAATTAGATGAGACTTGGTTGGAGCATTTTTCTAAGTCTCTCAAAGAGGCATCTAAAAAATATAATGTGAGCTTAATTGGAGGTGATACTACTAGAGGTGCTCTTAATATAACTATTACTATGATGGGGGTTGTTGAAAAATCAAAAGCGATTAAGAGATCAGGTGCTATGAGTGGTGACAACATATATCTCTCAGGTGAGATTGGTGATGCTGCGCTCTGTCTAAAAAAAATTAATGAGGGTGAAAAGCCCCATAAAGCAGAAATGATAAGGCTTAATAAACCAATGCCAAGACTTGAACTTGGTATCGCTATAAAGGGAATAGCAAGCTCATGTGTCGATATATCTGATGGGCTTGAGCAAGATTTATCTCATATCATAAAAGCTTCAAGAGTTGGGGCAATGATTGATGTTCAAAAACTCCCCTTAAGCCAATCAATGGCTAATTATATCGCAGATAATGATGATTGGTCATTAGCAGTTTGTGGAGGTGATGACTATGAATTATGCTTTACAGCGCCAGAAAGTTTAAATTCAGAAATAATGAAAATAGCTGAAATTTGTAAAATAAGAGTTACAAACATAGGGGTTATTAATGACTCAAAGAAACTAAAAATTAAAGGCTATGATGGCCAGGGCAAATCATATCAGCACTTCTAAAGATTTACTAAATTTCTTTTCTTTCTTCTACCGTCTTACAGTCAATACATTGATCAGCAGTTGGGCGAGCCTCTAAGCGATTGAGGGCAATTTCGATACCACAAGTTTTGCAATATCCATAGTCACCAGTATCTATCAAATGAAGTGTCTTATCAATTTTATTGATAAGTTTTCTTTCACGATCCTAGTTCTTAACTCAAGCGCAAACTCTTCTTCAATAGTAGCTCTGTCATTAATATCAGCAACTGGAGTGGAGTCTTCTTGGATGTGATTAATAGTCGTTTCGGCCTCGAAAACTAATTGCTCTCTCCAGACATTAAGCTTATGGATAAAATGCTTAAGCTGACCGGTTGACATAAAGTCTTCACTCTTTTTTGGAATGTAAGATGGGATTTCATCAAAGTTTGGTTCAGAAGTCATTTGAGTTAGTTGTGTAAAAAAAGGTAGTTTTTACCAAAAATTGCTTAAAATAGCAATGATTTTTTTCAAATTGGCCTATTTAATTATATTTATTATGACACTTAAAGCAATAATATTTGATTTGGATGGAACGATTGCTAATACAGAGCATGATGGTCACCTTAAAGCGTTTAATGAGGCTTTTGATTTTGCATGAGCTAGATTGGTATTGGGGTAGCGCTTTATACGGGATACTGTTATCAGTAAGTGGAGGTAAAGAAAGATTATCTTTCTATATTAATAACTATAATCCAAAACTAAAATGGCCATTAAGCGAGAGTGATATCGTTAATATCCATAATAAAAAAACTGAGATTTTTATTAACAAAATATCTGCAGGTTTTATTTCACTGCGTATTGGCGTTGAAAGGCTTATTAACGATGCTCTTAACCATAACTTGAAGTTAGCAATAGCAACTACAACCTCATTTAATAATGTTAAGGCGATTCTTGAGTCAACTCTTGGAAAGGGTGCGTTAGAAAATTTTGAAGTTGAAGCAGCTGGCGATATTGTTGATAAAAAAAAGCCAGCTTCTGATATTTATGATTATGTTCTTGATAAAATGAATTTAGAATGCAGTGAATGTGTTGTTATTGAGGACTCAGAAATTGGTTTTCAGTCAGCAACTTCTGCAGGTCTAAAGACAGTAATTACTCTTAGCGAGTATACTAATACGAAAAACTTTAAGGGTGCTTTAGTTGTTCTTGACCATTTAGGTGAAGACGATCAACCTTTTAGATAGTAAATGGAACGCCAACCACTCATACATTGGTAAGCGTAGATTATATAAAGGAGCTCTATGAGTGCAATCGTTAAGTTGGCTGACAACAGTTCTGTATATGAAGTTGCCAAAGTGTCGCCTCTATCAATTGCAACGCAATTGAGTAAAAAATTTGCTAACCAAGTTTACTTAAAGCGCGAAGATGACCAGATTATTCACTCATTTAAACTTCGTGGCGCTTATCAAAAAATGAGCTCAATGAGCGATGAGCAGAAAGCCAAAGGTGTAATCGCCTCATCTGCTGGAAATCATGCGCAAGGGGTTGCTCTTGGCGCGAGCAAATTAAGTATAAAGGCAACAATCGTTATGCCTACTAGCACACCACAGATTAAAGTTCGAGCAGTTCAAGAATTAGGAGCAGAAGTTATTCTTTTTGGAGATGTCTATGATGATGCATTTGTCCATGCTAAAAAGCTAGTATCTGAGAAAGATTTATGTTTTATAAGTCCTTATGATGATTTTGAGGTTATTGCAGGACAGGCAACTGTTGCAAAAGAAATCTTAGCTCAGCTTGATCCAATAGACTATGTCTTCTCTCCTGTTGGTGGTGGTGGACTTATCTCGGGAATGGCAAGCTATATTAAGCATTATGCTCCACACATTAAAGTAATCGGAGTGGAGCCAGTTGACTCGCCAACGCTTTTTACAGCATTAGAGGCTAATGAAAGAGTTGTACTTGACGATGTTGGACGTTTTGCTGATGGCGTTGCTGTCAAACAAATTGGGGAACTTCCATTTGAGATTGCAAAAGAATGCGTTGATGATGTCATTTTGGTTAGTAACGATGAAATGTGCGCTGCTATTAAAGATATCTATGAGGACGTTCGTTCAGTCTCAGAGCCCGCAGGAGCTCTTGCAACAGCAGGTGTTAAAAAATATATCCAAGAGCATGGCCTTAAAAATAAAAATATTGTTTCAATTGTATCTGGTTCTAATGTCAACTTTGACAGACTTAGGTATATTGCCGAAAGAGCTGACTTAGGTGAAGTTAATGAGGCTATTGTTGCAGTTACTATTCCTGAAGAGCCAGGTAGTTTTTTAAGGTTTTGTGAGTTATTAGATAACAATGCAGTTACTGAGTTTAATTATCGATATTCTGCAAAGAAAGATGCGCATATTTTTGTAGGCGTCAAGCTAACTAAAGGTGAATCTGAAAAACAAGCACTTATTGCAAGATTAAGTAACTCTTTTGAAGTATTTGATATGAGTGATAACTCTATGGCAATAACCCATATTAGATATATGGTTGGTGGTCATGCTAATGTAGAAAATGAGGTTATCTACAGATTTGAATTCCCTGAACGCCCAGGTGCACTTTTAAGTTTTCTTAAAAAAGTTAAGACAGAATGGAATATCTCTCTTTTTCATTATCGTAATCATGGCGCAGACTATGGAAGGGTTTTAATTGGACTTCAGGTCGAGGATATCAAAGAGCTAGAGTCTAAGTTTGATGAGTTGGGGTATTACTACAAAAACGAAACCGATAATAAAGCTTATCAGTATTTCCTTTAACAGACTTAGTCGTGATGATATCGACTCTATAGTATTAATAGAGCAACAAAATTCTCATAATCCTTGGTCTAAAAACCAGCTGATTGAGAGTATTCTAAATCCAGCTAATTTATGCTACTCAATTAGTATGAAAAATAAAATTATTGGTTTTTTGATGGCTATGCGCACACTTGATAATGCTGATATCTTAAATATTAGTATCAATAAAGCTTGTCAAGGAAAAGGCTATGGTAATAAACTTCTTCATTATCTTATTAAGGAGCTCAAAGATAGAATGATTAGTCAGCTTATATTAGAGGTAAGAGCGAGTAATCAGGCTGCCATCGATTTTTACTTGAAACATGGATTTGAGGAGATTTCACTAAGAAAAAATTACTATATGAATAACTCAAAACACCCAAATCAGAAAGAAGACGGTATAATAATGCGTCTTAAATTCTAAACAAAAAAATCTTAATGACCTATAAAAATATCACAGTTCCACCTACTGGAGAGGCAATCTCAATAAAGGATAACGTGCTCGTTGTGCCTAATAAACCAATCGTTACATATATAGAGGGTGATGGAATTGGTGTTGATATTACTCCTGTAATGCTCGATGTTGTTAATGCTGTTGTCAAAAAAGCATATAACGGCGAAAGAGAGATTCAGTGGATGGAGATTTTTGCAGGTGAAAAAGCAGATAGCATCTATGGTGAGTACTTGCCAGAGGAGACAGTGAATGCAATTAAAGAATTTGTAGTTAATATAAAAGGACCATTAACGACACCAGTTGGTGGTGGCATGAGGTCACTTAATGTTGCGATAAGGCAGATTTTAGATCTCTATATTTGTCTTCGCCCTGTTCAGTACTTTGATGGGACTCCATCTCCAGTTAAGGCGCCTGAAAAGATTGATATGGTAATCTTTAGAGAAAACTCTGAGGACATTTATGCGGGCATAGAATTTCCACAAGGTTCAAAGGAAGTAAAGAAAGTAATTGAGTTTCTTCAAAAAGAAATGGGTGCAACTAAAATTCGTTTTCCTGAAACATCTGGTATTGGTATCAAGCCTGTGTCAATAGAGGGAACTTCAAGGCTCGTAAGAGCCGCTATTCAGTATGCGATTGATAATGATAAGCCTTCTGTGACAATTGTCCATAAAGGCAATATTATGAAGTTTACAGAGGGGTTATTTAGAGATTGTGCTTATAAGCTTGCTAAAGATGAATTTGGTGCAAAAGAAATTGATGGCGGTCCTTGGTGTAGCTTTACTAATCCAAATACGGGAAAAGAAATTATTATTAAAGACTCAATTGCTGATGCGTTCCTCCAGCAAATACTTTTAAGACCTGGTGAGTATTCAGTTATCGCAACTTTAAATCTTAATGGTGACTATATATCTGATGCTTTAGCAGCTCAAGTGGGCGGCATTGGTATTGCTCCTGGAGCGAATCTTTCTGATGATATTTCAGTATTTGAAGCTACACATGGTACTGCTCCTAAATATGCTGGTCAAAACAAGGTGAATCCTGGTTCTATGATCTTATCTGCAGAGATGATGCTTAGGCATATGGGATGGACAGAGGCTGCTGACTTGATACTTCATGCAATGGCTACAACAATTCAAAAAAGAACAGTTACATATGACTTAGAGAGGCTAATAGATGGAGCCATTTTACTTTCTTGCTCTGAGTTTGGACAGGCTCTAAAGGATTCAATAAAATAGGTTAAAAAATAAATCTCCAAGTTGAGGCTATAAAAGCAAAGATTTGATTGACTCAAAATTCATAGCTCGTTATAATCTCACGCTATTCCCTGATAGCTCAGTTGGTAGAGCAACGGACTGTTAATCCGTGTGTCCCTGGTTCGAGCCCAGGTCGGGGAGCCAATTTATATAACTAAGGCATCTTCGGATGTCTTTTTTTTGCTTACCAGTCTTTGGTATTATTTTCTTTAAATTAGTATAGTGAAAGTTTTGATATAATTAATATCACCCAGAAGTATTAAAGATTATGAAAGTGATTTTTTAATCAACATAAAATATTTACTCGTAGAAACAGATTTGATAACAAAGTGAATAAAAAAAATAAAAACCTTCTAGATGCCCACATTAAATCTATTTTTACACTCTACTCTAATGGTCAGATAAAAAAAGCGCTTGATATAATAAAAGCCTTAATCAATGACTATCCTAATGAGCCACTGCTCTTTAATATCAGTGGTATTTGTTATAAAGCAAACAACCAGCTAGATGCTGCGGTTGATTCTTTTGAGAAGGCTATTGCTATTAAACCAGACGATATTAAGGCTTATTTTAATCTTGGAATTATCCATATGGAGATGGGCAAGTTGGGTAATGCAATTAGATTTTATGAAAAAGTGCTAGTTCTTAACCCAAATTATACTGATGCACACTATAACCTTGGAGTCATATTTAAAGAGCTTGGAAATCTGGATGACGCTGTTAAGAGCTATAAAAAGGTACTTGATATAAAACCAAATCATGTTGCCGCTTATAATAACCTTGGCGTCTCACTCAAAGAGCTTGGTCATCAGGAAGAGGCGGTTAAAAGCTATAAAAAGGCAATTGCTATTAAACCAGACTTCGCTGATGCACATAATAACCTTGGCGTCTCACTCAAAGAGCTTGGCCATCTGGAAGAGGCGGTTATAAGCTATAAAAAGGCAATTACTATTAAACCAGACTTCGCTGATGCATGTAATAATCTTGGTAATGTTCTCAAGGATCTCAGTCAACTAGATACTGCAGTTATAGCCTATAAGAATGCAATTACTATTAAACCAGACTTTGCTGATGCAGCTAATAACCTTGGTATTGTGCTTCATGAGCTTGGTCAACTCAATGATGCAGTTAAGAGTTTTGAGATGGCAATCGTTATTAAACCAGACTTTGCTGATGCAGCTAATAACCTTGGTATTGTGCAACATGAGCTTGGTCAACTCAATGATGCAGTTAAGAGTTTTGAGATGGCAATCGTTATTAAATCAGACTTCGTTGAAGCTTATCGCAACCATGGAAAAGTACTGATGGAAATAAATAGAACGGATGAAGCAATGGTAAGTTACGAAAGTGCTTTTTCCCTTAATCCTGATTTAGATTTTCTCCTAGGTGATTATCTGCATATCAAAAGAAAACTTGGGATATGGGATGATTGGGCAACTCACCTTAATGAATTAACGATTAAAGTCAATAATGGTTTACAGGCAACAAGTCCATTTCCACTTTTAGGCCTAATTGATAATCCTGAGATGCAGAAGAAAAGTGCTGAAATTTTCAGTGATAAGTTTTATCCTCAAAGCTATGATTTACCTAAAATTGAGGTTTATCCTAGACATAAAAAGATCCGTATTGCATATTTTTCTGGCGACTTCCATAACCATCCTGGGATGCATTTAATGGCGGAATTATTTGAATGTCATAATAAAATTTTTTTTGAACTTATAGCCTTTTCATTTGGACCCGATACACATGATAAATGGAGACAAAGAGTCTCCGTATGTTTTGACCAGTTTATCGATGTGAAATTAAAATCAGATCGAGAGATATCATTGTTAGCAAGAAAGATGGAAATCGATATTGCTGTAAACAGAGGAGGATATACTCAAGGCGGTCGACCTAACATATTCGCAGAAGGTTGCGCACCAATACAGGTTAATTATTTGGGATATCCAGGCACAACGGGTGCAGAATATATGGACTATATAATAGCCGATCGAGCCCTTATTCCTGAAGACAAACAGCAGTATTATTCAGAAAAAATTGTTTATATGCCTAATAGTTATCAAGTTAATATGTCAAATAGAGAGGTTTCTAAGAATTCATTAATACGTGATGAGCTTGGATTGCCTGTTAAAGGGTTTGTGTTTTGTTGTTTTAATAATGCATATAAAATTACTCCTTCTACCTTTTCTGGATGGATGCGAATTCTTAGCGCTGTTGAGGATAGTGTGTTATGGTTGTTTGAAAGTAATACCACTTCTAACAAAAACTTAAAAAACGAAGCAATAAAGCTTGGAATCAATGAAGATCGTATTATTTTTGCTAAACGTATGCCTGTTGAAGATCATTTAAATAGAATTAAAGAAGCAGACCTATTCTTAGATACACTGCCTTATAACGCTCATACTACTGCGAGTGATGCTCTAAGGATGGGATTGCCAGTATTGACCTGTGAGGGTAACTCTTTTGCAAGCAGGGTTGCAGCAAGTCTCTTAAGAGCAGTTAATTTGCCAGAACTAATTACGACCACTCAAAAACAATACGAGTCTCTTGCAATTCAGCTGGCAACAAATCCTGAAAAACTAAAAATGATTAAAGACAAGCTAATTTATAATATACCCACAGCAGTATTATATGACACTCCATTGTATACACGGCAGCTTGAGTCTGCTTATTTGGAAATGTATGAAAGATATCAAAATGGATTAAATCCAGATCATATTTATCTGGAACATTAAAAAATATGGTTTTTATAATTCTAACTGGCTTAGATATTTTTTCAATAACTTACCAGAATGATTACGTATAAAAAAATTGCAGAACTAGCTGCAAGATTTATTAGCAAACCAAAAGTGTTGAAATTTGGTTTTAATATATCTCCAATGTACAGAAGAACCTCTGCAAAGGTTATTTATATTTCTGAAGACTTTCTAAAGATACAAATTAGACTTCCTTTTAGCTATAAAAATGCTAACTATGTAAATACTATTTTTGGTGGGAGTATGTTTTCTGCAGTTGATCCATTCCCAATGACTCAGTTAATGAATCTTATTGGAGATGATTATGTGGTTTGGGATAAGGCTGCTGAAATTTTTTTTAGAAGACCTGCAAAAGAAGATCTTTATGCTGAGTTTATATATACCGAAGAAGAGCTTGAAGAGATTAAACAGAAAGCGCATGAGCAAAATGAATTTGAAATAGTTGTAACTACAAAATTAACAAATAAAGATAAAAGTATTGTTTACTGTGAAGTTCGAAAAAGAGTTTACATTGCTAATAAAGCCTTTTTCAAAGAAAAACAGAAAGCAAGAATAAATAAAAAAGCAAAGTAGTTAATTTTTATTAAGCTTTATAATTATTAAAAGTTTTTTTAAGGAAAGGTAATTAATATGAATCATGAAATTGTTATTGTTGCAGCTACAAGAACTGCTCTAGGATCATTTGGCGGCTCTCTTTCTTCAATTCCAGCACATAAATTAGGCGCTGAAGTGATAGCTTCATTATTAAAAAAAACTGGTGTAAATAAAGATCAAATTGATGAAGTGATCTTGGGACAAGTTTTGACAGCTGGAAGTGGCCAAAATCCAGCCAGACAAGCTACAATTGAGGCAGGGCTCCCTTATCAAACTCCCTCTATGACAATTAACAAAGTTTGTGGTAGTGGATTAAAAGCAGTACAGCTAGCATTTCAAGCAATTGCATGTGGTGATGCTGAAATAGTTATTGCTGGTGGTCAAGAAAGTATGAGTCTTTCAAGTCATGTTCTTCCAAAATCAAGAGAAGGTAAAAAAATGGGCCCGTGGGCGATGGTTGACACTATGGTTGTAGATGGTTTATGGTGTGCATTTAATGATTGCCATATGGGCGTTACTGCAGAAAATATTGCAACCAAGTTTGACTATTCAAGACAATCTCAAGATGAGTTTGCTCTAGAATCACAACAAAAAACGGAAGCTGCTCAAAAATCTGACTTGTTTCGAGATGAGATAACCCCAATATCTATTCCGCAGCGAAGAGGTGACGACACTATTTTTGATAGTGATGAATTTCCAAGACATACTACAAGTATGGATTCTTTAGCTAATCTCCGTCCAGCATTTTCAAAAGATGGGACTGTAACAGCAGGGAATGCATCAGGTATTAATGATGGCGCAGCAGCAGTTATGGTCATGAGTGCATCTAAGGCGCAAGAGCTGAAACTAAAGCCTATGGCAAGAATTGTTTCATACTCTAGTGCTGGGGTGGATCCATCTATCATGGGAACGGGTCCAATACCGGCAAGCACTAAGTGTCTTGAAAAAGCTGGCTGGAAAGCTTCTGAACTTGATCGAATTGAGGCTAATGAGGCGTTTGCAGCGCAAGCAATGTCTGTAAATGACTCACTAGGTTGGGATAAGTCTAAAGTGAATGTAACGGGCGGGTCAATTTCTTTAGGTCATCCAATTGGCGCATCTGGCGCTAGAATTTTGGTGACTTTGCTTCATGGTATGGAGCGTGATAAAGTAAATAAAGGCCTTGCTACTATGTGCATTGGTGGTGGTATGGGTGTTGCAATTGCAGTTGAAAGGGTACATTAGTATTATTAATTTCTTTAACTAGGTGTATTAATGAAAAAATTTCTAGTTATCTTGATGCTTGTATTTGGGAATTTTTTAATTGTAGGCACAAGTTATTCATACTCAGCAGTTGGCTATATGAAGTGCGAAACTGTAAATAAGCTGGTAGAAGAAGAAAATGCTGACGTTAAAAACATGATTATGTTTTGGTTTAGTGGCTACTATACTGGAAGAAATTATGAAACGTCGAGCTATCCTGGGATACCTGACCCTCAGCTAATATATTTAGCAACCATAAACTACTGCACTAAAAATCCACTAAAAGATACTGTTGATTTGGCTGATTACCTCTACTCTAGTTTGCTTTAGATTTTAGTTATGCTAACTTTTTAATAGTATTTATTAGCTCTAAATTGACTGCTCTTGGGCCAATATTTTTTCTATTTTCATGTCTTCTCAATCCAGGCAAGCGAGTCCCATCGATATTATTATATTTTTTTAAAAACTCCTCGGTCTGTGCTGAAGTATCTTTGCCAGATATAATTTCTGGTGACATAGCAAGAATAAACTGACCTCCTTGGGCTGGACCTCCATCCCCATTATCACGCTCCTTGGTTTCATAAGAGAAGGTTTCTCCAACTAATGGACCAGATAAGAGTTCAACCATAAGGGCAATGACCGAACCTTTATGACCGCCAAATGGAAGTAAAACACCTTTATCAATTTCTGAAGCATCAGTTGTTAATTCTCCTGATGAAGACAGGCCAGTACCAAGGGGCACAGAGTGACCGTCCCTTGCAGCAATTTGAATTTCTCCTTTTGCCATAGATGCAGTTGCCATATCAAAAACAATTGGATTTTTACCAGGGCGCGGCCATGAAAATGCTATTGGGTTAGTGCCAAATAATGCTGTAGCTCCTCCAGAAGGAGCAACACCTGGCATATATGAAACAGACGTCAATCCAACAAGTCCATGCTCACTGATTGCCTCAACTTCGGGCCAAAGGGCTGCAAAGTGATGGCAGCGTTGAATTGATAATCCCGCAATTCCAAATTTTTGAGCAGCTTCGATAAGTTTTTTAATACCATATTGATGAGCCAAAGGAGCAAATCCATTCTTTGCATCACACTTTAAAATTACTGGCGTAACTTCACTTATTTCTGGAGTTGCAGAGCCATCTACTTTTTTACTTTGAAGGGCCTTGATATACCCAGGAATACGAAATAGACCATGAGAAATTGAACCATCACGCTCAGCATTAGTTACTGTATTTGCAACTGCATCTGCATTTTCTTCGTTAGCTCCATGATTAATAAGTGCCGCCTTAGCTAAACTAAAAATTTCATCAAGGCCTATATTGATTGTTTTAGAAGTCATAGAATTTTATCCTTAAATTTGTAAGAATTGAATTGCCTTTTCAGTTCAACGAGCTCAAAAGTAAATCAAAAAAAATGATAACATATTAGTAACTTAATATTTCTTAACCTAATGAAAAGTTGTAAATTCATTCATATAGTTTCTCTTTCTATAAAAATCAATAGGTTAAAAGTTGATATTTCAATTTGAACTTAGCTAAAGTTCAAACTTGTTTAATAGAGCTTTGAAGTTAATTTTAAGTTAGTCTGTTTATTATAGTTGACAACTATATAAAAATTATATAGCCTGTCTATTCAGTCAAGAAGTATTTAGTTATTTTATTAATTAAATTAGTATGAAGTTAATGAATAAATTGAAGCGATACGCTTATGCAATGCACGTTTATTTGTAATTCGTAATGGCCAGATTATTGCAAAGGCTAATCCAACAGAAAGCCAACTATTATTAAATGGAGAGAAAGATAAGAGAGTTATAGATTGGACCCTCTAAGAATAATAATAAAAAGAAATGCTGCTTAAGGTAAAAAGATAATTATTTTTAAGGGTTAAGTCAAATACCTTAGATGATAGGAGAATAAAAAATGTTAAAAAATAATCCTAAATATTATGATGCTCACTGGATGCCTTATAGTGGGAATAGAGAGTTTAAAGCAAATCCACGAATAATGGTTTCTGCTAAAGACAGTTATTACATAGATGATAAAGGCAGGAAAATATTTGATGGCCTTTCAGGTCTTTGGACTTGTGGAGCAGGCCATTCTCGCCCTGAAATTATTGAAGCAGTCAGTAAACAAATTGAGACTTTGGATTATTCTCCTGCATTTCAATTTGGACACGAAAAATCGTTTGAGTTGGCAAATAGAATTATTGAATTTACTCCAAAAGATCTGGATCGTGTCTTTTTTACTTGTTCTGGCTCAGAGGCAGTAGATAGTTCCCTAAAAATTGCTCGAGCTTATTGGAGGCATAAGGGAAAGGTCGGAAAGACTCGTTTGATTGGAAGGATTAAAGGCTATCATGGAGTTAATTTTGGAGGGATTAGTGTTGGTGGTATTGGTCCTAATAGAGAAATGTTTGGACAAGGAATTGAAGCAGATCATTTATTGTCTACCCTTCTCCCAGAAAATATATTTAGCAAAGGGCAGCCCCAGGTTGGAGATCATTTAGCAGATGACTTATTAAATAAAATATTATTGCATGGTGCCTCTAATATTGCAGCAGTAATTGTAGAGCCAATGGCTGGTTCTGCTGGCGTATTTCCACCTCCCATAGGATATCTAAAAAGGCTACGTAAAATCTGTGACTCTAATGATATTTTATTAATCTTTGATGAAGTGATAACCGCTTTTGGCCGTATGGGCGCGAAAACAGGTGGCGAAGCTTTTGGCGTTACTCCAGATATAATGACTTTTGCAAAACAGGTTAGTAATGGCAGCCAACCACTGGGTGGAGTAGTAGTTAAAAAAAATATTTATGAAACTTTTATGGATACAAAAGCACCAAATTATTTAGTTGAATTATTCCATGGTTATACATATTCAGCTCACCCTGTGGGATGCGCTGCATCAATTGCAAGTTTAGATATATTACAGAATGATAATTTGATAGAGCGAGTTAAAAAAATGAGCCCATTATTTGAAAAAGAACTTCATAGTCTTAAGGGTTTGCAATATGTTACAGATATTCGTAATTATGGACTGGCTGGTGGAATTACTATTGAGTCTGCTAAAAATGAACCTGCATTAAGACCCTATCAAATTGCAATGAAGTGCTGGGATAAAGGCTTTTATGTTCGATATGGTGGTGATACTATTCAATTAGGTTTGCCATTTATCGTATCTGAACAAGAAATAAAGGATGTCGTTGGAGCAATATCTGACTCAATTAAAGAATTACAATAAAGGAGAAAGAAGAAATGAAATTAGTAGAACACCTTATTAATGGTGAGCTTGTATCAATGGGTGACCCTACTCAAGATGTATTTAATCCATCGACAGGAGAGGTTGGGAAGCAAGTAGAAATTGCTTCAAAAAATACTGTTGAAAAAGCTATAAATGCGGCTCACGAAGCTTTTCCAGCATGGCGAGCAACGCCACCACTTAAACGAGCTAGAATTATGTTTCGTTTTAAAGAATTATTAGAAAAAAATATTAATAAAATAGCACAATTAATTGGAGAGGAGCATGGAAAAATCGCACATGATGCGCTTGGTGAAATCACTCGAGGTATAGAGAATGTTGAATATGCTTGCTATGCACCTCAACTTCTAAAAGGAGAGCATAGTAAAAATATTTCAACCAATATTGATTCATGGAGTGAGTTTCAACCCTTAGGAGTTGTTACAGGAATCACCCCTTTTAATTTTCCTGCTATGGTTCCATTATGGATGTATCCCATGGCAATAGTTTGTGGTAATTGTTTTGTATTAAAGCCCTCAGAAAGAGACCCTTCGTCAGCATTATTTATTGCTCAATTATTAAATGAAGCAGGCTTACCAAAAGGGGTTTTAAATGTAGTTAATGGAGGTAAGGAGGCAGTAGATACTTTGCTCAAAGATGAAAGAGTACAAGCTGTAAGTTTTGTTGGATCAACTCCTATTGCAAAATATATTTATAGAACTGCTTCTGAAAATGATAAGAGGTGTCAAGCTCTTGGAGGCGCTAAAAACCATGCTATTGTTATGCAAGATGCAGAAATGGAGAATACAGTGAATGCTCTTATAGGTGCTGCATTTGGCTCAAGTGGTGAAAGGTGTATGGCAATTTCCGTAGCAGTAGCAGTCGGCTCAGTCACAGCAGATAATTTAATAGCTGGCTTGAAATCTAAGATGCATGACCTTAAGGTGGGTAATTTTGATAATAGTAAAAATGATTTTGGACCACTTATAACTAAAGATCATATGGAAAAAGTTAAAGAATATATCACCAGTGCAGAAGATCAAGGCGCCGACATTGTTGTTGATGGACGGAGTGTTGAGGTGAAAGGTTGTGAAAATGGCTTTTATGTTGGCGGAACGCTTATTGATAGCGTGCAATCTTCAATGAAGTCTTATAAGGAAGAAATATTTGGACCAGTATTGCAGGTAGTGAGAGTAGAAACTATGCAACAAGCAATTGACTTAATAGATGAGCATGAATATGGTAATGGCACGTGTATTTTCACCCGAGATGGTGAAGCAGCAAGATATTTTAGTGATCAAATAAAAGTTGGTATGGTTGGTATCAATGTGCCATTGCCCGTCCCTGCTGCTCAGCATAGTTTTGGTGGTTGGAAGCAATCAATGTTTGGTGATTTGGCTGCATATGGGCCAGATAGCGTAAGATTTTATACACGTAGAAAAACCATAACTCAGCGCTGGCCATCATCCAGTGTAAGGGAAGGCGTAAACTTTTCTTTCCCTTCATAACTGGTTTTTATGTTTTTTTAAGTGACCTCCTTTAGGAGGTCATTTTTTTTGCCCCCTAGATTATATTTAATGCCACTTTGAGAACTATTTAAAGTCAACCAATTAATTATAGTTGACAAGTATAAAAAAAATATGTAGCCTGTCTATTTAGTCAAGAAGTGTAAATTTTTTTTATTTACCAAATCGGAAAAGGAGGAATTGAATGAGTAAATTAAAGTGTGGTCTGATCCAAATGGGATTGAAAGGCGATGGCACGATGTCGCCAGAAAAAATACGTGATTTAATGATTGAGGCTCATATCCCTATGATAGAGGATGCTGCAAAACAAGGGGTAAAAGTGCTTTGTTTTCAAGAAGTATTTACTCAGCCATACTTTTGTCCAAGTCAGGATAAAAAATGGTATGCAGCAGCTGAATCAATTCCTGATGGACCAACAGTTAAGCTAATGCAAGAATATGCTAAAAAATACCAAATGGTAATTGTTGCTCCTATCTATGAAGAAGAAATGCCAGGTATTTATTACAATACTGCAGCAGTAATTGACGCTGATGGAAGCTTTCTAGGGAAGTATCGTAAAACTCATATTCCTCAAGTTGCCCCTGGTTTTTATGAAAAATTTTTCTTTAAACCCGGTAATCTTGGTTATCCAGTATTTGAAACTGCATATGTTAAGTTGGGAGTATATATTTGTTACGACAGACACTTCCCTGAGGGTTGGCGTGCATTAGCTTTAAATGGAGCTGAATATATTGTTAATCCTTCAGCTACAGTGGCAGGATTAAGTAAATATTTATGGGAATTAGAGCAACCTGCTTCGGCTGCTGCAAATGGAGTTTTTATTGGTGCGATAAATCGAGTTGGAAGAGAGGAGCCATGGGCAGAGCAAATGGGAGAATTCTATGGATCAAGTTATATTGTAAATCCTCGTGGTCAAATTGAAGCACAAGCAAGTTATGGTGATGATGAGTTGCTGGTTCATGAAATTGATTTAAATATGGTTCGAGAAGTGCGAGATACTTGGCAATTTTTTAGAGACAGGCGCAGTGACCTTTATGGAGGGCTAACTGAAAAATAGCATCATGAATGAGTCTTCATCTATAAAGTCTGCTGAGTCTTCAATCATAGATATTAGTAATTTGTGTCTTACCTTTGAAACACAGTCAGAGCCAGTGCATGCACTTTCTGATATTAATATGAAAGTTAATTCAGGTGATTTTGTTTCACTAATTGGCCCAAGTGGGTGTGGTAAAACTACTTTATTGAGGGTAATAGCTGATCTAGAAAAACCAACAAGTGGCACAATCAATGTAGAAGGTAAATCGCCAAATCAAGCACGCTTAGATCGTGCTTATGGATATGTTTTTCAAACTCCAGCTCTTTTGCCTTGGCGCAATATAGAAGCAAATATCCACTTACCATTAGAGATATCAGGTTATTCAAAAGATGAGCAAAAAAGTCTTTCAAATCAATATTTGTCTTTAGTAGGCTTGTCAGGATTTGAAAAAAAATATCCATGGCAATTGTCCGGTGGTATGCAGCAGCGTGTCTCGATTGCGAGAGCCTTGAGTTTTGATCCTGATATGTTACTGATGGATGAGCCGTTTGGAGCGCTAGATGAAATTACTCGAGATCGTTTAAATGAGGAGTTATTGCGTTTATGGGAAAAAACTCAGAAAACAGTTGTATTTGTTACCCACTCAATACCTGAGGCAGTATTCTTATCAAATAAGATTGTTGTAATGTCAGCTCGTCCAGGAAAAATTATTGATGTAATTGATACCAATTTTCCAAAAGATAGAAATCTTGATATTCGTGAATCAAAAGAGTTCTTAAAGGTTTCGCAACTTGTGAGAGAGGGGCTTAAAGAGGGGCATAGTGATGGAAGCTAATAGGCTTTTCAGTATGATTATAGGAGGAAGTATTGGTCCTGTCGTGATTCTGGTAACGGCTATTATTATGATATGGTATGCGGGAGCAGTTTATTTAAATAGCTCCTTTTTAATTGACAGATATGAAAAAAATAATATTGAGTGGTCTTTTTCACAACTAGCCTCAGACTCTTGGTCTATGGAGCGACCTGTTTTGCCATCACCCCATCAAATTGCAAAGGAGTTAAAGAAAACAATTTGGAATCAGAAGATAACTTCACCACGGAGTTTGGTTTTCCACTCTAGAGTGACTTTATCTTCTGCAATGGTTGGCTTTATAATGGGCACCTTTCTTGGTATTGTCTTGTCAGTGGGTATTGTTTATGTGCCAGCACTGGATCGAACCTTAATGCCTTGGATAATTACATCTCAAACTATTCCAATTCTGGCAATTGCTCCGATGATTGTCGTTGTGTTAGGTTCAATGGGTATTATTGGTTTAGTTCCAAAAGCAATGATCTCAACCTATCTTTGTTTTTTTCCTGTTGTTGTTGGGATGGTTAAAGGTTTAAGGTCACCAAGTATTCTCTTGGTAGACCTAATGAATAGTTATTCAGCATCAAAGGTTGAGGTTTTTTGGAAATTACGTCTTCCAGCGTCTCTTCCTTATTTATTTGCCAGTTTAAAAGTAGCCATTGCTCTGAGCGTTGTTGGGGCAATTGTAGCAGAGCTTCCTGCTGGTGCTCAAGGTGGCCTTGGTGCACGCCTATTATCTGGCTCATATTACGGACAAACCAGTCTTATTTGGGCTGCCCTGATAACTGCTTCAGTGATTTCTGCAACCCTAGTTACCATAGTTGGAAGAATGGAGCGCGCAGTTAATAATCGTATGGGGCTGCAAATATGAATTTCCTGGCAATAATAAGGTCGTATCCCTTAAGAGGATTGCTATGTCTTATTTTTTCAATCGCCTCTTTTATTTCGTTACAGCTTAACGTAATTAATGATTATGCACTTAATCCTTTTATTGTGATCATTATTGCCATTGTCAGTTTGATATTTTTTGTTATTCGTCAACAGGGATTATTTCTTTTATCTATTTGTTTTGTAGCTTTATTCTCTGGAGCTTGGTCTGTATTAAATTTAATACATTCATTCGATAAAGGGGTAGTTATGGGTTTGGATGCCTGGTTCTTGGTAAGTGCATTGTGGTTTCTAACATGGAATAACTTAGTTCAACTATCAGCTTTGAAAACAAAGAATAAATTAATAGAATTATCTCTAACTATAATCATTCCAGTTTTATTTGGTGCGTGGATATTTTTTCTATGGGAGGTTATTACTATAGGTATGTCCGTTCCACAGGTGTTGTTACCTGCACCAAGTCTTATTTGGCAAGTATTTGATGGGTTTGGTGCTACTTTATTTGCAGATTTCTATCAAACTTTTGTCCGATCAGCAATTCCTGGCTTTATTATGGGAAGTGGTACAGGATTTCTCGTTGCAATTGCAGCTGATAAAATACCATTTTTAAGGCGTGGATTAATTCCAATTGGAAACTTCTTTAGCGCAATACCAATTATTGGTATGGCGCCAATTATGATAATGTGGTTTGGATTTGATTGGCAGTCCAAAGCAGCTGTTGTTGCAATAATGACTTTTTTTCCAATGATGGTAAATACCTTAAGTGGTCTTAACGAGACTGATAGGATTGATCGGGATTTATTACACACTTATGCTTCAAGTTACTGGCGAGAACTTTTTAGTTTGCGTCTACCAAATGCAATGCCATTTATTCTTAATGCATTGAAAATTAACTCAACTTTTGCTATGATTGGAGCTATAGTGGCAGAATTTTTTGGAACACCCATTGTTGGAATGGGATTTAGAATTTCGGCTGAGGTTGGCCGAATGAATATCGATATTGTATGGGCAACAATTGCGGTTGCTGCTGTTACAGGTTCGATGTTTTATGGAGTATTTGCTCTTTTAGAAAGAAAATTAACTTTCTGGCATCCATCGATGCGAAAAAGCTAGTTCTGGGTAAGTACTATTTTTTTAAAATAAAGGGAGAAATGATGAAAATATTTAAAAGTAAAACGATATTAGCTGCAATTTGCTCTACTATGCTTATAGCTTTGAGCTTTAATACTCAAGCAGGTGATAAATTTACCCTTCAGACGAAGTGGGTAACTCAGGCTCAATTTGCAGGCTATTATGTTGCACTAGAAAATGGTTACTACGATGATGAGGGTTTAGATGTAACAATTAAGTCAGGTGGTCCAGATATTGCACCTCCACAAGTTATGGCAGGCGGTGGCGCTGATATTCTAATTGAGTGGATGCCAGCAGCATTAGCATCTAGAGAAAAAGGGCTTAACCTTGTCAACATAGCACAGCCATTTAAAAGCACTGGAATGATGCTTACATGCCGTAAAGATTCGGGCATAAGTTCGCCTTCTGACTTCGCAGATAAGACTCTAGGAGTTTGGTTCTACGGTAACGAGTATCCATTCCTGAGCTGGATGAGTAAGCTTAATATGGCAACTGATGGAAGTGCTGGTGGAGTGACAGTATTGAAGCAAGGCTGGGGGATAGAGCCTATTCTTCAAAAGCAAGCAGATTGCGTGTCAACGATGACTTACAATGAATACTGGCAAGTTATTGATGGTGGACTTTCAGCCGATGAGCTAGTAGTTTTCCCATATGATGAGCAAGGTGTTTCAACACTTGAAGATGGATTGTATGTCTTGGAAGAAAACCTAAATGATCCTGCTTTTGTTGATAAAGCTGCGCGTTTCCTTCGTGCTAGCATGAAAGGTTGGGAGTGGGCTTCAAATAATTCCGATGCTGCTGCCGATATCGTGCTTGAAAATGACATGAGTGGTGCTCAAACTGAAAAGCATCAGCGTCGTATGATGGGTGAGGTTAATAAACTTACTGCAAATGGCGGTAAATTAAATGTTGATGATTACCAGCGTACTGTTGATACTTTACTTGGTAGTGATTCTGATCCAGTAATTAATGCCGAGCCAGTCGGTGCTTGGACTCATAAAGTCTGGGATGCTGCATTTGGATCATAATATAAAATCTAATTTCTTGTAGGAGAATACTATGTCTGTACTAATTAAAAATGGAACAATTGTTAATGCTGATCAATCTTTTCAAGCCGATGTGCTATGTGCAGATGGCAAAATACAGGAAATTGGCAGTAATATCTCAGCGCCGAGTGGCGCTGAGGTAATAGATGCTGCTGGGCAATATGTTATGCCCGGTGGTATCGACCCTCATACCCATATGCAATTACCGTTTATGGGAACTGTTGCTAGTGAAGATTTCTATACTGGGACAGCTGCTGGACTTGCTGGTGGAACAACAATGATTATTGATTTTGTTATTCCTTCTCCTGGAACGAGTATTCTTGAGGCTTATCATCAATGGCGACAGTGGGCGGAGAAATCAGTAGCTGACTATAGCTTTCATGTTGCCATTACTTGGTGGGATGAAACTGTCCATGCTGATATGAAAACACTAGTTGAAAAACATGGTGTTAACAGCTTTAAGCACTTTATGGCTTATAAGGGCGCAATAATGGCCACTGATGAAATACTTGTCAATAGCTTCAATAGGTCATTAGAATTAGGTGCAATGCCAACAGTTCATGCTGAAAATGGTGAAATGGTTGCACAATTACAAAGTAAGATTTTTGATATGGGCATAACTGGACCAGAGGGTCACCCATTATCTCGTCCACCTGAGGTTGAGGGTGAGGCTGCTAGTCGAGCTATTAGTATTGCTAATGTATATGGAGTCCCTTTGTATATCGTTCATGTTTCTACTAAGCAGTCTTTAGAGGCAATTACTAGAGCACGAAATGCTGGGCAAAAAGTATTTGGTGAAGTTTTAGCTGGACATTTGCTTGTAGATGAGTCAGTTTACTTAAATAAAGATTTTGAGAGTGCTGCTGCTCATGTAATGAGTCCTCCTTTTAGAGCAAAAGAACATCAAGATGCATTATGGAAAGGAGTTATATCTGGTAATTTGCAAACTACCGCTACTGATCACTGTTGTTTTTGTGCTGATCAAAAAGCAGCTGGTAAGGATGATTTTCGTATAACGCCAAATGGAACTGCAGGCGTGGAAAATAGAATGGAAGTGCTATGGCATCATGGTGTAAATACTGGACTTTTTAGTATGAATGAGTTTGTTAAATTAACTTCTACTAATGCTGCACAAATATTTAATATTTATCCTCGAAAAGGGAGTATTTCAGTTGGTGCAGATGCAGATATTGTTGTCTGGGATCCAGAAGCAACTAAGACAATTTCTGCTAAAACACACCACCAAAATATTGATTTCAATATTTTTGAGGGTATGGAAGTCAAAGGCTGTGCTTCACATACTATAAGTGCTGCAAAAGTTGTCTATGCTAATGGAGAGTTGAAAGTTGAAAGGGGAGCTGGAAGATATATTGACCGCCCTGCATACTCTTCATTCTATCAAGGGCTAGATGTCCAAGCTGAGAAAAAGATACCAAAAGCTGTGAAACGTTAAAAAGGAAATTTATTTTGTATTGAGGTTCTGTTAATATAACCTGACCAAATGGTCAAATATTTTTTTTCGGAGGAAAATATGAGTGACAATAATTTAACAAATAAGGTAATGAACATTAAGTCACATCGCCTTAGTAAAAAAGAGATTGATGATAATTTTTCAGACCTCCATGCACCATTGTCTGCAATAGAGGCATTAATTGAGGCTGATCGATGTTATTTTTGTTATGACGCTCCTTGCACAAAGGCGTGTCCATCAGATATTGATGTCCCAGGCTTTATTCAAAGTATTAGGAGTGATAATTTAACAGGTGCTGCAGAGAAAATTTTAAGTGAAAATATTTTTGGAGGTATGTGTGCCCGTGACTGCCCAACTGAGGAGTTGTGCCAACTGGCATGTGTTCGAAATGATCATGAACAAAAACCTGTCGAAATTGGTTTACTACAACGTTATGCAACTGACTCAGTATTAAACAATGGAGTGCAATTATTTTCTAGGCAAGAAAATACAGGAAAGTCTATTGCAGTAGTTGGGGCTGGGCCAGCTGGAATATCATGCGCTCATCGTTTAGCGGTTTTGGGGCACAAAATAACAGTTTATGATTCCAAAGATAAGCTAGGAGGTTTAAATGAGTATGGCATTGCAGCTTATAAAACTCCTAATGATTTTGCACAGCAAGAACTTGATTACATTCTAGATATTGGTGGCATTACTATCGAAACAGGAATGCAGCTTGGTAAACAAATTAATCTTGAAGGTCTTCAGGAGAAATATGACGCAGTATTTTTAGGGTGTGGTCTTGGTTCAGTAAATAAACTTAATCTTGATAATGAAGACATTTCTGGTGTTATTGATGCAGTTGAATATATTGCAAATTTACGTCAAACCAATAATAAAGATGAACTAATGGTTGGAAAAAATATTGTTGTGATTGGTGGTGGTATGACAGCAATAGATATTGCTGTTCAAAGTAAATTGTTAGGTGCAGAGCAAGTAACGATTGCTTACAGACGTAGTAAAAAAATAATGGCTGCTAGTGAATATGAGCAGGCTCTGGCAAAAAAGCATGACGTACAAATTCAATATAACATGTCACCAAAACGTCTGATAGCTGATGATAGTCATGTCACTGCAATGGAGTTTGATGTTATGAAGTCACAAAATGATGGAAGCCTCAAGGCAAGTGGGGAAAATATTACATTAAAAGCTGATGTTGTTTTCAAAGCTATTGGGCAAAAATTAGTGACTGAAGGCTTGACAGATAATAACAGTTTGGAAATAGAAAAAGGAAGGATTGTTGTAGATGAACAACGTAAAACTTCATTGTCTAAAGTATGGGCAGGAGGAGACTGTGTTCTTGATGGTGACAATTTAACAGTGTCAGCAGTACAAGATGGCAAACTTGCTGCAATTTCAATAAACGAAACACTAACACAAGGAGCATAGTATGGCAGATTTAACTAGTAATTTTTTAGGAATTAAGTCACCTAATCCTTTTTGGTTAGCCTCGGCACCACCGACAGATAAGGCTTATAACGTAAATCGTGCCTTTGAAGCTGGCTGGGGTGGGGTTTCATGGAAAACTCTGGGTGAGGATCCTCATATTGTGAATGTTAATGGTCCAAGGTACACAACAATGATGAGTAATGACCGACGAGTTATTGGTTTCAATAATATCGAATTAATAACTGATCGTCCATTTCAAGTTAATCTTAAGGAAATGCGTCAAGTAAAGAGAGACTGGCCAGATAGGGCTGTGATTGCATCTGTAATGTTTCCAATGAGTGAGGCATCTTGGGCAAAGCATATCCCTATTATTGAAGATACAGGTATAGATGGTTTTGAGCTTAATTTTGGTTGTCCTCATGGTATGTCAGAGCGAGGAATGGGCGCTGCAGTTGGGCAAGTTCCAGAATATATAAAACAAGCAACTGAGTGGTGCAAAAAGTATGCCACAGTCCCTGTAATTGTCAAGCTTACGCCAAATATAACTGATGTAATTTATCCAGCTGAAGCAGTCCTTGAGGGTGGTGGTGATGCAGTGTCATTAATTAATACCATAAACTCAATTATGAGAGTTGATTATGACAGTTTGACTATGTTTCCAACTACGGGTGGTATGGGAACTCATGGGGGTTATTGTGGTGAGGCGGTAAAACCAATTGCTTTGAATATGGTGGCAGAGATAGCGCGTAATGAAAAAACTAGAAACTTACCAATTTCAGGTATTGGGGGAGTATCGACTTGGAAAGATGCAGTAGACTTTATTGCATTAGGTGCGAGTAATGTTCAGGTTTGTACAGCCGCAATGGTCTATGGTTTTAAAATTGTTGAAGACATGAAAACTGGATTGAGTAACTTTTTAGATGAAAAAGGTATGAATTCAGTAGATGAGCTAATTGGTAAAGCAGTTCCATCAGTTACTGATTGGAAGTTCTTGAACTTAAACCACGTTGATAAAGCTGTCATTGACCAAGATAAGTGTATAAAGTGTGGTCGTTGTCACATTGTATGTGAAGATACTTCACATCAAGCAATTGAATATTCAACTGATAGTGGTGATAGAGTATTTACAGTTAAGGATGATGAATGTGTTGGATGTAATCTTTGTGTAAGCGTTTGCCCTGTAATAGATTGTATCTCAATGGTCGCTATGACATCAGGAACTGACCCTAGAACTGGAAAGGCAATTTCACCACAAGCATCTGATTGGACAACTCACCCAAATAATCCATTAAAGGTTTCATGAAAAAATAATGGAGAATTGAATGGGTAATAAAAAAGTTCTAGTACAAGCCAGAGGTATTACTCGTAGTAAAGAGAGAATTCGTGAAGAAAATGAACTTATTATTTTAATTGCTGCAGAAAAAGTATTTGCAAAGCATGGCCTTAAAGGCTCTACTACAAAACAAATTGCAGATATGGCTAAACTTCCAAAATCCAATATTCATTATTATTTTCATACTAAATTAAATTTGTATAGATGTGTCTTAGAAAGCATACTAGTTGATTGGATGAGGGCTGCTGATACATTTAATAAATTTGATGAACCTCGAGAAGCCTTAAAATATTATGTTGGCGCAAAAATGAATTTGTCACGCACTAGACCATTCGGCTCAAAAGTGTGGGCAAATGAAATTATTAGTGGCGCCCCTGAAATGGAAGAAGTATTATCATCGAGGTTAAAACAATGGGTTGATACTTGTGTTAGTTCGATAAATAAGTGGGTTGAACTAAAAAAAATTGTTAATGTGGGTGATGCTCATACCTTGTTATATATGATTTGGGCTACCACTCAACATTATGCTGATTTTGATTATCAAGTGATGATTTTAAATAATGGAAAGAAACTTACAGATAGTGAATTTGAAGAAAAAAAACAACAAGTTATTGATTTAGTTTTAAGAAGCGTTGGTTTAAATCCTTAGTCAATATGAGATTAAAAAAGTTTACAAAATAATTCTTAACATCAAGATAATTACCAGATGACATTTACCTAAAATAGAGAATTTATAGAAAATATATGCATAATAGTTTTTACTAAAGATAGTTATTATGTAGTTGATTTAGGTTAGACAAGGAGTATTCAAATTGGACAGCAGTGGAAAGAAATTTAGAAAGTTAGTTAATGAAAATAAGCCACTTCAAATTGTAGGCGCTGTTAACGCCTATAGCGCTCTTATGGCTGAGAAAGTTGGGCATCAATCAATCTACTTGTCAGGTGGTGGAGTTGCAGCTTCTTCTCTTGGAGTTCCTGATCTTGGTATTACTACTCTTTCAGATGTACTCGAAGATGCTAAACGAATCACTCAGGCAACTTCACTACCATTATTAGTCGATGCTGATACTGGCTGGGGTGGGGCACTTAACATTGCGCGTTGTGTTCGAGAGATGACAAATAGTGGTGTCGCTGCTATCCATATTGAAGATCAAGTTTCTCAAAAACGTTGCGGACATAGACCAAATAAGGCCATAGTTAGTACAAATGAAATGGTTGACAGAATTAAAGCTGCAGTTGACGCCAAAACCGATCCTAACTTTGTAATTATGGCAAGAACAGACTCATTGGCTATAGAGGGTATGCATTCTGCTGTTGATAAAGCGACAGCTTTTGTAGAAGCTGGTGCTGATATGATATTTCCTGAGGCACTCAATACCATTGAGCAATATAGAGAGTTTTCTGATTCAATTAATGTCCCTATTCTAGCAAATATAACTGAATTTGGTCAAACACCATTATTTACCAAAGAGGAGCTTTCTGATGCTGGTGTGGATATGATTCTTTATCCACTAAGTGCCTTTAGAGCAATGAGTAAAGCAGCTCTTAATGTCTATCAACATATCATACAAGATGGTCACCAAAATAATGTGATAGAAAGTATGCAAACAAGAGAAGAGTTATATGATTTTTTAAATTATCATCAATATGAAAAGCAATTAGATGATGTAATGAATAAGGAGAGTAAGTAGTGAGTGAGAAAAAAATAGGTGGAGCTGGTCTTAGAGGTCAGAGTGCAGGTGAGACATCAATATGTACAGTTGGAGTTAGCGGTTCTGGGCTCACATATCGTGGCTTTGATATCGTAGATTTAGCAGAAAATACAACTTTCGAAGAGGTTGCCTATCTTTTATTGAAGGGAAAACTACCTAACTCACAGGAATTAAAAGCATATATAGAAAAACTCAAAACATTAAGAGGACTTCAACCTGAACTAAGAAGTACTTTGGAGGGTATCCCAAAAACTGCTCATCCTATGGACGTTTTAAGGACAGGTTGTTCGGTTCTTGGTAATTTAGAGCAAGAGGAGGGCTTTATAAACCAAACTGACCATGCAGATCGTATGCTGAGTGCATTTCCATCGATACTTAGCTACTGGTATCAGTATTCCCACTATGGAAAAAGAATTGATACGGAGACAAGTGATGATACTATTGGCGGTCATTTTTTACATCTCTTGCATGGTAAAAAACCTAGCCAACTGCATGATCAAGTAATGAGTATTTCTTTGATTTTGTATGCTGAACATGAATTTAATGCCTCTACTTTTGCTGCAAGAGTTTGTGCCTCAACGCTTTCAGATATTCATTCTGCTGTTACAAGTGCTATTGGGACATTACGCGGACCATTACATGGAGGCGCTAATGAAGCCGCTAGTGCTATGCTATCCCAATGGAATGACCCTGATGTTGCAGAGGCTGAATTACTTAAAATGCTTGTACAAAAGCAACTTGTGATGGGTTTTGGACACGCAGTTTATACTCAATCTGACCCTCGTAATGAGGTTATCAAGCAATGGTCAAAAAAATTATCCATGGAGGTTAACGATAAGCATCTATATGATGTATCAGAAAGAGTTGAAATGGTTATGAGAAGAGAGAAAAATCTATTCGCAAATGCTGACTTTTATCATGCTTCTACCTATGAATTTATGGGAATACCAACTAAACTATTTACCCCAATATTTGTTCTTTCAAGAGTAACTGGATGGTGTGCTCACATTTTTGAACAGAGACAAAATAATCGAATCATTAGACCCAATGCAGATTATATAGGTCCAGGTCCACAAAAAGTCAGTCCCATAGAAACAAGGAGTTAGTATAGTGAAAGCAGATAGAATGTCAGCAGATCAAGCTCTGCAAGATATCGCTGATTATGTGATTGATTTTAAAGTAGAGTCTGAGGAGGCCTTAAATACTGCTAGAAATTGTTTAATAGATACTATCGGCTGTGGTCTTTTGGCTTTGAAATATCCAAATTGTACTAGACATTTAGGCCCATTGGTGCCTGGGACCACAGTAGAAAATGGTGCTAGGGTTTTTGGAAAGTCATTTGAGCTTGACCCAGTAAAAGCAGCTTGGGATATTGGTGCCTTAGTTCGATGGTTAGATTTTAATGACACTTGGTTAGCTGAAGAGTGGGGTCACCCCTCAGATAATTTAGGCGCAATTATGGCTCTTAGTGATTATATTTCACGTGTTAATGTTGCGAATCATAAATCACCTTTAAGTATAAAAGATGTGCTTGAGTACATGATAAAAGCTCATGAAATCCAAGGCATTCTTGCACTTGAGAATAGTTTTAATAAAGTAGGCTTAGACCATGTTTTACTCGTAAGAGTAGCAAGCACAGCTGTTGCAACTCACATGTTAGGTGGAACCAGGGATCAAATTATTGCCGCTTTATCACAAGCCTGGGTTGATGGCTCTTCGCTTCGAACCTATAGGCATGCACCTAACGCTGGCTCAAGAAAATCATGGGCTGCTGGCGATGCAACATCTCGCGCAGTTCGCTTGGCAATGATGACGATGAAAGGTGAGATGGGCATACCTTCCGTTTTAACTGCACCAGAATGGGGCTTTTATGATGTAAGTTTTAAGGGTAGAGAGTTTAGCTTCTCTAAGAGCTATGGCTCTTACGTGATGGAGAATATTCTTTTCAAGATTTCCTTTCCAGCTGAATTCCATGCTCAAACTGCAGTAGAGTGTGCAGTATTGCTTTATCCAGAGATTAAAGAAAAGTTAAATGAAATTGAAAGGATTGAAGTTACAACTCATGAGTCAGCACTTAGAATTATTGATAAAACAGGCGACCTAGATAATCCAGCTGATCGAGATCATTGTATGCAATATATGCTTGCAGTTGCAATGATTAAAGGTGATTTAGTGGCTGAGTTTTATGAAGATTCTTTCCATCAACAAAACTCATTAATTGATAAGCTTCGAAATAAAATGATTTTAAAGGAAGATAAAAGATACTCAAAAGACTACCTAGCAGATGACAAGAGATCTATTGCCAATGCACTGCAGATTTTCTTTAAGGATGGGAGTCAAACTGATAAAGTGGAAGTTGAATATCCAATAGGACACCGTAATCGTCGTCAGGAAGGTATTCCATTACTTGAGAGAAAATTTTTTAATAGTCTCAAAAGTATTTATTCTAAAGAGCACAGTGACAGGATCTACTCATTGTGTCTTGATAAAGAGAAAACTGAACAAACACCTGTCAACGAGTTTATGGACATGTTTGTTCTTAAAGATTAAGGAGCTATTAAAGTTTTTTAGTTTTCATCTATTTAATTAGAAATAAAGAAGGAGTTGTAATGTCAAAAATTCATTGGTTAGGTGCTGGTTTGTCAGCAATACCAGGGCTAAAAATGCTTATTGAAAATGACCATTCAGTTATTGTTTATAATCGAACAGTCAAAAAAGCAAGTGATGCTTTATTAGGTGTTAAGGGTAATTATCAGATTGTAGAATTTTCTCTTGAGGCCATTAAGAAAAATGCTACAGCTGGAGACGTTATAGTTTCAATGCTACCTGGTAATTTCCATGTTCCTGTTGCAGAACTGAGTCTATCACTTGGAGCTCATTTTGTCTCAAGCTCCTATATTTCAGATGAGATGAGGATGCTTCATGAAGAATCGCTAAAAAAGAATTTATGCCTTGTTAATGAGGTTGGTCTTGATCCAGGAATAGACCATAGTATGTCTCATGCACTCGTTGAAGATTATAAAAATTCAAAGGTTTTTTCTGCTGAAAATAATCATTCTTTTTTGAGTTACTGTGGTGGCTTAAGTGACGTTCCTAATGATTTTTGTTACAAATTTAGTTGGTCTCCACTGGGAGTTTTAAAGGCCTTAATGTCAACTTCAGTTAGCATTCGTGATAGCCAAGTCTATACTGTATATAAGCCATGGGAGGCTGTTGAGCTTTACCCTCTTCCGATGCCTTGGGGTGAGGATGAATTTGAGGTTTATCCTAATCGCGATTCCATTCCATTTATTGAGCAGTATCAAATGAACGAGGGATTGAAGATAGATCAGTTTGTTCGAGGAACTCTAAGGTATAGAGGCTGGAAAGATGCTTGGTCTGATATTTTTTCTGAGGTAGATACGCTTGACCCTGAAATTGCAGAGGATTGTCTAAAGGCTATCAGTGATGATTTATGGAATAAATACTCCTATAGAAATGAAGAAGTTGATCGTGTGATTTTAACTGTTGAATTAAAGGTTAAAAATGACTCAGAGATTGTTTGGCATAAGCAGTTTTTACTTGATACGCTTGGAAATAACAAAGGAAGCGCAATGGCCCAATTAGTCTCTTGCTCAGTTGCTTTGGCTGTTGAAGCCGTTCTTAATAAAGAGATACCTTCAGGCGTAACAGCGGCTCCTCACCAAAGTAATTTAGTAAAAAGGTGGCTAAATCAAGCTTCTGAAATAAGTGATCACTTTATTTTAATTGATCATTTAAGTTAGTAGTAAAGTTAGATTATTTCTATGGCTCAAGCTAATCCTATTTTTGATAATGAAACAAAAGGTTGGGTAGATTTAGTTCCTGCTAGGCAATCTCAGCCTAAATTAACTTCTAACCTTGAAGCTAAATGGCTTGTCATAGGTGCCGGCTTTACAGGTCTTTCTTGTGCAAGAAGGCTAGCAGAGATTAACCCTAAAGATCAAATTATCTTGCTTGATGCAAGAGAGCTGGGCCAGAATGCTTCTGGTAGAAATTCTGGTTATGCTGTTGCGCATAGCCATTTTTCAGGCCCCTATCAAGAGTCACAACTTGAAAAATACCAAAGAGTAGATCGAATTAATCAAGTAGGCCTTAATTCTCTTCGTACATTAGTAAAAGATAACAGCATCAATTGTGACTGGATAGAATCAGGTATTTATCATACTGCAGCAGATAACAACTCTGAAATTGAGTGTGATCATTTTATTAACTATCTTAAAAAACGTGACATTAGACACACTCCTCTTTCTAAAAAGGATATTCATAATCGTCTAGGAACGAGTTGGTATAAGAAGGGCGTTAAAGTTGAAAATGGTGCATTAACGCAGCCCGCTAAGTTAGTTTTTGGATTGGCTGATAATCTTCCAAGTAATGTTGAGCTTTATGAAAATACACCAGTATTAAGGATGACATTGGGTAAGGCTGTTAAGGTCATGGTTCCAGATGCAATAATTACTGCTGAACAAGTCATAATGGCTTGTAATTATGAAACCTTTGAGGGCGCAAAACCTAAACAAAGGGCAGTTGGAGTAACACTTTCTGGAAGTATTACTCGTGCCTTAAACAGGGATGAGATTAATACCCTTGGAAGTGAATCATCATGGGGAATACTGTCGCTTCATAGTGGTGGGGCTACTATCAGATTAACGGATGATGGCCGAATTGCAATAAGAAACACTGCTGAATATAACAATAACCACCTATTAACTGATAAGCAATTAATTAACCGACAACAGATTCATCGACAAGCATTTAATAATAGGTTTCCACAGTTAAGCCAGGTTCCATTTGAGTTCTTATATTCAGGCGTTGAAGGTGTGAGCGCTAATAAAACTAATATCTTTGAGAGATTTTCAGATAATCTCTACTATGCAGGTTGTTTCAATGGTTCTGGAATTACTAAAGGGACTGCATTTGGTATTGGAATAGCTGAGTATGCATGCGGAAAAAAATCCGCTATTGTTAATGATTGTCTTGCTCTTGAGAAAGCTAAATGGCTTCCACCAAAACCATTTTTAGATTTTGGCGCTTGGTTTACTACTAAGCAGCGCTTTAAAGGGGTTGGAAGAGATAGATAAAAGATAATCTAAATGCTAATCAAAGTAAATGAATTGCAGTAGCGCCAAATTCAATAAAGCCTGCCTTGATTTTAGAAAAAGGTTCTTGATAATAATCCAAAGGATCAACTGGCAAAGAGGTTTCATCACCACTAATAAGGCATTCACTTACTGCCTTACCAAAATAAGTCCCAGGTCCAATTCCTCTGCCTGAATAGCCAAAAACTGAGTAAGCATTACTACCTAGCCTTAGAATTTTAGGAATATGATCACCTGTCATGGCAATGCGTCCATGCCAGCAAAATTCAATATCAATATTTTTAAGATGTGGAAAGAGACTCTCAATTTTTCTCCTTGCCCAATTAGTGTGAATCTTGGAGGCGCTATGACCAAGGTTTCCGATCCCACCAATAATAAGTCTATTGTCAGCATCGAGTCGAAAAGAAGACATTACACTAGCAGTATCCCAGCAACCTTCACCATTGGGTAAAACTGACTTTACTAGATCTGAAGGTAGAGATTTAGTTGCGACTTGAAAATACTGTACAGAAGTGTATTTGGATGGATTTAGGCCTTCAATTGGTTTTTGATAGGCATTTGTAGCAATTAAAAGCATTTTTGCCTTAATGGTGCCCTCAGCTGTCTTGATTAGCCAATCATTATTGATTGATTGAATGTTAGTTGCTATAGTTGACTCATAGATATTTACGCCATAAGATTTAGCAGCTCTTGCCAGGCCAAGACAATAATCTAGAGGGTTAATAATTCCAGCTTTTTTATTAAAAAGAGAGCCAAAAAACTTTGAAGAGCCTGTTCTTTGCTGAGTTTGCTGTCTATCAAAAAGCTCTAACTCAGCACCACGTTCAGATAACTGTTTAAATCTCAGTTGAATATCTTTTAATCCTTTTTCAGAGTGGGCGCAATGAAGCGTTCCTGAGCGATTAGCGCTGCAATTAATTTCATAGCTATCAATAAGACTAAATACTAAATCAGGTGCTGTTGCTAAAGCCTTATTAAGCTTAACTCCTGCTGCTAATCCAAGGATACTTTCGACCTTTTCAGGATGCATCCATAAGCCTGCATTAACTAAGCCAACATTCCTTCCCGAGCCGCCATAGCCAATCTTTTGATCAATAAGGGTAACTGATAGCCCATTCTTTGCTGCAGACAGGGCCGCTGAACAGCCAGTAAAGCCGCCACCAATAATCACTAAATCTGTTGTAATTGATTTTTTAAGATTACTGAAAGTAATTTTTTCTTTAGAATTGTCTTGCCAAAGATTTTTTTGATGCATTTTTAAAATAATTCTTAACTATTGAGCAACATATTAAACAAAAAAGACGCCCAAAGGCGCCTTTAATTTGAGATTAATGATGCTTATGGAAGAAGTGTTGCACCAGTTTCCATACGTATGACTTGACCATCCTTTATTTGCATAAAGGCTAGAACTGATTCTTTAGTTCCGTCAGGGAAGCTCATTACGCCATGGGTAACCATAGCCTCATCATTTTCATATAGGCAGCGTGAGTCATGAGTTACAAAATCATCACTATTCATCATAAATGTAAACATTTCCATGGTTTTTTCTTTATCCATAGATGAGTTGTCCAGGTGCATGATAAATTGAAAATCTTCATGCATAGTTGCTGCATAAGCCTCCATATCTTTTGCTTCTTGTGCAGCTTCTTGTGTTTTAAATATTGACATATTGCCTCCTAAATTTAAATTATTTCTTATTATAAATAATAATCATTATCATTATCATTATCGTATGTTACCTACTTTATTTAATAAGCAACTATTTTTTATACCCAGAAGTAAATAATGATTACTATTAAAGGAATTACAGGCCTAATAGCATTCTTAATATGATGATCAGCACCATCAAACGTTGGCCAAACTTTTAAAAATAGACCCATATTCCAAATAAATGCAAAGGTACAGAAAAACCCCATTGCAACTAATAATGTTGGTGTATCAGTTCTTTCAAAAATACCAATTTGGAAAAACGTTACAATAAGCATTGCAACCGTTCCACCCATTAGAAATCCTGCTGGCTTAAGCGCATACGGGACTTGTGGCGAGTCCAGACGAAGATCTATTGCAAACTTTTTTGAGTTAAAAGTTAGTTGAAAGGCAAAAAAACCACCAAAAAATATTAAAAAAATGTGACAAATAGTTTGAATATCCATATTAATTCCCCTTAAAGTTAATTGAACGCTTGAGTAATTTCAAGCCTCATAATAAGTATACTTATTTTTTTTATTATTTTAATTACTAATCAATCGAGTGAAAATATGGATATATCTAAAATACAAAACCAGCTTAAAAAATTTGCAATTGAAAGGGATTGGGAGCAGTTTCATACCCCCAAAAATTTATCTATGGCTCTTAGTGTTGAGGCTTCAGAGCTTGTTGAGATTTTTCAATGGCTAAAGCCAGAAGAATCTAATTCTCCTAATCAAAAGCAGATTCAAGAAATTAATAGTGAGGTGGCAGATATTGCGATGTATCTTCTGCGTTTTTGCAGTATCTTAGAAATTGATATTGAAGAAGCAATTAAGAATAAATTAGAGAAAAATGCTGAAAAATATCCAGTTAATTTATCAAAGGGCAATGCTCAGAAATACAATCAACGAGAAGATTAGTTATATTTCAACCTTATAACATTCGTATGGCTTGCCAGTTGAAGGCTGAAGATTAATATAATCATTAGACAGGACAATAATCTCTTCAGATCTTTTATCGTTAAGAGTAAATTGTTCTTCCATATTAAAATACTCATCAAGCCATGGATGGTTCCTATTAACAACTTTAATAGAATCAATCATACTGACTAAGCTTTGATCATTAATTTCCCATACTCCAGTTCCAAGGGCACTATAATTCACTTTAACTGTATTCTCTTCGATTGGAAAGTCAACAATTAGTTGACCAAAACTATTCCAGGTACCATCTTTCTTGTATCTTATAAATTCTAAAGCGGTATACCCAGGCCAAGTATCTTTACAAATCCAGTTACCAAGAATTTCAGTTTCATAAAAACGAGGAGACATTGCTGCTGAAGCAGAGGTGTTTAAAACTAGAGCTGCAAGAATGGTCAGTAAGTATTTCATAATGCGCAGTTTAGATTAGTTTTTGACAAGCCTATGTGAATTATTGATGAATTTTAGAAGAATTTATCATTTTATTTTTATGTTCATCAGCCATCTTTACAATTTTATTGCTAACAGTTTCTTGAAAAATAAATGGCAAAATAGAGTGAATGAGCGCAATAATTAAAAGCCCTAAAAGTGTAAGACAATATTTCCATGCCCCCCAGAGATGTTGAAAGTAGTTATATCCAAACTCATTGGGGTGTTTAGTAAAAATATTATTCATATAAGTATTATCGAAGTTTATTTAATTTATTAAGTATAAAGAATTGGAGTAACAAGGTTAAATTTTTTAAATATTTGTAATAAAATAAAATTTTTTGAATAAATTACTATCCACATATAGGATAAGAATAATGCCTAAAGTTTTAACAAAAAAACAGATTGAGCAGTATCATGATGAAGGTTTTATATCTCCAATAAGAGTTATTTCTGAAAAAGATGCCTTATCTATTAAAATTCAACTTGAAGAAGTAGAGGCGCAATACCCTGAAGAAATTAATTCAGAGAGTCGCAATAATTTACATCTCTCATTTGCTTTTTTAGATGCGCTCGCCCATAACACAACCATAGTAGACGCAATAGAAGATCTTATTGGCCCTGATATTGCTCTTTGGGCGTCGGTTATGTTTATTAAAGAGCCCTCCTCTAAACAGTATGTTAGTTGGCATCAAGATGCAACTTATATGGGCCTTGATAGCTTTGATTTTCCAACACCATGGATTGCGCTAAGTCCTAGCAACATAGAGACAGGCTGTATGACGATGATCTCAGGTAGCCATAAATCAGCAATACAAAAACATGAGGATACTTATGCAGATAACAATATTCTAACAAGGGGCCAAGCTATTAAAAATGTGGATCAAAGTAAGACCGTTGATCTAATATTGAAGCCTGGTGAAATGTCGATTCACAATGGAGCTATCATCCATGGATCACAGCCTAATAATAGCAATCAAAGAAGGATTGGTTTTTCACTTCAATCGTATGTACCGCCATCAATAAAGCAGGTAGTTGGAAGGAATATATGGACTCATATTAGAGGACGAAAGAGGCAAGATATGAATAGTATTGAGCTAGATCGCCCAAGATACAATATGGATCCTTTAACAGTCAGTCAGCGAAGAGTTGCTGAAGAAAACTTATCTGAAATACTTTATAAGGGCGCGAAGATTAAGCGTAACTACTAAATATAGTTTTCTAGCCAGCTAAGAATTTTTTTAACTCCACTATTCGTCTGAGACGAGCTCAAAATATCTCCAAGAACGCCATGCTGTGATGAGTCATCAGTATTTGTAAGTATTGGATTGTGAATAGAGACATTATTACCCATTTTAGAAATTATTTTACGAGTTGCTTTTGCTGATACGACTTGATCATCATCTGAAAAATAAAATAATACTGGTTGTTTAATCTTAATATGCTTAACTTTATAGGCTGCAACAACTGAGTCCTTTACTGCAAATAATGCTTTTATAGGATAGCTTGTCGTCCAACATCTTGCATGATCTGCATTTCTTGGGACGAAGGAGTATTCTTTTCCAAAAATGAAGGGGATAAAGCACTCAGCTCCAGGAATTCTAAGAAGTTGTCCAAAAAAAGATTTTGGTCCAAAATTAGGGGATACATAAATAATTGCTAAAGCATTTTCTGTATATTGAAGATTGGCATGGATTAATGAACAGCCTGTAGAACAACCAATTAAGATAAGGCTATCCCCAATTGCATTACCAATATCAATAGCTTCTTTTGTATCTATCATCCAATCATCAAAGGTAGCCTCAGCTAAGGCTTCACCATCTAGACCATGCCCTCTAAGCCTTGTAAAAAAAATATTTGCATTGAGCTCTTTGCCAAGCATTTCAATAACTGGATCAAGCTCTGCTCTGGTTGCTGAAAAGCCATGAATAAATATAAGACTAATTTTTGTCTTCACTTTATTTTGATTTGCCCAAATAATCTTTTTTTCAGTATCTGGACGGATATTTAGAATCTCATTTTCACTATCTTCGATGAGCTTATCTAAAGAATTAATATTGATCATTTACTTAACTTACTTTTTTAGATGGATGAATTATATCTCGAAATATATAAAAATCTTGCAATTAATTTTGTATACATAAAGATTACTTTAATTAATACATAAAGTATACAAAAAGTGTATACTTCATATTAGTTAGTAAATTAATAAATCTTTAGATGGGTAAATACGTAACAAAAAATCAAAAAGAGGATGAAAAGAGAGTGGTTAGCGTAAGAATTCGCAGACCTATTTTTGAGGCGTTTAAAGGAGCTGCAACTGCTGCAGAACAGTTTGGATATAGCATGACTCTTTCAGGCGTATTTGAAACAGCTATGGAAGATGCAATTTCTGAGTTTAAAGATATTAGTGGTGTTGATTATCAAGATCTCACTTCATCAAAGCTAAGTAAGAAATGGGATAGCAAGTACAAGGCTTCCTTAAAAAATTCTAAAGGAAAGCTCAAAAAGCGTGGTACGTAAATTAACTGTAATTAGGAGTGATAGTCAATGTCAGAAAGTAGTGTGATTAATAAATTAAAAGATTTAAGAAAAGATTTAGATAAAGAATCTAAATTTCTTCAAGAGCAAATGGAGCTTCCATTAAATGGAGATGAGATGAAAAATTCTCGGTCAGATAATAATTCTATGCAGCTTAATAAGGGAGTTATGTTCTCTAAATGGGTCAGAAAGTTAACGACACAATTTGAATCGGTTGATCCATTCTATAAATAAATTATAATTACAAGTTAATTTGTTTCCTTGGAAAGTTCCAACTAATAAGTGTGCTGGCAACCCCAGACATGATTAACAAACCTCCCAATATCATTGAGGAAGTCAATTTTTCATCAAGAAGAACTATTCCTGCAATAATTGAGGTAATTGGAAGTAGCATCAAAAAGGGCGATACTTTGCTTACATCCACACTGCTCAATAAGTGATACCAAACGCTATAACCTAATACAGTCATAATCAATGCTAAGTATAGAATTATTGACCAGTCAGTGAAACTAGCAGTTGTTATTGCAAGCCACTGTCCATTTTCAATTAGTAAAGATGCTACAAACATTTGTGGGGTGGCCATAATTGCAACCCAGGCTAATATGGTAATTCCTGAAAGATCTTTAAGTCGGCTAATCATTATCTGTGCGACCGCCCATACAGCAGAGCCAGCAATTAATAATATAACACTGTCAAGGTGACCATCTAGTCTAGGCTCTCCTGCAATTATCAGGACGCCAATAAAAGCAAGCCCCATTCCTAATACCCTAGTAATACCAAGTTTTTCCTTTAATAGAAATGCCCCCATAATTGCTAAAATTGGACCTTCAAGCTGAACTAGAATTGCTGCAGTAGAGGCATCAATACCTTTGAGGCCATTGTAGGTAAGACCATATTGAATAGTTGAGCCAATAAGTGCAACAACAAAAATTTCACGCATATAACCCCATGGTGGCTTTGTAAACCAAACAAGAATTAAACCTGCAATACCAAAGCGAATTGTCATGATAAGGAGAGCTGGAAACTGCTCCATTCCAATTTTGGCTAGAGTAAACCCTAAGCCCCAAGTAATAGGAACAATAAGGGCTAATAAGATTTGCTTAGAGTTCATTTTGATTTATACAAAAAAAGGAGGTCAATTATGACCTCCTTTTAATAACTAAAAGATTTTATTTTATTTATCTAGATTTCATAAAAAAGCCAATTGCAAAAAGAGCCGTTATCACAGTGCTAATCCAGTCCATAGCTGTACTCAGTACTAATACGGCCAATGGCAATTTTTTTAGAAGCCATTTAGAAAAAATAAAAGTTAATTAACTCCAGCCAGTAACAACTTTGACCTCAATAAACTCATTGAAGCCATGCTCGCCTCCTTCTCTTCCAATTCCAGAATGTTTGTATCCACCAAATGGAGAGCCAAGAGCTAAACCTTTACCATTAACTTCTACGACACCTGAGAGAAGCTTTTTTGAAACTCTTTTAGCTCTTTCTTGATCCTGAGTTTGAATATAATTTTCTAGACCATAAGGTGTATCGTTTGCAATTTTAATTGCCTCTTCTTCAGTATCGAATGGAATCATTGAAAGGACAGGACCAAAAATCTCCGTTCGAGCAACTGTCATTTCGTTATTGACATCGGCAAATATAGTGGGCTTTACAAAGTAGCCTTTCTCAAGGCCCTCAGGTTTTCCAGTTCCACCAATAACTAAGGTTGCATTTTCATCAATTCCTGCTTGAATAAGTGTTTGAACTTTATCATATTGAAGCTGAGAAACAAGTGGACCTAGGTGTTTGCCTTCTTTTGATGCTATGTCAGTCTTAGTTGCAATAGCTGTTTCTTTTGCAATTTCAACAGCCTTATTATATATTGACCTTTCCACGAGCATTCTTGTTGGAGCATTACAAGATTGACCAGTATTGTTAAAACAATGCCTGACGCCTCTTTTAACTGCTTTTTCATCTGCATCGGCAAAAACTATGTTTGCACCTTTTCCACCAAGCTCTAATCCAACTCTCTTAAAGTCATCAGCAGCATTATGAGAAATTAGTGCGCCAGCTCTGGTGGATCCAGTAAAAGAAACCATATCAACATCAGGGTGGGAAGTTAACTGACTTCCAACACCAGTACCATCCCCATTAACAAGGTTAAATACTCCAGCAGGACAGCCAGCTTCTTCAAGCATTTCAGCAAAAATCATGGAATCTAGGGGTGCAATTTCAGATGGCTTTAAAACTACAGTACAGCCAGCAGCTATAGCTGGAATAACTTTAAGAGCAACCTGACTAATTGGCCAGTTCCATGGGGTAATTAGTGCGCAAACACCTTTTGGCTCATAAATTAATTGATTGTCAGAATCATCAAGTTGCTTTTCAAATTCAAACTTTCTAAGTTGGTTAAGAAAATCTTCAATTGCTTGAGTGCCACTAGGAGCTTGAGATGATTTAGCAAAGTCGATAGGTGCTCCCATTTCCATTGAAATTACCTCAGCCATTTCATCCATTCTTCTTTCATAGATTGCATAGAGCCTTTCTAATAAAACAATTCTATCAGCTTTTGTTGAGATAGACCAAGAAGGAAATGCAGACCTTGCTGCAGCTATTGCTGCATCGGTATCTGCTTGAGAGCCAAGAGAGATAACCGCGCAAGCTGTTTCATCAGAAGGATTGATGACGTCAAAGTCATTTTTAGATGATGGTTCAACCCATTGTCCATTGATATAGAATTTTCTTTTATCTAGCATAATTTATCTCCAATTAAGATTAGTAGAGGTTATCTTAAGAAATTTTTGATGTCAAGCAAAAATATTTAAGCAATTGTATGTTTAGATGCTTGCTAATTTCTCAACTGATAATTTAATGTTATCCATGCTGGTTGCAAAAGATAGCCTAACGTAACCTGGCGCTCCAAAGGCAGAGCCTGGGACAACAGCCAAACTAAGTTTTTCAAGACAATAAGTTGAAAACTCAACGTCATCTTTAAGACCAATTCTTTCAATTAATCCTTGAACTTTAGGAAAAGAATAGAAGGCTCCACCAGATCTTGGGCACTCAATTCCATCTATAGCATTCAAACTATCAACAAGAAACTCATGGCGACGCTCAAAAGCCTCAACCATCATTGATATGAATGACTGCTCGCCTGTAATTGCTTCAAGAGCGGCAGCTTGAGAAATTGAGCTTGGATTAGAGGTTGACTGCCCTTGAATTTTTTTCATGGCTTTAATTACTGTTTCAGGTCCAGCAGCATAACCAATTCTCCAGCCAGTCATTGCATAGGCTTTAGATACACCATTAAGAATTACAACCCTATCTTTAAGCTCTGGACACGCCATTGCAATATTTACGAAATCATCATCACCCCACCTTATATGCTCGTATATATCATCGCTTATAGTAAGAACTTGAGGGTATTTTTTCAAAACCTCACCAAGGGCTTTAATTTCTGATTCACTATAAACTGAGCCTGTTGGGTTAGAGGGGCTATTAAGAACAAAAAGTTTAGATTTATCCGTGATGCTAGCTTCTAATTGATCTGGAGTTATTTTAAAGTCTTGCTCTAAGCCAGCCTCAATAAATACAGGAGTAGCATCAGCAAGAATAGCCATGTCAGGATATGAAACCCAGTAAGGAGTTGGTATGATGACTTCATCACCTTCGTTAAGGATTGCTTGACAGAGGTTATAAAAAACTTGTTTACCACCACAAGAAACCATTACTTCATTTAAGGAATAATCTAATCCATTCTCTCTTTTAAATTTTTCACAGACTGCTTTTTTTAGTTCTGCAGTTCCGTCAGCTGGGGTATATCTTGTATCTCCAGAGCCAATTGCAGTAATAGCCGCTTTTTGAATATTTACAGGAGTATCAAAGTCTGGCTCACCCGATCCCATTGAAATTATTTGTATTCCTTGTGACTTTAATTCTTTGGCTTTATCGCTGACAGCCATAGTTGCAGAAGGTTTAACTTTTTGTACACGATTTGATAGGATAGTTGACATTTACTGTGCTCTTTAAATGGTTTAAAATTAAGGGTTTTATTTTAATCAAAAACTGCCGATAATGGCCAGAAAATTTCAACTGAAATCGAATTTTTCACCTAAGGGTGATCAGCCAAAAGCTATTCAAACGTTACTAGACGGAATTGAGGCTGGAGAGAAGTATCAAACGCTCGTTGGTGTTACGGGCTCAGGCAAAACATTTACTCTTGCAAATGTTATAGAGAAGAGTCAAAAACCGAGTCTGATTATGGCTCCAAATAAAACTTTAGCTGCTCAGCTTTATAGTGAAATGAAAGAATTCTTTCCTAACAATGCTGTTGAGTACTTTGTGTCTTATTATGATTATTACCAGCCAGAGGCCTATGTTCCTGCTTCAGACACATTTATTGAGAAAGATGCTTCAATAAATGAACAGATAGAGCAGATGAGACTTTCCGCTACCAAATCACTTCTTGAGCGCAAAGACGTAATAATTATTGCAAGTGTTTCCGCTATCTATGGTCTTGGAGATCCTGAAAGTTATATGAAAATGCTGCTTCATTTAACTGTTGGGGAGGTTGCAAAGCAAAGAGAAATTCTTGCGACATTGTCAAAGATGCAATATTCAAGAAATGACATTACATTAATCCGAGGTCATTTTAGAGTTAAGGGTGAGGTAATTGATATATTTCCAGCAGACTCTGAAGAGCGAGCAATTCGAATAGAGATGTTTGATGATGAGGTGGAAAGCCTTTCATGGTTTGATCCATTAACAGGAGAAAAACTAAAGTCTCTTCAAAGGGTTACTATTTATCCAAAGACACATTACGTTACCCCTAAATCAACCATATTAAATATCCTTGATGATATTAAGGTTGAGCTTGGCTTAAGGAAAAAAGAACTACTCTCTCAAAATAAATTAGTTGAAGATCAAAGACTTTCTCAAAGAGTAGCGCAGGATATGGAGATGATGAGAGAGCTAGGTTATTGCTCAGGCATTGAGAATTACTCTCGCTATTTATCTGGAAGGAAGCCGGGAGAACCGCCACCAACCCTGTTTGATTATATGCCCGAAGATTCATTAATTATCTTAGATGAGTCCCACGTTACAGTGAGCCAAATAGGGGCAATGTACAATGGTGATAGGGCTAGAAAAACAACGCTTGTAGACTTTGGTTTTCGCCTGCCATCAGCTCTAGACAATAGACCACTTAGATTTGAAGAATTTTCTGAAAGGCTGAACCAGTGTATTTTGGTTTCAGCAACTCCAGCAAAATTTGAATTAGAGATGTCAACTATTATTGCTGAGCAAGTTGTCAGGCCAACTGGATTATTAGATCCAGGCATTGTTATTAAGCCCGTTGAAACGCAGGTTGATGATTTACTATCTGAAATTCATAAAAGGGTTGCTGTAAAAGAAAGGGTCTTAGTGACAACACTGACTAAGAAGATGTCAGAGCAGCTCAGTGACTACTTAAATGATCATAATGTAAAAGTAAGGTATCTTCATTCTGATATTGATACTGTTGAAAGGGTAGAAATCATTCGAGACTTACGTCTTGGTGTTTTTGATGTTTTGGTTGGGATAAATCTTTTAAGAGAAGGGTTAGATATTCCAGAGGTATCTTTAGTTGCAATTTTAGATGCAGATAAAGAAGGTTTCCTTCGCTCAGAGCGATCTTTAATACAAACGATGGGAAGGGCTGCTCGAAATATTAATGGAAGCGTTATCTTATATGCTGACAGGATTACTAACTCAATACAAAGAGCAATGGATGTTACATCTGCAAGAAGAGACAAGCAGGAGGCCTATAACAAAAAACATGGAATAATACCCATGGGCGTTGTGAAGCCGATTGTTGATATTTTAGATACAGACCTTTCAGCGTCTGATATTGATGATTTAATATCTGAAACTATTCAAGTAAAATTATCTCCTGTTCAGCTCTCCAAAGAACTAAAGCGACTTGAAAAAGAGATGTATAAGTTTGCTGAGGATTTAAAATTTGAGCAGGCAGCAGACACTAGAAATCAAATAAAACGATTAAGAGATGGGCAATTTAAATAATATGACATTAAATATTACTGAGATCTTCTACTCGCTTCAAGGAGAGGCAAGAGAGGTTGGAATTCCAACTGTATTTGTTCGACTTACTGGGTGCCCATTAAGATGTAATTATTGTGATACTGCGTATGCATTCAAAGGCAACAATCCTTTATCAATTGAGCAAATATTAGCTGAGATTTCAAAATATAAATCTCACTATGTATGTGTTACGGGCGGAGAGCCAATGGCGCAAAGTAATTGCCTTGGTTTGCTGGATACTTTGATAGAGAAGGGATACAAGGTGTCAATGGAAACAAGTGGCAGTATTGATATTTCAAGGGTAAATAAAAATGTATCTATTGTGATGGATCTTAAAACGCCTTCATCAACAGAGCAACACCAAAATAGATATGAAAATATTGCGCTTTTAGAAAACAAAGATCAGCTCAAGTTTGTTATCGCTTCAAGGTTAGATTTTGATTGGTGTTGTAGTATTTTAAAAGACCAAGAAATTTTATCAGATGTCCTGTTTTCACCCGTTTATGAAAGCTTAAAGCCCGCACAATTAGCAGATTGGATCTTAGAGAAACAACTTAATGTTCGACTTCAGGTGCAACTTCATAAGATACTTTGGGGTGACGAAAAAGGAAAATAGTTAACCTTTAAAATCTCTAGTCTGGAAGTATAAATTAGTAAGCTTCTAAGTAGAGAGGGTTCCTTCAATTCTAGCCTTTGCTTTATCAATTGCGACATGATAGTGAGGGTCTTCAAGGACGTTGACCTCGACTAAATGTTTTGCTGTTTTTAGAAGTAATCTGCACTCTTCACTAAGATGAACTAAATGTAGGGTTTTCCCTGCTTTTTGGTAACGATCAGCAAGCTTGTCAATTGCTTCAATTGCAGAGTGATCTATCACTCTTGAGTCCTCAAAATCTATGTAAACATTTTCAGGGTCTTCTTTGGGGCTAAAAATCGCATGAAAAGTATTGATTGATGCAAAAAATATTGCGCCATGGAGTCTGTATGTCTTTTTCCCATCTGACTCAACTTCTTCAACAGACTGTATTTTTCCAGCAGACTCCCAGGCATATGAAAGCGCGGACATAATAACGCCAGTTATGACTGCAAGTGCTAAGTTATCTGTTAATACAGTTATTACTGCAACTGATATTCCAACAATAATATCGGGCATTGGAACCTTGCCAAATAATCGAAATGAGCCCCACTCAAAAGTGCCAATTACGACCATCATCATGACGCCAATTAGAACCGCAACTGGAATCATTTCTATGTATTTAGAAAGATAGAGTATAAAAAATAGTAGTACCACAGATGCAACTATTCCAGAGAGTCTTCCCCTTCCTCCAGACTTAATATTAATCAGACTTTGCCCGACCATTGCGCAGCCACCCATTCCGCCAAAAAGACCTGTAACCGTATTGGCAACGCCTTGTCCAATACATTCACGATTTGGCTGACCTGTAGTTTCTGTTAAATCATCAATTAAGTTAAGTGTTAATAAGCTTTCAATAAGCCCAACTAAAGCCATAATCATTGCGTAAGGAAAAATAATTTTAAGCATCTCAAAATCAATTGGCACATTGGGTAAATGAAATGGAGGAAATACACCACCAATAGGCGCAATATCCCCAACTGTCCTAGTATCAAGCCCTAAAAATAATACAGCCACTGTTCCAATTACAATTGCAACTAGAGTTGATGGAACTGCGCGAGTTAATCTTGGTAAGAAATGAATAATTGCCATTGTAATTGCAACAATTACTAGCATTAACATTAAAGGGGTTCCAGTAATCCACTCGCCGCCAACTTTAAATTGTTTAACCTGCGCTAGAAAAATGACAATTGCTAGGCCATTTACAAAGCCTAGAAAAACTGGGTGAGGAACAAGTCTTATAAATTTACCCATCTTAAATAGACCAAATACAATTTGAATGAGCCCAGTTAACACGACAGCTGCAAATAGGTACTCCACCCCATGAATGGCAACTAAGGTCCCAATGACAACTGCAATAGCTCCTGTAGCGCCAGAGATCATTCCAGGCCTTCCACCTATGATTGATGTAATGAGCCCAATAGTAAAGGCGGCATAAAGCCCAACTAGTGGGTTTAATCCTGCCAAAAGGGCAAATGCAACAGCTTCAGGGACCAATGCTAATGCTACTGTCAGTCCTGACAAGATATCGTTTTTTGCGTTACTGGGAACGCGCTTATGAATGAGCTTAAACATTATTTCCTTTTAGGTTAGGTTGTAACTAAGGCTTTTCAGCAGGAATTGACGGGGTAGTTGAAGATACATCAGCATTTTGAGCGCGATGTCTAAGTGCATGATCCATTAATGTAATTGCTAGCATTGCTTCTGCTATTGGGGTTGCCCTGATACCGACGCAAGGGTCATGTCTGCCAGTGGTGCTAATTTCTGTTGCTTTACCCTTTTTGTCAATGCTATCTGCAGTAAGTCTTATGCTGGAAGTTGGTTTTAGCGCAATAGAAACTAAAAGGTCTTGACCAGAGCTGATACCACCAAGTATCCCTCCAGAGTTGTTTGACGTAAACCCTTCAGGAGTTATTGGATCTCTATGAAGCGAGCCTTTTTGATTGACAACACTAAATCCAGCACCAATTTCAATACCTTTTACAGCATTGATGCTCATCATTGCATGAGCAATATCAGCATCAAGTCTATCAAAGATCGGCTCGCCAAGTCCTGTAATCATTTTGCTAGCAACGATGTTGATTCTTGCGCCAATTGAATCACCTGACTTTCTAAGGTTATCCATATAGTCTTCTAGTTCATTTACTTTGCTAGCATCAGGACAAAAGAAAGGATTGTTATGAACCTCCTTCCAGTCAAAATTTTCAAAAGAAATTGGCCCTAGTTGGGCTAAGTACCCACGAATTTCAATGCCATATTTTTCTTTTAGGTATTTTTTAGCAATGCCGCCAGCTGCGACTCTTATTGCAGTTTCCCTAGCAGAAGAGCGGCCACCACCACGGTAATCTCTAATTCCATATTTCTGTTGATACGTGAAATCTGCATGACCGGGCCTAAAAGAGTTTGCAATTTTTGTATAATCCCTTGGTCTTTGATCAGTATTTTCAATCAAAAGGGCAATAGGGGTTCCAGTAGTTACACCTTCAAAAGTTCCAGATACTATTTTGATGGTATCCGACTCTCTTCTTTGAGTGGTGTGTCTTGAACTTCCTGGCTTTCTAAGATCTAAATCACCTTGAAGATCCTCTTCTTTAAGCTTCATCCCTGGAGGGCAGCCATCTACAATGCCTACAAGAGCATCTCCATGACTTTCACCAGCGGTTGTTAGTGTGAATAGTTTTCCAAATGAATTGCCAGACATTGCCTATTGATGTACGTTACTTAGATGGCGGATATTATACCAGTGACAGCTTATATTTCGAATAAGATTAATTCAGTCGATAGTTAAAGAACTTCTTGTAGAAGGTATTGCTAACTATTAAATAGAATTATTTAAGAAAGTCATCAAAGTAGAAGTAATTAACTCCAGGCTTGCTATCAACACTTAAAACCATAGTCTTAGCGAGAGATTCTGCTTTAACGCTTCTGTATTTGCTTGCAGTTCCAATTAAAAAGAGATCCATTATCTTGGCAAGATTTATTGCGATTTTTTCAGCTAGTCTTTTTTCAGAGCGCTCTCCAACTAAAAAACTAGGCCTAAATATATTTACTGTTGAAAAACCAAGACTTTGAATGGACTCCTCAAGTTCACCCTTTGTCCTTAAATAAAAGTTTTTTGAAGAACTGTTTGCACCTATTGAAGAAATAAGACTCAATGTTTCAGCGCCCGACTCTTTGGCTTTTCTAGCAATACTAAGGCAATAATCTATATCAACTTTTCTAAAATTCTCTTTACTCCCAGCAGTTTTAATTGTTGTTCCAAGACAAATAAATACATTATTACAAGAGGGCAGAGAGCCATTTTTTTCAAAAGTATCAAAATCAATAATCATTTCTGTAATGTTGGGTGGAAGGTTGGGAATTGATCTTCGAGTTAGAGCAATAGCGCTCTTTTTTTTATTAGACAGAACTTTAACGACATTTCCACCTATAAGGCCTGTAGAGCCAGCAATAATTGAAGTAGTCACTGTCAGAAGTATTTAAACACTAGTTTGAATATTCTATGGTAAAGCTATTTCAATGCTGTCCATGTCTTTATCAACATCAATTTTCATCTTGTCAAACTTAGGAGCGCCCATTCCACTAAATTGATAAAAGCCTGCCGGCTCCTTAGGGATAAAGAAAAAGAAGTCCAACTTACCATTACCATTTTCATCTTCAAATGAAGCAAGTGCGTATGGACCCGAAGGAACTTCCATGCTCCAAGAAACATTACAAGTGCCGCTTTTACTTGGCTCATAAATTTTTTCTTGACTATGATTCATACCCTTCCATCCCGACTCTTTATAAATAAGAACATGGACCGCATTCTTAGTTGAACATCCAGTAACTGTTCCGCTAACAGTATGCATATGACTATCAGCCATAGCCTGCATTGCAAAAAGGGCTAAAAATATAGAAAATAACTTAAAATTTATATTCATGATTGACTGTAAATAAATAAAAAAAGAGATTATCAGTGTATACAATAATGTTAAGATTTTAGTGAATTTTTCATGAGTTTTATATGAAAATTTATATTTAATTAAGATTAATTAGTTTGATTAATAACCATCTTCTTCAAAAAAATCAATCACAGAGTCGAGACCACCATAGTTGATAATTACATCACAATTCTTTTGCAATATAGGTTTGGCATGGTAGGCAACAGACACGCCAGCAATTTTCATCATTTGTAAATCATTAGCGCCATCACCAATAGCAATGACTTGCTCTCTTTTTAGTTGGTAAAGCGAACATAGCTCATTAATATAATTTGCTTTTTCATTGGCATCAATAACTTTTCCTAAGACTTCTCCAGTGAGGCAGCTATTAATCACCTCTACATTGTTGGCTCTAAAGGTATCCACTCCTAAACTTTTATGAAGGCGATCAGCAAAATAACTCAGGCCACCTGAAATAATGGCTGACTTTACACTTGTTGATTTAAAGAAATTGAATAGCTCTTTGGCTCCAGGGCTTAATTTTAAAGAGTTAGTATAAACAGACTCAAATGCTGAAGTGTTGACTCCTTTAAGTATTGATACCCTTTTTTTAAAGGACTCAGTAAAATTCAGATTACCCTGCATTGCTTGTTCAGTAATTAAAGCAACTTCACTGGACATTCCTGACTCCTTAGCAATCTCATCAATCGTCTCAATTGTTATTAAGGTTGAGTCCATATCACTAACCACTAACTTAATATCTGAAAAATTAAACTTCTTATGATGTAAATTTATGTCAACTGTGTTTTCAAGTCTTAGTTTTTCAATAGTAAAATTAAAGTCAGTATGGATTCTGAAGTGATTTTTTCGCATTTCCAAGTCGCCTTTAAGGCTCCTTGTAAGCTTTTCAGCAATAATTAAATCTTGAGTATGGATTATGAGTGTTTCCATTAATAAATGAATGATTTGTTAAGGTTGTCAGCATGAATATTTTACAGGATCTGATTTTTTTTGATTTCATATTTAGTCACTTTATCTTAAATTCTGAATTAAAAAAATGTAACAAATTGACATAAAAGGTAAATTTAAGTTCATTTTGGCTTAGGTATAATCAATCACAATTTATAACCAACGAAGGTTATTTTTGCTAAAACATTGACGTTTGGATGGGCTTATCAAGATTGAGCACAGCTGAGCGTTTTTTTTTAATTTTGAAAAAAAGGTTTAAAGCCATTTATCTATTATGACACAAACATATAATTTTAGTGCTGGGCCAGCAATGCTGCCTACTTTAGTACTTAAAAAAATTCAGCAAGAACTTATTGAGTATGGAAACTCTAAAGCTTCAGTAATGGAAATTTCGCATCGAGGAGTTGACTTTATGGAGGCCGCTCAAAAATCTGAAAAGGATTTGAGAGATCTTTTAAATATTCCAAATAATTACAAGGTTTTGTTTCTTCAGGGTGGCGCCTCTGCTCAGTTTTCAATGGTTCCAATTAATCTGTTAAGAGGAAAGTCTAAAGCTTGCTATGCAAATACAGGGCACTGGTCAGTAAAAGCAATTGCTGAAGCGCAGCGTTATTGTAAAGTTAATGTTTGTACAGATAGCTCAGAGAATAATTTTACTGATATTGATGATTTTAAAAATTGGAATATTGATCAAGATTCTGCTTATCTTCATTACACCCCAAATGAAACAATTGCTGGACTAGAGTTTGATTATATTCCTGAAGTTGATATCCCATTAGTTGCTGATATGTCCTCAACGATTCTTTCTCGAGAGATTGATGTTTCTAAATATGGTGTTATTTATGCAGGAGCTCAAAAAAATATTGGACCTGCTGGCTTAACAATTATTATTATAAGAGAAGACTTAATAGGTAACGTAGTTAAAGGACAACCAAAACTCTTTGACTATTCAACTCAAGCTAACAATGAGTCTATGTTTAATACTCCTGCCACTTTCCCATGGTATGCTGCTGGACGCGTTTTTGAATGGCTTAAAGAGCAGGGAGGATTGAGTGTGATTCAAAAAATAAATCATATGAAAGCAAAAACACTTTATAAGGTAATTGATAACTCTGATTTTTATTCAAACCCAGTTTCAATTAAATATCGCTCTTGGATGAATGTTCCATTTTTATTAGCAGATGACAGTCTAAATGGATTATTTTTAGAGCGCTCAAAAGAAGCAGGATTACTTGCACTTAAAGGTCATCGAAGCGTTGGAGGAATGAGGGCGAGTATTTATAACGCAATGCCTCAAGAGGGCGTTGATGCCTTAGTTAATTTTATGAGTGATTTTGAAAAGGATTATGGGTAATGCTTAAAGTACAAGTTTTAAATAACATTTCATCTCTAGGTTTAGATAAATTTTCTAGTGATATTTATGATGTAACAGTTAAAGATAATAACCCAGACGCAATACTTGTTCGAAGTGCAAAGATGCATGAATTAGAAACTGGGGAAAACCTTAAAGCTATTGGCCGCGCTGGCGCTGGAGTAAATAATATCCCACTTGAAAAAATGAGTGATAAAGGAGTGGTAGTATTTAATACTCCAGGCGCAAATGCTAATGCAGTTAAAGAGCTTGTTATTTCTTCAATGCTTCTTGCTAGTCGTAATATTTGCCAGGCATGGAGTTATGTAAATAATTTACCGCTTGAAAACCTTAAGGCAACCGTAGAGGATGGAAAAAAACAATATTCAGGTTCGGAATTACCAGGAAAGACATTAGGAATTGTTGGTCTTGGTGCTATTGGTGTTGAAATTGCAAATGCAGCTAGCATCCTTGGAATGGATGTTATTGGTTTTGACCCATCGATCACTAAGAAGAATGCTTGGAAAATTTCTTCTGAAGTTGAAGATGCGACTACTATAGAAGAATTATTTTCTAAGAGTGATTTTGTTTCTTTTCACGTTCCCTTAATTGATGAAACTAAAAACTTATTAAATGCAAAACGTATTGCCTTGTTACCTGAGGGCTCAGTAATAATTAACATGTCAAGAGATGGGATTGTTGATGAAGACGCATTAATGAAAGCTCTTGATTCTGGAAAAGTAAAGTATTATGTTACTGATTTCCCAATCAATGACAAAAAAAATCATGAAAGAGTCATTGCACTTCCCCATCTCGGGGCCTCAACATCTGAAGCTGAAGATAATTGCGCTGTGATGATTGCTAAACAGATTAAAGATTATCTTGAAAATGGAAATATTGTGAATTCTGTAAACTTTCCTGATGCAAGGATGCCTAGAGATGGCAAAGAGCGATTAGCTATTACCCATAGAAATATTCCGAATATGGTTCGTCAAATAACAAAAGCCATAGCTGAGGAAGAGGCTAATATTCTTGATATGATTAACAAGTCTAGAGGAGATTTTGCATACACACTTATTGATCTTGAAAATGAAATTTCCACTAAGGCTATTGAAAACATTAAGCGAGTAGAGGGTATTTTGACAGTAAGAGCTCTTTAAGTTTGGTGCCCTGGTCAAGATTCGAACTTGAGACCCCTCGCTTAGGAGGCGAGCGCTCTATCCAGCTGAGCTACCAAGGCAAGCGGTATATTATTGCCACTTATGAGTAATTATTCAAGTGATTATTTGATTAATAATGTAATTAGAATTTAAATAGTCAATATTTATCCTTTCAAGATTGTTCTCTCTAACTAGAACTAGTGATGGGAAGCCGTTTATTGGCATGGTTTTTGTTGTGTGAATCTGATCAAGAAGAAGATCATTAACTTCACTTGATTTTAGATCCTCATTAAAATTATTCTTCATTTAGCCCAATATCCTGAGCAACGTTAATTAATGTATCTTCATTTGAGGGGTTTAGAGTATTTAGGTAGTAAGCTTTTTGGATTCCTTCAGTCATTAAAACTTCAAAATCAGGATGCTGTTTTTTTGCAGCAATAACCGCTCTACAGGAGAGATATGTTGAGCGCTTATGCTCATTTAGAGTCCAAAAATTATAATTAAATTCAGTAACAGGGACAACTTTTTGAATTTTTATCCAATTGTCTTGAATGTATTTTTGAGTGTCTAAGGGCATTGGTAAATCATTATCAGGGGCCAGCCCACCCAATAGATAATTAACATTTATATGACTCGGTAATTCTTTTAACACTTTACGCCATGTTGGCTGAAATGCCCAGCACCAGGAGCAAATTGGGTCATGAATATAATACAAAGAATTGCCAACTAATTCCAAAAATATTTCTAAAAAAGTATATAATTCACATTATAGGGGTTTAATATTATTGGAGCATACTTATGCGAGCTATCTTAAAAATTTCACTAATTTCTTTATTTTTACTTTCATCTCAATTATCTTTTGCAGGAAGCTTTGTAGATTCTGCTACTGTAATTTCAGTTGAAAAAGTCTATAAAAACTATAGAGTTGATGAGCCTTATCAAGAGTGCTATATTCAGGAAACCATTCAAAATAATGGTGATGGTAGTGCAACTAATGAATTATTTGGAGCTGCTATTGGAGGCGCAATAGGAAATAAACTTGGTAAAGGTGATGGCAAGGATGCCTTGACTCTTTTTGGAGCGCTTATGGGCGCTTCAATTGCGAATGATGCAGAAAAACAAGCCAACTCTACTGGTAAAAAAATAATTAGGCAAGAAGTCTGTGAAACTAAAACTAGACAAGTGATCGAGAAAAGATTGAGCCACTATCTTGTTACAGTCGACTATGCTGGTCGTGATGTTAGTTTTAAAAGTAATAGAAGGCCCGCTAATGATGTCATAAAAATTGAGGTAACTGTTGATGGTCTTGGAAACTAGGTTGAGCTAGCTAAGTTTTAAGCCTTAGTGTTTCTTTTTATCTTATATTTATTAATAGCAACTGTAATTTTAATTACAGTTGCTTTTTTCTATGTTTCTTCTATAGCAGCAACCCCTCCCAAAGGAAGTTCTGGTGATCTGTCTAAAGAACTATCTTTAAAATCTAGTCGAGTTATAGCTTGTATTGGAGACTCATTAACACATGGAAATATTGGAGAATGCTGGGTTGAAAGCCTTCGTAATGAGTATCCAGAAGATATAGTCCTTAATGAAGGTATTAATGGAGATGTAGTATGGCAAGTAAATAAGAGAATAGAGTTAATTATAAATTGTAGTCCTGACATAATTATCTTGATGATTGGGTCTAATGATGCAATGGCCTCTTTCAATAAGAAGTCAGGGGAGCGTTACAAGTCGAAAAATAAATTGCCTGAAATTCCAACTTTTGAAAGCTATCAGAAATTATTACCCAAACTTCTTGATAAACTAAATGGGAAATCGAAAATTGCCTTATGTACACTTCCACCTATTGGTGAGAATAAAAATTCTGCAATTAATAAGCATGTAAGAAAATTTAATGACTTCATAGAGTTAACAGCAAATAACAAAAACATTAACCTTATTCCAGTTTCAAACCTTTTATGGGATGATTTATCTAAAAGAACTTACCCAGTTAAAAGTGATTATGATCCAAACTCACTTCCAATTATTAGAAGAATTTATGGCGGAATGATGCATCACTATATTTTTAAAAAGTCATGGGATGAAATAGCTAAGTCAAAAGGGCAATGGTTGCTGTTTGATCAAATTCATTTGGGTGAGCGTGCTGCAAAAATTTTATTTAATGCGACTAAAAAATACATTTCTTCAGTCTAATTATTACCCTTATCTATATAATAAACCCAGTCATAAATTTACTGTAATGGCTTTATTTTTTTAAATTATTAAAAACTCATGAAAGATATTAAAATTGAAGATCGTTTAATCTTTGCATTAGATGTTCCTGAAGTCTTAGAAGCCAAAAAAATTGTCACAGAGCTTGATGACAGTGTTAACTTTTATAAAATTGGTATGGAACTTTTGATGACAGGCCAATATTTTGAATTATTAGATTGGTTGATTGCAAAAGACAAAAAAGTCTTTGTTGATTTAAAATTTTTTGACGTTCCTGAAACGGTTGGCAGGACAATTGCAAGGCTTAGTGATTATGGCGCAACTTTTGCCACTATTCATGGCAATCAAGCTCTAATGGAAAAAGCGGTTGAAAATAAAAAAAATTTAAAGATTCTTGCTGTTACTGCTTTAACAAGTCTAGATAGGGGTGACTTAGACGATCTTGGTTTTGACTGCAATGTAAAAGACTTAGTTATTTCGAGAGCTAAAAGAGCTTTTGAGGCTGGGTGTGATGGAATTATTTCCTCTGGCCTAGAGGTGCCATACATTCGTGAATATGTTGATAATAAACTTATTGCTGTTACTCCAGGTATTCGTCCGGTAGCTAATGATGATGATCAGAAGCGAGTAGTCGATGTTGCGACGGCTTTTAAGAGTGGCTCTGATTACATTGTAGTTGGGCGGCCAATTAAGAATTCTGAAAATCGTTATGAAGCTGCAACTAACATTCAAAAAATTATTCGCTCTTCCTTTGAAGCAGTATAATTTAACACTTTAGTCGCGTAACTCAGTTGGTTAGAGTGCCACCATGACATGGTGGAAGTCGTCAGTTCAAATCTGACCGTGACTACCATCTTTTATTTTTTCTACAAGAAAAGATTTTTTAGGATTAGTTTGAATAAACTATAATATGAATATGAAAAAAATACTTTTAATTTTATTGCTATCTTTTGGTTTAATTGGCTGTTCTTCAATTAATCTTTCTTCACTTGAACTTTCTACAACAAGCCCTTCTGTCATTGAAGCAGAAAAGATTCTTGTGCTAGGTTTGTCTCATGATCAAAATCTAGTTGAAGCTCGTAAGATTGCAAATCCAAATATCTCTTTAGCAGTAATTAAAGAGCTTAACAACAGAATAAATGAGGCTGAAATCAATCGGGTAGATCTAGAAAATATTTCTAAATATGCTGAAATGGTTAAAGTATCAGATGATAATTTAAAGTTTGTGGGAGCAAAAATATCTGATACCAAGACAAGAAATATGCTTGGCAAAGAAGAAAAACTAGATTATTTTTTACTAGGATCTAAAGATAATAATGGCTTCATTCAACATAAACTTAATTTCTCAATTACATACACTTCGGACGAAAGAAGAAACTACTCTTCAGCTAGTTATTGCGATAAATGGAATCGCTGTGACAATGAAAACCAAATGGATGTTATTTTAATTTCACTGAAGGCCTCTGGATGCTCTTCTTTTGATTGTGACTATAATGAAATAGTTGAGTTTGAATTAAGCGATAGTTTTTTGAAAGAAAATATGGAAGAAGGCTTTTCAATAGACTTTAACTCTAAAGGTTCAATGTCTAGTAGAGTTTCTATTTCCTCAAGCTATATAAAGGGTTATTTAAAGATTGCTAATTAATTTGTAATGAAACTAATGGTTTAAATTTAGCTACTATATTTATTAATTAAGCTTTTATTCCCTTATTCAAATTTGGCGTTATTTTCAAAATTATTACCTCCATACAAGTTCTTCATTCTTCACGTATTAAACACTTTATATTCATTTACCATGTGTAGAATCTTTCACTTATATATCTAAGTACAGGTTGGGCTTGTGATTCTAGAAATTTTTTTTGCTGCAGGATGCTTTTGGGGTGTTGAAAAAAACTTCGAAAATATTGAGGGTGTTGTTGACGTTATTTCTGGCTACTCTGGTGGAAATTATGAGAATCCAACCTATCAGAATGTTCTAGATAATAGAAGAATTCAAAGCGAAAGCTTTCTTTCTGTTCTGAAAAATATTGGATTATCTGACGAAGAAAAATTAACCAAAAAAAATACTTTAATTAACCATACAGAGACAGTTAAAGTTATTTATGATACTGCCAGAGTTTCCACAGAACAATTACTGAAAAATTTTTGGGAGATTCATGATCCAACACAATTAAATAGACAAGGTAATGATGTTGGAAATAACTACCGTTCTGCAATTTATTGGACTAATGATGAGCAAAAAGAAATTGCAAATCGAACCGGTCAACTATACCAAAAGCTATTAACAGCAAAAGGGTATGGGGAAATTATGACTGAGATGGCAGCTTTAGAAAAATTTTGGCCAGCTGAAGATTACCATCAAGATTACTTACAGAGAAATCCAAATGGTTACTGCCCTGATCACTCCACTGGTGTTACTTTTATTGAGCAAGTGCCAAAAGAATCATTGGTTGCAGATATATCACCTTTAGGTGGAAAAGAAATTGTTGTTATTGGCCCAGAAGTAGAGGGTAAATGCTTATTTTGTCTTGAGTTCGAAAAACTAGTTACATCAAAATATAAGGGAACTATTCCGTTAAGATCAGTGCCAGCATCCTCATTGAAGGGCTTTGAGCTCATTACAGAGACATGGGCTACACCTACTATTTTTCTAATAGAGGATGGAAAGGAAGTATGGGCACATCAAGGAATAATGACTTCTGACGATTTTTATAAAGCATTAGGTGAATTTAAATTAGGTAAAGATTCTGAGGCTTTCAATGTTGCATTTAATGAAGGCACAGATAGAAGGTTCTGCGAACAGTATGAAATTTTTAAGAATACACCTGATGGTGTTTTTATAGATAAGCTCTCTGGAAGACCTCTTTTTGATACCGCAGATCGATTTGATTCAAAGTCTGGCTGGCTATCTTTTACAAGGCCTGTGCGTAACGAGGTTTATGAAGTTATTGATCTTAGTTATGGTATGACACGGACAGAAATAAGATCTTTAAGTTCTGATATTCATTTAGGCCACGTATTTAATGACGGTCCTGACGGAATGCCAAGGTACTGTATTAATGCAACTGTTTTAGAATTTGTACCAAGAGGTGATACTTAGAATCTAAAAAAAACTGTAAAATAATTATAATATTTTAAAAACAATATTATTTAAATCCAAAATGAACAATATAGCTAAATTATTCAACATCTCTCTAACTAAAGTCTTATTGCTGACATCTTTTTCTTTTTTATTGCTATCTCCGGTATGTGCTGAAGATAGTTTGTATGAAAGAGGAATTGAATTAGTAGAACAAAAAGATTATGAAAAGGCACTTAAAGCATTTGAATTAGGCGCTAAAACAGGTGACTTAAATGCAATGACTGCTCTTGGAATAATGTATATCACTGGTGTAGGAGTTATTCAGAACGACATTAAAGGTTTTAAATATGTCCAGAATGCGGCAAGCAAATCTCATCCAAAAGCGCAATATACCTTAGGGGCTATTTATTATCTTGGTGCCGGGGTAAATATTGACTTTAATAAAGCATTTAGCTGGATTAGTTTGTCTGCGGACAATGGTTACTCAGATGCTCAGCATAATTTGGCACAAATGTATGAAGCTGGAGAAGGAGTTTCACAGAATTTTGAGCAAGCCTATGAATACTATCTTAAAGCTGCAAGGAGTGGTAATTTAGACTCTCAAGTTAAAGTTGCCAAGATGTATCAAGAAGGAAGTGGTACTGAGAAAAATCTTGAAAAAAGTGCCTATTGGCTTAAAAAAATTGAAGAGTCAAAAGTAAAAAACTAATAAGCTAAATTTTTCACACTTAAATACTATGAAAAATAATAATTCTAACAATGTTTATGATGTGGTAATTATTGGTGCAGGGCCAGCAGGGCTTAGTTTTGCTTGTTCATTAGCAAATCAGGATCAAAAGATACTTGTTGTTGAAAAATCGCCGCATATTTCGATTTCAGACCCTAAGCCAGATGGAAGGGAGACTGCTTTAACTCATAATTCATTAAAGATACTACAAAAACTTGGTGTTTGGAGTCTCATTGATCAGACCAAAGTCAGCCCACTTAGAGAGGCAAAAGTTTTTGATGGTGATTCAGAGTCATTATTAAATTTTGAAGCAAATAAAGCGTCAATTGATGCTCTTGGATATCTTGTTCCAAATAATTTAATCAGGCTTGCTTTATATCAAAAAGCATCAAGTGCCGATAACATAACTATTATTAATGACTTAGCAGTTGACTCTCTTAATACAAGTTCTTCTAATGCTGAGATTACTCTTTCAAATGGTAAAACTATAAATTCAAAGCTTATAGTTGCTGCAGATAGTCGGTTTTCAGAAATACGCAGAAAGATGGGTATATCATCAACGATGAAAGACTTCTCTAAGGTAATGATAATTACAAGAGTCTCTCATGAAAAATCTCATAATCAAACTGCTCTTGAGTGCTTTAATTATGGCCATACCTTAGCGCTGTTACCCTTAAATGGCAATATATCATCTGTTGTTCTTACGGTCCCAACTGACGAGGCAGACGAAATGTTAAATATGGACGAGACGAAGTTTTGTGCACAGGCTAGTGATGGCTTTAATGGGATTTTAGGTGAAATGAAACAAATTGGTAAAAGGCATTCTTATCCATTAGTTGGCGTTTATGCTCAAAAATTCAGAGCTACTCGTTTTGCTTTAATTGGTGATGCTGCAGTTGGAATGCATCCTGTTACAGCACATGGTTTTAATTTAGGGTTAAGAGGGCAAGACATTCTCTCACTTGCAGTTATTAAGGCTGCTAAAAATGGTAATGATATTGGTTCAGACTCAGTTTTAAAGGAATTTGAAAATAAACAAATACATTTATCTAGATTGATGTACTTTGGTACAAATGGGGTTGTTTCTTTGTTTACTAATGATGATGCCATAGCTAAAAAAGTTAGAAAGTTAGTCTTAAAGTTTGCGGATCGCTTTCCTCCAGTTAAGTCTCTCATCACAAAGCATCTAACAGAATCAAAAAAAAGTAATTTAATCCCTTTTTGAAGGAAATTATATGACAGGTGATTTAAGTAATCTAAGAAAGGAGTATCTCAAAAGTGGTATCGTAAAAGATGACCTTAAAAGTAATCCAATCGAACAGTTTTCATTATGGTTTGACCAGGCTATTGAAGCTAATATTATTGAGCCTAGTGCAATGAGTCTTGCTACGTCAGATGACTATATAGGAATTAGAACCGTCCTTCTTAAATTTTTTGACGATAAGGGCTTTGTATTTTTCACAAACTACGAGTCTAAAAAATCAAAACAACTTCAAAACAATCCCCAGGCTGCTCTTTTATTTCCCTGGCTTGCCTTAGAAAGGCAAGTCAAAATTATTGGAAGTGTTGAGAAGATTACAAAGTTAGAATCTTTAAAATATTTCTCTTCGAGGCCAAAAGACTCTCAAATTGGTGCATGGTCATCTCAACAATCATCAAAAATATCTTCCAGAGCAATTTTGGTTGATCAGTTTGCAGTAATGAAAAAAAAATTTGCTAATGGAGAGATTCCACTACCTGATTTTTGGGGTGGTTATAGAGTAGTTCCTCAAAGTATTGAGTTTTGGCAAGGAAGAGAAAGCAGGCTTCATGATCGGCTCATATACGAGCGTAAAGATAATGGGTGGGATATTAGTCGCCTTTCGCCCTGACTAATTCGATTACTGGTTTGGTCTGTGGGTTTTTCCCTAGCCAAAAAGAAAACGAGAGTGCTGCTTGCTCTACGAGCATTCCAAGTCCATCACTAACTTTTCTAGCAGAGTTTTCATTTGCCCACTTCATGAAGGGGGTTTCTCTGCCATACATCAAGTCGTAACATAGGGCTCCCTCGACAACACCTTTTGGAATATTAGGGATATTCCCATCAATAGATGCACTGGTCGCATTAATAACTATATCAACTGGTTTGGCTTTAATTTGGTCCAACCCAAAGCCACAAACTTTTCCATGCTTTAGAAACTTGCTCGCAAGCTTTAAAGATTTTTCTTTGGTTCGGTTTGCTAATAATATTTTTTCGGGATTACAATCAAGTATTGGCTTAAGAATTCCTTGTGTTGCACCTCCTGCGCCAATAATTAGGATTTCCTTTCCTTTCAAGGATTGATTTAAATTATTTGTAAAATCATTCACTAATCCATTCCCATCAGTATTTTCACCAATCAAAGTGTTGTCTTTTATTTTTATAGTATTTACCGCCCCAGCAGCCTTTGCATTTGGAGTTAAATCTTTTGATAGATTGTGTGCCTGAATTTTAAATGGCAGGGTAATGTTAAAACCTTGACCATTAGAATCAATAAATTTCTTTACTGTGTTTTGAAATCCATTAATTGGTGAAAGTATTTTTTCATATGAAATTTCAAGCCCAAACTCCTTAGAGAATTGGGCATGAATCATTGGAGATATGCTGTGATGAACTGGATTACCAATTACTGCATATTTGTTCATAAACTTTTAAGAAGCTTTTTCATCAGAATTTTCTGACTTTTTTAAATCAGGCTTAATTGAAGATTTTTCATCAGAATTTTCAGATTTTTTAATTGATGCTTTTGTAGGAGCCTTTTTGACTGGTTTACGGGTTGTTTTTTTAGTCGGCTTCGCTACAACATTCTCAGTCGGCTTCGCTACAACATTCTCAGTCGGCTTCGCTACAACATTCTCAGTCGGCTTCGCTACAACATTCTCAGTCGGCTTCGCTACAACATTCTCAGTCGGCTTCGCTACAACATTCTCAGTCGGCTTCGCTACAACATTCTCAGTCGGCTTCGCTACAACATTCTCAGTTGGCTTCGCTACAAGATTCTCAGTTGGCTTTTGATTAGAATTTGTCGTATTTTTTTGGTTTCTATTTCTATTTTGATTTCTATTTCTATTTTGGTTTGGATTGTTCTGATTAGCCTTAATATTATTAGCTTCATTAGAGCTATTTTTTTGAGATTCACCAGTTCCACTTTTTTGATTTTCTTGTGTATTTTGATTTTGGTTTCTATTTCTATTTTGGTTTCTATTTCTATTTTGGTTTCTATTTCTATTTTGATTCCTGTTTTGTGGCCTACTAGTTTTTGACTCAGTAGCTGTTTTTTTATCTGAAGAGAATATTTCAGATAATTTACTCATAAATGAGACTTTCTTTTCAGGCATCTTTGTTGATGGGTGATTAGAAGAAACAGCAGGAATATCAGGCTTATCAATATAATTTATTATATTTGGATTTTCTTGAGGTTTAGAAACTCCTTGAAAGCTCTTGTGATGAGCGTTATTATCACCCTTTTGTTTGTTCATCGTGAAATGAGGAAAGTGCATATATTGGTTTGGAAGAAGAGTGATTTTAATATTGTGTTTATCTTCCATTTCAATTATATTTTGCCTCTTCTCATTAAGTAAATAAGTTATCACTTCAACGCTGGATTGAATTGTTATGTCATCACCATTTTTATTTGAATTTAAGTTGTCTTCTAGTTGACGAATAATTCTTAATGATAGCGAAGGAATAGTTGGATTTGTTCCGCTACCATTACAAATTGAGCAGGTTTTTCCTGTCGATTCTGCAACAGAGTTCATTAGTCTTTGGCGTGATAGCTCTAAAAGGCCAAATCTTGATATTGAGCCTATTTGAACGCGAGCCCTATCATTTGCCGTAGCTTTTTCCATTAACTTCTCAATAGCTGTTCTATTGGATTCTGAGGCCATATCAATAAAGTCAATTACCACTAGTCCACCAATATCTCTTAATTGAAGTTGCAACGCAATTTCTGATGCAGCGTCTAAGTTTGCCTTATAGGCAGTATCCTCAATACTTGTCCCCTTTGTTGCTCTGGCAGAGTTGATGTCTATTGCAGTTAATGCTTCTGTAGGGTCAAAAACAATAGTTGCCCCAGATCTCAAGGCGACCTCTCTATTAAAGACGCTCTTAACTTGAGACTCTATACTCATGTGAGCAAAAAGAGAGTGCTCTGTAACATCAAAGAATTTAATCTTGTCTAAGTAATGCGGCATTACAAAGCTAATAAAGTCTCTTGCTTTTTGATAGGTCTCCAAGTCATCAATTATGACACTATCAGTATCTTCTCTTAAAAAGTCACGCAAAGCTCTAACAGTTATATCACTTTCTTGATAGATTAAAAAAGGATCCTCTTGCTTTTTAGTTGCAGTTTTAATAGATTTCCAGAGTTGAGTTAGGTGGTCTATTTCCCATTGAAGTTCACTAACACCTCTTCCAGCACCCTCAGTACGAATTATAAGTCCAGAATGCTTAGGAACATTAAGGCTCGGCAATAAGTTTTTTAAATCTTGACGATCTGAGGCGCCAATTTGTCTTGAGATGCCTGAGCTTTTAGGATTGTTTGGGGTTAGTATCATGTAAGCACCAGCTAAATTAATGAAGGTACTAAGGGCAGCGCCTTTGTTGCCACGCTCCTCTTTTTCAACTTGTATGATAATATCTTGCCCTTCTTTAAGGACATCACTGATAGTTAATTTGTCGCCTTTAGGCTTAATACCATCAGAAAAGAAAGGAGAAATCTCCTTAAAGGGTAAAAAACCATGCTTATCTTTGCCATAGTTAACGAAAGCAGCTTCTAAAGATTGCTCTACTCGAGAAATCTTTGCTTTGTATATGTTGCCCTTAGTCTTTCTATTGAGGCTTGTCTCGATATCAAGGCCAGTAAGCTTTTGGTCCTTGACGATTGCAACTCGAATTTCTTCTTTGTGGGTTGCGTTGATTAAAATGTGATTCATTATGAAGTCCTATAATATCTGGACTATTGAGCACGTACAAAGCATCAATACTTACGTATTGAATGGGAATAAAGGTTTGATTAATAAAATTCATCAATTACTAAATAAGGTTTTGTATGTGACTTCAATAAGCCCATAAAAAAATTAGTTCGTTACAATAGTTCTATTTTTTAGTTTGAAATAATTGTAAAAAAATTCTTGTTAGTCGAAAAAAAATGATCGACAAACAAATTATACCACATTAAGACTAAGGGGATTTGTTTACTGATTGAGTGTACGACCACCATCGACATTAATTATTTGGCCCGTTAGGTAATTAGAGTTTGCTAAAAAAAGCACTGTATCTGCAATATCTTGAGGTGATCCTTGTCTTTTAAGAGCTATTCTTTCAAGCATAATACTTTTGTCTAACTCAGAAATTTCTGCTCCTTCTTGTGGCCATAAGATCGAGCCAGGTGACACTCCATTTACCCTGATAGAGGGAGCAAGTTCTTTAGCAAGGGTTAGGGTAAGCATTTTTAGGCCTGCTTTTGAAATATTGTAGACCGAATGTTTTTTGAGTGGTCGGTCTGCATGAATGTCAATGATATTTATTATTGACCCCTCGCTAGAGTTGAGCTTTTGACTTAGTCCCTTTGATAGAAAGAAGGGCGCTTTAAGATTAACATCTAATATATTATCCCAATTCTCAGAGTCGCTCTCGTCTACTGATAAAGGATAAAAGACAGATGCATTGTTAACTAATAAGTCTATCGATTCTATCGATTCAATAATTGTGTTTATAGAGTCAATATTATTAAGATTGCCAACTACTACCTTGGCTGATTTTTCTTTTAAAAGGTTAAGCTCATCACAAAGTAATTGAGCTTTGTCTTTTGATTGATTGCAATGAATAATTATATTAAAGTCATTGTTGTGAAGTGTTTTTGCTATTTGAGCTCCAATTCGAGCCGCTCCACCAGTAATTAAGGCTGTTTTCATAGGTTTTTATTAGTTAATTAAATTGATTAAGTAAAATTTGTTTTTGAGGGAATAAGGTTGATTCACAGTATAAAATAATTTCTAATATGAACCTTCAAGATATTATATCTAAAACCATTAAAGATAATAACAAACCCATTGGTTTTGATGTGTTTATGAATCTTGCCCTATACCATTCTGAGTTTGGCTATTATCGATCAAATAAAACACTATTTGGTCGTTATGGTGACTTTATAACAGCTCCCGAAACTTCTGACTTATTTGGTTATACGATTGCAAGGCAGTGCAATCAGGTTCTTGATAGTGGTGACATTCTAGAGTTTGGAGCTGGAAGTGGAGTGCTTGCCGCTCAAATTCTTTTTGAATTAGGCAGGCTAAGCTCACTTCCTGGTAAATATTATATTATTGAATTAAGTGCTCAGCTTAAAAACAAACAGATGCAGAATATTAAAAAAGTTTTGCCTGAAATCTTTAATCGGGTTGAGTGGCTAACTGAGCTGCCAAAGGATTTTAAAGGTGTTGTTATTGCTAATGAAGTCCTTGATGCTATTCCTGCAAAAAGAATAACTTTCTCTGAAGGCTGTTTTGTAGAATTAGGAGTTGATTTTCAAAATGAGAATTTTCAATGGAAGAAATTTACGCAGCCTTATGTGAGCACTGGAACATCTCTTCCTGATCATATAGAAGAGGGATACACTACTGAAATAAATGTTCAGTCTATCGCTTGGATTAAGTCGCTTTATGACTTTATTTCTGAGGGAACAGTTCTATTAATTGATTATGGTATGGATAAATCTGAATATTTTCACTCTCAGCGAAATGACGGAACTCTTAAGTGTTTTTTTAATCATGAGTCAAGTGACGATCCTTTTTGTAATATTGGTTATCAAGATATAACAACATCGGTTAATTTTTCAGATATTGCTGAAAGTGCAGTTGATGCTGGTTTTGAAATTTCTGGATATTGCACACAAGCGATGTTTTTAATTTCTTTAGGTATTGAAAAGTATCTACTGGATGAAAAGGATAATGAAATTAGAGTCAAACTAGCTCAAGAGGTTAAGCAACTAGTTTTACCAGGGGCAATGGGTGAGGTTTTTAAAGTGATGGCTTTATCTAAAAAACAATCAGTAAAATTAGATGGTTTCAAAGAGCAAGATCTTACCAATAAGCTTTAAAATCAAGAGATGGATATTACTCAAACAATTACTCTAGCTTTAATACAAGGGTTTACTGAATTTCTGCCCGTATCTTCATCGGCGCATCTAGTAATACTTCCAAAATTCTTAGATTGGCCAGATCAAGGACTAGCTTTTGATGTTGTTCTTCATTTTGCTACTTTATGTGCAATTATTTTTTACTATCGTTCTTCATTGGTGTCTTTGACAAAGGACTTTTATGACTCAATTGCAACCAGAAAAACGCAAGGAGAGTCAATGCTTGCCTGGGGTATTATTTTAGGAACAATACCAGTTGGCATTGTGGGTTTATTATTTAGAGAGTCGATCGAGTTAAATTTAAGAAGTTACCAAGTAGTAGCCTTTGCAACTATGTTCTTTGGACTTCTGTTAGGTTTCTCAGACTGGCTACATCGAAAATTTCAAAAAAGTAGAGAGTATATTCGTGGCTCTGATATCCTAATTGTGGGCTGCTTTCAAGCCCTAGCGTTAATTCCTGGAACGTCTCGCTCAGGCATAACTATTTCTGCGGCTTTGCTAATTGGCCTTTCAAGAACTCTATCAATAAAGTATGCATTTCTTTTATCTATTCCTGTTATTGCGCTTGCAACTTTATTAAAAACTTTTGACTTGGTAAAAGACACAAGTCAAGTCGATTGGAGCCTTCTTTTTATTGGATTTGTAGTTACTTTAATTACTTCATATTTCACAATTGTCTTTTTTATTCGACTGGTTGAAAGAATTGGGTTTTTACCATTCGTCATTTATAGAATTCTTTTAGGAGCATTATTATTTCTACTTTAACGCCACAGCCTATTTACCGCAAAGATTATGAACCAAGCTCTCATCTCATAAGAACAACAGAGCTTGATTTTGACCTTGGCGATAATGAAACAATTGTTTCATCGCGAATTTCTTTTTATAAAAATCCGGATAGCAATAAAAAAATTGATAAACTTTTTTTAAATGGTGAGTCTCTCGAGTTAATATCAATAAAAATTGAAGGCTTAAGTCTTAACTATGAGCAAAAAGATGATGGCTTATTTCTAATAAATCCGCCTGATAACTTTATTTTAGAGGTGAAGGTTCGAATTCATCCTGAAAGCAAAACCGATCTGAATGGCTTGTACCAATCCAGTGGAAATTTCTGCACACAATGTGAGGCAATGGGCTTTAGGCAGATAACATACTATCTTGATAGGCCAGATGTATTGAGCGTATTTACTACTAAGATAACAGCTAACAGAGACCATTATCCAGTACTTCTTAGTAATGGAAACTTGGTCAATGAGAGTACTTCTCAGGTTATTTGGCATGATCCAACGCCAAAACCTTGTTATCTGTTTGCTTTAGTTGCAGGAAAATTAGATTTCCTTCAAGATAGCTTTGTAACTTCAGCGGGAAGGATGGTTGACTTAAGGCTATATGTTGAGCCTCATAATATGCATAAAACTTCTTTTGCAATGGAGTCCCTTAAAAAATCATTTAAATGGGAAGAGGAGAGGTTTAACCTTTCTTATGACCTGGATATCTACATGATTGTCGCAGTTGATGATTTTAATATGGGCGCTATGGAGAATAAGGGCCTTAATATTTTTAATTCAGACTGTGTTCTTGCCAATCAAGAAACCTCAACAGATGCTAGTTTTATAAGAATTGAGTCTATTATTGGCCACGAGTATTTTCATAACTGGACTGGAAATAGAGTAACTTGTAGGGACTGGTTTCAGCTAAGTCTAAAAGAAGGACTAACTGTTTTTAGAGATCAAGAGTTTTCTTCTGATCTTCGTTCTAGAGCAATTCAAAGAATTACTGACGTTAATGAGCTTAAAACAAGGCAATTTGCTGAAGACTCTGGACCAATGGCTCATCCAGTAAGGCCAGAGTCGTATATTGCAATGGATAATTTTTATACTGCAACGGTTTATGAGAAAGGTGCAGAAGTCATTCGAATGATTCATACAATTTTGGGAGAAGAGGGCTTTCAAAAAGGGATGACTCTCTATTTTGATCGTCATGATGGCACGGCAGTTACGATAGATGATTTTGTTGCAAGTATGGCTGATGCTAATCATTTTAATTTTGATAATTTTATGTCTTGGTACAGTCAGTCAGGAACACCTGAAGTAAGTGTCGATGATGAGTATAACTCTGAGCTAAATATTTATAGTGCTACTTTTACTCAAAAAAATCAAACAACACCTTTTCTAATTCCAAATAAATTTGGATTATTAGCAGATGATGGTAAAGAGATCGAGACAGGAATGATCTTGATTGATGAACTTGTAAAAACTATTTCATTTGAAAATATTAAGAGTAAGCCAACACCTTCTTGGTTTAGAGGTTTTTCAGCGCCCATTAAGTTTGACTCAAATCTTTCACTCAGTGAGAAAATTTTTCTTTCATCAAATGATAGCGATCCATTTAATCGCTGGGATAACGCTCAAAGCTTATGGCTGGAATATATCCTCAACCCAGAGCATGTTGAAGAAAAAGAATTGTTTAGTATGATTAAAAATCTTTTTGATAAAGATTCTGATTTTGCACTCCTTTCTGAAATGATAAGTTTACCTGCAGAGCAAATCATTCATCAACATGTTGGTCAAATTGACGTACAAGAAGTAAGTCATAAACGTAAAAAATCTAGCCTCTCTATTGCAAATAACTTTAAATCACTTTTTCTAGAAACATATAAAAAATTAAACTATATAAAAGTCTTTGATTTATCTTCTAAGTCAGTTGGTGAGAGGGCTTTAAAAAACAAATGTTTAAGTTATTTGTCTCAGCTAGGTGAGTATGATTTAGCATATGCACAATATAATAATGCAGATTGTATGACAGATCAATTTAGCGCTTTTCAGTGTTTATTAGACTCCTCAAACCCTTATCGTGATGAGGTTATTTCTAGATTTTATAAGCAGCATAAGTCGGATGTACAGGTAATGGATAAGTGGTTTAGCGCTCAATGTGCCTCATCTATTATTTCTGTTGCAGATATTAGAAAACTTATGAAGCATGAATTATTTTCAATGACTAATCCAAATAGAGTGCGATCCGTAATTGGATCTTTTAGCCGAAATAGTATTCAGTTTCATTGTAAAGATGGCTACCAGCTTTTAACTGAAATAATTATTAAGTTGGATGGTATGAACCCTCAAATTGCAGCAAGGTTTGTGGGTATTTTTAATCACTGGAGGCGATTTACAAATAAGTATTCTGCACTTCAAAAGAATGAGCTTAACTCAATTATAAGTCAAAAAAAGTTGTCAGACGATGTCTATGAAATTGTTCATACTTCCTTAAAAGAGGGTAACTAATGTCTTACTTAAAGGCTAAACACTTATCTGATCTTCTTGTTTCAAAAGGATTGACCATTTCGGTTGCTGAGTCTTGTACTGGAGGCTCATTATCAAGCTCTTTGACTTCAATTTCAGGAGCATCCTCATATTTTAATTGTGGCTTTATTACTTATAGCAATCAATCAAAAATTGATATGCTTGGAGTTAGTCCTGAATCTATTGAGATGTATGGCGCTGTAAGTGAAAAAGTTGCTCATGAAATGGTTAAAGGGGCTGGTCAAAGATCACATAGTAATTTAGCTGTCTCAATAACTGGTATTGCTGGTCCTTCAGGGGGCTCTGCATCAAAACCAGTTGGTATGGTTTGTCTTGGTTTTTTCTTTGATGGAAGCGTAACAACAACTACTCAATTTTTTTCAGGCTCTCGATCAGATATTGTTTCACAGAGTGTTACTTTTGCTTTGGTTGAACTGTCTTTAATAATCTCATGAACTCTTCTTTAGTTTCTATAGCACCAATGATGGACTGGACTGATAGACATTGCAGATATTTTTATCGATTGCTCAGTAAAAACACTCAGCTCTACACAGAAATGATAACTGCAAAAGCAATTTTGAATGGCGATAAAAACCGTTTGCTTGACTTTAATGCAGAAGAAAATCCCCTGACACTTCAGCTTGGAGGAAGTGACCCTTTAGAAATGGCGAAGTGTGCTCTCATAGCTCAAGAGTGGGGTTATGATGAAGTTAATATAAATGTTGGATGCCCATCAGATAGGGTCCTTTCAGGAAGTTTTGGTGCTTGCTTAATGAAAGAGCCAGATTTGGTTGCCTCATGCGTTGAAAGTATGATTGACAATTGTGATATTCCTGTGACAGTTAAAAGCCGAATTGGAATTGATGATATGGAGAGTTATGAGCAGCTTTCAAATTTTATAATGCGCATTCATAACAAGGGCTGTCAGCACTTTATAATTCATGCCCGTAAGGCATGGCTTCAAGGCTTAAGTCCAAAAGAAAACCGAACTATACCGCCTTTAAATTATCCTTGGGTCTACCAGTTAAAGAAAGATTTCCCGCAACTAAAAATAACTATAAATGGTGGCATTGAAAATTGTAATGAAGTTAAAAATCATCTTGATTATGTAGATGGAGTAATGCTTGGTAGGTCTGTCTACCATAATCCATTTTTATTAAGAGAAATAGATGTATCGATTTTTGGCAACAATAAAAACTCTTTTAGCCGTGAGCAAATTTTAAAAAAATACATGAATTACATAAAGCAGCAAATTAAAATTGGAGTCCCAATAAGATCAATGACTCGTCACATATTGGGCCTTTATCATGGCGAAAGTAATGCCAAGCTGTTTAGAAGATTGTTAAGTGGTAAGACTGTAGAGCTAGAGCATTTAAATGATTGGTTGGCTTTTAAAAAAAATAGTTCAACTGAGGTTAAAAGTGTTTGATAGTTTGGTAAAATTTTTTTAATAAAAATTCTTTATATAATTTTATATGGCAGGAAATAATTTCGTAGCAAGCATAGATATTGGTACTGAGAAGATTGCTCTTCTTGCTGCTGATATAGAAGATGCAGGCCATCTAAGAATTGTTGCACATAATTTTTGCTCCTCTGATGGAGTTAAAAAAGGCTCATTATTTTCTATTGACTCTCTTGCAAGAGTACTTACAAATTTAATTGAGCAAACTAAAAAAGATTTTGGTTACAAAGTTGAATTGGCTCGCATTAATATTTCAGATACTCATTTAACATGTTCTGATGGGAAGGGGAAGGTTTCAATAAATGAATCTGTTACGTTAAAAGATTTAGATTCTGTTCTTGAGTCTGCAATGGCAAAGTCAACCCCAACCAATAAAGAAAAATTACATATTATAAAAAAGAAATTTACAATTAATGAAAATTTGGTGGTTGATAATCCTATTGAGATGGAAGCAGATGTGCTGGAGTCTACAGTTCACATTGTGACTGTTTCTAGTTCTAGTATTAGAGGTATTGAGCGCTGCTTAGAGCAGAGTGACCTTGCGGCTGAAAAAATTGTCCTTAATTCTATTGCTAAGTCTCATGCAGTTCTCTCACAAGAGGATAAAGATAGTGGTGTTTGTCTTGTTGATATTGGTGCTGGAGTTACAAGTTATTCGGTTTTTGGGGATGAGGGAATAATTCGAAGTGGAGTAGTAGCCTCAGGAGGGGACGAGATTACCCATGAAATTGCTTACGCATTTGACACTTCATTTGAAGAGGCAAAAAGACTTAAAGAGAATTACGGGTCTGCAAAATCATCAACTCTAAAAGAAGATAAATTGATTCGTTTCACCCAAAATAAAGAAGAGCACCATCTCTCTAGTCTAGAGCTTTCAGAAGTTATTGAAGAGGCATATAGAGCAATTTTTACATTATTAAATAATGAATTAAAGCACCATAACTTAAATGGCATTATCAAGTCTGGTTTTGTTTTATGTGGTGGCGGGGCGCAAATTAATTCTATTTTGGAACTTGTACGTGATTTTTTTTCTAAAAGAGTTAAGATAGGTCAAATCCAGCGCTCAAAAGTTTCTGGCTTAGAAACAATTCTCACGGACTATAAATATACAGGCGCAATAGGTCTCTTATTGCACGAGGAAGATTTGAGTAATAATAAGCTTGCCTCGTCTAAAACCGACCAAAGTGTTATTGATAAACTAACAAAAGTTTTTGTAGGAAAATTTTGATTTATGGTTAAGCAAAGAACAATTAAAAAAATAGTGAAAGCTCGTGGTGTTGGTATTCATAGTGGCAAGCTTGTTAACTTAACATTAATTCCAGCTGAGGCTGATCATGGAGTAGTTTTCAAAAGATTAGATGCTGGAGGGAGGCAAGTTCATGCGCATAGCGCTTTTGTTAATGAAGTTGTTTTATCTACTGGACTTGAAAGCCAGGGCGTTAAAGTTTCAACTATTGAACATTTAATGTCAGCACTTTCTGCCCTGGGTGTCGATAATCTATTAGTTGAGTTAGATTCTTTTGAGGTACCAATTATGGATGGGTCATCAGCACCATTTGTTTTTTTAGTTCAGTCAGCTGGTATAGAAGAGCAGGAAGCATACAAAAGGTTTATTGTCATTAAAGATACTATCAGAGTAGAGAATGGACAATCATGGGCTCAGGTTTCACCTCATCATGGCTTTAAAGTATCGCTAGAGATTGATTTTGAACATAAAAAAATAAAAGAAAGTGGGCAAAAATTAACAATAGATTTTGCCGAACAATCTTATCTTAAAGAGATATCACGTGCAAGAACATTTGGCTATGAAAGAGATGTTGAAATGCTTCAAAAGCAAAATCTTGCACTAGGAGCTAGCATTGATAATGCAATAGCGCTCTCAGATAATGATATTCTAAATGAAGATGGTATGAGGTACCACAATGAGTTCGTTAAACACAAAATTTTGGATATAGTTGGAGATCTTTTTTTACTTGGTGGAAATGTTATTGGGCACTATGAGGGTTATAAGACTGGTCATATGCTTAATGATCAGTTGCTGTCTGCAATATTATCTCAACCTAATGCATTTAAAATTGAAACTTTTGAAGAGGGCAAATCTCCAATACATTACTACTCAGAAGATTGGCAAAACGATCTATAGATTGTAACTAGTATTGCTAATATTTTTTAGAATAATAAATCCCATTTTTCAGCGCCTTAAAAGCAAAAACTGCTAAAAACGAAGTCTTTTTACTTTTGATTCTTTGGGTATAATCAAAAACTTTTAAATTACAGTTATTAGTAATGAAATTGAATGGTGCTGAAATTCTTATAGATTGTTTGCAGAAAGAAGAGGTGGAGTATGTTTTTGGCTACCCCGGCGGAGCTGTACTTCATATATATGATGCCTTAGAGGCGCAAAATAAGATTAGCCATATATTAGTGAGGCATGAGCAAGGCGCTGCTCATGGTGCTGATGGCTATGCAAGATCTAATGGTAAGCCTGGTGTTGTTCTGGTAACCTCAGGCCCTGGAATTACTAATGCTGTCACAGGTATTGCTACTGCTCATATGGACTCTATACCGATGGTTGTTATTTCTGGTCAAGTCCCTTCACCATTAATTGGAATGGATGCTTTCCAAGAAGTTGACGCAACTGGAATTACACGCTCATGTGTTAAACACAATTTTCTTATTAGAGACATTAGTGAAATTGCTTCTACTGTTAAGAAAGCTTTTCATATTGCCACTACAGGAAGACCTGGCCCTGTTGTAATTGATATTCCTAAAGACATAACCATTGCTAAGATGGAAGTTGAAGAATATCCTGCAACTATTGAGATGCGTTCATATAAGCCAACTGTTAAAGCTAGTGATCGCCAAATCAAAAAAGCCGCAGAAATGCTAGCTAACTCGAAAAAGCCTATTCTTTACGCTGGTGGTGGGTGCATTATTGGAAATGCTTCTAAAGAACTTCGTGAATTTACGCGTATGGTTGGATTCCCAATTACTCAAACTCTTATGGGCTTAGGTACTTATCCAATGACTGATAAGCAGTCCCTTGGAATGCTCGGGATGCATGGCACTTATGAGGCTAATATGGCAATGCATGGCTCTGACTGCGTTGTTGCTATTGGTTCTCGATTCGATGATAGAATTACAGGAAATTTAGAAAAATTTTGTCCTACTGCAAAATTTATTCATATTGATATTGATCCATCACAAATTTCAAAGAATGTTGTAGCTGATATCCCAATTGTGGGACAAACGAAGCAAGTTCTTCAGGCTCTAATTGATCAGATGAAAGATAAAAAACTTGAGGATATTTCTAGTTGGTGGGCTCAAATTGAAGAATGGAGAAAGGTTGACTCCTTAGCTTATAAAAAATCTCCTGGAGTTATTAAACCTCAGACAGTAATTGAAATGCTCTATGAGGTTACCAAAGGAAAAGCAATCGTTACTTCAGATGTTGGACAACATCAGATGTGGGCTGCACAGTATTATTTATTCGATGAGCCTAGGCAATGGATTAACTCGGGTGGTCTAGGAACAATGGGGTTTGGGCTTCCAGCAGCTATGGGGGCTAAACTTGCAATGCCTGATAAAGATGTAGCATGCGTTACGGGTGATGGTAGTATTCAGATGATGCTTCAAGAGCTTTCAACAATGCTTCAATATTCGACGCCAGTAAAAATAATTAATCTTAATAATGGCTATCTCGGAATGGTGAGGCAGTGGCAAGAGTTTTTTTATGAAAAGCGTTACGCAATGTCTTATATGGATGCTTTACCTGACTTTGTAAAGCTTGCAGAAAGTTATGGTCATATGGGAATAAGGGTTGAAAAAGAAGAAGATTTGAAACCTGCGCTTATTGAGGCATTTAATCAAAAAGAACGAACAGTTTTTCTTGATATTGTGACGGATCCATCTGAGAATGTATTCCCAATGATTCCTGCTGGTGGTGGACATAGTGATATGTTGCTTGCAGGAAGAGATGAAATGGTTTCAAAAGATGAAACTGACTTTAACGCGGTATAGTTTATGAGACATATTATTTCAGTGATACTAGAAAATGAGGCTGGAGCGCTTTCAAGAGTTGCTGGTCTTTTTACTCAGCGAGGCTTTAATATTGAGTCTCTTACTGTGGCAATAACAAATGACCCAAGTTTATCTAGAATGACCATTGTTTCTTCAGGAAGCGATAGAGTTTTAGAGCAAATTGTTAAACAACTTAATAAATTAATCGAAGTAGTTAAGGTTAGCGATTTAACTAGTCAGGATCATGTGGAGCGAGAATTATTATTGGCCAAGATTTCTTCAAGCTCAAAAGAGGGCGCTAATATAAAAGAATTGGTAGAAATTTTTGGCTGTAAGGTTGTTGATGTTACAGATAAAGTCTACACCATAGAGGTTTCTGGAAAGACAAAGAAAATTAATGCATTTTTGGATGCTTTTGATCCTTCAAGCATTATTGAAATTTCAAGGACTGGGGTCACCGGGATTTCCAGAGGAAAAAAATTAATTTAAATTTAAGGACAAAAAATGAATAGATATTACGATAAAGACGCGGACCTTTCAATCATTCAAAGTAAAAAAGTTGCAGTTATTGGCTATGGCTCTCAAGGCCATGCTCAAGCAAATAATCTAAAGGATTCTGGTGTAGAAGTTGTTGTTGGCCTTAGAGAAGGCTCATCTTCGGCTACTAAAGCTAAAGAGGCAGGATTAGGCGTTATGTCTGTTGAAGAGGCGAGTGCTTGGGCAGATGTTATTATGTTATTGGCTCCGGATGAGTTTCAAGCTAGTATTTATTCAAAAAATATTGAGCCTAACTTGAGACAGGGGGTTGCTTTAGCTTTTTCACACGGCCTTAATATTCATTTTGATATGATTGTTCCAAGACAAGACTTAGATGTAATTATGATTGCTCCAAAAGCACCTGGACATACTGTTCGCTCTGAGTTTGTCAAAGGTGGAGGTATACCAGATCTAATAGCAATTGAGCAGGATGCAACAGGTAATGCTAAAGAAATTGCTCTTTCATATGCTTCAGCAATTGGTGGAGGAAGAACTGGAATACTCGAAACGAGTTTTAGAGAAGAAACTGAAACAGATTTATTTGGTGAGCAAGTGGTTTTATGTGGAGGAACTACTGCTCTTGTCCAAGCTGGATTTGAAACACTTGTAGAAGCTGGATATGAGCCAGAAATGGCATATTTTGAGTGCCTTCATGAATTAAAGCTTATTGTTGATTTATTGTATGAGGGTGGTATTGCAAATATGCGTTACTCAATTTCAAATACCGCTGAATATGGTGATGTTACTCGAGGACCAAGAATAGTAACTGATGAAACAAAAGCTGAAATGAAGAAAATTTTAAGTGAAATACAAAGTGGTGATTTTGCTAAGGAGTTTATTAAAAATGTTAGTGATTTGCCTGGTCGTCGTGATGTTCAGCGCAAACACCAAATTGAAACTGTTGGTGAGAGCTTGCGCTCAATGATGCCGTGGATTGCAAAAAATAAATTAGTAGATCAGACTAAAAACTAATTAATTTTTGATATTGTCAGCTTTATTTTAATTAGCAATGACAGAACAAAAACCAAGAAATAGAGGAATCTACATATTGCCAAGCGTATTAACAACGTTTGGCTTGTTTGCTGGGTTTTATTCTATCATTGCATCTATTAATGGTGACTTTACAATCGCAGCAATTTCAATAATGGTTGCCATGTTATGGGACACGTTAGATGGGCGAGTAGCTCGGTTAACAAATACTCAAAGTGCTTTTGGCGCGGAGTATGATTCTTTAGCTGACCTTGTTTCTTTTGGCTTGGCTCCAGCTCTTCTGGTTTATTTATGGGGTTTTTCTGGATTAGGAAGATTTGGCTGGCTTGCAGCCTTTGTTTATTTAGCTTGCGCTGCTTTACGTCTTGCTAGGTTTAATACGCAAGTAGGCTCTGCCGATAAGCGCTATTTTCAAGGGCTGCCTTCACCAGCTGCTGCGGGCGTAATAGCTACAATGATATGGCTTAAAATTTGGGCATTTGCCTTCTTTGATTCGGACGTCATTTCAATAGGTTATATAGGCTACTATCTTGGCGCTGTAATAACAATTATTTGCGGACTTCTTATGGTTAGTAATGTTCGGTATTACAGTTTTAAAGAATTGGATTCAAAGAAAGCTTCATTTCGTTTTCTTTTAGCTATTGTTCTTAGTTTAATTGTGCTTCTTTATAAGCCTAATATTGTTTTATTTACTGGATTTTTTCTATACTTGCTCTCAGGTCCATTTATTACTATTATTGGCATTAATAAAATGCGCATTGAGAAAAAAAAGATTAAGACAACTTAAGTTGCTTTATAATCTTCACTTATGATTAAGAACCTTAATTCAATCACATTACTTTCACTAAGCAAGCTCTTTGCTTTGTTGCGATTATTGCCGTAAGGCAATAATAATCATAATAGACGAAAGTCTATCACTAAAATTTAAGATAAAATTCGTAAAATAAAAAGGAGCAATTAATGTCCGAAAAACTAATAATTTTTGATACAACACTTAGAGATGGAGAACAATCACCTGGTGCATCTATGACCAAGGATGAAAAAGTTCGTATCGCTAAAAGTTTAGAAAAAATGAGAGTTGATGTTATTGAAGCTGGTTTTGCAATTGCATCTCAAGGTGACTTTGAAGCTGTTCAAGCAGTTGCTAAAGCCGTGAAAGATTCAACAGTGTGTTCATTAGCAAGGGCTCTTGATAAAGATATTGATCGCGCAGGAGAATCTATTAAAGGTGCAAATTCTGCTCGAATTCATACTTTTATAGCAACCTCTGATATTCATATGAAGATGAAGCTAAGAATGACACCTGATGAAGTTGTCACTCAAGCAATTCGCTCTGTTAAAAGAGCAACAAAGTTTACTGATAATATTGAGTTTAGTCCAGAAGATGCTGGTCGTTCAGATATTGATTTTCTCTGCCGAATAATTGAGTCAGCTATTAATGCTGGAGCAACAACAATTAATATTCCAGATACAGTTGGTTACAATATACCTCATCAATTTGGTGAAACAATGAGAGAATTAATTGAGAGAATTCCAAATTCTGATAAGGCAATTTTCTCTGCACACTGTCATAATGATTTAGGTCTTGCAGTTTCTAACTCACTTTCTGCAGTTTTAAATGGCGCAAGACAAATTGAATGCACTATTAATGGGCTTGGAGAAAGAGCTGGGAATACCTCTCTTGAAGAGGTTGTAATGGCTGTTCGAACTCGGCAGGATGTATTTAGGCTAGATACAAATATTGATGCTACAGGTATTCTTGCTGCCTCTAGATTAGTATCTTCCATTACTGGGTTTGTTGTTCAACCAAACAAAGCTATTGTTGGAGCTAATGCTTTTGCGCATGAAGCTGGAATTCATCAAGATGGAGTCCTTAAGCATAGAGAGACCTATGAAATCATGAGGGCAGAGGATGTTGGATGGAATCAGAATTCATTAGTACTTGGGAAACATTCTGGCCGGAATGCTTTTAAAGCTAGACTTACAGAATTAGGTATTGATTTTGATTCCGATGAAGCGCTAAATGATGCTTTTTCTAGATTTAAAACCTTAGCTGATAAAAAGCATGATATTTTTGATGAAGATCTTCAGGCTTTGGTTTCAGATGCCCAAACTGAGTCATCTGAAACAATTCACTTGATTTCACTCAAAGTATCTGCTGAATCTGGGAAAGAGAATACTGCAGATGTAACACTGTTGATAAATGGTGTTGAGCAAAGTGCTTCAGCTAAAACATCTGGTGCAGTTGATGCCACGTTTAACGCAATACTTTCATTAGTTGATATTGATCCAAAGCTTCAATTGTATTCTGTAACAAATGTAACTCAAGGAACCGACTCTCTTGGAGAAGTCAATGTTCGTTTGGAGCATGAAGGGAAAATTGTAAATGGACAGGGGGTTGATACAGATATTATTACTTCATCCGCTAAAGCATATGTCAATGCTCTTAACAAAGTAATGACAAATGTTGAGAGAGCTCATCCGCAGATTTGAGTATGCAGTTAAGAAATAAATATCTTGAAGCTTTAGGAATTCCAGATTTTCTCTATTCAAAAATTGAGTTAAACAAATCTCCTGAGCAGCCTATAAAGCTTTTAATTGTAGAAGTAGGGGCTCAAGACTCATTTTGCTCAAAAGGCGACAGTCAAAACCTGTTAATGAAAATGCTTGAATCTATCAGTTTCAGTATTAAGAATGCTCAGCTTGTTTCACTTAAAAAAAACCTTATTGATGAGTATATAAAAAATAATCCATCAGAGGTTGTAATGGTAATGGGCTCTTCTTATGAGTCAAATAAATCAGCTCTTTTTTTAATGCATCACCCAAGAGATATTTTAAAGAATCCAACTCTTAAGCGTGAATCTTGGGAGATTTTAAAAAAGGTTAAACAATGTCTCAAATAGACTATTCGCTTAACTCATATAAGAGACCGAAGCTAGAGACTCCTAATGGTGAAAAAAGACTATTAATGCACTCATGCTGTGCCCCTTGTGCTGGAGAAATTATGGAGGCTTTGGCCGCATCAGAAATTGAGACAACAATTTTTTTCTATAATCCAAATATTCATCCTTTTGAGGAGTATGAGCTTAGAAAAGAAGAAAATATTCGCTTTGCAAAAAAACTTGGGATGCCAATTATTGATGCAGATTATGATCGTGATGAGTGGTTTTCGAGAACAAAAGGCCAAGAGAATGAGCCAGAAAGAGGAGAGAGATGTTCTACTTGTTTTGATATGAGGTTTCAAAAAACAGCTAAATATGCCTCTGAAAATAATTTTGATATTATTTCTTCAACACTTGGAATTTCTCGCTGGAAAGACATGAAGCAAATTAATGACTCAGGTGCCAGATCTTCTGAGCCACACAATGTTCCCTATTGGGATTTTAATTGGCGCAAACAAGGAGGATCTTCTAGGATGCTTGAGGTATCCAAAAAAGAAAACTTCTATCAGCAGGAGTATTGTGGATGCGTCTATTCACTTAGAGATACTAATAATTGGAGAATCTCAAAGGGTAGAGAAAAGATTGAAAGAGGTGTTAAGTTCTATCAGGAAGCTAAGTTAAAACTATCTCAACTAGATTAGTCTTTAATCAGATACAGTAATAGTGATTTCTGAACATGTAGTCGATTTTCAGCTTCACTCCATACAACACTCTGTTCTCCATCAATCACCTCTGCACTTACCTCTTTGCCTCTATAGGCTGGAAGGCAGTGCATAAATATTGCATCATCTTTAGCCTGATTCATCAATTTTTGATCAACTTGAAAGCCCTTAAACGCTGCTTCTCTCTGTTTTATTTCTAATTCTTGTCCCATACTAGTCCAAACATCAGTAACAATAATGTCGACGCCTCTGCAAGCATCATTAGGATTTGTAAAATAACTGATATTTTTTTTATATTTTTCAATAAAATCATCAGATGGTCCATAACCAACTGGAGTTGCAATCGAAAGGTCAAAGTCAAATATTGCTGCAGCTTGCATATATGTCTGACAAACATTGCAGCCGTCACCAATCCATGCTATTTTTTTACCTTTGATTGAGCCTTTATGTTCTTGATAAGTCATTAAGTCGGCAAGTATTTGGCAAGGATGAGATTCGTCTGAAAGAGCGTTAATAACTGGCTTACTTGAATGCTTTGAAAACTCAACTATATCTTCATGTGAGGACATTCTTAGCATTATTGCATCAACCATAGAGCTAATAACTATAGCGCTATCAGTAATTGGCTCACCTCTTCCTAGTTGTATATCTTTTTCAGAGAGAAAAAGTGACTGTCCACCAAGCTGCGTCATTCCTGCTTCAAATGAAACTCTAGTTCGGGTAGAGGATTTATCAAAAATCATTGCTAAAGTTTTGTTTTTAAGGGTTTCATTTATAAGTCCAGATTTATGCTCTTTTTTAAGCAAGATAGCTCGATCTATAATTCCTTGTAAATCATTTTGAGAGAATTGGTCAAAATCGATGAAATGATTGGGCATAGTTATTCCTAAATAGTAATTAGTTTTATAATCTTATTGATCAAGATATCAATTTCTTTTTTAGATATTATTAGTGGCGGCAGCATTCTAATAGAATTACCAGTGATGTTTATTAATAGCTTGTCTTCTAAAGCCTTTTGAGTAAGTTTGCTGCAATCAATAATATTTTCATCAAGTCCAATACCAATCATCAGGCCTTTGATCCTTAGCTCCCTTACCACACTATAACTCATTATTTTGGACTTAAATTCTGACTCAAAATATTGACTCATTTTCATTACGTTATCAAGAATTAAGTCATTCTCAAAGACGTCAAGAACACTTGAAGCTACGCCCGTTACTAGTGGGTTACCTCCAAAGGTTGAGCCATGAGTTCCTGGAGTTAGCATCTCAGCAGCTTTACCTTTGGCTAGGCAAGCTCCAATTGGAACGCCGTTACCTAAGCCTTTTGCAAGGCAGAGAATATCAGGAGTAATTTTGTTGTGTTGGTGAGCAAAAAGCCTTCCTGTTCTTCCCATTCCTGCCTGAACTTCATCAAGAATATAGAGCCATTCATTTTGTTCACAAAGTATTTGGACTTTATTTAAGTAATCTGATTGAGGAATTATAACTCCAGCCTCTCCTTGCACAGGTTCAAGCATGACAGCAACTACATCTTTATTTTTACTGTATTTATTAATAGCATCAATGTCATCAAAGTCAACATGAACAAACTCACTCATTAGTGGAGCAAAACCCTCTTGAACTTTGCTTTGACCTGTTGCAGAAAGAGTTGCCATTGTTCTTCCATGAAAACCTTTATTTGCAGTTAAAACAATTGGATTATGAATATTTTTAGAGCGTGCATACAGCCTAGCAATTTTAATGGCAGCTTCATTCGCTTCAGCTCCAGAGTTTGAAAAGAAGGCTTTGTCCATATTAGCAAGTTGACATAGGCGTGTTGCCAGTTTTTCTTGGTTTGCAATGCGGTAAACATTTGAGGTGTGAAGTAGTTTTTTTGACTGATTGACTATACTCTTTGTAATTGCTGGATGAGAGTGGCCAAGGTTCACTACGCCAATGCCTGAAAGTGCATCAAGGTATTCATATCCAGATGTATCAGTTAACCAACAGCCACTCCCTTTTACAAAGGTAACCTCGAGTGGGTAATAGTTAGACATTAAGTTTGACATAAAAAAATTCCAGTTAATAAATAAAAAAGCCCCATAATGGGGCTTTTGAATCTAAGTTATTTGCCAGATTAAGGCAAATTAGCCACCATTAATAAATAAACTTGAAGACAAGATCTTCGAGAAATATAAGGTTTTATTCGGCGTGATTCAGATAACATTTCAATATTCAGTAAAACTCAAAAGATTAATTATATCCTAATTTCTTTACTCATACTTTCTGTAATTTGCTTAATAAAAAAGATAAAAAAGTCCAATAGTATGATCAATTTATGACACAATATGGCTGCAAGAAACACAATTTTATTTCATTAATCTAAGGAGTAAAAATGCAACTTAACCTTTCTGGTCATCATCTTGATATTACATCTTCTATCAGGCAGCATACGAGTGATAAACTCACAAAAATAAAGCATCACTTTGATAATGTTATGAATGTTAACATGATTTTAGAAGTGCAAAAAGATCTTCAAAAAGCCGAAGCAACTATTCATGTTAGTGGGGCTGATTTATTTGCAAAAGCCCAAAGTAGCGATATGTATGTTTCTATTGATCAACTAATTAATAAGCTTGATTCTCAAATAATCAAGCATAAAGAAAAACTACATAACCACAGAGCTTAGCTTATATAAATTATAATACGATGTAATAACTGCATAACAAGTTAAGCTTGTTATGCAGTCTAAACCATTGGATTATAAATATGGCTGAAGTTGAACTTACTAATTTCGAAGTAAGCCTTCAAAATTTAATGATTTCATTAGAAGCATCAAATCATGATGAGGCAAAATATCAAATCAAAGAACTTCATCCTGGAGAAATAGCAAGACTTTTAGAGGCCATTCAACCAAAAGATAGAGCAGTTATTTGGCCTGGGATTGAAATTTCAATCCAGGGTGAAGTTTTAAAAGAGGTTAATGAAGATGTCCAGTCCCAGTTAATTGGCGAAATGTTGGTAGATGATCTTGTTAAGGCTACTGAAAAATTAGATACAGATGACTTAGCAGATATTGTTCCAAACCTACCTGAGTCAGCTGTTCATAGCCTTTTATTGACACTCGATTTTAAACATCGAGAGCGCCTTAACAAAATTCTGAGCTACCCTGAAGACTCTGCTGGTGGATTAATGAATACTGACTTTATAACTGTCAGACCTGATGTCACAATAAGAGCTGTAATAAGATATTTAAGGCTATTGAAAGAGATGCCAGTAGACACTGACCAAATTTTTGTTGTTGATAGAGACTTTAATTATTTAGGCTCCTTACTTATTACTACCTTGTTAACTGAAGGGCCAGAGCAAATGGTCGATTCATTGACTAACAATGAAGCTTCAAAACCAATTAATGCTGATACTGATGAATCTGAAGTAGCTATACTATTTGAACAAAGAAATTTAATTTCAGCTCCCGTGATTGATGAGAATAATCAGTTAGTTGGGCGAATTACAATTGATGATGTGGTTGATGTAATTCGTGATCAGGCTGAACATTCTGTGATGTCCATGGTTGGTTTGGACGAGGATGAGGATGTCTTTGCCCCTATTTTCCAAAGCTCAAAGCGCCGAAGTGTCTGGCTAGGAGTTAATTTAATAACGGCATTTATTGCGGTCTACTTTATCGGTCTTTTTGAAGCCACCTTGCAGCAAAAAATTGCTTTAGCAATATTAATGCCAGTAGTTGCTAGTATGGGCGGTATTGCAGGTACTCAAACGCTGATAATAGTTACTCGAGGAATTGCAACGGGAAGGGTAACCTCAGCTAACATCAAAACTTTAATAAACAAAGAAGTTGCAGTAAGTGGCCTCAATGGCATAATTTGGTCTATCGTTATTGGCCTAATTACTTACTACTGGTTTTCTGACTTACTGCTGAGCTTAGTCATAGCGCTTGCAATAATTACCAATTTACTTGTTGCTGCTTTTTCTGGTGCATTTTTACCTTTGGCACTTACTAAGTTAAAGATAGATCCTGCTTTGGCTGGAGGAGTTATTCTCACAACTATTACTGATGTCATTGGATTTGTAGCCTTCCTTGGGTTAGCAGCTTTATTTATCTGATTTTTGCACTCAAATGAAACTCTTGTATACGAATGAAAATCGAATAATGGTGATGAATGTTAAAAACGTTTTAATTAATAACGGTTATGAGGTCGTTCTTAATAACGAGTTTGCATCGAGTGCATCTGGTGGTTTAGCCCCCTTCGATACTTGGCCGGAGGTCTGGCTTTTAAAAGATAGTGAGCTAGAAGAGGCTAAAAAAGTTATTGAGTCAATTGACACTGAAATAAGCTTAATTACTTGGAAGTGTGGGGGTTGTAATGAGATCAATGATCAAACTTTTGATTTTTGCTGGAAGTGTGGCAGAGACAACTTTCAATAAACTGTTCTTATGAAAAAACTTATCTTACTTTCATTAATTGTAATAATTGTTGGTTTTTATTCTAAGGATATCTATTTAGTTATAAAACTAATTATGTACTTTGCTTTTTTCTGGTCTATTATTAGGCTTGGAAAGTTTCTATCTAGAGACTTCAATGATGTCAGAGACAACGATTATTTTGGTGAGTAATAACGCAGTATTTGGTGAAAACTGAAACATGAAAACCCCTACAACTAAAGCTTTCTTGTCATTTTTATATGATCAATGCCAGCCTCTTCATACTTTTCACCAGTACAAGTAAATTTAAGATCAATATAAAATCCACGAGCATGCCACTGAGACGAAAGCCATAAGCTTTTTAATTGATTTTCTTGAGCCCACTCAATGAGCATTTTCATAATTAATTTACCAACACCCTTGCCTCGAAATTGTTTTAAAACAGCTACCCTTCCTATATGCCCATCAGACAAAATTCTTCCTGTTCCTATTGCTTTGTCATCTAATAATATGAGTATATGATTAGCGTCATCATCTAGCCCATCTATTTCAAGCTCTTCAGGGACGTTTTGCTCATCAACGAAAACTTTAAATCTGACTTCACATATTTCTTTATGATTAGATTTATAGCTAGTTGTAATTGCAGAAATATTTTTCATAATGACCTATAAGTGAACAAAAAAAAGATTAACCGCTAGAGCAACATATATTAAAGCTGCAATAAGGTTAAGATTTTTATTTATAGTTTTTGATTTTTTTAAAGTTCCTTCAAGAAAGCTAGATAAATAGGCAATTAATGTGAAAACAAAAAATGCACTAAAAATGAATAGTAATCCAAGAAGAAATACCTGAGATGAGATATTATTATTGGAATTTACAAACTGAGGCAAAAAGACCAAAAAAAAGATTGCTACTTTTGGGTTGGTTAGGTTCATAACAACACCCGTTAAATAGTATGATTTATTTGAACTGTCTTGGGAGGCTTTCCCTAAGTTTAACTCTTTATTTTGAATCGATAGCCATGCAAGATACACAAGGTAAAAAGCGCCAATAATTTTCAGTCCATTGAAGGCAATTACACTTGTTTGAAAAATAACACTTACACCAATCGCAACTAAGATTGTGTGTCCTATGAGCCCTGTGCAAAGACCAAGTGTAGTATAGAGTCCAATTTTCCATCCCCTTAAAGCTGAATTACTCATAACAAATAGATTGTCAGGCCCAGGAACTAGGCTCAGAACTACAGATGCAGTAATAAAAGTTATTATTGTTTCAATACTCAATACTTCTAACATTTATAAACCTTTGGCGTAGTTATTTGCTAAACACTTCTGTTACATTTTTGTAGGCTTTGAGTTCGATAGAGTTACCTGAATAGTCCTCAAAAAACATTGTTGCCTGCTCACCAGGTTGGCCTAAAAACCTAACATTAGGAGTAATAATGAATTTAACAGATTTTGATTGCAGTTTATGGGCTAAATCATTAAATGTATTCCAATCTAGCACGCAGCCAAAGTGAGGTATAGGAACTGAAACACCTTCAACACTTGAGCTAGTTTTGCTGCTTTTTATTACCTCACCAACATGAAGCGAGAGTTGGTTTCCAAAAAAATTGAAATCTACCCAGGTTTCTGAGCTTCTTCCCTCAGGACACCCTAAAAGACTCCCATAGAATCTTCTTGTAGACTCTAGATCAGTCACTGTATATGCTAAATGAAAGACACTCATAAAAATCTAGTTAAGACGTACCCATTATTAAACCAATAAGAATTAATGTGGAACCAGTAACTCTATTTTGCCATAATATTTTTTTTGGGTCCGACAGAAATGATTTTGATATTTCAGCAAGCATGACGTAGCCAATCATTACAATTAAATCAACACTAATTAATGTTGCAGTTAAAATTAAACAAGTAGAAATTTTAAGGGCAGTTAAATCGACAAAAAGTGGTATTAATGCAAGAAAAAAAACGGTGCCTTTGATGTTTGTTATGTTCACAAAAAAACCCTTTAGAAGGGAACTCAAAGGGTTAAAAGCTTTATCTAGGTAGGCTTTAGAAGTAGATATCTGTTCAATTTTTTTAAGCCATTGCATAATTCCTAGCGCAATTAAGTAAAGCATTCCCAGCATTTTAATTATTGAAAAAATACTTGGAAACTGATCAATTAATACTCCTAGTCCTAGCAGCAGAAATATAATTTGACTCATTAATCCAAGTTGCAGGCCAATTACTGAAATTATAGATCTCTTCAAGCCATATTGAGTGCCCTGACTTATTGAAAAAATTGCTCCAGGGCCAGGGGATATACTAATAAAAAGTGCAGATGCTAATAGCCCAAGCCAGACAGTTAATTCCATAAGTTCATTTAGTTAAAGGGAATTGGTGAAACTTTCCCTAGTCTTTTGCCCCAAGGCGTTTCTACTTCTACTTCTGAGTCTATATCATTGAAGCCTTTGTCAAGAGTGGCCATAGCCATATTAATTTTTAGTCTTGGTGAATATGCAGCGCTAGTAACCTTTCCACATATTTTGTTGCCACTTTTAACTTGCCATGGGCTAGCACAGCCACCAATAAATGCATCACCCTCAACAACAAGGCCAACTAGTTTTTTAGTGATACCTTCAGAGCGTATTCTATGGAGTGCATTTCTACTTAAGTAATCAGCTTCTTTATCGAGCTGACAAAAATTAGCTAAAGGAAGCTCTAGGGGGTTGCTATTTATATCCATGTCATTACCCCATGAAAAAAGACCCGACTCAACTCTTTCAATATTGTTTGGAGTTCCAGGCTTAATGTCATATTTTTTACCGGCAGTAGCAACAATATCCCAGAGCTTTTGGCCTTTAGAGCCATCACGAAGATAGAGCTCAAAACCACCTTGCTTACTCCACCCTGATTTTTGGACAATGAGAGGAATGCCTTCTAACTCAACTTCTTTAAAAAAGAAATACTTGATATCTTTAACCCAGTCACCAAACAAATCAATCATTAATGGCAAGTGGTTAGGTCCTTGGATAGCGAGGGGAGATACATCTGGCTCACTAATCTGAACATCCCAGCCAAGTCCACAGACAAGTCCACGAGTCCATAGTAAAACATCACTATCAGCAATCGAAAGCCAAAAATGATTTTCAGCCAATTTTAATATTATTGGATCATTTATAATTCCACCATTTTCATCAGTAATAAGGGCATATTTTCCTTGACCAATTTGGAGTTTTGAGAGATCTCTAGAAGTAATATATTCAACAAATTTATACGCATCACCACCAATTATTTCAACTTGCCTCTCAGCAGCAACATCCCACATCGTGACGTTATTAATTAAATTCCAGTAGTCAGCCTCTGCACCTTCATAAGAAGTGGGCATAATCATATGATTGTATAACGTGAAAGTTTTAGCTCCTGCTTTAAGAGTAGCCTCGTAATATGGGGATTTTCTTAAGCGATCTGAAAGGGTAAAGTTGACATGTCCATCCATTGGGGTTGCTCCAAGTTTAGTATTATTACTTTTTAAAAGAATGTTGTCTTGCAAAGATAAAAAAGTGTATTTTATACCTTATTTTTTAAATTTTTCAACTATAAAGAATCTGTAGAAATACCATTCGATTTAAGCCATTCAGCAAACTTTGTCTTTATTTCATTTAGCGATTTATTGTCATTAGCTTCAAAACGTAAAACTAAGCAAGGGGTTGTATTGGAAGCCCTGACTAGCCCCCAACAATTTTCGTAGTCGACTCTAACGCCATCAATAGTAATAATAGTGGCATTGGGAAAATTAATGTCCGCTGATAATTTATTCATTGCTTCAAATTGCTGACCATGCTTCTCAAAGTTAATATTAATTTCAGGGGTACTTAGGTTTACTGGCATTTCATCAAAAATTTCAAAACATGACTTATTGCTCTTAGAGATAATTTCTAATAACCTTGCACCAGTATAAAGAGCATCATCAAATCCATACCAGCGCTCCTTAAAGAATATATGTCCTGACATTTCTCCAGCTAGCTCTGCTTTAGTTTCTGTAAGTTTTTGTTTAATAAAACTGTGCCCGGTTCTGGACATAATTGGTTCACCTCCATTTTCAGAAATAAATTTAGGCAGAAGTGAAGAGCACTTCACATCAAAAATAATTTTTGCACCTTTATTTCTACTTAATACATCCTTAGAGTAAAGCATCATTTGCTGATCAGCCCAAATGATTTGACCTTTGTTGTCAACCAATCCTAACCTATCTCCATCTCCATCAAAAGCAAGGCCTAAGTCAGAGTTAGTATCTTTAACTTCTTGGATTAAATCTTGTAAATTTTCGGGTTTAGATGGATCTGGGTGGTGGTTTGGAAACCTGCCATCAACTAAACAAAAGAGTTTGGTAACTTTAACGCCTAATGCTTCAAACAATTGAGGAGCAATGTTACCTGCTACGCCATTGCCACAATCAATTACAATTTTGAGATCTTTCTCAATTTTGATATCTGACTTAATCGTGTCTATATAGTTTTGATCGATATTTATAGAAGTTGAAGTTCCAGAACCAGAAGAAAAATTGTTCTCATTAATTCTTTTAAGTAGGTCTTGAATTCTTTCAGCTGAAAGAGTTTCGCCTGCGACCATAATTTTTAATCCATTATATTCTGCAGGGTTGTGTGACCCAGTAATCATAACGCCTGATGTTGCTCCTTTGGTGTAAGTTGCAAAATACACAACTGGAGATGGGACCATACCTATATTCACCACGTGACAGCCACTCTCAAGAAGGCCTGAAATCAATGCATCTGATAATTCTGGTCCCGTTAAGCGTCCATCTCTTCCTACAACAACACCTCTTTCACCTTTTTCAATAGATTCGCTACCAACAGCCTTGCCTATCAATTTGACAATTTCTGGTGTTAGTTCAGTTTCAACAATACCTCTTATATCGTAGGCTTTGAAGATTGAAGTTGAAATATTCATTAAAATATTTGTAAAGATTAAAGTTGAAGTCATTTTAACAAATTTTTATTTTAGAAATCGATAGAAGACTTCTAAAGGAACAAAATAAAAAGATTTATTGATAATGCTAGCTAATCGCTTTTTTTCTCAATATCTATAAAGACTTTTCTTTAAGCTTAAACTGCACTTTATTAAGGTGATTTTGAGTTAACTTTTTAGGGATAATATCCACAAAAGTTGAATTTCAAACCTTTTCTGTTGAATTAAATTAAATCAAATTTTATGTCTCAAAAAGATATTGATCCGCAAGAAACTATTGAATGGCTAGAAGCTTTTAGATCTGTTGCCAGGGTTGAAGGGCAAGATAGAGCTAAGTATATCCTGCAAAAATTAATGGATATGGCTCATGAAGATGGGATGAATTTACCGCAAGGCGTTAATACAGCTTATTTAAATTCAATTCCAGTAGAAAAAGAAACTGAACTTGTTGTTAAGCATGATATTGAGCATCGAATTAAATCGATCATACGATGGAATGCAATGATCATGGTCGTTAAAGCAAATCAAGTCTCTTCTGAGCTTGGTGGCCATATTGCATCATTTGCATCTAGCGCCACACTGTATGAAGTTGGTTTCAATCATTTCTATAGAGGTGGGAATTTAGACCAGGGAGCAGACCTAATATTTTTCCAAGGCCATATTGCACCTGGTATATATTCAAGAGCCTTTCTAGAAGGTAGAATTACTGAAAAGCAAATGCTTAACTTTAGGCAGGAGGCTAATCAAGAAGGATTATCATCGTATCCCCACCCATGGTTAATGCCAAATTTTTGGCAGTTTCCAACAGTATCTATGGGACTAGGGCCAATAATGGCGATATTTCAAGCGCGTTTTATGAAATATCTTCAGCATCGAGAAATTATTAAAACGGATAAAAGAACCGTTTGGGCCTACATAGGAGATGGTGAAACAGATGAGCCTGAGTCTCTTGGTGCCATATCTTTAGCAGGTAGAGAAAAGCTGGATAATCTTATTTTTGTTATTAATTGTAATCTTCAGCGTTTAGATGGGCCTGTTCGAGGCAATGGTAAGATCATTCAAGAGCTTGAAGGAATGTTTCGAGGCGCTGGCTGGAATGTAATTAAAGTTATTTGGGGTAGGGGTTGGGATAAATTAATCGCCAATGATACTTCGGGCCTTTTGAGGCAAAGAATGGAAGAAGTTGTAGATGGGGAATATCAGGCCTATAAAGCAAAAGATGGTGCTTATGTTCGTAAGCATTTTTTTGGAAAGTATCCTGAAACTCTTAAACTTGTTGAGCATATGTCTGATGATGAAATTTTTGGGCTTACTCGAGGTGGCCACGATCCAAATAAGGTTTTTCAAGCTTACAAATCAGCTAAAGAGCATAAGGGACAGCCTACAGTTATTTTGGCAAAAACAGTCAAAGGATACGGAATGGGAGAGGCTGGTGAAGGACAAAACACTACCCACAGCCAGAAGAAATTAGGTGTTGATGCACTAGTTCGTGTTGCTCAGAGATTTGATATCCCTGTTACTAAAAAAGATGCAGAAGAGCTCAATTTTTATAAGCCTGCTGAAGATAGTGAGGAACTAAAATATCTTAGAGAGAGGCGAGAAGCTTTGGGCGGATATCTACCTGTTAGAAGTTTTGAGCTGGAGACCTTTAAAATACCAGAATTAAACGTTTTTGATCCTCTACTAAAATCTACTGATGAAAAGGAAATATCAAGCACAATGGCATTTGTGCGCTTCCTATCACTATTAATACGAGATAAAGAGATTGGTCCAAGAGTTGTTCCCATTGTTCCTGATGAGGCGAGAACTTTTGGAATGGAGGGTCTTTTTAGGCAAATGGGCATTTATTCTTCCTCTGGTCAGCTCTATGAGCCAGAAGACTCTGATAAAGTTATGTGGTATAAAGAAGATATTAAAGGCCAGGTGCTTCAAGAAGGCATCAATGAAGCTGGAGCAATTTCTGACTGGATTGCTGCTGCAACATCTTATGCTTCTCATAATGTCACAATGATTCCTTTTTATATTTATTATTCAAAGTTTGGTTTTCAAAGGGTTGGTGATCTTGCTTGGGCTGCTGGAGATATGCAAGCCAAGGGTTTTTTGATGGGTGGTACTGCTGGAAGAACTACGCTTGCTGGTGAAGGTCTTCAGCATCAAGATGGGGATTCATTGATTGTTGCTAATACTATTCCAAATTGTGTTTCCTACGATCCAACTTATGCGTATGAATTAGCAGTTATTCTGCGTGAAGGCATGCGCCGTATGTATGAGAATATGGAAAGTGTTTTTTATTATATAACACTTATGAATGAGAACTATATTCATCCTGCTATTCCTAAAGGCGCTGAAGAAGGAATTATTAAGGGAATGTATCCATTAAAAGTAGTAGGAAAATCCAAAATTGAAGTTCAATTATTAGGAAGTGGCGCTATTCTTAGAGAAGTTGAAAAAGCAGCTGATATGCTCTCAAAAGACTGGGGTGTTATGTCGCATGTTTGGAGTGTTACTAGTTTTAATGAGATTACAAGAGAGGCTCAAAAAATTGATCGTGAAAATTTATTTAGTACAAGTAAAAATAAGAAGGTTCCATACATAACTCAGTGCTTAAGCAAATCTTCTGGCCCAGTAATTGCTGCTACAGACTATATGAGAAATTATGCAGAGCAGGTTCGTAAGCATATACCTCTTCATTATGAGGTATTAGGTACAGATGGATTTGGTAGGTCAGATTCTCGTAAAGAGCTTAGATATTTTTTTGAGGTGAATGCAAATTATATTGTTTTTGTAACATTAAAGGCGCTTGTTGATGATGGCTTGCTGGATTCAAAAATAATTAAAAGTGCCATTAAAAAACTTAATATTGATGTTAATAAGTCAAACCCAATGTATACATAAAAAACGATGAATACCAAAGAGTATCTCGAGCAACTTAGGTCAGGAGTTAAGATGAATTTTTCTGATTTTACTAATCTCATTGATCAAGAATATGAGTTTTTAAATGTCGCTTTTACAAATAGTGATCTTGTTAACTCGAAAGAAGAAAATCAAGGCTCTGCAAAGGTTTTCTGTTTTGCCTTGATGCATTCTCTTTCTGAGTCAGAAACGTTAAGATGTTTTGGTGAACATTATCAATCTGTTATTGATGAGCCAGAAAATCATAATTCCCATTTAAACATTCGCAGATTCGTTAGTAATGGCTGGAAGGGAATTTTAATCAATCAAAGTACACTTAAGCCCAAGAAGGAATTTGAGCATTGATATGACTGAGAGTGCTAAATATAATAATGGTATTTATACTGTCTTTCTTAGCGCCTTCTTAGTACTCTTTCAGATTGGATTATATTTTGTTTATATTCCTTGGAACGCTGAAAGGCTTCAAATAACTGAGGCGGAAATTGGTATTGGCCTTCTGGTTTTCGGTATTGCAAATTTAATAGGTAACCAAACATCAGGGAGATTAATTGTTCCAAAAATTGGCACTAAAAATGCCATTACGATTGGTTTACTTGGTATTTCGTACCTTCCATTACTATTAATACTATCACCAAATTACTTCTGGTTTTTATTGGCTTTTGTACCATTTGGTTTTTTTGTAGGTTTTTTTAGTCCTTCTGCGCAGTCACAAATATCAATGATTGAAGAAAAGACTTCTAGGGTCATTACGCCTTTATACCACGCAGCATTTAGCTTTGGCTCATTAGTCGGAGCTATTACTGCATTCTTTACAATTAAGTACATTGAAAGTGTAAGTTTAATTTTTTCTATATCTGGATCAATGCTTGTTTTAGGAGCACTAATAGTATTTAAGTTTGGACTCTCAAAAACATTTGAAGATTTAAAGAAAACACCAAGATTTAAATTTCCAAAAAAATCAGTACTAATTTTTGGCTTTTTAATGATGATGAATTATGCAACTATGGGCATAATTCTTGATTGGTCTGCTTTATGGTTAACAAAAGATTTATTAGTACCTCTTTTCTTAGGAGGAGCCGTTATAGTGGCCTTTAATGTTGGTGAGATTTCTGCTAGACTAATCGCCTCAAAAATGATTAATAAATATAGCGAAAAATTAGTTGGTGGTTATTTAAGTATTATTGCAGGCATAATACTTTTCCTATCAATATTGACGTCAAATTTTTATGTCATTATTTTTGGAATGATACTATTCGGTTTTGGAACAGCCAACTTTATAGCAATTATTCTTAGGCAAGCTATAAGGCTGACAGATGAGCCTATATCTTTAACTGTTGCTAATCTTATAACTATGGGATTTGCTGGCTTTATTTTTGGACCAGCATTGGTTGGTTATTTAGCTGAATATATTGGATTAACCTTTAATATGTATCTCTTAAGCTTGGTATGGGGACTTAATGGTTTAGCCCTTATAATCATGATGAGGCGAAATCAGGCTATTGTTTAGTAGCTAGAAAACTCATTGCTTTCATATTCTCCCTTAATAAGCTCTAAAATTCTCTCTTTTAAGGCAATCTAATCCAAGTTAATAATGTGGTGGCTTATCATCAGTCACTTCAGATTGTTCAGGTTGCGATTCAGAGTGATTAATTATCTTTTCATTAGTTTCTTTAATTTGATTAGTGAGTTTTTCAATTTTTTCACCTTGACGGAAAATAACCATATTAAGTTCATCGAGCATATTTTGAAGATATGATATTTTTTCTTCTAGTTCTACGAGTTTATTATCTGACATAATTTATTATATTCAATAAAAAAGCCACCTTTCGGTGGCTTTATTTAATTACTTATCAATTAAAGCCTTTCGAGAAAGTTTAATTCTTCCTCGGTCTATCCCAAGAACTTTAACTTCAATTTCTTGACCTTCCTTAAGGTGATCTTCAACTTTTTCAACTCTTTCATGTGCAATTTCAGATACATGAAGAAGTCCATCCTGATTAGGCATGATTGTAACAAAAGCGCCAAATTCGACTATTTTTGCTACCTTGCCCATATACACTTTGTTTAATTCAGGAACTGCAGTGACATCTTTAACCATCTGAACTGCTTTTTCAAAGCTTTCAGTATCATTTGCAAAAACATTAACATTTCCTTCGTCATCAACATCTACGCTAGCACCTGATTGAGCTACGATACCCCTGATAGTCTCGCCACCCTTACCAATTACATCACGAATCTTGTCAGTAGGGATTTTAATAACTTTAGTCTTAGGAGCATTTTTTGATGCAGCATTAGGCTCAGAAATAACTTGGTTCATTTGACCAAGAATATTAAGTCTTGCTTCTTTGGCTTGCTTAAGTGCAATTGACATAATGTCTTCAGTGATACCATCAATCTTAATATCCATTTGAAGTGCATTTATTCCTTTTGCTGTTCCAGCAACTTTAAAGTCCATATCACCAAGGTGATCTTCATCACCAAGAATATCAGTTAATACTGTAAAGCGATCTTCATCTTTAACAAGACCCATCGCAATACCTGCAACTGGCGCTTTAATTGGAACACCTGCGTCCATAAGTGACAGAGAAGAGCCACAGACACTTGCCATTGAACTAGAGCCGTTAGACTCAGTTATTTCTGAAACGATACGGATAGTATATGGAAACTCTTCAATACTTGGAAGGCAAGCTGCAATTCCTCTTCGAGCCAATCGACCATGACCGATTTCACGACGTTTAACGCCCATTACTCGACCTGTTTCACCTACACAGTATGGAGGGAAGTTGTAATGAAGCATGAAGTGATCTTCTATACGATCATTTGATTCAAGTTTTTCAATAAGCTGTCCATCTCTTTTAGAGCCAAGAGTTGTAACAACAAGGGCTTGAGTTTCACCACGCGTAAAAAGTGCGGAACCATGCGTATTTTCTAATACGCCTGTTTCGATTGCAAGTTCACGAACAGTCGAGCTATCTCTTCCATCGATTCTTGGCTCACCTTTTAAGATACGCTCTCTAACAGTTGATTTTTCAATTTTTTTAATATAGTTTTTAACGTCATCAGAGCTAGGTGAATCATCAGCATCAGTTATAAATTCTTCAAGGGCAGCGACTTTAACTTCACCCATTTTTTCATAACGCTCCATCTTGTCAACAGTCTGATAAGCTTCAGAAATTTTACTTTCAAATTTAGATTTAATAGAAGACATTAGAGATTCATCCTCAGCTGGTGCTTCCCATTCGCGAGGAGAAACTCCTACCTCTTTTGCAAATTCAGCAACACTATCAATTACTACTTGAAATTGCTCATGTGCAAACATAACAGCTGCAAGCATTACGTCCTCTGAAAGTTCACTTGCTTCAGATTCAACCATTAATACAGCATCTTTGGTTCCAGCAACAACCATATCAAGTTCTGAAGTCTTAAGATCAGTATATGTTGGGTTAATAATGTAGCTTCCATCTTTGTAACCAACGCGTGCAGCACCAATAGGCCCTTTAAAAGGAACCCCAGCAATTGCCAATGCTGCAGAAGTTCCAAGCATTGCTAAAATATCAGGATCTACATTTTTATTTGCAGAAATAACCTGAATCATAACTTGAACTTCATTCATGTAGCCATTTGGAAATAATGGACGAATAGGGCGGTCGATTAGGCGAGAAGTTAATGTCTCTTTTTCACTTGGACGCCCTTCTCTTTTAAGAAAGCCACCAGGGATTTTTCCTGCTGCATAAGTCTTTTCAATATAATCTACGGATAATGGAAAAAAAGATTGACCTGGTTTGGCTTCTTTTGCTCCCACAACGCTAACTAGTACTTGTGTATCATCCATGCTAGCTAAAACAGCTCCATGAGATTGTCGTGCGATTCTTCCTGTTTCAAATGTGATCTGACTATTGCCAAACGTAAAACTTTTTTGAACTATATTCATGTCCATTGCGTTACTCCAATAAAATAAAAAATGTTTTATGGTTTAACGTAATAAGCTTTATTTAAAACATACCCAATAGGTACGCTTGAGATAAAACTTACCAAAATCCATAAAACAGTTGAATTATCCCCTAATTTTTTTTCTCGAATGTACTAAATTTGCCTGTTCTCATTGAGTATTAATGCTTTATAAGTTTTAAATAATTAAAACTTAATTTAAAAATATTGATTAGTTTTATGTAGATTTTTCGATGAGTGATAATGACACTAATCGCTCTGCTAGAGTTCTATTTTTATTGCTTAATTGAAGTTTTCTGGTATTGGAAAAACTAACAACTAAGTCTTCATCTATACCGCTACAACTAAAGACTTCACCATTAATAAATACTCTCAACTCTTGATTGATAAATTGGTAAGCTATTCTGCATATTGGATGAAGTTGATAAAAACCTAGCTCTTCTATTTCTTCTTGAGTCTGGTAAGCTCTGATTTCATTAAATTTTTTTTCATCCTCAGGATCAAGTTTGGTTACAAAGCACCCAAAGTAGTCTTTAGGAAGCGTATTAATTTTTAAAAATCTTCTCGTTTGCTCAATTACTGATTGAGTAATTTCAGCTGGATTAATGTTCACTTCCCATTCTGGGTCTTTAAGATAGGCATCATTCTTATTATTAGGCAATTCAAGTGAACTCAGCATTTCATTATTTAAGTAGGATCTGTAGCCAATCGAGAGCGTTATACATTCATCATCAAGACTTACACCATGATGAGCGACTTTTGGAGGTATATAGACGATATCTCCAGGCTCAGCCACCCAAGTTGTTTCTTTAATAAAATTTTTCATTATTCGAAGTGGAGTATCTTTTAAGTAATTTTCAGGATTGCAATCAATTACACTTGTTGTCCATTGTCGCCTTCCAAGCCCTTGAAGTAAAAACACATCATAATGATCATAATGAGGTCCAACGCTTCCGCCTAATGCTGCAAAAGATATCATTACGTCATCAAAGCGCCACCTTGGAATAAAATCAAACTCACTAATAATCTGATGAACTTCACTTATGTATCTGTCGATTCCTTGAACTAAAAGAGTCCACTTATTGTTTGGAAGCTGGGCAAAGATTTTTTCATCAAAGGGACCTTCTTCTACGTCCCATTTATTCATTGAAATTGATCCAGTCACAATTCTAGATTCAAATTCTTCTTCACAAGAAAGCCCTGCAATTTCATCTGGAGACAGAGGACTAATAAATTTTGGAAGGGCGTTTTTAATTAGAAGTGGTTTTTTTTGCCAATACTCTTCTAGAAACTGTTTTTTAGAAATTTGGCCAAAATGAATCATTATGTTCCTTTTAAATTGTTGTTTAATTATCTATTAACATAAAGCTTGAATACAACAAATTATCCATATTGGTTGTATATATAATTATTTTTATAATGAAAATTAAATACTTAGTTTGTGATGATAAATAAAAATAAATTATCAGCTATTATTGATATGGATAAGCATCCAATTAATAGCTCTATTTATAGGACTGAGTGTAAAAGAAAATTAGATAATGAAGGGGTACTTGTTCTTACAGATTTTCTTTTAAAGGATACAATCAATAAAATTCTTAAAGAGTCTAATAAACAGGAGGATTTAGCTTATTACTGTGTAAATAAACATAATGTTTATTTAGAGCCTTCAGATCCTAGTTTTCAAGATAGTCATCCAAGAAACAAAACCGTGATATCTTCAAAAGGATGTATCACTGATAATCAAGTTCCAAGTGACTCTTATTTAAGGTTTCTTTATAATTCGAAAAGGTTTAAAGAGTTTCTTTGCGAGGTTTTAAGCGAAGAAGCATTATATAAATATGATGACGAATTATCTTCAATAAATATTCATTATGCTAAAGAAGGGCAGGAGCTAGGTTGGCACTTTGATAACTCTTCTTTTGCGATTACATTGTTAATACAAAAGCCCATATCTGGAGGGAGATTTGAGTACATTCGTGATTTTAGAAACTCTTTTAATAATGAAAATAATTATGATCAAGTTTCGCTTTTATTAGATAACAGATGCTCACCTAACAAATTAAAAATGGAAAATGGTTCACTTGTTTTATTTCGAGGTAAAAACGCTATACACCGAGTAACACCGACAGAAGGAGATTTGACAAGAGTGTTGTCGGTTTTAGCTTACAATTCTGAGCCTGATGTAAAGCTTTCAGAGTCAGCAAGAATGACTTTTTTTGGAAAATTATATTAAGCATTATGATTAATAATCAAAAAGGTTTACTGTGTTGTTAAAGTAACTTAACTACTATGCGCTTATTTAATTAAAATACACTCTTTTTAAACATTTCTAGTAATTCAATAATGAAAAAGACATTTGAATTGATTCATCCTAAAATTAAACCAGCTAGACTTATCGAGGCAGCTAGGCGTGACGTTAAAAAATATTTAAAGAGAGAGAATAGAAAATTACTTCCTGATGATTTTGATTGTTGGAATTTTGATTGCAAGTTTGGCCCTTCAGAAGAAAAGGCCGAGGTTATTTTATCTTCTGAAATAAGTAAGTGCATCAGTGAGGCAGAAGCAGAGAGCTTGAAATCATTTTACTTAGAGATTCTTGCTAAACCAGGCTACAAGAAAAGTTTTGCTAAGCTTAAGGCTTTAGACGAAGAATAAAAACTTTACTTTATTGATGGTAGTTTGGTGCTTCCTTAGTAATTGAAACATCATGAACATGAGATTCTGTCATGCCAGCTGCAGTAACTTGAACGAATTGAACCTTTGTTCTCATGGCTTCAAGGTTTTTACAGCCAGTATAACCCATAGATGATCTTATGCCTCCGACCATCTGATGAATAATAGGCCGTATAGTATCCTTTGAAAGGGACTCTTCCTTCTATACCTTCGGGAACTAGTTTTTCAGCTGCAAGTTCGGCTTGAAAGTATCGATCTGAAGAGCCATGAGCTTGACCCATTGCACCAATTGAGCCCATGCCCCTATATGCCTTATAAGACCTTCCTTGAAATAGTTCAACCTCTCCAGGTGACTCTTCGGTTCCTGCAAGCATAGAGCCAAGCATAACGCAGTGTGCTCCAGCTGCAAAGGCTTTAGCTGCATCACCAGAGAAACGAACACCTCCATCAGCAATTACTGTCACATTGGTTCCTTTAAGGGCATCAGCAATATCAGAAATTGCGCTAATTTGAGGTACCCCAACGCCTGCAACAATTCTAGTTGTGCATATACTTCCTGGCCCAATTCCAACTTTTACACTATCAGCCCCGGCTTTAACAAGATCTAGAGCAGCTTCTGCGGTTGCAATGTTTCCAGCAATAATTTCTAAATTAGGAAAGTCTTTTTTTGTTTTGATGACGCGATCGATTACGCCTTGTGAATGACCATGTGCAGTGTCAATAACTATTAGATCGACGCCAGCCTTTACAAGTGCACTAATACGATCTCCTGTTCCTTTTCCAACACCAACCGCAGCTGCAACAATTAGTCTCTCTAAATCATCCTTTGCAGCTTTTGGAAAGTCACTGGTTTTCTTAATATCACTAACGGTAATCATTCCACCTAATTTAAATTTTTTATCTGTAACTAAAACTCTCTCAATGCGATGTTTTTGAAGAAGCTTACGGACGGTTTCCATAGATGTGCCCTCTTCAACAGTAATAAGTGATTTCTGAGGAGTCATTACATTTTCAACAATCTCATCAAGGCGAGTTTCAAATAAAACATCACGACTGGTAATGAGGCCAACTAAGATGTTATTTAAGACAACTGGTAATGCTGAAATACCATGTTGAGCTTGAAGAGCAAATACGTCTTTAATGCTTGCAGATGGATCAATACTAATAGGATCCCTGATGATTCCAGACTCGAAACGTTTTACTTTTCTTACTTCTCTAGCTTGCGCCTCAATAGACATATTTTTATGAATTACTCCCATGCCGCCTTCTTGAGCGATTGCAATAGCAAGCTTACCTTCAGTAACTGTATCCATTGCAGCAGAGATGATAGGTGTATTTAACGTGATTAGATTGGTAAGTTTTGATGTTAAGTCAACTTCTTTTGGGAGCACTTCAGAGTGAGCAGGGACTAGTAATATGTCATCAAAGGTAAGCGCTTTTTTTAATTCTTTCATTTAGTTCTCCTAATTTTTTAGTACCGTCTTCTATTAAGAAGACCAGGGATGATAAAACCAATTATCATTCCAAAGAAAAGTACTATTGCACCAACTATGAACCAATTTCTAGAGCTGGTGTCTTTTTGAATTTGAGTATTATTTTCTGCCAATTGAAGCTCTGTTTTCAGTTGAAGTTTTTCTTGAATATGTTTTTCATTTTCATGTTCTAGTTTTAAGGCATCTTGATAAATTTGTTCAATATGCTCCTTTTCAGCCTTTGACTTTGAGCTCTGAATGACTAAATCTGTATTTTCTTGTTTTAAAGTTAAAAGTTCGGTTTCTAAGACTTCCTTTTCACTAGTAAGTTTGGATAATAATAGTTTGTTAGCGTTATAACTTCTTGTGAGTTTTTTAAGCTCTTTACGCGCGGGAGGCTCATTTGATATATAAAAAGATTTAATCCATCCAATAGTGTCATCAAACTGAACTTGAGCCCATCCATCTTCAGTGCTTTGCAATAAAGAAAGTTCGGTCCCAGATGGAAGAAGACGAATTATATTTTCACCAAAGTTTTGATCCGCTCTTATTGGAATATCTAGTTGGTCAGTAATATAGACCAAAGACTCTGCACTAACTTTAAAAGTTAGAAGAATGAGGATCAATAATGTTGATATATATTTGTTCATATTAGATTTTATCAGTATTCTATCTTGCTTAGATTCTTAAAAATGTTTTTTCCATGATTTTTCAATGAATTACACTGTATTTCATAGTAAAGAAATTTTTTCAAGTTGCGACTCCATGTCTTGTAATGCTTTTTCAACAGTAGCAAGTTTATCTTGTTCTTTTTTAACTACAGCTTCAGGGGCGCCGCTTGTAAATTTCTTGTTGTTTAGTTTTCCTGAGAATTGAGCTTTAAGTTTTATTAATTTATCAATTTCTTTGTTAAGCCTATCTATTTCAGCATCTTTATCGATAAGACCTGCTAAAGGGATTAAAATTTTCATTTCTCCAACTAGTGCAATTGCTGACTCAGGCTCTTCTTTATTCGCCTCTATGAGTTCAATACTGTCTAATTTAGCAAGGGTAAAGATGATTGATTTATTATTTTCAATGTAATCTTTGTCTTTGGAATTAAAGCTCTTGATAAAGCATTGCAAAGGCTTTCCAGGAGAAATATTCATTTCACCTCTGATTTTTCTAATACCTAAAATAAATTCTTTCAGCCATTCGACCTCAGATTCTGCCTCATTATTAAAAAGAGCCTCCTCAGGCTCAGGAAAGGCCTGCGAAATAAGCTTTTCATCAGAGCCACTATGAAGCTTTTGAGATTGTTCAAAAATTTCTTCTGTGATAAAAGGAATGATTGGGTGCAGTAGGACTAAAGTTTCTGACAAAACTTTTAAAAGAGTCGCTTCACAGCCTTGTTTTGTCTTATTATTTTCTAGCAGTGGTTTTGAGAGCTCTAAGTACCAGTCACAATAATCATGCCAAACAAATTCATATAGAGTTTGACTCATCAAATCTAATCGATAATCAGCCAAATGTTTTTCAACTTCAATTTTTGTGTGTTGAAGCCTGGACAGTATCCATTTATCTTGATTAGACAACACAGCATTAACATTAATTGATTTAGATTCAAGATTTATCAGGACAAAGCGTGAAGCATTCCAAAGTTTATTACAAAAATTTCGATAGCCTTCAACCCTTTTTAGATCAAATTTAATATCTCGACCAAATGATGCTAGAGCAGCAAAGGTAAAACGTATTGCATCAGTTCCAAAGGCAGGAATCCCATCAGGAAACTCTTTTTTAGTTTGTTTTTGAATTTTTTCAGCTAATTTTGGTTGCATCATTCCTTGAGTTCTTTTCTCAAGAAGATCATTAAGCGAAATGCCATCAATCAAGTCAATAGGATCTAATACATTGCCCTTAGATTTACTCATTTTTTGGCCATTGCCGTCCTTAATAAGACCGGTAATATAAATATCTTTAAAGGGTACATCTTTAGCAAATTTTAGCCCAAACATAATCATACGAGCTACCCAGAAAAATATGATATCAAAGCCAGTAACAAGAACGCTAGTTGGATAGAAGCGAGATAATTCAGGGGTTTTTTCTGGCCACCCTAAAGTAGAAAAAGGCCATAATGCAGAAGAGAACCAAGTATCTAAAACATCTTCATCTTGCTCTAAATCAACTCCAACTCCAGCCTGAGCTTGAGCTTCTTCAAGGTTATTTGCTACATAGAATTTACCTTCTTTGTCATACCAAGCAGGTATCCGGTGTCCCCACCAAATTTGACGGGAAATACACCAATCTTCGATATTGTCCATCCAATTGAAATAAGTCTTACTCCAGTTTTCAGGAACAAATCGGATGTCACCATTTTTTACAGCATCTATAGCAGGACCTGCTAAAGGCTTAACTTTGACAAACCATTGGTCTGTCATGTAGGGCTCAATAATGCTATTAGTTCTGTCACCCCTTGGCACCATAAGAGTGTGCGGATCAATCTTTTCAATTAAATTTTGACTTTCAAGATCTTTAACAACCTCTTTGCGAGCATCAAAACGGTCAAGCCCTTGATATTTATCAGGAGCGTTAATGTTTATGCTGGCATCATCAGTTAATATATTGATAATTTCAAGGCTATGTCTTTGTCCAATTTCATAATCATTAAAATCATGAGCAGGAGTAATTTTTACGCACCCTGTTCCAAATTCCATATCCACATAGTCGTCAGCAATAATTGGGATTTTTTTGTTGGAAAGAGGAAGGTCTATAAACTTACCAATAAGGTGTTGGTAGCGAGTATCTTCGGGATGAATTGCAACGGCTGTGTCTCCAAACATGGTCTCTGGTCTTGTTGTAGCAACAACCAATACTTCATCAGATTCTGCAACTTGATATCTGATATGCCATAAAAAACCTTGCTCCTCAGTACTGATGACTTCTAAGTCAGATACTGCAGTTAAAAGAACAGGATCCCAGTTAACTAGTCTTTTCCCTCTATAGATTAGGCCTTCATTATAAAGATCGATAAATACTTTCTGAACTGCCTTAGATAGAGGTTCGTCCATTGTAAAACGTTCCCGCTCCCAGTCAACTGAAGCACCTAAACGCCTCATTTGGGAAGTTATAGTACCGCCAGATTTAGACTTCCAGTCCCAGATTTTTTCTGTAAATTTCTCACGACCTAAGTCGTGCCTGGAAATATTCTCAAGTCCAAGCTGTCTTTCGACTACCATTTGAGTTGCAATGCCCGCATGATCTGTACCAGGCTGCCACAGGGTTTGTTTGCCTTTGCTTCGATTATATCGAGTGTATACATCCATGATTGTGTGCTGAAAAGCATGGCCCATATGAAGGCTACCAGTTACATTTGGAGGGGGGAGGACGATGCTGTATGAAGCTTTACTAGCTGAATTTGCTTTTGAAGAGAAGAGGTCGCCTTGTTCCCATAAATCGCGATATTTTTGTTCGATTAGCTCTGGGTTGTATGTTTTTTCCATGAAGGCGAGGTGTCAGATATAACTGACATATTATACAATAGTTAATCGAGTCAAGATAAGGCTTTAAGGGCTACTTAATCATAATCTTTACGGCCTGAAAGGGCATGTGCAATTGTATTAATATCTGTGTATTCAAGCTCACCTCCAAGTGGTATTCCGTGAGCAATTCTAGTTGTCTTTACTTGATATTTTTTAGCTAAATTATGAATATAATGAGCAGTTACTTCACCTTCAATTGTTGCATTAGTTGCTAAAATTACTTCACTAACATCACTGTTACTAAGAAGTTCCTCTAATTCATTTAAACCTAGTTCAGCTGCACCAATGCCATCGATTGGAGAAAGATAGCCACTAAGCACAAAATACTTCCCAGTATAGACACCACTCTGCTCAATAACATGAATATCTGATGGGGTTTCAACAACACATAGCTGAGAATTATCTCGTGATATATTAGAGCAGATTTCACAAATATTTTTTTCAGTCAAAGTTCGGCATTTTTCACAGTTTTTAACATTTTCCATTGCGTCTGTTAGGGCTTTGGCTATTTCTAAACCTCCTGGCCTATCTCTTTCTAAAAGATGATATATAAATCTTTGAGCAGTCTTTGATCCAACACCTGGTAATTTACTGAAGGCTTTGTTAAGTTTTTCAATCATAGTTATTATTTAGTAGATAGCTAGAAGGGAAGATTTAAACCACCAGTCACATTTTTCATTTTATCTTTAGATGCGCTATTGACTTTTGAAGATGCATCATTAAAGGCGATCATAATTAAATCTTCAAGCATTTCTTTATCTGTTAATAGCGAATTATCTATGTTAATGCTAGTAGTTTTATATTCTCCATTTAATATAATTTTAATGGAGCCAGATCCTGAAATACCCTCACAAGTGATTAATTTAATTTCTTCTTGTGCAGCCTCCATGTCTTCTTGCATTTGCTTTGCTTTTTGCATCATTCCCGCCATTCCACCCTTAAACATTATCAGACTCCTTTATGGATTTAATAGACTTAACGTCTACTTGAGAATTAAATACCTCTTGAAGTTCTTTAAGTCCATCATCATTTAAAAATTGATTTTCTGTTTGTTTGCGTTTTTCTTCACTTTTTACAGATTCTTTTTGAGATAAGGAGCTTCCATTAGTTGAGCCTGGATTAATAACCAGTGTTATTCCAGGATAGTCTTCATTTAGTGTTTTTTCAATTGAGCTTTGTGTATTCTGTGTAAGTAAATTAATAAAGTCATCGCTTAATGTAAGTGAAAGAATTTGGTCTTTAAGAGAGTCAAATACTGTATTTTTAACAAGCATTTTTGCAGCACCAGCAAAGCCTAACTCAGTAATAATTTTTTCCCAGTCATTTTGAGATTTTACGTTGAGTTGGTTTTCTATTGCTTGAATGCTTTCTTCCCCCACTTTGATTGGTAACTTGTCTTTAGTCAGTGAGTTACCTTGAGTTTTTTCTTTAGGAGGCTCTTTATTAGTGGTATTGCTACTTTGAGATGATTTCAGAGTTTTTTTTTCAGCCTGACTATCAGGATGAAATGCAATCATTCTTAATAGAGTCATCTCAAGTCCAATTTGCTCACTTGGAGAGTGACGCATATCTTTTTGGCCATTAATTGCAATCTGATAGTAAAGCTGCAAATCTTGTGCTGAAATAATCTTTGCAAGTTCATTTATTTCTGGAGATACTTGCTCAACATCATCAATCATTTGAGTTGTTGCAATTTTATGAAACAGCGAGATCAAATCATTAAGAGTATTAGTTAGATTTTCTCCTTTATATGCAAGCTCTTTTATAAACAATAAAACCTCTTGAGCATTTCTATTGATAACCAATGTGGCAAGCTGAACAATTTCATTGTGACTAACGAGTCCAAGCATTGCTTTGAGATCATCCTCTTTAACAGCCCCATTTCCATAGGATATTGATTGATCTAAAAGGCTAAGAGCATCTCGCATTGACCCATTTCCAAAATCAGCAATCTTAGATAGTGCTTCGTCTTCAAATTTAAGATTTTCTGCATCCATAATAAACTTAAGATGATTAAAAATTTCATCATGAGAAAGCTTATTTAAGTTAAATTGAAGGCAGCGCGATAGAATAGTAATTGGTAATTTTTTTGGATCAGTGGTTGCCAATAAGAATTTAATATGTTTTGGCGGCTCCTCTAAGGTTTTTAAAAGCGCATTAAAGCTACTTTTAGAAAGCATGTGAACCTCATCAATGAGGTAAATTTTATATAGGTTTTTAGTAGGGGTGTATTGAGCGTTTTCAAGAATTTCTCTCATATTGTCAACGCCAGTATGAGATGCAGCGTCAAGTTCAATGAGGTCTACAGATTGTCCCTTATCAATTTCTATACAAGTTTCACATTTCCCACATGGTTTAGAGCTTACACCATTTTCACAGTTGACTGATTTCGCAAAAATTCTTGCAATAGTCGTTTTACCAACCCCACGAGTACCGGTAAACAAAAATCCATGGTGAAGATTATTGTTGTCAAGGGCGTTTACTAGAGTTCTTACAGTATGGATTTGACCGACAAGCTCTTTAAAGTTATGAGGTCTGTATTTTCTTGCTAAAACTTCGTAGTGCTCGCTCATTACTTTTTATTTTATTATATTTAAAGTGGCGCCGAGAATAGAGTCCAACACATAAAAGAATTATTACCGTTGCTCCCTTCCAGGCCTGGCGGGGTTCATAACTATTTATTGTCGGCATACCCTCGACACCATTTTCGATTTTACTTGAATTGGTTATTCTAATTATTTAATATTCGATCTTTAGAATAATTTAGTTGATTTTTGAGAGATTTATGATTATCTTATATTTAGGCTGTTTTTAAGAACTGATATTGGTCATAAATTGATGACCATATTGGTCCAGAAAGACCAGAATTAATAATGTTATTATCAATTGAGGTGATGGGGAGAATTTCTCTTGTTGAGCTAGTAACCCAGACCTCATCAGCTTCCATTAATTGCTCTTTACTAAATGTAGTTTCGCTTACTTTAATATTAAGTTTTTTAGCAAGCGAAATAGTAATATCTCGAGTAATACCTGGAAGAATATTTCGTCCTTTTGGGTGCGTATAAATGCAGTTATCTTTTACAATAAAGACATTAGAGCTAGAGGCCTCTGTAACAACACCATTTCGCAGGAGAATTGCCTCTTCTGCATTGTTTTCTTTAGCCTCTTGAGCATAAAGGGTGTTTGCCAAAAGTGATGTTGCCTTAGTATTACTTTTTAGCCACCTTATGTCTTCTCTTGTGATAGCTGATTTGCCTTTAAAAAGAGAATTTTTCTCTCTAGGTCCAATCAAACTTGATTGAATGTATGTGGTTGGATTTAATTCATCATAGGTATGTTTTCTGTTCTGATCACAGCCCCTTGATATTTGTAAATAAATTGCTTGATTAGTATTTTTTATATTAAAGGATATTATTTTTTTTATTAGGCTTTTCCAGTCATCGTTGCTATGGGGGTTTTTAATGTTTATGGCATCAAGTCCGTCTTGAAGTCTCGAAAGATGTGCTTCAAAACCAATGATTTTTTTGTTATAGACTGGAAATACCTCATAAACTCCATCTCCAAAGAGAAAGCCTCTGTCCATTACTGAAATATATGCCTTTTCTTTTGGAATAAAATTACCGTTTAGATATACCATTTATGTTATATAAACATAAGCTTAATCGTGTCAATCATTTTAGTAAAGATACCACCTTCAATTGCATCTTCAAGGGCTATAAGTGGGAGGGTTGCAATATCTTCATTACTGAAGCTTATTACGAGTGTTCCTACTTGATCTCCTTTATGAATTGGTGCAATTAAATCACTAGAAAGATTAATAGTTTGGGTGGTATATTTAAATTGGTTTCGCGGTAATGTTAAAAAGCTTGTATCGGAAACTCCTACCTTAATATTTGCCTGTTTTGATTTATACACAGGTACTTGATGAGAAATATCATTAACTGACTGCGTTTCAAAAAAACGAAAACCATAGTCTAAAAGTTTTTCTGTTTCAGTGGTGCGAATATCAGGGCTTTCTGAACCGAGCACAACCGAGATAAGCCTCATACCAACTCTATTCGCACTTGTTACTAGACAATATCCCGCTTTTTTAGTCCAGCCAGTTTTTAATCCATCGACAGTGCTATCCCTTGATAAAAGTTTATTTCTATTGGGCTGAGTGATGTTATTGTAGGTAAATTCTTTCTCGCTATACCATTTGTAATAATCTGGAAAGTCTCTAATCATTGCACTTGAAAGAATAGCCATATCTTTTGCAGTCGAATATTGATTATCATGTGGTAGTCCCGAGGAATTCTCAAAGTTAGAATTTTTCATTCCAATTTGCTCTGCATAGTCATTCATAAAGAGAACAAACGTTCCTTCTGAACCAGCTACATGCTCAGCTAAAGCAACAGAGGCATCATTTCCAGATTGAATTATCATTCCTTTAAGCAAGTCTTCAAGTTTGATCATTTTTCCAACTTCAATAAAACTTCTTGATCCACCAGTTCTCCATGCTTTTTCACTTATTTTTACTTCTTCATCGAGAGTAATAAATCCCTCTTTAAGTCTTTTAAAGATGACATATGAAGTCATCAGCTTTGTAAGACTTGCAGGAGGCCTCATTTCGTTTTCATTATGTGACGCAAGAATTTTGCCAGAATTGTGATCCATTACGACGAATGCTTCTGCAGCAATTGCAGGGGCATCAGGAATATAAAAACGAGGCTCCTCAGCATTTACGTTTGTTAAAAATAGTATTAAAAAGGCTGATTTAAGGAGCAGAGTAAAAGAATTGATTTTCATAAGGTTATTTTTTAATTAATTATTTAAAATTTAAATTGGAAAAATTATTGTTTAAGTTATGTATTTAATTATAACTAGTTACTGTAAATACCTTGGGCCTTTATGTTTATGAATTGACATAATAATGCCAAAACTTGCCATAAGAGTTATAAGTGATGAGCCTCCATAACTTATTAGAGGGAGGGGGACTCCAACCACAGGAAGGAGGCCCGAAACCATACCAATATTAACAAAAATATATGTAAAAAATACAAACGTTAGGCTAGCACCCAATAATCTTGAAAAGTTGTCCTCACATCTTAGAGATAAGATAAGGCAGCGATAAATTATGAGTGAGTAGATTATTATTAATAATAAAACGCCAAGAAACCCAAGTTCTTCTGCTAAAACTGAAAAAATAAAATCAGTAGATTGCTCTGGAACAAAGTCAAGCTGTGATTGAGAGCCCTTTGCAATACCTTTACCAGTCAAGCCTCCCGAACCAATTGCAATTTTTGACTGAATAATGTGATAGCCAGACCCTAATGGATCAGATTCTGGATTGAATAGAGTTAAAATTCTTCTTTTTTGATAGGCTATCAAAAAATAATTCCATGCTAAAAATAAGGAGCCACCCAACAAGCTTGAAAGAAGCAAAAGGTTTAACCATTTGCTTTTTAATAGCATCACTGTTACGCCAGAAAAAAATAAAACATAAACCCCAGATGCGCCTATTAATAAAGAGGTTCCCAGGTCTGGCTGCCTAGCAATGAGAAGAACAACTAGTCCAATAGCCAGCATTGATATTAAGACTGGAAGAGGACGGGGAGGTAAAGTTTTTTCACTTAAGATTGCAGCAATTGTCATTGGCACAATAATCTTCATTAATTCTGAAGGTTGAAATCTAACTAATCCAAGGTCTAGCCATCTCTGAGCGCCCCCTCCAGAACTACCAAAAAAAAGAACTAATATCAGTAGAAAAATACCTAGAATCATTAGTATGGGGGCTGATCGAAGCATAATAATCGGGGGAATTTGAGCGATTACTAGCATTACTGATGTTGCTAATCCAAGATGAACTAATTGACGATAAACTAGGTTTAAAGAGCCACCAGAGCTACTGTAAAGAATAAGTAGTCCAAGAGACGATAGCAAGATTATTAATATTAATAGAGGTGTATCAATTTTAAAAAACTTATAAAACTTGATTATTGTTTTGTATAAATAAGAAATCATAAAATTAATAAACCAACTTTCCTTAAGTCTCCAAGAAGTAAATTAAAACTGGAACATGCAGAAGTGTTATTCATGCATTCGACCCCTAAATTAATTTCTGATAATGACATTTGTTGCTTTGGAGATAGAAAAACTGGGCTACTACCAGTTCCAATTATTAGAAGATCAATTGACTCTTTTGATAAAAGTGGAAATAGAAATTCTTTATCAACTTCAGTTAATTCTATAGCCGATAACTCCTTTGACTCATTAGAAGAAATAAAGCAGGGTAATTTTAACTTTGAGTGGGAGAGCGTAATTGTTAAATCATCAAATGAAATAACGGTATTTTGATTAGCATTTTGCTGAGTGAATTCCATTAATATACTTCGCTATTTGGATGATGGGATAATATTATAACAGTGTAAAATTAGCTTATCATTTGTTTTGATTCGGCAGTTTAATAGCGTTAATTAATCTTTTAATAAATGAGCTATTAAGTAACTTAAAATTTAAATCTATAATTCTTAAATAATAAATGAAATCAAGATTTGCTCCTTCCCCAACTGGTTATTTGCATATTGGTGGTGCTAGAACAGCTCTTTTTGCATGGCTATGGGCAAAAAAAAATAATAGTAAGTTTGTTCTTAGAATTGAAGATACTGATAAGGAGCGTTCAACCCAGGCCTCTGTTGATGCAATTTTGGAGGGAATGGACTGGCTTGCTTTGGACTATGATGAAGGCCCAATTTATCAGAGTGATAGAACTGTTCGCTATAATGAAGTTATCTCTGAATTACTTATAAAAGGCAAAGCGTATTATTGTGATTGCTCTATCGAGCGATTAGAGTTAATGAGAGAAGAGCAAATTGCAAAAAAAGAAAAGCCTAAGTATGATCGATGCTGTCGAGATAAGGGGTTAAAAAATGGCGTTATTAGATTTCTTAACCCTGTTGACGGCAATGTAAGCTTTAGTGATTATGTTAAAGGTGATATAAGCATTTCTAATTCTGAATTAGATGACTTAATTATCTCAAGGTCAGATGGATCTCCAACCTATAATTTGACGGTTGTAGTCGACGACCATGATATGGCAATAGAGTGCGTTATCAGGGGTGATGACCACATTAATAATACTCCTAAGCAAATTAACCTTTATGAGGCTATGGATTGGCCTTCCCCTAAATTTGCTCATGTACCAATGATCTTGGGCTCAGATGGATCACGCTTATCAAAAAGGCATGGAGCCCTTAATTTATTATCATACAGGGATGAAGGCTTGCTGCCTTTCGCTCTTCTTAATTATATTGTAAGGTTAGGCTGGTCTCATGGAGATCAAGAAATCTTTTCTGTTGATGAAATGATTAATCTTTTCGATCTGAGAAGTATTAATAATTCACCAGCTAGCTTTAATCAAGAAAAGCTTGAGTGGATTAATCACTCTCATATAAAAACAACTGAGGTCAATGAACTTGCCTCTAATCTTAAATGGCACCTTGATCAATTAAACATTGAAGTAGGTGATGGACCTGTTCTTAATGAAGTTATTGATGCTCTTCGAGATCGCTCTAAGTCCCTAGTCGATATGGCGCAAAGCTGCGCCATGTTTTATAATGATTTTAAAGAGTTTGATGAAGTTCAAGCAAATAAGGTTTTTACTCAAGAATCAAAATTAATATTATTTGATTTATTTACTAACTTAAACGATATAAGCTCTTGGACGGCTGAGAATATTCATTCTACTATTAAAGGTATTTGTGAGGCTAGGGATGTTGGTTTTGGTAAGGTAGGCCACCCATTTAGACTTGCTATTAGTGGTGATGGTAAGGCGGGGAGTGTTGACATAAGCGCGCAACTTGTTGGCAAAACCAGAACCTTGTTTCGAATACAAATGGCTTTAGATTATATTGATAATATTAATTCTTAATCTTGCTCTTAGGCATATAAAAAAAGTATAAATGCTTTCAAATTTCTTTCAAATATTTTTACTTATTTCACCAGTATTTATTCTGATAATTCTAGGTAATGTACTAAGAAGACTTGGGGTTCCTGATGTATCTTTTTGGGACGTTAATGATAAGCTTGTCTATTGGGTTCTAATTCCATCTCTTTTATTTCACCACATATCTCAAATTCACTTATCTTCATCAATGATTTATAGTTATGGGGTAGTTATACTTTCTGGGTTATTTATTGTAACAATTGTGTCAGTTCTGATGGGTAAGCTGCTAGGGTATTCTCCTGAGTCTTGGTCATCAATTTTGCAGGGCGCTGCAAGGCATAATGCATTTATTGCACTAGCAATAGCCGGTAGCCTTTTTGGGGATGAGGGTTTAGCAATTGGAGCTGTGTTTATGCTTTTATACGTTCCTAGTATCAATATTGTTGTAATCTCTATCATGGTCTCTAACTTAACTCAGCCTGGACAAGCTGATACTACAAAAGGAATAGCCAATATATTTATAGAATTAATAAAAAACCCATTCATACTTGCAATGATTGCTGGTTTATTTGTATCATTAATTGAGTCAGACAAACTAATTATTGTTCATGAAACTTCTGGTCTTCTTGGCTCTGCAGCATTACCAATAATGCTTCTAACTATTGGCGCAAAGATTAAAGTAAGAGATCTTGCATTAAAAATGACCCCAATTATTATTTCTAATTCTCTCAAATTGATAGCATTTCCTGTAATCGCATATATTGTTGCATCATCAATGGGGCTTAGCCAGTTAGAGGTTGTTGTTGCGGTTATCTTTGCATCTGTCCCAACTGCCGCATCATCCCATGCATTAGCGAAACAATTTGGCGGAGATGAGCAGTTGATGACAAGTATTGTTACTACTCAAGTTGCTTTATCATTCATTACAATACCAGTAATACTTGCAGTTATAACTTAACTATAACAAACCACTGAATATTTACTATTTTTCCTAGGTGATAATCTTTTTTAAAAAAATAGTTTTTATGTCAGGAAGTGTTATAATAACTGCAAATTAGCTCGATTCAATTTTTTTACTTTCCAATTTTTCAATACATGAACGACAAAATTAAAGTAGTCAGTGATGCTTCGTTTGAGGCTGATGTAGTTAGCTCCTCTCAACCTGTTTTAGTAGATTTTTGGGCCGAATGGTGTGGACCATGTAAGGCTTTAGCCCCTATTCTTGATGAAATTGCTGATGAATATGAAGGACGAATTACAATAGCAAAAGTCAACGTTGACGAAAATACTCAACTACCACCTAAGTATGGTATAAGAGGTATTCCAACAATGCTTCTATTTAAAGATGGTGCAGTACACGCAACAAAGGTTGGTGCTCTTTCTAAGGCAAACTTAAATGCATTTTTGGATTCTAATATTTAATATCATCATTTAACTATATATAAAAAATTTACTAAATCAATCTCCCTCTATAAATTCAAACTAATACTAACTTACTTACCCATCGGCAATATGCCAATCCCCTCTAATTACTTTAAAAATCTATATGAAACTATCAGAACTTAAAATTAAGACTCCTGCCGAGCTTTTAGAGCTTGCTCAATCCCTTGGTATTGAGAATATTTCAAGAGCAAAAAAACAAACTTTAATTTTTGCAATTCTAAAACATAAAGCAGATAACGATGAAGAGGTTCTAGGAGATGGTGTACTAGACATTTTACAAGAGGGATATGGTTTTCTTAGGTCTTCAAATGATTCTTATGTGTCAGGTCCTGATGATATATACGTTTCACCTAATCAAATTAGGCGTTTTAATTTATTAACTGGTGACGTTGTTACGGGAAAAATTAGGGCTCCAAAAAAAGGTGAAAAGTATTTTGCTTTGGTAAAAGTTTCTGAGGTAAATGAAGACTCTCCAGAGAGTGTTAGAAACCGCATACCTTTTTCTTCATTAACACCATTGCATCCTAATGAAAGATTAGGGCTAGAATTAGGTAATGGCGGTACAGAGGATATAACTGCTAGAGTAATTGATTTAGTTGCTCCTATTGGAAAGGGACAAAGAGGATTATTAGTAGCTCCTCCAAAGGCTGGAAAAACTATGATTTTGCAAAATATTGCATCATCGATTGCTGTTAATCATCCTGAGTGCGAATTAATTGTTTTATTAATTGATGAGAGGCCAGAAGAGGTCACAGAGATGGAGCGAACTGTTAGAGGTGAGGTTATTTCTTCTACTTTTGATGAGCCTGCGAAAAGACACGTCCAAATTGCTGAAATTGTTATTGAAAAAGCTAAAAGAAGAGCAGAACAAGGCAAAGATGTTATTATCTTGCTTGACTCTATAACTCGTTTAGCAAGGGCTTATAATACTGTTGCTCCTTCCTCTGGGAAAGTCCTAACTGGTGGTGTTGATGCAAATGCTTTACAGAGGCCAAAGCGTTTCTTTGGTGCTGCAAGAAATATTGAAAATGGAGGTAGCATTACTATAATTGCTACTGCATTAGTTGAAACTGGCTCTAAGATGGATGAAGTCATCTATCAGGAATTCAAAGGTACAGGTAATATGGAGCTGCATCTTGAAAGAAGACTGTCTGAAAAACGAATATTCCCAGCCATTAATATAAATGCATCAGGTACTCGTCGTGAAGAGCTTATGACAGATGAGCAAGAATTGCAGAAAATGTGGATTTTGAGAAAAATTCTTCATCCTATGGATACTGTTGAAGCTGCTGAATTTTTAATTGAGAGGTTAAGATTCTCTAAAACAAATGATGAGTTTTTTGACTCTATGAAGCAAAAGAAGTAATATTCAATTAGCTGTTGAGATTATTTTATAATTATCAGAATGCTACTTAAGATTTTCAAATATCAAAATACTATAATTTCCAGGTACTTACTGAGTAATTTAATTGTATTTTTTCTTGCTATAACTTTCATAATTGGACTTATAGTCTTGGGAAATCAATTTGTTCTAACTGTTCAAGAGAGTGTTTCCTTTGGAATCCCTATTAAAGAGCTAATGCCACTAATTGGCTTTAATATGCTCAGAGATATCCCAATAATATTAACTTTATCTCTTTTTCTGTCGATTATTATTACTATATCTCAGCTCTATAAAAACTCTGAAGCGGTAGTAATGAATTCTATTGGATTAGGCGATAAGAACTTTATGAATCTAATTAAACCAATTGTTTTTTTTACTTTTATTATTATTTTTTATTTAACTATATTTGCAGTTCCATGGGCTAAACAGCAAAAAAGTTATGCTGAAGATGAAACGGTTAATGCATCAGAATTCTCGTTTATTACAGAAGGAAAGTTTGAGAGCTTTAAAAATGGTGAGATTGTCTTTTATGCCTCTGAATCAAAAGTAAGTGGCATCATTGGTGAACAAAATATGGAAGAAGTCTTTATTTATGCGCTGGATGATGAGATTCCAGTAGTTGTTCTCGCCTCAGATGCAAAAAAATATACTGATGAAAAAAATGGCAGCATATATCTTCGACTTGGGAATGGTACTCGCTATGAGGGGTTACCTGGCGATAAAAATATTAATATCCTTAATTTTGAGAAATATGATTTAGAGATAGTTTCAGGCGATATTCAAAAATCTATAGCGAGTTTTTCTGAAATAGAAGAGAGAAATACAATAGATCTATTAAGAGAAGGTGGTGATAATGCAAATGCAGAGATTCAATGGAGAATTTCCCAGCCTATTTCAGTTTTAATCCTTTCTATATTTGGTGTTTTTCTAGGAAAGTCATCTCCAAGAACTGGAAAAGGAATTAATCTTATATTTGGAATAATTATTTTCATGTTATACAACAATGCCTTGTTAGCTGCGAAAAGTGCAATTGAGAGCGGCCAACTTAGCCCACTAATTGGAATGTGGGGTATTCATTTGCTGTTATTATTAATTTTAATAATTTTTTATCAATTTAGACAAGGCAAAGTTGCTCACTTTGTTGATAAAATAGCCTTTTTTAATATTAAAGAGAAAAGTCATGTCTAGCTCACCAAGTAAAATTTTAGAAGTTTTTGATAATCCTAATAGTGAAAGGGATTTTGTAATTCGTATTGATTCATCAGAATTTACATGTCTTTGTCCTTTGACTGGGCAGCCAGATTTTGCTGATATCCATATTGAATATATAGCTGATAATTTTTGTGTTGAACTCAAAGCACTAAAAAATTATTTTTGGTCTTATAGGAATGAGGGTGCTTTTCATGAGGCCGTTACTAATAAAATTCTTGATGATTTAGTTGAGGCTATGAATCCTCGCTTTATAAGATTAAAGGCTATTTTTAATGTTAGGGGTGGGGTTTATACTAATATCGAATGTGAGCATAGAAAAGATGGCTGGAAGCCTAGAGAAGTAGTGAGCTTATGACCCCAGTTCGTCAGACTGTTAAATTTGACAAAAAGCTAATTGATAAGGATGCTATAAAGGTAGTTCAGACTTTAATTAAAGCTGGATATGATGCTTATTTAGTTGGTGGATGTATACGAGATTTATTGTTAGGCTATGAGCCTAAAGATTTTGATATTGCTACAAATGCAACCCCAGAGCAGGTTAACAAAACTTTTAAACGCTCAAGAATTATTGGAAGGCGCTTTAGGTTAGTTCATATAATGTTTTCTGCAAGAAAATTTATTGAAGTAGCTACTTTTCGCGCGGGCAAGGTTAAAACTTCTAATAGTGGTGTGGTTGTTCGGGACAACTTTTATGGGTCATTGGAAGATGATGTATTCAGAAGAGATTTTACTGTTAATGGTCTTTATTATGATCTTGTAAACTCTCAGGTTATTGATTATGTTGGAGGCCTAGATGATTTAAAAGCTGTTGAAATTAAAATGATAGGTAATCCAAAAGAGCGTTTTGAAGAAGACCCTGTTAGAATGATTCGTGCTGTCCGCTTTAAAGTTAAACTAAGCGCCCAATTAGAACCAGAGCTTTCAAAAAGTATATCGAGTAATGCGCATTTACTAGCTAATATCCCGCCTGCGAGACTCTATGAAGAAGTAATTAAACTGTTCCACAATGAAAACTCAATTGAAGTTTTTAATGAACTTTTAAATTTTGGATTATTAAAGCATTTATTCTCCCAGACTAAAGAAAGTTTATTTATTAATGCAGCTTTAGAAAATACTTCTAAAAGAATTAAGAGCGGTGATTCTGTTACTCCCGCATTTATTTTTGCTGTCTTTCTTTGGGGTTCGTTTAATTTAAGAGTAGTTGTGACTAATAAAAAAAATAAACCTCGAGTAGAGACAATGATTAATGCTGCGGAGTATGTTATTAAAAATCAAACTCAGCAAGTTATGATGCCTCGATGGTTGTCAACTCGAGTTAAAGATATTTGGTTGATGCAATATCAACTTGAAAATTGTCATCCAAAAAAAGAAAGTGACTTAATTGGTAATCCACGTTTTCGTATGGCCTATGACTTTCTGTTATTACGTTCAGAAAGTATTGATTTAGAATTAAAAAATAAGGTGGAACATTGGACAGCTCTTCAAAACTAAAGTCAGTTCTTATTACTGGATGCTCAAGTGGAATAGGTCTTTGCCTTGCTCATGGACTTCGCTCTGAAGGTTACCGTGTTTTTGCGAGTGCCAGAAATAATAATGACGTAGATAAAATCAAAGCTCTAGGTTTTGAGTCTTTGTTACTTGATTTGTCTTCCTCAGACTCAATAAATGATGCTATTTCAGAACTTTATCAAAAGACTGATAAATTGTATGCTTTAATTAATAATGGTGCTTATGGACAAGTTGGTGCTCTAGAGGATATTTCCAGAGATACTTTAGAGAAGCAATTTCAAGCTAATGTTTTTGGTTGGCATGAGTTGACTAATTTAGTATTACCTAAAATGAGAAAAGAAAACATAGGGCGAGTTATTTATATAAGCTCTGTTTTAGGGTTTGTTGCTATGCCATTTAGAGGTCCTTATACTGCATCTAAGTTCGCAATAGAGGGACTTGTTAATACTTTAAGACTGGAGCTAAGTGATACAAACATTAAATTTTCTTTAATTCAGCCTGGACCAATAGAGTCAAAATTTAGAGCCAATGCCTATTTAGCTTTTAAGGAAAATGTAGATATTTCAAAGAGCAATTATAAGGAGCAATATAACACAATGATTCAAAGGCTTGAATCAGATGAAAATGTTCAATTTACTCTTCCACCAGAAGCTGTATTGAAGTGTGCACTTCATGCCCTAAAGTCAAGCTCGCCAAAAATTCATTATTGCGTCACCTTTCCAACAAAATTATTTGCTTTTTTAGGTAGAATATTACCTAGCTCATGGATGGATAAAATTTTAAAATATTCATGAAATTAAGGTAATAAAAATGACAGATAAATTTAATTTTAATAAAGGCTTGTCGCAGCTTGAAGAAATTATTAACAAGATGGAGTCGGGTGAGCTCAGCTTAGAGGACTCACTTAAATATTTTGAAGAAGGCGTTAAAATACATAGGCAATGCCATACTGCGCTTACTGATGCTGAGCAGCGAATAAGTGTTTTAAGCGATACTGATAACTATAGCGAAGAGAAGCCCTTTGGAGATTCTTGAGGTTTATCGGGAGCGAGTTAATTCTTATATAGAAAATTATTTGAGCTCTATTTCGCTTAATAATTCTTATCAGAGTGAGTTAAATAATATTATGAAGTATAGCGTTATGGCTGGTGGAAAGCGCTTTAGACCAATTCTTACTTACACTGTTGCTAATTTGTTTGGTATTGATATCCAAAAAGTTGATTCGAGCGCTTGTGCTATTGAGTTAATTCATATCTACTCTCTTATTCATGATGATCTTCCTATAATGGATGATGATGATATTAGGCATAATCAACCATCCTCTCATAAAGTTTATGGTGAAGCTCAGGCAATACTTGCAGGTGATGCGCTGCAGGCTTTGGCATTTGAGGTAATTTCTAGTGATGACTTAATTGATTCAGTCACAAAAGTAAAATTATTAAATTTGTTGTCGTTGTCAGCTTTTAAAATGGCTGAAGGGCAGTCAATTGACTTATCTATTGTCTCTAAAGAGGTTGACATCGAGCTGCTAAATAATTTGCATAAAAAGAAAACTGGTTCACTTTTAAATTGTTCTGTAATGTTTGGGGCTATTTTGAATCCTAATATTAGTAAAAAAGACTTATCTATATTGGATTCTTTCTCAAACATTATAGGACTTGCTTATCAAGTTCAGGATGATGTATTGGACGTAATCACCTCAGATGAGATATTAGGTAAGCGACAAAATTCAGATTCAGAAAAAAATAAACCTTCATATCCATCTATTTTAGGATTAGATGAGTCAGTTAAAAAGTATGAAGGCCTTTATCAAGAGGCTCTTGATGAAATAATACTTCTTAGTGTTAATGAAAAGCCCTTAAAGGACCTAACTGTTAAGTTAATGAAGCGCTCTTTTTAGTATTCAAGAAGAACACTACCCCAGCTGAATCCACCGCCAATTCCTTCAAAAAGTAACATGTCTCCCTTTTTGATTCTTCCATCACGAACTCCTATGTCAAGAGCCAAAGGAATAGAGGCAGCTGAAGTATTTCCATGCGTATCTAGAGTTTGAATCACTTTGCTCATAGGTAGATTAATTCGCTTTGCAACTGCTTTAATAATGCGGATATTAGCTTGATGTGGAACCATCCAAGTAATATCATTTGATGTCATATTACAATCTTGAAGTGTTTCTTCTGCCAAATCAGAAAGTCTATTAACTGCAATCTTAAAAACTTCATTACCCAACATTTCAATCGTACCCAACTCATTAATACCATTGTTGTTAACATGGAGTGAGGATAAGAAGCTTCCATCACTATAGAGCTTAGAGTGCTTTATACCAGTAGCATAATCAGAGCTAACTACTACTGCTCCAGCACCATCAGCAAAAAGGATTGCAGTAGAGCGATCATTCCAATCAACAATTTTTGACATTGTTTCACTACCAACGACTAGTATATTTTTAAAGCTTCCATTTTCTATATACTGCTGAGCAGTTGTAAGGGCAAAGACAAAGCCTGCACAAACCGCTTGAAGATCAAATGCTGGACATGAAGCACCAAGACGGTCTTGAAGCATTGTTGCTGTTGCAGGAAAAATTTTATCAGGGGTAGTTGTAGCAAGAATAATAAGATCAATCTCTGAAGGGGTGATTTCAGCCATTTCAAGAGCATTTTTACTTGCTTCAAGAGCAAGGTCACATGTACTTTCGTCTGTAACTATTCGCCTCTCTTTAATTCCAGTTCGAGCGGTTATCCATTCGTCAGTTGTATCAAGAGCTTTCTCAAGATCAAGATTTGTAACAATCTTACTTGGTAAGTAGCTTCCAGTACCAATAATTCTTGCAAATTTTTTCATTATTGAGCTTCTATTATTCTTTTGATTGAACCTATTTTCATTTACATTAAATCTCTTTGTACCATTATTTTACCACCAACCAAGTGACCTTCCATTTCCCACTATAATCATAAGGCAAGTTAGTACGTGTAGTATGATCCAAAAAGTCCGGAAGACTAGGGCTTTTTTTACATCTGTTTGTGTTATTGGTAAGAACTCTGGCTTATCTTCATCTGAAATACCTACTGGCATTCCGACAGTTCTAGCCCATACTTTAAGCCAACGTCTTTGGCCACTCATAGCTTAATCAAAAATTCCATATTACAAGAGCTAGTAATATATAAATTAAGTATTATAGTTTTTATTTTGAAGATTTGCATTTATAGTAACTTTAAGTTGGATGCGATTCTAATTACTAATTTATTAATTATTGAGTAACTACTTGTGTTCTTCTAGTTCACGAGTCAATTGAACTGAAATCTTATCAGTAATCTTAGCATGTGCCTCTAGATATGCCTCTTTAATTGCTTGAAAGAAAGAATCAACATCTGCTTTGCCATGACTTTTAACTACAACACCTTTTAAGCCAAGTAAACTTGCACCATTATATTTTCCAGGGTCAACTCTGGATTTAAAATCCCTCATAACTGAGCTAGATATGATAGCTGCTATTTTTGTAAAAATATTCTTGTTGAAAGATTTTTTGATGAAATGTGAAAACATGTGCGCAACTCCCTCACTGGCTTTCAGCGCAATATTTCCCTCAAAGCCATCACAGACAATAACATCAACACTTCCTTTATAAATATCATCTCCCTCTACAAAGCCAATATAGTTCAGAGAGGAATTTTTTAATAATTCTGCAGTTTCTTGAATTTTCCAATGACCTTTTAGCTCTTCAGAGCCAACATTTAGAAGACCAACAGAAGGCTGTTTGATATTTTCTGTATTTTGAACAGCAATGGAGCCCATAATTGCAAATTGCAATAATGTTTCAGGTTTTGAATCAACATTGGCGCCTAGATCAAGAATGTGAGTAGGTCGACCTGTTAATGTTGGCACTGCAGACATAATTGCTGGCCTATCAACCCCTTCTATAGTTTTAAGTACAAACTTTGCAATTGATAGAAGAGCGCCTGTATTTCCAGCACTTACACAAGCATGAGCGTCTCCATCTTTTACAAGATTAATGGCAACTCTCATAGAGGAGTCCTTTTTGTGCCTTAGAGCCGTAGAAGGTGAGTCGTCCATATTGATGACTTGAGATGCATGCTTTATCTCTATTCTTTCTAAAATTTTTTGAGGAATTGAGGTATTATTAATTTCATTCTTTATGGCTTTTTCATCACCCACAAAAGCAACCGCAAGATCACTAAAAGTTTTTAAAGCGATGATACCAGCATTAATGGTGATAGGAATTCCAAAGTCACCACCTGAGGCATCGATTGATACCTTTATTGACATGGATTAGATTTAAGCTTCTACTTCTTCGATATCATCAGCGGCTGACTTAATAACTTGCTTGCCACGATAGTATCCATCTGCAGTAATATGATGTCTTAGATGAGTTTCACCAGTTTCTTGATCTTCAGATAATGCAGGGTTTTTCAACGCATTATGTGAGCGACGCATCCCTCTTTTTGATGGTGTTTTTCTGCTTTTTTGTACTGCCATTTTTTACTCCTTGCCGAAATCGGTCATTTTAATATTTTTTAGAACATCAAAGGGATTTTTACGAATCTCTTCAACTATCTCTTCTTTGTCTATCTTTAAACTACAATCAAAATCATGAGAAGGGGCCATAGGAATAGATAACAGAATCTCATCTGTAATTAAATCTATTGAATCTAAATCTTCTTCTTCTCCGATAATATAGACTTCAAAACTAGAATCTAGTCCTTCAGCTTGATCTTCGTACCTTACAAATGCTAAATTAAAATTTACTTTTAACTCAACGGGGAATGCCTCTAAACAGCGCTGGCAATCTAAAATAATGTTTGCGTTAATTATCCCCTTTATACATGGCGTTTTATCATTTTCTAAATAGAATGATAAATCAACCTTTATCCTGTCTTCAATATTTCTCGCTATCTCAGAAATTCTAGGCATTGCGGCAATTTTATAGTCACCATGCAAGCTCGCCTCTTTTCTAGCAAACTTAAATAATTTAATCGTTTTAGGAAGCTGTTTAACTGTTTCCATAATCTGATTTCTAAAGCGTGTATATTTTACCCGAAACTTCTGAGAGTGTTAACCACTTTCTCTTTGTCTTTTACTTTCGAATAAAGCAATTCCGGTTGCTACCGAAACATTAAGACTTTCAATATTTCCCGACATTGGAATAGTAACAAGCTGATCACATGTTTTTTTAATTAACTGCCTAATTCCTTTGCCTTCAGTGCCCATAACAATAGCTGTTGAGTCAGATAAATTAACATCATATATTTTTGATGAAGAATCACCATCAAGACCAATCACCCATATGCCTTTTTCTTGGATTGATTTTATTGTTCTTGATAGATTTGTGACATGAAAAATCTGAAGACTATTGATTGCTCCTGCTGAGGTTTTATGAACTAAGGCGTTGATTGGAGCAGAGCCATCTTTGTTGATAATGACATGACTGACACCTGCAGCATTTGCACTTCTAAGACACGCTCCTAAATTTCTTGGATCTTGAATGGAGTCTAATATTAGAATTAGAGGTTTTTCTGATGAACTCTCAATAGAACTTAAAAGAGCATCTTCCGTTAAAAGAGGGGGCAAAATAACTTCTGATATTACACCTTGATGAGCCTCACCCTTTGCAATACGGTCAAGGTCATTCTTATCTACTTCTGAAAATGGTATTTTTAAGTCAGATAGTATTTCATTTAAATTATTGACTCTTATATCTTTTCTGCCAGTTTGAATAAAAACCTTTAAGACGGATTCAGGGTTAGTATTTAAAAGGCTTTCAATGCTGTGAAAGCCAAATATGTAGATAGATTTAGACATATTTAATATTATAGTGCATCATGATAAATTTTTATAAATGCTTCTTCTTGGAGCCCATTAACCCAATTAGAGTAGAATTTTTCTGCTTTCAGGAAGATTAATTTTTCTTTGCATTGTTTTATATTACTACTAACAAAGCGCTCATCTAGCTTAATACCAATTGCAAAGCCAAAATTATTCATATATATTTGTGAAACTTCATTGTTTTTAAGTGAGTCTAGCATTTTGACAGTCGCGTTATTGACCTCAATCCAGTCAGTTATGCCTCCCTTTGCGTAGCTCGAGTGCTGTGAATGAAGCTTTGCAAAATTTTCAAAAGATGCACCTTTGCTAATATGTTTAGAAAGTTTATTTAAGAATGATTTAATAGCAATATCTTTATCAATTTGCATTTCAGCTTCTATCTCAGAAATAATGATTTGCGCAATTTTGATTTGTTTAATTTTCCCAGAGGTTTTTTTTGAGCAAACATTGATAGCTTCATTTTCATCAATAGTGACGTCTTTTGTTATGTATCTTTGTAAGTTAAGAATTGAAATTTTTTCTGAAACTTCAGTTTTTAATGATAAAAATTCAGGATAAGCTTGAAGCTGCTCTAATGAAGTATTGTTACTTTTTGAAATTTCCAGTAGTGCTAAATTGACATCATTTAAAGATGCTTCTATATTAAACTCTTTTGCTTTTTGTAGCTGAAGGATGTTGTTTATTCTCTGGTTAATAAAGTCAACTTTACTCTCTTTAGATTTTAAATTAAAGAGAGAGGCTTCAAGTAAGTTGGATGTGATTACACTATTGTTAACAACAGCAAGAATAACATTTTCTCCAAAAACAGAGCCAGTGCTTAATATAAAAAGAAGAGCTAGAACTCTTTTCATTATCTAAGTTTGGCTGTATATCCTGGAATATTTCCTTCTATTTTTCTCTTTAGCGGAGATGAAGTTGAACCAAGTCCTGTAAGGACTAATTCAAAACCAGTGCTGTAATCGTAGCCAACATCACCATGATTTGTTTTAAAGTGAGCTACCCTAAACGCCCAACAACAGGATTCATAGGCTATACCGGTCGTCTCTGAATTTGTAATTCCAGTAGAGGTTGTTTTATCACGACCGCCAAATAAGTGTATTGAATCTGTTAGTGGGTAGGCGCCATAAAACTTATCTGTTTCTTTTATTCCATCGTCACTGACACTTAAAGTAATAAATTTTCGTGAGTTAGAGGTGTACGTTAAGCTATTTTCTTTTTTGACAAGTTTAGAGGTGTCGGGATTAAATTGAGCCGAGCTACTAATTACATACTTGCCTAGTGCAAAATCAATAGAGGCAGCAATGTCTGAATAAGATTTTCTAGTTTCGTAGTTGGTTCTAGCTGTGTCACTTACGACCTCATCATCAGTGAAAAAACTTTGCGCAATTCTCATATTTAAAAGATCTTTGTCATCATCTATTGCATCTATGGCACTGTAACTTGACTCAAGGCTTAGAGTAATGTCATTCGCATTGGTAATTCTGTCAAGTCCAGTGTATCTTTCACCAGAAGTAAGGTCAGCAAAAGTAATAATGTCAGTGTATTTATCTTCAGTATCAAAAATTGGAATGTTTCCTTGAACTTTTTTTGCTCGATAGTTGTAAGATATCAATGGAGTAATACGGTGATTAGCTTGATAGCCAAAAATACTGGTAGGGATGTTAATAGTAAAATCAACATCTAAGCCAGAGCCTAAAATTGTTCGATTTATGTTGTTACTATTTTTTAGGCTGTAATTAGTGATGTTGACATTTGCTTTTGGAGTAATTTTAGGAAACTTTACTGCAAAAGGTCTTGAAATTTCAAAATTTCCATTCGTCCTTACCCCAGATTCTTTAGTGACATCATCATGGTTAAATTTAGTGCTTGAAAGATTGACAGATAAAGATGTGCTTGGGTATTCCCAACTTTCAATTTTTACTTTATTATATATTTTTTCAGCAGCTATCTCTCCACTGGTTCCTTTGGCCTGTTCATATAATTGTCTTTCTATTTCTGCATCTATTTCTGCATCATTTTTTTCCTTCTGATTAGTATCTATAATAAAAGTTTTAGACAGACTTGCTTCAAGCGCTCTAGTATAGACTGGAACGCCAGCATTAATGACTTGCTCATCTTCAGTTAATAAGGCTGCAGATAGATTGTTTTCCTCGTCATCATAAGAAAGTTTTATATGGGATTTGAGAGTTTTTGCATCTATATTAGTTCTAGCAATTTCTTCAAAATATTTTGAGTCGGACACTCTGGAGTATTTAGCGCTAAAGTGCATCTCATTACTTATATCAATTTCATCTGAAAAATTTACAAGCCATCTTTTTAAGTTAGTAATTTTATCTTCTGGGAGATACTTTGCTTCAATCGACCACATTGAGTCTTCATGGTCAGGTGAGATTTTAGGAGCAATTAATTGGCGATACTTTCCTTCATAGATTAATCCTCTACTTGACATAGTAGTTAAAGCAACTAGTAAGTCACGGTCAGGCGCTAAATTAAAATAGAAAGGGACTCTGAGGCTAGAGGAATAGTCAACTGCTTCAGGTTCAGAATAGGATGAATAATTAGGGGTTAAGAAGCCTGAACCTCTTCCAGAAAGCACCCAGCTGTATTTTGGCATGTAAAAAATAGGAATCCCATAAAATTTAATTAACGCGTTATCGGCAATGCCTCTATTTTTGGTTAAATTTAGATTTATTTGATCTGCTTCAATTAGCCAATCATTCTCATTAACAGGACAAAGACTGTATGTTGAGTTGGTGAGTAGAACGCTAGTTGAAGCTTTTGAAATGTATTCTGTATAGCCATTTGCACCCCCTAGGCCAGCTCCAAAATCTTGGTAGTTTGCATTTGTAGCTGTTGCTATTAGATTATCATTTTCATCTCTGGTTGCAGTTAATAAATCACCAGTGATTAAGTAAGATTCGTCTTGAAACCTAACATCACCAGTTGCCAACAAAGATTTATTTACTGTAGAAACTTGGACATCATCAGCTGCAAGAAATAATTTATCAGAATTAACTTCAACATTTCCATTTAAAAGGTATTTATCACTGAGTATTTCACTGTTATCTGCTTCAATATCAAGACTTCCAGTATTTGACGAGAACTTCTCAAGAGGGAAAAGGGTTTGATGTTCTGCACAATTAATACAAGCTGGCTCATTAGGAATGCAGCTTAGCTTGACTCCCTCGGCATAAATCGAAAAATGGCTTAAAATTAAAACAAGAAAAATTAAGTATTTTTTCATGAAATGAAAGAGTTAATTAAAAAAAAACATTTTATCATTATATATAATTATAAACTCAGCCAGATTTTTAAACTTTAACAAATTCAAATTAAACTTTAGTTATTATTTATTGGGTAAAATAACCCCTGATTTCGAAATAAATTATATTTTTTCTTTATCGAAATAAATTACAAAGTACTTGTTTTTTTGTATTTTGACCATATCTTTATTTTAACTTTTATTTATAAGGAAATTACGTGAGTAAAAAACAAAATGGAGCCACAATGGCTTGGAATGATAATAATAATCAAACTCCTCCAGAGCTTGATGAGGTTATTAAGGATTTTAAAAATAAATTTAATTCTACATTTGGTGGCAAATCATCAGGAAATTCTGGTGCGAGTAAGGCTGCGAAAGGTAGTTTTAAATATATATTTATACTAGCCTTTATTGTATGGATGGCATCTGGTATTTATATTATTGATCCAGCTGAAAGAGGCGTTGTATTGCGTTTTGGCGCTTTTCAAACTTCAACTACCCAGGGTCCTCATTGGCATATCCCTTACCCAGTTGAGTCAGTCTACAAAGTAAATGTTGAGCAAGTTCGTTCTGCAGAAATTGGTTTTAGAAATGCTCAAAATTCTTATAGTGGCGGAGTAAGTTCAGAGTCATTAATGCTTACTCGTGATGAGAACATGGTTGATGTTAAGCTTGCAGTTCAATATAAAATTGCAAACGCTCAAGATTACTTATTTAATGTTTCGAATCCAGAGCTGACTTTAAGTCATGTCGTTCAAAGTATTATTAGGCAAGTTGTTGGTGATAATACAATGGACTTCGTTTTAACTACTGGTCGTGATCAAGTTGCGCAAGAGGTTAAAACAGCCTCTCAGGCACTCATTAATGATTATGGACTTGGTATACAGATTACAGCTGTAACTATGCAGGATGCTCAGCCACCAGTTCAACTTAAAGCTGCCTTTGATGATGTTGTAAAGGCGAGGGAAGATGAGCAGAGATATATTAATGAAGCTCGGGCTTATGCAAATGATATTGTTCCTAAGGCTCGTGGTGCAAGTCAGAGGCTTCTTGCAGAAGCTGAAGCCTATAAATCAGAAGTGGTTTCTAAGTCAGAGGGTGAGGCTTATCGTTTCTCTCAGATCTTAACTGAATATACAAAGGCTCCTGGTGTTACTAAGGAGAGGCTATATAGAGAGACTTTAGAGGATGTTCTAAGTAATACGAACAAAGTTATTGTAGATTCAAACTCTAATTCTCTTATGTATCTGCCAATTGATCAGTTAATTAACTCCAACAGGGTTAAAAGATCTGGTTCAAATACAAGTACTTATAATCAAACTCCATCGGGTCAAAGTGATGAAAGTGTATTACGCTCAAGGGAGAACAGATAATGAATAGAATTATTATAGTAGTAGCTGTATTGGTAGCAATCTTAATAAGTTCAAGCTTGTATACTGTTAATGAAACGCAAGTAGCAATTAAACTAAGGCTGGGAGAAATTGTTTCAGTTGAAAATAAACCAGGTCTAAAGTTTAAAACTCCTTTTGTGAATAATGTGGTTACATTTGATCAGCGTATTCAGACATTAGATGCTCAAGCAGAATCATTTTTGACTGTTGAAAAGAAAAATTTAACAGTTGACTCTTATGTTAAGTGGCGAATTGTTGATACAGAAAAGTTTTATATATCAACGGGTGGTGCGATGTCATCGGCAAACTTAAGGCTTGCTCAAAATAATCAGGATGCTCTTAGAAGTGAATTTTCTAAGCGAACTATTATTGAAGTTGTCTCCTCTCAGCGTGATGCAATTATGGCAAGTGTGAAAAGCAAGCTTAAGGCAATTGCTGAAGATGAGTTTGGTATTGAGGTTATAGACGTTCGTATTAAGCGAATTGAGCTTGCTCAGGAAGTTAGAAATTCAGTCTATAGTCGAATGGAGACAGAAAGAAAAAGTATCGCCAATAAATTCCGCTCAGAAGGTGCTGAAGAAGCTGAAAAAATCCAGGCTTTTGCAGATAAAGAAAGAACAATTATCCTGGCAAATGCCTACAGAGATTCTGAAAAGATTCGAGGAAATGGAGATGCAATCTCAGCAAGTAATTATGCTGAAGCTTACAGTCAAGATGTTGATTTTTATTCTTTTTATCGCTCTTTGGAGTCATACAAAAAGTCTTTTAATCAGCAAGGCGATATCTTAATACTTAGTCCTGATTCAGAGTTTTTCCGCTACTTTAACCCTTCAAACTAAACAAGGGCTGTGAGTAATTGGCAATTACCTGAGGGCATAGATGAGCTCACTGGTGATCAGGCAATAACTTTCGAACAAAGTAGAAGAGATTTATTAGACCTATATCAAAGTTGGGGGTACGAAGTTGTTGTGCCCCCAATGATAGAGTTTGCAGAAACGCTAGTATTAAACTCCAAGTCAATTGATGAGAAGACGTTTAAATTTCTTGATTCGATTTCTGGAAAAATGCTGGGTGTTCACTCTGACATAACTCCTCAAATAGCAAGGATAGACTCTAAGCGTGTTAAATCTGAGCGTGTAGACCGGTATTGCTATATAAATGCAATATTACAAACTAAGGCGGATGACTTTTATGCCTCTAGGTCTCCAATTCAAGCTGGTGCAGAGCTTTATGGGTTTAAAGGAATAGATGCTGACATAGAAATTATTACCCTAATGATTGAGTCATTGACGCTTTTGGGACTTGATGGGGTAACTCTTAGTCTGGGCAATACTTCAATATTTAATGCTCTTTGTGATTCTGCAAATCTTAATCCTAAAGAGTCAGCAAAACTAAGAGATATTTTTAGGCGAAAGTCAATCCCAGATTTAAATAACTTTCTTGAAAATAACCAAATTCAAGATGGTGATAAGTTTAAAGCATTAATTTCTTTGGATGGCTCTGAAGCTGTTCTAGATAAAGCAAATTCAGTATTTAAAGCCATTCCTTCGGCTTTAAGTGCGATTGATGACCTTAGAAAACTTCATGTTTTTTTTAAAGAACGTAATATTAACTTAATGTTTGACCTTGGTGAAGTTAAGGCTTATGAATATCATGATGGAGTTGTATTTGCAGCATACCATGATAGCTTTTCTAAGGCCTTAGCCCAAGGAGGAAGATACAGTGGCTTAACAAAATCTTTTGGCTCTTCAAGAGATGCAACAGGATTTTCTTTTGATCTTAAGTTTCTAGTTCAGCAGCAATTAAAAGCAGTAAAAAAACAAAAAACACTGGTTGCGCCAAACTCTAATGATTCAAAATTAACACTCTTAATTAATGAGCTTCGATCACAGGGACATAATATTAAAGTAGATTTGACAGGATCAGATGATGTTGATTTTGTAAATAAAAATAATGAATGGAAGCTAAAGGAATAATATGGGTAAGAATGTAGTAATCATTGGGACTCAATGGGGTGATGAGGGTAAAGGAAAAATAGTTGATCTTATTACAGATAAAGTAAGTTCTGTTGTCCGTTTCCAAGGAGGCCATAATGCTGGCCATACTTTAGTCATAGATGGTAAGAAGACTGTATTGCATCTAATTCCTTCTGGAATACTTAGAAGCAGTGTTAATTGTTTTATAGGTCATGGGGTTGTTCTTTCAATGACTGCGCTTTTAAAAGAAATGAATGAGCTCGAAGAGTCAGGGGTTGAAGTTAAATCTCGACTAAAGATAAGCCCAGGATGTCCATTAATTCTTCCATATCATATTGAGCTTGATAATGCGCGTGAGGCGCACAGAGGAAAAGCGGCAATTGGAACGACTGGAAATGGAATTGGACCGGCTTATGAAGACAAGGTCGCCAGAAGAGGTCTTAGAGTTGGTGATCTTTTAGATGAGGAACTTTTTGCAGTAAAACTTAAAGAAGTGGTTGATTATCACAACTTTAGTTTGCAAAATTATTACAAGCAGCCAGCAGTAGATTATAAAAAAACTTTAGAGCAAGCCTTAAGCCAAGCTAAGATCGTTAAATCAATGATAATCGACGTTGCTGATGAATTACATAAACAAATGGCAAATGATGAAAATATCCTATTTGAGGGTGCTCAAGGAGCACTTCTAGATATTGATCAAGGAACCTATCCATTTGTAACCTCTTCAAATACTACTTCTGGTGGCGCGGTTACTGGTTCTGGTGTTGGCGTTCGTGATATTGATTATGTTTTAGGCATTGTAAAAGCCTATACCACTCGAGTTGGTGGTGGTCCATTCCCAACTGAGCTTGATTATGATGTGAATACTGATGAGGGCGACCCAATTGGAAGAGAGCTTTGTTCTAGAGGGCATGAATTTGGCGCCACTACTGGTCGTCAAAGGCGATGTGGCTGGCTTGATTTAGTTATCTTAAATCGCTCTTTTAAACTAAATGCTGTAAGTGGAATATGCCTGACAAAGCTAGACGTTATGGATGAATTAGATTTAATAAAAATATGTATTGCTTATGAGGTTGATGGCCAAACAACCACTATCCCTCCATTTTCAGCTGAAGGCTATAGTGCGGCAACTCCTGTATACATAGAGATGCCAGGATGGAAGTGTTCTACAATTGGAACGCATTCGTTTGATGACTTGCCTCAAGAGGCGAAAAACTATATACGAAAAATAGAAGAGCTAAGCCAGATTCCAGTTCATATCTTATCAACAGGACCTGATAGGGAGGAAACTCTAATTCTAAAGAATCCTTTTGATTAGTTCTAAACGTTTCTAAGCTTACTTTATACTAAGCACATTATGTCAGACCCTCACTATGATCGTGAAGCGGAAAAATATGAGAGCCCGATTCCATCTCGCGAGCATATTTTAAGTTTTATTCAGCAAAAACCCAAAACCAAGAGCCAGCTTTTTGAGCTTCTTGCATTAGAAGATGAACAAAAAAAGGCTTTTGAAAGGCGTTTAAGGGCAATGGTTCGAGACAAACAACTCAGCTGCAATAAGAATGGAGTGTATCGACCATACTCTAATAGAGGCCTAATCACTGGAACTGTCATTGCGAATCCTAAGGGATTTGGCTTCGTTGCTTTAGATAAGGGCGGAAAAGATCTTAGACTTTCAAATCAACAAATGAAGTTGGTTTTTCATGGTGATAAGATTAAAGTTAGACTTCTTAATCGGAGACTAGATGCTGAAGTTGTTGAAGTTATCGAAACAGCTAAAAATCTTGTTGGAAGGCTTCATCTTGATGATGGTGATTACTATGTAGTTGTTGATGATAGAAGAATTAAGAATAACATTGATATTGAAGAGCTGATGGAGGGCTGCTCTGATAATCAAGTGGTAGTGGTTGAAATACTCTCTTCTCCGACACTAGATAGAAATGCAACTGGAAAAATTACCTCAATTCTTGGAAATTACTTAGACGAAGGCGTCGAAGTAGATTCTGCGATTTACCGCCATCAAATACCCTCTGTCTTTGGAGAAATAGCGCTTGAAGAGGCATCTAAATTACCCACTAAAGTCCTCCCAAAAGATAAGAAAGACAGGGCGGATATAACAAAGTTAGAGCTCATAACAATTGATGGAGACGACTCCAGAGATTTTGATGATGCCGTTTATGCCAAACCATCCAAAAATGGCTGGAAACTAATTGTTGCGATTGCTGATGTCTCTCACTACGTTAAGGAAGAGTCTGATTTAGATATTGAGTCTTTAGAGCGAGGGAATTCAGTTTATTTCCCGCATAGAGTTGTGCCAATGCTTCCTGAAGCTATATCAAATGGCCTTTGCTCGCTTAATCCTAAAGTTGAAAGGCTCTGTATGGTGTGTGAGATGGAAATTGATTCATTGGGAGAGTTCTTAGACTATAAATTTTATCCAGCTGTTATGCTATCTCATGCTCGCCTTACCTATGGGCAGGTCAATGAAATGCTTGAGGATAAAAAGAGTCCTTTAAGAAAAGAGTATAGCAATGTAGTTGAAAATGTAGACTATCTTTATAGCCTTTACAAAACGCTTCGAATTTCTAGGCAAAAAAGAGGCGTAATGGATTTTGATCGAATTGAAAGTCAAATATTATTTGATGGCAAAGGCAAGATTAAAGACATTGTCGCTAGAAAAAGAAATGATGCCCATAAGTTAATTGAAGAATGCATGTTGATGGCAAATCAGGCGACTGCAAAATTCCTACAGAAAAAAAATGAAGACTTCTTGTTCAGAGTTCATCCTAAGCCTACAGCTGAAAAAGTTGAGGTCACTAAAAAGTTTTTATCTGCGGTTGGTTTGACTTTAGAAGGTGGTCATCAACCAGAGTCTAAGGATTTTGCCAAGGTATTAAAAAATGCGCACGGAAGGGATGACGAGAACATTATCAAAACTGTGGTGCTACGAACAATGAAGCAGGCTACCTATACTCCGAATAATGAGGGCCACTTTGGTTTAGCTTTTGAGGATTACACCCACTTTACCTCTCCAATTCGTAGGTATCCAGATCTTCTAGTTCATCGGGCTATAAAGCGCGCTTTATCAGGTAAAGTTAGGGATCCATCAGCTAGAATGTCAGAGCTTGGGGCTCACCTATCAATGACTGAAAGGAGGGCTGATGATGCATCAAGAGATGTTGAGCAGTGGCTCAAATGTGAATATATGAGTGACAAGGTGGGCGATAACTTTAATGGCGTTATTTCTGGGGTTGCAGGTTTTGGCCTTTTTGTAGAGCTTTCTGACGTATTTGTTGAAGGCTTGATTTCAGTTCGCGACTTAAGGGATGACTACTTTATTTTTGATGATGTTCATCACCAATTAAAGGGCGAAAGGAATGGAAAAATTTATCGCTTAGGCGACATGATTAAAGTGAAGATTGCTGCAGTTAACCTTGATGATAGAAAAATTGACTTTATTCCAGTCAATTAAATCTTAGCTATTCAGTTATTGCGCCTCTTGAGGCCGACTGAGCGAGTTTCGCATACTTCGCTAATACGCCCTTGGTGTATTTTGGAGCTGGCTTTATCCACTTTGAGAGTCTGTCTTCAATGACTGAGTCATCAACAAGAAGTTCGAGGCGATTATTTTCAGCATCAATCAATATTTCATCGCCATCTTCAATAATTGCAAGAGCTCCTCCAACAAAAGCCTCAGGAGTTATATGTCCCACTACAAAACCATGAGTTCCACCTGAAAACCTTCCGTCAGTTATTAGAGCAACCTTTCCGCCCAATCCTTTGCCCATAACTGCTGAGGTAGGTGCTAACATTTCACGCATTCCTGGGCCACCTTTTGGGCCTTCATAACGAATTACAATGACGTCACCTTCCACAATCTTATCTTTTAAAACTGCTTGAAGAGCGTCTTCTTCACAAGCAAAAGTTTTGGCCCTTCCTTGAAACTTAAGACCTTCTTTCCCAGTGATTTTAGCAACCGCACCGTCAAGAGCAAGATTGCCTCTTAGAATTCTTAAGTGGGAGTCTTTTTTGATTGGATTCTCTAATGACATAATGATTTCTTGACCATCAGCATAAGGCTTAACGTCTTTCAAGTTTTCAGCTAAGGTTTTGCCAGTTACTGTTATGCAGTCACCATGAAGCATTCCTGCATCTAATAGCATCTTCATTAAGGGTAGAGTGCCTCCTATCTGCACAAGCTCACTCATCATATATTTGCCTGAAGGCTTAAGATCAGCTAGAACAGGCACATTAGCGCCAATTCGAGTGAAGTCATCAATTGTTAGGTCTACATTAATGGCATCAGCCATTGCAATTAAATGAAGTACTGCGTTGGTTGAGCCACCAAGCGTGATGATTAAAGTAATTGCATTTTCAAATGCCTCTTTAGTCATAATATCACTTGGTTTAATGTCTTTATCTAATAGATTTAATACAGCTTCACCAGCTCTTGATGAGTCACTATTCTTATCAGCTGATATTGCATCTTGAGATGAAGAGTTAGGAAGGCTCATTCCTAGGGCTTCAATTGCTGATGCCATTGTGTTTGCAGTATACATTCCGCCGCAAGAGCCAGGTCCTGGAATCGCAGTTGATTCAATTTGCTCAAGCTCAATATCAGTAATATCATTATTTGCTCTCTTACCGACAGCTTCAAAAACACTAACAACATCGGTATGATTTTTACCAGGCTGAATAGTTCCTCCATAAACAAAGACCGAAGGTCGATTGAGTCTGGCAAGACCCATAAGGCATCCAGGCATATTTTTATCACAACCACCAATGGCAACAACGCCATCAAATCCTTGGCAAGCAACTACAGTTTCAATCGAATCAGCAATAACCTCTCTAGAGACTAGGGAATACTTCATTCCTTCTGAGCCCATTGAAATTCCATCTGAAATTGTAATTGTATTAAATATTACAGCTTTTCCACCAGCAGAATTGACGCCAATTTCAGCTTCGTCAGCTAAATCATTGATATGCATATTGCAGGGAGTAACCATAGACCAGGTTGATGCAATTCCTACTTGAGGTTTTTTGAAATCTTCTTTTTTAAAGCCTACCGGATAGAGCATCGCTCTTGAAGCGGCGCGTTCATAACCATCGACTACAGCTGACGAGTATTTTCTTGAGTTTGACATCTATTTTAAATTAGCAAAAAATACAAATTTTAGACTAAAATAGTGCGGTTCTATTGGCAATTTAAGGTTAGAAGTTGAGTAAAGCTAAACAAATTATTAGATTAATGCAACCTTTTATTGATGAGGGTAGATTGTTAGAAAGAAGTTATGAAAGCATTAATAATGAAATAGAAAACTTTATATCTATTGAAAGTGATGGTGAAATTATTGCTTGTGCAGCCCTAAAGCTTTATGAAAAAGAAAATATGGGTGAAATTTATGGATTAGTAGTTAATAAAGATTTTCACAATACTGATGCCTCATCTAATTTAATGGATTTACTAATTAAAAAAGCCTTGAGTCATAATTTATCTTCTATTTTTGCGCTTTCAAAGTTTGGAGGTAGGTTCTTTTTTAGACATGACTTTATTGAGAGTGAGATCAGTTCCCTCCCTTTGATTCGACAAAAGAGTTATGATTATCAAAGAAATTCAATTATCTACCTAAGAAACTTTTAAGCTTTGACTACTTACTTTTTTTGAGCAACAAATAATTAATGACACTTAAAGATAGAATTCGTGGATATCTTCCAGTTGTAATAGACGTTGAAACTGCTGGCTTTAACGAAAATACAGATGCATTATTGGAAATTTGTGCAATAATTTTAGGCTTTGATGATAACGGTAACTTCTTTCCCAAAAAGACACTACATTTTCATGTAGAGCCATTTAAGGGGGCTAATATTGAGCCTTCAGCATTAAAGTTTAATGGGATTGATATCGATAACCCATTCAGGCTTGCAGTGCCTGAAAAGGAAGCGCTTAGTGAAATTTTTCAGTGCGTTAGTGATGATTTAGTTATAGAGGAGTGCACCCGGGCAATACTAGTAGGCCACAATGCATTTTTTGATCTTGGGTTTGTGAAGGCTGCTACAAATCGCTCTAAGCTTAAGAGCCCATTTCATCAATTTTCAACTCTTGATACTGTTAGTTTGTCTGCTCTTTATTGCGGTGAAACTGTTCTTGCAAAAGCAGCTGTGAAGTCTGGAATCGAATGGGATAACGAGCAAGCACATTCAGCGCTTTATGATACTAAAAAGACCTCAGAGCTATTTTGTAAAATTTTCAATTCTCAACCCTTACTTTAAGCTTTGACTTCTCTCAAGTATTTATAATCCATTGCCCATTTAATGAACTCACACGTATTAATTTTGTTGCCTCTAAATCTTTCTCTTAGAAGGTGGTTCTCTACTCTTTGAAAAAATATTAAACTCAAATAGTTTTCTTTAAGTCTTCCAACTTCATTTAATTCTGTTTTATATAAGTTAGGCTCTAATGAGCCAGAAAGAGTTGGATTAATTCCAAGAAGAATTAATAGACATTCATTAAAGTTTAAATGATTTTTTTCTGTTAAAAAACTGTGCCATTCAGATCTAGTTTTAAGCTGCTTATCAGAAATATTTGGCGTTTTAAAGTCTAAAATATTGTCTGAAAGAATCTCCTTGACTGACTGTTTATCATTTACATCAGCTTTATATAGGTTTTTATTGTTATCAAAGAGAAGTAAATCATAAAGTCTCTTTATTTCAAATTTGATGTTTTCTGCAGTTCTTTCATGAAAAATTTTATAGGTAATTTCACTCATAATGTCAAGGGGCTAGTTATTCAAAAGTTTTTTCTTGCTCTAAGGTCCAATCTCTAATTTTTTCGGTTATCTCAGATACTGATAAGTTTAAATCTGAAATGGGCTCTCCAATAACGACAGTAATTACACCAGGCTTCTTAATAAAAGCTCCTTTAGGCCATAGATTTCCAGCATTATGGTACACAGGAACTATTTTATATCCAGATTTTTTTGCAATAGCAGAGCCACCATTTTGATACTCTCCTATTTGTTTATAAGGTTGGCGAGTTCCTTCCGGAAAGATAACAATGGAGATTCCTTTATTTAATCTATCAGTGCCTTGCTTTATAACTTTTTTAATTGCTTTAAGTTTGTCACCTCGATTAATAATAATTGGCTTAAGAAGAGTAAGGCTCCAGCCAAATATTGGAAGCCATAAAAGCTCCTTCTTTAAGACCCATGTGTGAGCTGGAAAGATGGATTGAAAAGCAAGAGTTTCCCATGTTGATTGGTGGTTAGAGATAATTATATATGGTGCTTTTTTTAAGTTCTCCTGGCCAATAATATTCGTTGTGATATTTAAAGTTATTTTTAGCCACCAGATGCAAAAAATAGCCCACTGTGAGAGAAATTTATATCGTATAGAATAGTTTGCAAAAACCAAAAATAATCCACATAAAGTGATCAAAATTAAACTAATAATTGAGCCAACAAAGTACAATAGTGATCTTAAAAGTAACATAGGATATAGTAGGTCTTAGCGTTATAATTCTATATAAAATTTTACTAACATTACAAACATTAAGTTTATGTTTTTCTGAAAGTAAAAAAAAACTTTTAATTCTTTTTCATCTTGGTAGGAATTTATGGACATTTTGATCGTATTAATTTCTTTATTGTTTGGTGCTTTCATAAGCTATTTTATTCTTAATAAAAAGCTGACTGCTTCAAATCAAAAAAATATCCAACTTGAGACCACGCTTAATGAAAAAGAAAAAAATTTTTCAGAAAAATTACAGCTTGTTGATCAGCTCAAGAGTCAAGTTAATAGTGAATTTAAAAATATTGCATCTGAAATACTAAAGACTGACCGAGACAAGCTTAAGGTTGATAACTCCGACCTCCTAAATCCTCTTCAGACCCAGCTTAAAAGTTTTAGAGAAAGAATTGAAACTATAACTAAAGAGCAGGTTGAAGAAAGAACGTCTCTCAAAGAGCAAATTAAGTCATTACATGAAGCAAACATTGAAACGCGTCAATCTGCTCAAAACCTAACAAATGCATTGACCTATGACAATAAACAGCAAGGTGATTGGGGCGAAGAAATTTTAAACTCTCTCTTGTTAAGCTATGGATTTCGAGAGGGTGTTGAGTTTGACCTTCAAAAACAATATAAAAATGAAATGGGTGAAAGGTTCAAGCCTGATGTGATTCTCCATTTGCCTGAAGGAAAGGATGTTGTTATCGATTCAAAAGTTTCCCTTAAGGATTATGCCGATTATATTGCAGATCAAGCTAATGAGGCTGCCTTAAAAAAACACATTGCTTCAATTGAGAACCAAATTAAGAATATTAGCATTAAAGAGTATGAAAATCTCGAGGGAGTCAAAAGTCTTGATTTTATATTTGTTTTTATTCCTATAGAAGGAGCTTTATTATTGGCTCTTCAGTACAGACCTAACTTGTTTGATGACGCATTAAAGAAAAATATTATGCTTGTCTCGCCTTCAATGCTTAGTATGAGCCTGAAGACAGTAAATTTTATGTGGCAAACTGATAAACAAAACAAAAACGCAGATGAGATTGCCAGGCAGGCAGGAAAAATGTACGATAAGCTTGCTGGATTTTTTAATGACTTGGACAAGATTGAAAATCAATTAGACAAGACTAAGGAAGGCTTTTCCGACGTTCGTAAAAAACTTCAAACTGGTCCAGGTAATCTAATTGGCCGTGCTGAGAAGTTAAAAGCACTCGGAGTTAAATCGAACAAGGAAATTAATGAATGATTGTATCTAGAGATCATATTTTTAAAGACGGTGAGCTTAAAGATAAAGTTATTTTAGTTACAGGTGCTAATAGAGGCTTTGGCCTAGCGATTACTATGGACCTTTCTAAGGCTGGTGCTACTGTTATTATGCTTGGAAGAGACTTAGGCTCCCTTGAGTATGCTTATGACGCTGTTGTGGATGCTGGTTACAATGAACCTATACTTTACCCACTAGATCTTGAAGGGGCTACTCCTGAGAATTATCAAGAGCTCCAAGACAATGTTTTAGAGAAATTTGATAAGCTTGATGGGTTGATTCATAATGCTGCAATACTTGGAGCGCAAATGCCAATCGAGCAGTATGATATCAAGCTTTGGTACTCTACGCTCCAGATTAACCTGAGCGCTCCATTTATGCTAACTCAATTTTTAATACCTGTGCTAGTAAAGTCTGAGGATGCTAGAATTCTTTTCTTGTCTTCTTCTGTTGGAAGGGAGGCTAGAGCTTATTGGGGTGCTTATAGTGTAAGTAAGTTTGGAATAGAAGGCTTTGCTAAGACCCTCTCTGAGGAGCTTGAAAAAACTAACATTAGTGTTAATACTGTTGACCCTGGGAAACTAAGGACTGAAATGAGAAGAACAGCCTACCCAGCAGAGGACTCGTCAACTGTTCCAATGCCAGAGGAGAAGAGCGCTGCAATCGTTTATTTACTATCTAACTTGAGTCCAAAAATGAATGGTGAGCAATTAACGATAGCTGATTAGAGTTATCGCTGTAGGTCTTCGGTTAGGTGGGGGTGAATTTTTTTTAGAAGCTCTTTATAGACCTCTGCATTTCCCGCAACTATATTTCCAGTTTCCATGTATTGGTCTCTTCCAGAGAAATCTCCAATAAAACCGCCTGCCTCTTTAACCATAAGGGAACCTGCAGCTATATCCCATGAGTTAAGACCAATTTCCCAAAACCCATCCAGCCTTCCAGCTGCAAGATAAGCTAAATCTAGAGCAGCGGCTCCAGCTCTGCGAATTCCAGAAACATGAGGATGAATTGCTTTAAAAGTCTCAAGATAACAGTCTAAGTGTTGAGGCTGCTTAAATGGGAAGCCAGTTCCAATAAGAGTATCTTTAAGCCCAAGAGACATAGTAACCCGCATTCTCTCATCATTTAAATAAGCACCTTCGCCTTTAGATGAAGTAAAGAGTTCCTCTTTAAATGGATCATAAATGACCGCATGCGTTGTAACTCCTTTTTCTAAAAGGGCAATTGACACTGCATATTGCGGAAAGCCATGTAAAAAGTTAGTCGTTCCATCTAATGGATCTATTATCCAAAGAAAATTATCATCACCAAGAGTTTTTCCGCTCTCTTCAGCCAAAATAGAATGTTTTGGGAAGGCTTTTTTAATCTCGTTTATAATGGCTTTTTCAGCCGTTTTATCAACCTCAGAAACGAAGTCATTAAGTGACTTATTTTCTATAGTTAGTAAATCGACCTGGTTATGGTACCTTAAGATAACATCACCAGCTGCTCTGGCAGCTCTAACTGCAATATTAACGGTAGGATGCATGGTAAATGAGCCAAATAAATAAAGAATCGAATTATACCTTGACGAGTTTTAATAAAGTGAGGATTGTTATGGTGAATACCACTGAGCCAGGTAATATTGGCGCGGCGGCTAGAGCTATGAAAAATATGCTTTTAACTCAGTTATATCTAGTAACACCCTCTAATTATCCCTCCGCTGTTGCAACCGCAAGAGCAAGTGGAGCAGATGACGTTCTTTCAAATGCAAAAGTATGCAGTACTTTAGAGGAAGCTTTGATTGGAGTGCATCTTGTTATTGGTGCTAGTGCGCGCCAAAGAAATATTAAATGGAGGCAGCTAGATGTCATTGAAGCGTGTAGTGAAATTCAATCAACAGTTGCTTCAAATGAGCAAGAAGTTGCAGTTGTTTTTGGCACTGAAAATTCTGGCCTTACAAATGAAGAACTAGATTTATGTTCTATCTTAATGACAATTCCTGGGAACCCCAAGTACTTTTCATTAAATGTTGCATCTGCGATTCAAGTTTTTGCTTATCAGAACTACGTCAGCACTGTAGAAGGTAAGTTTGATAATTCAGGTGGTGAAATTGTCAGCTTTGATGAATTAAATAGCTTTTATAATCATCTGGAGCAGGCGCTCGAGCACATTGATTACTTTGATACAAAAAAACCAAAAGTTCTCTTGATGAGGCGGCTTCGAAGGCTTTTTGGTAGAAGTAGTCTTGAAAAAGAAGAGATGGCAATATTAAGAGGTATTCTTAATAAAATTAATCCTTATAAGCCTTGATTTATAGCAAAAAAAAAGCCCGAAAAATCGGGCTTTTTTTTGACTTAGATTATTCTATCAACCTAACATTAGTTTGTTCATTCTTTTTACAAACTCAGCAGGCTCTTTTATTTGTCCGCCTTCACTAAGAACAGCTTGATCAAATAATACTTTCACTAGATCTTCATCAACTTTTGTTTTAAGTTTAATGACAAGTGGATGATCAGGATTTATCTCAAGAATAGGCTTGGTATCAGGAATGTCCTGACCTAAAGACTTCATGATTCGCTCCATGTTTCCGCCTAACTCATTTTCATCGGCAACTAGGCATGAAGGCGACTCACTTAGTCGACTTGAAACCTTAACCTCTTTGACCTGATTGCTGAGGATTTCTTGAGCTTTAGTAATAACACTTTCAAAATCTTTCACTGTTTTTTCTTTCTTTTTCTTGTCTTCTTTTGAATCAAGATCTTCAAGGTCACCTTTTGCAATTGATTTAAGTGATAGCTCTTCAAAGTCTCCAAAGTTAGCGACTAACCACTCATCAACTCTATCTGATAGTAATAGAACCTCAATATCTTTTTGTTTAAAAATTTCTAGATGAGGAGAGCCTTTGGCTGCAGCATATGTGTCTGCAGTGACATAATAAATATTTTTTTGTCCCTCTTTCATTCGGCCAATATAGTCTTTAAGAGAAATTGTTTGATCTGAACTGTCAGCGGATGTTGAGGTAAACCTTAAAAGATTTGAAATTTTGTCTTTGTTTGCAAAGTCTTCTACAACGCCTTCTTTAATAACCATTCCAAACTCTTTCCAGAATGTGGCATAGTCTTCAGGTTTATTTTTAGACATTTTATCGAGCTCAGACAGAATTCTTTTTACCGATGCTTTTTTAATTGTATCAACTACTTTACTGCCCTGAAGGATCTCTCTAGAGACGTTTAATGAAAGGTCTGCGGTATCTATTACACCTTTTATAAATCGAAGGTACTGAGGGAGCAATTCTTCATTTCCTTCCATTATAAAAACTCTTTTAGCGTAAAGCTTTACGCCACTTTTTCTTTTAGGTTCCCACATGTCAAATGGAGCTTTTTTAGGAATATATAAGAGTGATGAATAATCAAGTTTTCCTTCAACTCTATTATGTATTTGAGTCAATGGCCCTTCAAAGTCATACGTTAAGGCTTTGTAAAATTCATCATAATCAGCTTGAGAGAGTTCTTTCTTATCTTTCATCCAAAATGCAGTCGCTTCATTTATTTTTTCGTATTCAATCACATCTTTATCTTCTTCTGAAGGCTTGAGCATCATAATAGGGACAGTAATATGATCAGAGTATTTTGATATGACACCTCGAATTCGAAAGTCATCAATAAATTCTTTTTCAGCTTTTTTAACATCAAGAATAATTGTTGTGCCATAGTCCTCTAGCTCAACAGTTTCAATGGAGTAATCTCCCTTACCTTTTGAAATCCACTTTGTTCCACTTGCCTTATCATCACCAGCTTTTCTGCTCAGAAGAGTAACTGTATTAGAAACAATAAAAGCGGAGTAGAATCCAACACCAAATTGACCAATTAAATTAGAATCTTGGGTTTGATTTTTATCAAGACCCTCTAAGTATTTTTTGGTTCCAGAGTTAGCGATTGTTCCAATATTTTCCATGACCTCGTCATGAGTCATTCCTATTCCATTATCTTTAATAGTAATAGTTCCCGCATCTTTATCAATATCAATATGGATACTTGGCTCTTCTTTTGCCTCAATAAGTTTGTCATTTGATAAAGATTCGAATTTCAGCTTATCTATTGCATCTGATGCATTTGAGACAAGTTCTCTTAGAAAAATCTCTTTATTGGAATAAAGAGAGTGAATCATTAGGTCAAGTAGCTGAGATACTTCAGTTTGAAATTCATGTGTTTGTTTTTGACTCATTGAAAATCCTTAATCGTTTAACGTAAAATGTAAAGATATGGCCAATCAGGAAAAAAACAAGTATCAAGATGAAATATTAATTAAACAAATTGAAGAATTTGTAGCTCATTTAAGCGTTGAAAAAAATTATGCACTAAATACTGTTTCAGCATATAAGAGAGATCTATTGAAGTTTTTATCTTTTTTAGGTAATAAAAATATCTCTGATTGGGCAGAAGTAGATGGCGATACAGTTAATTTATTTGTGATGGGTTTAAGGCATGGTGATATTTCAAATAAATCCATTAGGCGCTACTTATCTTCAATACGAGTTTTTTATAATTACCTTATTGATAACGAAGCAGCCTCTTCAAATCCAGCCTTATCTATTCAAACTCCTAAAATCGATCGAGCCCTTCCAAAAACTATTGATTTTGATGATTTGAGTAGAATGATGAATTTAAAGGCAGGCCATTTCAAAGAACTTAGAGCAGTCCTGATGATTGAATTACTATATTCATGCGGCCTGAGAGTTTCTGAACTTGTTGGGATTGATGTGCTTGATTTTGATCTCAATGAGGGTTTTGTTAAAGTTATGGGTAAAGGAAGTAAAGCTCGTTTCTCTCCGATAGGAGCGTCAGCAATAAGTGTGCTTAAAAAGTACATAGAGAAAAGACCCGATTGCAATTCTGATGCGTTATTTTTAAATCAGAAGCACCTTAGAATGAGCGCTAGATCTGTTCAAAATATTATTAAAAAAAGGGCGCTTGAAGTGGGCATTTCAATTAATGTACACCCGCATATGCTTAGGCATGCAGCGGCAACTCACTTCCTTCAGTCTAGTCATGATCTACGAGCTGTTCAAGAATTTCTAGGACATAAGAGCATTAAAAGTACGCAGGTTTATACGCACCTAGATTTTTTAGAATTATCAAAGGTTTATGATGAGTTTCATCCTAGAGCAAAAAAATGAAAATAACTACAAAAACCCAATTAGCTCTTAATCATCTCCGCACTGGAGTTATAGCTCATCCAACAGATACTATATACGGATTAGCTTGTATGGCAAATAACCCAGAAGCAATTAAAACATTAGCTAGTTTGAAGCATAGAGATATTAAAAAAGGCTTTATATTATTAGCCTCTGATATAAATTACTTATTGCCCTATATTGATCCAAACCTAGATATTGATTTATTAACAAAACTTTCTACTCCGACAGAAATTGCAACAACTTATTTGGTGCCAAAATCAAAAAATACTTCACGCCTTATAACTGGAGAGCATGAGTTTTTAGCAGTTAGAATTACCTCTAGTCCTTTAATTTCATATTTTTGTGAAAACACGGGCTCTGCATTAATTTCCTCAAGTGCTAATACTCAAGGTGGAAAGGTTGCCACTTCTTTAATAGAGCTTAAAAAGTATTTTGGTAATGAGCTTTCTTACGCTTTACCCCCAAATAAGTATAATTCTGAGCCTTCAAGGATCGTTAATTTATTAACAGGCGTGCGTCATCGATGATAGATCTAGTAAAAAAGTATTTGATTGAACTCCAGCAATCTATTTGCTCTGAAGTTGAGCTAATTGAAGGTGGAGCTAAATTTGCTCAAGATAGCTGGACACGTGATGATAAAAGAGGTTCAGGCCTAACTAATATTCTTTCAAATGGTAATATATTTGAAAAAGGTGGCATTAATTATTCAATAATTACTGGTGATAAAATGCCAAAATCTGCCACTGCACTAAGGCCTGAGCTTGAAGGAAGGAAATATACAGCTTTGGGGGTTTCACTAGTTCTTCATCCCGAAAATCCTTTTATTCCAACGGCGCATGCTAACGTTCGATTCTTTATTGCAGAAGAGCAAGGAAAGAATCCAATTTGGTGGTTTGGTGGCGGCTTTGATTTAACCCCTTGTTATGGATTCGATGAAGATGCGGTTCATTGGCATCAAACTGCTAAGAAAGCGTGCATGCCTTTTGGAGAAGATGTTTATCCAAAATATAAAAAATGGTGTGATGATTATTTTTATTTAGGTCATCGAGGCGAGCAACGCGGCATTGGCGGGTTGTTTTTTGATGATTTGAATAGTGGCAGTTTTGATGAATGCTTTGACTTCATGAAAAGTGTTGGCAATCATTTTAGTGAGGCTTATTTACCCATCGTCAGAAAGAGAATGAGTACCCCGTATACTGGAAATGAGAAAGACTTCCAATTGTATCGACGTGGTCGATACGTAGAATTTAACTTGATACATGATAGAGGGACGTTATTTGGCTTGCAGAGCGGCGGCAGGACTGAGTCAATTTTAATGTCACTGCCACCAACAGTTAAGTGGTCTTACCAATTTAAAACTAAACCTAATAGCGAAGAAGAAAAGTTAACCAGTTATTTTTTAAAACCTAGGGATTGGGTTTCATTAAAGTAAACTTAAGTTGAATATATTTCTGGAGTAATTTTAATTAATTTAGGATATAATTAAAACTTGAAATACCCTTGCTATGTTCTCAATGAGCTCGCAACACCGTTTGCAACGGCGCAGACTTCCTGACAATGCCTGTCAATTTTGTTATTTATTAATATTTTTAGGAGTACATCTATGTCTGCAAAAAAAGTAATGAAAATGATCGAAGATGAAAACATAAAGTTTATAGATTTTCGTTTCACCGATACAATAGGAAAAGAGCAACACGTGAGTGTTCCAGCTCATACAATTAATGTTGAAAAACTAGAAGATGGTCAGATGTTTGATGGCTCCTCTATTGCTGGTTGGAAAACTATTAATGATTCTGATATGATTCTTTCCCCAGATACTGAAACAGCAGTGCTTGACCCGTTTACTGAGGAAGTGACTTTAAACATTCGCTGTAATATTATTGAGCCAAGTGATTTAAAAGGCTATGTTAAAGATTCAAGATCTATTGCATATCGCGCCGAAGAATTCATGAAAGCTTCTGGTGTTGGTGATACAGCATATTTTGGAAATGAACCTGAATTTTTTGTTTTTGATAGTGTTAAGTGGGACACCGGTCACGGCATGGGTAAGGCATTTTATGAAATTAACTCAGAAGAGGCAGCTTGGAATTCTGGAGTCGACATGGAAGGTGGAAACAAAGGTCATCGTCCAGGTATTAAAGGTGGCTACTTCCCGGTTCCTCCAGTTGATTCATTGCATGATCTTCGTTCTCAAATGTGTCTAGCAATTGAGGAAATGGGCGTTACTACTGAGGTTCATCATCATGAGGTTGGAACTGCAGGGCAGTGTGAAATTGGCGCGTTATTTAACACATTAGTTAAAAAGGCTGATGAGACTCAAATCTTTAAATACTGCGTTCATAATGTTGCTCACCTATATGGCAAAACAGCTACATTTATGCCTAAACCAATTGCGGTTGATAATGGTAATGGAATGCACGTGCATATGTCTATTGCAAAGGATGGAGTTAACTTATTTGATGGAGACCAATACGGAAACTTAAGCGAAATGGCGCTCTTTTATATTGGTGGTATTATCAAGCATGCAAAAGCATTGAATGCTTTTACTAATCCTTCTACAAACTCATATAAGAGATTAGTTCCTGGATTTGAAGCACCAGAAATGCTAGCTTACTCTGCTAAGAATCGTTCAGCAGCAATTAGAATACCTTTCGTTAAAAACCCTAAGGGACGTCGTATTGAAGTGCGTTTTCCAGATTCGACTGCTAACCCTTACCTTGCTTTCTCAGCACTACTAATGGCAGGCCTTGATGGTATAAAAAATAAAATCCATCCTGGTAAGCCAGCAGATCAAGATCTTTATGAAGATAGTGATGGCTCTATTCCTAAAGTTGCTGGAATGCTTCACATCGCCTTAGAAGCACTTGATGATGACCGTGAATTCCTTAAGCAAGGTGGAGTCTTTACAGACGAGGTTATTGACTCATTTATTGAACTTAAGATGAAAGAAGTTACAGCAATGAGAGCTTCCCCTCAGCCGCTAGAGTTTGATTTATACTATAGCTGCTAAGATATTTACTAGTTAATAAAAAGCCGCGCACAATGCGCGGCTTTTTATTGTTCTTTTTAGAACTATTTGTTGCGGTAAAATTAATTAACTTAAATACAGAAAATCAGATGATTGAAGTAAAAAATGATTGGGAATTAGATGAAATAAAGGCTTTATTTGAGCTTCCTTTTAACGATCTTCTTTTTAAGGCGCACAGCATTCATAGAGAAACTTTTGACCCAAATAAGGTCCAAGTAAGTTCTTTATTAAATATTAAAACTGGCGCATGCCCAGAAGATTGTTCTTATTGTTCTCAAAGTTCAAAATATGATACTGGCCTTGAGCGTGAAAAATTAATGGAGATTGATCAGGTATTGCATCAGGCAAAAAAAGCAAAAGATAAGGGCGCGTCTAGGTTTTGTATGGGAGCTGCCTGGAGAAACCCTACTGATAAAAGCCTTGATAAAGTCATTCCAATGATCAAGGGCGTTAAGGCGATGGGAATGGAGACATGTGTTACTCTGGGGATGATTACGCCAAGCCAAGCCTCTACTCTTAAAGAAGCTGGGTTAGATTACTATAACCATAATATTGATACTTCAAAAGAGCATTACCCTAATGTTGTATCGACGCGTAATTTTCAAGATAGACTTGATACCTTAGAAGCAGTCAAAAATGCAAATATTAATGTTTGTAGTGGCGGAATCCTAGGAATGGGTGAGACGGAAACAGACCGAGCATCAATGCTTCAATCCTTATCTAATCTCGAAAAGCACCCTGATAGCGTTCCAATTAATTTACTTGTTCCTATTCCAGGAACACCTTTTGAAAACGTTAAGCCACCAAGTGAAAGTGAATTTGTAAGGGCTATTGCAGTCGCAAGAATTTTAATGCCTAACTCAGTAGTAAGACTTTCAGCTGGAAGACTGGAGATGGGTGAGGGGATGCAGGCGCTTTGCTTCTTTGCTGGAGCCAATTCTATTTTCTATGGTGAGCAGTTATTAACTACTGATAATCCAACTTCTGCAAATGATCAACTACTTTTCAGCCGCCTTGGAATTAACAAAGTAGATAATCAGCAATTATCTTCTCAGGACTCGGAACTGAAAGTAACTTTAACTTCTTAGTCATTTCGTGAATTTTTGGAGAGTCTAGCGCAAGTAACTCTTTATCAATAATTTCGCCACTAAAAGAATCCTCTTGAATAATTATCCCTGCCCCATTTTTAGATAAATGTTCAGCATTAACTGTTTGATGGTTGTCTATTGCATAAGGAAATGGAACAAGTATTGCAATTGTTTTTGAAGCAATAAGCTCTGATACTGTCATAGCTCCAGCTCTAGAGATAACTAGATCTGCCCATGCATAAGCTTCAGCCATATTATCAATGAAAGCATCAATCTTAACATCAGAGTGCATAGAGTCTGCATACAAAGCTTTTACCTCGGTAAGATGCTTTTCTCCAGTTTGATGCCATATATTTAGGTGTGTTTTGATGGTGGGTATGGTTTGATTAATTTTTTTGGCGCCAAGAGAGCCTCCTAGGATAAGTATATTTTTAATTGCATTAGGAGTTGATTTCGAGCTTGGAGCAAAAAGAATAGGATTGCCTGTTGTTACAGCATTTATATCTTTATGAAAAGTATTATCAAAAGCCTGAAAACATTTTTCAGCAATTCTGCTTAATAATTTATTGGTTGTTCCAGGAATAGTATTTTGCTCATGAATGATTAATGAGGTGAAAAATATTTTAGAAACTATCCCGCCAACTCCTGAAGCGTAACCTCCCATTCCAATTACTTTGTGTGGTCTAAATCTGATAAAAATTAGAATTGTTTGAATAAACCCATAACTAAGTAAAAAAACAGCTTTGAATAGGGTTGTAAGATTTTTTCCTCTTAGGCCACTAGTATAAACTCCATTAAATCGATACCCATGATCAGGAACTAGGGTGCTCTCCATTCCTTTGATTCCTCCAAGCCACTCTACAACTGCTCCTTTTGATTCAAGTTCTTTTGCTATAGCAAGAGCTGGAAAAATGTGACCACCTGTTCCTCCAGCCATAATAAGAATTTTTTTAGACATAGTCACGCTGTTTAGAGTACTTTGTTCTATTTTCCATATCTATTCTTAATACAATAGCTAGTGCAATGATGGAAAAAATCATAGAAGTGCCACCATAACTTAATAATGGTAAAGTAAATCCTTTTGGTGGAAGAAGTCCAAGATTCATACCAATATTTACAGTTATCTGCATCGCAAACCAAGTGCAAATTCCAAAAGCAACATAAGAGCTATAGTGCCTTCCTTTTTGAAGTGCAAGTTTGGCGATTGAAAACCCCTTAAGGAGAATGTATAAAAATGATAAAAGCACGAACAGCATTCCAAGGACGCCAAGCTCCTCTCCAATAACTGCAAAGATCATATCGGTATGCCTTTCAGGGAGTAGATAGTATTTCTGAATACCAGCCCCAAGTCCTGTTCCAAGCCAATCCCCCCTTGCAATTCCAATCAATGCTTGCTGAGTTTGATAAATTTTAGCATCACTTCGCCATAGGTCTTCTGACCAAAATGACACTAAGCGATCAAGACGATTCGGATAATTAATAATAATAACTCCAATAAGACCAAGCAGAGCAAATGTAACAATGCTAAGTTGCTTGAGATATGAGCCCGCTGCATAAAGCATTGCTAGGGCTGTTAATGAAATAATTAGTGTCGCTCCTAAATCCGTTTCAAATAAAATTAATAAATCTGCTATTCCTATAATAAGAACTGTTTTAAGGAAGCCCATCCATGGTTTTCTTAGATCTTTTTCTTGTCTTATTAAGAAGCCCGCCATGAATAAAACCATTGAAAGCTTCATGAGTTCTGACGGTTGAAATTTAAAATAAACAAAGTTTATCCATCTGGTAGAGCCATTCGCTGTGTGTCCTATTGGGCTTGGAAGAAATACAATTGCCAATAAGATAATCGTAAGAATAAAAAGAGGAATTGAGTACTTTTGAAGAACTGAAATAGGCGTATTCAACGTTATCAGTCCAGCACTAAGCCCCATAAAAATAAATAGTGTCTGCTTTAAAAAAAACGTGTAGCTATCAAAATGAGCTAAAGAGGCTGATAGCATCATTACCCACCCAAAGATTATCAACAATAAGATTGTCGACAATAACACCTTGTCGGGCATCTGATTGGTTCTCATGGAGGGATTTAATTTCATAGGCAAATATATTTTATACTTTTTGGAGAAAAGTTTTGTTAGTTATCCAAATGCATAATAGTTATGCTTTTTATGAGGCATTATGGGATAATATTTTTTTTTATAAATCTTTATAAGATAATGATATCAACTGCCAACATCACCATGCAATTTGGTGAAAAGCCCCTATTTGAAAATATCTCTGTTAAATTTCAGGGTGGTAATCGTTATGGTTTGATTGGTGCTAATGGCTGTGGTAAGTCTACGTTAATGAAAATATTGACTGGAGATTTAAAACCTAGCCAAGGCTCAGTAACGGTTGGCGATGGTCAAAGACTTGGTGTGCTCTCTCAGGATCAATTTGCATTTGAGAATTACCGTGTTGTTGACGCAGTAATTATGGGACACAAAGAGCTTTGGAAAATCAAAGCGGAGAGAGAAAGGATTTATGGTTTGCCTGAAATGTCTGAGGAAGATGGAATCAAGGTTGCAGAGCTAGAAATGGAGTTTGCTGAAATGGATGGGTACTCAGCAGAATCATCAGCGAGCGAGCTTTTGCAAGGCCTTGATATTCCTTTAGATCAGCATTATGGTCTTATGAGTGAAATTGCACCAGGCTGGAAGCTCAGAGTTCTTTTAGCGCAGGCACTTTTTTCAGACCCTGAAGTTCTTTTATTAGACGAACCTACCAATAACCTTGACATTAATTCAATACGTTGGCTAGAAGGCGTTTTAAGCACAAGAAAATCTACAATGGTAATAATTTCCCATGATCGACACTTTTTAAACGGTGTTTGTACGCATATGGCTGATCTGGATTATGGTGCTCTAAACGTGTTTCCAGGAAACTATGACGACTTTATGATTGCAGCAACTGCAATTCAGGAAAGAATGCGATCAGAGAATGCCAAAAAAGAAGTAAAAATTAAAGACTTAAAGCATTTTGTATCTCGATTTTCAGCTAATGCCTCTAAAGCAAAACAAGCAACCTCACGCCAAAAAGAACTAAATAAGATCGAGCTTGATGACATTAAGCCATCATCACGAGTAAGCCCTTATATTATTTTTAATCAGACTAAAGAATTGTTTAGAAACATATTAGAGGTTCAAAGTCTTACCAAAAGCTTTGATGATGAGCCAGTTTTTAAGGATATTAATTTATTAATTGAAAAGGGACAGCGAGTTGCAGTCATCGGACAAAATGGATCTGGAAAAACAACTCTTTTAAAAACTTTATTAGGTGAAATCGGCTCAGATAGTGGAAAAACTAAATGGAGCGAGAATGCAAATATTGGTTATTATGCGCAAGATCATAGCGATGAGTTTGATAAAGATATGAACGTTCTAGAGTGGATGACTCAGTTTAAAAATGAAAAAGATGATATTCAGATGATGCGCTCTGTGTTGGGCAAAATGCTGTTTGGAAAAGAAGATGTTGAAAAATCTGTAAAGTCATTATCTGGTGGAGAGAAAGGCAGAATGATTTTTGGAAGATTAATGCTCCAAAAACCAAACATTTTGTTAATGGATGAGCCAACAAACCACTTGGATATGGAATCGATTGAAGCTTTAAACTTAGCTCTTGATAACTATGAAGGGACATTAATATTTGTAAGTCATGATAGGGAGTTTGTCTCTTCTTTGTCTACTAAGATAATTGAGCTCAAGGAAGACGGTGTTGAATATTATTCAGGTAACTATGAAGACTACTTGTTAACTCAAGTGTGAATTTAATTAAAGATTACCTCGAAATCTATTGATTCCAAAACTTTTTGTTTGATGGTTAAATAAGGCAACAAAAATATTTAAGCGTAAAATTTAATTTAACTAATAAAATTATTTTGTAAATGTTTACAGGGATTATCCAAGCAAAAGGCAGCATTCACGAGGTTCAATCTTCTGAAAAAGGAGCTGTGCTTATTATTAATGCAGATGACCTTGATTTAACTGATTCTAATGTGGGAGATAGTATTGCAGTCAATGGTGTATGTTTAACTGTTACTGCGTTAAAGAGAAACTCTTTCACTGCTGATGCTTCTCAAGAAACTTTAGGCTGTACTACTTTTTCAGAACTAATAAAGGGTCAGCACGTTAATTTAGAAAAGTCATTAAGACTTAATCAGGGAATTGATGGACATTTGGTGAGTGGGCATGTTGATGGTATTGGAGAAGTTGACTCTGTTTATACTGAAGGCGTGAGCACAAGATTAAAAATTAAAGCTATGACTGACTTGATGAAGTATATTGCTAAAAAAGGGTCTATTTGTATTGACGGAGTAAGTCTTACAGTCAATAGCGTGGTTGGTAATATTTTTGATGTTAATATTGTTCCTCATACCTTTTCAGCAACTACGCTGAGTGGTTTGAGTGAAAAATCAAAGGTTAATTTAGAGATTGATATAATTGCTAGACACGTTGAGCAACTTATCAGCCATAGGGTTGATATTGGAGATGAACTATCTGCTCTTAGCAAAAAAAAGACACTTGTAACTAAAAAGTAAATAAGTATGAAAGCATCAATTAAAGAGCTCTTAGAAGACTACAAGCAAGGAAAAATGATTATTCTTATGGACGATGAGAATCGTGAAAATGAGGGTGATTTGTTAATTGCAGCAGAAAAAGTTACTAAAGAAGATGTTAACTTTATGGCGACGCATGGCCGTGGATTAATTTGCTTAACTTTGACTCAGCAGCGCTGTCAACAGCTAAACCTTCCATTGATGGTTTCAAAAAATAGTGACCTCCATTCAACAAACTTTACAGTTTCTATAGAAGCTGCTACAGGAGTAACTACGGGCATATCTGCAGCTGATAGAGCCAAAACTATTCTTGATGCTGTAGCAAAGAATGCAAAACCTTTAGATATTGTTCAGCCTGGCCATATTTTTCCATTGATGGCTCAGCAGGGCGGCGTTCTAATTCGTGCTGGCCACACTGAAGCTGGTTGTGATTTAGCTAGATTAGCTGGCTTTGAGCCCGCCTCCGTAATTGTTGAAATATTAAATGATGATGGATCAATGGCGCGCAGTGCTGATTTACAAAAATTTGGGAAGAAGCATGGCATAAAGCTAGGAAATATTGCTGACTTAATTCATTATAGAGTTGAGAATGAAAAAACCGTAGAAAGAATAAGTCAGAGGCCTTTTAATACGAAATATGGTGAATTTGAACTTTATTCTTATTTAGATACTATTCATAACGACATTCATATTGCTTTAGTAAAAGGGTCAATTAGTAAATCAAATGAGCCTTATGTTAGAGTCCATATGGAAAATATCTTTAAAGATGTTATGCAAGAAGTTAATCGTGGATTTAGTATAAATAGTGCTTTAAGTATGATTTCAGATGTTGAAAGTGGCGTTTTTTTACTTTTACGTAAGCAAGATAATCAAGCTATTCTTGAAAATATTGATAATCAAGATTACAGAAGTAGTGATGATGGAAAAACGTTTGGAATTGGTGCTCAAATACTATCTGATTTAGGAGTAACTTCTATGAAGTCTCTAGGCAAGCCAAAAAAGTGGCCTGGATTAGAGGGTTTTGGAATAACCATTAGTGAATATGTAAACATGAAGGAGTAGGTGATGAAAACTATCGAAGGTGACTTAACTATTAAGAACAAAAAGATTGCACTTATTGCAGGTCGATTTAACTCGTTTGTAGTTGAGCATTTAATCAGTGGCGCTAAAGGAGCTTTATTAAAGCATGGAGCTGATGATTCAGATATTGATCTTCTTTATGTGCCAGGAGCTTTTGAAATCCCTTTAGCTCTTAAAAAGACTGCTAATACTGGCAAATACGATGGTATTGTGGCATTAGGAGCTGTAATACGTGGTGGAACTCCTCATTTTGAGTTTGTAGCTGGTGAGTGCGTAAAAGGCATTTCAAAGGTTGCATTAGACTCCGAAATTCCTATCGCCTTTGGCGTTTTAACTGTTGATACAGTTGAGCAAGCGATTGAGAGATCAGGCTCAAACTCTGAAAATAAAGGTGCAGAAGCAGCAGAGAGCACAATTAGAATGATAAATTTACTCGAAAAGCTGTGACATCAAAACAACGTTCAAGAGCAAGAGTGGTTCAAGCATTGTATCAATGGCTCGTTTCTGGTGGTGATATTCCTCAAATTGAGCAGCAATTCCTTACTCAAAAAGAAGGTAAGATTTCTAAAGCATTCTTTTCAAATTTATTTATAAATATTCCTAAAAATATTTCAGTACTCGATGAAATTATTAATCCTTCACTCGAAAGAGATATTAGTGAGCTTGGCCCAACTGAAAAAGCCATCTTGTATCTGGGAGTCTATGAGCTAAAGTTTCAACTTGAAGTTCCTTATAAGGTAGTTATCAATGAGGCTGTGGAATTATCAAAGCTTTATGGTGCAGAAGGCGCCTTTAAACTTATAAATAAATCACTAGATAAAATTGCCCCATCCTTAAGATCAATGGAATTAGCTAAATAAAATTATTTTTTTAGTTAAGTCGTTAATTATCCAATAACAAGTGAAATTGTTTCAACTAACCCTTTTTCATGGTAATATCTCGTTTTCAGATTTAAAAAATTATTGTTTTATTAATTTGGTTCTTCAAAGAGCCCTTAGTAAAATATTTTTTTTAGCTGAAAGAAGAGGAAGTTTAATATTTATTAAAGGAGAAATAATGAAAAGTATTTATAAAAAAATTGGAGCAACATTTATCAGTGCAATAGCTACTGTTAATGTAATGGCTCTTGATGAGCTTAATGTAGCTTATTTTGAAGAATGGCCAATGCCGTTCGAGTATGCAAAGCAAATTGGTGCGTATGATGAGGCTTTGGGTATGAAGGTTAACTGGAAAGCTTTTGGTACAGGTACAGCGATGTCTGCAGCTATGGCTTCTGGTGATATTCATATTTCAGTAAGTCAAGGTGTGCCTCCATTTATTGTTGCCGCTTCTACAGGCCAAGATATTCAAATTGTTGACGTTGCTGTAAGTTATGCTGACAATGATAACTGTGTTGTAGCTTCAGGTCTTGAAATTGATGCAAGTAATGCATCTGAATTGGCTGGAAAGAAAGTTTCTGTTCCACTTGGAACTGCTGCTCACTTTGGTTTCTTGAAGCAGATGGCTCACTTTGGTGTTTCTGTAGATTCAATGCAGGTAGTTGACATGGCTCCACCAGAAGGATCAGCTGCATTAGCTCAAGGAAGTATTGATATGTTCTGTGGATGGGGTGGATCACTTCGTCGTGCACTAGATCATGGTAATGTTCTTTTGACTGGTGATGAAAAAACAGCTCTAGGTATTCTAGTTTGGGACGTAACTTCAGTTCCAGCAGGTTTTGCTGATGAAAATGCTGAAGTTCTTCAAACGTTCTTAGGTGTTACTGCTGCTGCAAATGCAATGTGGAACTCAGGTGGTTTCCATTCACTAATGCTTCCTCATATCGCAAAAGATGCTGGTATGGATGAAGCAGCAACTGCTGAAACAATGTCTACATTTGTATTCCCATCAGTTAGCTCACAGTTAGGTGATAGCTGGCTTGGTGGTTCTGGTGAATCTTTCCTTAAAGGTGTAGCAGATGTATTTGTTGACGCTGGAAGTATTCCTAGCGCTCGTGGTTCGTATGCAAATGCGATTAATACTGATGGTCTTCAAGGATTAGCAGCGCAATAAAATACTGATTTATTAGACTTAATAAAAGTCTTAAAGTATTTGTTAGATTCAAGGTGGCGCACTTAGTGCGCCACCTTTTTTTTAAAAATAAATTCGGAGTTTGGTTTGAAAGGTTTATCAATTGAAAATATCTCAATGCGTTTTGATTTGAAGAATGGCTCTTCAGTTCAAGCTCTTAAAGATGTATCTTTAGACATAAAAGAAGGTGAAATTATCACTGTACTTGGACCTTCAGGTTGCGGTAAAACGACACTTCTAAATATTGTTGCTGGCTTTTTAGCTCCAACAGAAGGAAAAGTTGTTCTTAATGACAAAATTGTTTTAGGCCCTGGCGCTGAACGAGGAATGGTTTTTCAGCAAGGTGCTTTATTTGAGTGGATGAATGTTCAACAAAATGTTGCATTTGGACCTCGAATGAAAGGAATGCCAAAAGCTGAACAAAATGAAAAAGTAAAACATTTACTTGAAGTAGTTGGACTAGCTGAATTTGAGGATAAAGCCGTATACGAATTATCTGGAGGTATGCAGCAAAGAGTGGCTCTAGCGCGTTGCCTTGCAAATGAACCTGATGTAATCTTAATGGATGAGCCTCTGGGTGCATTAGATGCCTTGACTCGTGAAAAGATGCAGGGGTTAGTTTTAAAGCTCTGGAAAGAGACTGGAAAAACAATTTTATTAATTACCCATTCTGTAGAAGAGGCTGTTCTTCTTGGTGAAAGATTATTGGTTCTTGCTCCAAGGCCAGGAAGGGTTTACAAGGAGTACAATCTCCCATTTGCTGAAATGGGCGTTAATATGGATCTTCGAGAAGTTAAAAAATCTGAGGGATATTCAGCGACTCGTGATGAAATTCTCTCAATTATCTGGGAAATGGAAGAAGAGATAATGGGAAGGACGGACGAAAGCTCATGACTATTTTAATTATCTATATTTTAATTTTTATTGCTGCTTTCTATATTGTTAAAGCAGTGAGCTCAATGTCAAAATCACGAGATGATTTCACGAGTCTTAAAACTGTAACATTTGGTGATGAGAGTGCTGTTACGCCTAATAGGGCTGCTTCAATTATATCAGTTATAGCAATATTCGCTATCTGGGGCTCATTTACGGGCTCTAAATTAACCCCTATCCATGTTCCTGGACCATTTATAGGTGAACTTTCATTTACCTATACTGCTGTTAACTCTTCAGGTGAAACTGATGATGCTGAAGTAAGAATTTCTGTTTACGATGTTCAGACTGGTGAAATACCTGACAAAATAGATATAGAGCCAGGATTAGGTTTTGCTCTTAATGACACAGCTCAAATTATTACATATAGAAGTGCTTTGGTTAAAGTTAAGAAAAATGATGTTGGCGGTAAGGATAAAAAATATAAAGTTATTGCAATTAATGGGGAGTCCATTTTACCAAGCAGTGAGCTCTTTATTGATAATGCACGCGTTTATATGACCGCTAAAGGAACCCTGAGTCTTACTCCATATAAAGGCTGGCAGATGCAACCAGTGTGGCTACCCTCGCCAGAAGCTGTCTGGTCAAGGCTAACTAAGATTGCTTCAGAAGGATATAAAAATTTTAGTTTATTTGAGCATTTAGGCTGGTCACTCCTTAGAGTTGTTGTTGGTTTTTTTGCTGGCGCTCTAATAGGCATACCTTTAGGATACGCAATGGGTCTTTCTGGCTGGTTTCGTGGCTGGTTTGATCCTATTGTAGAATTTATGAGACCAGTGCCTCCACTTGCTCTAATTCCATTAGTTATTATTTGGTTTGGTATTGGCGAACAAGGAAAGATTATTTTACTATTCTTAGCTTCGCTTTGGATTATGACTATTTCTGCGAGAGCCGGAGTTTCAGGGGTTAATATTGCAAAAATTCATGCTGCATATTCACTAGGCGCCTCTAAATGGCAAATTATGAGGCTTGTTATTGTTCCAAACAGTTTGCCTGAAATATTTACAGGTGCAAGAGTCTCTATGGGGGTTTGTTGGGGCACAGTTGTAGCAGCCGAACTTGTAGCGGCTCAGAAAGGTGCTGGAATGATGATTATTACCGCCTCTAAGTTCCAGATGACTGACCTTGTAATCATGGGAATTGTGCTGATTGGTGTTATTGGTTATGCAATCGATATACTTATGAGAATTTCAGAAAATTATCTTGTACCATGGAAGGGAAAATAGATTTATAATTCTGTTTTTTTATTCTTTATTTAAGGTTAGCCCATGTCAGTAATATTACCTAAAAATGCCCAAGCTGTAATTATTGGTGGAGGAGTAGTAGGCTGCTCAGTTGCTTATCATCTTGCAAAACTTGGTTACACAGATGTAGTTCTTCTGGAGCGTAAAAAGCTAACCTCTGGAACTACATGGCATGCAGCAGGACTTGTAGGACAGATGCGCTCATCGCTTAATCTCACTCAAATGGTTAAATACTCTGGAAACCTTTACGAAACATTAGAGGCTGAAACAGGAATGGCTACTGGTTATCGCCGAACTGGCTCAATTAGTCTCGCAACAAACCAAGAAAGGTTAACAGAATATAAACGCAATGCATCACTTGCAAAAGTTCATGGAGTTGATGTGCAGATACTAACTACCGACGAGTTAAGAGATAAGGTCAACCTCTTTAATCTCGATGATGTTGTTGGCGGTGCTTGGATACCTAAGGATGGTAAGGCTGATCCAGCAAACGTTGCCATGGCTCTTGCAAAAGGCGCAAAGAACAATGGTGTTAAGATTTTTGAAGACGTTAAGGTTACTGGAATACTTAAAAAAGATGGAAAGGCTGTAGGAGTTCAAACTGAGTATGGTGACATACAATCTGATGCTGTTGTAAATTGCGGTGGAATGTGGGCAAGAGAGGTTGGCAAAATGGCTGGTGTTTCAGTCCCTCTTCATGCTTGTGAGCACTTTTACTTCCTAACTTCAGCCGTTCCAAATATGGGAGATATGCCCGTAGTGAGAGTTCCAGATGAGTCTGCATATTATAAAGAGGATGCTGGAAAAATACTTGTTGGGCTATTTGAGCCAAACGCAAAGCCATGGGCGCAAAATGGTATTCCAGAAGATTTTTGCTTTGATCAGATACAGGATGACTTAGATCACTGTATGCCTTATTTAGAGCTTGCAATGAACCGTGTGCCTATCATGGAAAGTTTAGGTATTGAGACTTTGTTTAATGGACCTGAAAGTTTTACGCCGGATGATAATTTTCAAATCGGAGAGTCTCCAGAATTAGGTAACTTTTATGTTGCTGCAGGATTCAATTCAATTGGTATTCAGGCGGCTGGTGGAGCGGGAAAATATTTAGCTGAATGGATTGTAGGAAAAGAACCTCCCTGTGATTTATGGGATGTAGATATACGAAGAAATGAGCCATTTCAAAATAATAAAATTTACTTAGCAAATAGAGTTACTGAAACTTTAGGCTATCTTTATGAAAATCATTTTCCATACCATCAATACGAAACAGCTAGAGGCTTAAGAAAAACTCCTTTGTATGAGTTTTTCAAAGAGCGTGGTGCTTGTTTTGGTGAGGTTGCTGGCTGGGAGAGGCCTAATTGGTTTGTTCCAAAGGATTTGATTGGAAAGGTTGAAGCTAAGTATGAATATTCATGGGGAAGGCAAAATTGGTTTGATTTTCATAGATTAGAGCAGCAAGCAATCAGAGAGACTGTTGGTATGTATGAAATGTCGTCATATGCAAAAATTCGAGTCAAAGGTTCTGATGCTATGGACTTTATGCAGATGATCTGTGCAAATGATGTTGATGTTGGTGTCGGTAAAATGGTTTATACGCAGTGGCTTAATCGGAAAGGCGGTATTGAAGCTGACGTAACAGTTACTCGTCTTGAAATTGATGATTATTTAATAGTCAGCGGCACAATGTGTCTGAATCGAGATATGCATTGGCTTAAAAAGAATTTGCCTGAAGGGGCCAATTGTTCACTATTTGATGCAACTAGTGCTGAGGGCTGTATCGCCATTATGGGGCCAAATTCGAGAGATTTACTACAATCCCTTACAGATACTGATATGAGTAACGAAAGCTTCCCTTTTGCAAATGTTCGCAATATTGAGGTTGGTATGGCAAATGTACGTGCACACCGAATAACATATGTTGGTGAATTAGGCTGGGAGTTATACTTTCCAATTGAGTTTTCAAGTTATGTGGCTGAGCTTATTGATTCAAAAGGTGAGGAGTTTTCTTTAAGACAGATTGGGATGCATACTGTCGACAGTTGTCGAATTGAAAAAGCATATAGACACTTTGGACATGACATTACTGATGAAGATCACGTCATTGATGCAGGGCTTGGTTTTGCTGTTAAACTCGATAAGAGCCCTTCAAAATTTGGTAACTTTATTGGTTATGACTCTGTTAAAGCTAAAAAGGCTGCCGGTTATGAAATGAGAGTAATGCAGTTTCTACTAAGTAATCCTGAACCTATGCTTTATCATAATGAACCTATTCTGAAAAATGGTGAAATTGTGGGTCATTTAACAAGTGGAACCTATAGTCATACTCTTGGTGCTGCTGTGGGCCTTGGATATGTTACATGCCTCCCTAATGAAAGTCATGAAGATATTTTAAGTGCTGAATATACTATTGAGGTTGAAGGTATTATTGAGAAAGCTAGTACATCACTTAAGCCAATGTATGACCCTTTAAATAAAAAAATCAGAAACTAATATTTCCTAATTTAATTACCAGGGCATTGCAACTGCATTATTTTGAGGGGTTAGCCTGCATGTTGGAAAATTAGCTGGATGATCTTGAAACGTTTCTTTAACACAGTCATTTTGAGGAACATCAAAATCGCTACTTGGCATAAAAGATCTTTTTCCATTGCTTGAGCAAGAGTCAATCATCTCTGTTCTTCCAGTCCACCTATAGATTTCTGATTGAATCCATTTTTTTTGTGTTTGAATTAGTTGAAGAAATTCATACATATGGCCATCATAATCCATTCCATTTCCATGAAGACCATGAAGGGCATACTTTCCACATTCTTTAAAAATTACTGGGCTACCTGATGTGTCAAATAGCATTGGAGGGTTAAGTTTACCATCATGCTTAAGTGTTTGTCTTGAGCAAGCATTATTTTTGCCACCCCATATTCTTCCATTAAGTAGATGATTATCAAAGAATCTCCCTTTATTCATTGCACTATCTCCAGGAACGGCAATATGTAAAGCTTTTGTATTTATTGCAGGAAGATTGTTTGCAATTGGAATTGGAATAATTGTAATATCTTTATTGCATCTATTGCAATTTCGATCAACATGAGCAACTAAGATATCATAACCAGGTGGCTCACCTGTTGATCTTGCGGAAATATCTAATACCTTTGCAATGATAATTTTTTTATTAGGGTAATTTTTTCCATCAACAACGTACATATTTCCCTTATGCTGGCTCCAGTCTGTGTTCCTTATTTTTGCCGCCTCTTGTCCACATGATAAAGTCTGCTTTTTATTAGGTTCAAATCCTAATATATGTGCTGAACTAATAATAATGTCATCTTCTATAAATGTTACATTGGCGCCCCACATATCTTCACCCTGAGCCATTCTTGCTTGAAAGCTATAGGAATTTTGTGAGTCATAGGTGCCACAATTTTGCTTGCATTGCAAAACATTAGGATCTGCATGAGAAGCGGAAATTAGACTTAATACTAGTATTATAAAAAGAAGTATTTGTTTCATATATATCAAAAAGATTTTCTTAATTAGTAAACATTAATTATATTAGGCTTGTATTCACCATTTGGTATTTTGGTAGGAAATATAAAATCATAATTATTCAATAATTCATATGCTAAGATATCCATTTTCTTAAGATCAAATCTATTGCAGATATTCCATTCATCATTTGGCGAACATTTGTCAGTGTAGGATAAATTAAGAGCATTAATATTGGCCATCAAAATCCAGTAAAAATATTCATGTGCTTGACATTCATAACTGCAACCCTTGTCATTATAGGTGTACCACGCACTTTTTGGGTATTTTGACGGAACTTCTACAAACTTACCACCCCGAGCTTTATCCATTGCTTCATGAAGCATAGATTCCTTATTGCCAAAATATTTTGGATAAACTTCATACCATCCTGCAGAAACAACGTGCCATACCTCTTCTAGATTTGTATCCCATTGACCAGTTTTTTGAATACCACCTATGGCCCACTGGTCTTCATCATAATACATACTTGCAGCCATTCCAATATTATCTTCACAATAGCTACCTCTTGCATTTTCCCAAAAATTTTCTCTATCACTAACACTCCAAACTGGCACAATATAGTTGTTATTTGAAAGATAAGATGCAACTCTAGGATCATCTGGCAGACCGTTCTCATCATTATCTAAATATTGTGCTAATACTCCAGCAGTATGCATGACTTTATTCATTGGTGCTCCAGGTGAGCCCACAACATAAACTCCATATACTTCGACAAATTTATCAAAGCTTCCTCTCATACATTCCCAGCTACTTAAGTCTTTTGATTCTTTACTCTTAAATATATTATTAGTTGGTTTAGCCTCATCATTATTTGAGTACTTATCCAACAGAACTTTGCCATCTTTCGCATATGGCATACATTTTCCGATTATATTATTCTCTTCTTTCCATTTAGTACAATCTATAAAGGCATCATTTTCATTAATACCTACTCCATATTCACATCTGCCATCCTCACCTTCTACTATAAATAAATATCCTCTAGAATTAAACTCACTTTTATTTAGCTCTAAATAATCTTTCCAAAACCCTTTGATTTGACGATTACATGTTCCTTCAATATTTAAGTTGATTTCTTGATTGAGGCTATTATTTTCATTAATATTTAAGTTAATTTCTTGATTGAGGTTTATATTTTGATTACAGTTATAATCTTCAATTTTATTAGTCAAATCTTGATTATTAGTCTTTCCATTTGTTGGAAAAATTGAGAGAAGACTTTTTAAATCAGGTGGGCTTAAGATTTTTTCAACATAGCATTTATACATTCTATGTCCAAGTGGAAGCTTTTCAGAAATTTCTTTGCGATTACCAATTCTAAACTCATCATTTGGGATTCCTATGAAATCTCCCAAGCCCCATTCAACAGCAATTAACCAATATGCAAACTCTGTTGTAATAGCCTTATTAAAACCATCCTCATCGCCTCTATCAAGAATCTCTTTATAGCCTAAAACATTAAAAATTCCTTTATCAATAGCTTCTTGTGTAGCGAGGTTAATCATGGAAGAGGGGTTTCTCCAATCCCAATCTGAGTATTGAATTGAAAAAGCTACATTAGTTATAGTATGGAGTAAGTGTTCAATGACTTCAGTTATTTGCTCTGATTTTATATTTTCTCGCCTGTATTCCCAAATATAGTCAGTAATATTCTCTCTGAAAGGTCCATTCTCAACAATCCTTGATTGAGGTAAGTTATTAAAACTAGTATTAAATTTTTTTTCATAATAATCTGTTCCTTCTAGGCCAATTCTTTGATAAACATAGTTATTTTTAGTAATTTTTAAATATTCAGCCCTCATTTCTGGATCTATTTGACTGTTAGTTTTTAACATTAGTAGATACGTTTTTGCTACATTTTTTAGAAACTTATTAGAAACTTCATCTAGCGAATAAAGTCTTAAATTCTGAACATCAATGTATCTTACAAAAGGGTCAGACTGTTGATCTTCATAAATCTTTAAATTTGCTTCATCAGCTCCTATAGAAGATATCCCCATGAGGTTCGTAACTAGCAAAAAATTAAGGAGTAGTTTTTTCATCTAAAATTTTCCAAATGACTCAATGCATCATCGATTTAATTTCTTTTACTATTATATCTATACCTTTATTTATCTTATTAGTATCAATAGCAGAATATCCAAGATGCAAATAGTTTGATGGCGGCTTCTCTTCAGAGAATGATGCGTTTCCTGGTCTAACTGCTACGCCTTTGTCTAGGAGTTTTTGACAAAGTTTTTCAGTATCGATTGACTCTGGAATTTTTACCCAAAATGTTGAGCCTCCAAGAGTTGGAGTGCAAGATAAGAGAGGCTCTTGATTTATTTTTTCATTTATCAAGCCCCAACGCTCTTTGTTTGTTTTTTGAATTTTAGTAAACATATTATGATAATGACCCAGGCCTATAAATAAGGCTACTGAGCGTTGATTATTTGCAGGTATATGTCTTATCATTAATCGCCTTAAAGCTCTTGCCTCTTTTACAAAGGCCTCTGGAGCAACCATGTAACCAAGCCTTAAACCAGGAGCAAAGGCTTTCGAAAAGCTTCCAACATAAATAACATTGTTATCCTTATCAAGACTTTTTAATGATGGATTAGGTTTTCTGAGAAAATTAACTTCAGCCTCATAGTCATCTTCAATAATTACCATTTGATTTTCTTTAGCAATAGATAAAAGCTTATTTCTTCTCTCCATACTCATTGTTACACCTGTTGGGTATTGATGGCTTGGAGTGGTAAAAATAATATCAATCTCGGGTTTAATTTCATCAACTAAAATTCCGTCTTTATCAATGCCTATAGGAACAATGGTGTCAGTTCGAAAGCTAAAAATATTTCTTACATCTGGGTATCCTGGATTCTCCATAGCAATAACTGTTCCTTGCTTAGCTAAAAGACTGGCAATAATGTAGATCGCATTCTGGCTGCCTGAAGTAATTAAAATTTGATCTTTATTTGCCCAAATACCCCGCTTTGGAAGTACTTTAGATTGAATCTGCTTAATTAAAGATGGGTCATCGCTATCAACATGATCAATATTCCATTTTTGTATTTCAGGAAGAGTTGACGAATGCCTAACAACCTCACGCCATTCGTAATAGGGAATTAAACTTTTATCAAGTTGGCCAATTGTAAATGAATACGGAAGACTTTGCCAATTCTCAGGATTACGAATATTAGTTTTAATAGATGGCTTCTTTGTTATTAAAGCATCTAGCCATAATGGAGGGCTAATATTTTTAACTTGATCCTCATTACTATTTGTAAAATTCTCATAAAATTGCTCATTAACAAAATAACCTCTTCTTTCTTTTGGGGTAATGTAGCCATCAAACTCTAATTCTTTATAGGCAGCAATCACTGTATTTCTTGCAACTTTAAGGGCTGCTGCAAGGTTTCTAGATGATGGTAGGGGTTCGTTTGGGCCAATTAAGCCATTAGTAATAGCATCAATTAATTGCTGACGAATCTGCAACTGCAAGGTCCTAGGCTTGTCATGTCTTAGAGAAAAAAATTGGTTCCACATTTCATCCATTTATCTGGCCTATTAATTTTAAGAATTCTGGTTCTATATGTATTTAAATTTAGGACCCCTTATATTTTATAATTCATTCTTTTGAATTACTATCAATTTTTACTTAAATCGGGGTAAGTATGTCTAATAATACACTTATACAAAATGATAAAGACCATGTTTGGCATCATTTAACGCAACATAAGGGCTTTGAATCGACTGACCCCATGATGGTTGCTAAAGCGAAAGGAATGGTTGTAACCGATACCAACGGTAATGAGTATCTTGATGGAACATCTGGCGGTGTATGGACAGTAAATTTAGGATTTGGAAGAGATGATATGGTTCAAGCTGTCAGTAATCAACTGACAAAAATTCCATACTTTGCGGGTTCTTTTGGTAACGAGCCTGCTGCTGAATATGCAAAAGAAGTTACCTCACTTATGCCAGGTTTAGACCGCGTTTATTACTCAAACTCTGGTTCAGAAGCTAATGAAAAAGGCTACAAAATGGTTCGTCAGCTTGCCCATTTTCATAATGATGGGAAAAAACATAAAATTATTTATCGTGACCGTGATTATCATGGCACAACAATCGGAGCTATGAGCTCATCTGGCCAAATTCAAAGAAAAAAACAATATGGTCCGTTTGCTCCAGGATTTGTTGAAATGCCTCACTGCTGTTGTTATCGATGCCCATATGGAAAAAAATATGGAGAGTGCAATATCGAGTGCGCTACTGTCCTTGAAGATATTATTAAAAAGGAAGGGCCAGATACCGTAGGTTCTGTTGTTTTAGAGCCGATTACTGCAGGTGGTGGAGTTATTCCTCCTGTTCCTGAGTATTTCCCAATTATTGAGTCAATATGTAGAAAATATGACGTCCTTCTTCACATAGATGAAGTGGTTTGTGGCCTTGGTAGAACAGGAAAATGGTTTGGTTACCAGCACTATGATGTTCAGCCTGATATTGTCACTACAGCTAAAGGTCTAGCTGCTGGATATGCTGCTGTATCAATTACGGTTACTACTGAAAAACTTTTTAACATGTTTAAAGAGGATCCAACTAATGTTGATAGCTACTTCCGAGATATTTCTACCTTTGGTGGAAGCACTGCTGGCCCTGCAGCTGCACTTGAAGTTTTAAAGATTATTAAACGTGAAAAACTTTTAGAGAATGTTAATGAGGTTGGAGAGCATCTTAAAAATAAATTGCTTGAACTACAAGAAAAGCATGAAATGATTGGTGAAGTTCGAGGCAAAGGGTTGTTTTGCGGTGTTGAGCTTGTAAAAGATAGGGCAACTAAAGAGCCTGTTGATGAAACAGTTGCAGCTAGCGTTGCAGCGCATTGCTTTAAAAATAAAGTGATGATTGGAAGAACTAATAGAAGTTTTGAAACTAATAATAATGTTTTGCTATTTAGTCCTGCATTCATATGTACTAAGACTGACATAGATTTAATCGTTGAATCTGTTGACAATGCCTTAGAAGCAAATAAATAGAAAAAGTTTAATTAATTTAATATAGGAATATTGAGATGATAATTGGAGTGCCAAAAGAAATTAAAAACCATGAATATAGAGTTGGTTTGACGCCTAAAAGTGTTAAGGAGTTTGTTAATCATGGCCACAAGGTTTTAGTTGAAACTAATGCTGGTATTGGTATTGGGGCAAGCGATGATGATTATTCTAGTTGTGGCGCTGAAATTATATCTTCAGCTAAAGAAGTTTTTGCAACTGCGGATATGATTGTTAAAGTTAAAGAGCCTCAAGCTATAGAAATTGCAATGCTCAGAGAAGGTCAAATTCTTTATACATATCTTCATCTTGCACCAGACCCTGAGCAAACGAAGGGGCTTGTAGAGAGTGGCGCTATTTGTATTGCTTATGAAACGGTTACTTCTCCAAGAGGTGGATTACCATTATTGGCTCCTATGTCAAAAGTTGCAGGAAGAATGGCTGTTCAAGCAGGTGCTCACTTTTTAGAGCAACCAAATGGTGGAATGGGAGCTTTGCTTGGAGGTGTTCCAGGAGTAGACCCTTTAAATGTCGTTATTTTAGGTGGAGGCGTCGTTGGCGTTCATGCTGCCCATGTGGCAGTTGGAATGGGTGCAGATGTTTGGGTTTTGGATAACAATCCTGATACATTAGAGCAGCATTGGCAACAATTTGGCAGAAGCACAAATACTGTATTCTCAACTAAAAGTTCAGTAGAAGAGTATGTATTACAAGCTGACTTAGTTATTGGAGGCGTATTGATTCCTGGCGCTGAAGCCCCAAAACTAGTAACCAGAGAAATGATTAAGGCCATGAAGCCTGGATCAGTTATTGTTGACGTTGCGATTGATCAAGGCGGTTGCTTCGAAACTTCAAAGGCAACAACTCACGCAGAGCCTACATACATCATTGATGAGGTAGTTCACTACTGCGTTGCTAATATGCCGGGTGGAGTTCCAAAAACATCAACCTATGCCCTAAATAATGTAACACTTCCGTTTGGACTTAGTATTGCAAATAAAGGTGTTAAACAAGCTCTATTAGATGACGAACATCTAAGAGCCGGATTAAATGTACATAGTGGTCAAGTAACATGTCCTGAAGTGGCTCATGACTTAGGTTATGATTACGTTTCAGCGCTTGACATGCTTAATAAATAAATTATAAAGGAGAACTATAAAATGGCAAAAATGACTTCGAGTGAGGCTTTTGTTGAAACAATGGTCGCAAATGATGTAACCGATATCTTTGGTATTATGGGCTCTGCATTTATGGATGCAATGGATATCTTCGAGCCAGCTGGCATTAGATTTATACCTGTTGTTCATGAGCAAGGCGCTGCACACATGGCAGATGGATATTCAAGAGTAAGTGGAAGACATGGAGTGGTCATTGGTCAAAATGGCCCCGGTATTTCTAATTGCGTAACAGCAATTGCAGCAGCATATTGGGCGCACAGCCCTGTTGTAATTGTTACGCCTGAAGCTGGAACAATGGGGATGGGCTTAGGTGGATTTCAAGAAGCAAATCAGCTGCCAATGTTTCAAGAATTTACTAAATATCAAGGCCATGTTGTTAACCCAATGAGAATGGCAGAATTTACTGGTCGCTGTTTTGATAGAGCGATGAGTGAGATGGCCCCAACTCAGTTAAATATTCCTAGAGATTATTTTTATGCAGAAGGTGAATTTACTATTCCCACTCCACGTCGTGTAGATAGAGGCTCAGGTGGTGAAGATAGTTTAAATGAAGCTGTTGCATTAATTGGTAAAGCTAAGTTTCCAGTTATTGTTTCTGGCGGCGGCGTAGTTATGGCCGATGGTGTTGATGAATGTGCAGCTTTGGCTGAACGTTTAGGAGCACCAGTAGTAAATAGCTACCTCCATAATGATTCGTTTCCTGCAAGTCATAATCTTTGGTGTGGCCCTCTGGGATATCAAGGCTCAAAAGCTGCAATGAAGCTAATAGCAAAAGCAGATGTAGTTATTGCATTAGGTACGCGTTTAGGTCCTTTTGGAACACTACCTCAACATGGAATGGATTACTGGCCTAAAGATGCTCAAATTATTCAAATTGATGCAGATCACAAAATGCTTGGATTGGTCAAACCAATTAATGTTGGTATTTGTGGTGACGCTAAAGCAGTCGCAAGTATTCTTTGTCAAAAGTTGGCATCTGAAACACTTAGTTGTGATTCTTCTAAAGCCGATAGAGCTTCAATCATTGCAGACGAAAAAGCTTCTTGGGAGTTAGAGCTTGATGAATGGATTCATGAGACTGACTCATATAGCATGGACATGCTTGCAGATAAAGAAGAAGGGTGGCTCCATCCTAGACAAGTACTTCGTGAACTTGAAAAAGCAATGCCTGAAGACGTTATGGTGTCGACTGATATTGGTAATATTAACTCGGTTGCTAACAGCTATCTTCGCTTTGAAAAGCCTCGAAGCTTTTTTGCAGCAATGAGTTTTGGAAACTGTGGTTACGCCTTTCCAACGATCATTGGTGCTAAGGCAGCTGCCCAGCACAGGCCTGCAGTTTCTTATGCGGGAGATGGTGCTTGGGCAATGAGTATGGTTGAAACAATGACATGTGTTCGTCATGATATTCCTGTTACAGCTGTTGTATTTCATAATCGTCATTGGGGCGCTGAAAAGAAAAACCAAGTTGATTTTTATGACAGACGCTTTATAGCTGCAGAGCTTACGGACCAGCATTTTGTTAATATTGCAGAATCAATGGGCGCTGAGGGTATTCGTGTTGACAAACTTGAAGACGTTGGCCCTGCACTTAAAAAAGCGATTGATATGCAGATGAACGAGAGAAAAACAACAATCATAGAAATTATGTGCTCTAGAGAGTTGGGTGACCCGTTCAGAAAAGACGCACTAAGTAAGCCAGTTAGACATCTAGAAAAGTATAAAGACTTTGGTGAAAAATCACCTCATCGCTAAGTACTAGCTATTAATCCTTCAGGGTGGTATATTACCCCGCTCTGAAGGAAATATTTATTAAATACTATGAGCGAAAAAGCGATAACCCCATCCGATATTCATCAATATTGGTTCTCAGAAAAAAGTAAACAACATTGGTTTTCATCAACCCCTGAAGTAGACAATGAAATCAAGCAGCGCTATGAAAATCTATGGGAGAGTATATCTTCTGGTGGGTTTGTCGAGTGGCGTGACACTGCTGAAGGCTCAGTAGCCCTAGTAATTATTCTAGACCAGTTTCCTTTGAACATGTTTAGAGATCAGGCAAAAAGCTTTAAATCGGAAGATATGGCTGTTGAGGTTGCCTTAAACGCAATTAATAATGGCTACGATGAAAAGCTAAGTGATGAAAAATTGCTTTTTCTTTTTATGCCTCTTATGCATAGTGAGAATATAGACCATCAAAATCTACAAGTGTATTTATTTCAAAAATATAACTTTAACTTAGAGTATTCTAAACATCATAGAGATATTGTTAAAAAGTTTGGTCGTTTTCCTCATAGAAATGAAATATTTGGGCGAATGAGTACTATGGAGGAGCTTGACTATCTTCTGTCAGATAACGCTTTTAGAGGTTAAATTTCATAATGATTACAAATAATACACAGGAGTCCATCAATGCAAGATAATAAAATTGAGTGCCATGATGGTGAATTCATTGAAACAAGTAAGGAGGAAATATTAGATGGGATTAATAAATTTAATATAGATGAAGAGCACTATGATCAGTTTCCCGCTGAACTCTGGAAAGATGTAGATATTATCTTTAGTTGTTTAAAGGCAGAACACATTATCGACCAGGTTTTTGCATCTGCAAACGTGTCTTTATGGACCAATAGAGAATTCATTCTTAATGCGCTAGATAAGCAGTGGTATTACCCAAATATTTCAAGGCAATTTAAAGACAATAAGTTCGAATACTTTGACTATATTCATGAGTCCTTAAGAGGTGATAAAAAAATTATCTCTCTTATAGATAAATTAAGAAAACATAGCAAAGAATTTGATGACTAATTAGCCTCAAGAAACTTACGTCTGTATTTTATTAAAATTGCTTCCGTATAGCCATTAGGCTGACTCATTCCTTCAAAAGCCAGAGCTATTGATGCTTTGTAGGCAAAACTGTCGTAATTTGGTGCAAGTGAGAGATAGCTTGGATCATACTTATTTTGATCATCAACGATAACAGCCATTTCTTTAAATGCTTTATTTACCTCTTCTTTTGAGCACACTCCATGGTGAAGCCAGTTAGCCATATGTTGCGAGGATATCCTAAGGGTTGCGCGGTCTTCCATAAGCCCAACATGATTAATATCTTGGACCTTAGAGCAACCAATTCCTTGGTTAATCCACTTAACAACATAACCCAATATACTTTGGGCATTATTGTTTATTTCATTGATAATTTTCTCTTTAGGCATCTGCTCTTCAATCCTCAAGAAAGGAATTACAAGCAAGTCATCTTGGTTTGGGTGTTGTTGGTTTGCTAGTAGCTCTTTTTGCTTCTTAAAAACATCAAAGCGATGATAATGCGTTGCATGCAAAGTGGCTGCGGTTGGGGATGGAACCCATGAACAGCTTGCACCTGCCTCTAAATGAACCATTTTGTTATCAAGCATTTGACGCATTTGATCTGGCTGAGCCCACATTCCTTTTCCAATTTGAGCTTTTTTAAATAGTCCACAATCAAGACCAGTGCTTACATTGTTTGGCTCATAGGCTGAATACCAAGCCTCTTCCTTAATGAGGTCTTTACAGCGCATTGCACCAGCCATCATAGACGTATGAATTTCATCACCTGTGCGATCTAAAAAGCCTGTATTTATAAAAATAATACGGCTTTTAGCCTCATGAATACAAGACTTAAGGTTAAGAGTCGTTCTTCTTTCTTCATCCATTACGCCTATTTTGAGCGTATTAGTTTTTAGAGATAAGGCTTTTTCAACAAGCCCAAATAACTCCATTGTAAATTTTACTTCTTCAGGGCCATGTAATTTAGGCTTAACAATATAGATGCTTCCTTTTTTTGAATTCGCTTTAAGTTTAATATCATGAAGCGCAATAAGTGAAGTCACCATTGCGTCTAGTATTCCCTCAGGAATTGGTGAGTCATCAAGGTTACTAACAATTCCTGTCGTCATATGAATGCCAACATTACGAACGAGAGTCAAGCTTGTTCCAGCTAAGTTAAATTTCTCTCCATGTATATCAGTACAAGCTTTATCTTCATTTAATGAGCGAGTAATGGTTTCACCACCCTTAGTAAACGTGGAGCTTAGTTCACGCTTCATGAGGCCTAAGTAGTTCCGATATGCGTGAATTTTTTCCGCATTAGAAACAGTTGACGCTGAGTCTTCAAAATCGACAATAGTTGTTATTGCGGACTCAAGAATGACATCAAAAATACCGCTCTTATGTAAACTTCTTTCTTGGTCACAAACTACTTCTAGGTGAAGGTTGTTATTCTTAAGTAATATATGCCCATCGTCAGTTAATCCTATATATTTCTCTGGATTAATTAAGGTTGCTAATTCACCATCATTTAGGTTGAAAATTAATGCACCAGAGTATTTAACTTGAGAGGTAATCTGTCTATAAGAAGCGCCTTTAAGAGGCGCAATTTCATCTAGAAAGTCACAGGCAAGTTCTGCAGTAAGATTAACACGCTGTAGGTTGTGTGCAAAAGAGGTGCTCATACTGCCTTTGTTTGGAATTACATTCGTACCATAAAGGGAGTCAAATAAACTTCCCCAGCGAGCGTTCACAGCATTAAGAACAAAGCGCTGATTTGTAATAGGAACAACGAGCTGAGGGCCGGCAATTTGAGATATTTCATCATCTACTTCCTCAACATCAATAGAGAATTTATCAGGCATTGGAGTGATATATTCAATGCCCTCTAAAAATTTCTTATAGCTCTGAAGATCAATTCTTTTATTTTCAGCATGCCATTGGTCAATTTTAGATTGCAATAAGTCTCTCTTTTCAAGAAGGGACGTGTTCTTTTCCTGTAGCTCATTTAAAATTTGAGAGAGGGATTTAAAGAAGTCTTTGGCTGAAATATCTAATCCATCACAAACCTCTTCTTCAATGAAGCTAAAAAAAGTATTATCTACTCGAATCTTATTAATTATTTGACTATCACTGCTCATTAATTGACCTTATTTTCAGTAACTATTACGCCGTCTTCATCAGCATAAATATATTCATTTGGATTAAATTTTACATTTGAAAAAGAGACATTTATATTTCTTTTTCCAATTCCTTTTTTAACACTTTTTAATGGGTAAACGCCAAGAGCTCTTATGCCAATTGGCATTAAATTTATGGCTACTAAATCCCTAATCAATCCATAGATAATAATTCCTTCCCAGCCATTCCTGATTGCATCAGATGCCCTTTTATCACCTAGCATTGCGCACTTCATAGAGCCACCTGCATCGATTACTAATACAGATCCCTTGCCATGAGTATTTAAAACCTGCTCAACTAGGGAGTTGTCATCAAAGCACTTAACAGTAACAATGCGACCTGAAAATGATTTTTTTAATCCATAACTTTTATATACGGGCTCTAAATACTGGACATTAGGGTGAAGCTTATCCGAAATATCACATGTCGATAGAGTCATCCGTTTCTCCATATATTTCACTCATACGTTTTTCTGATCCATATGGATAATAATCCATGACCCCGTTGTTCTTAATTTTTTCTTGTATTGAAATCCAGTAATTTGCATCGAGAAGTTTTTTATAATTTCTATTAAATACTTCTTTCATATATGGATTTGGAAGCATGAAATATCTAAATTCTTCTGGAAAGACGTCATTCTGACCAACGTAATACCAGGGCTCAGAGGCAAGCTCTTGCTCGTATGTCTTGGATTCAGGAATCTTTTTAAAGACGGGCGTGCTCATTAAGGTAATTTCGTCATAGTCATAAAAGACGACTCTATTTTGGCGAGTTACTCCAAAGTTTTTTGTAAGCATGTCGCCTGGAAAAATATTTGAGTTAATTAGCTCATCTATCGCTTTTCCATAATCATTAATTATGTTTGTTTGCTGTTCTTTAGTAGCAGTTTCAAGATACATATTGAGTGGCGTCATTTTATTTTCAATGTACATATGCTTAATGATTAACAGGTCCCCCTCAATTTCAATATTTGAGCCTGCTTTTCTCTTCAACTCTTCTAATAATGCATCATCGATATCTTTTAACGGAAAGGCAACATTTGAAAACTCCCATGTATCTGCTAATCTACCTATTCTTACGTGGTTTTTAACAAAGTAGTATCTATCCTTAACCATCTCTTTGGTGCCCATTTTAGGAGGTGCAAAGCGGTCGTTGATAATTTTGAATACATAGGGGTACATTGGAAAAGTAAAGACAGACATAACCATGCCCTTGATACCGGGTGCAATTATTAACTTTTCACTAGTAATTTTTGAGTACTTGAGAAAATGTCGGTATAACAAAGTTTTGCCTTGCTTATGAAGCCCAATTGCGCTATAGAGAACCGCCCTAGTTTTTCCTGGCAAAATCTCTTTTAAATATTCAACAATTGCAGAAGGGTAGTCTGTTGTAATAAAAAAGTAAGATCTTGAAAAGCTAAAAACAATGGATATTCCTCCAACTTCAGTGAGAAGGCTGTCGACGTATAAACCTTTCTTTTCATCATTTAATAGAGCAATAAGGAGAGGCCTATCTGAATGGAGCTGAGAGACAATTTTGCCCACAATGTAGGCGCATTTTCCTCTGATAAAAGGGGTACTAATGACTTGAATCTCGAAAACTTCAGAGTCTAGTCGTGGCGTCTGATTATAAAGCTGCTCTTTTAATCTTTGGATATCTTGACTGAGATTACCAAACTCACATTTAAAATTGTAGCTATCAAGAATAGTTGTAAAGGCTTCGCTCAACTGACCGTCTTCAACAAAGTAGCTGTCAATTACTGGTTCATCCATGTCAATATAATTCAGTGACACGCATGGCCTTGTAAAAATAAACTGGTTATTATAAAAACTTCTTGAAAAGATTCTACAAAATACCGAGTTATAGAAGGTTTCAGCTAGCTCAGGCTGCTTGTGTTCCGTTATTAGTTCAATATAGACATGCTTTGTATTTTTCCAAAATTCAGAGTTAAACTTCTCCATACTGGGTGATTCATTGAATTCAGCCTTTGCGCCATAGAGAGTTTGTTTTTTTAACTCTAAAGATAGTTTTTTACAAAAGTAATCAACTTGTTCATCATAGAAATTAAGTCTTAATTTTGAATCGTCTTCTATTTTTTGCCATTCTCTCTCCTCAAAACACCTTTTTGCCTCTATAGAAGCACTCTTAATATTTTGGTAATGATACTCAAAGCCAATTAAAATCTTTTTAGCAATTGATAAAGAGAGCTTTTGAGATGAGTTACTAAGCATAATAAATAGTTACCAGTTAAAAGCCTTCTTTAATCAAGAAGGTTTGATACGTAGCAGCTCAAAACTTAGCTAAACTGCTCTTCTTCAGTTGAACCTTTTAATGCAGTAACCGATGACTCACCACCCTGTATTACAGTTGTAACATCATCAAAATATCCTGCACCAACTTCTTGCTGATGAGATGCAAAAGTATAACCTTTCTTAGCAGCATCAAACTCAGGCTCTTGGACCTTATTAACATAATGCTTCATGCCTTCACCTTTTGCGTAATCATATGCAAGGTCAAACATGTTATACCACATGTTATGGATTCCAGCCAAAGTGATAAATTGATACTTATATCCCATCGCTGAAATATCTTCTTGGAAAGATGCAATTTGACTGTCACTTAGATTCTTTTTCCAGTTAAATGATGGCGAACAATTGTATGCAAGCAACTGATTAGGGTTTTCAGCTAAAACAGCTTCAGCAAATTCACGCGCAAAGCCAAGATCTGGCTTCCCAGTTTCACACCAAACCAGGTCAGCATAAGGGGCGTAAGCTACTCCTCTTGATATTGATTGCTCTAATCCATTTTTAACGATATAGAACCCTTCAGCAGTTCTTTTCCCGGTAACAAATGGAGCGTCATAAGGATCTACATCTGAAGTTAGAAGATTCGCGGCTTCTGCATCAGTTCTTGCAAGAAGAAGTGTAGGGACGCCCATAACATCTGAAGCTAGGCGAGCAGATATTAATTTTTGAACTGCCTCTTGAGTTGGAACTAAAACTTTACCACCCATATGGCCACATTTTTTAACTGCAGCTAATTGATCTTCAAAGTGAGCGCCAGCAGCGCCACTAGTAATCATATTTTTCATTAATTCAAATGAATTTAATACACCTCCAAATCCAGCTTCTGCATCTGCCACAATTGGCAAAAAGAAATCAATAAATTTATCATCACCAGGATTAATTCCTTGAGCCCATTGAATCTCATCCGCTCTTTTAAAAGTGTTGTTAATTCGTCTAACCATGGTAGGGACAGAGTCATATGCGTAGAGTGATTGATCTGGATACATTGTTTCAGATGTATTTCCATCTGCAGCAACTTGCCAGCCTGAAAGGTAGACTGCTTCAATTCCAGCTTTAGCCTGCTGCATAGCCTGTCCTGCAGTAATAGCGCCCATAGAGTTTACATAGCCTTTCTTAGCTGAACCATTAACAAGATCCCATAGCTTTTCAGCGCCTCTTCTGGCATAAGTGCATTCTGGTTGAACAGATCCACGGAGCCTAACAACATCTTCTGCAGAATAAGTACGCTTTACATTCGACCATCGAGGGTTTTCTTTCCAATCTTTTTCTAGGGCTTTAATTTGCTCTTCTCTATTCATTAGTATCTCCTTTTAATTTGGTTGTGTTTATATTTCTTTTATCTACTCAAGCTTCTGAAATAGCTACTATTTACTTATATTTGAATAATACCAATTAAAAGATAATATGATCAAATAATTTCACTATATAATATAATTTTTTCATAATATGAAATAAAATGAAACCTAGGTCTATTGATAAAAGTTACAACGCAATCGAAAAGTGCTTACAAATCTTGTCAATGTTTTCATTGGATAAATCTCAATTCTCAATAAAGGAGATCTGTGATCAGTTAAATTTTAATGTCTCAACTGCATATCGAATTCTAAGTACGCTTGAAGATTATGGCTACGTTTCAAGACTTAAGAATAAGAAGTATGTTGTGGGAACTCAGGCTCTTTATTTAAGCGCTATATATACGCAAAGTAATCATCTTGAGCAGATACGTCCTATAGTTGATAGGATCAGAGATATATCTGATGAAACTGCATCTTTCTTTGTTGAAGAAGATAATATGCGTATATGTTTATATAGAGCGCACTCAAGAGATGAGATCAGACATAACATTGAGCAGGGCTCTCGTTTAGAGCTCAATCGTGGTGCCTCTGGGCGAATTATCTTAGCTTTTGGTAAGCGTAAAAATGACAAGCAGGGTTTTTATAAAGATATTCGTGATAAAGGCTATTACTTGTCAATAAATGAACACAATGCTGCGCTCTTTGCACTCGCCGTACCTGTTATTTCTAATAGTAATAAATTTGTTGGTGCTATTGTAGTATCAGGCCCTATTAGCCGATTTGACGATGACCAAAAATCAATTCTTCTTCAGCTGCTTAACGATCAGCTTCAAAACATTGTAATGCCTTAATATTTTGATTAATTAATTTACTTATAGTGAGTTCATAGAATGTATCATTGTTTTTTACAATTTGATACTTATTAAGGTTTATGATAGAACATTTATATATTCATGGCGCCTATTTAAAATCTAATTCTAGTGAAACTTTTGAGTCTATTAACCCTGCAAATGGGCAAGTTATAGCTCTTATAGACCAAGCTAGTGAGAGTGATGTTGAGGTAGCTATTAAATCAGCTGAGAAGGGTTTTGCTGTGTGGAGCAAGATGAAGGCCGTTGAAAGAGGCCGAATCTTACTAAAAGCAGTTTCTATTTTGCGTGAAAGAAACAATGAACTTGCTGCATTAGAGGTTGCTGATTGCGGCAAGCCATTACAGGAAGCTAATTGTGTTGATATCCATTCTGGTGCAGATGTAATTGAATATTATGCGGGCATTGCCCCGGGTTTGCAGGGCGCTCAGCAAGATTTAAAATCGAGTACCTTTTACATTTCAAAAAGAGAGCCTTTAGGGGTTTGTGCTGGTATTGGTGCTTGGAACTATCCTATTCAAATTGCTTGCTGGAAATCTGCTGCTTGTTTGGCTGCTGGGAATTCAATGGTATTTAAACCTTCTGAAGAAACTCCACTTAGCGTTTTAAAACTTGCTGAAATATATACAGAAGCAGGGATGCCTCCAGGAGTATTTAATGTCGTCCAAGGTGACTATCGCGTAGGCCAGTACTTAACTCGACATCCAAGAGTTGCTAAAATTTCTTTTACTGGAGAAAGTGGAACGGGAAAGAAGATAATGGCAGATGCAGCTGGAAGCCTTAAAGAGGTAACTTTGGAGCTTGGGGGTAAGTCGCCATTAATTATTTTTAATGACGCTGATATTGATAATGCAATCTCTGGAGCGCTTCTTGCAAACTTCTATACTCAAGGTGAGGTTTGTACCAACGGAACAAGGGTGTTTGTGCAATCTGGTATTTACGATAAATTTATAGAAAAAGTCTGTCAGAGAAGTAAAAAAATAAAACTAGGTGATCCAATGGATTTAGATACTCAGATGGGGGCTTTAATAAGCTCAAAGCATCTTGATAAGGTTATGGATTATATTGATAAAGCTAAAAAATCAGGCGCTCGACTTGTTCTTGGTGGAAATCGTCATAAATCCAAAGAAACAGAAAATGGATTTTTTGTAGAGCCAACAATTTTTGCAGATTGTAAAGACGATTCTGAGCACGTTACTGATGAAATTTTTGGGCCAGTAATGTCCATTCTGCGCTTTGATGATGAGGCAGAAGTAATTGGCAGGGCAAACGATACTAAGTTTGGTTTAGCGGCTGGCGTTTTTACGCAAAACATTAATCGGGCGCACCGAGTTATTAATCAATTAGAGGCAGGAATTTGCTGGATTAATAGTTGGGGAGATTCTCCTGCTGAAATGCCAGTTGGAGGCTATAAAGAGTCTGGAATAGGCCGTGAAAATGGCCCCGAAACTTTGAAGAGCTATACACAAATTAAAAGTATTTTTGTTCGGTTGGATGACGTTGAGAGTCCTTATTAATATAGGCTAAGAAATATATGAGTAATGAGTTTGATTATATTGTTGTAGGTGCCGGTTCGGCGGGCTGCGTTTTGGCAAATCGTTTGACTGAGTCAGGTGAAAATAGAGTATTACTTCTAGAAAATGGAGGTAGTGATAAAAACATAATGATTCAAATGCCAACTGCACTGTCATACCCTATGAACACTGATAAGTATGCATGGCAATTTCATACTCAGCCAGAGCCTTTTCTTGATAATCGAAAAATGCACTGTCCTAGAGGTAAAGTGATGGGAGGTTCTTCCTCCATAAATGGAATGGTTTATGTGCGAGGCCATGCGCGTGATTTTGACCAATGGGAGGAGCAAGGGGCAGAGGGTTGGTCGTACAAAAATTGTCTGCCATATTTTAAGCGCTCTGAAAAATGGCATTTGGGGGAAGATAACTACCGTGGAGGTAGTGGTCCTGTTGCGACATCAAATGGTAATAACATGAAATTAAATCCTCTTTATCGAGCCTTTATTAATGCTGGAGTGGAGGCTGGTTATCCTGAAACTGCGGATTATAATGGTCAGCAACAGGAGGGCTTCGGTCCAATGCACATGACCGTTGGAAGTGGTGTTCGCTCTTCTACATCAAATGCCTATATTAAGCCAGTTAAAAATAGGTCAAACCTTACAATACTAACTGGAGTACTTGTTCAGCGAGTAATTCTAAAGAATAAAGTTGCAACTGGAGTTGAGTATTCAATTAACGGTCAAACTAAAATATTGAATGCGAATACAGAGGTGATACTTTGTGCTGGGTCAATTGGTTCACCTCAGCTACTTCAGTTATCTGGGATTGGTCCAAAAAATGTTCTAAAAGATGCTGGAGTTGAGCTGCAACATGAATTGCCAGGTGTTGGCGAGAATCTTCAGGACCATCTTGAGGTATATTTTCAATATCATTGTAAAAAGCCAATTACACTTAACAGTAAATTAAACTTATTTAGTAAGGGTCTTATTGGTGTGCGCTGGATTCTATCTAAGTCAGGACTCGGCGCAACAAATCATTTTGAATCTTGTGGTTTTATTCGTTCTCGTGCAGGCCTTGAATGGCCTAATATTCAGTATCATTTTCTCCCAGCTGCAATGAGATATGACGGAAATGCAGCAATGAAGGGGCATGGGTATCAAGTTCATGCAGGCGTCAATAAAGTTAGCAGTCGGGGCAGCATTAAGATTAATAGCTCAGACCCACAAGCTAAGCCAACAATCCTATTTAACTATTTGGAAAGCGAGCAGGATAGACAAGATTGGCGTGATTGTATTCGATTGACTCGTGAGGTTTTAAGTCAACCAGCACTGGACGAATATAATGCGGGTGAAGCAAGCCCAGGATTAGAGGTAAGTAGTGATGATCAAATAGATTCTTGGGTTAGGGCAAATGTTGAAAGCGCTTACCACCCATCTTGTTCTTGCAAAATGGGTGACTTAAGTGACCCTATGACCGTTGTTGATAATCAAGGTAAAGTAAATGGTATTGAAAAGTTAAGAGTAATTGATTCTTCTATATTTCCAACAATTCCAAATGGAAATCTTAATGGACCAACAATTATGTTAGCTGAAAAAATGGCGGATATCGTATTAGGAAATGAGCCACTCAAAGCTTCTGAAGCCGATGTATGGATTGATTCAGATTGGCAAAAAACCCAACGATCAGGCCAACTTTATAGGGCGTCGTAAAGTAAATAATTTTTCGTAAACAAAATAACTTGCTTATTCTTATAAACCCGTATAAAAATTACATCAATATAAATTACTAAAAATATGGCATGGAAGTCGTAAAATTAAATACTTATATAGTTGGTACCCCAAAGCCTCATATTGGTGGAATGTATTGGATCTTCCTTTCTATTGAAACTAAGTGTGGCATCGTTGGGATTGGAGAGATATATTCAGCCTCCTTTCATCCTGAAGTTGTTGTTAAGGCAACTCAAGATGTCTTTGAGCGATACCTAAAGGGCCATGACCCACATCATATTGAGCGCTTTTTCAGAGAGTGTTTTTCAAGTGGCTTTACTCAAAGGCCAGATTTGACAATGATGGGGGTATTAAGTGGGCTAGAGATGTCTTGTTGGGATATTATTGGAAAAGCTGCAAATAAGCCAATATATGAGCTTATAGGAGGCAAGGTTCATGACAAGCTAAGGTCATATACATATCTATACCCAAAAGACAAAAATGGAGTGCTTAATTACGATGATCCAGACTTAGGCGCTGAGTCTGCTATAAATTTTATGGAGCAGGGCTTTAGTGCAGTTAAGTTTGATCCAGCAGGCCCTTATTCAATATACTCTGGACATCAAATATCACTGAGCCGCTTAAAGCACTGCGAAAATTATTGCCAAAAAGTAAGGGAGGCTGTTGGAGATAACTGTGACCTTCTTATTGGAACTCATGGACAGTTAACTCCCGCTTCAGCTGTGCGGCTAGCTAAGAGGCTTGAAAAGTTTGACCCTTTGTGGTTTGAAGAGCCTGTTCCTCCGGGCCAGTCAAGTGCAATGGCAGAAGTTGCAAGTAAGACAAGTATTCCAGTTGCTACTGGAGAGCGCTTAACAACAAAGTATGAGTTTTTTGATATTTTAAAAAATAACTCTGCGTCAATAATTCAAATGAATTTAGGGCGAGTTGGCGGTATTTTAGAGGCCAAGAAAATTGCGAGCCTTTCTGAAGTTTTTTATGCTCAGATTGCCCCACATATTTATAATGGCCCAGTAGGAGCAGCAGCTAGTATACAGCTCGCTACTGCAACACCAAACTTCCTAATTATTGAAAGTATTGGGACTTGGGATGGCTTTCACTCAGATGTACTAATGGAGCCTCTTGATTGGAGTAAAGGAAATATTATTCCTTCAGATAAACCAGGATTAGGGATAGATCTTAACCTTAAAGTTATTGAAGCGAATTCACCTTATAAAGGAAAAAAGCTCCACCTTTCGATGGATACAAAACCTTACTATGTTGATGACGATTAAAAATTTGTAGTTTTTTGGAGATTTAGATGAAAGTAGGTTTTATTGGTTTAGGGAATGCAGGTGGCAAACTTGCAGGCAGTATTTTAAGAAATGGTTTTGACCTTACAGTTCATGATCTTAAATCTTCTCTTGTTAATGAGTTTATAGAAAGAGGAGCAAAGAGTGTTGGCTCGCCTCAAGAAATGGCAAAGAAATGTGATGTGGTTATTACTTGTTTACCGTCTCCAAAAGCCTGCTCTGAAGTTATGGAGTCTTCTGATGGGATCTTATCGGGATTAAGCAAAGGGAAAATTTGGCTTGAGATGAGCACTACAGATGAGGCTGAAATTCGAAGAATTGGTGCTTTAGTTGAAGCAATTGGTGCATTACCAATTGATTGCCCTGTTTCAGGTGGCTGCCATAGGGCTGATACAGGTAATATTTCAATCTTTGCTGGATGCTCAAGAGAGGCTTTTGAAATAGCTTTGCCAATACTAACCACCATGGGAAGACGAGTGCTTCATACTGGTGACCTAGGAACAGCCTCAACTCTAAAAGTTATGACCAATTACTTAGCTACGGTTAACCTTGCTTCGATAGCAGAAGCGCTAACAACAATGAAGATGCTTGGAATGGATATGAACGTAACTTATGAGGCGATCAAAGCATCTTCTGGAACTTCATTTGTCCATGAAACTGAATCTCAGGTTATTCTTAATGGTAGCAGAGATATAAGCTTTACAATGGATTTGGTTTCTAAGGATATTGGAATTTTTAATGAGCTTGCTCAGAGAAAAGGGCTGGATTTAGAAATTGCCCCTTTAATTGTTGAGATTTTTAAAGATGGTGAGAAGAGATACGGGCCACGTGAGCTTTCTCCAAACATCATTAGGAGGCTTGAAGAAAGGGCCAATGTTGAAGTGTTGGGCGATGGTTTTCCAGCTGAAATGATTGATGATGAGCCAGAAGAAAAAGGCTATGAAGTAATAATTAAAGGCCGAAAAGATATTTATTTTTTTTAGTAATTAAAGCTTAAAAATTAATATTTTCAGCAAGCTCTATAAAGTCATCTAAATATATTAAAATTCATTAACTTTTTTTTAAATTAGCCCTATTATGAATAGCAATCAAACCCCAGACTTTAAGCCAAAAGATATCGTTCTTAATATTTCCCAGGTTGTAAAAGATGGTATTAAGCAATCGGTACTTGCAAGTAAAGGTAATGATTGGGAGAGTGTGGTGGGTGTGCTTGATAATAATGAACATCTTATTGGCAAAGAGATGAGTGTTAACTCTCATCTTAATGCAGTTATGTTTTCTGAAAAGTTTAACAAGGACTACGAAAAAACCTTACCAATAATCTCTAACTACTATAGTGATCTTGGTGCTAATGAAGACTTATATGAAGCATTTAAAAGAGTTAAGAATACAAGCCTTAATGATCAACAAAAGCACATTGTTAAAGACTCAATTAAGGGTTTTGAGCTTTCAGGCGTTGCCCTTAAGGGGAGTGACTCTAAAAGATTTAAAGAGATTCAAGAAAGATTAAGCGTTTTAAGTAATCAGTTTTCTAAAAATGTTTTACAAGCAACCAACTCCTGGAAAAAGTCAGTCTCTATTGATGATTTGAATGGATATAGTGAGGCAGAGCTTTCCAAGGTTAGAGAAGGAGATGACTACATCGTAAGCCTTCAAATACCAGTCTACATTGATCTTATGACTTATGCTGAGAATAGAGGCTTAAGAGAAGAGGTTTATAGAGCATATATTTCAAGAGCGTCTGATGTTGGGATTACTCCAGTTAAATTTGATAACCGCAAGGTTATGGATGAGATCTTAAAATTACGCTCAGAAATGTCTATCCTTCTGGGCTTATCAAACTATGCAGAATATTCAGTTCAATCCAAAATGGTAGACTCACCCGAATCCGTCATAGATTTTCTAGAGAGGTTAGTAAATCTATCTCATCTGCAAGCAAAGACAGAATTGAAAGATCTGGAGGCTTTTGCTGGACATGATTTAATGCCATGGGACTTAATGTTCTACTCAGAGAAATTAAAGCAAAAAGTATTTAACTTTAAGAGTGCTGATTTAAAGCCATATTTTCCAGAGAGTAGTGTTCTAAGCGGTTTATTTGAAACGATTCAAAATCTTTATAGTGTTACGCTTACTGAGGTAGAAGAGGATTGCTATCATCCTGACGTTAGAGTAATAATGTTAGAGGATGAAGATGGGCCAATTGGAAAAATATATTTTGACGTTTATGCAAGAGAAAATAAGCGAGGTGGGGCTTGGATGTCAGATTTCCAAGGATTGTATAAAGACTCCTTGCCAGTTGCGTTTGTTGTTTGTAATTTAAACTCACCAAAAGATGGCAAGCCAGCGTTATTTGATTTTGATGAGATTGTGACTATTTTTCATGAGTTTGGTCACGCACTTCATCATTTATTAACTAAAGTTACTTTTCCATGTGCAGCTGGAATTAGTGGTGTTCCATGGGATGGTGTTGAGCTTCCTAGTCAATATATGGAAAATTTTTGTTATGAAAGAGGGGTAATTGATTTAATTTCGGGTCACTGGGAAACAGGTGAAAAATTACCTGAAGAATTATTTAATAAAGTAATTGACTCTAAAAACTTTCAATCAGGACTTCAGATGCTTAGGCAGTGTGAATTTTCGCTATGGGATATAAATACTCATATTTCGAACATAGATACATATAAAGTTTTAGATAGCGTTAGAGAGAAAACTGCTTTAGTTCCAGTTATTGATGAGAATAGATTCCTTAATTCTTTTTCCCATATTTTTAGTGGTGGGTATGCAGCTGGATATTTCAGCTATAAATGGGCTGAGGTGTTGGCTGCAGATGCTTATGAATTTGTTAAAGATAATGGCGGAATTGAGTCTAAATCTGCTGATGATTTCCGAAGATTTATTCTTGAAGTTGGCGGCAGTCTTGACTTTATGGACCAATATGTCAAATTTCGTGGCGGCAAGCCTAAAATGGAAGGCCTCTTAAAGTCTTCTGGAATTTCAATTTAAGAGATATAAACTTGGTAAAATATGATTTATTTGTTTTCGCTAGTGGAAAAAACTGATGATTAAGTATTTGTTAGGTGCAATTCTTGCTTTGGCTGTTATTGGCGGTGCCTTCAAATATGAATCTAATGACACTAGTTGGCAATTAATTATTCTTAAGAAAGAGGCTTTAAATAGTGTAACTAACGGGGCGATAAGAATTTACAAGCTATTTCCAGACATTAAATCACTATTTTCAGATTCAGATTTAGCCGATACTAAAGAAATAATACTAGAGGACTAGAGTTCTTTTAAGGTGCCTTAGATATAACAAGTGAGCCATTGGTACCGCCAAACCCAAAAGAGTTTGAAATTGCATGATTAATCTTCATTTCTCTTGCTTCATTCGCAGCATAGTCTAAGTCACATTGTGGGTCCTGATTAAATATATTTATTGTGGGAGGCGCTACTTGATCTCTAATTGCAAGAGTTGTAAATACTGCCTCAATTCCTCCTGCAGCGCCCAAAAGATGGCCAGTCATTGATTTAGTTGAGCTCATAATAATATTTTTTGAATGTGTGCCTAAAGCTAGTTTAGCGGCCTCTGTTTCAGCGGCGTCACCAGCTGGAGTCGAGGTTCCATGAGCATTAATATAATCTAGCTGATTCGGATTAATACCGGCATTATTCATAGCATTTCTCATACATCTTGCAGCACCTTCGCCGCCTTCTGATGGAAGCGTCATATGATATGCATCACTACTCATGCCGTATCCTGTAAGTTCTCCATAAATGTGTGCCCCACGTTTTTTAGCGTGCTCATACTCCTCAAGAACGACAACGCCTGCACCGTCACCAAGAACAAAGCCATCTCTATCAACGTCCCAAGGTCTTGAAGCAGTTTCTGGGTCATCGTTTCTAGTGGAGAGTGCTCGAGCTGCAGCAAAGCCCCCAAGGCCACAGTTAGTTGTTGACATTTCAGTTCCTCCAGCAATCATAACGTCAGCATCACCATATTCAATTATTCTTGAGGCGTCACCAATATTATGAGTTCCAGTTGTGCACGCAGTTACAATTGCAAAATTTGGACCCTTAAGACCAAATTTGATAGACATGTTCCCAGAGACCATGTTGATAATGGAAGAGGGTACAAAGAATGGGGAAATTCTCTTGGGCCCTTTCTCTCTAAAAAGATCTGCTGTTTTTTCAATTGTAGTTAGTCCGCCAATGCCAGCACCAATTGCAACTCCAATTCTCTCAGCATTTTCGTCTGTTACTTCAATGCCGCTATCTTCAAAAGCTTGTATTCCAGCCGCCATACCGTAATGAATAAATATATCCATTTTTTTAGCCTCTTTAGGGCTCAAGTATTGAGACACATCGAACTCTTTAACAGCGCCTCCAAATTTAACAGCTTGAATTTCAGTATCTATATTTGTTATTGGCGCTATACCAGAAACGCCATTAATAATATTAGCCCAAGCATGATTAACATTGTTCCCAACTGGGCTTACAATACCTAATCCAGTAATTACAACTCTTCTTTTATTCATAGTAGATTTTCTTTTAAAGTTAACAAAGTAAATTTATATAAGTTATTTAATTTGAGAGATAAATGTTGCGTAAAAAAAGGCGTATTACTTTTTAAAGTAAACGCCTTATAAGATTTATTGAAGTTTATTAAGTGTTTGCGTTGATATAATCTATTGCTTGTTGAATAGTAGTAATATTTTCTGCTTCTTCGTCTGCAATTTCACAATCAAACTCTTCTTCAAGAGACATTACAAGTTCTACAGTATCTAATGAATCAGCCCCTAAATCATCGATAAATGAAGCATTATTGTCAATTTCACCACTAACATCTAACTGCTCACTCACAACTTTACGTACTCTATCTTCAATACTCATTTTGAGTTAAATCCTTAAATTGTTTAAAAGTTTATATTTTATCTTCAAAAAACATTTAAATAGCGCTAAATTTTAAATATTTATTGATAAAAAGTTGGATCCTTAATGTTTGCATTGTTAAAGCCATTTATCCTAAGTACGCATGCATCACACTCGCCACAAGCCTCTCCATTTGAGTTAGCTAGGTAACAGCTAATAGTTTGTGAGTAGTCAACACCAAGACTTAATCCTTTTTGGATGATCTCTGCTTTAGTCATACTAATTAAAGGCGTTTTAATTTCAATTTTTTCACCTTCAACAGATTGCTTTGTTGCCAGATTTGCCATATCTTCAAATGCTTTAATAAATTCAGGCCTGCAATCAGGATAGCCAGAGTAATCAAGAGCATTAACACCAATATAAATTTTTTGACAGTCAATTACTTCAGCCCATGCTAGTGCAAAAGATAAGAAAATAGTATTTCGGGCTGGAACATAAGTGACAGGGATTTCATCACTTTTAGAGTACTTTGGAACATCTATTTTGTCATCTGTTAAAGCAGAGCCTCCAATATCAGCAAGGGAGATTTTCATAATGCGATGCTCTACCACTTTAGATTGCTTGGCAATAGTTTTTGCAGATTCTAGCTCAGAGCGTTGCTTTTGACCATAATCAAAACTTAGCGCATAACATTCAAAATCATGAGCTTTTGCAATTGCAAGTACGGTTGTTGAGTCTAAGCCGCCAGATAACAAAACAATCGCTTTAGACATTTGCCAGATTACCTTTGGTCTCTAACCAAGATTTACGGTCTGAAGCTCTTTTTTTAGAAAGCAGCATGTCCATAGTTTCTGCAACCTGAAGTGGGTGATTAAGAGTCAACTGAATTAATCTTCTAGTATCTGGCTGCATGGTTGTTTCTCTAAGCTGCTTTGGATTCATCTCACCTAATCCTTTAAATCTTTGAACTTGAATTTTTTGACGACTATTTTCCTTTGCAAGTTTGGCTTCAAATGCATCTTTCTCTTTATCATCTAGGGCGTAGAATACCTGCTTTCCTGCATCAATCCTATATAGAGGCGGCATTGCCACATAGACATGACCTTCTTTAACTAGCTTAGGAAAGTGCTTAACAAATAAAGCGCAAATAAGGGTAGCAATATGAAGTCCATCTGAGTCAGCATCAGCTAAGATACAAACCTTTCCATATCGAAGTCCAGAAAGATCACTATTATCAGGCTCTAAGCCAATTGCAACACTTATATCATGAATTTCATTTGAGGCAAGAACTTGAGAAGAGTCAACTTCCCATGTATTAAGAATTTTACCTCTAAGTGGTAATATGGCTTGATACTCTTTGTCTCTAGCCTGTTTTGCTGAGCCTCCAGCAGAGTCTCCTTCAACTAAAAAAACTTCAGTTTGATCGAGATCAACACTGGTGCAGTCAGATAGCTTTCCAGGAAGCGCTGGCCCACTTACGATTTTTTTTCGAATAACTTTCTTAGCAGTTTTTAATCTGATTTGAGCATTAAGGATAGCTAGTTCAGCAATTTTTTCAGCTATATCAGTATGCTGATTTAGCCATAAACTAAATGAATCTTTAACTACTCCTGAAACAAAAGAGGCGCACTCACGTGAAGATAGTCTTTCCTTTGTCTGGCCTGAAAACTGCGGATCAAGAATTTTAATTGACAATACAAAGGCAATATTTTGCCAAACATCATCAGGCGTTAATTTAATATTTTTTGGTATAAGGCTTCTGAACTCACAAAACTCTTTTAACGCATCTGTTAATCCAGATCGGAGTCCATTAACGTGAGTTCCTCCGCCAATTGTAGGAATCAAGTTTACAAAGCTTTCAGCCGTAGTATTTGTAGTATTTTCAGTCCAAGTTAGTGCACAATTAAGCTGCTCCTCTTTTGTTTTACTAGAGATTAAAAAAGGTATTGCGGGAATGCAATCTAGCCCATCTAGAGAAGCTTGAAGGTAGTCTTTAATGCCATCTTCAAAAAGCCATTTATCTGTTGTTTCATCAATTTCGTTTACAAAGTTAACTTCAAGCCCAGGGCAAAGTACTGCTTTAGAGCGAAGATTATGCCTTAAGTTTTTGATAGAAAACTTTACGGTATCAAAATATTGAGGATCTGGCGAGAACTTTATTAAAGTTCCAGTATTTCGCTTACCAACCTCTTCTATTTCCTCTAAATCTTTTGATTTAGCGCCTGATTCAAATTGCATATAGTATTGCTTTGAATCTCTTTTTATCCAGATTTCAATTGAAGTCGATAGGGCGTTCACAACAGAAATTCCTACTCCATGAAGTCCACCAGAGAATTGATAAGAATCATTTGAGAACTTGCCGCCAGCATGAAGTTTTGTAAGGATAACCTCAACAGCAGGTGTTCCTTCTTTTGGATGAATATCTACAGGTATTCCTCTGCCATTGTCTTCAACAGACATAGAATTATCTTTATGAAGAGTTACGTTGATTTGAGTTGCATAGCCTGAGACAGCTTCATCAACACTGTTATCAACTACTTCTTGAGCGAGATGATTTGGACTTTCAGTATCGGTATACATTCCTGGGCGTTTTTTGACTGGCTCCAGGCCAGTTAGTACTTCTATTGATGACGCGTCGTAATTAGACATATGATGTATTGGTTGTAATTGGCTGACATAATACCAAAAAAAGCCCCAAAAAATGGGGCTTTTTTTATAAAGACAAATAGTTTTACATCATGCCTGGCATTCCACCACCCATGCCGCCCATATCAGGCATTGCAGGTCCAGAATCTTGAGGCTTATCAGTAATCATTGCTTCAGTAGTTATCATTAAACCAGAGATGCTTGCTGCATGCTGAAGCGCTGCGCGAGAAACCTTAGTTGGATCTAAGATACCCATCTTAAGCATGTCGCCATATTCTTCAGATGCCGCGTTATAGCCAAAGTTTCCTTTACCTTTTAAGACTTCATTTAAAACGACAGAAGCTTCGCCTCCACCATTAGAAACGATTTGTCTAAGAGGCTCTTCTAAAGCGCGCCTGCAAATACCAATTCCAACGTCCTGGTCACTGTTATCACCCTTAAGTGAGCTCAGTGATGAGATAGCGCGAACAAAAGCAACGCCACCGCCTGGAACAACACCTTCTTCAACTGCAGCGCGTGTAGCATGAAGCGCATCATCAACACGGTCTTTTTTCTCTTTCATTTCAACTTCTGTCGCTGCACCAACTTTAATTACTGCAACACCACCAGAAAGTTTAGCTAAGCGCTCTTGAAGCTTTTCTTTATCATAATCAGAGCTAGTAGCTTCTATTTGAGTTTTAATTTGGCCAACACGGCTTACAATAGCTTTTTTAGCTCCTGATCCATCAATCAAAGTTGTATTATCCTTACCAATTTCAATACGTTTTACAGTTCCAAGATGCTCTTCAGTAACACCTTCAAGTGATAAGCCAACTTCTTCAGAAATAACTGTAGCTCCAGTAAGAACCGCTATATCTTCTAATATAGCTTTACGGCGATCACCAAATCCAGGTGCTTTAACGGCAGCTACTTTGACAATGCCACGCATGTTATTAACAACAAGAGTTGCAAGCGCTTCACCTTCAATATCTTCGGCAATTATTAGAAGTGGTTTGCCAGCTTTTTGAACTGCTTCAAGTGCTGGCAGTAAGTCACGAATGTTTGCAATTTTAGAATCATGAAGTAAAATATATGGATGCTCTAAATCAGAAGTCATAGATTCTTGATTGTTTATGAAGTATGGAGAAAGATATCCACGATCAAACTGCATTCCTTCAACAACATCAAGTTCATTTTCAAGTGTTGAGCCTTCTTCAACAGTAATTACACCTTCTTTTCCAACTTTTTCCATTGCCTTAGCAATAATTTCACCAACAGATGTGTCTGAATTTGCTGAAATAGTTGCAACCTGAGCAATTGCTTCGCTATCTTTACAAGGTTGAGATGCTTTTTGTAACGCTGCAACAACAACTTCGGTAGCCTTATCAATGCCTCTTTTTAGGTCCATAGGGTTCATTCCTGCTGCGACTGACTTAACCCCTTCTGAGATTAAAGACTGAGCTAGAACAGTTGCTGTAGTAGTTCCGTCACCAGCAATATCATTTGTTTTAGATGCTACTTCTTTAACCATTTGAGCGCCCATATTTTCAAACTTACCTTCAAGTTCGATTTCTTGAGCAACTGAGACACCATCTTTAGTAATTGATGGAGCACCAAATGATTTATCAATAACTACATTTCTTCCTTTTGGTCCAAGCGTTACTTTAACTGCATTTGCAAGTGTATTAACACCTGACATCATTAAATCTCTAGCTTCTGAGCCGAATTTTACGTCTTTTGCTGACATTATATTTCTCCTTTATTCTTCAATTACTGCAACAATTTCATCTTCGCTCATCACTAGAAGCTTTTCTTCTGCTACAGTGATTTCCGCACCTGAGTATTGACCAAACATTACTATATCGCCAACCTTCACATCCAAAGGAATTAAATCTCCTTGGGTACTAATTCTACCATTTCCAGCTGCAACAACTTCACCTCTAGAAGGCTTTTCAGTTGATGAATCAGGGATAATTAAACCACTTGCTGTTGTTTTCTTTTCTTCTACTCTTCGTACAATGACACGGTCATGTAAGGGACGGATTTCCATATTCTCTCCTGGTGTTGAACTACAAAATTTGTCGTTAAAGGTTTACTTGGCCTTCTAGACGTTCTTTAAGCTTTTTAATAGCTTTGTTTTCAAGTTGACGAACCCTTTCAGCAGAAACACCATACTTGTCTGCTAAAGTATGTAAGGTCAATTTTTCTTCTTTCAAGTACCTTGCTTGTAAAATATCGATACTTCTTTCATCTAAAGAAGAAAGTGCTTGATAAAGCTTATTATGTTGATCTTCTTGGTTTTTATCATTTAATACTAATTGTTCAGGATTTTTACCAGGATCTGAGATGTAGTGCTCTGGAGTATAAGTATCATCGTCATCATTAACCTCAAAAGCAACATCGTTGAGCTGAAGCCTAGATTCCATTTCAATAACATCTTTTTCTTTAACGCCAAGATCTTCTGCAATTATTTTGGCTTGCTCACTTGTAAGAGATTGAAAAATATTTGCCTTTGCTTTTCTGAGTTTAAAGAAAAGCTTTCTTTGTGCTTTAGTTGTTGCTACTTTAACAATTTTCCAGTTTTTAAAGATGTATTCATGAATCTCTGCACGAATCCAATAAACAGCAAAAGAAGATAACCTAACTTTTTTATGAGGGTTAAAGCGTTTAACCGCTTTCATTAAACCAATCGTGCCTTCTTGAATTAGGTCAGCATTTTCAAGGCCATACCCTTTATAGCTATGCGCAATAAAGGCAACGAATCTCATATGAGCAAGAACAAGTCTTTGTGCGGCCGATAAACTGCCATTCTCATAGAGTTCAATAGCCAACTCATATTCTTGCTCTGGAGTTAGAATTGGCGGGTACTTTTGTACCTCTAGATCTCTAGATGTGTTTTTTATCGATAATGCAAAATCACTCATAAATTTACTTAAAATGATAATTTAGGGCTAAATTATACCAAATTTTTCAGTTATATCAATTTTTTAAGTAGTTTTTTGTGTTTGATTGACTGCTCTTCTAAAGACAGGTGAGCGCGCTGAGATAGATTATTTGAAGAGGATATTATTGACTCTAAATCAGCTAAAGCAGCATTAAAATTGTCATTAATGACTAGATAATCAAACTCACTATAATGACTCATTTGATTTTCTGCATCCAGCATTCTTTTTTTGATGATTAGCTCATCATCTTGAGCCCTATTCTTAAGCCTTAATTCTAGTGCTTCTTTTGAAGGTGGTAAAATAAATATACTAATTGCACTAGGTAAGTTCTGCTTAACTTGATGAGCGCCTTGCCAGTCAATTTCCAGGATGACATCTATGTTATTGTTCAGATTGTCATTAATTAGTTTTTTAGAAGTCCCATAGAAGTTTTCAAAGACTTCAGCATGCTCAATAAATGCATCATCACTCACCATTTTTTGAAATTCAGCAACTGAAACAAAATGATAATTAGTTCCATTAACCTCACCGGCTCTAGGCTTTCGTGTCGTATGAGATATTGAGACGCGCAAGTTTTTAGTATTATTAATTAATGACTCAACAAGAGATGTTTTTCCGCATCCTGAGGGAGCTGCTACTATAAATAGATTAGACATCTTTTAATCAAATTTCCATATAATTATTTTGGTATATAACCCTCAATTTGATCAATGTCTTGCTCTGAAAAAAAGTAATTTTCCATTTGTTCTTTTAGGTAGCTCTGTGATGACTCATCAAATAAGTTTAAATTATTTTCATTAATTAACATAGTTTGGTGATCAAGCCACATTTGCCAAGCCTCTTTAGAGACTGAATCCAGAATCCTTCTACCAAGATCACCAGGGTAGGGAGGTCTTTCTAGTCCTTCTAGCTTTGTATCTAATTTAATGCAGTGAACTTCTTTCATAATTGTTTTAATCTAACTCCAAGTGTATAAAGCGTTAAAAAATATATAGCTATTGAAATGGTAATAGTTTTTGAAATAAGTATAGTCCTCTCTATTAGAGAGGATTCAAGATAAAGACTTATACTTGAATCAAAGTAATAAATATACAGCGACATTATAGTGACTGCAAATATTACTTTAACTAGCATTTTATAAAAAGCAATATGAAACCTAAATATTGACTGCTTTATTAAGAAAAAATATAGAATTGCAGCATTAATTAGCGCTGAGATTGATGTTGCGGCTGCTAAGCCAACATGATCAAAGTACTGAACTAATATTAAATTTAAAACTATATTTGAAACCATTGCAACTACGCCAGCTTTAACAGGAGTTTTAGTGTCTCCTCTTGATAGAAAAATTGGCGCAAAGATTTTTATTGCAATGAAAGCCATTAAGCCAGAGCCATATGCCTGAAGACTTAAAGATGTTTTTTTAGCAGATAAGGCATCAAATGCATTATATTGAAAAAGCGTAATTATTAGTTCTTCTGCAAGCAGAACTAATCCAGCACATGCAGGAAGTCCAAATAAAATTGCATATAAAAGAGCTTTATCAATTGTATTTATAAAGTTTTTAGTGTCATTTTTTGCATGATAGTTACTCAGTTTTGCCAATGCAACAGTTGCTAAAGCTATTCCAATTAAAGCTAAAGGAAGCTCTAGCAACCTATCTGAATAATATAGCCATGAGACACTTCCAGCTATAAGGGTTGATGCAATCATTGTGTCAACCAATAAATTAATTTGAGATACTGATACGCCAAACAAAGCTGGAAGCATTCTCTTTCTAAGTATTGAAAGTGCCTTATGATGACCAAACTGTAATTTAGGTAGTCGTTTTATTTTTCTTAAAAATGGAATTTGAAAGCCAAGCTGTATAAATCCTCCAATAAGAACACCCCAGGCTAGTGCCATAATTGGCGTGGACAAGTATTTAGATAAAAATACAGCGCTAAGGATTAATGAAACATTTAGTAATACTGGAGTAAATGCTGGAATTATAAAATTATCATAAGTATTAAGGATGGATCCAGATAAGGCAGTAAGAGATATTAAAAGCAAATAAGGAAAAGTAATTCGAAGCATATCAGAGGCTAAATTAAACTGAGTTGCATCAGCTTTAAAGTAGAACCCCCATGCAAATAAAAGTATTATGATTGGCGCAATTACAATTGCAATAAGGGTAATGATCATAAGTATGCTAAGTAATTTAGTAGCAATATGATTAATTACTAATTGAACCTCTTCATCAGATTGATTAGCTTTTGACTCTGCCAAAATTGGCAAAAAGGCTTGTGAAAAAGCGCCTTCGGCAAATAGACGCCTAAAAAAGTTAGGTATTCTAAACGCTACTAAGAATGCATCAGTTAGCTCATTAGCTCCAAAGAGCCTTGCAATAATAAAATCTCGAACTAGCCCTAAGATTCTTGAAATAAAGATCATTGCAGCGACAATGCTGCTGGACTTTATGAAAGACTTAGACATAACAGAAAATGCTATCTATTCATCAACTGGGCCGCGCATGATGCCCACTCTTGAGTTTCGTATACATTCTACAAATTGCATAACTTCGTGACTGTCAGATTCTGATGCTTCAAGCTCACTTAGTGCATGGTCAAGAAGTCTGCCTTGAGAGTCACGATAAACGACCTTAAAGGCACGTTTTATAGATGAAATTGAGCTTGCACTAAAACCTCTTCTCTTCATTCCAACAGAGTTAATGCTTCTTATTTTTGGATGGATGCCAGCTGCAACCATGTAGTCAGGGATATCTTTATTAATTTGACTACCCATTCCAGCGTAAGAATGTCTTCCAATGCCACAAAACTGTTTAACTAAAACAAAGCCACCAAGTATGGCCCAGTCTGAAATTCTAACATGACCAGCTAGTGAGGCGTTATTAGACATAATGATATGATCACCGAGTTGACAGTCATGTGCAATATGAACATACGACATGAGCATATTATTTGAGCCAATTCTTGTTAAAGAGTTCTCTTTTTCAGTGCCTCTGTTAATTGTGCAAAACTCTCTAATCATATTATCATCTCCTATTACTAGATTGCTTTCTTGCCCATCTTGATAAGTAATGTCTTGAGGATCACCACCAATAGAAGCAAAGGAGTAAATATGATTATTTTTACCAATTTTCGTAGGGCCAGCAATTACAGCATGAGAATCTATTACTGTACCAGCGCCTATTTCAACGTTAGCCCCGATAACAGCGTAAGCTGAGATTATGGCACTTTTATGAATTTTAGCGCTTTCATGAATAATGGCAGAAGGATCAATAGACATAATTATTATTCAGCAGATTTTTGAGTACATAAAATTTCAGCAGAAGTAACTAATTTACCCTCAACTGAGGCCTTGCAGCTGAATTTCCATATGCCGCGTTTAACAGTAATAATTTCAGCATAAATTTCTAGTTGATCACCTGGCTCTACCATCCTTTTAAAGCGAACTTTATCAACACCTACTAACATGTAAATTTGACCAGTTTGTGGTTTTCCAACCTCAGATTTAAAAGCTAATATTCCAGTTGCTTGTGCCAAAGCCTCAATTATTAGGACTCCAGGCATAATAGGCTGGTCGGGAAAGTGGCCAGTAAAATGTGGCTCATTAAAGGTAACATTTTTTATAGCTGTAAGACTTTTTCCCACTTCAAGGTTAGTAACCCTATCAATAAGCAAGAAAGGGTAGCGGTGAGGTAGAAAATTTTTAACCTCATTAATATTCATTTTCATAGAATTATTTAATATCTTTTAATTTAATTTTTAGTAGAGTAGCAATTTTATCAAGTTTTGTGAGCCATACTCCTGCCTTTTTCCACTCTGAATGAAGCATAAGAGGAACAAAACCAGTATAAATTCCTGGTTTTATTATATTTCTATTGACTGTGCTTGTCGCATTAACTATAACATCATCAGTTATTGTTAGATGGTCAACAATGCCAACCATGCCGCCAATCATGCATCTTTTTCCAATAACAGTAGTTCCAGCAATACCCGTTTTTGCTGCAATAGCAGTATCACTTCCAATAATTACGTTATGAGCTATGTGAACAAGATTGTCAATTTTTACTCCACTATGAACTTCAGTATTATCGATAGAGCCTCTGTCAATAGTTGTATTAGCGCCGATAGATACTTCATCACCAATAATCACATCTCCAAGGTGAGCAATTGCATGCCACCGGTTGTTTTGATCTCTTGCATTTCCAAAGCCTTCAGAGCCGATAACTGCGCCAGATGAAATTACACATTTTTTACCAATTTCACACCCTTTGTGGATTGTTACATTTGATTCAATTAGTGAATTCATGCCAATAGTTACGTCATCTTCAATTACACAATTTGCTCCGATAGAGGTATTTTTACCAATAGTTACATTTTTACCAATAATACAACCTGGAGCAAAATCAACTTTACTGTAGGAATTTATTACTTGTGAAGTTGTTTGAAGATGATTAATGTTTTGATAATTCTTAAATTCATGCGTTAATAACGCATAAGCTAAAGAAACATTTTCAACTAATAAAGCATTAGAAGAACAATGCTCAATAAGTTTTTTATCAACAATTATAGCACCAGCATTTGAGCTAATTAGAGATTTTTGATACTTCTGACTTACTGCATGAGAAATTTGATCTGAAGTAGCATTGTCTAAAGTATTCATTCCTATAATTTCTTTAGAAGAATTTCCATAAACTTTGGCATCTATTAGTTTAGCAATTTCTTTAAGAGTAAACATCATAATGAATTATTTAGAATTCTTTGAATTACTTTATTAGTAATGTTAACTTCATCACTTACAAAGGCGGCATTTTCATAAAGAATTAAATCATAGCTTTCAGAAATCGCCAGGTCATTAATTGTGTTGTTGATTAGGAGTTCAATTTTTTGAAGTAATTCGATTTTTTTAGTATTCATCGTTTCTTGCCAATACTCTGTTTCTTTCTTAAAACTTTCTTCAAGTAAAGTAAGTTTAGATAATTCTATTTGAAGATTCTCTTTTTTTTCAGTATTATTTATAGCGTTAACTTTTGCTCTAAGAAGTTCAATGTGTTTGAATAAGCTTAGTAATTCTAGTTTTTTTGGCTCAAACTCTTCAGATATTTGGCCTACACTTTGTTGATATTGAGGTAAGTTATTAATAACTTTTTGCGTATCAATATAGCCAATCTTAACTGTGTCAGTCCATGCAGAAAAAGACAGTAATACTAAGCAAGATATAGCTAAAATCCTCATGAAAATTTTAGAAGCCAGTACCTATAGATAACCCAAAGTCTTCAGTAATATCACCTGATTTTTTCAGAATTGGAGTTGAAATGAAGCCTCCAATTGATCCAATTGGGCTTAAGTATGCAAATCCAAATCCTGCAGACATTCTTATGTCGCCAAGTTTAATGTTTGAACTTTTTTCATAGATATTTCCTGTATCTATAAACACACTCATCCTCATTTTTTCATTATCTTCAAAGAAAAAAGCAGGTGTTATTAAGTTTGCACTACCAAGTATTGAAATTTCACCACCTTTTGCTTTTCCATTTGGATAAAGCGGTCCAAGCGTTTTATTTCCAAAACCTCTAATAGATCCTGACCCTCCTCCAAAATGTCGCTTATAGAAAGGCAGTTCTTTACCACCATAGCCCTTTGAAAGGTTCAAATTACCAGTAAGTTTTAGCGTTGTTGTTGAATTAATAGGAGCATAACTCGTATGATCAGCACTTATGTTGAAGTACTTATAATCACCAAGAGGGAGAGATATTCCCAAATTCAAAGAATTATTAACACCTTCTGTTGGGTACATATAATTATTTAGTGTATTTTCACTCCAACTAATATTTGTCTTAAATTCATCATTACTTTTTGAAGCGCACTGACTTGACTCATATCCCGTTCCTGCAAAAAGAGTGCTACACTTGATATCATTTTTTGAGTATTCTAGGTCGGCATTAATTCTAGTATTATCACTAAGAGGAAGGCCATATCCAAAACTAATGCCAGTTGAATCAATCTCATAAGAGTTTGCCGCTACTTCATCATTATCAATTTCACTTTTGAATGCACCGATACTTAAACTATGGCCTTCATCGTTAAAGTTTGGATTCATGAAATAAAAACTAACTTTGTTAAATGATTTTGCAATTTTCAGGTTGGCATTAAGAGTATTTCCAGATCCAAATATATTTTTTTCTTGAATTCCAGCACCAAAAGAGACACCATAATTATTACTATGACTCATTGAAAAGCTTACCGATCCAGTTTGAGTCTCTTCTACATTAAAGTTAATATCAATCTTATCACTCATCCCTTTAACTTCAGAAGTAGAGATTTGAACATCTGAAAAATAACCTAGTCGCCTTAAGTTGAGTAAAGATTTCTTAAGTATGCTTCTAGAATATAAGCCGCCTTCTGAGATTCCAATTTCTCTTCTAATGACTTCATCTTGAGTGCGAGTATTTCCTGTAATAGTTATTCTATTGAGGTAAGTTTTTTTGTTTAAAGAGATCTCAAAATTAATATCAACAGAGTCCAATAAATCTGACGTAATAGGATTAATTTCTACAAAAGCATAACCCTGATTGGCATATAGGTCAGTAAGTGTCTGGATGTCATTGATAATGAGGTTTCGGTTAAATACATCACCTTTTGACATAGAAATAGTATTATTAAGTTCGCTTTCACTTATATTACCAAGCTCTCCTTTAAATGAAACATCCCCAAGTTTGTATTGGATACCTTCAGTTACATCAATAGTAATGGATAGCCTCTCTTTGTTTTCATTAAGGTCAGACTGAACATCAAGAACCTTGAAATCTAAATAGCCTGAGTCAAAATATGTTTGTGTCATTGTTTCAATTCCATTTCTTAATTTAAAATCGGTGAAATCATCTTTATTTGTAAAGTAGTTTATTAGAGCCATATCAGGCTCACCTATCGTAAATAATTTCAAAAGTTTCTTTTCAGAAATCTTATCTGAGCCAGTGATAACAAATGAATCTATAGTGGCTCGATTTCCTTGAGATACAATTAGCTCAATTCCAGCTCTATTTTGGGTGTCTATTTCAATATTTTGAATAATTTTTGAGTTGAAATATCCAGCTTGAGAGTATTTAGATTTAAGGAGTAATAAAAAATCTTCTAGTTTTTTTTCTGTAAAAATATTTCCTGTTGAAAGCTGGTTTTCAGTAATCTGCTCATTTAATATTTCAGAAGTAAAGTGTATTTTTTCACCTTTGAGCCAGGTGGAAAAGGCTGAGCTTGAGTCTAATTCAATCTCTAAATACTTTATTGTTGAATTTTCTTTTAACGTAATGTCAAGTGATTTTTCATTTTTAACAATACTAATATTTTCAAATAACCCAGTTTTAAATAGAGATTCAATGATTTGATCACTGACATAAGGTGAAAAGTTTTGACCAGTCTTAAAAGGCATTAAGGACAATAAAGTGCTTTCAGAGGAATTGTTCAGCCCAATAAAATTAATTTTATTAATTGGATTGGCGAAGGCTTGTGTTGTAAAAAATAATAAAAGAAGAGCTAAAGACTGAATAAATTTATTTTTCATTTTTTTTTACCTGAATTAATTAATTTTTTATTTGTTTTAATTGTAATAATAAACATAAATAGGCTTAACTGTAATTTTAACAAAATTACCAATCATATTGTCAAAGTAAAGCTAAAAATTCTATTGCTAGTATTTGGAGGCTAGATTTGAACTTCATGGAAATTGTTGCTGTTATTTTTATTTTCAACTCGGTTGATGTAATCTAGCCAAAGCTCATCTTTTTTGCTACCAAGATTATACAAATTACTCCACGAGTATATCCCAGTAGTATGGCCATCACTGAAATGAATTGCTATTGCATAATTTCCCATTGGAACAAGTGTTTGAATAAAAACATCTTGCTTATCAAGCTGAAGAGTTTCTTGCCCAGGACCATGGCCCTGAACTTCTGCTGATGGAGAATAAACTCTGAGATACTCACTTGTCATAGTGTAATCAGTACCATCAAATCTTACAGTGAGAACCTTTTTATCTTTACTAAGAGTAATATTGCTTGGTGTATTCATTATTATTATGTGTTTTTAATTATCTTTAGATTTTAGCATAGCAGTATCTAAATAAATCATGATACAAAAGGTTAAAATATTAATCATGATATATTTTACAAAAATGCATGGTCTAGGAAATGACTTCGTAATAATCGATAATATTGATGGGGATGTTAGTTTATCAACTGAAGAGATTCGAAAATTATCTGATCGTCGTTTTGGGATTGGCTTTGATCAATTACTAATGGTTGAGAGTTCATCATCAAAAGATGTTGACTTTCGTTATGTGATATTTAATGCTGATGGCTCTGAAGTTAACCAATGTGGAAATGGCGCAAGGTGCTTTGCTCTTTATATTCAGAAGAAAAATTTATCTTATAAGAACCCACTTTCTGTTGAAACTAATACTGGCATTATGGTTTTAAGAGTCAACAGTGATGAATCTGTTAGAGTTGAGATGGGTGAGCCAAACTTTCTTCCATCCATAATTCCTCTTAATGCTATTGAAGAGAGTTTTGAGTATTTTGTTGAAGGCTTTAAAGTTGGATCTTTATCTATTGGAAATCCTCATGCTATTTTGATTTTGGATGACATATCTGATATAAACTCTACTGCATTAAAAATTCAATCCTCTGATGACTTTCCTGAGGGTGTCAATGTTGGGTTTATGAAGGTATTAAGTAAAGATAAAGTTCAGTTAAGGGTTTTTGAGAGAGGGGTTGGCGAGACACTTGCTTGTGGCTCAGGAGCCTGTGCAGCTGTGATTCATGGTATTAGGCTTGGAATGCTTAATTCAAAGGTAAAAGTGCGCTTAAATGGCGGCAATGCAATGGTTGAGTATGATGGTAAAAAAGTTTATCTTACTGGTCCTGGAGAGTTTGTTTATGAAGGCTCGATTAATCTGAGAAGTGCACCATCCTAATTAATCTCTAATGATTTTTGTGAAATATAATTATGGTTTGTTAAATCATAGGCTGTAAGCCTGTCACCCCACACGCACCCATGATCTAGAGGGTAAATATTTTCAGAGTCGACATCTTTAAGAGATGACCAGTGCCCAAAAAATATTTCTTCATCAGCCATCAGTCGGTTTGAATGCAAAAACCAAGCTTCAAAGTTTTCTGGGTTTTGATCAACGTTTAACTTATGCTCAAATTCAAGCTCACCATCTTCTTTGCAAAAACGCATTCTCATTAAGGCGTTTATTGTATAACGAGAGCCTTCTTCATTAGAAAGGTTACTAGACCATTTATTGGGATAATTACCATACATTTTGGATAAAAATTCACTCACATTTTTTGATTGAAGGCTCTTATGAACTACCTCTGCATTTTTGATTGCATCTGACTTGCTCCATTGAGGTGGGACTCCTGCGTGAACAAAGAGCGAATCTTTATGTTCAATTAAAAGTCGCCTAGTAAGCAGATAGTCAAGTAGAACATTTTTATTAGAAGCAGACAATATGTCTAAGAACGTGTCATTCTTGTTAGGTTGGCGCTCAGTTAGTGCACAAACTAGTAGATGAAAATCATGGTTACCAAGAACCATGTCCATGTTATCTTGATTTGATTGAATAAAGCGGAGCGTTTCAAGTGAGTTATTCCCTCGATTAACAACATCACCTAGAAAGTACAATCGATCTCTATCAATATTATAATTAATTTTATTTAAGAGCCCTTTAAGGCTTTTAAAACAGCCTTGAACGTCACCAATGGCATAGTCCATGTGCTTTGCCTAATGAAGAGTATAAGGTTCACTTAATGTAAACTCTGGAATGACCGCGTCAAATCTTTGTCCTTGATCACTAATCATCCCATAAGAGCCTTTCATGGTTCCCGTTTCAGTACTAATTACTGCACCAGAGCTGTACTTAAAGCTTTCACCAGGAGAAAGGTGGGGTTGTTGCCCAATTACACCTTCACCAATAACCTCTTCAGTTTCTCCAAATTCATCTTGTATTAGCCAGCGTCTTGTTCTTAGTTGTACTCCAGTTTCTCCGTTATTCTTAATGGTAATGGTGTAAGCATAAGCATATTGACTATTCACTAGATTTGATTGCTCTGGTAGGTAAGTTACCTCTACATTTATTTCAATTTTGTTTTTCATAGTCTTTCATTAAGGTTGCAAAGTTTTCAGTGCTAAGCATTTCAGCTCTTTGTGATAAGTCAATTTCAGTTTGTGATTGATTTAATACAGATTTTAAACAGTTTTTTAGTGTTTTTCTTCGCTGAGAGAAGGCAAGTTTTACTATTTCCTCTAAGGGTTTTGAGTTTTTAACTAGTGGCCGCTCTTTAGTTTTCAGATAAAGTATAGCAGATTCAATTTTTGGCTGAGGCTCGAAAGATTCTTTTGGAACAATAAACATTAACTCAACTTCATAAAAAGCTTGCATCATAACGCTAAGACGTCCATAAGTCTTATTTCCTGGAGGAGCAACTATTCTATCAACCACTTCTTTTTGAAGCATAAAAGTCATATCGACAATTTGATCTCTATAGTCAAGAAGATGAAACAATAAAGGGGAAGAGATATTATATGGGAGATTTCCAATCACCCTAATTTTATTAGGAATTTGACTGAAATCAAATGTTAATGCATCTGACTGGAAGATGGTTAGTTTTTCTTGTCCCTCTAATTCAAGCATAGAAACTAAATCTCGATCAATTTCAATAACACTTAGATGATCTAAATGTTCAAGTAATGGAAAAGTAATCGCTCCTTTTCCCGGGCCAATTTCTACAATACTGTCATCATTTTTTGGAGATATTGTTGAAATAATTTGGTTGATAATTTGATAATCAACTAAAAAGTTTTGTCCAAATCTTTTTCTAGGCTGGTGTCGCATTATTAGTTAAAGTCTTAAAGTAGGATAGAGCTGTATTAAAGCTACCTAGACTAATATTACCAGTACCTGCTAAATCTAAAGCGGTGCCGTGATCAACAGAAGTACGAATAAAAGGGAGACCTAAAGTTATATTAGCTGCATTTTTAAAACCTTTTGCTTTTAATACAGGCAAACCCTGATCATGATACATTGCTAAAACTACATCAATATTTTTTAATGAGTCTGGAGTAAAGGCAGTATCTGCTGGAACTGGTCCAATTAGATTAATACCACTCTTCTTAAGTGATTTTAAAGCAGGAATGATAGTTATTAACTCTTCATCCCCAAGATATCCATTTTCACCTGCATGTGGGTTAAGACCGCATACAAGAATTGACGGGTCTTCGACTCCTAAGTATTTAAAATCATTATTAATTATGGTAATAACCTTTATAAGAGATTCTGTTGTAATATTTTTAGATACGTCTTTTAAGGCAAGATGAGTAGTAGCAAAGGCAACTTTAAGTTGATCTGTTGCAAGAAGCATTACAGTTTTAGGGGTTTGAGTTAAGTCAGCAAGATACTCAGTGTGACCAATAAACTCAATTCCCGATTGATTAATGACAGCCTTATTGATAGGGCCAGTCAACATGCCGCCACAATTCTTATTAACACAATCATTAGTTGCAAGCCTAATCAAAGATAGTACGTAATCTGAATTATCAGGGTTTAACTTCCCTGGCTCAACTCTTGACTTTGTTTTTATTGGATAAATACTTAATTCATTTGCTTTTCTTGTTTTATGTTCCTTCAAGGAGATAGGTAAATTAAGAAGTTTTGCTCGATTGATTAATACATCAGGGTCACCATAAACCAGGAGATCTTCATTCCTTTCTTTTTGAGCGTATATGAGAGCTATATCAGGACCAATTCCAGAGGGCTCGCCAGAAGTAAATGCAATAGACATAATTAAGCTAGTTTAATTTAGCTGAAGTAAATACAGTAAGGGTTGCTACTGAGCCAGATAGAATCATTCCCCATAGAATATCTGCGACCACTAGTTTGAGGCTAAAGATATTCATAGTTGCGTAAACAGTAAGATCGTAAGTTCCATAAGTTACTAGCCCATAAAAAGCACCAATCATAAAAACATTTAAAAGTGTATTACTAAGATTGGGATTAATAACAAAGAAAATTAAGCCTAATAAGAAGATTATATAAAACATGATTGCAGGAGCAACTTTAAGCTCCATAAGAGATGCAACCTCTTGTTTGTACATTGGCGTTGCAATAAAATATATCCAGAACACATCAATGATGCAGAAAAATGCTAGAGCTATAAAGAATGTTTTAATCATATTATTATTATACTTTTTATCAAATTAAATAGTTATAAGAATCAATGAATGAGTGCTTAAATTTACAAGTTTTTATGAAACAAGCTCGCCTTTTGCTTGAAGGTCTGCGTGGTAAGAGGACCTAACCATAGGGCCGCTTGCAACTTGATTAAAGCCAAGGTCATCTGCTATTTTTTTATATTTTTTAAACTGTTCAGGCGTAATATATTCCTCAACTGCAAGGTGGTGCTTGCTTGGCTGAAGATATTGACCTAACGTTAACATATCAACATCATGAGATCTTAGGTCCATTAGAACATCAATCACTTGCCTTTCAGTTTCACCTACACCAAGCATAAGGCCTGATTTTGTTTTAACATAAGGATGTTTTTCTTTAAAGCTTTTAAGGAGGTCGAGTGACTGTTCATAGTCTGAGCCAGGACGGACTTTGGGATAAAGGCTGGGCACCGTTTCCAAGTTATGATTAAAAACATCAGGCGGACAGTCTGTGAAAATATCCAGAGCTTTTTCAACCCTTCCTCTAAAATCAGGCGTTAAAATTTCAATTTTTACTTGAGGAGTTTTACTTCTAATAGCATCTATACACTCTTTGAAGTGACCAGCACCTCCATCCCTTAAGTCATCTCGATCAACCGAGGTAATAACAACATACTTTAGTGACATTTTAGAAATAGTTTCGGCTAAATGAAGCGGCTCATTTGTATCTAAAGCTTTTGGCCTCCCATGAGCAACATCACAAAAAGGGCATCTTCTAGTACATATTTGACCCATAATCATAAATGTAGCGGTGCCATGGTTAAAGCATTCACTAAGGTTGGGACATTGAGCCTCCTCACAAACTGTAAATAACTCTTGACTCCGTAATGTTTTTTTAAGTTCATTAACTTTTTTGGAGCCCGAGTGCCTGATTCTTATCCAGCTTGGTTTTTTTAATGGCTTTCTCTCGGAATCGGGCTTAATCTTAAGTCTGCTAATTTTAGATTCACCTTTAAGTGCTTTAATTTCAAGTTCTTGTGACATAGTTCTTTAGATAATTAGATAAGTTTAGTTTGATGTCGTAAATATTGAGTGCATTATCCGTTAGATTGGACATTTGGGTAACATTTAAATCACTATAACCGCAAGGGTTAATTAGCTTATAAGGCGCGAGATCCATATCAATATTTAGGCTTAAGCCGTGATAAGTTCTACCTTGTTTAACTTTGAGGCCTAGTGCTGCAATTTTTGAGCCATCAACATAAACTCCAGGTGCTCCTGAAACTTTATGAGCCTCAATGGAATAATCAGCTAATAAGTCTATTATCGATTGTTCAATAAGAGATACCATTTTTTTAATTCCAATTCCTAGTCTCTTGATGTCAATTAGGCAGTAAATTATTAATTGACCAGGACCGTGATAGGTTATTTGACCGCCTCTATCAGACTGCACTACTAGTATCTCAGTTTCTTTGAGAAGATGCTCTGGTTTTCCAGACAATCCTTGAGTGAATACGCTATTATGTTCTAGTAGCCATAATTCATCGGGAGTTTCGATATTCCTAGATTCGGTAAAAGATTTCATTTCATCCCATGTTTGGATGTAATCTGTAAAACCTTTATCTCGTATTTCAAACATCAGATTTTATAAAAGATAGGAAACCAAAGGGGAAGCTTGTAATTCATGATTGATAGCATCAAGTTGCTTTCTACTTGTTGCAATAATCCTTACAGTTATTGAAACATATTTCCCCTTAGAGCTTTTTTTGGTAGTAATTTGATTGTCATGAAGCTGTCCGATATGGCTTTCAACTATAGCGCAAATAGTTTGCTTTAGGTCAGGCTGATTTAACCCAAAAATCTTAATAGGGTAGTCACAGGGGAATTTAAAAATATCATCATTATTTTTACTCACAAATGAAATTTTACCCATTAAAGTTACTCGTACTTAATTGTTAAGAATAAAATATAATTCTAATATTAAAAATAACAAGAGGCTTGAAATGATAGATGACTTAAATCCCAAAGAATTTCAAAATTATCTGAGTAATAATGACACTGTTCTTATTGATGTTAGAGAAAAATGGGAGTTGGATTTGTGCAAGATTGAGGGAGCAATTCACTGCCCCATGAGTACTATTGCTGAGTCATTTTCTGATCTTAATCCTGATGACACTATTGCAGTTTATTGTCATCATGGAATGAGATCAATGCAGGTTGCAAACTTTCTGATTTCGAAAGACTTTCAATCTCTAATAAATCTTCAAGGTGGAATTGATGCATGGTCTAGAGAAATTGACCCTTCAGTTGATAGATATTAGGGACTTATTCCAAGTTATTAGTAATTAACTATCTATAATTTATTTATTCCTTAATACAGCAAAAATTATGAATCAAATTGAACAAATGTTTACCCTTCAAAAGCAATTAAATGATGAGACAAATGGTGAGATATGGCTAACTGGGGTTACTCGAGAGAATAGAGAAATTTCATGGTATCGAGGAATTTATATGGAGGTAGCAGAGGCAATTGACTCTTTTAATTGGAAACACTGGAAAAATATTGATGACCAGCCAGACTGGGACAATATTAGAGTCGAGTTAGTTGATATTTGGCATTTTGTAATGTCTGAATCTATACGTATTAGTGATCAAGAGTATGCAAACAAATTTTTAATGCTTGAGCCTAAGGGTAGTTTTGATGTTGATATTTTGGTTGACTCTTTAGAAGAAATGTTGAGCTTATCTGTGGCTTCAAGTATTCAGTCAGAGACTAATAATATCCGTAAGATTACCGACTTATTTTTTACAATAATTTCCCATTTAGATATTGATATTGAGAATTTATACAAGCGTTATGTTGTTAAAAATCAACTGAATACTTTTAGGCAGCAAAATGGCTACAAAGATGGTTCATATATAAAAAATTGGGATGGTGTTGAAGATAATGTTGTTGCATTTGAAATTATGGATTCAAACCCATCAATTACGCCGTCTGATCTTTATAAAAAGTTAGATTCAAAATATTCTTTAATCAAACAAATATGAAAACTAATTCATCTTCAGTTAGGCTTACTGAATTCAGTCATGGCGCTGGTTGTGGCTGTAAAATTTCACCTAAGCTTCTTAAAGAAATTATAGGTACAAATATTAGTAGCTTTGTAGATCCAGGCTTATTAGTAGGTAATGAGTCGAGTGATGATGCTGCAGTCTATGACTTAGGTGATGGAAGGGCGCTTATTAGTACCACAGACTTTTTTATGCCAATTGTAGATGATCCTTTTGACTTTGGAATGATTGCTGGAAGCAATGCTTTAAGTGATGTCTATGCAATGGGTGGTAGGCCACTAATGGCAATAGCAATATTTGGCTGGCCTATTAATAAACTCTCTGCAGATATTGGTGCAAGGGTCATAGAAGGTGGCCGTGAAATTTGTAGCCGCGCGGGAATTACATTGGCAGGTGGTCATAGTATTGACTCTCCTGAACCAATATTTGGCCTCTCTGTTTCTGGAATTGTTGATATTGATAAGCTTAAAAAAAATACAAGTGCACAAGCTGGTGATACTATTTTTTTAACAAAACCTCTAGGAATTGGAGTTTTATCAACGGCGCAAAAAAAGAAAGTAGTAAGCTCAGATGATCACATTATGGCTGTAAAGCAAATGTGCGCACTAAATGACATTGGCTCTAAAGTAGCTAAAATTTCAGGTGTTAATGCAGTGACTGATGTTACTGGTTTTGGTTTAGCAGGGCATTTGCTAGAGGTTTGCAGAGGCAGTAATGTTTCTGCAGAAATATATTTTGATAAATTACCATTATTACCAAATATTTTAAAATATATTGATGGGGGATGCGTTCCAGGAGGCACTGAGAGAAATTTTGATAGTTATGGAGAATCTATTTGTAAACTCTCTGATTTGGAGAAATCAATTATTTGTGACCCGCAAACCAGTGGAGGTCTATTGATTACAGTTTCAAAAGAAGCCATGTCAGAATTTAATAAGCTACTAGCTTCTAACAATATGAATATTAATCCAATAGGAAAAATTATTAAAACAAGTGTTAATTCTGAATCTATTTTCTTAAGATGAGCAGCCTCGAAGTAATTAATAATTTTTCGCAAATTTTTAAAGATAACAAGCCCTTACTCGACATCAGAGCCCCCATTGAATTTGCTGAGGGGTCTTTTCCAGGCGCTTTAAATCTTCCTCTGATGACTAATGAAGAAAGACATCAAATTGGTATTTGCTATAAAGATAAAGGCCAAGAGTCTGCAATTAAACTCGGACATGAGCTTGTAAAAGGGTCATTAAAAGATCAAAGAATAGGCAATTGGCTTGATTTTGCTAATAAACATCCAACAGGTGCACTTTTTTGTTTTAGAGGGGGATTGCGCTCTAAAATAGCTCAAGAGTGGATTTATGAACAATCAGGAATTTCATTTCCTCGAATAAAAGGAGGCTATAAAGCGATCAGGTCATTTCTTACGGATGAGATGAGTCGAATTATAAATGAAAAGAAGCTCTTAGTTTTAGGAGGCCAAACGGGTTGTGGTAAAACATTGTTATTAAATGAGCTTGATAACAGTATAGACCTTGAAGGATTTGCGAATCATAGGGGCTCTGCTTTTGGTAATGACGTAACTCCGCAGCCCAGACAAATTGACTTTGAAAACCAGCTGACTGTAGAGTTAATTAAGAAGGAAATTTATAATGTATTTTTAATAGAAGATGAGGGTAATAATATTGGCATGATACACATGCCAGATGCTATAAAAATTAAAGCACGTCAGTCTGATATTATTATCTTAAATGCAAGTCTTGAAGAGAGATTAAGTATTAGTTTAAAATCTTATGTCATTGATATGGCTCAAAAATTTATAGCTTTACATGGTGATTTTGGTTTTGAGCTGTATTCAAATTATTGGCTAAATTCTCTCTCCAAAATTCAAAAAAGATTAGGTGGAGATAGATATAAAATTCTTTTGAAGCAATTAAATTTAGCGCTAATTAATCATCAAATAAATGAAGATTTAAATGACTATTTACCTCTTATTGAGTCGCTTTTAGTTGATTACTATGACCCAATGTATAACTATCAAATTGAACAGAAAAAACAAAGAATCATTTTTCGAGGCAATTATGAAGAAGTCTCTAGTTATCTTAAAGAAAGTTAAGATTTAGAGGTAATTTTTATATCAGTTATTGGTCTTGATCGACATGCAAGGATTTCTCCTGGGGATAATGGAACAAGGCAGTCTTTATGAATGACATCACCCTTTACAAGTCTTAATATGCAGCTTCCGCAGTGACCTTGTCTGCAATTAAAATTTATTAAAACGTTGTTAGTTTCAAGCTCAGTTAATATTGATTCATCACCATATACATAGAGTGACTCTGTTTTTCCATTTATATTATCAACATCAATTTTAAACATTTAATGGGTAACATTTAGAGCTTAAAATCATCAAAATCTTGATCTTCTGCATCAATTGTGTTGTCAATAGCACTAACCAAATATGAGGTAATTTCAGTTTCTTGAGGAGCAACTTGAACATTGTCTGAATCTAACCAATGGTTGAGCCATGGAAGGGGGTTCGTTGTTTGCTCAAAGATAGGCTGCATATTTAATGCTGCCATACGATTATTAGTAATATATTCAAGATATTGTTTAAGGATTTCGGCATTAAGACCAATCATTGAGCCATCACGAAATAAGTATTCTGCCCACTCTTTTTCTTGGTTTGCGCCATCTTTAAACATCTCAATGACTTCTGCTTCGCACTCAATAGCAATTGCTTGCATATCTGGATCATCTTTACCGTCACGCATTAAATTTAACATATGCTGAGTTCCAGTAAGATGAAGCGCTTCATCACGGGCAATTAGTTTGATAATTTTAGCATTACCCTCCATTACCTTTCTTTCTGCAAAAGCAAAAGAGCACGCAAAACTTACATAAAAACGAATCGCTTCTAAAATATTAACTGACATAATAGTTAAATAAACTAGGCGTTTAAGTGAGTATAAGTTGATATTAATTGACTCGCCATTAATTAGGTGCTCACCCTCACCATGAAGTAAGTAAGCTTGAGTATGCTTAATTAACTTGTCATAGTACTTAGAGACACTGGTTGCTCTCTGGATAATTTCGTCTGTCTTCATTATTTCATCAAAAACAACACCAGGTTCATTCATAATTGCTCTAATAATATGAGTATAAGAGCGAGAATGAATCGTTTCAGAGAATGCCCAGGTTTCAATCCAATTCTCTAGCTCGGGCAGTGAGACAATTGGCAAGAAGGCTATATTAGGTGAGCGTCCTTGAACCGAATCTAGCAAGATTTGGTACTGAAGATTGGAAATAAAAATGTGTTTTTCATTGGGCAATAACTTACTAAAGTCAATTTTATCCTTTGAGACATCTATTTCTTCAGGGCGCCAAAAGAAAGAAAGTTGTTTTTCAGTTAGCTTTTCAAATATTTCAAATTTTTGTTGATCAAATCGGGCGACATTAACAGAATCCCCAAAGAACATTGGCTCTTTTAAGGTGTCATTTATTTCTTGATTAAAAATACTATAAGACATAATTATATTTTAGAGTTTGCAAACACCATCTTCACAATCATCATCTCCTTGTTTAGTGTTATTTTGGTCATCACCAGAGCCATCTCTTGTCGTATGGTAATAAAGCGTTTTAATTCCATACTTATAAGCTTTAAGTAAGTCCATTAAAAATAACTTCATAGGAACTCTACTTCCTTCGAATTGAGAAGGGTCATAATGGGTATTTGTTGAGATTGATTGATCCACGAATTTTTGCATAATCGCACATAACTGAAGATAACCTTCGTTATCCTTTATATCCCAAAGAAGCTCATATTTTTTATGAAGTTTTTCATATTCAGGAACAACTTGTTTTAATATTCCATCTTTTGATTGTTTTACTGATATAAAGCCTCTAGGAGGCTCAATTCCGTTCGTTGAATTCGAGATTTGAGAAGAACTTTCACAAGGCATTAATGCTGTTAGAGTTGAGTTTCTTATACCTTTAGATTTAATATTTTTTCTAAGTGTATCCCAATCTAACTCTAGCTTTGTGGAGCAAAATGCATCAATATCTTTTTTGTAACTATCAATGGGCATTATGCCTTTTGCGTATTGAGTTTCAGAAAAAAGAGGGCAGGGACCAAGTTCTTCTGCAAGCTTATTTGAAGCTTTTAAAGAGTAGTATTGCAGTGCTTCAAAGGTCTTATGAATTAAGTCATTTCCTGAACCATCTGAATATTTGGCATCATTTTTAGCCAAGTAATACGCTAAGTTTGTTACTCCAATACCAAGTGTACGTCGGTTGTTACTAGCAATCTCAGCTGATTTGAGAGGATAGTCCTGATAATCTAGTAATGAATCTAAAGAGCGGACAATAATTTCAGTAATGTCTTCAAGCTCATCAAGGCTATCTAATGCGCCTAGATTAACTGCAGAAAGAGTACAAAGTGCAACCTCACCTTTTTCATCTTGGACTGAAAACAGGGGCTTCGTTGGAAGCGTGATCTCCATACAAAGGTTCGATTGTCTGATTGGAGCATACTCTGGGTTAAAAGCACCATGAGTATTACAATGATCAACATTTTGAAGGTAAATGCGACCAGTATTTGCCCTTTCTTTCATGAACATTGCAAATAAGTCACGCGCTTTAATGGTCTCCTTTCGGATTGAATCATCACTCTCGTATTTCTCATAGAGTTTTTTAAATTTTTTCTGATCAGCAAAAAAAGAGTCATATAAACCAGGAACATCATTTGGTGAGAATAGTGTGATATCAGAGTCTTTTAAAAAGCGCTCATACATTAATCCATTAAATTGAACACCATAATCAAGATGCCTAATTCTGTTTTCATCGGTACCAGTGTTATTTTTAAGCACTAATAGGCTTTCAACTTCAAGGTGCCATAGTGGATAAAATAAAGTTGCGGCACCACCTCTAACACCACCTTGGGAGCAGGATTTAACAGCAGTATGGAAGTGTTTAAAGAAAGGTATACATCCAGTATGAGTTGCTTCCCCGCCTCTAATTGGACTTCCAATAGCTCTAATTTTTCCAGCATTTATTCCAATTCCAGCACGCTGAGAAACGTATTTAACAATTGCACCAGACGCAGCACTAATTGAGTCTAAATCATCATCAGTTTCAATTAAAACGCAAGATGAAAATTGACGCGTTGGAGTTCTAACACCAGCCATAATCGGCGTAGGAAGAGAAATTTTAAAGTTAGATGAGGCATCATAAAAGCGCTTTACAATATCAATTCTTGCTTTACCTTTATACTCTTGGAATAAGCACATTCCAACGAGCATGTATAACATTTGCGGTGATTCATGAATATCACCAGTCACTCGATTTTGAACTAAATATTTACCTTCTAATTGCTTAACAGCAGCATAAGAAAACTTCATATCACGCCAGTGATCAATATAATTATTAAACTCTTCAAATTCAGACACGTTATATTTATCGAGAATATCTTTATCGTATATACCTAATTTAGTCAGTTTTGTAACATGATCAATTAGAGAGGGAGGCGTAAAAGATTTGTAAGCCTTTTTTCTCAAATGAAAAATTGCTAATCGAGCAGCTAAATATTGATAATCAGGAACGTCAGTAGAGATTAAGTCTGCTGCAGATTTAATAATTGTTTCATGGATATCTTCAGTACGGATACCATCAAAAAAGGCTAATTGAGCATTAATTTCAACTTGTGAAACAGAAATATTATCGAGGTCTTGAGATGCCCAATGAACAACACGGTGGATTTTTTCAAGGTCAATTGACTCTTTTGAGCCGTCTCTTTTAGTAACTAATATTTCTTGATCGACTGCATTGTCTTTTACAGCCTGTATTTCTTGACTCAAACCCTACTCCTGAAAGATGTACTACATTTAGTGCTTACGGAGATAAATATACACTAAATATAGAATATAAATAATATAGATATAAGATTATTAAATGGATTTAGGATAAAAAAGGGCTAAGTAATTGAAAGAAAGGGAGAAATTTCACTATAAAATAATAAAAAAAATAAATATTAAGATTTAAATCTTGATACAAAAATTCCAGAGATAATTAGAACTAATGCCAATAAATTACTTAAAAGAATATCTTCACCAAGTAGCAATGCTCCAAGGAAAAAAGCAACAACAGGGATTAAATAATTAATATTAGAAAGAAATGTTGCACCAGCAGAGTTGATAATAATAAAATAAACGAGAGCTGCAAGACCAGTGGGTAGTATTCCAAGAAGAATAAGACTGGCACCACTCAATAATGGAACACCAGAAAAATCAATAAAAAATACACCTGGCCATATGAAAAATGAAAGCGTGCTAGCAATTAATAATACACATGCACTGGATACAATAGGGTCATAAGAGGGAAGCCGAGAAGCAATTATAGTATTAACTCCATATGCACATGCAGCAGATAATACTAGTAAGATTCCAATCAATGTATTAGAGCCATCTCTAAGTGAAGGACTTAATATAAATAACACACCAGATATTCCAATAACAAATCCAAATGCCTTATATCTATTTAGTTTATCGTTAGGTAGAAAGAAATGCGCAAGAACAAGTGTAACTAACGGCATTATAGCCATCAACAATCCAGCCATCCCAGAAGTAATTGTTACTTGTCCCTTAGCAATTAGAAGGTAAGGCAAAATATTACCAATTACAGCATAAACAATAAAATGAAGCCAAGGCGTAATAGATCTAGGAAATTTCTTTCCATAAAAAAAGGCAACTAACATCATAGTAATCGCACCAATAAATAATCTATAGCCAACGACTTGCTCAGGAGAAAAAAATACTAGTGAGCGATCAATTAGAAGAAATGATGATCCCCACATTAGCACGAGTAATCCTAAAAGTGAATAATTTCTTTTGTTTACGGACATATCAAAGATAAAGGGACCAAGAAAAAAAAATGTGAAAAACCTGAAATAGCAGGGGGACTAAGATTGTTATTATCCACAGTAACTCTATTTAGGGTAATTTATGTTTAATATTAGTTATTTAACATAATATAAATTATACGAAGTTAAATGGAACTTAAGTTAGGAAAAATGACTAAATAATGGTAAATATTGAATTAAACATATAAAAATCAAAGAGTTATATACTGGACTCGAAATTTGCCCATATACGGCATATCTATCACTTATACAGTAACTTATCTAGAAAAATAGTGAAAGTCTATAATATAGAAGGTATGGGATTAGGGGGTAAAAATATCGCAAATTAAGTAACCAGGCTACTCAAAAGGTTGAAAATCTATTATTCCTTTGTTCTTTTTTTAACAAACTTACCTGTAAGTCTGTATTTTTGACTAGGACTTTTAGGACTATCTGGAATTGTTAGTTCTAGGAAGTTTTGATCAAGAAGTGGATTAATGATTGCTGTTTTAAACTTTGATTTATTTGATCTCTTTAATATTTTCATCAAGTCTAATGCACTGCTTTCTATTTTACATTTTTTTAGAATTTGCAGATGGTCCCTACTTAGTCCCTTCTTAGTCCCTATTATCTCATTATTGCTTTCAGAGCTATATAAAAACGATAATTGCTCAACCTCCTCACCAATTTTTTTGTTTCTCTTTATATCCTTAGTCCAGTCCACAGTTTGCGTAATTTCTGAGGCCTCGGGCAATTGTTCTTTTTTTAGGAAACCAAACATTTATCAATTAGTAAGTTAGTTAATTAATAGTCTTCTTAGTCGAATTATATAACTAGAAGGTTGCGCGTGTGTTGCTTTATTCTTAATTAGGGCTCATTAAATCTGTTAACTAGCCTTTTAATTCTAATATTAATGAGTTAGTATTTGATCTAAAAATAGCTGTAATCTATCAGATTCTGCATTATTAAAGAAGTTTTCAGGATCGTTTTCTTCGACTATTTGACCATCATCCATAAAGATAATTCTATTTGCAACTTTGCGTGCAAAGCCCATTTCATGGGTTACACAGATCATAGTAATGCCCTCTTTAGCTAGTTCAACCATTACGTCTAAGACTTCAGAGATCATTTCCGGATCTAGAGCCGATGTTGGCTCATCAAATAGCATTATTTTTGGTGAAGTGCATAAAGACCTTGCAATAGCAACACGCTGTTGCTGTCCACCACTAAGTTGATTTGGATACTTTTCAGCTTGGTCCCTTATCCCTACTCGATCCAGTAATTTAAGCGCTTTATCTCTCGCCTCTTGCTTTGTTTCATTGTGGACCCATATTGGTGCAAGTGTTAGGTTATCAACAATTGTTAAGTGTGGGAATAGATTGAAGTGCTGAAACACCATTGCCACTTCACTTCTAATTTTTCTAATTTTTTGCGCATCATCAGTAAGCTCAGTTCCTGAGACCAGGATGCTTCCTTCTTGAAATTTTTCAAGAAAGTTCACACATCTTATTAGTGTTGACTTCCCACTGCCTGATGGGCCACATACCACTATTATTTCACCTTCTTTTACATTTAAATCAATATTTTTTAGTGCATGGAAGTCACCATACCACTTATTTAATTTTGATATTTCTATGATGTTTTCTTTTTTAGTTTTAGTTTTGTCAGTACTCATCTTTGTTAGCCTTTTTAATTTGTATTTTCAGTATTGAAGCGTAGCTCTAGTTTTCTTGAATAGCGAGACATGGTATATAGTATAGCCCACATAACAATTGTAACGAAAACAAAGCCCTCTGTCTCCCTTCCAAGCCAGTAAGGATCATTACTTGTTAGGTTGACCATTGCTAGCATATCAAATAGCCCTATTATAAGAACAAGTGTCGTATCTTTAAATAGTGATATTGAAGATCCTACTATATTAGGTATTGAGATTTTTAATGCTTGCGGCAAGATAATTAATAGATTTTTTTGAAAATAGCTTAGTCCAATTGCGTCAGCAGCTTCATATTGCCCTCTTGGGATAGCTTGAAGCCCTCCTCTTACAACCTCTGCAAAATATGCAGCTTGGAATAAAGCAATACCTATAAGAGCTCTTAAAAGCTTATCAAAATAGTTCCCTGATTCTAAAAACAATGGAAGTACAAAAGAAGCCATAAAGAGAATCGTTATTAAAGGAACTGCACGTATAAATTCAATAAAAAGTGTGCAAAATAGCTTTATTACTTTTAGGTCTGACTGCCTTCCAAGTGCAAGCAATACACCTATTGGAAATGAAACAAGGATACCAACTGATGCGATAATTAGAGTCAATAATAGCCCACCCCATTGATCAGTAGATACATTTGGTAAAAATTCATATCCAATAACATTAATGTTCCAAGCTAGTTGTTCAAAATAACTACCTGAGGCTAATGGACTATCTGCTAGTTTTGGCTCATTAAACATCCCAGCAATTAAAATATATGAAACAATTGGATAAAGAATAATTAACGATAATGTAACTCTATTCTTATGCTTATAGTGCTTTACTAATGGCACGATAACAAAAAGAAGTGCTGTTAATCCAAATACAATATTAGGTCTCCATGTTTCTGTACGAGGATAGAAGCCATAGGTATACATATATAGTTTTTCATAGATATAAGGCCAGCATGCTCCTTCACGACCACAGTTCTGATTTGTTGCCATGGCTTCACTAAACTTGATATCAAAACCAAAAAGGTTTACAGTGCCAAAGCTAAAACTTGCATTAAATATCATCCAATCCATTAAGGGGGGAATCATGATATATAGCAAATAGAGTGAGGCAAGTGTAAGGGCGCTATTAATCCAAGATGAGAAAAGGTTAGTCCTAAGCCATAAAACCGCCCCAATTTGAGAAATTGGTGGCTTCCTGGTTGATTGTTGATCAAATACTGACATAACTATCTTCCTTGGATTTCCATTTTTTTATTGACATAATTAAGCAATAAAGAAATAAACAGCGAAATTACAAGATAAACCAACATCGCCATAGCTAGAATTTCAACTGCTTGACCAACCTGGTTTAGGACGGTGCCTCCAAATGTACTCATTAATTCTGGGTAGCCAATTACTGTGGCTAATGAAGAGTTCTTTGTTAAATTTAGGTATTGATTGATGGTGGGTGGAATTGCCACTCTTAATGCTTGCGGCAAAACAATCAGCTTAAGAGACTGAACTGGCGACAAACCTATTGCAGCAGCAGCCTCTTTTTGGCCTTTGTCAACTGCCTCTATTCCGGATCTTATTGCTTCAGCAATATAAGTTGCAGTGTAGACACTCAATGCAAAAGTTAATGCTAAAAATTCTGGAACAACAGCCATGCCGCCTTTCAGATTAAATTTTCCTAGAACTGCATAATCAAATTGAAGTGGTGAGCCGACTAAAAAGTAAACTATTACTGGTAAGCCGACTATTAAACCAAGTGTGTACATCCAAGTACTGGTGTGTGTTCCTGTGAGCTCATGTCTCTTCTTATAAAATTTTTTAATAAGATAAGCAGCAATGATTCCAATAATGAATGCTAAGGCAACAAATATAAAGCCATCTTCGGCAATTGGTTTTGGAAGGTATAAGCCTCGCTGATTCAAGAAGGCAATATCAAAAAATGCCAAGCTTTGTTTAGGGTGAGGGAAAACATTAATAAATAGGTTGTACCAAAAAAGAATTTGTAACAGAATAGGTATATTTCTAAAGAGCTCAATATAGCCCCCTGCAAGTTTTGCAATTAGATAGTTATTAGAAAGCCTTGCAATACCAATTAGCAGCCCAATTAGTGTAGATAGAATTATGCCAATAAAGGCAACAACTAGGGTATTTACAAGTCCTACATAAAAAACAGTTAAATTTGAAGATTCTGGGGTGTAGTCAACTACAATATTACCAAGGAAAGGTAAGATATCAAAACCCGCCCTATTATTAAGAAAAGAAAACCCTGTTTGTATTCCTCTCGCTTCAATATTTTGAAAGAGGTTTCCTATTGCCGTGTAAAAGAGTCCTACTACTAAAACAAATGTAATTACCTGGAAGAAAAAAGCTCTTGCCTCATTGTTATAAAGTAAATCACGGAAGTTTGACCCTCTATGTTTTGATTTACCAAGGGAGTCGAGAATAAGTTTTTTCATATAGAGCAATAAATATTAATTGAGAAATTTTACTAAAAAATGAGCTTTGAATTGATAAAAAAAGTAAAAAAAAACCAGCCTGCTAAAGTATAGCAGGCTGGTTTAAGTTCAATCTAGATAATTGCTTATCTAAATGGAGGTGAATAAAGGATACCACCTTGTGACCATAGTGCATTAACACCACGAGCAATACCAATTGGAGTATTTACACCAATGTTGCGCTCAAAGCTTTCAGAGTAGTTACCTACTTGCTTAATGATCTGGTAAGTCCAGTCTGAAGTCAAACCAACGTACTCATGAGTGCTTCCAGAACGACCCATTAAGCGCTCGCGCTCAGGGTTGTTAGAAACCATATCAACAGTAGCACTAGTAACACCAATCTCTTCAGCAGTGATCATAGCGTTAAGAGACCATCTTACGATGTTAAACCACTGGTCGTCACCTTGACGAACAACAGGGCCTAAAGGCTCTTTAGAAATGATTTCTGGAAGTACAACGTGCTCAGAAGGATCGTTCGCACCAGCACGCATTGAATATAATCCAGATGCGTCAGTTGTTAGAACGTCACAACGACCAGCGTCATAGTTACTTAGAGTTTGAGCATTCGTGTCTGAAACAACAGAGTTGTAATCGATACCGTTTGCTTTACCCCAGTCAGCTAAGTTTAATTCAGTAGTTGTACCTGCTTGAATACAAATCGCAGCTCCACCTAATTCCATAGCACTAGAAACACCTAGAGAAGACTTAACCATAAAGCCTTGTCCATCATAGTAGTTAACACCGGCAAAGTTAAGACCTAGTGAAGCGTCACGAGTAATTGTCCAAGTAGTATTTCTAGACAACATATCGATCTCACCAGACTGAAGTGCAGTGAATCTTTCTTTAGCAGTTAGTGGTACAAATTTAACTTTAGTTGCGTCGCCAAGCGTTGCAGCTGCAACAGCACGACAAACATCAACGTCAACACCTGTCCAAGTACCTGAAGAGTCAGCTGAAGAGAATCCTGCAAGACCTTTAGATACGCCACAAGAAACGTGGCCTTTAGCTTGAACGTCGCTTAATGTAGAAGCTTGTACACCAAGTGCACCAACAACTAACAACGAAGCAGCAGTCAATTTTAGTAATTGTTTCATATATATCTCCTTAATGAGTTTCAAAGTATAACAATCCATCACAATTGCGTGAGGATTAAAGAATTTTATCACTACTAAGCAACACAATGCTAGTTATTTTTAAAATCAATTTACGTCTCTAAGGCTAATGATATAGGGATATTTCAAAAAATTTTATTCAATAATATGTAGAAATACTATTAAAAAATTAGTGAATTTAATTCAACTTTTATAGACCATCTTATGGTTTATTCTTTAATGAAATTAGTTCTGAATTAATAATTATGACGTTAAAGTAATAAATTTATAATTTTCAATTTATGTATACAAAACAGTAGTTTAAGTACATTTTAGTTAATAAATACATTTGTTTTTTATATCTTTATTTATGAATTATAGTTATTTAATAACTGTAGTGGTATAAAATAACTAATATATACTTTAACTAACGAATCATAGTGAATAAAAAAACAACTGAATACCTAGCTCTAGTGCGGGAGAAAACTGGTTTTTCTGATTATAAAATTGCTAAGGAGTATGATATAAATCAATCTAACCTTAGTAAATATAGCTCTGGTAAGGCCGCTCTTAGTGAGACGCACGCCTGGTTATTTGCTAATATCCTTGAATTAGATCCATCTGAAGTGGTTGCAAATACTAAGTATGAACATGCAATAAATACTGGAAATAATTTGAAGGCTATATTTTGGCAAGAACAGCTTAATAAGATATTTTCTGAATCAGAGTCAATAAAAATCCAAATCGCTCAATTTAACCCTATTGTTGGAGATATTAAGGCTAACGCCTTAAGAATGTTAGATTTGATTAATGAGGCTCATGAAATTGGAGCACACTTAATTGTTTTTCCAGAGTTAGCTATTACTGGTTACCCTCCAGAGGATCTTTTATTTAGAGATGGTTTTATTAATCAAGTTAACGAAGAAATTAATAGCCTATGTAATTTAGTTCCTTCAGCTATAACTATTTTATTTGGTGCGCCAAGCCAATTAAATGATTCTCTTTTCAATAGTGCTTTTTGCATTCAAAGTAATCGAGTCACTCATGTTTACAACAAGCAAGAATTACCAAACTACGGCGTTTTTGATGAAAAGCGCTACTTTGCTTCTGGTGACGAATCATTTGTATTTGAATGTCAGCAAACTAAAGTTGGCGTTTTAATTTGTGAAGATCAATGGATCGACGGTCCAATTGATAAGTTATGTCAGTCTAATGTTGATGTAGTGGTTTCCCTTAATGCATCACCCTTTCAATTAAATAAACAAAATGAGCGTATTGATATTTGTAAACATTATGCGCTGAAGTTTGATCTTTCATTTATCTACGTGAACATGGTTGGAGGACAAGATGAAGTTGTTTTTGATGGCAACTCTTTTGTTATAAATAATCTCGGAGAGCTTACTCTTCAGCTGCCAGCATTTAAAGAGATGTCGGTACTTCATAACAGCACTAATTATTTGTCTTCAGTTTTAAGTGAGGAGGAGTCAATATACTCTGCACTTGTTTTAGCAACTAGGGATTATATTCAAAAAAATTCCTTTGAAGGAGCTTTAATTGGCCTATCAGGTGGTATTGATTCCGCTTTAACTCTTGCAGTTGCAGTTGACGCTATTGGTCCAGAGAATGTTCATGCAGTAATGATGCCCTATCAGTTTACTTCTGATATGAGCCTTCAGGACTCTGAACTTCAGGCGCAAGCCCAGGGAGTTCAGTTCTCAAATATTGATATTCATTCGATGGTTGATTCTTTTAATTTTTCTCTTAATGATTTTTTTGAAAATACTTCTCCAGATTCGACTGAAGAAAACATTCAAGCTCGAGTTCGAGGTACTCTTCTAATGGCGCTTTCAAACAAATATCATAAAATTGTGCTTGCAACTGGGAATAAATCAGAGATGGCAGTTGGTTATGCAACTTTGTATGGCGATATGTGTGGTGGCTTTGCTCCACTTAAAGATATTCCCAAAACAATGGTATATAAGCTTTCTAGATATAGAAATACAATTTCTCAAGTTATTCCTGATCGCGTAATAACAAGACCCCCTTCTGCTGAGCTTGCGCCTAATCAAGTTGATCAAGATACACTTCCTTCGTATGATGTTTTAGATGATATTTTAAAGAGATTTGTTGAATTAAAGCATTCTGTAGCTCAAATTACAGAGCAAGGCCATAGTTTTGAGGTTGTCAATAAGGTCACTTCGATGATTCTTAGAAACGAATACAAAAGGCGTCAATCTGCTCCTGGACCTAAGATAAGTGGGAATGCATTTGGTAAAGAAAGAAGGTATCCAATGACATCAAAGTTTAAGCCTTAATTTTCTAATTCTCAAAAACTTTTAAAAGCCCTGCTGCCTTGTGTCTTGTTTCAGCTAATTCTTTTTCAGGTATCGAGTCATATACTATTCCAGCCCCTGCTCTAAAACTTAAAGTACCTCCTTCATGGATGAAGCTACGAATAAGGATGTTGAAATCCATCTTACCATTCTGGCTTATATATCCTACTGAACCAGTATAGGCCTCTCTCGGCATCTGCTCTAGTTCATTGATGATTTCCATGCAACGCACTTTTGGACACCCTGTAATAGTCCCTCCTGGAAATAGAGCTCTAACAATGCCTTTAATACCAACATTATCACGAAGTTTTCCTTTTATATTAGAGACAATATGATGAACAAATGGATAAGTCTCTAGAGTCATTATTTCGTTAACAAAAACGCTTCCATACTCACACACCCTTCCCATGTCATTTCTCTCTAAATCAAGAAGCATTACATGCTCTGCAATTTCTTTAGGATGATTTATTAGGTTATCTTTTTGAGTTTTATCTAAATCACCCTTTCCCCTAGGATGAGTTCCTGCAATAGGCCTTGTCTCAAGGGTTTTGTCATTAATACTAAAAAGCCTTTCTGGAGAAGAGGAAATTATGCTGAAATTTTCATATTGAATGAGAGCAGAAAAAGGCGCTGGATTAGCCTTTTTTAGAGCATTATAGATTATTGCTGAATCTATAGTTTCTATTAGTTGATATTGCCATTTTCTTGACAGGTTGACCTGAAAGACATCACCTGCAACAATATAATCTAAGCTACTTTTAACGCCATCAATAAATTTATTTTCAACCTCTTCAGATTGGCTACCTTTGATTATTTGTGTTGGAGTCTTATCTAGGAGCTTAATATCAGATAATATTGACTTAATGCGGGATTGATTATTATCTTGATCAATAATGAAAGTTTTGTCTAGTTTGTGATCTACAATTATTGCTGATGGAATTTGAACTGCATAAGCAATTGGAAGTTTTGATTTATGAAGTTTAGAAGTCAAAGTTGGCTCAATTTGACCTATCAGCTCATATGAAAAATAAACAAACCAACCACCAATAAAAGGTAGATCAGAATCTAACATAGTTGATTTACTTTTATCTTGAAGTTCTTTTAAAAAATCAAAGTCAGAAAAGTTCTTAAGAACAATATTCTCACCAGGAAAGGCAAATAATATTGAGTATCTATTGTTTTCGTTGTGATTAACGCTTTCAAGTAAGAAAGGATAACGTTCTTTATTGAGATAACAAAAAGAAGTTAAATCAACTTTTTGTATTTCTAGTATTTCCACTAACTTATAGGTCTAAAAGTAATTGGTTTGCTTTGTTTATCAAAGAGTGGTCTGGATATTGCTTAATCATATCTAATAACAATAGCTTAGCTTCATTGACTTCATTTAGCTTAATTAAGACCCTTGTTAATTCAAACATAGAGTCGGCATATTTTTGGTGCCCTTTATTATTAGATTGATAATCTAATAATGAATCTTTGGCTTTTAAATATTTTTCACGTTCAAAATAAGCTCTTGCAAGCCACAACTTTGAATCTTTTATACTTGATGAATTAGGAGAGCTTTTTGCAAAACTTATGAATAGAGTAATTGCTTTCTCATAATTCCCAAGAAGAAATTCATTTTTCCCATCTGAATAAAGCTTTTCAGCGCTGTTAGACTGAATTTTTTTTGTTGATTTTTTTTCTTGTTTAGTATTAGAGAGATTTAATTCAATGATTTGACGAAGTTCTGCAATCTTGGCAGAGCTGATTCTTTGTTCTTCTTTAATCAGTTCAATCTCATCTTTTAATGAAAGGATTTCATTGTTTAGGGATTTAACTTCTTTGTTGATTTTTAAGATTGCAAGGTCTAAATCAAGGCCTTCGTTAGCATAAACCCCATGCTGAAATAACATAGGGTTTATGAAAAGCATAAATAGAAGAATATTCTTTTTCATCAAGTGACAAAAACTATTTACTTAAAAAAAATTTGAGAAAACTTTACCTCTAGTAGTAAGAGAATTCTACTCTTCGGTTCTCTTCCCACGCCATTTCATTGCTTCCAACTAGAATTGGAGACTCTTCACCATAGCTTACAACTAAAATTCTGTCATCAAGGTTGTAAAGGCTTAAGACCTCTTTTACACTTAAGGCACGATTTTCACCAAGTGCTAGGTTATATTCACGGGTTCCACGCTCATCTGCATGACCTTCTAATCTCAAGCTTAGTGAAGGATTGTCTTGCATAAAGTTAGCATGCTCAATAATCTTTCTTGTAGATACTTCATCTATCTCAGTATCGTCATAATCAAAATAAAGAATAAAAGAGTCACTAGAATTTTTGAAATTTTCAATAATTGCTAACATTGCTGCTGCATCATCCATTAACGCCTGAATAAGCTCATCTCTATTAGCTAAATTTCCATCTGCATCAAGTACAATCAAGTCACTTAGACCCTTAGAATTGATCATTTCGATAAGTGCATCATCAGACAGTGATTCAAGTTCTGCAGTCTTTCCGTCAAGTAAGTCTCCACTTTCAACAATAGCATTTATGATTTGATCTCTATTTTGAAGATTACCATCTGCATCAAGAACTATAAGATCTCCCAATCCCTTCTCTTTAGCAATTGCAATTAATTCATCATTAGATAATTGCTCAAGTTCATCAATTGTAAATCCACCATCTTCATCCATAGCAACTAGGGTTGCATCACCTCCAAGATCTGCTTGCTCAGTTGCAGCATCACTTGGGTTAATTAAATCAAGAAACTTATCGCCCAATTCAGAAATACTATTAGCACCACAAGAACTTAAAAAGATAACACTTGATAAAAGAAGAATTTTTTTTGACATTTTTTTTTCCTTAGTTTGAATAATTTGACCAAGTAGGTTCCCTTACTTCGCCGGTTTTTTGCATTAATTCAACAATTTGATTGTTGTGAAGTGAAATTATAGACAAAATTCCCTTGTTGTCTCTATTAGTTGAAAAAATAATCATTCCGCCGTTTGGAGAAAAGTAAGGAGATTCATCTGATTTGTTTCGAGTCATTACAGTTAAATCTCTAGATTTGATATCTAATAGGGCTACCCTGTAATCTTTATCAACTCTGTGAATGAGTGCCAAATCTTTGCCATCAGGTGAAAAAACTGGTTTTGCATTGTATCGACCTTCAAAAGTAGCTCGGGATATTTTGCCAGAGTTAAGGTCTTTTATATAAACTTGAACTTGCCCTGTTCTATTTGAAGTAAACGCAATGCTATTGCCATCTGGTGAAAAGCTAGCTTCTGTATCAATTGATATGTTTTTAGTTAGCCTCTTAAGGTTTTTTGATTTAAAGTTGTATAAATATATATCTTTATTGCCTTGTTTCGAGATTGTTAGCGCAATACTATCTCCGCTTGGGTGGAATGTAGGTGAAGATGCAATTCCATCAAATTTTGGTAGCTTGATAGGAATTGTTTTTAAAAAAGGAGTCATAACAAAAACTTCAGATCTATTATTTTTAAAAGAAACATAAGCAAGTTTTTGCTGATCTTTTGACCAGGCTGGAGATAAAATCGGATTTGATTGCCTTACAATTGTTTGAGGATTTTCTCCATCAGAATCGGATATTTGAAGCCTGTATGTTCGGCCACCACTATTATTATCAGTCACAGTAACATATGACAGCCTAGTGTTAAAAGAGCCTTTTTGTCCAAGAAGGACATAATAAATTTTATCACTTAGGAAATGAGCCATTCTTCTAAAGCCAGAGTTACTAACAGTAATCTTTTTTTGATATAAGCTTTTTTCAGAAAAGACATCATAAATATAAATATATATGTTGTAAACCTTTGGGCTTATTTGCTCAACTTTTCCAAAAACAACAGCATCTTTTTTACGTTCTTTCCAAAAGTTAAAATCAATTTGATTTGTTACCAATGCATCAGTACTTAAGGCACTAAATTGGCCTGATCTATTTAAATTATCTCTAATAATTTTAGCGATGTCTACATTTTCTTTTGAATCGCCAATTATTTCAAAAGGAGCAATAACTATAGGAAAAGCAGCCTCTTTAGATTTTAAAATATTTACTTCTAAAAGTGCATTAGCTGAAAATGACAATAATAGATTGAATAACAATATAAACTTTAAATATTTCACTCTTTCTCCTCAATCCAGTTCATTTGAATAGCTTCAAGAACCCTTTCACCACACTTACTTTGTCCTTCTTCAAAATCCTCAAGATCCATAACAAGCTGACGTAAATCAACAAAGTTAATAGTTTTGGGATCAGTATCAGGAGAGGTTTCTTCCAATGAAATAGCTATTTCAAGTGAGTCAGTCCAGCAAAGCATTATGTAATAGTATTAATAATTAATAAAGGTGTAATTTTAATCAATTCAATTGTTAACTTAGTACATTTTAATAAATATTAAACTCTTTCAGCAGAAACAAGATGTGGGAGCTTGTTAAGTTGTTCCAATACGTCATTTAGTTGAATGATGTTTTTAATGACAACAACAATATGAAATAACCTTGTGGAATGCTGGCTCTCTTGTTGTTCAATATTTTCAATATTAACACCTAGATTAGCTATAGTATTTGCTATTGCTGCTAAGCGGCCACTTCTATTTTCAACTAATGCGCTTATTGCAACTTCAAACACTTCATCATCATTCGAGTTCCATTCAATTTCCATCCATTGTGCATTTTTTTCTTTAATATGTTCCAGATTTGAACAGATTGAGCGGTGCATAACCAGTCCTTTTTGTGTTGTTAAAACCCCTGTAACTTCATCTCCAGGTATTGGGTAGCAACAATGAGCAAAGTTTATTGCCATTCCTTTTGTTTTATTTATAGAAATTGTATTAATTGTTTCATTATTAATATCTTGGAGAAGTTTATTAATAACAACAGCTACAAATATTTCGGACAATCCTACCTTTATGTACAGGTCTTGAAAATCAAAGCAATTGAGTTCTTTTAAGCATTTATCCCATTTATCTTTAGGTACATCATTAATTTTAATTTTTTGATAATTAAGCGCATCAGAAATCAAAAGTTTTCCTAGTCTTGCCAGCTCAGTCTTTGAGTTGTCTTTAAGATGAGCCTTAATAGCAGTTTTAGCTTTTGAGGTTACAACAAAGTCTAGCCAGCTTGGCTTGGGCTTAACAAACCGACTTGTAATTATTTCAACAGTTTGGCCAGATTTAAGACCTGTTGACAGCTCAGCTTCAGTTCCATTAATAGTGGCTTTTTGAGATTTTTTTCCAATATTTGTATGAACAGCATATGCAAAATCAAGCACTGTAGCTCTAAGAGGAAGTTGAATTATCTTACCAGCTGGAGTAAACACAAATACCTCATCAAAAAATAAGTCGGCTTTTGTGTTCTCTAGGAAGTCAGCTGATGTATCAGTATTTTGTTGAATATCTAGTAAAGATCCAATCCAGTTCCGAGCTAATTTATCAGTAGGCTTATCTGTATTTTTATAGTGCCAGTGTGCAGCGATTCCATACTCAGATATGAATTCCATCTCCTGAGATCTAATTTGAACTTCAATGAACATTTTTCTAGGACCAAGCACTACAGTATGAATAGACTGGTAACCATTAGGTTTTGGAGCTGAGATATAATCTTTAAATTGAAGCGGAATAGGTTTGTAAAGGCTATGAATGTGACCTAATACCTGATAGCAAGTATTTGTATTTTCTACTACAATTCTAAAGGCATGCATATCAAGAACCTCTGAAAATTTTCTTGATTTAAATTTCATTTTATTGTAAACACTAGAAGGTTGTTTTTGACGCCCTTCTATAGTTGCATTTATGCCTTCAAACTTTAGCCTATTTTCAATTTCGGTTTTAATTAGATTTATTGTTTTCTTGTGGTTTCCATACTGCTTACTGATTTTCTTTTTAATTATTAAGTACTTTCTTGGGTGCAGTGTCTTAAAGCATAAATCATCAAGCTCTACCCTTATACTATGGAGTCCAAGTCGCCTTGCAATTGGAGCGTGAAGCTCAAAAGTTTCCTTTGCTTTTTGTATTTTTTTTTCGTCACTCATTGAGTCTAAAGTACGCATATTATGAAGTCTGTCAGCTAATTTAATAACCATAACTCGCATATCTTTAGACATCGCCAATATTAGTTTTTGAAAGTTTTCAGCTTGTTTTTGTGAGCTTGAAGTGAATTCTAAGCTAGTCAGCTTTGATACTCCTTCAACAATATGAGCTACTTGCTCTCCAAATTGAGCTTGGACATCTTCTTTAGTTACTGAAGTATCTTCGATACAGTCATGGAGAATTGCGGCAACAACACAAAAATAATCAAGTTTTAGATCAGCAAGTATTAAAGCAACAGAAAGTGGGTGGTGAATATAAGGTTCACCTGACTTTCTAAATTGACCAGAATGTGCTTTATTAGCCGTCCTATAAGCAAGCTTTACTAGCTCGATCTCGGAATGAGGTAAGTAACTATTTAAAACTAAGCACAAGTCATCAATTTTAGTATGCTTTTGAAAAAGAGTTGTTGCCATCAATATAGAAATAAAATAAGGTTAGTATAATTATAAGCAGGTTACTATTCACTAGAAGTTCTTTATGTAAACCTTTCCATTCAAAAACGCACATAAGTATAATTTACTGATTAAAAGTAAATATCAAGCTCATACAATGACTAAATCCTTAATTCTTATACTTACATCTTTCATTTTTTTGGCTGGATGCTCCCCTTTTGGGGGAGGTAAAGAAACAAGGAAATTAGTCGCAAATGGCCTGACACCTAAGACTTTGTATGAGAAGGCGGAAGATATGGTTGATGCTGGCTCTTTAGATCAAGCTATTGATCAATATCAAATTATTCTTTCATCATATCCAGGCTCAAAATATGCTATTCAAGCTAGGCTTGATATTGCATTCAATCTATATAAGCGTAAAAAATACACAAGAGCTATAGTTGAATTAAATAAATTCATTGAAAAATATCCTGACCTCCCTTCTACCCCATATGCTTACTACTTAAAAGGTGTAGTTGCAGAAGATAAATCTAGCTCAATTTTAGATGATTTTGTAACGGATAGTGCACAGAGAGATGTTGACAGTATTCTTGAAGCTTATTCTTACTTTGTTGATTTAATTGATACCTTTCCTAACTCTAAATACGCAAATGATGCGGGTAAAAAGCTAGCTAAACTTATGAATACTCTTGCAAGGCATGAGCTTTATGTTGCCATATACTATACCAAAATTGGCTCACACATTGCCGCAATAAATCGCTCAAAATTTATTATTGAGAATTATCCAAATAGCTCTTCTATTCCTGATAGTCTTGATCTAATGGCATACAATTATGACCAAATAAATGCTACAAAGCTCGCAAGTGATATAAGAATAGTTTTATCTTCTAGTTATCCTGGTTACTCTAAAAACTATTCAATTGATTAGCGTCAAAATATAATATCTTTAGTTATGAACTCAACTGAAAGGCTATTTGCTTTAAAAGTTTCGCTAATTATGTCTGTTAGAATGCTGGGTTTATTCATGCTTTTTCCTGTCATGAGTGTTTATGCAGGTGATTATGATCGCTCGACCCCTTTCTTGATTGGTATGGCAATTGGGATTTATGGTCTTACTCAAGCCCTACTTCAAATACCTTTTGGCTATCTTTCTGATCGATTTGGAAGAAAACCTATCCTGATTATAGGGCTTTTAATTTTTTTGATAGGAAGTGTTGTTGCAGCAAATGCTTCTAATATTATATTTGTAGTTATTGGGAGGGCTTTACAAGGCGGCGGCGCAATATCAGCTGTCTTAATGGCGTTTTTAGCTGACTCTATATCTGAAGATAATCGAGCAAAGGCTAATGCATTTGTAGGCTTTCAAATTGGTGTGGCATTTATGCTTTCATTAATTATTGGGCCAATAATAACCTCAAGGATTGGGCTTTCAGGATTGTTTTGGGTTATAGGCCTACTCTCAATTATTGCTATGCTAATAGTATTGTCTCTTGAGCACTCCAAGCCAATCAATTATTATCGGCTATCTTTTGGTGCCTTTAGAGAAACTTTAAGTAGAGAGTTAATTGCTTTAGATTTTAGTGTATTTTCATTACATTTAATCCTTGCAAGCGGTTTTATAGTGATGCCACTTCTTATTATGGAAAACCAAATAGTCAGTATGATTGATAACTGGCAGCTTTACCTTCCAGCAGTATTGCTATCATTCATTGGAATGATTCCTCTTATAATTATTTCAGAGAAATTTAAAAAAACAAAGTACATATTGTTGCTTAGTATTTTTCTACTAATTATTAGTCAAATTATTTTTTATATTTCAAACTTAAATTTCTCAGTTTTTCTCATTACTTTAACCATATTCTTTGTCGCCTTTAATACTATTGAAGCAATTTTACCTTCTTTATTATCTAAAACTGCGAGCGCCTCTAAGAGGGGTCTTGCTATGGGTATTTTTTCAACATCACAGTTTTTAGGAACGTTTATTGGCGGTGCAATTGGTGGTTTGATTTATGACATTTACGATTTAAATAGTGTATTCTTATTCACCATATTTGTAGCAATTATCTGGTGGTTTATGGTTCTTTTTTCACCACTTAAAACTAAAACTTAACAGGAGTAAATATTAGCATGGCCGGAATAAATAAAGTAATATTGGTTGGTAATCTAGGCGCAAAACCTGAAATTAAATACGCTTCAAATGGAAACGCAATAAGTAATTTATCAGTTGCAACTAGTGAGTCTTGGACTGATAAAAATACTGGCCAAAAACAAGAAAGAACTGAATGGCATCGAGTTAGTTTGTTTGGAAAAGTTGCTGAAATAGCTGGCCAGTATTTAGATAAAGGCTCTAAGGTTTATGTTGAGGGCAAATTGCAAACTAGAAAATGGCAAGATCAAAGTGGACAGGACCGCTATACGACTGAAGTTGTAATAAGTGGATTTAGTGGAACCTTACAGATGCTTGATCGCCGTGATGACTCCAACTCTCCAATGCAATCACAACCTCAATCAACGCCGCAGCCTGCTCAAAATACTCAACAAGCACCAAGTATTACTCCGGTTGCTCAAGATGAATTTGAGGATGATATTCCTTTCTAGAGTCGTCCTAAGTTTTTTTTTAACTTAGACTCTCAGAATCTAGTTTTTCAAGGACTACAAAAGCGACTGCATTTTGACTTTCATCTGATATGCTTAGGTGCCCTTGCTTAATTCCTTTTTCTAATAAATATAGCCTTAGCTTTTCACTAGGTAAAAAATAAGGCTTTCCATTTTCATTGTTTCGAATAGTTAGATCTTGAAAGCTAACTACTCTTCCAATTCCTGTGCCTAAAGCCTTTGAAAAAGCCTCTTTTGCAGCAAAACGCTTAGCAAGAAAAGCAGCACTATCAGCTTTATTCGCAAATAAAGCCTGCTCATGTTCAGTTAATATTCTCTTTATAAAGCCGTCACGATTTTTTAATATAATTGTCTGGACTCTTTCTATGTTCACTATGTCAGTTCCAATTCCATAGATCATATAGCCCTCGCTTCTAATAATAAAGCTTTCATTTCAGATGTTGCATTAGCAAGACCAACAAATAGCGCTCTTGAAATAATTGAGTGGCCAATATTTAGCTCAACAATTGATTCAATTTTAGCTACAGCAGTAGTATTTAAAAGTGTCAAACCATGCCCTGCATTAACTTGAATTCCAAGACTTACAGCATATTCGCAAGCATCAGATATTCTTTTAAGCTCTAATTCAGACTCAGCTTTAGAGGCTGCATCTGCATAGTGACCTGTATGAATCTCAATTATTGGTACGCCGCATTCAGCAGCGGCATCTATTTGTCTTTTGTCTGCATCAATGAAAAGAGATGTTTTAATATTATTTGAACTGAGTTGAGAACAAACCTCTTTCATTCTAACTATTTGTGAAGCAACATCTAGGCCACCTTCTGTTGTCAGCTCCTGTCTCTTTTCGGGGACGAGGCAGCAGTCTTCAGGCAAAACATTAGAGGCAATTTTGAGCATTTCATCAGTTGCTGCCATCTCTAAATTCATTTTAGTTTTTAACCTGGACTTTAACTCAATAACATCATTGTCTTGAATATGGCGCCTATCTTCTCTAAGATGAAGCGTAATGCTATCAGCGCCAGAATTTTCACAGATAAGCGCTGCATCAATCAAGCTGGGGTATTTTGTGCCTCTGGCCTGTCTTAATGTAGCTATATGGTCTATATTAACGCCAAGAAAAATACTCATAATTACGCCTAATTAACAAAAAATAACTCTTTACTTTTAAGTGGTTTATCACCTAAAAGAGGTTTTAATCTTTTTCGATTCAATTTTTTTAAAGTGTTCAACCCTTCTGAATTTGGAGTTACTTGATTAGGATTGACAATATTCAATAGAATTTCACCCAAAATTTTACCTTCAGTTTGCGCACTAAAACCCTGATCTTCAATAAAATCATACAGGCCATTGGTTTTGATTGGGTTGCCCTCAATATCATCATTAAAGTCAAGCCCATAACCTAATTCTTGCAACAACTGATTTTCAAATATGCGTAGTGAGTATTCTTTTTCAGAGCTAGACTTTTGATCCATTTTTTTGATGAAATTCCAGTAAGCACTAAAAACCTCACTGTATTCATCTCCTTCAGGTAGAAGCCTAATAAGAAGCTCATTGACATAGATAGCTAATATTAGATCATCACCAAGTAGCCTGCGTGGTTCATCAGAAATTTCCCACTGGGAGAGGCTTTTTAGGTCACTCTTTCCCTTAAATGAAATACTTAAGCATTGAAACATTTGAAGTGATGTTTTACTGCTTCTAGCACCTCTGGCTATTAAGCGCACTCTACCATGGTTTTTAGTAAAGAAATCGAGTAACAGAGAGCTTCCTTGGTACATTCTTCTGTGAATCAAAAATGCTGGAGAATTCTCAATCCTAGTCATAGCCTAGAGATGCTAAGGCTCTTTTATCATCCGACCAGCCTTGTCTAACCTTAACCCACAGCTCTAAGAATACTTTTGCCTCTAAAAAACCCTCAATTGTTATACGTGAATCTTGCCCAATTTTTTTCAACATTTCACCTTTATGACCTATTACAATACTTTTTTGAGAGGCCTTATCAACAAAGATGCGTGCAGCAATTCTATACATTTTGCCATCAAGCTCAAACTTCTCAATTTCTACTGTAATGTCATATGGAAGCTCATTCGATAAGTTTCTCATAAGTTTCTCACGAATGAACTCGGATACAACAAATTTTTGAGAGCGATCTGTTATGTAATCATCATCATAAATAGGATCTTGCTCAGGCAAATATTTAAGAATCAAGCTTCTAAGTTGCTTTGTGTGGGACCGGTCAAAGGCAGACAAAGGATAGACCTCATTAGCTTGAAATTTTTCACCAAGCATTTCAAGGTAAGGAAGTATCTTATCCACTGAGCTTGATTTATCAATCTTATTCACGCAGATTATAACGGGTAAATCAACCTTACTTAGGTGCTCTAACACGCGAGCATCCTCTTTTGTCCATTTAAATATTTCAACAAGCCAAATTATCATATCCACATCAGCAAAGCTTGAACTAGCAGCTTTATTCATATATGAATTGATTGCTTTATTGTTTCCAATATGAATTCCAGGAGTATCTACAAAAACCATCTGATAGTTTTCCTGAGTATCAATAGCGTTAATTCGGTGCCTAGTTGTTTGAGGACGGTGTGATGTGATTGAAAGCTTTTGCCCAATTAATTCATTAACCAGGGTTGATTTACCAACATTTGGTCGCCCTACTACTGCAATGAAGCCTGATTGAAAATTCATTTATTTAAGATACCTTTTAAAATTGATTCAGCACAGGCCTGTTCTGCTCTTTTAATACTTTTTGCACTCTCTTCAACGCCAAGACTATATTCCTTAATAGAGCAGTTGACGTAAAAAATGGCGTTATGATCTTTGCCTTCTGTTTTAATAAGCTCGTAAACTGGCAAAGCGTATCCTTTTTTTTGCAATAGCTCTTGAAGTTGAGTTTTAAAATCCTTCAATGAATCTTTTGGTCCCGATTCATTTAAAAGGTCATCATAGAGTTTTAAAATGATCCCACTAACCGTTGAATAATCAGAATCTAGGAAGACAGCCCCTAAAATAGCTTCAAATGCATCTGCCTGGATTGATTCCCGTCGAAATCCGCCACTTTTTAACTCTCCTTGACCCAACAACAAGCTTTCAGAAATATTGAGTGTTTTGGCAAGCTTAGCTAAAGTCTGACCTCTGACAAGATTAGATCGAAGTCTTGATAGTTGTCCTTCATCAATTAATGGGAAGCGCTGATAAATCTCTAGAGAGATTACACACCCTAAGACGCTGTCACCCAGAAACTCCAATCTTTCATTATTTTTTTTACTAACACTTCGATGAGTTAAGGCTTGCTTAAGGAGATTAATGTCTTTAAATTGATAAGAAATATTTTTTTGTAATTTTTGCATATGCTAGATTGCAACTGGAGCTTTAATTGGATCATCATGTTCATATTCAGAGAGTTCAAAATCTTCATATTTATAGTCAAAAATACTATCTGGATTTCTATGAATTAAGATCTTTGGAAGTTTTTTTGGAGTGCGCTTTAGCTGAGTTTCTACTTGCTCAAAATGATTTGAATAAACGTGGCAATCTCCACCACTCCATACAAAGTCTCCAACTTCAAGATCACACTGCTGAGCTACTATATGAGTAAGTAATGCATAAGAGGCAATGTTGAAAGGGACTCCTAGAAATATGTCAGCACTTCGTTGGTAAAGCTGACATGATAGCCTCCCATTCGCCACATAAAACTGAAACAACGCATGGCATGGGGCAAGCGCCATTTTGTCTAACTCTCCAACATTCCAACTTGAAACAATAATTCGCCTTGAGTCTGAAGAGCTTTTAATAAGATTAATTGCCTCTTTGATTTGATCAATTTCTTTACCTTCAGAGTTTTTCCATTTTCGCCATTGAGCGCCATATACTGGCCCTAAGTCGCCATTTTCATCTGCCCATTCATTCCAAATATTTACTTTATTTTCTTTTAGGTATTTGATATTTGTATCACCCTTTAAAAACCATAAAAGCTCATGAATGACTGAAGGAACATGCACCCTCTTAGTGGTAACAATTGGAAATCCATCATTTAAATTAAATCGCATTTGATAACCAAAAATACTTTTAGTTCCAGTACCAGTCCTGTCAGTTTTGTCAGCGCCAGTATCTCTTACAAGCCTTAAAAAATCTAGATATTGTTTCATGTTCTCCCTTTTACATAATAGGATTTATAAAATATATACAGGCCAATGAGAATCATCGGAAGGCTCAATGCTTGCCCCATTGTCAACCACTCAAAAGCTAAGTAGCCAAGATGCGAGTCAGGCACTCTTATAAATTCAATTATAAATCTAAAGGCGCCATAAAAAATCAAAAATAAAGCTGAAGTGGATCTAATAGGTGGATTTTTTTTGCTAAAAAACCATAATATGACAAACAAAACAACTCCCTCTAGCAATGCTTCATATAATTGAGTAGGATATCTTTGAGCCCAAACGCCGCTTTGGTCAGGCGCATAAACCCCCCATGAGCTCTCTGTTATTTTTCCCCAAAGTTCTCCATTAATGTAGTTTCCTATCCTCCCAAAAGCAAGCCCTAGTGGTATAAGTGGCGCAATAAAATCAGTCGTTTGAAAAAAAGAAAACTTTGATTTTCTGTTAAATAAAATCATTGCAATCAAAACGCCTAAGAAGCCGCCATGAAAAGACATTCCACCATTCTGGAAATTAAAAAATGTTAACGGGTTTGCTATAAAAACTGAGAAGTTATAGAAAAGTAAATAACCAAAGCGCCCTCCCAGTACAGCGCCTAAAGCGCCATAAAAAATTAAATCATCAACATGCCCTACATTCCATTCAGAGTGATATTTAACGCGAGATTTTGCAAGTAAATAGGCTACTAAAAATGCCAAAAGATACATGACCCCATACCAGTAAATTTGTACAATTCCTAAGTCTAAAATTACTGGGTCAATTACAAAGTATTTCACAGATTAAATGAGCGCATAAATGTAACGTTTAAGTTGGTTTAATTTCAGAATTGTAAGCATATTTCATTATGTATTGGATTATAGGCAATGTTGCCGTTTTAGTGTACCAAACTGGCTATTGATAAGCCAAATAACTAGTTAATAAAATTGATCAATCCTTGGTCTTTCTTTTGATAAAGGGGGTGCGACGGCTGACCTGATTTATTTATGTTTAGACACATTGGTTTATTAATAATTTCTAACACCTCCTTATCTCTATACAGGAAATAACCATCATTACCCCACGCTACAACTGTTAGCTCACTCTTTTGAAGGTTTTTTAAAATATGCATATTGTTATCTTTCCCTATTGGTAATTTGACTTTTTTGAGCTCCATTGGATAGGTTGCCATGTAAGCAAACAAATTAACCATGATTAAGCCACCATACCCCCAGTCTTTAGCAAAATTAATACATCTTATTAATGTGGGGTCATCAATTGTTTCGTCTGCAATAGAGGGGTTTAATCCAATGAATAAAACATAACCATCTGCTGAATTCCATGATCTTGTTAAAGAATATCGGTATTTTCGGCAGTCTGAGAATACTGCGCTTTTCTTTATAGTGATCATTTGTACGATAAGTGATTCATAGCAATTAATGATAAAGCATTAATTAAATTACAATTAAATTAGTGAGGTAATATTTCCGTCACCTTCAACGAAATCATATTTATCAAAATCTGTTTTATCTATCCACTCCATCGCTTCATGCTCATTAAGGTTAATAACACCATCTTTTATTGTGCAAAGAAAGTAATGAAGAACAATGTTAATTTCACTGTCTTTATAGCTTTCCTCTGCAAGCTTTTCATAAACATTAATATCTATGTTTAATTCCTCGTATATCTCTCTAGCTAAAGCCTCTTTAAGAGCCTCATTGGCCTCAACCTTGCCGCCAGGAAATTCCCATTTAAGGCCCATGTGTTTATTTCTATTTCTTTGGGTAACTAAATATAGATTGTCTTTCTTGATTATTGCAGCAACAACGTCTGTAACTTTCATAGTTGATTTTTCTTCACTTCCAGCCTTGTAACCAATGTTTACTCTCCTTTAAATCTTCCCAATTAATAAGTTCTACTCGATTCGATATTACTGACTCTATTAAACAATGAGTTACGTTATTGTTTTCATCAAAGCTTAGTTCAGTAATAAGAAAGTGTTTTTCTTTATTACTCGGTGCAACTGCCGTCCATTTACTGTTAAATAATTTTTTAGAACTTACTTTATTCATTAACTTGAAAATTTTGTAGTAAAAAGTATTACCGCCATATACATAGCCATTAAAGGAAGGAGAAGTAGCATTTGAGTCACAAATTGTAAAATAGTGGTTCTAACAGCTTGAGTTTCAAAAGACCTGTAACTTAGAAACAAGATAAAAAAATAAAAAAGAGTTGGAATTAGGGAGGTGAACCTAAGCTCTTCATATCCAGCATTAGTTTCAAGTCTATTAAGTAATACACCTGCAAGAATGTATGTACCAATTACTCCAAGCCAAAAAAGCTTTGTTGCTATAAATTTTGTTGTAGGCTTTTCTATATTTTCTACTTTCATAAATAATCTTCTAAATCCAGATAGTTGGCTTAATAGTGAACACGGCTCATCCGAACAATTAGAGCTTGTATATTATATATTCAGAGTCAAGAAGTTTTGGTTGATAATTTAAACTGTTGACCCTGGGCTTATTAACTCATAGTCAATATTAATAGCCCCCAATATTTAATTTACAAAGCTACTAATGATACTAACCATTGCGTACATAAAGCTAAGCATAAATGCCATACATCCAGTTGTCCATAAAACGAGTTTAGTTTCCATAGATTATCTCCATTAATTTATAAGTAATTTTCAATCGGACGACATTCTAATAACAAGCAATAAAGATTAGATGAAGATTAGAAGTTGTTTAGATAAAGAGTTGAAATACAGGATTTCAGACGGAATAAAAGTTATGAAAGCTTTTAGAATTGGTGCGCTCGAGGTGATTCGAACACCCGACATTCGGCTTCGGAGGCCGACACTCTATCCAGCTGAGCTACGAGCGCAATTAGTAAGTGATAATTTTAGTCGAGTCATTACGTTTAGAAGTAAAAATTATATGAATTTGCAATATTTTATTTAAAACTACATGGTTTCTTCATTTAAACTTTATAAAACACAAGTACAATCCTTATAAAAATCAATTTACCAACTCACTTTTATTACTAACTAAATTTATTATGATAAATGCAAAGGCTTTAATTAAATCAACTGCTCTTTCTGCTTTTCTCTTTTTTGGAGCTACAAGTGGATCTTTAGCTGAGGAAGAAGACTACTCCCCTCTTGACTCCCCATCTTTCTTTGAGGGTTTAAATACCTTTACTACTGTTTTCTCTCAAATCAAGCTAATGTATGTTGATGATATTGATGATGAAACGTTGTTTAACAATGCGATAAGAGGTTTAGTTGAGGGCCTGGATCCACACTCTAGTTTTCTTGAGCCACGTGGCCAGTCTGACTTAAGTGAAAGTACAAGGGGCGCATTTGGTGGCCTTGGTATTGTCATTGGTACGAAGGGTGAGTATATAGAGGTTGTATCCCCAATTGATGACACACCTGCATACAGAGCAGGCCTTAAGGCTGGAGATATTATTTTACAAATTGGTGATCAAAACGTAAGCCAAATTAACCTTGCAGAAGGAGTTAAGCTAATGAGAGGTGCCCCAGGAACCACCATTAAACTAACAATTGGAAGGCCTGATATTGCTCCTTTTGTAGTTGAAATAACGCGTGAAATTATCACGATCACCTCGGCAAAAGGACTCTTACTGGATGAAGGTATTGGCTACCTAAGAATTGCACAATTTCAAAGACCAACTGCTGCTCTAGTGAAAACTATTGTTGCAGATTTAGTAGAAAAGAATGAAGGCGAGCTTGATTCTTTAATTATTGATTTAAGGAATAATCCAGGTGGGCTTTTGGATTCTTCGATTGATATATCTAATTTGTTCATCGATGAGCCTGGTATTGTGGTTTATACCGAAGGTAGAACTCCATACTCTAATAGTTCATTCCCAACAAAGCCTGGTGATATTCTTAACGGTGCTCCTATTGTTGTATTAATGAATAGAGGGTCTGCTTCTGCTTCTGAGATTGTTGCAGGCGCACTTCAGGACCATAAGAGAGCTTTGATTATGGGTGAAGAGTCTTTTGGTAAAGGTTCTGTCCAGTCCGTGCTTAATTTACAAGATGGCTTTGGATTAAAGCTTACAACTGCGAGATACTTTACGCCTTCGGGTAGGTCTATTCAGGGAAAAGGAATAACGCCTGATATTGAACTTGAAAACATCTCTCTTAAAAATGATAAAAATGAAGATTCAATAGACCTTAGCCAGCAAGAAAAAGATCTTAAGAATTCTCTCTCTGCTGAAGAGGTTGAAGCTCCAGTAGCACCTTCTGATCTCTCTACTGAACAAATCATTGAGTCACAAGATAATATTAGTGATTTAAGGGATGAAGAGTATGTTGACCTTCTAAAGGAAGACTATTTTGTGCACGAGGCAATGAATGTCTTAAAGGCACTAAAAATCTATAAGAAATAACGACTAATAGCCTTTCATAAAGAAACTTATGGAAGGCTATTTTTTGAAGGGTTACTTGCTTGAAAAATCCAGAATTTCTTTAAAGCTTAAATGATCTGTAGTATTTTTTCCATAGTAAGCTTTTTTTTTAATCAAAGCCACCAATTCGACTAAACTGCATTGTATTAAAATTCCAATCCCAATGCATCCATATTCCAATAGCCCTTCCAATTATATAATCTTCTGGAACAAAGCCCCAAAATCTAGAATCGCTACTGTGAGACCTGTTATCGCCCATTACAAAGTAATGACCTTGGGGAATTGTAATTTCCACCAGTTCTTTTGAATGACCTTTTGGATTAAGAAGTATGTCATGACCAGAAGAGTCAAAAATTTCACGGACTAGTCTGTAATTATTCATTGATTTTCCTGAATCCACACCAACATAAGGGCCTATTTTTTTAACTTCAACTGACTTTCCATTAACTATTAACTGATCTTTTTTATAAGAAATTACGTCACCTGGAAGAGCGACAATACGCTTAATAAAGTCTACCCCAGAGTAACCAGGCGTTTTTTCATAATTTGGGTACCTAAATACAATTACATCTCCCCTATTAGGGCTTGAAAACTCCACAAGTTTTGTGTTTGTTATTGGCAGTCTAAGGCCATAATCAAACTTATTTACTATAATAAAATCACCCGTTAAAAGTGTCGGCATCATTGAGTTTGAGGGCACACGAAAAGGCTCAAATATAAAGCCTCTAAACACCAAAACCAGCAACAATACTGGAAACATCTCTATTGACCACTGAACAACTTTTGGTCTGTGACTATACTTTTCAGATTTTGAAAATTTTAGAAATACTAAAAAATAGAAAAAACTGCCAATTTTTGATGTTTTTTCAGAAGTCTCAGTATTGATTTGGTTATTTTTCTTAGATAAGAGAAGGTCTGCTAAAACTATAACAATTGCAAGAGCCATTGCCACGAAAAGCCAAGATAGTACGTCCCATGCAAAGAACGGTTCTGCATTATTAATAGTCATAGATTAGTGTATTTTTCAAAAAGCGTATTATAACAAGGTGTTGGATGACATACTTAAATTACTACTTAGCACTAAACCTAATTAGTTTCAATAATACTCATACCAATTGAGTTCGCTAACTCTACAAAGTTTGGGAATGACGTCTTTACGTTGTCAACCCCGTCAATATTTATTTCAAAATTAGACCTAACAGATGCAACAGCAAATGACATGGAGATGCGGTGATCATGATGAGATTTGATTGGTGCTAATTGCTCTTTAAATTCGCCGCCAACAATTTTAATGCCATCATCAAGAACTTCATTCTCAATACCTAATGATGAAAGCCCATCAGCCATTACTTGAATGCGATCAGATTCTTTAACTCTTAACTCTTTGGCGCCCGTTAAGATAGTCTCTCCTTCGGCGCAGCTTGCTGCAATAAATATAGCTGGGAACTCATCAATTGCCAAAGGGACTAAGCGTTCTGGGATTTTAATTCCTTTAAGTTTTGATGAACAAATTCTTATGTCTGCAATTAGTTCACCAGCCTCCAATCTCTCATTGATAAGCTCAATATTAGCGCCCATTAACCGAAGAATATCAATCACTCCTGTTCTGGTTGGATTGACATTCACAGCCAATAAAGTAATATCCGCCTCTTTTGCAATACTAGCTGCTACCATAAAAAAAGCAGAGGACGATATGTCACTAGGAACTTCAATAATGCAAGCCTTTAGGCTCCCTCCCCCAAGTATAGAGACTTCACCAGGTGATGTATTAACCTTGTAACCAAAGCCTCTAAGCATTCTTTCAGTATGGTCTCTGGATATACCATTTTCAATAACATGAGTTTCACCGTCTGCATAAAGGCCTGCTAATAGTAGGCATGATTTAATCTGTGCTGAGGCAACGGGTAGTGTGTAGTTTAGAGAGGATAATTTTTTACCACCTTTAATTGTCAGAGGGGGCTTTGAATCAGGACCAGAAATGTCTGCACCCATTCTAGATAGTGGCTCGATAACTCTAGCCATTGGCCTCATAGAGAGCGATTCATCACCGCAAAGCTCAGAATCAAAGTTTTGAGCGCTCAGAAGGCCAGACATTAAGCGAATAGACGTTCCAGAATTTCCTAAATTCAATGGTTTTGTAGGCTCTTTTAGTCCGTGCATTCCAACACCATTAATAATTACATTTGACCCTTGTCTATCAATTTGGACGCCCATTTCCTTAAAGGAGTTTAAAGTTGCCAGGCTGTCTTCTCCCTGAAGAAATCCCGACACCTTAGTTATTCCAGTTGCAATCGATCCAAGCATTATAGATCTGTGAGATATTGATTTATCACCAGGAACTTTAATAGAACCCTTTAGTGGCCTACATTTTGAGGTTACAAAGCTTGCCATCGGTTAAATTACCCTACCCATGAATCACGGGTTTTTTTAGCGCTAGTAAACAACAAATCTAATTCATCACTATTTTCATTTTCAATCGCATCAACAAGGGAGTTCAATGTTTTTTGGTAGCCTTTGATATGGCTAATAATTTGATCTTTGTTTTGAATGCAGATGTCTCTCCACATAACAGCATCACCTGAGGCTATCCTAGAAAAGTCTTTAAAGCCACCTGCAGCGTATATTGATGCGCTAGGATTTTTACTAATTAGATAATTAACAAGAGAGAAAGCAAGCATATGGGGCAAGTGTGAGGTCATTCCAAGTAGTTCATCATGAGATTCAGGACTCATAAAATCAACATCTGCACCAGTACACTCCCACATCTTCTGGATGAGATTTATTGAATCTGGGCTGCTAGTCTCAAGAGGTGTAATAATAACTTTCCTATTATTAAATAAAGTGGCTTCACTTGCTTCAAAACCACTTTTTTCCTTACCTGCAATTGGGTGTGCTGGAATAAAGTAATTTGAATAATCCCCTAACGTCTGGCTCACTATAGAGGCAATATTAGTTTTAGTACTGCCGACATCAGAAATTACTATTTTACTAGTTAGAAAAGGTTTTATTTCACTTAGAATCTCTTTAAAAGAGCCTACAGGAGTAGCGATAATTACAATATCTGAATCATTTATCGCGTCTTCTAAGTTGGTTGAAAATTGATCAATAACGTTTGCTTTTTGAGCTGCTTCTAAGCGATTTAAGTCTCTCCCAAAGCCGAAGACTACTTTTGCTAAATTGTTCTCTTTTATTGCTTTCGCTAAAGAGCCTCCAATTAAGCCCACTCCAATTATTGTAATTTTATTAATCATAAAACTTTTTTTAATGCACTAAGCAGGTGATCGTTTTCATTTGAGGTTCCAATTGAAATTCTTAAATACCCTTTCATCTCTACTGGGCGGACAATAACGCCTTCTTTAAGAAGGTCATTGTAGATATTCATGGCATTATTAAATTCAACAGCAATAAAGTTAGCATGAGATGGAATGTAGTTGAGTTTTAAAGCATCAAATCCACTCGTTAGCTGCTCATAACCATTAGTATTTATTTCTACTGAGTCATTTAAATGCTTATCATCTGAAAGCGCTGCAATGGCAGCAACTTGAGCAGTATAGTTAACATTAAACGGCTCTCTTACGCGATTTATGAAATCTGCAATTAAAGGGCTACATACAGAGTAACCAACCCTAAGTCCAGCTAGGCCATAAGCCTTAGAAAAGGAGCGCGTAATGATTAAGTTATCAAATTCCTTAAGCCAGTCAATTGCAAGATCATCAACATTTAAGTACTCAAAATATGCCTGATCTAATACCACTGGGACATTATTAGGGACCTTTTGTAAGAAGGCATAAAGCTGATCATCACTTAAAAGGGTCCCCGTAGGGTTATTTGGATTTGCAACGAAAATAAGTTTTGTATTTTCACTTATTAAACTTAACATTGAATTTAAGTCATGGCCATAATTCTTAGCTGGAGAAACTTTTGCAGTAGCTCCCAAGGCCTGAGTGACCAGAGGGTAAACAACAAAAGCATACTGAGAGAAAATCACCTCATCAGTTTTTTTGGATACAAATACTCTTGCAATGAGCTCTAATAGCTCATTTGAACCATTACCTAGTGAAATCATGTCTGGCATTACTGAAAGCTTCTCAGCGATAGCTTTTTTTAGCTCAAAGCAGTTACCATCAGGATAGCGATTAATGCTTGATAAAGAGTTAAAAACTGCTTCTTTTACTGCTCTACTAACGCCTAATGGGTTTTCATTAGAAGCAAGCTTTGTAATATTTTTAAGTCCTAATTCTCGAGCAAGCTCATCTATAGGTTTTCCACCTTGGTATGGACTCAATCCAAGGATTGACTCACAGGCATTCATAAAACTGCTACAGGATAAGAGCCTAAAATATCTAATTTAGAGACGCGTGATTTGACCTCTTGAATAGCTTTTTGAACATTTTTTTTGCTCTGATGCCCTTCTATGTCAATGAAGAACAAATATTCCCACTTTACTCCAGGTATCGGATGCCTTGCAAGTTGAAGCATATTGATGTTATTGGCTTTGAATGGCTCCAGTAAATCAAATAAAGCTCCTGACTCATGCTTGGTAACAACTAGGAGTGAAGTTTTATCGTTAACGCCAGCTGGAACTTCATCTTTACCAATAACAATAAAGCGAGTAACGTTACCAGCATTGTCCTCTATATTTTTAGCAACTCTTTCAAGTCCATAGATATTAAGAGCAACCTTAGATGCAATTGCCGCCGCATTTGGCTCATCCTTTACCATTCTTGCGCCTAATGCATTTGAGGCAACAGGCCTTAACTCAGTATGAGGATAGTGATTAGAGAGCCATCGATGACATTGATCAAGTGCTTGTTGATGCGCGTAAATAATTTTAATTTCTTGAGACTGGTCTTGCATCATTAGGTGATGGGCAACTGCAATTTCTACTTCACCACAAATATTTAAATCATGACTATAAAGCATATCAAGAGACGTACCAATAACTCCATTTGAGGAGTTTTCAATTGGCACAACTCCATACTGCGCATTATCTGTCTCAACTTGATGAAAAATCTCATCAACCGTACCGCAGTCCAGCGGAGAAACTCCATGGCCAAAATGTTTTAAAGCAGCCTCCTGTGTAAAGGTTCCCTCAGGACCTAAAAATGCAATCTTTAGGGGTTGCTCAAGCGCCAAGCAGGCTGACATAATTTCTCTAAAAATAAGGGCAATATCCTTATCTTTAAGAAGGCTTTTGTTTCTTTGGATTACCTTGCTTAATACCTCTGCTTCCCGCTCAGGTCTATAAAAAGCTGTTTGCGCATTCGACTCCTGCTTGACAAGTGCAACCTTAGCAGCTAAGTCCGCGCGCTGAGATATTAGAAGCTGAATTTTTTGATCCAGATCATCGATATCATTTCTTAAATTTTCAAGTGAATCGCTTTTCATAATACAAGTTAAAAGATATTCTTTAGGGGGTATTTTACCTAAGACTATTAGGACTTCAAAGTATTGTTTTTATTAAGTAATAAGATAGTAAATAGATAGGACAAAAAAAGTTATTGCAGTTTTATAAAAAATCGATATAATTCACAAAATAATTTGCAATATGGAAGTTGGTTTAAATCCAACACTGCCCTCGCAACGGTAATTCTGATAAAGATAAGTCCGATACATAGCAAGTTTAGTTTTACTAAAAGCTACGATGGGTGGTGAGTTAATGTATTGCATGTCTTGTAATTCTTTTCTCTAAATCCCTCTTTTTATTTATAAATAAGGGGTCATTATGTTTACTAAAAATCTAATTTTTGCTGCATCTTTGTCAGCAATTCTATTCTCTAATGCAGCAAATGCTGTTATTGGTCCAATTAAAATCTCTCTTAATACTGAATATAGAACTTCAAGCCCAGTTATTGGATCTATTGCAACGACAATTAAGCTGGATAAAGCAGCAATTAAAAGTACTGGTGCTAAAACTTTTACTGAGCTTCTTCAGTATATTCCCTCGATCTCCTATGAGGGTGGACAGGGATCTATTAATGCAGTTCGTTTAAGAGGAAATGAAGCAAAACATACTTTACTTTTACTAGATGGCATGAAAGTGACGATTTCTGGTGGTCAAGCTAACCTTGATGTTATTCCTGTTGACCAGATAGAGCGCATCGAAATAAGTAAGGGACCTTTCTCATCACTATATGGTCCTGGCGCAATTGGCGGTGTAATTCATGTATTTACTGATAAGGATGCAGATTCAATTACCAGTAATAAAATTGATATTTCATACGGCTCCAAAGGCACTAGTAAGATTAATCTAAATTCTTATTTCAAGAACGAAAAGAGTTATTTAGATATTGCACTTACAGACTTTCATACGGATGGTGTTGATGCTACGGGAGATGGAGATTTAGATCCAATTGATAGGAAAACATTAGGCTTAAATCTTGGAACTGAGCTTACTGATTCAACTGATATAAGTGTAAATATTCTAAGGACAAAAGCAGAAATCTTTTATGATAATCCTGGCTATGCTGTGAAGCCAGACAATAATCTGAGTCAAGTTGGTTTGGGTATAACTCAAAAAGTTAGTGAAAGATTTAAGATTAATTTAGACATTATGAATCAGAGGACTCAAAGGCAAGGTAATAAGTATAGATTAAACACCATGTCAATTATCAATGAGCTTGACTTTGATAATAGCAAGCTATCTATTGGGCTTATGAATTCAGTAGACAAGGACGTAGGAAATACTAGGCAAATTAAACATACTGATATTTTTTCTCAGTGGCAGGGTTTGATAATTGATAATGAAATCTCAATTGGCGCAAGAATTGTGGATCATGATAAGTTTAAAACCCACACTACTTATAATTTAAATTGGGGGAGAGATTTAAGCTCGACTTTGAGAGTTAATGGCTCTTACGGAACTGCATCTAACTTACCTAACCACTATTACCAAAATTTAAATATTGTTGCTGGAAGAACAGCCCTAAAGCGTGAGCTTTCAAAAAATCTAGAGCTTGGATTAACCGGTGACTATGAATGGGGTAATGTTGAGTTAAAGGTTTATAAAAGCAAACTTACTGATGCCCATAGTTATGTCAATGTAGCCACACCTTACTACATAAACAGTGGGACTGTTAATATACGAGGAGTTGAGTTGTCACTTGGAACTGATTTATTAGGTTGGGATCTTGATACAAGTATTGATTACAATAAAGCTATAGCAGCTTCAACTGGTTTGCAAAAAGGTAGGAGACCTAATCGCTCGATTTCATTAAACCTTTCTAAGACTTCTGGAAAATGGAAGAGAAACATTAATTGGATAGCTAAGTCTCGTGCATGGGATAACGATGCTAACAATATTGGTTGGGGCCAGAATTCTGCAGAACTCGGTGGTTACGGATTACTTAATTTGAGTACTAGCTACAGTTTTACAGATGACTTAACTGTTTACCTTAATAGAAATAACGCCTTAGATAAGAACTATGAAATGGCAAAAGGTTATAAGACTCTTGGTAAAACATCAACTCTAGGCTTAACTTACAATTTTTAAGATTCTAGTTGTCCAGTATATAATTCCATATACTGGACAACTATTATATTGCCGCATTAGGTAAAAAACTAATTATGGAAAATTCATACAAGAAGCGTATGCAGCGTAAGAAAGAGCATATTGATTCCAGAATTGAAGAGGCTAATATAGATAAAGGGATTGTGGTGCTTCTTACTGGGAACGGTAAAGGCAAGTCATCTTCTGCTATGGGTATGATTTGTAGAGCACTTGGTTATGAAATGAAGGTAGCTCTCGTGCGTTTTTTAAAGGGTGAACAGCAGACAGGCGAAGATCTTTTTTTGGATAGTAACCCCAATGTTGTATCCGCTCATATGGAAAGTGGTTTCACTTGGAATACGCAAGACCAAGAGCTTGATAAAAAGCTAGCAAATGAAACATGGTTAGAAGCTGAAAAGTTTCTAGCTGATCCAGAAATTAATCTTGTGGTTCTTGATGAAATTACTTATATGATTAATTACAACTATCTCGATGAAAAGTCAATCCTTAAGGCTCTTAGTAATAGGCCAGAGGGTCAGCACGTTGTTATTACTGGAAGAGCAGCCACTGAGGGCATTATTGAGGCCTCAGACACTGTAAGTGAAGTCAAAGATGTAAAGCACGCTTTTAGAGCTAATATTAGAGCTCAAAAAGGTATAGACCTATAAGGGATTAGCTGTTTTCAAGTAAATACTGAATTGCCTGGTATAGATACCCAACAGTTACAACCTTCATTCCTTTTATCGGTTTTTTAGGGGCATTGTCTTTTGGAATGATTGCAACCTCAAAGCCCTGCTTTTGAGCTTCTGATAGCCTTTCCATAGAGTTGTAGACCGGGCGTACCTCGCCAGTAAGGCCAACCTCTCCAAAAGCAATCCATTTACTCGGAATCACCTTATCTCTTAAACTTGAAACGATTGCAAGCATTACAACTAAATCCGACGCAGTTTCACTTACTTTAATCCCGCCTACGACATTTATAAAAACATCTTGATCAAATGTTGCAATTCCAGAGTGCTTGTGAAGAATTGCTAGTTGTAGTGACAGTCTATTTTGATCAAGACCTACGCTGACTCTTTTTGGAGTTCCATTAGCTTGGTCCACGAGCGCTTGTATCTCAACCAATAAAGGTCTTGTAGCCTCTCTTGTGACCATAACCATTGAGCCAGATGAGGGGTTTTCTTGATTTGAAAGAAATATTGAAGATGGGTTGCTGACTTGTTGTAGTCCTTTCTCACCCATTGCAAAGACGCTAATTTCATTAACAGCACCAAAGCGATTTTTTACCGCTCTAATTATTCTATAGCGGCCGCCAGCATCCCCCTCAAAATATAAAACAGCGTCAACCATGTGCTCTAAGATTCTTGGACCTGCAAGCGCACCACCCTTTGTAACATGACCAATCATCAAAAGTATTGTATTAGTTTGTTTGGCGTATTGGGTAAGCTGGGCTGCACAATCACGAACTTGTGTTACAGAGCCTGGCGCAGAATTTGAAAGATCAGTAACCATGGTCTGGATTGAGTCAATAACAATAACTTTAGGTCTGGTATCTTTTGAAATCTTTATTATTTTCTCTAGATGGGTTTCACCTATAAAGAGTATATCTTCCTTAATTCCTAGTCTAATAGCCCTATCACTCACCTGCTCAGCTGACTCTTCACCGCTGACATAAAGGGTTGTATTTGAGGCATTAATCGCAGCTATTGCCTGCAAAATCAAAGTTGATTTGCCAATACCAGGATCACCACCAATAAGAACTACAGAACCATCTACCAAGCCACCACCAAGCGTGCGATCAAGTTCACTGAGGCCTGTTGAGAGCCGATGATTATTTTGAGATTTAATTTCAGATAGGTTTTGTACCTTAGATGCCGGAAGATCTTTAAGGCTTTCAGGTTTAGAAGAAGTTGCCTGTGATATTACCACTTCTTCAAGTGTATTCCATTCTTTACAATCTAGACATTGACCTGCCCATTGATGATGTGATGAGCCACATTCTCTGCAAACAAACTCAATTTTAGTTTTTGCCATCCTAGAATTATTTATTCATTAATTTATCAATTTCACTTTTAAAAGCTTCAATGTCTTGGAATTGACGATAAACCGAAGCAAATCTTATATATGCAACTTCATCAAGAGCCCTCAGTTCTTCCATTACCCACTCTCCAAGCATTGATGAAGGAACCTCTCTGTCATTTTGAGCCATCAGTTTTCGCTGAATTTTTTGAATTGCAGTTTCAATTTTTGAAATTTCAACGGGCCGTTTTTCGAGAGCTTTTAGCAGTCCAGAACGAAGCTTATCTTCGCTAAATGATTGCCTTGATTCATCACTTTTAATGAGTCTTGGTAAATTTAAATCAACTGTTTCACGAGTAGAGTGTCTTTCCCCACACGCGATGCATTCCCTTCTTCGGCGGACTTGAGAGCCATCATCAAGTAATCTAGTATCTAGGACCTTGGTGTCATCAGATTGACAAAAAGGACATCTCATAGCGGTTACTTATAAACTGGAAATCTAGAACAAAGCTCTCCAACCTTTGCTCTTACTTCATCAATAACAGATTGATTTTCTAAATCATCACAAATGTCACAAATCCAGTTGGTAATGTCTTTGCACTCAGATTCACCAAAACCTCTTGTTGTTCCTGCAGGAGTTCCAACACGTATTCCACTGGTAACAAAAGGTGACTGCGGATCATTTGGAACGGAGTTCATATTTACTGTAATGTGGGCCTCACCTAGAGCATTATTAACTGCTTTTCCTGTTAGTCCTTGCTCAATAAAACTTACTAAGAAAACATGATTATCAGTGCCGCCTGAAACAACGTCATAGCCTCTTTCAAGGAAAACGCTTGCCATGGCTCTAGCATTAATAACGACTTGTTTTTGATACGCTTTAAAGTCATCACTCATAGCCTCTTTAAAGGCAATCGCTTTAGCTGCAATGATATGCATTAAAGGCCCACCCTGTATTCCTGGGAATATAGCAGAGTTAAGTTTTTTTTCAATTTCTGGATTTGCTTTAGCAACAATTAAGCCGCCACGTGGACCTCTTAATGTTTTATGAGTCGTTGTAGTGCATACATCAGCAAATTCAATTGGAGAAGGATAGTCACCCGTTGCTACTAAACCTGCAACATGAGCCATATCAACAAGAAGATAAGCTCCTACCATGTCAGCGATTTCTCTAAAGCGAGCCCAATCAACAATCCTTGAATATGCTGAAAAGCCAGCAATTACCATCTTTGGTTTATGCTCTAACGCTAAACGCTCAACTTGGTCGTAATCAATCTCACCAGTAGACTCATCTAGGCCATATTGAATAGCATTAAAATTTTTACCTGAAAAAGAAGGCGCAGCGCCATGCGTTAAGTGACCACCATGAGCCAGACTCATTCCTAATATAGTATCACCAGGAACCAAAAGCGCTTGAAAGACAGCAGCATTTGCAGTTGAGCCAGAATGTGGCTGCACATTTGCATAGGCAGCTCCAAATAATTCTTTTGCTCTACTTATAGCTAAGGTTTCTGCAACATCGACGTGCTCACAGCCGCCATAATATCGCTTACCAGGATAACCCTCAGCATATTTATTGGTCATTTGACAGCCTTGTGCAAACATGACATTCGGCGAAGTATAGTTTTCAGATGCGATTAATTCAATGTGCGCTTCCTGTCTTGCGTTTTCAGCATTTATTGCATTTGCAATCTCAGGATCAACATCATTTAATGTTAGGTTTTTATCAAACATAATAGCTCCATAAAAGGAATCTTAAAACGTTAATTTTAACCACTTTATTTAGTAATATCCAAACTAAATTATTCTTTTTTTTAAAAGATTATAGTATGTTTTTATTACAGTTTTATTATTTGAAATTAAGTTCAATTCTTGAGTAAATCATTGATATTTCTCAGTGGTAAAATTACCTTTTATATTTATTTTTTTAAACAATGAATGTGCTAGTTTTAGGTGCCGGAATTATTGGCACAACTTCAGCTTATTTCCTTGCAAAACAGGGACATAATGTTACTGTTGTCGACAGGCAAAAGAGTGTGGCTATGGAAACAAGTCATGCTAATGCAGGTCAACTATCGTATGCATTTTCATCACCTTGGGCAACACCAAGCTTACCACTGAGTTTGATTAAGTGGACTCTTGGCGGAACATCACCATTGGTTGTTAATCCAAACGTTAGTCTTGAAACGATTAAGTTTATGTATCGGACGTATAAAAATTGCAATTCTGATAGCTATGAAATTAATAAAAGCCGTATGCTTAGAATTGCAAACTATTCTCAAAAAACTTTAATCGATTTAGAGAGTGAATTTGATATTAATTATGAGCACAGAAAACAAGGATCACTTCAGTTATTTTGGAGTCCTAAGGATCTTGAAAAAGCAAAACAAGATATGGCAATCCTAAAGAAATTTAATATTAAATATGAAGTGCTTGACTCTCAAGGCTGCGTAGAGGCTGAGCCCGGACTTCAATATATTAGAAATAAACTTTATGGTGGCCTTCGATTCATCAATGATTACACAGGAAACTGTTATTTATTTACCAGTGAATTGTATAAAAAATGTCTAGAGATGGGCGTTAAATTTGAGTTTGATACTCATATTGAATCTATTCATATTAATAATAATAAAGTTTCTGCAGTTAAAACAAATCACGGTGAATTAACGGCAGATAGTTATTCAGTTTCGCTTGGCAGTCACTCATCCGAAATTCTCTCCAGTGTGGGCATTGATATTCCTGTTTATCCAGTTAAAGGTTACTCCATTACCCTTCCAGTATTAAATGATCTAGATGCCCCTCAGTCAACGATAATGGATGATAAGAATAAAGTTGGTATTACCAGACTGGGAAATACTATAAGAGTTGCTGGAATTGCGCATTTGACAGACCATAATTCAAGTCTCAGAGAAAAGTCACTTCATTCTTTAAAAAAAGGCCTCAATAATCTTTTTCCTCATGCGGCAAAAGAAACTAATGACATTAACTTTTGGACAGGCTTTAGGCCTAGCACTCCTGACTCAACTCCTATAATTGGTGCAACGCCTTACTCAAACTTATATTTAAATACTGGTCATGGAACTCTAGGATGGACAATGTCTCTTGGCTCTGGCAAACTATTAGCAAGCATAGTTTCGGGCAATGAGCCTGAAATATCATTAGAAGGAATTGATATGAGTCGCTACAAGTACTCGAATAAGACGAATTTAAATTATGGCTAGAAAGTGCACTGCAGTAATAAATCTTAGCGCAATTAAACAAAACTATCTTTACGCTAAATCCTTATCTGCTAACTCCTATGCAATTGCAGTTGTTAAGGCTAACGCCTATGGTCATGGCGCTGTCAAGGTTGCAAAATATCTAGAAGATTGTGCTGATTTTTTTGGCGTTGCGTGCATTGAAGAGGCTATTGAATTAAGGGCTTCTGGATTAAGCAAAACCCCAGTCTTGCTGATGGAAGGTATTTTTGAGTTGTCAGAGCTTACCTTAGCAATTAAAAATAACTTAACAATAACAGTATGCACCCCACTTCAACTTGAGTGGGTTCTTAATGCTACGATAAATAAAAAGATTGATGTTTTTATTAAGCACGACTCTGGAATGGGAAGGCTTGGCTTTCAAGATGCTCAATTTAAGGAGGCTATTAGATCTTTAGAAGAAAGTAATAACATTAATAAGATAACCCTAATGACACATTTTTCTAGTGCTGACAATCTAGAGAGTAAGTCGACTTCAGAGCAAGTTATTGATTTTGAAAATGCTAGTGGTAATCATAATTATTCATTATCTTTAGCTAACTCGGCTGCTATTTTGGCCTGGGAATCAACTCATAAAGATTACACTCGCCCAGGTATTATGCTTTATGGCTCCTCTCCATTTAAAGATACATTACATCAAAAAAAGTTAGCTCCTGTAATGACTCTGTCTTCTTCATTGATCTCAATAAAAAGCTTTAAAGCAGGCCAATCAATTGGCTATGGCGAGCGCTTTATTTGCAAGAAAGATACACTAATAGGCGTTGTGGCTATTGGGTATGCAGATGGCTATCCCCGAAGCGCTAAAGACGGAACCCCTGTGTTCATTAATGGCTTGAGATGCTCGGTAGCAGGAAGAGTTTCGATGGACATGATGACCATTGATTTAAGTAAGGCTTTAAATCCTCAAGTTGGAGAACGAGTTGAGCTCTTTGGTGAAAATATTCCTATAGATGAGCTTGCAGAATGCTGCAATACCATTTCTTATGAAATATTTAGTAAAATTACCAATAGAGTTTATAAAACTTACGTCCAATAATTTTTCAATACTAATATAATGCATTTAATTCATTATCGTATTTCTTAAAAAACCATGCTTTCACTTAACCAAATCAACGCATTTAATAAAGATGGATATGTAGTTGTAGAAGATTTTATTAATCAAGAGCAAAGAGAGCTTTTAATGAAGCGCGCTGAAAAACTTATTGATGATTTTCAGCCACCCTCTTCACATTCAGTTTTTACAACTGATGAACAGGAAAGAACGAGTGATGAATATTTTTTAAGTTCTGGAGATCAAATTCGATTTTTTTTTGAAGAAAAGGCAATCGATGACAATGGAAACTTTACCGTTCCCAAACAAAAATCTATTAATAAGATAGGCCATGCGCAGCATGAATTAGACCCTGTCTATAAAAAAGTAATCAATGAGCTTAATTTGCCAGAAATTGGCCTACAGCTTGGAATCAAAAAACCTAGAAAGCTACAATCCATGCACATCTTTAAGCAGCCTAGTATTGGTGGTGAGGTTGGACTTCACCAAGATTCAACATTTTTATACACAAGCCCAATGAGCTGTATCGGTTTTTGGGTAGCCCTTGAGGATGCAAATAAAGAAAATGGCTGTTTACAAGCAATTACTGGAGGACATTCAATTCCACTTAAAAAACGCTTTAAATTGTCTTCTGGTGGAGGTACTGAGTTTGAAATTTTAGATGATAGTCCATTTCCTGATAACGAATTAGACATGCTTGAGGTTAAGGCTGGTACTCTAATTATCTTGCATGGTCAGCTTCCTCATTATAGTGCTGCAAATACATCAGAGCGATCTCGACAAGCGTTTAGCCTGCATTTAGTGGATCAAGATTGCCACTATGCAAAAGATAACTGGCTACAGTCTGAATTTTAAATTTAACGTCTAGTATAAAACTTATGAATGAGAGAAAAACAATTGATGTTCACAATGTTGAATTTATGCCATTTGATCGTTACGGCTCTCCCGTTCCAAAAATGAGTTGGCATATCATCAGTTATGATCAAGTATCAGGGCAAGGAAGCTATGTCTTAAAAATGGACCCAGGCGCACAAACTGTCCCGCATACGCATATGGGCTTTGAGGAGTTCTTCATAGTGGAAGGTGAGCTAATTGACTCAGACGGAACAGTCTTTAATAAAGGTGAATTTGTTTCTTTTAAGCCTGGTAGTCAGCACTCTTCTTATTCTGAAAAAGGCGCCTTAATTATTGTTTTTCAAAGAGGTTTAAATATACCTTTGAAGGAGAAGTAAATGCCAGTTGAAATTAGGAAAACGCTATTACACGTTGAAAAAACTCTTATTGAAGGTAACAAAAAAGCAGACAAACCGCTTACTTTAATAGCAGCGATTGCTGTTATAAAAAATCCTTGGGTTGACCTGCAAAATGCCGGTAAATTTACAGAAGATCTCAAGCCAGGAATACTAGATGTTGCGCCAGAGCTTGGTGAAATATTAACCGCCATGATTATTAAGGAAGCTGGCTCAGGAGATAAAGTAGAGGGATATGGCAAATCAGCCATAGTAGGACTTAAGGGTGAAATTGAGCATGCTTCTGCCATTATCCATACACTTCGATTTGGCAATTACTATCGTAAAGCTGTTGGAGCTCAATCTTACTTGTCATTTTGCAATACAAGGGGCGGTGCAAATGCGCCAATCATGATTCCTTTAATGGATAAAAATGATGCCGGACGGCGCTCTCATTACTTGACAATTCAGCTCGCTATACCTGACGCTCCGGCAGATGATGAGTTGGTCATAGCGCTAGGCGCTTCAATCGGCGGTAGACCGCATCATAGAATAGGTGACCGCTATCAAGATTTGAAAGACTTAGGTCATGACGTAGACAACCCTGCAAACGTATAGCCAAGAATTTATTAGCTTTCTGAATCTGATTGAGATTCTATAGCTTCCTCTGCAATCACTTCCATTGCAACCATACTTGGTCTTTGCGCCATAACTTGGAAGTCTGATTGATCCGACTCGTCAACATCTTCATTAATAAACATCATAACAAACACTGTTACCCCGATTACCAAGTGAACTAGGCTTAAGTACAATAAGAAGCCAATGCTATCAAATAAATTCAGGAAATAACTCATCGTGAAGGGTCCTAATGCCGCAAAGACACTAAAAACAAAAACAATTGTTCCACTAGCACTAACCATTTGACTTGGCTTTAAGCGGTCATTAGTTTGAGCAACACCAAGTGAATAGAGCGGTAATGTGCTTGCACCAATCAATCCATTTAAAACTAAGAAAGTAGTTTTAGAAAAATCAAACATTACAAGAAGTGCACAAACCCCTATAACTATTGAGCAGCAAAGTAGAATCACCTTTCTTCGATCAATCTTGTCAGATAACCAGCCAAGTGGCCACTGTGATAATGCGCCAAAACCAATAAATAGAGTCATAAAAAGTGCGGTCTCAGAAATACTTAAACCCGACTGAATTGCGTAAATTGTTCCAACACCAAAGAAGCCTGCAGAAGCTAGCCCAGAGATGCCAATCGTTGCAACCCCTGAAGGCGATGCTTTCCATAATGCCTTAAAACCTAAGGGTTCCTGCATCTCAACTTCAGGAGCCTTGATTTCAGTTAACAGGATTGGGATTAGGGAGACTGAAAGCAAGATAGAGGCAAGCAGAAATAAATTAACACCTGCTGGGCTATCAATCACAAATAAGCCCTGACCCATTGCAAGGCCGCCCCAAACAACCATCATATGAATTGAAAATAGTTGCCCACGATTTTCATTTGAAGAAATTGAGTTTAGCCATCCCTCAACAATTATCATGATTCCAGCAACACAAAAACCTGATAAAAACCGAGCAACAAACCAGACGGGTGGCTCAATAAATAATAACTGTATTAGAATTGCAGTTGAGGCGATTGAAGCAAAAGCAGCATAAGTTCGAATTTGGCCAGTCTTTTTGATTTGACCAGGAGATATCAAAGAGCTTGCAAAAGCACCCAAAAAATAACCCGACATTACTAGGCCGGTTGTAAGAACAGAAAAACCTTCATAATCTGCCCTCCAGCTACTTAAGGTTCCCTGTAAGCCATTTCCCAAGCTAATAAATAATATTCCTAGGAATAATGGCCATATAGCGCGCATAACGATAGTCAGCATAACAATTTCAATTCCATTAGGAGATAAAAAAATCATTGATAAAAAAGAAACAGTTTATCATGACACTTTTTTTATAAAAAAATGGATTTTAATGTATTTTTGCAGAGTGTTTTCACAATTATGGTAAAAAGTTTAAATGATTGATATTTCTGAAAAAATATGGACTATCTATATTCTTGAATGCGGCGACAAAACACTCTATTGCGGAATTACAAATAATATAGAAAATCGTCTTAAACAGCACAATGGTGAAATTAAAGGTGGCGCTAAATACACCAGATCAAGACTGCCATTAGAATTAGTCTATCAAGAGAGTGCTATATCAAGAAGTGAGGCTTTAAAAAGAGAAATTGTAATTAAAAAAATGACAAGGAAAACTAAAACAGCTTTAATTCATTTAAATAAATCAAACTAAAGTTATTCTTGCAATATAGACAGATCGTTTAAGACCATTTGTGAGTGTGTTTTAGGATCTACTGATAGGTAAATTTTAGATAGTAACCCTTCAGGATTAATAATAAAGGTATTTCGCTTTGCGCTCTTAAAGCCTATAAAGCTATTAAGAGAGTCATAAGATTTTGCAACTATGCCCTCTTCATCTGAGAGCAGGGAAAAAGGTAAATTATTTTTGTCAGAAAAGCGTTTGTGAGATTCGACACTATCAAGACTTACACCAAATACAACAGACTTACTTGCAATAATCCTTTTAACCGCATCTCTAAAGTCACAAGCCTGAGTGGTGCAGCCAGGCGTGTCATCTTTAGGATAAAAATAAAGAATTACCCATTTACCCTTATAGTCCGTCAATTGATGGCTTTGACTATTCTGATCATCAAGAATAAAGTTTGGCGCTTTATCGCCTAATTCCAATGATGCATAAGACGTGGAATAAAATGCTAATAAGAGAGATATAAGAAAAACTTTTTTGATAGATTTTATGGACATTATGAAATAGCCTTAGAGTTTAGGTTGATTTTAATTAAAAAAAATAGATTTATTTATTTTTCTTAGAGTTACTTATAGCGCTTTGATACCACTTCATTGCTTTTAAAAATTGTTTTTCATTGATATTATTTCTCTTACAATAAGATTTAGCAATATTTGCTAAGGATGGCTTTAAAGATAGTTGCTTCTGCATTTGATTCATAGTTAATCCAAGAAAAATGCTTTAGTTGACCGATAAGGAGAGACCTGTCAACTAAAGCGGGTACCTCTTATGCCAAACGGAGAGAGAATGACAAAAGTTATGAGGTTCTTTAAAAAACTTAAAATTCGTAAATATTGCCTTTAGCTATTAGAGACTTGCATAATGCTTATGTATAATCCATTTACAAATGAAGAGATTATTAGTATTATGTTTAGTTGCAATTTAAAGGGGTTGTAATTGCAACGGCTCTAATAAACTAAAAACAATATGCAGATAATAATCATTGCGTCAAACTTTCAAATGTTTAATCAATGGAGTTTTGATGAAGACTTTATGAAGTTTCTTTCAATTTTTTTGTTTTAAACTACAATATCTTTTTTTATTAGAAATTATTATCTTAAATGCAAACCATCTTAATAGTTGAGGACGATAAAACAATTGCCGAGAGTATCGCTTTTATCCTCGAGCAAGACTCTTTTAATTGCAAGTGGTTTGATAATGGTCAAGACGCACTTGAGTATTTTAACAATAACGAAGTTGACCTAATTCTTCTTGACGTTGGTTTGCCTGATATGAGTGGGTTTGACGTCCTGAGAAAGGTCCGTGAAAAATACAGCTTACCTGTTATTATTATTTCAGCAAGGGATGATGAGTCTGATCAGGTTCTCGGTCTTGAAGGTCTTGGAGCTAACGCTTACGTAACTAAACCATTAAGCCCAAGACTCGTTGTTGCTCATGTTCGTGCTCAGCTAAGAACTGGAAAAGCAAGCACTACTTCTGGAAGCTCAAAGTTTGGTATTAATCATGCTATGCAAAGAGTGGTTTTTAATGAGATTGAGCTAACGCTTACTCCTGCAGAATTTAAAATTTTATCTCACCTTGTTAAAAACCCGAACAGAGTTCACTCCAGAGAGTTTTTAATGAGCATTATTTGGGACAGGCCCCATGGCTCTGACATTAAAACTATTAATACTCATATTAAGTCTATTCGTAAGAGGCTTCATGAGGTTGACGAAAACAGCGATTTTATTGAAACCCATAGAGGAATTGGATATAGCCTAATTGAATGAGACACTTTAAGCTCAACATTGGTACCAAACTCTTTCTTCTCTACTTCATTATAAGTTCAACTTTACTTTGGGTATTTGCCCACAGAACCGCCCTTGAATCAGCAAAATCAGTCATGGTTGAGGTTTCAAGTCTAATGAGCAGAGTAGCCTCTCAAAACAACAAGGACGGTGAAATTGATTTAGAAACCTTTGAAAGTTTGATTGTTAACTATTTACGCTCTCAAAGAAACACAATAGATCCCAACAGTAATCAAAAACTTGAAAACCTTGCAATTTATGTTACTGACAAGGATGGCCTCCTTGTATTAGATTCTAGAGGACTTATACTCGGCAAGGACATGAGAGCTCATAATGAAGTTGATTCAGCCCTAAGTGGCGGTCAAGGCATCACCAGAGTTGCTGTCGAGAATGTTCCTGGGCCCAAAAAAGCTAGAGGAGTTGTCGTTGAATACCTATACCAGTCAAGGTTTCTTAACGCTTCAAATCCAATTTATGGAAACAACGGTGAAATCTTAGGTGCGGTAGTTGTTGTAGCACCATTAATGGATTTATTAGATCAAAACTATCTCTTACAATTTATCTTTTATATTTTTCTAATTTCATTAATTTTTGGTGCGTTAGGTAGTTACAGAATCTCCAGAAATATCAGGCGCATAGAAAAATATACCACCAGTCTTTTTAGTGGTGAAGATGTGGTTGCTCCTGATCTTAACAATCAATTCAATAAACTTGCAAAAACTATTGAAAATGCCCGAGCTGAGGTTGAGCTTAAGGACGATGTTGAGCAGTACATTGATACCCTTGCGCACGAATTAAGAACGCCTATAACAGGAATTCAGCTTACTGCTGAAAACCTACTCACTCCAATGAGTGACGAGCAAAGAAAAAGGTTTATTGAAAACATATTGGATTCAAATAAGCATATGGATCTTCTGGTTAACAGATTGCTCGATCTATCAAGAATTGAAAGACGGGAAACGCTTAAGGCCATTGAGCTACTGAACATTTTGCAGATTGTTAATAACGTTTTAAAGGCGCCTAGCCGCTCAAAAAATATCTCAGATAAAGGTTTAAATATTGTTCTTGAGATCAACAATAAATCTCTAATTAAGGCTGAAAAAATATTACTAGAGCAAGCTATTGGAAATATTGTTAATAACGCTTTAGACTTTAGTCCAAAATCAGGAACAATTACTATTAAGGTCTCTGAAACTAATGCTGCAATTTCAATTATTGTTCTTGATGATGGGCCAGGAATACCTCCCCACGTTCTCAGCAAGTTGTTTACCCGATTTTTCTCTGTCTCTAGGCCAGATACAGGGGTTCGAGGAAACGGCTTAGGACTGCGATTTGTTCGAAAAATAATGCAGCTTCATGGAGGCGAGGTAACCCTTCAGAACCGCTTTATTCAGCAAGGAGCTGAAGCAAAACTGAGGTTTCCTACTAATATTAAGTAGCCTAGCTTAAAGGCTTAGGCTTTCTACTTGATTTTTTACTCCAAAATACGCGTTTTTTTGCCTGATTTGGTTTCTCTCTTTCATCTCTTTGGCCGTCACTATTTTTAGCAGCACTGCCCTGAGAATTATTTTTGCTTCTATTTCGATTTCGATTTCTTCCTTGGGGTTTTTGATTGTTTAGTTTCTTTGGTTTTTTGGACCTTACTGGAAGCAGTTCGCGCGACTTTGGAAGATCATGTTTTGGCACAAAATCATCAATTAACTCACGTTCTAGTTCCTTTTGGATGAGGCGCTCAATATCAAATAATTGTTTGGCTTCGTCTGCACTGACCAAAGAAATTGCTTCGCCGCCTCTTCCCGCCCTTCCAGTTCGGCCAATTCTATGAACATAGTCCTCTGGGACACTTGGTAAGTCAAAATTAATCACGTGTGGGAGTTGGTCAATATCAATTCCGCGCGCTGCAATATCAGTAGCCACGAGGACTCTCACTTTTCCAGCCTTAAAGTCAGCTAATGCACGAGTTCTAGCGCCCTGACTTTTGTTTCCATGAATTGCAGTTGCGCTGATGTTCTTCTTCTCTAGGTTAGTAGCAATTCTATTAGCGCCATGCTTGGTTCTGCTAAATACGAGAACTTGTTGCCACTCTCCCTTGTTAATTAAATGGGTTAAAAGTGCAGTTTTGCTTGACTTATCTACTGGACAAATCCAGTGCTTTATTGCCTCAACTGTAGAGTTTCTGGGCGTAACTGAAATCTCAGCTGGTTCATGGACAAGACCCTTTGCAAGCCTACGAATGTCTTCAGAAAAAGTTGCTGAAAACATTAATGTTTGACGTTTTTTTGGTAATAATTTAATAATTCTTTTAATGTCATGAATAAACCCCATGTCAAGCATACGATCAGCTTCATCCAAAACCAATATCTCTAATTCATTAAAATTGACAGCATTTTGAGAATGAAGGTCGAGTAGTCTTCCAGGAGTAGCAACTAATATGTCAACCCCTTTACGAAGCTTTTGCATTTGAGGGCCAATACCAACGCCTCCAAAAACTACTGTTGAGCTTAACGGCAAGTTCTGGCCATAAGTTTTAACACTTTCAAGAATTTGTGCAGCAAGCTCTCGGGTTGGCGTTAATATAAGAGTGCGAGTGTGATTTGATGATGGTCTTTTGCCATCTGAAAGGATTTGTAATATTGGTAGCGTAAAACCTGCAGTCTTTCCTGTACCAGTTTGAGCAGCAGCCATTAAGTCTTTTCCCTCTAAAACAATAGGGATAGATTTTTCCTGAATTGGCGTAGCGTCAGAGTAGCCTTGCGCTTCAATAGCATCAAGAAGTTGTGGTAATAGTCCTAGCGTTGAAAAACTCATCTGGTAGCATCAAAAAAAATATGGGTGTATTTTACGGGCTTAGTTGAGCCATAACTTGCAATCTCAAATATGAATGGAAATGGTGAGCAAAAAAGAAGACTATGTTTTACATTGAACCTTATGCTATTTAGTTATAATAAAATTGTATTTTCTTGCTCTAGACAAAGGTAATTTATATGGTATTATTCGCGAGTTTTGTAACGAAATTTAATCAACTATGAAAATAATTATTCCTATCAAGCGAGTCCTTGATCCTATACGCAAGCCCGAGTTAACAAGCAAACTGAGCAAGTTGATCTTACCAATGCAAAGATGGCTATGAATCCTTTTTGTGAGATTGCAGTTGAAGAGGCCTTAACTCTTAAAGAAAGTGGCGCTGCCACCGAAACTATTGCGGTTAGTATTGGCACTGATAAAACTGTAGATACTCTTAGAACAGCTCTTGCAATGGGCGTTGATCGTGCAATCTTTATTAAAACTGAATCTGAACTTGATTTACAGCCGTTACATGTTGGTAAAATTTTGGCTAACATTATTAAGCGTGAAGAAGCCGAACTCATCATAATGGGCAAGCAAGCAGTTGATAATGATAATAACCAAACGGGTCAAATCCTATCAGGCCTTTTGGACTATTCTTTGGGTACTTTTATATCGCAATTCGATCTTAGCTCTGATGCAAGTAGTGTTGAAGTTAGTCGTGAAATAGATTCAGGAATTGAAACTAGAAAGCTTAATCTCCCAGCAATTGTAACGGTAGACTTAAGGCTAAATGAGCCTAGATATGCTTCACTCCCTAATATTATGAAGGCCAGATCCAAGCCCCTTGAGACAATCGAGCTAGATAGCCTCGGGATTGATACATCCCCGCGCATTAAAGTTATCAGTGTTGTGGAGTCAGGAACTAAAGATAGGGCCTCCAAGCAGATCAGTTCTGCTGAAGAGTTATTTTCAGAATTAAATCAAATGGGAGTTCTGTAATGTCAGCACTTATATTAATTGAACTCAACGGATCAGAAGTAAATGCATGTAGCAGAGCGGCTATTACTGCAGCCTCACAGCTTTCGGATAGCATTGACGCGCTGGTTCTAACGAACGACGCGTCAAACTCAGCATCTGTATCCAAGTTAGCTGGAATCAACTCAGTCAAAATGATTGTTGATGATGCGCTTGAGAATGCCAATGTAGAGGTAGCGAGCAAGCTAATTGCAGACGCAATGAGCGGTTATAAATACCTCGTTTCAGGCTCTTCAACTTACAGTAAAAATATTTTACCGCGCGTTGGTGCCCTTCTAGATGTTCAGCCAATATCAGACGTCTGTGAAATTAAGTCAAACAATACATTTGTAAGGCCCTTATATGCTGGAAACATTATGGCAACAGTAGAGTCTTCAGATGATACAATTATCATGACAGTTAGAGCAACTGCGTTTGAACATTCAGGCGACGGAGGTTCTGCTGAAGTTGAAGTATTGTCATCAACAATACCCGAGTCAAACTCAACCTTTATTTCACTCCAAGAATCTCAATCTGAACGCCCTGAGTTAACAACAGCAGCAAGAATTGTCTCTGGTGGTCGCGGACTTGGATCAAAAGAGAATTTTGCTCTGATTGAGCAATTAGCAGATAAACTTGATGCAGCAGTTGGCGCTTCAAGAGCTGCCGTAGATGCAGGCTTTATCTCTAACGATTATCAAGTTGGTCAAACTGGAAAAGTAGTTGCGCCTCAGCTATACTTAGCTGTAGGAATATCTGGCGCAATTCAACATCTTGCCGGCATGAAGGACTCACAGGTCATCGTTGTTATTAATAATGATCCTGATGCACCTATGTCTAGAATGGCAGATTTGGTATGGCAGACAGATCTATTTGGCGCTTTAAAAGAATTAAACGAATATCAAGTCTAGGAAGCTAGTTAATGGAAAGAGAGTCAATTGAATATGATGTAGTTGTTGTTGGTGGGGGTCCATCTGGACTAGCATCTGCTTGCAAACTCAAACAACTCAATCCTAATCTGTCGGTATGCCTACTTGAAAAAGGTGCCGAAATCGGCTCACACATTCTTTCTGGAGCAGTATTCGAGCCTAAAACCCTCTTTGATTTATTTCCTGAAGATGCCAAGGACTGCCCAACACTTAAGACCCCTGTAGCCAAAGACGATCTATACTGGCTTACTAACAATAATAAAAGTATAAAAATACCTTCTTGGTTAATGCCAAAAAGCCTTCACAACAAAGGAAATTACATAATATCACTTGGTGAGTTATGTCAATGGATCTCTGAGAAAGCAATGGAGCTTGGCGTTGATATCTTTCCAGGCTTTCCTGCCCAAAAATACCTTACTGATGAAAGTGGAAGAGTTATTGGTATTGCAACGGGTGATATGGGAATTGACAAAGAGGGAAATCAAAAAGGCACTTATACGCCTGGAATGGACATACTTGCTAAGCAGACAATTTTTGCAGAAGGCGCAAGAGGCCACCTAGGTAAGAAGTTGATAAAAGAGTTTAATCTTGACGAGGGAAAAACTCCTCAACACTTTGCTATAGGCTTCAAAGAAGTATGGGAAGTTGACAATGATAAGCATAGTCCCGGTGATGTTGTACATAGCATGGGATGGCCTCTTAAAGGTGGAACGTCTGGTGGTGGATTCCTCTATCACTTTGACAACAACAGAATCGCCGTTGGCTTAATTGTTGATCTCAATTATAGTAATCCAAGTCATAGCCCTTTTCAAGAATTCCAGCAATTTAAACAGCATCCATCCATTAAGCAATATCTTGAATCTGGTAAGCGAGTTTCTTATGGTGCACGAGCAATCACCAAAGGCGGCATTAACTCCCTTGTAAAAATGGAGTTTGATGGAGGCATGATTGTTGGCTGTGATGCTGGAACTTTAAACCCTAGTAAGATTAAAGGTAGTCACTGTGCACTCCAATCTGGAATATTAGCCGCTGAGTATATTAATAAAGTGCTTTCAGAAGAAAACTGTGATTTTGATGACCTATTTAAAAGCAGCGCCCTTTACAAAGAGCTCTATGAGTCTAGAAACTTTAGTGCCGCTATGCACAAATTTGGTTTTTATCTTGGCGCAGCTTATAACTTTATTGAATCAAATATTTTTCGAAACAAACTTCCGTTAACTATTAAAGACGAGAATAGGGATTGCGATTCATTAAGCCTTAGCAAGTCTTCGCCTATAAAAGAATACCCCGCTCCAGATAACGTTTTGAGTTTTGATATTACCTCCTCTTTATTCTTGTCTGGAACGAATCATGAGGAAGATCAGCCTGTTCATTTAAAGCTTACAGATGCGTCAATCCCCTTAGCCCACAATAAAAAACTCTATGATGAGCCAGCTCAGAGATATTGCCCCGCGGGAGTCTACGAAATAATTGAAAAAGATGGTGAAGATTATTTCCAAATTAATGCGCAAAACTGCCTTCACTGCAAGACCTGTGACATTAAAGATCCTTCACAAAATATTAACTGGGTGCCTCCTGAAGGCGGTGGTGGGCCAAATTATATTGGAATGTAAGTTTAACTACTTTGATTTGCGGTAATTACCACAGTATTAACTATCTCATCCACGCTACAACCCCTAGATAAGTCATTAACTGGTTTTGCCAGCCCCTGAAGAATTGGGCCAATTGCTTTGGCTCCTGAAAATCTCTGAACCAGTTTATAGCCAATGTTTGCAGCATCAAGGTTTGGAAAAATTAAGACATTTGCAGGTGGTGTAAATGAAGCCTCAGGATATTTAATTTTTAAGACCTCATTATCTAGAGCAGCATCAAGCTGAATGTTGCCTATTATTTGGGCATCTACAAGCTTAGACTTTAAGGTATCTGTTGCATCTTTAACTTTATCAACCTCCAAGTGATTGGCACTTTGATTTGTTGAAAATGAAAGCATAGCCATCTTAGGCTCTTCCTTTAAAAACAATTTTGCCGTTTCATAGGCACTTTGTGCTATCTCTGCAAGCTCTTCAGAGTTGGGATTAATATTCATTGCACAATCTGAAAAAATCATATTTTCACCATACATTTTGTGATTCTGATCAAACGCCATCAGAAATAAACTCGATACTAGTTTACTGCCTTTAGAAACGCCAATAATTCGAAGCGCATTACTAAGAACCTCTTGGCTTGGAGTTATAGCGCCCATGACAACGCCATCAACATCGCCTCTATGAAGGGCAATCATTGAAAAAATAGTTGGGTTTAATATCATTTCAAGAGCACTCTCTAAAGTAACACCCTTGTGCTTTCTTATTTCAAACAAGGTTTGGGCGTACTTGGCCTTCAAATCTTCGTTTTCACGATTAATTGTCTTTATACCCAGAGAATGCTCTGAATCTATGTCAAAAAGAACAATTTGAGCAATTTTTTGACTCGTCAGAATGTGAGCCGCCTCTATGACTCGAGAATCACTAGATTCGGGTAATAAGATACGTGGAAATTTCGCTTTAGCCTTGTTGGTTAGATCTTCTAATAACGCCATTATTCTGTCTTAATAAAGTTCATCATAGTTTACCCGAAAATTTTTTAATTCTAAATAGACTGACATCTTCATGCACACACTTAACACATATATATGAGTATACTTAGAGCATACAGTTTAGAATAAAAGCTACATGGATCAAAAGCTTTACCAAAACGTTATAGATTATATAAACGCCAAAATAACAAGTGAAGAGCTTATGGTTGGCGATTTTATTCCATCAGAATCTCAACTATCAAAACAATTAAATGTTAGTGTTGGAACTGTTAGAAAGGCAATTGATAAACTAGAGAATAGCAATATTTTGCGTCGTTACCATGGAAAAGGAACTTGCGTACAGTCCAAGTTAGTTGCTAATAAAAATGATTACAAGAAAGAGCGTACAGATCTTGCAGCAGCTTTTCGCTGGGCTGCAAGGCTAAATATGCATGAAGCCGTTGCAAATCATTTTAGTTTAGCAGTTTCAGATGATGGCTCTAAATTTCTTTTAAACCCAATTGGAATGCACTTCTCACAGATTTGTGCAAGCGATCTTATTCTTGTTGATTCAAATGATGAATCTACAATGTCTAAGCCAAATGCTCCAGACCCAACTGCTTGGGCAATTCACGGCGCTTTGCATAGAAATAATCCTCAAGCAAGGTGTATTCTTCATGTCCATCCTAAGTACGCAACAATTTTATCCTGCTTAGAGGATAAAACTATGAAGCCGATTGATCAAAATACAATGCGCTTTTATGAAAAAGTATCAATAGATTATGAATATAGCGGTATGGGTCTTGGCGAAGAAGCAGAGAGATTAAGCACCATATTAGGTGATAACTCGGTAATGTTAATGGGTAATCATGGCGTTCTAACTGCTGCAAAAAAAGTTGCCAAAGCATTTGATGACCTTTTTTATTTTGAGAGGTCCTGTGAAACGCTCATTGGCGCTTACCAAACAGGCAAAGCATTGCACCAAGTATCACACGAGATTGCCACAAAAACTGCCGCACAATGGCAAAAATATGACGCATCAGATATGCATTTTGATGCTTTAAAAAGAATTTTAGATAAGGAAGAAGCAGACTATAAAAATTAGATTTGCTCAGTAGTATTATTTTTTTTTGATAAGGAGCTCCAATGTCAAGTAACAATATCTCATTAGACGTCGATTACGTCAAAGCGCAATTCCCAGCTTTTAGTGACCCTAAAAGTTCGAAATGGTCATTCTTTGAAAATGCGGGAGGAAGCTACGTTCCAACTAACGTTATAGAGCACTTAAACCATTTTATGACATCTACCAAAGTACAGCCCTATGCTGAATTTGATACATCTGCTATTGCAGGTGACAATATGGACCAGGCCACCAAGCTTTTTGCCGAGATGATCAATGCAAAAACTGATGAAATAATTATAGGCGGTTCAACGACAATGAATATGTATGTCCTTTCTAACGCAATGAGAAGCCTCCTTAAGCCAGGTGATGAGGTCATCGTTACAAACCAAGACCATGAGGCAAACGTTGGCGCATGGCGAAGACTAGCAGAGCATGGAATGATTATTAAAGAATGGCAAATCAATCCAGAAACAGCTGAACTTAACATTGATGATTTAAAAGCCCTCTTATCAGAGAAAACTAGAATAGTAGCTGTTACCCATTGCTCTAACATTGTTGGCTCGATAAATGATCTTAAGTCGATTGCAAAATTGGTTCATGAGTATGATGCTTATATTGTTGGTGATGGCGTATCTTATGCGCCGCATGGCTTTCCAGATGTAAAGGACTTAGATATCGATTTTTACGCATTTAGTCTCTACAAGACGTTTGGCCCACACCTTGGCCTTCTTTATGGAAAAAAAGACATTCTAAATAAGCTACCTAATCAAAATCACGAATTTCTTGAAGGAGATGTTCCATACACACTTAATCCAGGCGGGCCAAACCATGAAGAATTGTCTTGTTTAATAGGCGTTTATGAGTACTTCAACAACTTGTATGAACATCACTTCCCTGGCCAAGATGCTTCAACTAGAGGAAAAATTGAAGCTGTTAATGAACTGATTGCTAAGCATGAGATGGAAATAGCAAACCCGTTGCTGGATTATATTAACACTCGAGATGACATCAATCTTATAGGAAAAACCAAAATAAGTAACAAAGACAGAGCACCTACAATTGCCTTCACTATGAATAATAAATCTTCCAAAGAATTAAGTAGCGATCTGGTTAAGCAAGGCATAGCTACTCGAAACGATAACTTTTATGCATGGCGCTGTTTAAAGGCACTTGGAATTGATACGGATGATGGCGTTGTTAGGACGAGTATGGTTCACTACAACACCCATGAGGATGTTAGCAACCTGATCAACGCTTTAAAAACCATTTAAAGAAAGCTATTAGCCTCTTTTTGGTGGTTTAATAATGATTGAGTACCCTTTAAATTATTACACACTTGTGTATGCGCATCTAGCAACAATTCTGCCTGCATTTGCAATTGGAACCTATATGATGATTAGGCAAAAAGGCTCTACTCAGCATAAATTCCTTGGAAAAATCTACTTACTATTGATGCTTATAACCGCATCTATTGCCCTATTTATTCCGGCATTTGCTGGTCCAAGATTGCTTTTAAATCATTTTGGGCTTATACATTTATTATGTGTATTGACGATCTATACCTGCCCAGCAGCCTATATTGCAATAAAAAAAGGTGAAACAAAAAAACATCGTTATTTAATGATTTATCTTTATTTTGGTGGATTAATAATTGCAGGATTTTTTACGCTAATGCCTGGGCGCTTTCTAGGAGAGTTGTTATTTAACAGTAAGCTTTTAAGCTAATGTTAATCCTAAGTGATGCATAATTATATTTCTTCATGTAAAGTTGGAAACATTTTGCCATCCAAATCATCCCCATTTTGATACCCATTTGCCTCCATTATTGCTCTTTCTTCTTGGGCCCAATCACCTCGATATTCAATCATAGAGCCCTCTTTAGCCATTCTTAAGGTGTATCGATGAATATCTTTTTTTGGCGTTACTTGATTTAAGCTTCCGTGGAGCGTTCGCATATCAAAAAAGATGCAATCTCCCAGTTCAAGGTCCCACTGAAGAAATTCATAATCATCTTTATTATTAAGAATATCTGGCGTAATATCATAAGTTTTGCCATTGACAATGCCAGCCTCTCCATCTACAAGATGTCCTTCATTGAATCGCGTTCTAATGAACAGCTTATCCCAAAGATGGGAGCCTTTAATCCAAGCAATTCCCTCTTCCTTTGATACAGGTTCTAGTGGAAGCCAAAGAACACACATTGAGCCCTCAAAATCAAAGTAGGAGATGTCGTGATGAAATGGAGCGCCAGACTTTGATCCCGCTTCTCTAAAAAACCAGTTGTCCATTACTAAGTTTATTTTTTTAGCTTCCAAGAGCTCGGATGCTATTTTTGCAGTTGGTGAGTTAAAAACGAAGTCTTTAAAGTCCTTATAAAGATCCCAGGTCCAGAAATCTTCAAAGTAACCAGGTGCATTTATATCTTTGGTGTGCCTTTCAAACCTTGGACTGGGATTTTTGATATCTTCATCAATGCCTCTTCTTAGCTTGTCTAGCCATTGTTTATCAAATTTACCTTTTATTAAGACTGCACCATCACGCTTAAAATGTTTAATTTCTTCTGGAGCAAGTAAACTTTTCATAGAGATGAATGGTCTAAATTATTAATAAATAAAACCCCTAGTATTACTAATACTAGGGGTCATTGGAATAGCTTTAAAATGCTTTTAAATCGCGCAGCTCATATCATTACCACAGCACATTGGTGATTTTATTTTTCCGTGGCCATTTGGACACTCAGAGATTTGAACTTCACCGCCATCATCTAGCTTAAGTAAGCCATCTACAAGTGGCTCATCACATTTAGCGCAGGTTGCATTAACGCCCATTCCACAATTACTACATTCATAAGTTGCCATAATTTTCTCCGATTTAATTAATTAATATAGTAACAGAATTACATCAAATTATTCTTAATTTATCATACAGAATTTTTATTATTTTTATCTAAAAGGTATATCATTGTAAGCTCTATGAAAAAAATACTTTTATTCCTATTTGTATCTTTCTTTTTTGTCAGCTTCTCTTTTGCTGGAGGTGATGATAGAGACCAAGTACTTCCTTTAAACTCTCTGAATGAAGATTATGATGAAACCCCAAATTTCCTTCAGGAAGATGAGTTAGTTGAGGCGCAGATTGATGAAAATGTAGAAGAAGTTATAGAAGCAGAGACCAGTAAGAAAGAGCCTGCACTAAGCACTCAAACTAGTGACGAGAGTGTAACAATGAATAAAACCGTTGCTTCTATTGAAAAGTACTTTATGTCAGACCAAGGAATCCTTGTGCTATTGATACTTTTTTTTGTAGCAATAATTCTATTATTTAATTTTTTCGTAAGAGAAAAAGAGTAACTAATCCTTCTTAGAAAAATGCACTGCAATTTTTGCCGCTAAGTCTGCATTATTTTTAATCAACTTGATGTTGGCATCTAGGCTCTTACCTTTTGTAATTTCATTAACTTTTGATAATAAATAAGGCGTTATTTTTTTGCCTGTAATACCTTCATTATCAGCCTCAATAATAGCTAGATTTATTGCCTCATTCATAGCGCTTGATTCAAGTTCAAATGCAACTGGAATAGGGTTTGTGACTAATACACCCCCATCAATATAGAGATCCCATTTGGTTTTAAGTATGCTTGCAATATCAGTTGCTGCATCAATTCTGTAGTCGACATTAAACCCAGATTTTGTGGAGTAAAAAGCTGGCATCTCAGAAGTTTTATAGCCAATAACAGGAACGCCCTTGGTTTCAAGATACTCAAGAGTTAGCCCAATATCAAGTATAGACTTTACCCCGGCGCAAACAACACACACGTTTGTTCTTGAGAGCTCATCAAGATCTGCAGAGATATCAAGTGTTGTTTCAGCGCCTCTATGAACCCCTCCTATTCCACCTGTTGCAAATACTGCTATATTTGCAAGTTTTGCAATAATCATTGTTGACGCAACGGTTGTTGAGCCAGATAATTGCTGTGAAACAGCAACAGCAAGATCCTCCTGGAGATCTTTTTAATCTCGTCATTCGTTGCTAAAAATTCAATTTCTTTTTCAGTAAGGCCTATTTTTAAGCGCCCTTTAATAATTGCAATAGTTGCTGCAACGGCATTATTTGATCGAACAGTCTCTTCAACCATCAACGCAGTCTCTATGTTTTTAGGGTACGGCATCCCGTGAGAGATAATAGTAGACTCGAGCGCAACAATTGGCAAGTTATTTTTTAGTGCATTTTCAACGTCTGGGTGAAAATCTAAATAATCATTCAGCTTCATTGCTCTGTTCCTTTAATAATAGCGCTACATTTTCTAGTGATAACTGATCACTGATAGTATTTTTACTTTTTAATGCAATCAACGCAGCAGCAGATGCATATTTTACTGTTTCTTTAATGCCATTTAAATTTAAAAAACCATAAACCATTCCTGCCACAAAAGCGTCTCCCGCTCCATTTGCACTGACTACATCTATCTTTTTTTGATTAAACATCCCATAATCTTTTCCGTCATAATAAAACACACCCTCGTCACCCAGAGTAATAAAGATTTGTTTGCAACCCTTTTCAAACATGTTCTTTGCAGCGCTATGCATAGAGCTTTGATCTGTAATTTTAATGCCAGTAATTAGCTCAGACTCTAACCTATTCGGCTTAACGGTATGAAATTTACCAATAAGGTGCGTTATCTTTGATGCCTTTGCGATCGATACTGTATCTAAAAATAAGGGAATATGGTTAAATTTTTCTGTTATGTACTCAATGACATTAACTGGGATGTTTGTATCAATTACAATCAAAGAGCTTTGATTTAAGGCATCTTTGTGGCTTCTAATGTCATCAATTGACATCTCATTAATGATTCTCATGTCTGAGATTGAAACCAGCATGTCGTTATTATCATCCAGCACCGACAGGTATTGACTGGTTGGCAATGTGGGATGCCTATTTATGTATGAAGTATCGACATTCGCTTTTTGAGTGGACTCAATTAAAAAATTTCCCAGAGCGTCAGATCCGACATATGAAAATATTTTTGTTGGTATGTTGAGCCTAGACATGTTCTCAGCAATATTTCTTCCAACGCCTCCTGAAGACATTGATATTTCACCTGGATTCGAATCCTTTAATAAAAGCGGGTTATCACTAGACCCCTGAAGATCAATATTGGCCCCACCAATTACAAAGACATACTGCTTTTGTTTGGATGTCATGTTTTCAATAGACTATTTTTTATCTTTTTAATCCAGTTAATTAAGTCTAAGTTTAAAGAATAAAGGCAAGGAAGGAGTATCAAAGTAACAAAAGTACCAAATAGTAAGCCGTACCCTAGCGCCATTACCATTGGTTGTAAGAATGCGTCTTTACCTCCAAAGCCATAGATAAGCGGTAAGACACCTGCGAGCGTTGTAAGGGTCGTTAATATTACTGCCCTTAGTCGGTCTTTAGCGCCCATCGCAATCCACTGGATTGACGTACTATCTTTGTCTTGACTTTGCTTAATGAAATTAAGGTGGCTGATCATTACTAAAGAATCATTTACTACAACTCCCACTAGCGCTAAGACCCCCAATAAAACAAAAAAACTGAATGGTTCAGAGTGAAAGAAGAAAGCCCACACTACGCCAATCAAAGCAAAAGGAATACTAAGAATAACTAACAGCGGCTGAGAGTATGAATTAAAAAGAAGCGCTATTAGCATAAATATACCAAAGACAGCAAACCCAAGTGCCAAAGTAAAATCACTTAAAGCTTCTTTTGCTTCAAATGAGCTGCCCCCTTCTATTGCACGAACTTCAGGAAAATTATTAATCAAGTCTAGCTCATCAAGTGCTCTTTTTGAGACAGATTGAGCGGTGGTTACTGAGTCTTCAACTGCCGCACTTACCTTAACAACTCGCTCACCATTCAAGTGCTTGTAGTTTGGATCGCCTGGAGTCTCTACAACACTTGCAAATTGTGACATTGGAATCATCCTTCCCTGGTTATTCCTGATAGAGGTTTCCGTAATATAGTCATCAGAATAATTACTATCACCAAGATACATTTTAACGCTTAGCTTGGTGTTATTAAAATCTACATCAGAAACGTCCATCCCAGAGTATATGGTCCTTAAGTGACTGTATACCTGCTGGTATTGAATTCCTAAGCTTGCCATTGACTCATAATCCAACAAAACCTCAATTCGATTTTTACTTAAATCGTCATCACGATCAATGTCGCTGACTCCGTCGTAGCTACTAAGTATTTTTTCAAGTTGGTCAACAGCAGCCTGACGCTGAACATCATTACTTCCAATTAGACTTAACTCAATATCTAAAGCTCCACCCGGGCCGCCTCTATTTGTTCTAAAGTTAATCCTTGAAACCCCTTTAATATCCTTGGTTTCTTCTTTAAGGATCTCAATAATTTCTTTAGCAGAGATTGCGCGATCATTCGCTGGCGTCAAGGTAATAGCAATCGATGCTCGATTAGAGGCTCTTGAACCAATTGTGCTCGTAAAAAAGTCTAGGTTTGAACCCACCTTATCAATAATAATATTATCAATTTTAATGATGGACTGCTCAGTTGTTTCAACGGGAGTCCCAAGTGGCGTTTGAATGCGCATATTTATCGAGTTTGTGCCGCTCGATGGCCACTGAATATAAGTAATTTCCTTCATGCCAACATAGGCACTGAATGCAAGAAGCGCAATAAAAAGACTTAAAACTATAAAGCGCCACCTAAGGATTACAACTAGCACTTTTTCAAACCATCTTTCGACAGGCTTAAACCATGTTTTTTGTTTGCTGACCTTACTACCAGACATGTGCGCAGGCAGAGCGATACTCACTTCAAGAAATGAGAACGTTAAAGCGCAGATAACAGTAATAGGTAATATGTATATAAATTTACCGGTCGTTCCACTCATTATTAGAACGGTTGATATTGCAAGGATTGTAGTTAATATAGTCGTAACAACAGGCATGATTACCCTTTTAAAGCCATCAACAATATTTTGATAGACATCACCCCCCTTTTCTTTATAGTGGTGAATACTTTCAGCAATGATAATGCTGTCATCCACAACTAAGCCCAAGACTAAGACCATTCCAATTAATGAGATTAAGTTAATTGTTTCGCCTACAAAGCCAAGAAAAGCAACCGTCCCTAAAAGAGTCACAGGAATACTTATAGCAACCCAGAATGCAGTCTTAAAAGATAAAAATAAGCCTAAAACAACCATAATTAAGGCTAGCCCTACTAAGGCATTGTTAGTTACAATATTTAATCGGTTAGATACTGGCTTTGATCTGTCATCGGTAACAATTAAATTGATATTTGAAGGGTATGATTCTTTAAGTACATCCAAAGTCTCTCTTACTTTTTCAATGGTTCTAATAACGTCTGCTTTTTCTGTTTTTGTAACCTTGAGGACGAAGCCCTTAGTCCCATTAATTCGAGTAATTGTATTAAAACCAATTTCACCTTCATCAATTGAGGCAATGTCCTTTAATAGAATTGTTGGCCCATCATAGCTGGACTTTACAACAACGTCCTCTAAAGACTCTTTATCTTGATATTCAGAGATAATAACGATATTTTTTTGGTTTCTTCCTTGATTATTATCACCAATAGCAGAGCGTATATTTTGATCAGCGATGGCGCTCCTTACCTGATCAAAAGAGAGTTGGTATTGTAAAAGCTTTTCTGGATTAATTCTAATTTGTACCTCTCTTTCAGAGTCTCCACCAATATTAATGTTCGCAATACCATCAATTAAAGAAAGATTTTTCTCAATATTATTAGCAATGGCTTTAGCAGTCTCGACATTGATGTCATCTCCACCGATTACTATTGTAAGGATTGGCCACTCAGTACTTGTCCTGTCAACTACTAATGGGTCATTAGCATCTTCTGGCAAGTCTTCAATTTCATTGACCGCCTCAGAAATACTAGCCTTCACCTCTTGGATATCATCAACATCCTCATCAATTTCAATATTTATACGAGATGTCCCTTCAGATGAAGTAGATGTCAGCTCTTTGATTCCATAAATTCCCTTTATTTTGCTCTCAATTACGTTAGTAATATTCTTCTCAACATCTCTCGGAGAGGCGCTTGGGTAAGAAGTATTTATTGAGAGCCGATCAAATTCAATAACCGGGTAAGTATCACGCTGAATTTTTTGGAGCGTCATAAAGCCTAATACGACAATTGACAACGTAAATAATAGTGCGAGTTTTTTTTGACGTACAAGGAAATTTAAAAACGAATCCATAATTTTCTCTTACTTTAACTTCAACCAAAATATTATATAGATGGTACGTAAAGAAATAGTGAAGACTTGGTGAACTTATAATCCGTTTTTTTTATACATTTTTTAGTGAATAAAATCAATAATTTATGACTTGATGCTTTAAAATTTGATAGCTATTAATTAACTAAAATTAAGCATAAATGAAAAGCTTGTTTGTAATTCTAGGAAACCAACTCTTTGAGCCCAAATTACTTCAAGAGCTGGGCTGTAATGAGGTCTTTATGGCAGAAGACTTTGATCTTTGCAGCTATGAAAAACATCACAAACTCAAGCTTTACTTGTTTCTATGTGCAATGCGTGAGTACAAAGAAGAGCTAGAATCTTTGGGAATCTCTGTTGGATACTTTGCCTTAAATGATCGAATTGAAAATCAATCTTATCTAGAGTGTCTTGTTGATTATGTTTTGGATAATGAAATAGAACAGGTAAATGTATTTGAAATTGAAGACAAGACCTTTGAAACTGAATTACTTGAAGGCTTAACTAAGAGTAATGTTAAGTTTAAAGTTCACCAGTCGCCAATGTTTCTCTTTTCTAGGGAAGAGCTTTACTCACTAATGAAGGATAAAAAAGCCCTAAGAATGGGAAATTTCTATCAGCACGCAAGGAAAAAATTCAACATTTTGATGGATGAAGACAACAAGCCTTTGGGCGGTAAATGGTCCTTTGATGCAGAAAATCGAAAAAAAATTCCTGCTAATACTTTGATTCCTGGCCTGCCAAATACTAGCCAATCGTTACACCATGATGAAGTTTGTAGCCTCATTATGCAGCATTTTAATGACCACCCTGGAAGCCTCGATAATCCATGGTTTCCTGTTAATCGACGTGATGCTGAGAGTCAATTTGAAGATTTTTTAAAGAAGAGAATGGCTAATTTTGGTATTTATGAAGACGCAATGCTAGAAGGCAAAAACTTTTTGTTTCATAGCTGCATCAGCGCCTCAATGAATATAGGGCTTTTGTCTCCTCAAAAAGTTATTCAAACCCTACTAGATAGCGCTGATACTTATCAAATCCCCATGAACTCATTGGAAGGCTTTGTAAGGCAAGTCTTAGGTTGGCGTGAGTTTATCAGAGGCGTATATCAAACAAAAGGTGACTACCAATCAAATAAAAACTATTGGGGCCATACGGGCAAGTTAACTTCAAGCTGGTACGAAGGTTCAACTGGAATAGCGCCTTTAGATGATTCTATCATTACTGCAATACAAGATGGATACAACCATCACATACCTAGACTTATGGTCATAAGCAACCTGATGAATCTTTGCGAAATTGATCCCAAAGAAATATATAGGTGGTTTATGGAGATGTATATTGACTCTTCCGAGTGGGTTATGGTTCCAAATGTGTTTGGAATGGCAACCTATTCTGATGGCGGCCTAATGTCAACTAAGCCTTACACCTGTGGCTCAAATTACCTACTTAAAATGAGTAACTACAAAAAAGGTGAATGGTGCAATGCAGTTGACGGACTTTATTGGAGGTTCATTCAAAAAAATAGAAAGTTCTATGAATCCAATCCTAGATTATCTCTTCAACCAAAACTATTAGACAGAATGTCACAGGAAAGGAAAGAACTTATCTTTGGCGAGGCAGAAAAATTTATTAAGGCCCATACTCGATGAAATTAGAGAAGATTTGTAAAACTTGCAATAAGCCCTTCACCTGGAGAAAAAAATGGCGTAAAGACTGGGAAAACGTTCTCTATTGCAGTGAAAGGTGTCGAAGGAATAAGCTGTAGTAAATTTGATCTATTAATAAAAAGCCCTCAATGAAGAGGGCTTTTTATGAACTTATGTAAAGTTATGCTTACTTCTTCTTGCTGCCAGCTGCGCTTGATTGCACTGCAACATTCCAAATAATTAAACCAAATAAGATTTTGTTAACAAAATCTGCAAGGTTGTAAACAATGTTTAAAGTTCCAGCATCTACACTTCCCATCATATATCCGAAGACATATCCAAGAGGATAAATAGCCCAGCCTACTAAAACAATAATTCTAAGAGCATTGAATGCAGACTTTACGCTTGCATTTGCCTCAGCTGCTTTACTAGCCTCACCACCGAAGATTTCCCAGATGATGATTGCCCAACCTATCATGCCCACGACAAACCCGACAGAAGCGGATACTAAATGCGCCTCACCTGCGAATCCACCAATTAGCATTACCATAGTTCCAGCTAATAATCTCCAGAAAGAATTAGTTGACACTGAAGCGCCTACTGCTTTCAAGATGATGAAAAATTCAATCATTAATAATGGGACAGTAATTAACCAATCAATATATCTGTATACAATTGGAGAATCAGGAGCTCCTGCGATAACCGAAGCTACCCAATAGTCTCTCATATAATAGTAGTGAATTGCAGCAACCAACGTTACCAATCCTGCAACTGTCATTGACAGTCTCCACTCTTTATTTACTGCCATACCTTCATAAAAGAAAAATACTGTAGCAGCAACCATCGCCACAGACACTATCCAGAATGAAACGCCAACAAAATCGCCAGCTTGTAAAAATAAACTCATATCGTTCATAGGAACTCCCTAAATATATTAAATTAACAATAATAATAACTAATCATTAGCTATTCCGGAAAAATATACCTTAAAAACAATATTAAATACCCATTAATTTATAATATATTTTTTTAAACCCTTATACAATAGGTCATTTTGACACATTACTTAAATTGCATAAAAAATAAGGATGGATAAAAAAAGGCCCAATTAAGGGCCTTTTTGGGTTACTTTATTTGCGTAATTCGATTATCAGTGAAACCTGAGTAACCTGGATTTGCCTTAATATAATCAACAACAACATCGGCTAGATCTGGACCAAAGTCATAGATATCTGTTGCAGACCTGAACATTTTATAACCATCACCACCAGCACGAATAAAGTTATTAGAAACCATACCGTATGTACCGTATAGATTGAGTGCACTAAAAGACCCATTACTCTCTTGGATTTCAATTGAAGTCACCCTTTCATTAGCAGGTTTTGACGCATCGAATGAGAAGCGCATTCCTGAAACCTGAGGGAATCGGCCCGAACCATCCTCAACTTGACTAACGCCATTTTCAATCGCTGCAAGTAATTGCTTACCAGTTACTTTGAAAGTTGACATTGTGTTTTGGAAAGGAAGAATAGTCATAATCTCGCCCAATGTAACCTGCCCAGCATCAAGAGAGGCTCGAATGCCTCCTGAGTTTGCAAGAGCAATCGAATAACCTTTTTCCATTCCTGCCGCTCTCATTGCGTCCGTTATCATATTACCCATATCACATTCTTGAACTCGGCAGACAGCTCTATCGCCATTTAAAGAACTAGAAACGTTTCCAACTAGAGTTTCTTTAAGATCTGTTATTGGCTTCTCTAATTCATCTAAGCGAGCAACTATTTGACTATTCTCATTGACAGAGCCGTCAATCGTAATTGGCTCACCTGTTGCAGAGATAACCTCACCTTCATCATCAAAGACAACTGAGAGCTCACCTAAGTATTTACCATAGGCATAAGCTTGTACAATTTGAGTGCCATTAACAACGGTTGGATAAGGTCCTTTTGCTCTATCGCTAATGTTTGATAGATAAGCATTATCATGACCACCAACAATCACGTCAATACCTGTTGTATTGGCTGCAATTTCTTTGTCAATTTCGTATGAAGAATGTGACATAAGTATGATTATGCCAACTCCAGCTGCTGTCAAAGAATCGACCTCAGCTTGCGCAGCAGTAATAGCATCAGTGAATATAATATTATCACCAGGACTCGAAATATCAACAACGTCCTCTGTAACAAGGCCTATAAGTCCAATTTTATGACCACTTCTCTCTATGACCGTTGATTTTTTTAGCTTACCCTTAAGTTCTGGCTCCATATCAACATTTGCATTTGCCATAAGCACTGGAAAGTTAACCGCATCCATAAATGCTCTTAAGGTTTCAGGGCCATCATCAAACTCATGGTTTCCAACAGTCATTCCATCGTAACCAAGTTTATTCATCATTTCTGCAGCAACCTTACCCTTATAAAGGTTATAGAAAAGAGTTCCTTGGAACTGATCACCACCGTCTAAAAGTACTGTATTTTCATGCCTTGAGCGTGCATCCTCAATTGCTGTAATTAGACGAGCGGAGCCGCCAAAACATTTTCCTTCAGCATTGCTCTCAGCAGAGCAATTATTATCGTACTTACTGATAGGCCTAAAACGAGCATGAAAATCATTTGTATGAAGTATTGTTAAGTTTAGAACTTTGTGACTTGCAGCTATTGACGATTGGCTAAAGAAGCCCAATGTAACAACAAAGCTCAAAAGCACACCTGGAATTATTTTTTGCAAACCTATTGAATGCATTTTGTGTAAGTGTTTCAAAATTACTCTCCCCTGTAATTAAAAAATAGTTGAGGTTATATTGTAATCCTATTTATTATATTATTTATCAAAATATTTATTATGGGTAGACTCATGCTCCAATGTAATTCAAAATAACAATGTATTATTTAAAAATCAATTAAAGCAATTAACGATGAAAAACAGCGAGAAAATTGAAAATAAACTACTAAAAAATCTAAAGCTATGCACGTTACCACTGCCGCATAGAAGGAGCCTCCCTTTTGAATTCTATTGGCAGAATTCTATTTTTACACAAGAAAAAAAACGTATTTTTACAGATCAATGGTTGGGGTTAGGTCGGGCAGATAGATTGATGCTTCCGGGTCAATATGAAGCATTAGAGTTATGCGGTCAAGCGCTTTTATTGATTCGTGATCAAGATAAAGCTTTGCGGTTATATGCAAATACCTGTAGGCATCGCGGCGCTAAGTTGTTAGAGGGTAACGGACAATGCCAAGCAATTAGTTGCCCTTTTCATGGCTGGACATATTCACAAGATGGAGTCCTAATTCACGCCAAAGAGATGGATAAAAATCCAAATTTTGATTTCGCAGAGCACTCACTGATTGAGTATGACTTAAAAGAAGTTGAAGGCTTCTTGTTTGCTTTTATTGGGAGTGAGTCAACAAGTTTAGAGAAGCAGTTAGGCGATTTTGCAAAACTTCATAAGCCTTGGGCATTGAACGATCTTGTAACGACAAGGCGTCAAGCCTTTGAAGTGCAGTGCAATTGGAAGGCATTTTTAGATGTTTTTAATGAATACTACCACCTGAACAACGTGCACCCAACCAGCATCGATAATCTCTATTGGAAGCCTGAAGAGTCAGACATTACATCGGGTGACTATGCGAGTCAGTTTGGACTTACCTCTGGCACTGGCGCCCTTCTTGAGGCCCAACAACTCAGCGCATTATCAAAAATGGCGAGTTTAACAGAGCCATGGAGCCTTGGAGCTCGGTATAGCTGGATTTTTCCAAATATGACTTTTGCAGCAAGCCAAGAGGCGATTTGGGTTTATGAAGCCACTCCAATCAGTTCAGAGCGCTGCCAAATACGTCAAAGCATTTGTTTTCCAAAAAGTACAACGGAGCTACCTGATTTTAATGAAAAGTCTCTAGCCTATTATCAGCGCCTTGATGACGCCATGAGTGAGGACATTATTGCTCTAGAGAATCAACATAAAGGGCTTCGAAATTCACCATCACTGCAGGGTCAATTTTCTCCTCTAATGGAAGAAAACGTTGCCTCATTTTCTAACTGGTATGCGACTAAGATGATTTAGACACAACACAAGTTTTTATTAATTCACAACTGTTAATTTTATCCAAAGCTATTCATTAACTTAATCAATGGTTTTTAGAATATTTATTTAACTACTGAGTCCCCTTCTATAGCGTTATTTTCCTTCATTAGGATTGGCCTTCCATCTGGCGTGCTCAAGGGAATAATTTTTCCGTTGTAACGAGCACAAAGCGTTGGGCTGTTTTGCTTTTTACTTCCTAAATTCACCTCTAAATCCACCAAAACCAATTCAGCATCTAAAACCTCTAAAACCTTCATATTCTCTCCTTTGTTAGATGAAGTCCGTTGAAACAGCGAGAACTGCAATACCAAGTAAAGCGACAGTTTGTAAGACCATAAGTGCGATTGATTTTCCGCCTAGCTCCATCATCGACTTAAGTGATGTGGAAATGCCAAGCCCTGCAATAGCGAACACTAAAAACCATTGCGAGATGTCCGCAAGAAACCCCGTTAACATTTGAGGTATGAATCCGATGCTATTTACAATCAAGCATAAGGCAAAGCCAAGGGCAAACCATGGGAATGCTTTAGGGCTAATAGTACCAAGCTCATCATCACCCTTTAATAAAAGCGCAATAATAATAACAATGAACGGTAGCATTGAAATTCTCAGTAGCTTAATAAAGGTAGCTACATCACCGGTCTCATTAGAAACGGCATAACCAGCGCCGACTACCTGCGCAACATCATGGATGGTTGCCCCAATAAGGATTCCAATCTCAACGTCACTAAAGCCCCCTACTGAAAACAAAATAGGATAGGCAATCATCGCAAAGGTTGAGAGCGCTGTTACGCAGACAACAACAAATAAAGTATCGCGATGCCTATCTTTCCAATTAGGGAGGACGGAGGCAACAGCGAGCGCCGCAGCTGCGCCGCAAATTGAAACAGCGCACGCGGTTAAAAGTCCAAAAAGATAACGCCTACCCATCAACTTCGCGATGAACCAACTAATTGTAATCGATGAAAGCACAAGAATTGGAACAAGTAAAAGTACATTCGTACCAAGACCTAAAATTTGATCAAGCGTAACTCTGAAGCCTAATAATGCAACACCAAAGCGAAGAATTTTTTTACTTGAGAACTCTATACCTTGAGCACATCGCTCATCGGTTGCTAGAAAGTTAAAGGCAATACCAATTAGGAGTGCAAAGAGCATCACTGGGGCTTTGTAGTGAAGGCTTAGAAATCCTGCTGCTGCGGCTATTGTCCCAACAACAATTAGGCCAGGGAAAAGCCCATTAAGTCGATCTTGTAATTTAATAATCAAGGAATTCATTTAGAAAGGTATTTAAGGTAATTGATACGGCGAGTCATTTTAAATCAATATAGATCTAAAGTGGCGGTATGGTTTTTTAATTAATCACATAGCAATTAAATATTAACTCTCTTCTTTTAAAGCCTTATTCAGTCTATTTAGTGAACCCGGATTCCAGTCAGAATTATGAATGTCTGACTCTTCAGACCTTGCATTTGTGGCCATTATTGCTTTTTCTTGCAATGATAATTTCTTTTTCTTCTTGGTTTTTAGTTCTTCATTCTGTTTTTTCATAGTTCTTTCCGCTAGTTGAAGTAAAGCCATTACTCATCAATTGTACTCTTTTTGATGTTTGTTGTATTTCATGTTTTTATTCTTAATAGAATGTGTTCAAATTAACACAGAGTTATATTTTTAGTTTCTATTATTTGGATGAAGTCAAATGGCCTACGTAGTAACCGATGGTTGTATTAAATGTAAGCACCTAGATTGTGTTGAGGTGTGTCCAGTAGATTGTTTCTATGAAGGTGAAAATACACTAGTTATTAATCCAGATGAGTGCATTGATTGTGATGTCTGCGTCCCAGAGTGTCCAGTTGAAGCTATATTGCCTGATACTGATCCTGTTGGCGTTAAATGGTTAGAGTTCAATAGAAAATACAGCACTGATATGAATTGGCCAGTTATAACTGAAAATAGTGGTCCAGACCCTGAGCATGAAAAATATCACCCGGATAATTTTCCAGATGGAAAGATGCATTTATTTTCTGAAAAGCCCGGGAAAGGTGATTAAATATGTTGGGGCAAGACAAATCTTTTGCTCTATTTTGTATTTATGGGGTAGATTAAACCATAATATTTTTAAGTTTATCGCTCTAATAATTTATATTTTTTTCATCTAAAATCCTTTTAATAAATATGTCTAAGAAGTCCTATCACATAGATTTTTTTGGTAATAAGAGCATTTCAAGAACGTTTAAATAAAAGGTTGAAAGTTATGAAAATTGGAGCTCTTAAAGAAACCTCTTCAGGTGAACAGCGTGTTGCCCTAACTCCAGACAGTGCAATTAAGCTAAAAAAGCTTGGTCATGAGTGCCTGGTTGAATCGGGTGCTGGTATTGCAGCTGGCTTTATTGATAAGCAATATGAAGATGTCGGTGTTGAGATCTGCAAATCTGGCGAAGCGCTTATAAAGGCAAGTGATGTAATTGTTAAGGTTCAGCCGCCAAGTGAATCTGAAATCAAAAGACTTTCATCCTCCAAGACACTAATCTCTTTTTTCTATCCAGGCGCCAATGAAGTGTTAATGGAAATGGCTAAAGCTAAAGAGGCTAGCGTTATTGCTATGGATATGGTGCCGCGCATTAGTCGCGCCCAAAAAATGGATGCATTATCTTCTATGGCCAATATTTCCGGCTATCGCGCAGTGATTGAGGCGAGTAACAACTTTGGCCGCTTTTTTACTGGACAGATGACAGCAGCCGGTAAAGTACCCCCAGCAAAGGTCTTAGTAGTTGGCGCCGGTGTTGCTGGACTCGCAGCAATTGGCACCTCTACCTCTCTTGGTGCTATCACCTATGCATTTGACGTTCGCCCAGAAGTTGCCGAGCAGGTAGAGTCTATGGGCGCTGAATTTGTTTTCTTAGATTTTGAAGATGAACAGAACAATAGCACCTCAACTGGAGGTTACGCTGCTGTATCCTCGCCTGAATTTACTAACGCTCAATTATCCAAGTTCCGAGAGATTGCGCCTGATATGGATATTGTGATTACTACCGCTTTAATTCCTAATCGAGAAGCGCCTGAGCTTTGGACTAAGGATATGGTTGCCAGTATGAAACCTGGCTCAGTGATAGTAGATCTGGCTGCTGAAAAAGGTGGAAATTGCAAGCTTACTGTTATAGATGAGCGCATTGTTACAGATAATGGCGTAATTATTATTGGGTATACAGACTTTCCAAGCCGAATGGCCGCTCAGGCGAGCACTCTTTATGCCAGTAATATTCGCCACATGATTGATGACTTGACTCCAAACAAAGATGGAGTGATAGTTCATGATATGGAGGATGACGTTATCCGCGGCGCAACGGTCGTTCACAATGGAAAGATTACTTTTCCTCCTCCACCTCCAAAAGTACAGGCTATTGCCGCTATTCAAAAAGCAAGGGTTCCAGATAAAACCCCTGAAGAGGTTCGAGCTGATGAGGTTGTAGCCTTTAAAAAACAGACTAAAAACCAAGTTATATTACTTTTTGTTGGAGGCGCATTGTTATTCTTAGTTGGAAGCTATGCACCAGCAAGTTTTATGCAGCACTTTATTGTTTTTATCTTATCTGTTTTTGTTGGTTTTCAAGTTATTTGGAATGTTAGCCACTCTCTTCATACGCCACTGATGGCTGTGACCAATGCGATTTCATCAATCATAATATTGGGAGCAATACTTCAGATAAACTCATCCAGCTCTATAGTCATGGTTCTTGCTGCGATATCGGTGTTTTTTGCTGGCATTAATATATTTGGTGGCTTCCTTGTAACCAGGCGCATGCTTGCCATGTTCCAAAAATCTTAATGAGGCTGACGTCATGGAAATAGGCTTTACTTCTGCTGTTTATGTTCTTGCAGCGGTGTTATTTATTCTATCACTTGGCGGGCTGTCTGGTCAGGAAAGCGCAAAGCGCGCGGTCTGGTATGGTATTACTGGAATGGCCTTAGCTGTATCTGCCACCCTACTAGGTCCTGGATTAGGGCATTGGTGGCTCTCACTGGCTCTGATTGCAGCAGGTGGCTTGATAGGTTACCTTTTAGCGTCGAAAGTAGGGATGACTGAAATGCCAGAGTTAGTTGCTGGTATGCATGCTTTGGTTGGACTTGCCGCGGTATTTGTGGGCTTTAACACTCATTTTGAACTGGTTAATATTGCCTCTATGGATGATACTTCCAAGAAAATGCTTGAAGGGTTTTCAGGGCTACTTGCTAAAAAGTCAGTGGTAGAGATAAACATTCTTCGTGTTGAGACAGCTTTGGGTATCTGGATTGGTGCTGTTACTTTTACAGGCTCAGTGATTGCTTATAGCAAGTTAGCAGGCAGAGTAACTTCAGAAGCTATCAAGCTTCCTGGGGGTCACTTTCTTAATGCAACTGCAGCTATTGTGTCAGTACTATCTGTAGCTTGGTATTTAAATTCTGGTGAGTTATTGTCGATGATCATTCTGATGGTCATGGCTTTATTTATCGGTTATCACCTTGTCATGGGTATTGGTGGTGCAGACATGCCGGTAGTTGTATCGATGCTGAATTCATATTCAGGCTGGGCTGCTGCTGCGATTGGATTTAGTCTTGGTAATGACCTTTTGATTGTTGTTGGAGCTTTAGTAGGATCATCAGGTGCTATTTTATCCTACATCATGTGTAAAGCCATGAATCGGTCCTTTGTGAGCGTAATCCTTGGTGGCTTTGGTGGTTCATCTGGTCCTCAAATGGAGATTAATGGAGAGCAGGTCTCTATTGATGTAGACGGTGTTGCCTCTGTATTAAATGAAGCTGAAAGTATCGTAATAATCCCAGGTTACGGTATGGCAGTTGCCCAAGCTCAACAATCAGTGTCTGAATTAGCGCGTAAGTTAATAGCTCAAGGAAAAAATGTTCGCTTTGCAATCCATCCAGTAGCTGGTCGCTTGCCAGGTCATATGAATGTTCTTCTAGCGGAAGCGCGGGTACCTTATGACATCGTTATGGAGATGGAGGAGATTAATGATGACTTCCCAGATACCGATGTGGCTATTGTAATTGGATCTAATGATATTGTGAATCCAGCTGCTCAAGAAGACCCAAACAGCCCAATTGCAGGCATGCCTGTATTAGAATGCTGGAAGGCTAAACAAGTATTTGTCTCCAAGCGGGGTCAGGGAACAGGATATTCTGGCATCGAAAATCCATTATTCTTTAAGGAGAATGCAAGAATGTTCTACGGGGATGCAAAAGAATCTATTGATAAACTCTTACCACTTATAGACTAATTAAATAAGAACTATTTATAATCTAGAATTTGAGAATCAACTAAACGTCTATAGCCCCTTTCTATAAAATGATATATCAATTATTGATATAAATTCTACTCACTAATATTTTTTTAAACAACTAAGGATTATATTGTGAAAGCATTAGTTAAAAGCCACTCTGAGAAAGGGATTTGGCTTGAAGACGTTCCCATGCCAGAGGTAAGCAGTAACGATGTGCTCGTCAAAGTTCAGAAAACTGCAATTTGTGGTACTGACATACATATTTATAATTGGGATGCATGGGCAAAAAAAACCATATCTGTGCCAATGACAACAGGTCATGAATTTGCTGGAGTTATAGCTGAGTTAGGTGAAAGTGTTGTTGGATTAAAGGTTGGTGATCTGGTTTCTGCTGAAGGTCATATAGTTTGCAATCGATGCCGTAACTGTCTAGGTGGACGCAAACACCTGTGTCCTAATACTGTTGGGATTGGAGTTAATCGAGATGGATCTTTTGCAGAGTATGTATCGGTTCCAGCAGAAAATGTATTTAAACCAAGTGTCAAAATTTCAGCGGACTTACTAGCCTGTTTCGACCCATATGGGAATGCAGTTCATACCGCGCTTTCATTTGATATGGTAGGAGAGGATATTTTAATAACTGGCGCAGGTCCAATTGGAATTATGGCAGCAATGGTTGCTACTCACAGTGGTGCTCGTAATATAGTAATTACTGATTTAAATGAATACCGCCTTAATTTAGTTAAAAAAATCTTACCGAAAGTAATCACTGTTAATGTTGAAAAAAATCAAATCACGAAAGAATTAATGGAAAGTTTAGGTATTTTTGAAGGCTTTGATGTTGGCTTTGAAATGTCAGGTTCCCCTCAGGCATTTGGGGAGATGCTTAATAAAATGATTAATGGTGGCAAGGTAGCAATGCTGGCCATCATGCCTTCGGGTTCTGGTATTGATTGGGACTTGGTTGTATTCAAAGGGCTACATATAAAAGGTATTTATGGTCGTGAGATTTTTGAGACTTGGTATAAAGGCTCTATGATGGTACAAAGTGGGCTCCCACTTGAAAAAATTATTACCCACCATTACCACTACACAGACTTCCAGAAGGGTTTTGATGTAATGTGTTCAGGCCAATCTGGCAAAGTCATCCTCAATTGGGAAGATTAATTTAAGGAATTTTAATGAGTTTTAAAAGTGCAAAAGTGAGCTTAGAAAAAGATTTAAATGCCATTAAAGAGGCAAGTTTATGGAAAACTGAACGCGTCATTGCATCTGATCAAAAAAACCAAATTACACTTGAAGGTGGCACTGAAGTGATCAACATGTGCGCGAACAATTATCTTGGGTTAGCAAACCATTCTGAGGTAATTCAAGCAGCTAAAGATAGTTTTAGTGACTGGGGTTTTGGCTTGTCATCTGTCCGCTTTATTTGCGGTACTCAGAGCATCCATAAAAAACTTGAACACAAGGTTAGTGAATTTCTTGGCATGGAAGATACGATTCTCTACGCAGCTTGTTTTGATGCCAATACAGGGCTCTTTGAAACAATTTTGTCTAAGGACGATGCGGTTATATCTGATGAACTCAACCATGCTTCAATCATTGATGGTGTTCGTCTTTGTAAGGCCGCTCGATTTCGTTATAAGCACAATGATATAACTGATCTTGAAGCAAAACTAATTGAAGCTAAAGAGAGTGGAGCTCGACGTATTCTAATTACAACTGACGGTGTTTTTTCGATGGATGGCACTATTGCACAGCTCGACAAAATATGTGACTTGGCTGATAAGTATGATGCTATGGTCCATCATGATGACTGTCATGCGACTGGCTTTATAGGCAAGACAGGCCGCGGGGTTCATGAATATTGTGATGTGATGGACCGTGTTGATATTATTACTGGAACCTTTGGCAAAGCGCTTGGTGGTGGCTCGGGTGGTTTCACCTCAGGTCGTCAAGAAATCATTGACATGTTGAGGCAAGGCTCCAGACCCTATTTATTTTCAAATACTGTTGCGCCTTCTATATGTGCAGCCTCGATAAAAGTATTAGAGATGCTTTCAAACTCTACAGAACTAAGAGATCATCTAGAAAAGAATACGAATTACTTTCGTCAAGGTATGCAAGAGGCAGGCTTTAATGTAGATGATGGCGTTCATCCAATTGTTCCAGTCATGTTAGGTGATGCTAAATTAGCACAAAAGATGTCAGTCAAACTTCTAGAAAAGGGGATTTATGCAATTGGTTTTTTCTTTCCTGTAGTGCCAAAAGGCAAAGCAAGAATCAGAGTACAAATATCAGCGGGACATACTAAAGGTGATTTAGATAAAGCAATTGAAGCTTTTTCCTCTACTTATAAGGATTTATCAAATTAAAGAAAAATAATTAATCGGTACTGAACTCGACTAACTATTAATAATAGTCGCTCTCTCAGATTAAACGATGTTTGGACTTTAGTCTTAGTTAACATATAATCCTATTATGAAAAAACTACCCCTACTTCTGCTTTCACTATTCTTTCTTAATTCCCCTGCAGTTCTTGCAGTCCATTTTGCAAATTTCGAAGTTGTAGATATAAGCCTTGGGGACAGCCTGCTAGAATTTATGAGTGAAGATGAAATACTTGATGGGATTGAGAAATACAAAGATTTAAATAGATATTCTTATCTCAATGAACCAAATAAATTCTTGGAAATCATAGTACCGAGAGAGAAAAATATATATGACAAAGCCTCAGTTTTTATTAAGAATACTATACCAAACAACTATACGATATATGCTATCAGAGGTTACAAGGATTACATAGAGGACTTTGATGCCTGCATTAAACAAAGAGATACAATTGCAAAAATCATAACCGGTATGTTTACAGATTTAAAAACTGCTAAATCAATCGAAGAAAATAACCAAGGCATTAATGATTATTTCACTCTTAATGATTTAAACGCAACTATTGATATTTATTGTCAAGACCTTAAAGAAACTTATAGACTTAAAAACGGTTTTACTGAAGGTCTTGTTTTCGCTATTCATAATGAAGAGTTTCGCGAATGGCGACTAAATTACAAGTAAATCAGCGATGGTGACAGAGTAAGTATGGTGGAGGGAGAGGGATTCAACTAATCGCCTACAGACCTTCTATCAAAAGATATATTAATTATCAGTATAAATTCTACTCACTAATCTACTCGCAAATCTAGTATGAGCAAACTACTAATACTTTTTTCCTCTTCTTCAATTTTTAAAGAGAGAAGATATATTGCGAGTTGCAAGGTCTTGTTCAAGAATTTTGGTGTAAATAGCTGCACACTGTTCATTAGTTAATCTATTATTTTCGTGTCTATTTATAGCCTCACATATATCCTGAAAAGATAGGTGGCTATCTGGAGATTTACTATTTGTAACCCACATAACCTTGGTCCAAACAACAAGATTTTGAGAGCTTTTCAGAGTAAATAAATCTGGAAAAGCCTCTAAAAAGCCTTTAGTTTCCTGATTAAGCTGCTTTTCTCCACCAGGAAAGGCTAATTTCATAATTGGCCTGACATCCTTTGGTATATGTGAAAACTCTTCTTTTTTAAATAAACCAAACATAAAGTATCTCCGTTGAGGAATTTGATGAGAAAAACGCCATAGTTTTTTTTGTATAGTTACCTAGTAGAGGTTATAAATTCTACACTCATCTCTAACCTTAAGGGAATAGGCAAATAATACAGCCCTACCATTTGCCTCATCATAAGCATATTTATGGTAAACGTTCCTATGACCATCTTTACATAGTCATTAACTTAATTAGGGCTATTAAATAACAAACAAATGCTAATTTGATTATGTACCTAATCTATTCTAGATCAAATTGAATTGTATTGTTTGATTTTTGCTGTAGGATGAATCTCATACATTTCAATTGGTGGAGTATATGGGCAGAATACTGGTATTAGTTTTCATAGTAATTATAGGATGGATATTCACTGCAGCTAAAAAAACAACAGGAAAAATCATTAATAATCAAAAATTAAAAGATACCTCTGTAAAGGGCGAATCCAAAAAAATTATGGATAAGGCTGCAAAAGGCGTTAATTGGATGGAAGATCAATGGAAAGATTCTAAAAAAAATGCTGACAAATCTAATAAAAAAGATGATTGGTTCTAGTAGATGCTAGAAAGCCTTTATTGGCTTGGTGGAAGCGTTGCTCTCCTTATTGCTTATGTTATTGTTTCTAATACATTATGGCTGTTATTTGGCTCTAAAGTAATTCAAAAGCTACCTGGTGTTAATATTAAAGGTTTTCGTGGAACATTAAAAATAGCCTTAATGCTTTTTTTATCAGCAACTGGCTTTCTATTTTGGATAAGTAAGTATCTTATTATGCTAATATTTCTAAAAAGTCCAAAACCAAAACTCTCTAATGAAATTTCCCAAAAAATTAAATGGGGCGCACGAATTACTAAAAATAAACTATAAGCTTTAAATTTTATAAAAAACTAAAGGAATAATTATATGAAAATTTTAGGAATAGTCTTGATTTTATGGGGTGTCGCAGATTTTGGGCTAAGTTGGACTGGGGTTGATGTTTACGACTCTCTTGGTATTCAATTACCTGAAATAATTTGGCTTTACTCACACTTTATATCAATTGCTTTAGGCTTTGGAATTTATCAGCTAGGAGATAAACTTCAGAAATAGAAATGGAAAAATCAACATCTATTAAGACTAATTCAATAAAAAATATCAAGGTAACAGATGTCTGCCCATCATATTTTGGTTTAATTGAAAATATAGACGGCGAAGACACAGTTGTTGTCGTAATTGAAAAAAGCACACCTTGCCCATGTTCGGTAACAAAATCATTTTTTACTGAATATGATAATCAACGATTAATAAACATTAGAATTACATCTTCTGGGACACCAGAGACTGACCCTAGTTTTGTCAATATTATTCATAATAGAGATATACAACTACCGCCTATTAGTTCTGCAGGTTATGAGATCGAAGTTACCTGTTCCTTTGACGAAAATGGAGTAATGCACGCCTCTATTCTTAATGTAGAATCTGGAGAACAAACTACAATATCTTTATCCACAACAACTTCTTTAACATCAGGAGAAATAGATCAATTTACTGTGGATGACGATTTACAGGAAGTTGGGTCAAAATTTGGTGGCAAATTTATTGGAATAGACCTAGGAACTACATACTCTGCAATATCAACCATTGATGAGCATGGTATACCAAAAATTATAAATAACAGTGAAGGTCAAAATATTACCCCATCATGCATATGGATAAAGGATGACAAACAATATTTAGTTGGAGAAGAGGCAAGAAAGGAATTGGGCATAAACAAGAATGTTATTGCAAGATTTAAAAGGGACATGGGAACTAAAGAAAAATACACTGTTAGGGGCCAAGACTTTACTCCAACTGATTGTAGCGCTCTTGTCTTAAAAAAACTATTTCAAGACGCTCAGAAAGAGGTTGGAGACATTGGAGAGACAGTTGTCACTATTCCTGCAAATTACACCAATGAAGCACGTGTTGCAACTCTGACTGCGGCAAAGCAAGCAGGTTTAAACGTACAAAATCTTATTGAAGAGCCCTCAGCTGCAGCTCTTTATTATGCATTTAAAGGACAAATTGAGCTCAATGGCTATTATGCGATATTTAGCCTAGGTCACAATTCATTTGACATCTCTTTAATAAAGGCTAATCAGCAAAATATTAATGCTTTAGCATCTGAAGGCGTTCAAAAGCTAGGTGGTGGTGACTTTGATATTATCTTGCAAAAGATTATTAAAAAGAAATTTAAAGATGAGCATAATGAAGCTGTTAACGAGAAAGACTATACAAAAACTGACGCTGAGGAAGATAAAAAGTCTTTAACAAAAAGAGAAGCTATATATGTAAGAATAAATAAAAAACGTGTAAGTGTCACTAGAGCAGAGTTTGAGAAAAAAATATCATCTCTTATCATTCAAACTGAAATGTTATGCGAGAACATTCTTAGTGATCAAAATTTAACTACTGAAGATATACAGGCAGTTTTAATGGTTGGAGGAAACACCAAGATTCCATTGGTTCAAAAAGCAGTTGAAAGAATCTTTAAACAAAAGCCAACACAATCTGTAAATGTTGACGAAGTCATAGTTTTAGGTGCCTCACTTTATGCTGCATTCAAGGGTGATCAATCAAAACCACTTTTACAACAAAAATCTGCTAATAAAATTCTAAAACAGAGTGAAGATGATGACTCCTCAGAAATAGATAAATGGTTGCTTGATTAACTTTAGGCAAAGTCTTAAACAAAATTAGAACTAATTTCTTTCTCTAAAACTGCCATTTCATTTTCAAATGATACTGGTATTTCACCCTGTAAATTTCTGACAGCAGCATCAAGCTTCTCGGAGACGCTTTTTTGAACTGATGATGCGTCTTGGTGTCCAGATAAGAAGTTTTTAAGTTTATCCAATAACTCTTGACCGAACATTTCATTAAAGATCTGTTGTTCATTACTATTAAAGGCATTATCCTCAATAATTTTTGCAGCACACAGCCATAATGCTACATCTTTTTTTAATGTATTTATCCTTTCACGAGCTATAGAGTCAACAAATTTATCAATGTCATCTTTAATTTTCTTGTTCAGTTTTGCAACTTCATTTGGTTGATAATTTTGTTCACCACTTTTAAATGTCTCAGACATTGAAAACCATAATAAAGCACGGCATCTAACAAGAATTGAGGGGTGGGAAGAGTTGCTATCAATCTGAGATTTGAACTTTTCTGTATTTGAAAGTTGGGACAAGAAGGCTCCAATATTAAATTTTAAATATTTAGATGACAGGCCAGACATTGTTTTCATCATTGCTCTAATAGAGTGATCTAGAGAGCCACATGCAAGTAAGCCAATTCTGTCAGCAGAGATTTCTTGAGCTCTTTGTTGAATCGAAAACTCTAGACTTTCACTGCGATTTGAAGCAATTGCTGACCCATGAGCATAAATAAAATGTCCAATTTCATGGCCAACAACAAACTCAATTTCTTTATCTTCTAAAATATCAATTAATCCTGAAGATAGGCGAATAATGCAATCAACATCATCACCAGCGTGACATTCAGCTTGAATATCTGAGGATGCGTATACATAGGCCTTAACAGACTCATGTGGAATCTGAAGCCTGTTGATAACATTTTCAATTGATTTTGAAATAACGGGGGTAACAAGAGGATTTATAAGCATAGAATTCATTGAAAAAAATGAATTTTTTTCGTCATTGCTTCTTTTAATTGAGCCTTTCGCTCTTAGCTTATCACCTGAATAACGAACAGTTTTCGCAAAAATCCTAACTCTTGAAAGTTCATCAGACATATTTTTTTCGAGTTTCTCCAATCAAGTCGAGCATTTGCTGAGCGTTGTCTTTTTCTTCACCATCTTGGAGTGAATTCATTCGGCCATTCCATTTAGTAAACTCTTTACCTAGATGGCCTAAAATTTTACTATTACTCCAGGTTGGGTCTAAGCCTAATAGGCTCTCAACGTCAATATTCCCAGTGGTAGGCTTTAACTTAATGAGCTGTTTGTCTCTAATTTTTTCTGCTTCAACTGGATCAATATTAAGCAACTCACAAATATAGTTAATTAACTTTGTTTCACTTTCAAGTATCTTAGAATCAGCAGCCATAACCTCATTGACTAACTCCAAAGCTTCATGTTTTTGAGCTTTGTCAGCAATTTTATTCATTTTTTTACATATATCCTCTAAATCTAAATTTCCAGATTTTTCTAATTTATAGGATTCTTTTAAAGCTTTGTTATAAAGCTCTTTGAGCTCTTCTTGTTTATCGTCAGAGTATGGAGCAATAATTTTTTTAATCCATTTCTTTAATACAGCACCCTCAGTGTCATCAAAGTCATCATCTACAAGCGCAACAGCTACCCCTAATTTTATAGATAAAGCCCTAGATTCATCTTTATCAACCTGCTCTTCTCTGTAACCCTTTTCATCAAAGTTATACTCAAAATTAACGGATTCTGTCCAAATGGACTCTGAGCGAGGAGCAAAGCCAAGGAAGACTGAAGGCATATCATTCATATCAACCAACCTCACAACAATCCCTAGTGTTTGATTTCCTCCATATGAAGGTTGAAGCATATCAGGGAAAAACATTGCAATACCTACCCAATTTTCATAGCCAACTGATCCAGGAATTTCACCAAGATCCAAAATAGATTGATAAGCAGAAGAAGAGTCTTCTTGGTTAAAATCAAGCATCGATAAAACAGGAGACCATTCTCCTTTTTCATCTTTACAAATAATCGAGGTTATAAATCCAACCGTTTTCTGAGTATATACCGGCATTAAGCCCTTGCATTGAACTTCATAGCCAGTGACTTCATCTAATTGTTTTTCAACAACACGAATCTGAAGATCACCTAGTGATGATCCGCCTCCAAATAAAGCTGAAAAGAATCCCATTCTAATCTACCGTAAATGCATCAATTTTATTTTTTTCTGCTGGGCTTGCATCAATTTCACCAATCTTAATATCGGTTTTTTTCCCAGACTCAACATCCAAAAATGAGGCGAGCATAACTCCGTTCTCGTCAAAAGAATAGGTGACTTGAATCTCCATATTAGCTGGCCTTCCAGCTGGCAATTTTAAAGTTTCGTCTTTCAATAGTCTAACAAAACTAGGATCAGTCTCTGGCGTATTAGCAGATGTGATAGAGCAATCAATCCCTTCCTGACCTTCATGGGTGGTATAAAAAGATTGTGTGACTGAACACGGTCGAGGAGTATTTTTTTCAATAATAATTGAAACTAGTTGTTGGTGATCCTCTCCAAGATAAAATGTACCAAAATATGAAGGACATACATCGGTAACCTTAATCCTATTTACAGAAGCTTTTTGTACTTTTGTTAGTTTTGATTGATCTCCCTTGAAAGCAGCGTATAAAGATGCGCCTAAAACCACTGCTTCATCAACATTGACAGACTGTGTTGGCTTTTGTTTAAAGACTCTTTCTACTGCTTGCTGAACTAATGGAATTCTAGTACTTCCACCCACCATGAAAACCGCCTCCAGGTCTGTCGCAGTTAAATTCTGATCTGCAAGGATGGACTCACAAACCATTTCGGTTTGCATGACAAGAGATGAAATTTTTTCCTCAAACTCTGCTCTTGTGACACTTACACGTTTTTTGTTAAATCTAACCTTTAAGCTGTCTCTTTTAGATAAAGATTTCTTATCTTCTTCTGCATCAGTTTTTGTATAGTCTTGTCCATCAACGACTTCTTCATGCTCCTCTTTAAATTTTTTTCTAACTATTTTCTGCAAGATAGTATCAAAGTCATCACCGCCAAGCTTTTGTACACCTTCAGACGCTAAAACATTAATATTTTGCTGATCAACCTTTATTAAAGAAATATCAAATGTACCTCCTCCCAAATCAAATACTGCAAAATGACCTTTTAACTCAACACCCCCTTTAAATGCATAATAGAGTGCTGCAGCAGTCGGCTCATCAACAATATTCTTGACATTTAAGCCAGCTTCCTTGGCTGCTTTAAGGGTTTCAGCACGTGCTTCATTATTAAAATTTGCAGGAATAGTGACAACTGTCTCTCCAATGTCTCCAACCTCTTTCTGAGCGTCTTGAAATAGTTTTTTTAAGACAAGAGCGCTACAATCAGTTGGAGTAAAGTCTTGGCCCCTAACAGTGTATTTTTCTTTAGTTCCCATGTCCCTTTTAAATCTTGCAATAACATTCTTGTTTATGCCCAATTCCTTTCTTGCCTCTTCTCCAACTAAATATTGTTTGTCATCCTTTATCCATATGCATGATGGGGTAATATTTTGACCTTCACTGTTATTTATAATTTTTGGTATACCATGCTCATCAATGGTTGATATTGCAGAGTATGTAGTTCCAAGATCTATTCCAATAAATGCTGACATATTCTCACTCCTTTATATTGTTGTTCTATTTTGATTCATATATTTTTTTAGCTTGATTAATTAGTTCTATCCTTTGATTTGCATTATTCTTTTCTTCACCATCAATTAAAGAATGAAGCCGATTATTCAATTTAGAAAATTCTTTGTCGAGTTGACCTAAAATTTCATTATTACTCAAAGTTGGATCTATTTCTAGAAGGCTTAAAATATCACTATCATTAACCGCATTTGATTCATCATTGTTAACCGCATTTGATTCATCATTGTTAACCGCATTTGATTCATCATTGTTAACCGCATTTGATTCATCATTGTTAACCGCATTTGATTCATCATTGTTAACCGCATTTGATTCATCATTGTTAACCGCATTTGATTCATCATTGTTAACCGCATTTGATTCATCATTGTTAACCGCATTTGATTCATCATTGTTAACCGCATTTGATTCATCATTGTTAACCGCATTTGATTCATCATTGTTAACCGCATTTGATTCATCATTGTTAACCGCATTTGATTCATCATTGTTAACCGCATTTGATTCATCATTGTTAACCGCATTTGATTCATCATTGTTAACCGCATTTGATTCATCATTTTTTTCTGACTCAGCGAAATCATAAACCTTTACTTTTGCTTTGGAAATTACTTCAATGCTTGAATCTTCACATTTTCTAACATAGCCCATCTGTAAAACTTCAGCTACTGTTTCGTGTTGACTTTTATCAGTTGTTGGTATTTTTTTAGGGTTATCTGCGATATTATCTTGAGCTTTATAATCTACTCCAACTTCTGGAGAAAAAGATTCGACTCTGCACTCTAGAAGAGCTTCCTCCATTTCCTCCTGTATGTCCCCTAAGCCATCTAAGTCTATCTCTCCATCATCAATGTACTCTTTAAGAACTCTGTCAACTTTAGTAAATCTTAATAAAAATTGCTTATAAATATCAGCATCGTAACCCTTTTTAAACCTTTCCATTTCCTCGTCTTTCTTTTCAAGAGCGCTATGCAAATGTGTAATTATTTCTGAAATTCTGGCTATTTCATCATTAGTATTATCTGATATTGTTCTAGAACTTTTTAAAGCAGCAGTTTGATTATCTAGTGCATTTTGAATAATAGAAGTGCTCTCTTTTGAGGACTTATTAAGACTTTTTATACTCTTCTCAAATTTTTCAGGAACCATAATTTCTTTTCCAGCAATACTTAATTTCCTCCAGTAATAAAGCCAAAAAGAAAGTGAAATTGAGATCAATGTCAATAATGATAGGATTATTAGCAATGTGGTAGGTGAATTCAGAAAATTACTTTTTACTGCCTTAGAATCTTCAGCAGATGTCTCCTGCCCTGCATCTGGTATTGAAGAGCTTGGACCATCCATTGGAGGTAGCACTGGCATCTCTGCTTTTATTTCTGCCATCATTTCTTGAGATGCAAGTTTTGCAGCGCGCATACCATCTTCAAGAGATATGTTATTATTTGGTGTTAGTATTGATGGATCTGAATTATCATTTGAAGTAGTGTACGCAAACACAAAAATCCCAATCAATATTGCAATTAATATAAATCCAATTAAATAGTTTTGAAAGTTATTTTTATCTAATAATGACTCTGTATCTTTAGAGCTTTCCTTTTCAACTTTTGACTCATCAGCCTTTGACTTAGGGGCTTCAACTTCTTTTGGAGTTTTTAATTTATTCTTATTTTTTTTTGAATTATTCATAAAAATTAAATACTTACAAATTGAATATATTTCATTATGAACCTAAAACTAAAATATAACAACTAATTATTTAATTCGTTAATAAAGCTTTGTTCCGTAATAAATAGCTTTTTGATATACTCATCATCTCTATTAACCTTTTGAAGAATTCCCTTTTGCCCAGGCCAGTAACACCAATAATCCACCTCATCTAGCCCAGTAATCATCATTTGATGTTGGAGTTGACCAAAGTAGTAGTCGGGAACAACTCCATTGTTTGCTTGCCAATAAGCTGACTCGCCACATTTAATTTCAACTATGTGTTTAAAGTCATCTGAAATTCCATCCATACTGGCAATAAGCCATGAGAATTGCTTATCCTGAAGACATTGAGGCTTTACATTAATACCAGTTTTTTCTATATAAAGCTTTCTAGCTTCTGGTTCTAATTTAGTGCCCAATATCATTTTTTCATTTGGAATTGTGTTAACTCTATTCTTTTTTTGATCAAGAAGCTCTTTGGGTGATTGAAATTTATTATCACCATTAATTGTTGAAGCATCGGAGGCTCCAATACCTGTATGTCTCCACTCAAGCCACTCATTTGAACCTTGCTCCATTAAAACAAGATTAAATCGCCTCCCAACATCTAAAATTTTATTTGTATTAGGCTTGGGCGTAGGTTTTGGCTTAGGTGTCGGTTTTGGCTTAGGTGTCGGTTTTGGCTTAGGCGTAGGTTTTGGCTTAGGCGTAGGTTTTGGCTTAGGCGTGGGTTTTGGCTTAGGCGTAGGAGTAGGTTTAGGAGTAGGTTTTGGCTTTTTATCAGATTTACTCTTAAAGAATAAGAATACAATAAAAGCTATTACAAGTACGATCCAAACATCTGAATTATCATCACCAGAGCTAGAACTGCCACTAGAATTAGAATTGTTCGTTGTTTTAACTTTATTAGCTTCTTGGAATTTACCATCCTTAAAAAGACCTCGCTGAATAATGCCACTTGCGAGCGTTAAAACTCCTTGCCCATTTCGCTTGTCATCTCTGTATTCTCCAACATACTTTTGGCCATTTGGCCAGGTAGAAATAGCTTGACCGCTCCTGTCGCCTGTTATCCATCCACCGACATATTTTTTTCCATCAGGCCAAGTATAGGTGCCTTTGCCATGTCTCTGGTCTTCTTTAAATTCACCAGCATATCTTTGACCACTCGAGTAAGTTATAACTCCTTGCCCATTAAAATTACCTTTAACAAAGTTACCGACATATTTGACTCCAGATTGTGAGGTGTATGTTCCATAGCAATTAGTCCAAGAAGCAGAGTAAGATCCTGGACATTTTTTCTTACTACTACTAGTTTTTTTTACACACCTATTTCCACTTTTATAAAAGCCAGAGTTACATTGAAATATATTGCTACTATAGTTTGAATAAGAGTTAGCAGGAACCTTCAGGCAGAGTGTTTTTGTATTATCTCTGTAATAGTTTGTATTACAGATCCATCCAGAACCAACCTGGTGAGCATTAGAGGGAGTTTTTATTGCAGTAGATTTCTTTACACACCTATTTCCACTTTTATAAAAGCCAGAGTTACATTGAAATATATTGCTACTATAGTTTGAATAAGAGTTAGCAGGAACCTTCAGGCAGAGTGTTTTTGTATTATCTCTGTAATAGTTTGTATTACAGATCCATCCAGAACCAACCTGGTGAGCATTAGAGGGAGTTTTTATTACAGTAGGTTTCTTTACACACCTATTTCCACTTTTGCTAAAGCCAAATTTACAACGCCAAGTATCGCCAGAAACGTAAGCATTCCTGGGTATAAGCCTGGAATCACTTCCACAAGTTAATCTTCTATTTTTGGCTTCATTAATATAAATTTGAGGAACTGAAACTAATTGAAACCAACTACAAATTGAAGCATTATCTTTGCCTCTTAAATTCGTTCCCTCAATATCTGCATAGGCAGCTGAAAACAAAAATGTTAGGACAAATAAAAAGATTCGAAGAATACTACTCCTCCAATGAAAAAATGATTTTCAATTTTATTTTATAAAAATTGATTATAAGTCACACTGCACCATATCAACTTAATATTTATATACATTTTTTAATTATTTATCTATTAAAAAAACGTGTTTAATTGGCTATACGTGTTAATAGGAGTTAGGATTAACTAGCAGATTCAACAACCCTCATCATTCATGTGCTCTTATTTGACCTAATCTAGAAAAACGAAGTTTGGACTTTAGTTCAAGTTAATATACAATCCTAATATGAAAAAACTATTCCTGCTTCTTGCTCTTTGTCTAGGAGTTTTTACAGCACAAGCAGCGCCAGAATATGGCACAGTAACAGTCTCAAAAGTAATTAGTGTCTATGATGGAGATACCTTTAGAGTGGATATAGATTCACTGCCTCCCATAGTTGGCAAAAACATACCCATTAGGCTTAATGGCGTTGATACTCCAGAGATACAAGGAAAGTGTCAATACGAGCAAGATTTAGCCCTTAAAGCAAGAGATTTTGTAAGAAAAAGGTTAGCGAACGCAAAAGAGATTAAGTTGACTAAGCTGCAAAGGGGCAAGTACTTTAGAGTGGTTGCCGATGTGATCATCGATGGTGTTAGCTTAGAGCAGGAGCTACTTGATAATGAATTAGCTTACAAGTACACTGGTGGAAAGAAATCAAGCTGGTGTAATTAATATGAAAGAAAAAATCATAAATCGATTACTCGAAATTACTGGTGGGTTATCAGTGATTGTTTTGCTTATTGGTATTTATATTAGTTTAGAATTTCTTGGTATTCTATGGATTGGGGAGTTGCTATACTGGATATGTATGATACTTATATCCCCCTTCTTGCTCAAAGCTGCTTATATGTTTCTCAAAGACGTTCATCAAAGCAATTTAGACGATATTGAAGAATATCAATCAGAAGAGAAAATAGAACAAAGTGGCTTTAAAGAGCAGATCAAATCTTCTCTAGAAGCAGTCGCATTATTTTGGATAATTTTATTTATTTTAATGTGTGGTATTTTATTTATTTTTGTTCCAGAACTAGGATTAAGATACTGGTTGGAGCTCTTAAGCATTTTTCCAGGAATACTAATTTTCTTGTTTTTAATAGGTAAGTTAGTTTCAACTATAGAAGCTATGTGGAAAAACAAACTAGATGACACCGAAGAGAAAAATGCTGAAATTATTAAATGAAAAAACCACTCTTATTAGATAATAACAGTCTCTTAAATATCTCCAAAGCTTAAATCAATCAAATCCCAATTAGACTGAGCACCATAACGTATTGGGACTATGCTAGTTCCCACGCCAGATGTAACAAAAAGTGTTCTTTTACTATCCTTATATAATCCACATGTCGCATCACGAGGCGCCTTTGACGGGACTTTAAGTGGGCCAATAACTGGAAAACTTACCTGACCGCAGTGTGTGTGTCCTGCAAATATCAACCCTTCAACGCCCGGTTCAAAAGCGCCTTGAGGGTCATGGGTAATCGTTAGCTTTGGCAAGTTTTTGCATTCTTCAGGATAATCCACAAATTTAAATCGATGTGAGTTGTAATCTCCCAAGCCGCGTACGCAAATTACAGCGCCAGCAACATTCATGATTCGCGATTCATTTTCTAAAAGGTCAACCTCAAGATCCTTAAATTCTGCAAACCATTTCTTACGGCCTGTGTAATTATCATGGTTCCCAAGAACAATGGCTCTGGGTATTGGGTCAAGGGATTTAAAAGTTTTGATAATGTTCCTGCGATGAGAGTCTACGTCTTTAATTTTACGTAGGTCTGTTATGTAGTCACCCACAAGCAATACTAGATCTGGATTGTTACTTTTAACTTCATCTAAGAGCTTTAAAAACTTGGTAATATCTTTACCCTCGCCTAAATGAATATCTCCAATTACTGCAACCTTGATTGATAATGCAGAGACATCAGTTTCTTTAAAATCAATCTGCAGTGAGTTCATTTCAGTCTTAAGATTTTTAAGGACTGATGCTCTGAAATAAATAGCTATAAAAGCTATTAGAATGACAATAAGAAGTATTTTCATATAACTGTGTTTAGTAATTTTTAATACGCTTAAAGCGATACTGAACGGTAATAAGAATGTTATCGGTCAGACTAACAATGCCGCAAATGTTGGGCTTAATGTCCTTTTTAATTGCTATTTTTTTACCTTTCTTGCTTAGATAAATGACCGCACACCCTCTCCTTTGTCTTTTTTTAACGCCGTAACTAAACAAAAGTTCAAGAGCGTCATTAGTAATGTGGCGTTGCTGCTGTCTTACTCTTGCGTGGTTACTTTTAATTAGATTAGTCATGAAGGAAAGTATCCCTCTGGATAGCACTCTGAGTAATGAGTAGCATTTAAGCCGCAACCAATCCTCTGCATATCAATAGGACTTAAGTCAAAAAATATCCAGGAATATAAACTGAACATTATTACAAAAGCAATTGGCGCAAAAAACAGTGACATAAGTGCTGCCTTAAGTTTTAAATTTTTTGAATCTCGAAGCAGACTAATGCCATAAAAAAACATAAAGAGCCAGCCTACAAAAACAAAGATTAAGGACAATTTTTATCTCCTTTAATAATCATAGTATTTCGATTAAGCTCACAAATATAAAAAGCGCCACATGAAAAATAACGGACATTAAAAGCACCTTATTGCTTATAAATTTAGGGTTTCTTTTAATTGGGGATACGTGTATTTTCATATTAATTTAGCGGTAACGACATACCTTAAAGGCCCTCCTGCAACAATCCCATTAAATGGAAAGCAGGTGACCAGCTTTAGCTCGTCTTGATCTGAGTGAATGGATATGTCTTGCTTCGTTGAATCAATAATTTTTATCTCAGTAACAACATAACTTGCTGTCCTGTTACTTTCATCGGTCAGTTCAAAAATGTCACTCATTACTACCTCCTCTAAAAATTGAAAGTGGGTATCTCTATGCGCTGAAATAACCGTTGTGCCGCCTTGATTCGGCTTATAACTGTTGATGTTGTGTCCCGGTGCAAATGCCAATGAATTGCCCTTGTCCCCCGAAAGAACAATTAAGTCTTTGTTATGTTTTTGTGAACTGAGTTTCATCACTGGATACATGTCCGCCCATTCCCAAGGTTTGTGTATCTCCCCAGTACGTATGGAGTCGTTCCAGGCATCATTTATTAAATATTGGGCCAAGACAGCTTTAGCAGGAATATAAGCGCCATAGGCAAATATACTAAAGCCTATGGCTGTTAATAAAAATACCAGCTTCTTCATGCTGCTAATCTTCGGCGATTTATGAACGTTAGCATTAGAATTAGAGCACCTAGATACATAAATAACTCTGAATTGGTTGCTGTTTGCGATGCCGCGGCAACTCTTACTGGCATAACCTGGTTGAGCGCTAGATCAAGTTGGAGTTCAGTTAGTAATTTAGCTTCAAATGCAACAAGTTCTGCTTCAAATGCAGCAAGTTCTGAATCTAAATTAATACTTTGGTATGCAGCAGGTAATTCATATGCTGCGACGCGACTGGCATTTGCTGGAGTTTTTTGTAACTTAACAATAAACTGTTGAAGTAATTGATTTTTATTTTGAAGATTGCCGTCACTATCAATTTTTATTATATTTTCTAGGCCATCTGCCTTCGCTTTTTTAATAATCGCTTGATTGATTAACTGCTCTGTATCAGGCCTTACTGGCGTTACATCAACTGCCACCAGAGATGTAAAGCGAGAGACAAGGTGATAGTCTAAGGCAAGCTCTAATATATCCACTCTAGATAGATCTTTTGTTCTCGTGGTGTAGGCGTTGTTATGAATATCGGTTAAACGATCAATCTTCCTTCGAGCCCAAAGAATGTCAATTCCCTTAGTATCTTCTGATGAGTTAATCGTTATATCTTTATTAAAGTCACCATCAATTGTCTTTCCAGTGATGATGAGTGACGTAGGAAGCGCGTTCATTTTATAAACCGCAGTAATGGTCTCACCAGCATAAAGATCATAAATCACATCTAAGGCAAGCTCAGCATTGATTTCATTTGGGAAGTTAACATTTATGTCGGTGAGTGCGGGAGATTCAAGCTTTACAAATAGTTCATTCATTTTTTGGGTAACTTCGTTTTGGCTTCCAATATAAGTAAAGGAGCCTCTTCCAAAGTCTGCAAGCTTAGAAAGTAAATAGGAGTTTGGAGCAGAGCCAATACCAATTGTAAAAAATCGATCGTCTTCAATTTGCGTTTGTACCCTCGTAAATATTGCGCTCTCATTGCCAGACTGGCCATCCGTTATAAATACAATTTGACGAAGATAATTGTGAGAGTTAGAGTCTCTTGATTTAAATGCATAAGTAATAGGGTCAAGCATCTCAGTGCCGCCATCTGCATTAAGGCCTCTTATAAATCGGTTAGCAAAAGATATGTTGCTTTTAATCGCGGGCATTGCGCTATCAAATAGAGGATTAAAGTTACTATCAAAATCAATGACATTAAAGCGATCATTAGGCTTTAGCCTTCTAATAGCTTCATAAAGTGCATCTTTAGCTTGATTCATAGAGCTGCCACTCATTGAGCCTGATGAGTCAATAATAAAGACTAGCTCGCGCGCCCTACTGCTTTGTTTGAACACTTCATCTTTCGGAGGTGTTGCCATTAATAGTAAGTAAACGTCATCGTCTTTTTGCTGTGTAAAAAGAGCAATTTCAGGCTCATATGTCCTGACTGGATACCAATTAAGCTCAAAATCACGGTCGGCTTCATTGGCGTCGGCTAAAGAGATATGTTTAGTTGTCTGGTTTGTATCGAACGTATTTATCTTGTGATAGCTTGAGTGTAATGTCGAAACTTCAAAGCCAGGCATTAAATTGATGTCAATCGTAACTGGCAGGTAGGTTTCATAATCTTGACCGGTTAAAGAGCTAATAACGCTTTCGCTCGGTGGGGTTATTTTTGAAGCGTCTTCAACCTCATGAGTATTCGGCGCAAAACCTAGAGAATCATAAGGAGTTTTAATTGGCTTGCCTGGAATGTAGCGATCGCCAACAACCATTGGAAACCTTATTGAGTATTTGTTATTATCAATGAGGACTGCTTGTTGATACTCAATGGCGATGGTAATCGTTCCGCCAGGAGCAATATTAGCAACACTGGAGGTAAAAATATTCGGTCTTTGCTGCTCAACTAAAGAGGCGCTCTTACCCTCTTGTTTGGCTTTTTCATATATTTTTTTGGCTTCCTTTTTTTCATGAATTTGGCCTTCAATGACTCGCTCATCGATATACATTCTTAATTGATCAACCGCTGAGTTTTCAGGAAGTGGGAATACATAAACGCCTTCAGCCCATTCATTAGATGGATTCGTAAAGGACTGCTTAACTGTAACTCTATTAATGCTTCCAGTTATATCCATTTGCACTTTAGTATCAAGCGCAATTTGCATAATAGATGGCATCCCATTAAATTTAAAGATCATTGAGCCTGACTCTGCCTCATTGACGTGGATTGGTTTGTTTGTTTGCGAGGATTCGTGGTTTGCTAGAGAGGAAGTTGAAGAGAAGAAAAAGAAGATAGATATAAGAGTTGAGGTGGCAGCGAAAGAGATATGGCGTTTCATTAGACCCTTTAATAGTTAAGTTAATTTATTATTGGCCTCTGAAATAATTTAAGGATAAAGCTTTGGTGTTTTGTTAATGAATTTAAGGTGAATTTGGACCATATTTTTACGTATTTAGAGAATTTTATTTATTAGACTTATATAAATAATCAATCTATTTATATGTTAGAGTGAATTAAATTTATAATAATCCTATCAATTACTTAATAATAAAATTTAAAATATCTGTATTATGAAAAATAACTTACAAAATATCCAGCAAGATCACTCACGAGAGGACCGCTTTAAAAGGATAGCTGCAAATAGAACTAATGAAGTTCTAGATAGAATTCGTATCCTAGGAAACTGCTCTAATAAAAGCACCTATAAATATTCAGAAGATGAAGTTAATAAAATTTTTAGAGCTCTTGATCAAGAAATTAAAAATTGTAAAGCTAAGTTTACAAATAAAAAAGCAAAATTTAAATGGAATTAGGCTTAACTCTTGTCTTTTCGATAGTGAACTTTACTTTAAATTTAATATTAATTAATCAAAAAATCTTTATCTAATCAACTCCTAATCTTCATTTAAGCTTTATATTTGCAGCCTAGAATGAACCACATGATTATTAGAAAACCATCACATTGGGAGAAGCTACTTGCCATAGTCGTTGGTCTCTCACTCGGAATACTCATCTCAACTGCTGCCAATGCCGACTCAAATAAAGCTGTTGAATATACTGAAGATAATAGTTATCTTATTGATGACAGTCTTGCAATGGCTAGACAAGGTGAATTTGTTCGAGCATCAAACCTCATCGTTGATTTAGCTAATAAGGGCAATGCTGAAGCACAGTACGTCCTTTCAATGTACTTCAGAGACCCTAACGCTCTAAACATTCCAGAACTCGGTGAAATGTGGCTATTAAGGGCTGCTGAAAATAACAATGCTGATGCTCAATATGATTTAGGTTGGCGACTCGCTGCTGGTTGGAAGAATGACTCAGTAGAAGATATTGTGGAAATGATATATTGGTTCGAAAGAGCAACCTTTAATGGAAACGATGATTCTTATGCTAATTTAGCGACACTCTATGAAAATGAGTATCGAGATGTATTGGTAGAGATGGAGGTTGCTGCTAATAATGGAAATGCTATGGCTCAGTTTAATCTTGGATGGATTAACGCAAGAGGCTTATATAGTTCAAAGGGATTAATGCAGGATATAGATATTGCTAAAGATTGGTTTGAAAAGTCTGCAAAGCTAGGATTCAAGGATGCAATTGAAGTACTCGAGAAGAACTTTTAAATAATGGCAATAATAACTACCGTTTTTGTATGGCTTGTGTCTATAGCAGATGCAATTGTTTACGGAGTCATTTCCTTTTTTCTAATGATATTAATTTTATTTGCTTTTGCTACAGCAGGTCCAGATGACTATTGGGCAGAAGGCGGTATGCCGCTTCCAACAGCAACAAAAGCTCAACCCATAGATTAATTTAAATATAGGAGTTACATCAAATTACAATCCTAAGCTTTCTACCCATTCCATTCACTCCTGGTTGGATATTTGCCCCTTTCTACGGGATGCTGATTCATTACTACTCCAAGTACAAGAAGACAGGAATCGCACTGATAATTCTATTTTTTGTTCCCTATGTTGCTGTGATTATTGGTCTTATCTTTTGGCTTAGTTCGTGCCCTGATATGTGGGTATGCCTTCAAGATAGTTTCTGGGATACACCTTGAATATAGACTTAATAATATTTATAGTTTGGTCCATCTTCCTTTTCGCAGGCTTTATTCTTGTTTGGGGTCCAAAGTATCGTAAGCTTGCAATTTTCCTTCTAATTATAGGTCTAGCCCCATACATTAACTTGGGTTATGTACTCTATTCAATCATAGATGCGTGTGAATTTGAAGTGTGGGAGTATTGTTTTCAAGATATTCTCTGGGATACACCATAAGGGAGATACTTAGATTAAACGAATTCTAATTATTGCATTTATTGTTTATCTAGGAATCTTTTCTTATATGAGATGGAGTGTTGAAGAAGAATACTGTTATGTGGATGGAGCTTGGATATGTTAATGCAAGCCACTAAAGCATTTGTTTTCAAAGAAAGAAGTTTGAGCTCATTGGTTTGGCTCTGGGGTTTTTTTGGAACCATCCTGCTATTTCTTCTTATAGATGCATTAGTAACAACACCCCTTCTTAAAAGAATTCTCTATCTAGAAGATTGGATTTACTGGTTAGTCCCAATTTACTACTTCTTTGTTTTCTTCTTTAGCTTTGGAGACATCAATCTCAGCTTTAAGTCAATCTTGCAGACCTTCTTTCATTTTATTGGGCAGATAGCGGCATTCCTTATCTTTTTCGGTTTTTGGGGCGTATTTGCAGCCTTTGGAGGCTCTGACTACCAAGCTAATACTTATTCTTTAAAGCAAGAAGCTCCCACAGAATTTACTGAAAACTCAAAATTACAATACCCCTCTGATGCTGAGTTAATTCATACTTCTTTTAGTAACTGGGGGGCTAACGTTGGCACAGATATTATCATCAAGGTTGGGGACATAGATTCATTTGTTAATACAGCTGTAACTAAATATAAATTCTATGAAATGACAATGGACTTTCCAGGTCACGACAGAGAATACCTAGGCTATGGTTTCGACCCATTTCAAGGAATACTAAGTCCTCCTTTTTGCTCAGAGACTCCTACGATGGTTGTCAAACCACGCTACTTTAAGGTAACCAAAAAACTCACTGACCCAGAGAATTTCTGCGGGAAAAGAGAGGTTTACTATTCAGAATTAAAGACGGAGACTGAGCTGAGCATTCTTATGGTGATATTCCCTAAAGAAGGACTAGTATGGCTTAATCGCTCGGATTGGTTTTAACAGGAAAACATATGAAATCGAAAGAAGAGATAGTAATAGGTAAAAAATATTGGTTTACTTGGGGACTAACTACTGGACTAGGCATTTCAATCCTTTTGATACAGTTAGACTTGCATAATAGCCGCTCACTATGTTCACCAGTGGTAGGTTGCGGTTATGAAGTTCCATTATTTTTAACAATTCTCATTTCAATTTTATTACTAATTACTCGGGTATTTAGAAAGAATAAGTTAAAGCTAATAACCCCTTTAATACTTTTAGTTTTTTCAGTTTTTATCTTCCTCTTTACTTTCTCTTCAGAAAAGAGGTTTAATGAAAGTATGACCTCCCTTGCTAAAGACATTCAAGAGTTATGTATTACAAATGAAGAATGTCCAGTGACCTTATCTACCGCTTTTGATGATGTACGGCTGGTTAAGGCTGACACTATATGGACTCTAGAAGGCGAAGAAGATGAAATTATAGAAAATAAAACTAACATTATTGACGCAGGATATATAAGCTCAAGTTCTTATAGATATAAGTTAAAGCCTTACTATGGCTTTATGTCCTTTGACTATAAAGCAACTGGACGTAACTTTAAGCTTGAATGGGTATCAGGTGAGGCAAAGGTTATAAGAGCTAGAGTTACTAATGATGAGAGCCCCAAACTTCTTTTAGAGAATTACTGTGAACCTGGTGGTGAGACTTGCTATGAAAATGAAATAGGAACATCATATTTATAAGTGTTATGAACTTTGATTATCTTGAATGTATGCTTAATAAATCATTAGAAACGATGGAATACTGCAATACTCTATAATTTTTAATTTAATGTAAGTGCTATAATTCGTAATTCACTCTGATCTATTTTTTTTACTCAAAGCCTTTCTTTGCTAAAAGTAAACTTTAATTTTTTATGAAAAAAATTTTACTTGTAGCATTCTTAAGTATTTTTACACTCCCTGTGTATGCTAATCCAAACCTATCTCACTTAAGCGATACTTATGTCTGCAGCTGGTTTGAAGTGTTAAGAGTCCCCCAACAATTTATTGATGAGGCTAAAAAGCGGAATTTAAAGTGTGGTGAGCCTCGAGTTAAATTTAAAGTGGAGTGTGGCTCTAATAGTATATTTGCTAATTCAAGATGTGAAAAAATACCAGAAAATGCTACATATTCTGATGAAGGATGGTCTTGTAATACTGGATATGTAAAACAATTAAATACGTGCATAATTAAACAAGCAGTTCCTCCAAATGGATATAAAAAAGGCACCTCCTTTGCTTGCGTAACTGGCTACTATAAAAAAAGCAACTCTTGTCGCCGATTACCATTAAATGCAATTGCTTTAAGTGGCTCTGATGGCTATTACTGCAAACCAAATTACAGAATGAGCACTTCACAAAACAATTGCGTTGAACACTCTCCCGCAAAAGGAAACGCTGTTGAAGAGTTATGGCTATGCCCTCAAGGTTACACAAGGATTAAAAATACTTGTGTAGAAGGGTCTATTTTGAAAGATAATTCTTTCTATACAAGTATTTTTAAAGATAATCATTCATTTTTTCTTGTATTTTTTAACTCAGGAAAGCCAACAATATATTTTTGGCTAGCTTTAATTTTTAGTGCCCTAGCTCTTGATAATATCTTTAGCTTAAAGCGAAAGAGGAAGGAGTCTAGAGTAAAACTTGCTGAAATAAAACTTGCTGAAATAAAGCAAAGCGCTGAAAAAGCAAAAATTAAAGAAGCTGTAGATCTTGCTAATGTAAAGCTAGAGCAAGAGAAAGCTAAATTTAGAGCTGCCGAAATTGAACGAAAGAAAGAGGAAGCTAAGGCTAAGCTTGCTGAAAAAAAGCAAATAGCTGATAAAGCCAAAGCTGATAAAGCCAAAGCTGATAAGGCAATAGCTGATAAGGCAATAGCTGATAAGGCAATAGCTGATAAAGCCAAAGCTGATAAGGCAATAGCTGATAAGGCAATAGCTGATAAGGCAATAGCTGATAAAGCCAAAGCTGACAAGGCAATAGCTGATAAGGAAAAAATTATAGAAGCAGAAGCTAAATTAGTAAATCCTTCTGTTGAAGCTGACTTTAAGCCATTAATGATAAATGAAAATTCTAATAAGTCAGAAATTGTTGATTATTCAAAAAAGTTTATAGGAAAATCCCTCAGAGACATCATTACTAAAATTCAAGAATCTAACCTAGAGGATCAATATTATAGTTACAGAAGATATTTTGCCTTAAAGGAGGATAGAGGGCTCATGACTGATATTGAAAGAGTCTGTGAAAAGGCTTCTGATAAAGACAATATTTTTGAAGAGTTGCTCGACAAATATGGCTTCAATATTCAGTCAGATAGTCAATCAGCTAATCATCTGGTGAACAACAACATATTCCTAAAAAAAATCCCAGCAACAATGGAATCTAAATATATATTTCTAAATAATTTACACCTATCCTCTATTGACTTTTATGAAATTATTGACGAAATATGGGAAAACAGTAGCCTATACAATGAGCTTCAGAACTTGCTTATTGTTGTATATGAACAACCTGGCTACTTAAGCCCTTTAGACTATAGAGTTATTGGTGTTAAATCCCCTAATCTTATAAATGACCTGCCCGACTATCTTTTGAGTCAAATTAAAAAAGATTGGGAATTAATAAGGGATAAAGTTAAAGACGGAAGAGCTCATTTTATAACTGACAAACAAACAAAATATCTTATAGCTCAAAATGACGATAGAATTATAAATACTAAGGTCAGGCAACCTAATAATACAAACAAAGCTAGCCCTAAAATCTTTTGTTTAAAAAAAGAATTTGTCAATCTCTTGTTTGCAGTTGAAAGCTTATCTGAAAGTCAAATCAAGAACAATGAATCTGATGATATTGCAAATCAATCGTTAGCCTTTACAAGCTTAGATAAAGATGGAAAAAGAAAAACAGAAAAAATTCCTAAGTTACAACCTAGTGGAAGAGAAAGGGAGTTCATAAAATATGAGCTATCAGTCCGCTCAAATATTGTAAAAGATTTTTTATTTAAAGGGATTAGTCACCGTGAACTTGATGAAAATATATTAGGCTTAGACCCAACAAAATCCAAAGGTTTCCAGTCTATGGGGATATTGCATTATTTAGGCCTTAAAAAACCCTTTAGTGAGCTATTTTATAATTTAAGTCTAGAGCGTGTTAATGAATTATTAACTGAAGATTTCCAGGATTTTGACCAAGTACTTGAGCATATTAATTTTTCATCTGAATTAGGTGAAGGCCAAGACAGTTTTAATATGAACCATCCTCACTATGGGCTTCATAAAGATTTTAATTCCCTCTTTCATAATTATTTAGGAAAGAGTGAAGAACAAATAGCGGATTTTCTAAATTTAAGCTTGCCAAGTAACAAACCCAAGAACTTTAGGAGGGTATTGGTAGACAACATCATAAAGACTTATGGGCAGTATATTGATCAGACTGACAGGGTGATAAAAGTCATTAAACTTGAATCATCAGGCAAACTAACTCAGTCAATTCCATTGCCAACTTTTAGATACCTTGATATTGTTAATGAAAAATGGGGAACATCTGAACTATTCAAACAACTCACTCAGTATTTTACTTTTATTGTTTTTAAAGAAGAAGAGGATTCTAATTCCTCAGCCTTGCTAAAAGTTATATCCTGGACTATATCTACTGAAGACCTCAGAGAAGCACAAAAGGTATGGGAGAAAACAGTGTCACAAATTAATCTTAAAAAAGCCGATGAATTACCTAAAATGTCAGAAAGTAATGTTCTTCATGTGAGGCCTCATGCTCAAAATAAAATGGATACATTTCCAACCCATTATGGTGAAGCTGTTATTAAGAAGAGTTTTTGGCTAAACGCAAAATTTATTGAGACTATTGTTAGAGATTATGATTGATACTATTGAACTTTTTGCAGGCGTTGGAGGCTTTAGGGTTGGACTTGAAAAAAAGTCTAATAATGGCCAATTTAATATCATATGGAGCAATCAATGGGAGCCTGGTAGCAAAATCCAGTATGCATCTGACATTTATATAAAAAACTTTGGAAATAAGAATCATAACTGTGAAGATATAGCCGAAGTGGTAAATAAAAAGTTCAAAAAAATACCAAACCATGACCTTCTTGTAGGAGGATTTCCCTGTCAAGACTATTCGGTAGCCAGATCACTCAATAAGGCTGGAGGAATTAAAGGCAAGAAAGGTGTCTTATGGTGGTCAATTTATAACCTTGTTAGAAAAAAAAGAAGCAAAGCCCCAAAGTATTTAATGCTAGAAAATGTAGATAGACTATTAAAGTCTCCAACATCTCAAAGAGGAAGAGATTTTGCAATAATGCTCGCATCTTTATCTGACCTTGGTTATGCAATAGAATGGCGTGTTATAAACGCATCTGACTATGGAATGCCTCAGAAGAGAAAACGAGTCTACATTATGGCATACAGAATGAATACTCCAGTTTTTAAAAAAATAAAAAAGCTTCATAAGCTCGATCTTAGCTCAAATTGGATTTTTAATGACGGAGTCATGCAGGATGCTTTTCCGATGAACTTTAATGATATGTTTGCTAACTCTTTTAATATTGATGGGTCAGTCGAGGATATTTCTGAAAATTATGAGCAATTTAATGAATTCAAGCGCCCTTTTGCAAATGCGGGGCTCATTATAGGTCGAAAGGTATTTACTGCGAAAGGAGAGGCTATATTTGAAGGAGAGCCCACCGTCTTAGATGATATAGTTGAGAAAGATGAAGAAAAGATTCCTAATGAATTTTATATAGATGAAAGCAGTTTAAAGGAATGGAAAAAAGCCAAGGATGCAAAATCAATTCCAAGAGTCTCTAAAGATGGATATGAATATAATTATTCCGAAGGGAAAATGTCTTTCCCTGATAAATTAAATAAGCCCTCAAGAACAATCGTTACAGGTGAAGGGGGTAAATCGGTCTCACGATTTAAACATGTCATTCAAACTGATTCTGGAAGATACAGGAGGCTTATGCCATTAGAATTAGAAAGATTAAATATGTTCGAAGATGAATGGACAGTTGGTGCACCTGACGCAAAAAGAGCATTCTTTATGGGTAATGCTTTAGTAGTTGGTATTGTAGAAAAACTATCCAATTCTCTACTTAAACAAGCCAATGAATAAATAAAATGAATTGAAGTTGATTTAATATAGACCAAAAAAGGATATACTTTTCAAAAAATATAAAAAAGGAGATTAATATGCCTCATACGCCTCTTTCAAGCGAAGCAAGAATAGAAAAGCTCTCTAAAATTAGAGATGGCTCTGAAAACTACGGAGAGAAAGATATTCTCTGGAACTACGGTCAAACCGCAAGCGGAAGCATGGAATTAATGCCTGTTTTCAAAATTCCTCTTGAGTACCTTGTATACAATCAGCGCAATGGCAGAATATTAAGCAGAACACTCTCTCATGAGGCCAATACCTCAATGATTGATGCGCAAAGTGAATCTGGTAATAAGTTAATACAAAAATTTTTATATGAGTCAGCAGAATCTAAAAACAAAAAAACAGAAATTGATATAAGAAAATACGGGCAAAAAGAGGTTGGCATAGTTACTTTAGATGGAATCGTGATTGATGGTAACCGTCGCCTTATGACACTTAACAATATTGTAGCAAACCCTGGAGATGCCGATGTCTCAAACTTTAACACATTTAAAGCAGTTATTCTTCCAGCAACCCTTCAAGATGCTACAGCAGAAGTAAAGAGACTTGAGACCATTTACCAGATGGGTGAAGATGAGAAGGCAAACTACAATCCAATAGAAAAGTATCTCCAAGCGAAAGAGTTATTTGACCTTAAATGGACTGAGAAGGATGTGGCTAGTTTTATGAATATAAAAAAAACAGACATCCAAAAATATGCCCAAACAATGGCGCTAATGGATGAATACTTAGAAGCTTATGGCTACGATTCTCAGTACACTCAATTGGACAAAAGAGAGGATTACTTTCTTAGTCTAAACAAATGGCTGCAAAATTTCCGAGGTGCTCAAAGTGCAAGAGGACATGATGGATATACCGAGATGGACGTTGACCTACTTCAGATGGTCGCTTTTGATTATATAAGGTGTTTTAAGGCTCTTGATGGCAAAGACTTTAGAAAAATTGCTGATGGGCTTCAACCAAGTCACATCTTTGGTAATAAAGAAATTTGGCATGATTTCACTGAATTTCATAATAATAATATATTTCCCCTAAGAGATCAAGAGCCTGAAATCAATCATGAAATTGAAGACATGATGAATCATTTGAATGATAGAGACTCTAAGTTTTATGATGCGTCAAATAAATTACTAAAGGATAATTTCTATGAAAGCATTCAAAAACTTAAATACAAAAAAACGCATAATCAGCCCTCTGTTCAAATCAATACTATTGAAACAATCACAGACCAGATTAACGTAAAGGCTGATACCTTTAAGAAGCCACAAACCCAAAGACAATTAGCAAATGTTGCTAAGAAAATAGAAACTATGATTGTTGAGTCTGGAGGCTCTTCAGGGAAGCTAACCCATATCAAAAAAATATCTACTAAATTATCTGATTTAATAGGCACTCTGAGTGATGAAGACCTTAAGGATGGCAAATTTCTTGATCAAATGGAAATACTTAGTAATCTGGTTAACGATTTGAAAACAGAAGCTGGTGGTTAAACCATGCTAGGTACGACAATTGATATTGATTCTTCATGCTTTATAATCGAGGACAAGAAGAAAGAACTATTTAGCAATTTCCGGTTGAAGCTTACCTTAAAAAGATGGAATGCAGAATTTCACGATGGATTAATTCGTGTGCCATTTGATGAAAATTTAAAAGAATCATTACTTGATGAAATTCAGTCAGCTCTTGAGAGTCTTAATGTTGAGATAACGCTTAGTGATGATATTAAGCTTGAGCTAGAAAGCTTTTCTAGAGACAAAAGTAAATTCCAAGAGTTTAAAGGACATGCCAAACTTATCAGGAATGAAGAAATAACCAAGAACTCTAAGTTTTATAGCGACTTCCAAGAATTCAAATCTTTTGTTGACTCCAAATTTATCAGGCCACTCAAACACTTTCAGGAACTCTCTGCATTTCACATGGCCTTTTCTCAGCATAGCTGTAATTTTTCTGTACCGGGAGCAGGAAAAACTGCCGTTGTTCTTGCTGCGTATACTTACCTGAAAAACCATCCTGACAAGGATAAAAGGGTTGATAGGCTTGTGGTTATAGGTCCTTTTGCCGCATTTGCACCTTGGGAAAACGAATTTGAGGCCTGTCTTGGAGAAAAGGTAAGTTCCAATAGAGTCTATGGCGGTGTCAATTTATCTCAAAGAAAAGAGCATCTAGCGACAGGAGAGCCGCCAGAATTAACCCTTATTAACTATCATAGTGTTCCGATATTAAAAGAGGAGATAACTTCCTATATCAAAAGAAATAACGTCATGGTTGTTGCGGATGAGGCTCATCGGATTAAAAGACAGGATGGTCAGCAAGCAGTCAACACGCTAGATGTAGTCAAAAATGCAAAGTCTAGAATTGTATTAACAGGTACCCCCCTTCCCAATGGCTATCATGACTTATTTAATTTGTATAAGTTCATCTATCCTTTTCACTATCAAGAAGTTCTTGGCTTTCATTACTCAAATCTAACTGAAATGAACAAAGTGGATGGTTTAGATAGTCCAAGAGTGAATCAATTAATTGACAATATATCGCCTTTTTTTATTAGGATTAAAAAACAACACTTATCCCTCCCTCCTATTAAAAAGAACCATGTCAGTGTAAAAATGGATACTGACCAGAGATACATCTATGACTTTATTGAGGCCCAGTTTGTAAAATGGTTTGAAAAATCTGAATCAGACAAAAAAGCTAGTGAAATAATGAATAAGGCAAAGCTTATTCGATTAAGACAAGCCTCAACGAATCCATCTTTACTTTATTTACCAATCTCTGAAAGCTTAGATATAAAAGATAAGAATCTTGGAGAATTTGATAAAGGCCTATCAGAAGAGCTGAGCAACTCAGACATTTTTGATGCAATCAGTCAATATCAACACAAGGTTCCCCCCAAATTTACTTCCATATTAGAGCTCATTTCATCTGAAATAATACCAAAAAAAGAAAAAGTTATTATTTGGACAATATTCGTTTCCAACGCAGACCAGCTTCAATCCTATCTTAATCAAAACTCAATTAAAAGTAAGCTGCTAATTGGAAGAATTGAAGACTATGAAAGAGAAGAAGTAATACAATCTTTTAATGATCCAGATAATCTCGATTTCCAAGTTGTTATCGCCAATCCTTTCACCATTGGTGAATCGGTATCACTTCACAAAGGTTGTCATAGTGCGATATATCTTGAGAGAGACTACAACTGCGCAAGCTATCTACAATCACTTGATAGGATTCATCGAGTTGGCCTAGACCCAAATCAAATCACCACCTATTATTACTTTTTGTCTCAGGACTCTGTCGATGAGATTATTAATGAAAAAATTGATATAAAAATCGAAAGAATGGCTAAAGTAATCGATGGTGAAATTCCTCTTTTAGCGGGTATTGATGATAATAATGATAGAGAGCTTGTTGAAGAAATCTTAATACGTCATGATCAAAGAAATTCTTCAGTATAAGAATATAGGTACGCCTAACTATTTAATTAAAGTCCTTCGGTACGCAAATAAAAAATCCCTTTCACAAAGAGATTTACAGGATTTATTTTTTAAGGAATCCATTGATGGACGCCATGTATTCGATGGGGGCATTAATTTTCTTCTTTACATCAAAGTTTTAAAACTTGATAATAAAAAAATTCTAATCAATAATTCCTTTCTCCACTTCCTTCAAAATGAAGACTTGTTGATAAAAAAAATTAATAAGATGTTCTTGTTGGAGTTAAAAGAAGATGTTGAATTTAAATTAATCTTCAATGGCTCAAGCGTTCTATATGACGAGAGTAACAATTTAATTGTCAGTAATAGCGCTTTCAAATTTAAATACTCAGTAATAAGGCAGTTTCTTCTAGATTTTAAAATTTTAGATAAGCATCCCTACATCAACAGTAACTTCCTTATTAATGAAGAATACAAAAAGTATTTTAGTTTTGTAGGCGTCAGTAAAGATGTTAATAAAAAAACGCTCTCACTAGAGGAACTCAAAAGACGTCAAGAAATTCAGAATCAATATGGTGAGGATGCTGAAAGATTTGTTGTTGATTACGAAAAATCAAAATTTAAATCCCATAATTTAAGTGAAGCAATCGAACAGATTTCTGATTTAAATGTTGGAGCAGGATATGACGTAGTTTCATTAATGAATGTTAACTCAAAGCATATAGATAAATTTATCGAAGTAAAGTCATATGCAGGCAAAAAGCCTTATTTTCATTGGTCAAAGAATGAAGTTAAAAAAGCACAAGAAATTCGAAATAACTATTATCTGTATCTAGTTAATCGAGATGAAATTGACTCTAAAGATTACTCTCCTTTAATGATTGAAAATCCATATTTAGAAGTATTCAATTCATCAGACTGGAAAAAAGAATGTGAAAAATGGTATTTTATAAAAAATTAAATGATGAGTGAGTCTGCATTAAAGTTGTCATCCAAATATACGCGCGAAGATATACATGATATTTTTGCCCCTGAAGATGACTATTCTAAAGGCTCAGGCACATGGGGAATTCATGGCTGGATTCCAATTCCTGAAACAACCAATGATTATGTTGTCATTACTACATTTGGACAGAAAGATCTTGGATATGAATTCAAAGAACATATCTCAGATAATGGTGTAATGGTCTGGCAATCACAAAAGCGACAAAGACTTGATGACAAGCATATTCAAAAATGGATTTATCATGACGAGCTTGTTAGCGATATACATTTTTTCTTAAAAGCAAATAAAAAAGACCCTAACTGGGAGTATATGGGTAGATTAAAGTATTTAAATCATGATCCTGATAAGCAACAACCAGTCCATTTTCAGTGGCAGCTGATTGATTGGCATGACTTAACTGAAGAGAAAAAAATATACTGGTCCTCAATAAATCAACCTGAAGATAACAAGATAAACAATAAGAAAAAGGTAAATAAAGGACTCCGTGAAACAAATCCTCCAACTCCAAAAGAAAGGCTAAGTAAACCCGCTAAAATTTCTTTTGATAATAGAGTAAAGCCAGATTATTCAGCGATTGAACTAAAAAATCGTAATCTTGGTTTAGCAGGTGAGGAATTAGTTGTCAGGCATGAAATAGAAAAACTTAAGTCAAGCGGCTATCCCGAACTTGCCAGAAAGGTAGTTCATGTGGCTAAAGAACAAGGAGATGGAGCTGGCTATGATATTAAATCTTTTTCTGAAGATGGAAGTCCGCTCTTCATAGAAGTTAAGACCACAGAAGGCAGTAAGCACTCAAACTTTTTTATGTCTGCAAAAGAGCGTTTATTTGCACAGGAGTATCCAGAAAACTTCCGACTTTATCGTCTTTACGAGTTTCACAAAGAATCAGAATCTGCAGAATTATATATACTCGATGCTAAAGGGCTTGAAATGTTAGATTTTTCACCAGTATCTTATAGAGTAAATCCAAATATAAAAGACTAAATATTATGCAATTTTTTGACTTAATTGGAGACATTCACGGACAAGCTAATGAGCTCATTCAGCTGCTTGAAAAACTCTCATACACAAAGAAAAATAATATCTGGCAGCATGAAAACAGAAAAGTAATTTTTCTGGGGGATTTTATTGATCGAGGTGACCAGCAGAAAGAGGTTATAAATATTGTAAGACCGATGATTGAAAATGGTTTTGCCTTAAGTGTTATGGGAAATCACGAATATAATGCCATCGCATACTATACAGAAAATGGCAAAGGCGGCTATTACAGAGAGCACAATAAAAAAAATATTAAACAGCACAAAGCTTTTTTAATGGCTTATGCCGACTATCCTGAAGAATATAAAAGTGTTATTGACTGGTTTAAAACTCTGCCTTTTTGGCTAGATTTGGATGGTTTAAGGGTGATTCATGCTTGCTGGGACTCTGATTTAATCAATAAACTTGGCAAATCACTTAAAGATGGCGTCTTAAAAAAATCTTCTGACAAAAGTACAGTGGAATATAGAGCCATAGAAACTTTATTAAAAGGCAAAGAAATTCGTCTTCCTAAAGGACAAACTTTCTTTGACAAAGATAAAAACGAAAGAAGTCACATACGCATTAAGTTTTGGGAGAAAAAAGCTAAAACATACAAGGAGTTATTTATGGGCCCGAAAGATGCCTTGAAGTATATTCCAGACCTTCCGCTTGAGGAGGATTACTCGGTGCCCTATCCTACTGATGAGAAGCCATTATTCTTAGGTCATTACTGGATGGAAGGTAACATCAAGCCGCTTACAGAAAACATAGCTTGCATTGATTACAGTGTAGCCAAACTCGGAGGCAAGCTTGTTGCTTATCGCTGGGATGGTGAACAAAAGATTGATGAAGATAAGTTTGTTTTTGTTACTCGATAGTTTTCAAAATTAAGAAGCCTCAATCTTCCTCAAAAATTTCAAATACTTCAATGCCCATCAATTTATTTATTGATCTGAGAAGTTCATTAAAGTTAGATGGCTTCTTATTAGTTCCATGAGACTCTATCTTTAAAGAAGTTGTTTTAATTAATAGACTCCAAGCACTTCCGTCTAAAACATCATAATCTAAATAATCTTTCTTCCAGTTCCATATTTTTTTTCTATCTAAAAAATCAATAAATTCATCCCATTGACTCTTAGAAGGAATACTAGAAACAACAAGATTCGAATCATTAAATGGATGATTCCTTTCAAAAGTAACCTTATCTCCTTCAAGAATAACTCTCTCACCATCATTTGGGCCTCTTTGGAATAAAGGATACCATTTAAATTTAAACTCAATAATTCTAGGGTCTTGAAGTATTTTTTTAGTCATATTACTAAATGGATTTTTCAACAAGATGATTCAATAGAATTCCCTCTGGATATTTTTCAAAACTCATATCAATTTTATAAATAAGCGTTTTTTTTAGCTCATCTACTCTCTCATGACCATAGTTTTTAGCTAACCAGGATTTGGTATCAGTAATCAATATTTCAAACATATTTTTTACAGACCGCCAATCAATTTGGTCACGCATAGCAAAGTTATCAGCAAACCAAGATGGTGGATGCTGATCTGGTATTGAATGACCATGAAGCCCAGGATATTTGAATGCAAGCTTAAATTCATCATGAACTTGAAAACCAATGCACTGATCAATCAAAATACCCACCATAAGAAATGATCTCATTTCTTTTGAATCTTTACACCTTCTGATAAATTTCTCAGTAGTACACTGACAAAATTCACCGTCTTGATCGAGATAATGAAACTTTTGAAGCCTATCTGCTTCACTCCAGAAATTATCAATTAAAGTTAATGTCTTATTCATTTTAGTAATCTTTTTGAACTATAAATTATTCTACCTACTAAAACAAGCAAGAAGATAAAAGTTAAATATTGAACTATTTATCACCGATGATTTTTCACTTTGTCACCGGTGACAAGATTTAGATTATTAAAAATTTAACAAATTATTTTTTGGGCTTCTCTGCTGCCCTTTCCTCCTCATATTGTTTAATTTTTTGACTTTGGTTTTTAACCGTTGAAATTATCCATCCAGCTTTAAATATTGGATGATCCTTTGGCAGCTCTTTATAGGTAACTTTACCCATCATATACCTCCGTTTTAGTACTTTAAGGGAAATCCTAGGGCGACAATAGGAACAAATGCCCAGCTTGTTAAGCGAGCCAATCTTTGCTTGATTTTAGCTATATGTAAAGGTTGAAGAGATATGAATCCAATCCGACTTTATAGTCTTTTTAAAGTAATCACCAAGCTGTCTTAGCATTTGATCATTAAACTTGAGAATGGATATTGGATTGCCGGATAAGTCTTGAATAAACTCTTCATAAAACATAACAACTGGAAAGGTTTTTCCATCATTGTTTGTAAAACCATGAAAAGGCTTAGCTAGACGTACTTCTTCTCCAAGCAAATTGGTTAAGGCCGTATCAATAGGACTTTTGTAGTCAGGCTTAAACTGCATAGTGCCAATATCAAAAGTTCTTAATACATACTCAACCCAAACTTCTTCTTCAGTCCTGCACTCATCGAATGCGGTTTCTGAAACCTTAGTTTGAAATTTTTCATCAGGTTTACCTATAACAACTGTTATATGGTTTTGGTATGGGTGTGACATAATAACCTCCGTTTTAGTGCTTTAAGGAAAACCCTAGGGCGACAATAGGAACAAATGCCCAGTTCGTGAGGTGAACCATTCCTTTACTTAGACTTAATTATATGCCTACTTTATATACTAATCAATAGTCATATATCAATTTTCATTAAAACTCCATAAACATTGTTATTAGCTAATTAAAGACATAACTATTAAAAATAAAATAGCAATTCCTAAAATTAAATATCCATCCCCTTTATTTTTAGAAGCTGATGCTGGAACAAAGTTTGAAAAGTCTTTCTCAGATTCAATCCTATCTCCTGCAACAGCTTTAATTGTAGTGATGGCATCTTGAACTTCAATCTTAAAAAACTCCCTGTCTTGTCGGTATCGAGAATTATTTAGCTTTTGATGGATTTCTTTTTCAAGTCTATGGTAATCGCTTGTTAGGGCCCTATACTCTAGAATAAAATCTTCAGGAACTCCAGTTGAATTAAGGTCGTTTCTCCTAATATCTGGGTCTTTACTCGTCTGCCCAATCTTTAATAGGCCTGGATGAGCAGGGTTAGACATAATATAGATAAATCCAATCATAAAAGCATTGTAGTTTATTCTGAAACTAAATGCTAATCATCAAATAAATATGGTGGAGGATGTGAGATTCGAACTCACGAATCGTTTAACCGATTACACACTTTCCAAGCGTGCGCATTAAGCCGCTCTGCCAATCCTCCAAAACTTTTGGTATTTTATACTTTAGACGACTCGATCATTGCCTCTAATTGCTCATCTTCAATACGAGTCATGAGCGGTTTAAATTTATTGATGTGATGACTTGTCAGTGGGCTTTTAATGTCTTCCCAGTTCAGTGAGTCGATATTAAGGAACTCCTCTGAACTCTTAGCCATCTCTGGAAGCACGGGCTTAAGATACGTCATCAAAGCTCTAAACAGGTTAATCGCTAGAGACGTTACCTCGTGTACCTCTTGCGCCTTACCCTCTTCTTTCGCAAGTTGCCATGGCTTCTTATCGTCAATGTACTGATTGGCCTTGTCCGCAAGCTTCATAATTGAGCGCATAGCGTGTCCAAAGTTCCTCGCCTCATAATGTGCTGCAATTTCAGGGCCAGCGGCTACAAACTCATCGTAGAGCACCTGCTCGATGCATTGAGCGGACAGCTCTTTGTCATACTTCTTAACAACGAACGAAGCGCTTCTTGAGGCAATGTTTACGACCTTGCCCACAATGTCTGAATTCACGCGCTGCTTAAAGTCCTCAAGGTTTAAGTCAATGTCATCAATCTTAGAAGATAACTTATAGGCATAGTAATAACGAAGGCACTCTGGATTAAGGGTCTCTAAGTAAGTCCTCGCCTGAATAAAGGTTCCACGCGACTTACTCATCTTCTGACCGTTGACCGATAAGAAGCCGTGGGCAAAGATTGCGTTCGGCGTTCTAAAGTTTGAGCCCATAAGTGTTGCCGGCCAAAATAGCGCATGGAAGTAAACAATGTCCTTTCCAATGAAGTGATAAAGCTCAGTGTCAGAACCCTTAGCAAAGAAGTCATCAAACTCAAGATCACTGTTGTCGCAAAGCTTTTTAAAGCTCGCCATGTAGCCAATAGGCGCATCAAGCCAGACATAGAAATACTTATCCTCAGTTCCTGGAATTTGAAAGCCAAAGTAAGGCTTATCCCTAGAAATATCCCACTGCTGTAGGCCTTGCTCAAACCATTCTGCTAATTTATTGCTTACCTCATCTTGAAGATGTCCAGCATTAGTCCATTCCTTTAATTGCTGTTCGAATTGAGGAAGGTCAAAGAAGTAGTGCTCAGACTCTTTTTCAATTGGGACTGCGCCCGATACAACCGACCTTGCATTCTTAAGCTCTGTTGTTGAATAGGTTGCGCCGCATACTTCACAGTTATCACCGTACTGATCTTCAGCACCGCACTTAGGGCATTCGCCTTTAATGAAGCGGTCTGGCAGAAACATTTCTTTCTCAGGATCATAGGCCTGAGATATAACGCGGGTCTTAATAAAGCCTGAATCTTTAAGGCGAGAATAGATCAGCTCTGAGTAATGACGATTCTCCTCAGAGTGGGTAGAGTGGAACTGACTAAAATCAACATTGAAGTCACTAAAGTCTGCCTGGTGGCGCTCACTAACCCCTGCAATTAACTCTTCAGGATCAATCCCCATCTCATCTGCCTTGAGCATAATTGGGGTTCCGTGGGCATCGTCCGCGCAGACATAATGACACTCATTACCCTGCATTTTTTGAAACCGAACCCAGATATCTGTCTGAATGTATTCAAGCAAGTGGCCTAAATGAATCTCACCATTGGCATAAGGCAGAGCTGAAGTAACAAGTATTCTACGTTTGGTCATAATTTGTTATCAATAATCCCAATATTATTAAGGATTCCCAAGATAGTTGTACGATAAAATAGCGCTATTTTACCGACTGAGGTCACCAAATTGACAAATTTAACCGAAGACTCAATACAAAAAATTCTTAGCACTGTTATCGATGTTCATACAGGCTTAGACCTTGTTTCATCTGAGAACGTTAAAAATATATCTATTGACGATGAGATAGTGAACGTTGAATTGCTACTTAAATATCCTGCGATTAACTATCATGAAGACCTTAAAGGTTCTGTCGAAGAAGCGCTCTCAAAGGAAGGCGTTAATTACTCAAATATTTCTATCAAGTCAAAAATAGCAGCTTATGCGGTTCAAGGCGGAGTACCTGCGCTGCCAGGAGTTAAAAATATTATTGCTGTTGCCTCAGGCAAGGGCGGCGTTGGAAAGTCAACGACTGCTGTTAACATTGCGCTCTCTCTTCAGTCCGAAGGTGCAAACGTTGCACTCCTCGATGCGGACATTTATGGCCCCTCTCAGCCGCGCATGCTAGGCGTTAAAGATCTTAGGCCCGAAGAGTCTAAAGAAGGCAACATGAAGCCAGTTCTGGCGCATGGCATTCAGGCAATGTCTATTGGGTTTTTAGTTGAAGAAGCCTCTCCTATGGTATGGCGCGGCCCGATGGTAACTCAGGCCTTAGAGCAGCTTTTAAAGAACACAGAATGGGAAAATGTGGACTACATGATTGTCGACCTTCCGCCAGGAACGGGTGACACTCAGCTGACGCTTTCCCAAAAAATTCCTGTCAGCGGTGCTGTCATTGTTACAACGCCTCAAGACATTGCTCTAATTGACGCTCAGAAAGGTTTAGCGATGTTCGAAAAAGTAAATATTCCAATATTAGGTATCGTTGAAAACATGTCGATTCATATTTGCTCAAACTGTAATCACGCTGAAGAGATTTTTGGTAATGGCGGCGGTGAGCGAATGGCGGCTTCCTCTAAAACGAAGTTTCTTGGGGCGCTTCCACTTAAACTTGAAATCAGAACTGATGTTGACGAAGGAACGCCTAGCGTTGCTAAAGATCCAGAGAGTAAAGTCTCAATGATGTATCAGGAAATTGCAAGGAATGTTGCTGCGACATTGTCGCTTCAAAGCGAGTCAATTGGTGCTTTTCCAAAGATTACAATCGAGTAAGAGATTATAAATTAACTAACCTCTCACTTTATTGGGAGAGGTTAGTGACAAGCCTTATTAAACTTCTTTAAGCGCCAGTAATTATAGGGCCAAGGAGCTAAAAAACCGACTAAAAGCATTAAAGGGATCGCAAAATAATTTAGGCCCAAAACGCCGCCTGTAAAAACCAAGTCTGTAAACATCATCGCGACTTCCATCATCAGCATTGAAATAAAAGACATCCCTAGCGCCGTTTTTAAGGCGTTTGCAAAATCAAAATTTGACCTGATAAGAATGATCGTTTCCAAGATGACACTTGTTATTAGGCCATTAATGAGAGGCAGCGCGGCAAATAAGTACCAAACAGCACTATAAAGAACGAGGTCACTTGTGATGCCAGAGTAGCTGAAATAGGCCAATGTCGCAAATTCACCAGTAGCACAGCCAATGAGGCACCACTTTGTATTATTAGCGCTTTTTGCCCACGTATGCTTACAAGCCCAAAAACCGTCATTAATTTTATCTAAAAACATAAGCACTCTCTTTTTTAAAGTTTAGTGATTTTCTGACACCTGATTAATCGTGTACCTTGGAATTTCAATAACTAAGTCTTCCTCTAGAACAATAGCCTGACAAGATAGTCTTGAATCAGGATCAAGCCCCCAGGCTTTATCAAGAAGGTCATCTTCGATTTCATCAGACTCTTCGATTGAGTCAAAACCCTCTCGAACGTATATGTGACATGTTGTACAGGCGTTCGACATTTCACAGGCATGCTCAATTTCAATACCGTTGTCAAGCAAAGCTCTGCAAACACTCGTTCCAGTATTTGTTTCAATAACAATGCCCTCAGGGCAAAATTCTTCATTTGGCAGGATAATTAATTGAGGCATAGTGATAGTTTATAGTTATTAGTTAAATTCATCAATTTTATGACCTTTCATCGCGCTCATTATTGACTTGTTCATTCTCATCTCAACAAATTTTGAGCTAACTTTTTCAAGATCTAGGGTTGCATTTTTTATGAGAGCAACATCATCAGACTCTATTATTGATGATAAATAGTCTCTTGATTGAAGGATGGTTTTAAGCATCGCTTCATCTAGAAGGATTTTATCAGCATGTAAAGCTGAATCAATTGCCTCTATAGTCCTTGTTGCATCAACTTTCTGCTCTTGAAGCTGCCTTAAGATAATATCTTCTTGGGCAAATACAACAGAGTCTTTAAGCATTTTTTCCATATCTGAGTCACTAAGACCAAATGAAGGCTTAATAGCTATTTCAGATTTAACGCCAGAAGTTTCCTCTTTAGCTGAAACCGATAGCAAGCCATCTGCATCCACTTGAAATTCAACTAGAATGCGAGCTCTCCCGGCAACCATTGGAGGGATTCCTTTTAACTCGAAACGTCCGAGTGATCTACAATCTTTTGTAAGCTCGCGCTCACCCTGAAATACATGAATACTCATTCCAGTCTGGCCATCTTTGTAGGTCGTAAACTCTTGAGCCCTAGTGATTGGTATTGTGGTATTTCTATGAATCACCTTCTCCACTAATCCGCCCATAGTCTCAAGACCTAAAGAAAGAGGCAGAACGTCTAACAGTAATACGTCGTCTCTACTTTTATTGCCGACTAATATGTTTGCCTGAATTGCAGCGCCCTTGGCTACAACCTCATCCGGGTTAATAGAGCACAAAACAGGCCTATTAAAGACTTCTCCAACTCGCTCTCTTATTGAGCTCATTCGAGTTGAGCCGCCAACCATAATAACCTCTTTAACTTCAGATATATTAACGTCAGCATCTCTCAAAGCTCGCTTTGTTAGAAGTAATGTTCTTTTGATTAGAGGCTCACTCATATCATCAAAATGAGACTTTGTAATCTTATAGAGCTGACCTTCAATTGTAAATTCAGCAGCCTCATTGACTGATAGCTCTTCTTTTGCTAACTTTGAGAGTTTTCTAACTGTTTGAATTTGCGAAGCAGTTAAGTTAGTCAGATTTAGTGAATGGGTACAATCATCGAAAATTAAGTTATCAAAATCGTCACCGCCCAAACTTGAGTCACCGCCCGTTGAAAGGACCTCAAAAACTCCTTTAGTGAAATTTAGTATTGATATATCAAACGTACCTCCGCCTAGATCATAAACCGCATGAACACCCTCTTCGCCAGACTCCAAACCGTATGCAATTGCAGCCGCTGTTGGCTCATTAAGAAGCCTTAAGACATTTATTCCTGCAAGTTTGGCTGAGTCCTTAGTAGATTGTCTCTGGGCATCATTGAAATATGCAGGGACTGTAATTACCGCACCTTTTAGCTCACCACCAAGAGCTCCTTCGGCTCGAGTCTTTAAGGTAGAGAGAATTTTTGCTGAAATTTCAATAGCTGAGAGGCTGCCAATTGCAGTTTTAAATAAAACGCTACCTTTATGATCTTCAAAATCATAGGGTAAATTTTTAATTTCTTTTGCTTCACTATAGCCAATTCCCATAAAACGCTTAATTGATAGAATTGTGTTTGTTGGGTCTTTTATTGCCAAATCAAGCGCTTCATGGCCAACGATAAGCTCCTTAGAGCCACAATAAACGACTGATGGAAGGATTGCCCTATCGCTTTGATCTAAAACTAGTTTTGTCTCACCACTCATTACGCTAGCCACTAGTGAGTTGGTTGTACCTAAATCAATACCACAAGCCAAATTGTGGTGGTGTGGCGCAGTGGATTGGCCGGGCTCTGAAATTTGTAATAACGCCATAAACTAAATCCTTAGAGCAGTTCGTCCATTAATTTATTAGCTTCTTTATAGAGCTGATCATAAAACTTGAGTTCTCGCACATTCATTTTGATATCCATGAGGTCACTCTTAAGCTCAAAAGCCTTATAAATTGATTCTGTATTCTCTTCAATATGAAGATCAACACGCTCCAAAAAGCCCTCTAAGCTAAAGCTATCTCGATCTTCCTCAATTACCTCAAGCTCTTCACGTAAGTCAATCTGAGAGATCAAAAAATCATGATTCATTACAGTATCTCTCTCATCAAATGGATCTAAACCCTGCATCTTAAGTAAATAACTTGCACGATTTAATGGGGTTTTAAGAGAGGTAAATGCTGTATTTAAAAGCGATGTATTCTGAAGTGCTTGAAGCTTTTCAGACTCACTCTTTGTGGCATATTTATCCGGGTGAAACCTGGATATTTCTTTTCGATAAGAAGATTTGAGCTGATCATCATCTATAAAGAATGATGTTTCAAGATCAAATAACTCAAAATAATTTTGCATTAGGGTTTTACCTTGAGAACTAACGAAAACGTATTAAACAGTAAAGGATTCGCCACAACCACATTCAGCTTTCGAATTTGGATTGTTAAACTCAAAACCTTCGTTTAGGCCTTCTTTTTGGTAATCAACTTCAGTACCATCGATATAAATTAAGCTTTTAGCATCAACAATAACTTTAACGCCCTTATCATCAAACAGGGTGTCATCGTCATTAACTGCATCAACAAATTCCATGTTGTAACCAAGACCAGAGCAGCCTGTCGTTTGAACAGAGAGCCTTACGCCGACACCTGTGCCTCGATTAGCTAAGTAATCGCTCATTCTCTCTGCCGCTTTTTCAGTTAACGTTATTGCCATAATTATTAGCTAGCCTTACTCTTCAGATCATTAATGGCTGCTTTTATTGCATCTTCAGCCAGAACTGAACAATGAATCTTTACGGGAGGTAGCTCTAACTCTTCTACAATTTCAGTATTTTTAATCTGAGCTGCCTCATCCAACGTCTTTCCTTTAACCCACTCGGTTAAAAGAGATGATGAGGCAATTGCTGAGCCGCACCCATATGTTTTAAATTTAGCCTCTTCGATTACACCTTCATCATTTATTTGAATTTGCAATCTCATGACGTCGCCGCAAGCAGGAGCTCCAACCATTCCTGTTCCTACATTTGCAGCATCCTTATCTAAAACTCCAACATTACGTGGGTTTTCATAGTGATCCATTACTTTTTTACCATATGCCATAAATTACTCCGAATTTAAGTTTAATTTTACTCTATACCGTTATATTTTATTGATTTAAACACTTAGCCTGCTTAATGCGCAGCCCATTCAACTGTACTTAAATCAACCCCATCCTTAAACATATCCCATAGAGGCGATAAATCCCTTAATTTTTGAACTTTTTCACGAACCAGTGTAATTGCATCATCAACATCTTTTTCAGTTGTATATCGACCAACACTGAAACGAATAGAGCTGTGTGCCAGTTCATCAGTAAGCCCTAAAGCTCGAAGCACATAAGAAGGCTCTAAGCTTGATGAAGTGCAAGCAGAGCCAGAAGACACCGCTACATCAGAAATCGCCATCATTAGCGATTCACCTTCAACGTAGTTAAAACTTATATTCAAGTTTCCTGAAATTCTTTGGTCTAGATCACCATTAACAACAACCTCCTCCATGTCAGAAAATCCAGCAAGAAGTCTATCACGAAGTTTTTGAACCCTTATACCTTCATCTTTCATTTCAGCTTTAGCAATTGCAAACGCTTCACCAATACCAACAATTTGATGAGTGGCTAACGTGCCAGACCTCATTCCGCGCTCATGACCGCCGCCATGCATCTGAGCCTCAAGTCTGACTCTTGGCTTACGAGACACATAAAGTGCTCCCATTCCCTTGGGTCCATAAATCTTATGCGCTGAAAAGCTCATTAAATCAACTGGAAGTGACTCTAAATTGATTTCTAACTTTCCAACCGATTGAGCAGCATCCACATGAAAAAATACCTTATTTTCTCTGCAAATATCACCAATAGCTTGTAAATCCTGGATAACACCAATCTCGTTATTAACATGCATAATTGAGGCAAGAATTGTATCCTCTCTTATTGTTTTTTTAAATACATCCATGTCCAATAAACCATTTGGCAATGGATCTAAGTAAGTAACCTCAAAACCCTCTCTTTCTAGTTGGCGGCAAGTATCTAAGACCGCTTTATGTTCAGTTTTTAGGGTAATAATATGTTTACCACGCTTTTCATAAAAGTGCGCAATACCTTTGATTGCTAGATTATTTGACTCAGTTGCGCCTGAAGTCCAAACAATCTCTCTTGGATCAGCCCCTACTAAATCTGCTACTTGTGAGCGCGCCTCATCGACCGCTTTTTCAGCCTGCCATCCATAAAAATGGGAGCGTGAAGCAGGGTTCCCAAAGTCACCTTCCATTGTTAAGAATTTAGCCATTTTTTTAGCAACACGTTGATCTACTGGAGTAGTAGATGAATAGTCCATATAAGTTGGAGTTAGCATTATTTATATTCCTTTAATTAATGTAATTGTATATCTTGATTAATTTTATAATCATCAATGACCTGTTGAAGATTTCTGGTACTCAGAAACCCTCTTATTTGGTCACTTACCTCACACCACAAGTGATGTGACAAACACTGCTTACCCCTTAAACAGTCTTTTGAGCCGTGACAGCGACGTAAATCTATATTCTCATCAACAGCTTCAATAATTTGTGTAAGAGTAACATCCACAGCGTTAACATTTAAAAGATAGCCGCCTCCTGGACCTCGAACACTTTTAACCAAAGATGCTTTTCTTAACTTAGCAAAGAGCTGCTCTAAGTAAGAAAGTGAGATATTTTGCCTTTGAGAAATCATATCCAATGTGACAGGTTTAGCTGACTCATTAGATGCAAGATCAAGCATTGCAGTTACTGCATATCTTCCTTTAGTAGTTAGTTGCATAACATTATTAGTTTATTAAAAAATTCAAGGAAATTATACTAGTAACCTACGAAAATAGTCAAGTATTAAATTCACTCAACAATTACTTATTTTCAACAATTTATGAGTCTTCTTTTATGGGCTTAGAATCATCAGGCAGATTGGCTATTTTCTTGTCGATTTCAGCTAATCGCTCAATAATAGAATCAACAGCTTGAATAGTAGGATCATTTGAGCGACCACTTGAGCTTGCAGCGTAAGAGTCAAACGTATCGCTCTCACTAGCCTTCTTAACAACGACGCGTCCTGGGATGCCAACTACAGTGTCATTGTCATCAACTGACCTTACTACAACTGAGTTTGAGCCAACTCTAACATTAAGGCCCAGGGTAATTGGGCCTAGAATTTTTGCACCCGCCCCAATAACTACGCCGTCTTTTAATGTGGGATGGCGCTTCTCTTTATCCCAAGAGGTTCCACCGAGCGTAACTCCGTGATACATCATGCAGTCATCACCAATCTCAGCAGTTTCACCAATAACAACGCCCATACCATGGTCAATAAAAAAGCGTCTCCCAATGACAGCACCAGGATGGATTTCAATACCAGTAAACCAGCGAGCAAAAGTAGAAATAAAGCGCGCAAGCCAGAAGAGCTTATAACCCCATAATAAATGAGTTAAACGATAAATAATTACGGCCTGGACCCCTGAATAACAGGTAAGTATTTCAAATACATTTCTTGCTGCTGGATCGCGATCAAACACGCTTCTTACATCTTCAAAAATTCTCATAGATAAATTATACCATTATTGATAATGACAAGATTTTTGTGACAATAAAATAACAATTACTTGGATTCAGATAATTAGCCGTATGTATGCGTTGATTTAAATCGTTTATAACTCCACATATACTGCTCTGGCATCTTTCTAATTAAATCTTCAATACAGTTGTTCATGGATGCAACCTGGTCTTCTAAAGTATCACCATTTAAATTAAGCTCAACTGGCTCGAGATTAAGCTCATAACCCCTTCCTTTAGGAAGTCTTTTGGCCCAAAACATTAATACCTGCAGATCATTCTTATTTGCAATTTTAGCAAGCAAGGTCATTGTATTAGCCTTTTTATTAAAAAATGGAGACATAATGCCCCCTTCCCCTCCTGGGTCTTGATCAGGTAACATCCCAATAAGTTCATTATTTTTTAATGCGCGTTGAATCTTCAGGATTCCAGATTTATCAGCGCTAGCCATAGTCAAGTTACCTTTATTTCTGCGCTTAAATAAATAATCATTTTGTTTTTGACTTTTTAGTGGTTTATACATAAACGTAACTTTTCTTGTATTAGCAAGAACCCTACCTGTTAGCTCCCAGCATCCAATATGAGGTAACAGTAGAATAGTTTTTTTTTGATTGTCTAAATAATGTTCACCATTAAAATCACGAACATAGTTCACATTTTTTGAAAAGCTTTGATTCCAAATTAAACCAGATTCGGTTAAATTTTTGCCTGTATGAATTAATGCATTTTTAACAAGAGACTTTTGGTCTTTAAGGCTGAGCTCAGGAAAACAAATTTCAATATTTTGGACTGAAACTTTTTTTGCTTCAGAACCAAAAATATATAGTAATTTACCTATTAATGCCCCAAATATATGATTAATCTTAAGAGGCAAAATAGAGCATAAAGATAAAAACAGGCGAATCATTTTTATTTATACAATTGATCGATTGCTGCTTTGTAATCAATAACTATTTTTTGGTAAGTACCAGCTGCTTGCAGATAAGTCAGGTTTGCAAGATTAGCATTTCTTTTTGCTGCAATCACTAATGATTTTTGACCACGAGCCTCACCAAACTTGATCTGTTCCTCAATAACCATTTCTTCAGCTAAAGAGCCCTGCTCCAAGTAAAGCACAACAAGTTCGGACAATAAGTCAACTTGCGCGAGCAGATAATTAATTTGTTGAACATTTGTAATCTCAGTCTCTTGCCTTTTAGCATCCACATTATCAATGCTAATTTCAGCGCGCTCAACATCTATTAGCTCTTTTCTAGAGCCTAATGGGTAAGAGATATCAACACCAACACTCCAAGAGTAATCTCTGTTACCAAAGCTGCCAAAATACTTGTCGTCTTCACCCAAAGAAGACAAGCCTAAATTTAAATTAACACTAGGCATTGTCTTGTCTTCAAAAGTTATTAACTGCCTTTGAAATCTAGCTTTATCAAAGTCAAACTTTTGAATTAATCTTGAGTTTTCAACAAAAGAACTGGGATCAATTTCACTTAAGTTATGAACTTCGAATAAGTCAAGTTCAACAATCATATCTGACTCTTTAGAACCTATTAGATTAGCAAGCTCTCTTCTTTCGATAATTAGTTCTTTACTGGACTGGAGTAATTGCTGCTTAGCTTTAACATAAGAATCTTTTTGTTGAATTAAAACAGACTTATCAATCAGCGAGTTTTCATATTTTTCTTCATCCAAATCAAGCTGCTGCTTTGATAGATCAAGTGAAATTTGATGGTTTTTTACAACTTCTTGTTTGAGCGCTAAATCGATAAATTTAGAAAGCTTAGATGCTAAAAATGTTTCAGCTTGCTCTTCAAGGCTCACTTTCTTTGCCATCATATCTAACGTAGCTAGATCAGTAGCAAGACGGTCATTCAAGCCATCTTTATTTTGAAGTAATGGGCGGACATAATCAAACGCCAAGAGATTTGAATGAGAGGCATTACTGTCTTTATCATTGCGAGTTAAAGAGTGCTTTAAATTAACGCTAGCACCTGAGTCTTCAACTTTTCTATTAGCAGAAACTTCATATTTAGTTGAATACAAATCTTTATAGAGTCTTGAGGAAGAATCTTCACCACCTGTAAATGCCTCACTTGCGCCGGCCTTTATATTCCAGTCAGAGTAAGTTAAAGATGCTTTTTGATCCAATAGGCTTGTTTTTTCAGATAGAGATAGCTGAACAAAATAAGGATGCATTTCTACTAACCTTTCACTGAATTCATTTAGGGTTATGGCACTTGCATTTGATGATATTAACAAAAATACCGAAAGACTAGCTCTCTTTAACATCGTATCCCCTTTGTCTGTTCAAAACATTAACATAAAAAAGCATCATTTTAGAGTAACAAATAAATATTTTAGTGAAGTTTTGATGAATTTTATACAAAAAATAAAAATATAAAGCCTATAGCGCTTCCATAATTTCATCAATCACTTCATTAAGTTTTTTTCCATTGGTGTTAATAATGATTGAAGCAACCTCTTTGTATAAGGAATCCCTAGCTTCTAAAATATCAGTAATCGTTTTTCTCCGATTGTTACTTTTTTCAAGTAGAGGCCGGGTTTTTGACTTTGCGGTCCTTCTAAGAATTTGATCAACGGATGATGAAAGATAAACCACTGCACCTGCTTTCTTGATCAGTTCACGATTTTCCTTAAGGATTACTGTGCCGCCTCCAGTTGCTAAAACTATATTAGGAGTAACACATAATTTTTTTATTACATCAGACTCTCGAGCCCTAAAGCCTTTTTCACCTTCAACATCAAATATATGATCAATGCTTACGCCTGTTCTATCAATAATTTCATGATCTGAGTCAAAAAAATCGAGACTTAACTTTTCTGATAAACGCCACCCAACAGTTGTTTTACCTGAACCCATTGGTCCAACTAGAATAATATTGTTTATTTTTGATTGCATTTTTTCAAGGGAAAAAAGTTTTATTTATCTAACTGATAATTAGCGCCGCAATATGGGCATTTTGATTTTCCTTCTTCCGAAAATGAAAGAAATACTTTAGGGTGCATATTCCATGTCTTTTCACCTTTTGGAGGGCAATGGAAAGGGATTTCATTTTTGGAAACTAAAGCAAAGGTGGAATCAGGATGATTTCGTTTTTTCAAGAACATCTCCCACTCTCAATCCAATATTTATAGTCTTCATTACGCCCATGAACGCAATCAAAATATAAAGCTTGAAGCTTCTCAGTAATTAGGCCTCGAGATCCTACTCCTATTTGGTTTCCATCGAGGTCTCTTATTGGCGTAACCTCTGCTGCAGTTCCTGTAAAGAATGCCTCATCAGCATTATAGATGTCATCACAAGAAATTTTCTTTTCAGTAATTTTATAACCCAAAGATTTTGCTAAAGTAAAAATAGTATCTCGAGTTATTCCTGGCAAAGCAGAAGTTAAATGAGGTGTATAGAGAACTTCATCTTTAATTACAAAAATATTTTCACCGCTACCTTCAGAAACAAAGCCATCAACATCAAGCATTAAGGCCTCATCAAAGCCATGATCTTGGGCCTCTTTAAGGGCCATCATTGAATTAATATAGTTACCATTCATCTTTGCCCCACTTAAAGAGGGGTGAGCATGATGCCTAATATAAGAAGAGGTTCGAATTCGAATGCCTTTTTTCATATTGTCTTCACCTAAATAAGAGCCCCACTCCCAAGCAGCTATCATTACGTGAACCTTTAAATTGTCGGCCCTTAAGCCCATTCCTTCTGAACCATAAAAACACATGGGCCTTATATAGGCAGAGTTTAGGTTATTTTTTGTAACAACCTCTCTTTGAGCTTGGTTTAGAATATCCGCATCAAAAGGGATGCTCATTCCAAGAATCCGAGCTGAATTAAATAAGCGCTCAGTGTGCTTTTCAAGTTTAAAAATTGCAGGCCCCTCAGATGTTTCATAGGCGCGAACACCTTCAAAAGCGCCCATACCATAATGCAAGGTATGTGTTAGGACGTGAACTTTTGCTTCACGCCAATCAACCCACTCTCCATCCATCCAGATGAATCCATCTCTGTCTTCCATTGTCATCATAAAAAACCTTAATTTTTAAAAATTAAACTATATATATTTGATATTTATCACGAAATTATACCCAGCAATTTATGAAATTTTCAATATCTAATATATGTTAAATCACTAGGTATAATTAGATCTGAAAACTTTTTCCCTTCTAAATTAAACAAAATGGAATTCAACTTATTTACTTTTATTTTTTTATTTGCAATATCAACGTCTGTTTTATCATTACTTTGGCTTAACTTTAGACAAGATAAAGCAATAAATAACTCTTTTAATGCTGTTCCAGAAGGCTTTAGTGAGTCCATTAAGCTTGAAGATCATCAAAAAGCGGGCAACTACACCAAAGCCAAACTTCTTTTAAATCATTTTGAAATCATTTTTTCTACAGTTGTGCTGCTTATTTGGACGCTTGGTGGGGCCATGGATTCACTTGATTCGTATTGGAGCCAAAGAATTTTAGATCCTGTTTTAATGGGGACAGTTTTTGTTCTGAGCATCATGTTAATTGCAAGCCTAATTGACCTCCCCTTTAGCATCTATCGTACCTTTGTTCTTGAACAAAAATTTGGATTTAACCGGATGACTATTAAAACTTTTGCAGAGGATCTATTTAAAGAGATCTTATTAACTTTAATTTTAATGCTGCCTCTGATCTATGCAATTTTATTTCTTATGAATATTGAAGCTATTGGGAATTACTGGTGGATTTATGTTTGGTTAATTATTAGTGGATTTTCACTAATAATGATGTGGGTTTATCCTTCTTATATAGCGCCAATTTTTAATAAATTTAACCCACTAGACAATGAGAGCCTTAAAAGTAGAATTACAAGTCTACTTACTCGAACAGGGTTTGGGAGTGATGGTATTTATGTTATGGATGGATCTAAAAGATCGTCTCATGGAAACGCATACTTCACAGGAATTGGTAAAAATAAAAGAATCGTGTTCTTTGATACACTCCTCAAAGGCATGGAAGATAAAGAAATTGAAGCGATCCTGGCACATGAACTGGGACACTTTCATCATAAGCACACGCAAAAAAGGATGGCAAGTTCTTTTATATTTAGTTTTGCTAGTCTTGCTTTGTTAGGTTTCCTAATAAATCAAGCTTGGTTTTATAATGGACTTGGAGTGTCTGAACCATCATCTCATGCTGCACTTGTTCTTTTCGCTTTGGCACTTCCAGTCTTTAGTTTTTTCATTACGCCTTTTAGTAACCTTGCATCTAGAAAGCATGAGTTTCAAGCAGATGCTTTTGCAGCTGGTCATACAGATGCAAATGACTTAATTTCATCTCTAATTAAACTTTATAAAGAAAATTCATCGTCATTATCTCCAGATAAGTACTACTCAGCCTTTCATGATTCACACCCAAGTGCAGTTCTCAGAATTGAGCGCCTACAATTATAAATTGATCATTTAGTGGCCCTTACTAGAAGACAGCAGTGGCGAATTGATAAGGTTCAATCTGAAAAAATTGCCCGGTCAAATAAAGCATCTATTAAAGCAGAGTCAAATGTAGACAATAATGAGGCTGGGCATAAGGGTTTAGTTATTACAAGGTACGGCCAGCGGCAACTTGTTGAGCTTAAAAGTGGTGAAATTTTTCAGGCAGTCAGTCGTCAAAATATTGGATTTTCTGTCGCAGGAGACCAGGTTCTGCTTCAGACAACAAAAGAAGGCGAAGGAATAGTAACAGCAATATTCCCAAGGAAAACAGAACTAAAGAGGCAAGAGCGCCTAATAGCTGCCAATATTGATCAGCTTTGGCTTATTGTCGCTATTGAGCCCCACTATCAGTTTGAGCTTATTGATCGTTACCTTGTAATCGCAGAAGACTCCAATCTACCAATTAACATTGTTGTTAATAAAATTGAACTTTCAAAAAATAGTGGGCAACTAGAAAGTGACTTTTCAAACTACCAAGAGCTTGGATATGACGTCCACTTTTTAAGTGTTAAAAATGAAACAAACCTGAAAGAATTCAAAACAAAGCTTGTTAATAAATCGCATATTTTTCTCGGTCAGTCTGGCGTTGGAAAATCATCACTCATTAATTCATTAATCCCAGATTTAGAACTTAGAGTGAATGAAATTTCTAGTAAGAGTAAGCTTGGCAAGCATACTACGACAAATACAACTATTTATCATATCCCTAGTGGCGGTGACTTAATTGACTCCCCAGGAATACGAGAGTTTCAACTGGATAACCTTTCTGAAAAACAAATAGTTAATGGCTTTAGAGAATTTAAATCACTAGCCGGTGAGTGCAGGTTTAGAAACTGTCACCATATTAATGAGCCAGGATGTGTTGTTAAAGAGGCTGTTGAATTAGGAGAAATACACTCTAATCGCTACGAAAGCTATCTTAACATCCTTCCTTAACTATTTTTTTTGGAAGAAAACCACCCTTTCTGAAATAAAATAAACCTCAATATTCAAATAGCTTGCTAAGAAACTTAGCGACTTTTTAGTAAAAAAGCCTATATGAGATGGGTCATTCTTGTAATACCATGAGCTAAAGTCAATTTGAGGGGTTAATATTTGGGTCATTACAGCAAGGTGACCTTGATTATTAAGCATTTCAATAAGTCTGCTTATTTCTGCCATAGGCTCACTCAAGTGCTCCACTACTTCAGTTGCAGTAATAAAGTCATACTTTTTCTCAAATACAGAAATATCATTATCATAGAACTTATCATAGAGATCCACAGAGTGACCACACTCTTCAAGCATAAGAGAAAGCGTTGGACCAGGGCCTGAGCCGAAATCAAGGCCATTTGATTTTTGTTGGATCCTTTCTAAAAGGGGCACTAATAGTTGGGATAAGAAGTGGCGATAACGATGATCATTAGGATCATTATTATGGGCATCATATCTTGATTTTTCCTCAGCATCTGAGAGGTGATACATTTTTGGAACAAAAATAAAATCACAACTTAAACAGCGTAAATATTCGCGAAACTTCTCTTTATAGAATTTAGAGCTATTAGTTGTCTTACAAAGCGGACAAGCAATATTATTAATCACTTTAGTCCGCTAAGAGTCATATTTATTTAGTGGGAGTGTCCGCCAGCAGAGTGAGCATGTCCATGAGAAACCTCCTCTTCCAATGCATCTCTAACGTCTTCAATAGAGACTGAGAAGTGAAGAGTTTCTCCAGCCAAAGGATGGTTTGCATCAACAGTAATCTTTTCGTCATCAAGCTTAATAACAGTCACAACAAAAGGGTTTCCATCTTGGTCTTGAGATTGGAGCTGCATCCCAATAGTTACCTCATCAATTCCTTGTAGGGCAGTTCTTGGAATTTCTTGAATTGCATCATCCATTTTAAGGCCATAACCCTCTTCAGGCTCAATAGAAACCTCAACCTTATCGCCTTTCTTAGAGCCCTCTAAGGCTGTCTCTAATCCTGGGATTATATTTCCATGACCCTGTAAAAAGTCCATAGTTTCTTTGCCTTCAGACGAATCAATAACCTCTCCCGCATCATTCTTAAGGCTGTAATGCATTGAAACGACTTTATCTTTAGTTACTTTCATATTTTCTCCAAAATTTAATACAAAAAAAAGACCCTCCAAGATGGAAAGTCTAAAAGTAATTCTTTGTTACAGGGTGAATCTCAATATTATATTTTATCATATACCAAAGAAACTTCAGGCTAAAGCATTAAAAAATCTTACTAAGTAAGATCATCCATTGCACTCTTAATATCTGGATAATCAAAAATGAAGCCTTCCTCAAGTATTTTTTTTGGGATAACAGATATACTCTCTGTCAATATTTGTGAGCCACTTCCAAAAAGTAGTTTTAACTGCCATTCCCAAAGCGGCACTAAAAATGGTCTTTTTAAAGCACTAGCAAGAGCTTTGCCCAATACCTTTTGAGGAATAGGCTCTGGCGCAGTAATGTTATACACACCCTTAGCTTTTGGATTATTTAAAATAAAATTAACAGCTCTTACAAGATCTTTTATGTGAATCCAAGAAAAACATTGGTTTCCACTTGCAATTGGACCGCCTAATCCAAAATAATAAGGCCAATAAAGCTTCATAAAAGCGCCTCCACTTCTTGAAAGAACAACCCCAAATCTTAAAATTATAGTGTCTTCTGAGATTGACTTTGCAGCGCTCTCCCATGCCACAGAAAGCTCAGTAAGATAACCCTCGCCTCTTAAGCCATTCTCAGAGTGGGGGTTACTGCAATCTGACTCAGGATAAAAACTAACCCCTGAAGCGCACATAACCTTTGGCTTGGTTGTCATCATGCTTATTGCTTTTGAGAGCATTTGAGTAGTATCGACTCTACTCCCCCAAACTTCTTTTAGATGACTCTTAGTCCATCGCTTTGCAATAGTCGATCCAGATAGTTGAATAACAAGATCACTATCTTTTAATGACAATGACAAAGTATCTATAGATTTGAAAGCACTTCTATTTAAGCACTGAACTTTATGACTAGCTGAAAGATTTTTTGCAAGCGCTTTACCAATCAATCCCGAGCCACCAAAAATGACAATCTTCATCTTATTACATCCACCCTACTGCATTTTTTAGTAGAAGCTGTGTTAGGAATTCAATGTGGTCTTTTCTGTCATTAAGCGCTGGAATATAGCCAAATTTTTCACCACCTGACTCCATAAAGTAATCATGATTTTCTTCACTAATCTCTTCAATCGTCTCAAGACAATCTGCAGAAAAACCAGGACAGATAACTTGAACATTTTTCACGCCTTTGGCCGGAAGTGCCTTTAATGTTTTATCAGTATATTCCTTCATCCATTCACCAGCCCCTAGTCTAGATTGAAATGTCATAGTGTACTCATTAGGCTTTAAATTTAACTTAGAGGCCAAAAGAAAAGTAGTTTTGCAGCACTGGCATGGATAGTTGTCTCCCTTATCAAAGTAGCGCTTAGGTATTCCGTGGTATGACATTAAAAGGAGATCGGGCTTACCATGAACTGCTTGATATTCTTTAACACTATTAGCTAAAGCCTCAATATATAAATCTTCTTTACTGTAGCTACTAATAAACCTTAAGTCAGGAACATTTCTCCAGTTCATCAGCTCTCTAGCAGCTGCATCAAAAACTGAACCGGTTGATGCCCCAGCATATTGAGGATATAAAGGTAAGATGATAATATTATTACATCCTTGAGCCTCAAGCTCATTTAGTGCAGAGCCCATTGATGGATTTCCATAGCTCATACCTAAAGACACAGCAAACTTACCAGGTGCGAGCTTTTCAAGCTCTATTGCTATTGCATTTTTTTGTTTTTTTGCAATTGATAGAAGTGGTGAACCTTTTCCATGAGTATCCCAAACAGTTTGATAGGCCTTCGCTGATTTTCTTGGTCTTAAGTTAAGAATTACCCCATTTAATATAATTTTCCAAATCCAGCGAGGAGGAGGAGGCTCAATTACCCTTGTATCTGATAAAAACTGCCGTAAATAAGGCTTAACGGCCTTCTTCGAAGGTGCGTCAGGAGTTCCCAAATTAGACAGAAGAATTCCAATTTTTGCGTCACTTACAGATTCGTGTATTGAAGTACATTGGTACAATTTAGTCTCTCAAATTTATTTTTTCAAGGTGATAAGATACCCTATAAAGTGCCTTTCACTGTAAAACATGTTATCTATATCTATTGTGGTTATTTACATATTATCACTTTCATTATTATATAAAAAATATGCATATATTATTACTAGTTGCCCACGGAAGCAGAAGAGAAGAGTCGAATATTGAGATTGAATCTTTATCAGAAAAAATTTCGACATTAGAACCGAAAGAATTTGCTAAAGTAATTCCAGCCTTTTTGGAGTTCGCCTCACCTTCAATTCCAGAAGCAATTAAAGAGTGCGCTGAACTAGGCGCAACTAAAGTTACAATATTGCCTTATTTCCTATCTGCTGGGGTTCACATAACAAGAGATATACCTAATGAGATTACTGAAGCCTCTGAGGGAAGTCCGGGTCTAGAAATTAAAGTGGCAAACTACTTTGGATCACGAGATGAAATCGCACAAATTCTTCTTAAAACGGCCCTAGACAGTAAATAAAACTCTTTACTTGTTTAGTTGGTAAGTGCTTCCAATTAGACCCATATTTTCTTTTTTTGATATAAAGATTGGAATATCAGTCATATAATATTTCAATCGCCCTTTGTCTTCAAAGCTCTTTAAAAAGTCACTATCAATAAAGAAATCTAAAAAGTTTCTTACCAGATCACTTGTAATATAGATACCGCCCAAGCAGCCTGTTGATAAAGCAATACTTCCAGTGACTGAGCCAAATATTTGACAAAATAACTCAAGTGTACTTTTAGCTATTAAGTCTGGATTTGACTTTATTGCTTCAGAAGTGATCTCTGAAGGAGAATTAAATAAGACTTCCTTTCCATTAATTTGGCATAAAGCTCTATACAAATTAACTATACCTGGTCCAGACAATATTCGCTCAACCGCAACATGGCCAAATTGTTTTTGTAATAAAGTCCAAATCTCAATCTCTAAGTTGGAATTAGGCGCAAAATCTGAATGCCCTCCTTGCGCAGGAAGTGGTAGCCACCCGCTAGATGAATTAATCAAACCACAAGTTCCTAAACCAGTTCCAGGGCCAATAACTAACCGGACTCTTTCAGGCTGAACAGCTCCCTGATTAATAACAATAACATCATTATCCTTGAGTGTAGTAGTTGCAAGGGCTTGCGCTGAAAAGTCATTAATCCAATTGACCTGAATATCATTCAATGCTGAAGAGACATTACTCTTATTAATAACCCAATCATTATTTGCTGGTTTAAAGATGTCTAAGTGGGTTGTTCCTGCAGAGGCTATGCATGCTGAAATAATTTCAACATTATTAATTGAAGAAAGATAAGACTTAATTGCTTCCTGAACAGTTTCAAACTTTGTGCACTGAAGCGTTTTTATACTCATCAGCTCAGACTTACCTGGAGCAACGAGAGAAAATCTGGCATTTGTTCCGCCAATATCTCCTACCAAATTATAAAGCTGATTACTAATAATTAAACTCTCCAGCGATCGTTAGGATTTATAAACATTTTCCCGCTCTCCATCAAATATACAAACCATATATAAATCGACTTCGCCCAAATTATGAACTCGATGAAAAACGCCATCCTCAATCAGAACCATATCGCCACTCTCGATTAATATAGTCTTGTCGTCGAGATCCATTTTTCCGCTTCCACTCATAATCATGTAAACCTCTTCTTTGCCAGCATGGCTGTGGCCTTTTGTTGATTTACCAGCATGAAGCGTTGTTGAGCTTATTACAAAGTTATTTAGTGAGGTGTTATCCTTAAGAATATAAGTTTCATTATCTTTAACTACTTCGCCGTCAATATTATTAATTTTCATAAGTGAATTTTAAATTTAATTATAAAGAACTTTATTATCCATTGCTTTTTCAAAAAATAAAGTGCATTATGGCAGACAACTTAAAATAAAATTATTTAAGGACTCCAGTAAATGCTAAGTCCATTTTCTAAAAAAGTATAGATTGGCATTTTGCTTGAGTCTTTATACTCCATTGCGCTTTCTAGTGTGTGGAGCTTGCTAGATCCGTTCAGATGTAGAAAAACATTTTTAGCATCAATAATCACCCTTGCAGTAAGGCTTAAGCGCTCATAAGGTGCGGTTTTTGGAGAAGTTGAAATCAAGCAGTTTAAATTATTTAGATTCATCGCCTCAGAAAGCTCATCTGAGCAAGGAAAAAGAGATGCAGTATGTCCATCAGAGCCCATACCTAATACAATAACGTCAAAAGGAAGCGTGATATTTTTTAACATTTCTTCACTATTTTTTTGACCATCTTTAGCTGTTTTGGAGTCATTTTTAAGTGGAATAAAATTGACCTTGGATGCTTTATTTTTTATAAGATGCGTTTTCACAAGCAATTCATTACTATCAGTATTCTTAGGGTCAACCCATCGATCATCAACTAAAGTTAAATCTACTTTTTTCCAATCAATATTCAATAACGAAAACTCTTTAAAAAGAGGGATGGGGGTAACTCCTCCAGAAACAGCAATACTTGCACGACCTCTTTTTTTGATTGCTTCAGCTAAAATTTCACCAATAATTTGAGATAAGTCTAATGCCAATGATTCACTATTATTTGTACTATAAAAGTCAACAGAATCGGGCAAATAATAAGTTTTACTACTCCTCATGCCATTCATGTCCATTGCTCTGAATAAGTTGCTCACTCTCCTTAGGTCCATTAGTTCCTGCAGGATAGAAATACAGCTCTTGATTTGATTTTTTATAAGTCTCTAAAGCGTTATCACACCACTGCCAGGCAAGCTCAACCTCTTCCTTACAGAGAAATAAACTCTGATTACCATTTAGAATATCCATCAAGAGGCTTTGATAACCGCTTGGAATATTGAGTAGTTTTTGAGTTTTTATAAAATCTAGGCTCATAGGATCAGATCTTAAAGTTGAGTGCTTGTCAACGCCGTGGGGCTTAGTAAAAACCTGCAAAGAGATACTTTCAGAAGGATGCAAACTGATAATCAAAGTGTTACCTTTTAAACTTTCACTGTCTTGATCAAAAATATAGTGCCCATCAGATTTAAAATGAATAACAATTTGCGTCATTTTACTACTCATTCTTTTGCCAGTTCTTAAGTAGAAAGGAACCCCTTTCCATCGCCAGTTCTGTATTTCTGCCTTAATACTTACAAAAGTCTCAGTATCACTTGTTACGTCTGCACCCTCTTCATCAATATAGGCAAGTTTATTTTTACCATCGGTATATTGCGCAGAAACAAAATTCGACTCAATCCCTTCCTTATTAATTGGTTTTAATGCTTCAAGAACCTTAACCTTCTCTGAGCGAATGCTCTGATCATTAAGGCGGTTGGGTGGCTCCATTGTTATCAGGCATAGCAACTGAAGAAGATGGCTTTGCACCATATCTCTTAGCTGCCCCATTCCATCAAAATAACCCCAACGGTCCTCAATACCAACAGATTCTGCGGCAGTTATCTCAATATAATCAATACCCTTACTGTTCCATTGACTTGAAAACAATGAATTTGCAAACCGAAGAGTGATAAGGTTTTGCACTGTTTCTTTTCCTAGATAGTGATCAATTCGATAAATTTGAGACTCATTAAAGTGCTTTAAAAGTTTGGCATTAATGTCCTTAGAAGACTCAAGATCATATCCAATAGGTTTCTCAACAATAATTCTGCATGAACTGGTTATTATTTGCTCGCTATTTAGGCCATCAAAAACACTTTCAAAAAGCTTTGGGGATATTGCTAAATAGTAAGCGACTGGCTTACTCCAATTCTTAAGACTTGAGCTTAGCACTTGGTAACTATTAGGATTCTGAAGATCACAGCAACAGAAATCAATGCGATTCAAAAGCTTAGAAATAATATCATCGTCTAAGTACTCATCTGATACATTAGTGCTCAGAGCATCGTTTACTTTTTCTTTGAACTGAGACTTCGTTAGCTCTTGCCTTCCAACACCTAAAATCTGTAAACCATCATCAAGCTTATGGTCGCGCTCTAGATAATACCAGGCAGGTATTAACTTACGAATAGATAGGTCCCCTAGGGCCCCAAAAAGCACAAAGCTTTTAATTTTTATAGCAGCTTCAGGCTTCATAATTAATCGCCATTGATCCACTTAGTATGAAAAAATTCACCTTTTTTTGCATCTAGCCGCTCATAGGTGTGAGCACCGAAATAATCGCGCTGAGCTTGAAGCAAGTTTGCTGGCAGCCTCTCTGTTCTATAACCGTCAAAATATGACAGAGAGGAGGTCATTGCAGGTATTGGCACGCCATGACTAATTGCTAATGAGCAAACTCGGCGCCAGCCATCTTGAGATTTATTGATCTTATCTATGAAAAAAGGATCTAATAATAAGTTTTGCAGCTCAGAATTAGCATCATACGCATCTTTTATTTTAGTTAAAAAGGCCGAGCGAATGATGCAGCCTCCACGCCACATAAGCGCGATGCCGCCGTAATTTAAATTCCAATTAAATTCTTTAGCTGCCTTTGTTAGTAAGGCATATCCTTGGGCATAAGAAACAATCTTTGAAGCATATAGTGCGTCATGAATATCGTTGAGGACTTGCTCCTTGTTGCCTTCAAAAGCATGGCTTGGGCCACTTAACAACTTTGATGCCTCGACGCGCTCCTGCTTAATGGATGAAAGGTATCTTGAAAATACTGCCTCTCCAATTAGTGTAAGAGGAGTCCCAAGCTCAAGGGCAACCGTTGCAGTCCACTTACCGGTTCCTTTTTGACCTGCTGCATCTAAAATATTATCAACAAGATAAGTCCCGTCTTTATCTTTAAATTTAACAATGTCTGCAGTGATTTCGATCAGATAACTACTAAGCTCACCTTCGTTCCACTTTTTGAATACTTGATGCATTTCATCGTTCGACATATCCAAGACATCTTTCATGATTTGGTACGCTTCACAAATAAGCTGCATATCACCATACTCAATGCCGTTATGGACCATTTTTACAAAGTGGCCAGAGCCATCTTCACCTATCCAGTCACAACAAGGCTCTTTACCCTCAACCTTGGCTGATATTGCTTGAAATATACCTCTTACTTCAGGCCAAGCAGATACTGAGCCTCCTGGCATAATTGAAGGACCCTTTAAAGCACCCTCTTCGCCTCCAGAGATGCCAGCACCAATAAATTGAAAGCCCTTCTCTTCTAGCTCTTTAGTTCTTCTGATAGTGTCGGGGTAATGAGAGTTACCACCATCAATAATAATATCGCCTTTGTCGATAAGAGGCATAAGTTTATTAATGTAATCATCAACAACTGGGCCTGCAACAACCATTAGCATAATTTTACGAGGCTTTTTAATTGAACTTACAAACTCCTCAAGATTAGCGAAACCAATAATATTATTACTCTTTGATCTATTGTTGATTAAATTATCTATTTGAGGAGTTGTGCGATTGTGCACAGAGATTCTATAACCATTTCTCTCAATGTTTAAAGCTAGACTTGAGCCCATAACGCCCAAACCAATTAGGCCAATATCTGACAAATTCTCACTCATAATAATCTAGTCCCAAGGATACAGTGATTCGTTAGATTCAAGATTTGGTACGAGTCTTTGGTTCCTCTGCAAACCAAAAATTTGCTCCATATCACCTTCATCAAGATTAAAGTCATAAATGTTGCTATTCTCTTTTAATCTCTCTAGGTTTGCAGTCTTTGGGATTGCAACTGCATTTTGCTGAACAATCCACCTTAATGCAATTTGCGCAGGAGTCTTGCTATATTTTTCTGATAAATTAATAATTACATCATCTTTGGCAACATCACCACGGCATATTGGGCAATAAGCAACTGGAATAATATCTAAGTTCTTCATTGTATCAAGAAGCTTAGATTGCGAGAGAAATGGGTGATACTCCACCTGATTGCAAAAGAGATCATTAAAGCCGAGATTTACACATTCATTTAATAAGTTGGAATTGAAATTTGCAACGCCGATTTCTGTTGCTTTTTGACTCGCTTTAATTTCATACATTATTTCAAGCATGTCTCCTAAATTTGTTTCAAATTTTGGCCAATGTATTAGTAATAAATCAACATAATCAGTCTTTAAATCTTCAAGGCTCTTTTCAAGTGATTTAATAATATTTTTATTTTTTAGTTGAGGTCCTTGCCCTCCTGAAGGAGTCCAACCCAGAGTATTAATTTTTGTTGCTAAAAACAACTCAGCTCTATCAACTCTCGAGTCAATGATTCCAGTACCCACTTCAGATTCATTTTCATACATTGCTGCAGCGTCAATATGACGATAACCTAAGTCCAATGCCTCTGAGACAACTCTTGAGCATTCACCTTGCTTAAGGTCCCAAGTTCCCAAACCTAAAGATGGGATATCAGTGCCAGATTTTGAGAGTTTTTGATACATAATTTTATCTAATTCGATCTTCAGTTTCACTATCAAAGAAAACAGTTTGAGATAAATCAAAAGTTAATTTAACTTTCTCACCGCCTAAAACTTTAGAGTTTCCATTCAGCCGTGCAACTATTTGTTTTTCACCAAGCTCAACCACAGCAAAAGTATCTGAGCCTGCTGGCTCAACAACATCCACAACTACCTCTCTTTCTACTGAGCTCTTATTCAAGGATGGATCAAGGTCATTTATTGATTCTGGTCGAATACCACAAATAACAGTTTTATCAATATATTGCTCAATATCGTTTATTCCATGAATTGGCAAACAAATAGTTTCGCCTTTACTATTTTTCATTTCAAATTCTACATTTTTTTTATTTTTAGCAATTCTTCCTTCTATCAAATTCATTGCAGGAGCTCCCATAAAATTTGCAACAAACATATTATTTGGGTTATTGTATATTTCATATGGGGTATCAAATTGCTGAATACATCCATCCTTTAAAACAGCAATTTTTGTAGCCAAAGTCATAGCCTCAATTTGATCATGAGTAACATAAATAATTGTCGAGCCTAGTCTTTTATGAAGACGTTTAATTTCTGTTCTCATATCAATCCGAAGCTTAGCATCGAGGTTTGAAAGTGGCTCATCAAATAAAAAAACCTCAGGCTCACGAACAATAGCGCGGCCCATTGCGACGCGTTGTCTTTGGCCTCCAGATAATTGACCTGGCTTACGATTAAGTAATTCACTAATTTGAAGCGTTTCAGCAACTTTATTAACTGCTTGCTCTCTTTCAGGTTTTTTTACGCCCTTCATTTCCATTCCAAAGCTAATGTTTTGTGAAACAGTCATATTTGGGTATAAGGCATAAGATTGAAAGACCATAGCAATATTCCGCTTTGAAGGGTGAAGCCCAGCAACAGAGTTCTCTCCAATTTCAATTTCACCACTTGTTATCTCTTCTAAGCCAGCAATAGTATTAAGGAGAGTTGATTTGCCGCAACCTGACGGGCCAACTAAAACCAAAAAACCTCCATCTTCAATAAAAAGGTTTATTCCTTTTAATACTTCTACAGAGCCATAACTTTTATGTAAATTAGTAATTTTTACTGTTGCCATACTTAAAACCCTTAACTGATAATTATAAATAAATGAATAAATGAATAAATCAACCTTTAACAGCACCTGCCATTAAACCTCTCACAAAATATCGCCCAGAGACGATATAAACTACTAATGTTGGAAGAGCAGCTAGAATTGCCCCTGCAAAATGTACGTTGTATTCTTTAACCCCTTGAGAAGAATTAACAAGGTTATTTAGAGCCACAGTCATTGGTATTGAATCAAAGTCTGCAAAAGAAGCGCCAAATAAAAAATCATTCCAAATGTTGGTAAACTGCCAAATCACAGTCACCACTATAATTGGACCTGAGCTTGGAAGTAAAACACGCCAAAAAATTCTGAAGAATCCTGCCCCATCGATTTGTGCAGCCTTTATTATTTCAGTAGGAAATGCTGCATAATAATTTCTAAAAAATAAAGTTGTAAAGCCTAGCCCATAAACCAAATGAACAAATACTAATCCTGACGTTGTTCCGGCCATTCCTAAAATACCCAGCATTTTTGCCATCGGAATTAACACAATTTGAAACGGGATAAAGCACGATAACAAAAGCAGCCCAAAGACAATTCCATGACCTTTAAATTGCCATTTAGTCAAAACATAGCCATTCATGGCGCCCAGTATTGCAGTTAACATTACTGCTGGTATGACCATAGAAATTGAATTCCAAAAATAAGGCTTAAGTCCACTAGGATCAACACCAATTTGAGCAGTTGACCAAGCTGATCGCCATGGATCTAGAGTCCACACTTCAGGAAGATTAAGCATCCCCCCAGAGCGAATTTCCTCTAGTGGCTTCAAGGAGTTTGTAAGCATTACATATAGAGGAAGTAAATAATAAATTGCAAATATAATCAAAATTAGATAAATAAATACTCGAGAAATTTTGATACTATCCTTAGTGTTTTTAGTAGGAATTATATTCATGATGACTTCTCACTTCTTAGCTCACTATAAAGGTAAGGAATAATGATAGAAAAAATCATAAGAAGCATAATCATTGCAGAGGTTGCTCCAATACCCATCTGATTCCTAGAAAAGGTGTAAGAGTACATAAATGTTGCTGGCACCTCAGTCGCCCTTCCAGGGCCACCATTTGTTAAAGCAATAACCAAATCGTATGCTTTAATAGATAAATGCGCGAGTATTACAAAAGCTGATAAAAATGCTGGTCGGAGCAAGGGAATAATTATACGTCTATACATACGAAAACCGGACGCTCCATCAATTTGAGCAGCCTTCATTATCTCACCATCAATGCCTCTTAATCCAGCAAGAAACATTGCCATAACAAAGCCCGAGCTTTGCCATACTGCAGCAATAACTACTGTATAAATTGCAAAGGTTCGATTTTTAATCCAGTCGAATTCAAAACTCTCCCACCCCCACTGATGCATAATATGCTCAAGACCTATCCCAGGGTCTAAAAACCACTTCCATGCAGTTCCAGTAACAATAAAAGATAACGCCATTGGATAAAGAAAAATAGGTCGAAGCAGGCCTTCTGCTCTAATTTTTTGATCTAATAAGATGGCTAAGAAAAGACCGAGCACTGTACAGATTAATATATATAAAATTCCAAAAATTGCTAGGTTATTTACTGCAATTTTCCAATGTCTTAGTCCAAAAAGTTTAGTATAGTTGCTCCACCCCATGTACTCATAAGTTGGCAACATGCGCGAATCTGTAAGCGACAAATATCCCGTATATATAATAAACCCATACACAAAAACAAGAATAAGGAAAAAACTTGGCGCTAAAACAATTTTAGGTAGTAAAAGTTGGAGATAATTTTTCATTTAATACAATTCTAATCAAAAAAATAGTTGGCGAACTATAAATTCGCCAACTATAAATAAACAAATTTAATAAAAATCTAAAGCAAGTTTAGATGATATTTAATTTATCTTGCTGCCGCAACTGCTGCAACCATTTCTTCTGCAGCCTCTTCAGCTGAAAACTCACCGTTAAAATGAGCTGAAACAACGTCAACAATAGCTGATTGAATCGCAGGACGGACAGTGTGACCGTGCGCCATTGAACCAAACAAGCTTCCAGCTGCGTTAGCTGCTGCTAGATCTGCCATACCTTTCTTTCCACAATGATCAAACATCATGTCAGGAACATCAGTACGCGCAGGTACTGAACCCTTAACAACGTTAAATGCTGATTGGAAAACAGGGTTCATTACAGAAGAAGCCATAGCTTCTTGTGCAGCTGAACTTCCAGCACCACTGAACATAGCGAACTGATCAGAGTTGAAAGTTACAGAACCTTGAGTTCCTGGGAAGCGAACACATACAAAGTCAGAACCTGGCTTTTGACCCGCTTTAAGGAATTCACCTTTAGCCCAGTCACCCATCATTTGCATACCAGCTTCGCCATTGATTACCATAGCCGAAGCTAGGTTCCAATCACGACCTGAGAAGTTATCATCAACGTATGAACGAAGAGTTGCCATTCTGTTGAATGCTTCTACCATTAATGGACCACCAAGAGCGTCTTCATTTAAATCAATCAAAGCTGACTTATAGAAACCATTTCCTAGGCTTAGTGCAACACCATCAAAGATAGTTGCATCTTGCCATGCTTGGCCACCGTGTGCTAATGGAGTAATTCCATTTGCTTTCATAGCATCAAGAACAGAAACTAACTCTTCCCATGTAGTTGGAGCATTTCCACCAGTTGCATCAAGAGCAGACTTGCTGATCCAAACCCAGTTAGTAGAGTGAACGTTTACAGGAGCTGCTACCCAGTCACCATTGTGCTTAGAAAAAGCTTGAAGTGCTGATGGAACAACTGCATCCCAACCTTCAGAAGCAGCTAGGTCATTTAAGTTAGCTAGTTTGCCTTGATCACCCCAATCTTGAATAGCATATCCAAGCATTTGAACTGCAGTTGGCGCGTTACCTGCTGTAACACGAGCCTTAAGCGTAGTCATAGCAGCATCACCACCACCACCAGCTATAGGCATATCTTTCCAGCCAATTCCTTTACCTGCTAGATCATCTTTTAATACACCAACAGCTGCAGCTTCACCACCAGAAGTCCACCAATGTAGAACTTCTACGTCGTCAGCAAAAGCCTGAGATGCACTAAATGAAAGAACTAAGCTGGCTGCTACACTTTTTACAAAGTATTTATTTACCATTTTTGTTTCTCCTTATTACAAAAAAAACTATTTAGAGTGTTAAATTAACACAAAAAATAGACCATAGATTCTAAATAAATTTTTGTTAAATATCTAGAACTAGACTCGCACTATAGTTATCCTTTTTTTGAGTGTCAATCGTTTGATACAATTTGTAATACTTTGTTACAAAGAGAAATAATTAAACCAAAAATTTAATAAAATATATAGATATACTGTTACAAATATTTAATATGTATTATCATAATGGAACAAATTAAGCAGTCAATAATTACTAGTAAAAAACTTCTAATAGAACAATATAATGTCAAAAAAAGTTTCAATATCGCCCAATCAAACATTAAAAAAGAAGTTGATATTATTCTTGAGTTACAGCACAAAGAAATTCCAGTAATTCCAGAAATTGACTTTCAGTCGATTGTTGATGGAGATGTTTCAAGCTCTGATATTGCAAACTTAAAACAAAGGGGATCTGTAATTATTCGCAATGTTTTTGATAAGCAGCAGGCAAGCGAATGGAACGATGAAATAGGTGAATATATTACATCTAATGATTACTTTACTAAGTCAATTGATAGACAAGGTATGGATAATTATTTCTCACAATTAAAGTCAGGAGCGCCACAAATCTTTGGACTTTATTGGTCAAGACCTCAGATGCTTGCAAGACAATCCCAATCAATGGCAATTACTAAAAAATTCCTAAACTCAATGTGGGATGTCTCGAGCCCAAATGGAGATGAGTTTGATCCAAATAACGATTATATGTATGCTGATAGAATTCGTCGACGCGAGCCTGGCGATGAAACCTTAGGATTATCTCCCCATATTGATGGCGGCTCATTTGAACGCTGGACTGATCCAGCATTTCAAAAAGTATACCACTCTGTATTTAATGGCGAACTAGATTCTTATGACCCCTGGAATGCAGCATTTAGAACTCACACAAAGGAATACAAATCTCCTGCAGTTTGTTCAATGTTTAGAACATTTCAAGGGTGGACTGCGCTTACTTCACAAGGGCCATCTGATGGAACTCTGTCTCTTATTCCAATTGCTAACAGTATGGGGTACCTTTTATTGCGCGCCTTGCAGGATGACATCCCTGCTGATAATCTTTGTGATGCCACGCCAGGAAGACCGCTCTTAATATCACCCGATTATCACAAAGACCTATTATCTGGCTTGGTAACAATTCAGGAGGTAAATCCTGGAGATACAGTCTGGTGGCACCCTGATTTGACTCACTCAGTGGCTGATAAGCACACAGGAAAAGATTACTCAAATGTAATGTTTATAGGAGCTTCGCCAAAATGCGCTAAAAATTTAGACTACACAAAGCGACAAACTGAAAACTTTTTGCTTGGCAAAAGTCCTCCTGATTTTGCTTCCGAAGACTACGAAGTAGACTTTAAAGGAAGGTTCTCTATTGATCAGTTGTCTGACTTAGGTCGAACTCAAATGGCACTCTAGAGGAGTGATGATGTTTAATTGGTGAATCATCTGACAGATCAATTAAAAAACTGTACCAAGATAAATATTTTTTGTCTGCTTTACTGCCTAAACAAAAAACATAGCTACCCGTCATTAAAAAAATATTTCCAGGTAACTCCTTGGATATAGCATCTTCAACATTAATCTCTACAGAAGCACCTCCATTAAAAGCAACTTCAAAATAACCTTTAATCTCATTATTACTTGCTAAAAGTTTTGGTAGAAAGGTCGGTAAAAGAGTTGCATTATCATGATATAAGTTCAAAATACCTTTCATATCAGCATTATTAAAAAAGTCTGCCCATTGCTCAATTATATTTTCAGGTGTCATAAATATATAAATCTTAATAAATTAATTAAGTATTTTAAACAAGGTTTCTTAGATTATTTTTAAAATTTCATAGCAAGCGCCCATTGTGTGATAATCCGTTTTTCCGGCTGGACTTTTAAGGTTATCATATTTATTATTATTTGAATCTAAAATGCGAAACCACGCGCCATATTTATGATCAATCATATGTTTCCAGCTGTAACTCCAGATTCGATCATACCACTCCCAATAATAATCATCGCCTGTTCGATTAGCTAATACTGCAGCTGCAGCTATAGACTCTGCTTGAACCCAAAAATATTTATCTTTATCACAAATATCTCCATTTGGTGAAAACCCATAAAATAAACCTTCTGACTCTGCATCCCAACCCATCTCAATTGCGTCATCAAACAATTCTATTGCTCTAGGAAGCAACCAATCCTCTTTAATATGCCTCTCAAGAATTAACAATAATTTTGCCCACTCGGTAAGATGACCAACTTGGAAGCCCCAAGGACGAAATAGATCATCAGGACGATCTTTATTATAAACCCAGTTAATTTCCCAGTTACTATCGTAATGTTCCCAAATTAAGCCTTCTGCGAGACTAGCTTGCCTAATACATATATTTTTTGCAATGATAAGCGCTCGATCTAAATATTTTTGACTACCTGTCGCTTCAAAAGCCATAATAAGGGCTTCACAGGAATGCATATTTGCGTTTTGCCCACGATAACTAGAAACTACTTGCCAATCAGCAGAAATTTCATCAGAATAAAGTTCATGCTCTTTTGACCAAAAATGTTTTTCCATTACATCAAAAGTTTCATCAATGAAGTCTTTGGCCTCTAAAATACCCGCCCTAAGTGCAGTTGAATATGCGAGCAACACAAATGCGAAACCATAACAATAATTAGTAGAATCTTGAACGTCTTTTCCCTCTAGAATCCAAGCATAACTTCCAGTTTTTGTATTTAAATGAAACTGTCTTAAATATTCAATTCCATGCCTTATCACGTCTTTATATTCATCATTATCAAGCTCAATTGAAGCCATTGAATAATTAAATATAAAACGGGTGCTGCTGACCAAGTGTCTTGTATCAAAATCATAAACACTTCCATCATCACGAAAGTGCTGAAAAAAACCACCATTTTCATTATCGATACAATGAGGGTGATAAAACCTCATAATCGATTTAATATGACTAATTAAAAATTCTTTATCTTTAAATATTGGATTACTTATTAAATTCATAAATTAGGAAAGTAAATTTCGACAATTAGTCCACCACCAGTTCGATCTTTAAGTTCAAGTTCGCCGCCATGGATATTTGCAATATTACGAGCAATACCCATCCCTAAGCCAGAATGTTCATCATTTAGTTTATGCTCTAAGCGGTAATATGGCTTAAAGACATTTTCTTTATCTTTATCACTCAAGCCTGGCCCTCTATCTTTAATCTGAATAAAGATACCTGTTTTCTTTTTTTGACCGGTAACCTCAACTCCTTTGCCATAACTAAGTGCATTATTAATTAAATTTGAGAATAAGCGCTCAATAGCTAAAGCTCTTCCTTTCATGACAATGTTTTCTTTAATATTCATCTTAATAGGCAAGCCAAGGATTTCTTCTTTTTTTAAGATTGCAGTTAGCATATTTGTAATGTTAACTTTACTAGTATTTTCATGTTCAGCACCATCAGTCATAATTTGAAGGCTTCCTTTCACCATGGTTTCAAGGTAGTCTAAGTCTCCAATTAAATCTTCTTTTATTGATCCATCTTCAATGCTTTCTACTCTAAGGCGTGCTCTAGTTAAAGGTGTTTTTAAGTCATGAGAGATTGCTGCAAATGATCGCTCTCTGTCAGCAATAAACTTTTGAATCCGCTTAGCCATAGAGTTAAAGGCGCGGATAGTAGCCACCATTTCTTTAGAGCCAGTTTCATCAAGCTGTCTAGGAAATCGCCCTTTACCTAATAAATCTGCTTGATGGGCCAATAATTGAAGGGGGTATACCAGCCAACGAACAAATAAGAAGGTGATTAAAAGCATCGTAACCGAAACTGCTGCAGAGGTAAAAATACGCTCACCATTGATCCAGTCAAAACTGAGCAATAACTCTCCTTGTGGAATTATTGTTGCCAAATACATCCACTCATTTTGCTGTTTTAACCTAAATTGAATTATGGCAATGGGACTCTCTTCCCTCGGAGCAATAAGGCCTAAGCTTTTCCATATTGGTGCAAGAGAGACTATTAATTGATTATTGGTAAGACCTTCACCAGGCCCATTAGGCGTTGTAATTTTAGTATTGCTAAAGCTTACAAATCTAATATTCAAATCCTCAACTTGACCAATTTGAGAATACAAAGTTTTTTCCAAGTTGCTACGAACTAGCTCTGAAAATTCAGAACTTGCAATTGAATTAGATTGGACATAATCCTTATTAACAGAGACAAAAAATTCAGCGCCAAAATCTAAAAATGTGCCGCCATTTTGTCTTAGTTGAGTCAAGGTTTGTTGTCGGTATTGGTTTGGAAGTTTTTCAAAAAAACCAACTGCTTGAGCAATTTGTGAGCCTAAATTTTGAGAAACTTCAGTCATTTTTTCTTTTTCTGATGACTTTAGCTGTTCAACCCAAAGCCATGTTCCTAGAACCTGTGCTACAAGTATTCCAATAAATAGGACAGAAGTCATCCTGGCTACAACAGTTTTAGGCATTAAAGAGCTTAAGGTAGAGGCTTTTATATTCAACTTTTTAAAAGGAGAACATACCCCTTGCCTCTTACGCTTTGAATGATTTCACCATCAAAGTGATTGCTAAGTTTATGACGCAGCCTACTTACAATTGTGTCGATTGATCGGTCCAATGGATCTATCTTCCTGCCATGAAGAAGTTCGCCTATTTCATCTCTACTTAAGACCTCACCTATCTGTTTATGAAAAACACAAAGTAGGTCAAACTCTGTTCCAGTTAAATCAAGCTGCTTACCATCAACAAATGCACTTCTTGCAGCAAAATTCATTACTATATGGTTATCTACATCTTCTTCCTTTACTTCCGAGCGTCTCAAGAGAGCCTTAATTCTTGCTAAAAGTTCTCTTGGGTTAAAGGGTTTACCCATATAGTCATCAGAGCCTAACTCTAAACCTAATATGCGATCTAAATCATCACTAGCGGCAGTAAGCATAATAATTGGAACGTTAGACTTTTGCCTCAATCTTCTGCAAACTTCAAGGCCATCAATCCCGGGCAGACCAAGATCTAAAACCACTAAACTAAATTTTGATTCATCACTTGCTAAGAAAGATTCTCCATCAGAAAAAGCTTCAACTTTAAATCCATTTTTTATTAAATATTGATCTAATAATTTAAGAATTTCTGGATCATCATCAATAATTGCAAGTTGTTTCATTCCTCAACATTATTCAGCAAAAAAAGGATTCATTATAGACAATGAGCATATTTATGCAATTTCAGTAAAAAAAAATGACCTTTGAGCCTTAAATTATTAATAATTCACTCCAGCTTGTTGTATACCTATTTGATCGAAAATTAGCTCTTGGGAGCCATCTATCATTGCCCACCTCACTGGCATACTTAACTGACTCATTAAATCTTTTATTAGCACTCTTTATAGCATTAGATTTTTGACGAGCTAACACCTGTGGTTGACTATTTTGAGTTATTGAAAAAAGATCTTGCTGTCGGTAGTTTTTGGTTAAGTTACTCAATACTACCCCTCCTTTATTAAAAGAATAACCAGGCTTATAGATAAGTCTTAATATTTGAGATGCCAATGGAATAATTTGCGATTCATCCTCAATAGCAATTGGCATTCCTACAGTTTTTGATAGATGCACGCAGGGTGTATTTTTTTTATGGGGATTCGTGTAAATAAAGACAGTCATAGTAGTCATTGCAAGCTTATGATTATTAAGCTTATTGACAGCCTTTCTAGTAAGAGCAGTTAAAGCTTGATTTAATTCATCAAAGTCGCTTAAATCAATACCAAAAGAGCGAGAGGAGACAATCTGCTGCCTTGTTGGAGGAATCAACTCGATAGGAATACACGATTTGCCACGAAGCTCTTGATAAATCTTTTTTCCATTAACGCCTAAAAGAGTTTCAATAACGCCAATATCTGACTGATAAAAGTCATAACTTGTATTAATTCCAATATGGTTAAGCTTTTTAGCGCTTTGTCTACCTATTCCCCATAAATCACCTACTTCGACCGATTGCAGTAATTTGCAATATCTCTCATGGGGAAGGTCATCTATATCAAAAACGCCATTAAATTTTGAATACTTTTTAGCAATACGATTAGCAAGTTTTGCTAGAAGTTTAGTACTGCCCATACCAATACACACTGGAACCCCCGTCCAATTTTTAACTTGGACTCTTAGAGACTGCATGTGATCTATTAAATTAAGAGGAAGTCCTGCTAAATCTATAAAACTCTCGTCAATAGAGTACACCTCTTGGATAGGAGAAAATTGACCAATAACCTTCATTACTCTAGACGACATATCTCCATACAAAGGATAGTTTGAAGACTTAACTACAACGCCCCTATTAGCAATCAAATTCCTTACTTTAAAGTAAGGGGCTCCCATTTTAATGCCCAGTGCTTTAGCCTCATTAGAACGAGCAATAATGCAGCCGTCATTATTAGAAAGAACAACGATTGGTTTGCCTTCTAGTTTTGGCTCAAAAACTCTTTCACAAGAAGCATAGAAGTTATTACAGTCGACCAACGCGAACTTAGCTCGGTTATTCATACTGATGTATAACTGATGTCACAACTCCCCATATAATAAGTTCGTCAGTACCTCCAATTTTGATGTCTTCAAAATCAGGGTTTTCAGCTTTAAGAGTTATGTTTCCTTTATATTTATGTAGACGCTTAACAGTGAACTCACCATCAACAACTGCAATAACTATCTTTCCGCTTTTAGCACTTAAAGACTTATCAACAATTAGTATATCGCCCTGCTGGATGCCAGCACCTAGCATTGAATCTCCTTGCGCTTTAACAAAGAAAGTAGCCTCTTTATGATGGATAAGATGTGTATTTAAATCAAGTGCATCCTCCAAATGATCATCTGCTGGAGATGGAAATCCTGCTTGTACTCGGGAAGTAAAAATTGGAATTGAAAGCTCCGTTGGATTGTCTTTAGTTAAAAAGACTTCTACTTTAGATTTAACTTGAGACTTGTAAACTTCAATCGTAGGAATAAGCGAATCTACAAGACTGATAGGTACTCTAATTACTTTGGTTTCCTCGTTAAAGCTGCCTGAGTTTTTTTTACGACCAGCACCCTTTCGGGCGCCTCCATGACTGGGTGTATTCATAACTAACTTGATTTATGTAACAATATTCAAGTTGGAATTATAAATTAACTAATAGTGCAAGTCAATGATAGTATTAAGAAAAAAATTATGCGCTAGCTAATTGGCGTAATTTTTTTGCTGCATTGCTATGGCGACTGATTAATTCAGACTCATCTTGCCCAATAATTTTTCCATCCATAACTTTCCACTGACCAGCAATCATAACTCTATCTGCTTTTTGAGCACCACACAGAAGTAGCGCTGCTAAAGAGTCATGACTACCTGAAAATCTAAGTTCATCTAATTTAAACAAAGCTAAGTCTGCCTGTTTTCCGACTGCAATTTCACCAATATCAGACCTACCTAAAAGCGCAGCTGAGCCTTTAGTTGCCCAATCATATGCCTTTTGATGGGTAATCTTGGAAGCGCCATATCGTAAGCGCTGTAAGTACATTGCTTGTCTAAGTTCAGCAATCATATTAGAGCCATCATTAGAGGCAGAGCCGTCAACGCCAAGACCGATAATGGATCCGGCCTCTTCAAGTTCAAGGCTGTGACAAATGCCAGACGCCAACATCATATTTGAAGTTGGGCAGTGGCAAATACCAACACCATTCTGGCCTAGTTTTTCTATCTCTTGCTTATTAAAGTGTATGCCATGAGCTAGCCATGTACGATCTGACAACCACCCTACACTTTCAAGGTAATCTACCGTCCTTAAGCCAAATTTCTCTAAACAAAATTTTTCCTCATCTATCGTCTCCGCCAAGTGCGTATGCAATCTAACATCATACTGCTCAGCAAGCGCTGCAGTCTCTATCATTAAATCAGTGGTCACTGAAAAAGGAGAGCAAGGAGCTAAAGCTATTTGAATCATTGCGCCTTCCTGATTGTCGTGGTATGTTTTAATGAGTCGCTCACTATCAGACAGTATCTGCTCTTTGGTCTGAACAACAGATTGCGGTGGAAGGCCACCATCTTTTTCTCCAAGACTCATCGAGCCTCTCGTTAAAACAACGCGCATACCGAGCTTTTGAGCCTCTTCCACCTGTATATCGATAGCATTTTCCAGTTGGCTTGGAAACAAGTAATGATGGTCGCTCGCGGTAGTACAGCCAGAAAGGAGAAGTTCAGACAACGCAAGCTCTGTAGAAACAGCCAGCATCTCAGGCTGAATATTAGCCCAAACCTTGTATAGGCTCTTAAGCCATGGAAAGAGTTCTTTATTTAGGGCTTCTGGATAGGCTCTTGTTAGTGTTTGATAAAAATGGTGATGCGTATTTATTAAACCAGGAAGCAAGACACTTTCACTCGCATCGTAAGTATCATCAATTTGAGTTTTAGGGCTGTGCCCTAACTTAACAATTTCAATAATTTTTTGGCCCTGAATAACAACACCACCCTCACAATTCTGTGCGAAGACGGCTGCTGGGTTTTTAATCCAAATAACGGGCTCATTTATATCGACCATAACAGCATTTGCTTAACCTTAATTAATTGATGATACACAGTCAAAAATTAAGGGAAACACCTTTTTCATTGAACCAGTGTGTGTCTTTTTTACTAAAACCAACTTTAACAGACTCGCCGCTCTTGATAATGGTTTGAGTATTTAATTTTATAGAGATTTCTTGATTGTCTATTGTTTCACCATAAAGATAGCTATCAGAACCTAGCTGATGATCAGAAGCATCTATTTCTTCATTAACTTCAATTAAACTCATAATTCCTCCTTCTCACAAATAATTAGCTCTGATTCAGAATCATTCAAAATCCGGCATATCTCTTTGGGTGGTTCTTGATCACATATAACTTTTGACACATCTTGAATTTGTCCACCACGAACATGTGCAGAACGACCAAACTTTTCGTGATCTAAAACTAAAAGACTTTCTCGTGAGTTATTAAGTATCGCCCTTCTAATCTGAACCTCTTGATCATCAAAGTCTAAAAGGACTCCATCCATATCAACTCCACCAACACCAAATACGCTAAAGTCAGTCATATAAGAACTAAAAAAGCTCTCTACAGGACTTCCAATCATATCAAAATCTCCACTACGAATGCGTCCACCAGAGCAATTAACTTCGAAAGTAGAGTTCGTACTTGCAGTTTGTGCAATTATTAAATTGTTTGTAAAAATCTTTAAATCTTTATGTCTTAAAAGTGCCCTCATAACCATTTCAGGAGTGGTTCCAAGGCCAAGGGATATTGAGCTACTATTTGGGATTAGTTTGGCAGCATGTTTTGCTATGGCTCTTTTAGCGACTCTGTTAAGAACCTGCCTTGTTCCATAAGCAAGATTACCTTCAGTTGATATGGATTCAACACCACCATGTTTTCGTCTCGCTTGACCAAAATCACAAAGTGCATTTATATCCCTTCTAACTGTTTGAGTGGTAATATCAAATCGCTCAGCCAGAGTCTCAACAGTAATAAACTCTTCTTGACGAAGAAGGTCTGAGATCTCAGCTTGTCGAGCAGTTAAATCCATTCTTATAATCAAAAAAGTTCATTTGAACTATAATTCTACCATGTATAAACAAATTATATTTGTTATAGGCATTTAAAAATTTATAGTACCTAAGGCACCTTTTTTATACTTAAAATTTATAATACTTACATACTGGTCTTGTCTTTAATAATTAACTTCATTATTGCAGGCATAAAGAAAAAGTCTGCCAACACAGCGACTAAAATTGTAATAAAAGTAGATTCAATACTAATGAGCTCTTGGCCTGGCGAAAAATACTCATACCGTTAATCGCTTTTCGCTAATCAGATCAAACAAATGAATATTTTTTAGATCGATGGAAAACCGCATTTTAGTGTTCTTATTTTCGGGAAAATATACGCCAGGGATACTGACTGTGATGGTATCGTCTGTTGCCGTCAGTTTTCCGTGTAGGAGAGTATTCGCTCCAAGCGGCTCAGAGTTCTGGATTACAATTTCCATCGGCCCATTAGGGTCTTGAATCAAATGTTCCGGGCGTAGGCCAATTTTCACTGGACCATTTACATTATTAAGCCCATGACCAATTTTAGTATCACGAATATAGATGTCTTGGCTATTTAAGCTTCCCTCAAAAATATTCATTGCGGGGCTTCCAATAAATTGCGCCGCAAAGACTGAGCTTGGCGTTTCATATACCTCAAGGGGCGTGCCAATTTGTTCGGCAATCCCATCCCGCATAACAATCATTCGATCTGCCATAGTCATCGCTTCGACTTGATCATGCGTTACATAAAGTGATGTCACTCCAAGCTTTTCTTGTAATTCGCGGATTTCCAATCGCATTTGGACCCTAAGTTTAGCATCAAGGTTCGAGAGGGGTTCATCAAATAAAAATACTGCTGGTTCGCGCACGATCGCACGGCCCATTGCAACTCGCTGCCGTTGTCCGCCTGACAGTTGTTTGGGCCTTCGGTCTAGCAATGGCTCTAATTGCAGTAACTTGGCGGCCTCAACAACTTTGGCGTCAATCTGCTCTTTGGGCATTTTGGCGATCTTGAGTCCGTAGCCCATATTTTGGCGCACAGTCATATGTGGATAAAGCGCGTAGTTTTGGAAAACCATGGCGATATCTCGATCCATAGGTTCTTTTTCGTTAACAAGGTCACCACCAATAAAGACTTCTCCCGCCGAGACAGTCTCTAATCCAGCAATCATACGTAGCAACGTGGATTTACCACAGCCAGAAGGTCCAACAATTACGATGAACTCACCATCTGCAATGTCGGTTGAAATACCTTGGATAACATCTGTTACACCGAAGCTTTTCTTGACGTCCTTAAGGGAAACTGTAGCCATATTTGATCCTATTATTAATTAATGTACTCTATTTCTCACTATCGACAAGGCCACGGATAAACAGTCGTTGCATACTAACGACGACAATCACAGGTGGGATCATCGCGAGGATTGAAGTAGCCATAATCACGGGCCATTCAGCCACGTCATCACCCGATGGAAACATTTGTTTAATTCCCATGACAATCGTATTCATCTCGGGCTCTGTGGTGATGAGTAAAGGCCATAGATATTGGTTCCAACCATAAATAAATAAGATTACAAACAATGCTGCGATGTTTGTCCGGCTCATTGGTAACACAATATCCAAAAAAAATCGCATTGGGCTTGCGCCATCAACGCGTGAGGCCTCGGCGAGCTCATCGGGGATTGTCAAGAAAAATTGACGAAACAGGAATGTGGCAGTGGCTGAGGCAATCAAGGGGAAAATTAGACCACTATAGCTATTGAGCATGCCAAAACTTGCAACAACTTCGTATGTCGGCACAATGCGAACTTCAACAGGTAACATTAGAGTTAAAAAAATCATCCAAAAGAAAAAATTGCGGCCTGGAAAGCGAAAATACACAATTGCAAAAGCTGAAAGCAGCGAGATGATAATCTTGCCAACTGCTATGCTGATTGCCATTATAAAGCTGTTGACCAACATCGTTGAGACAGGAACGTTGATACCAGAGAAAAGTGCCTTGGAGTAATTCTCCCAAAGTTGGTCTCCTGGCCATAGCGGCATCGGCGGCTTCACAATTTCAGGTTGGGTTACGGTGGAAGCTACAAAAGCTAGCCAAATTGGAAAGAAAATAATCAGAACGCCCAGAATCATAAAAACATGAGTTAGCCATAAACCGGAACCCCGTTTTTCAACCATTCCATGTATGTCTTTAGCCATCAGTAATGTACCCTTTTTTCAATATACTTAAATTGGATAATGGTCAGCAGACCCACCACAAACAACAAGACAACAGATTGTGCTGCTGACGAACCAAGATCCTGACCAATAAACCCGTCAGAAAAAACTTTATAGACTAATACGGTTGTTGATTGCTGAGGTCCACCGGATGTAATCGTATGAATCACGCCAAAGGTCTCAAAGAAGGAATAAACGATATTTACAACCAGCAAGAAAAAAGCAATTGGCGACAAAAGAGGGAGAACGATTGTCCAAAATCGTTTCCAGAACCGAGCACCATCAATTGCTGCTGCTTCAATAACGGATCGGGGCACCGCTTGGAGCGCTGCTAAAAAGAACAGAAAGTTATAACTAATACGCCCCCAAGCTGAGGCTATAACGACAAGGCCCATGGCCTCGCCTCCATTCAAGACATGGTTCCAATCATATCCAAGATGTCCAAGATACCAGGACACGACTCCAACGCGAGTGTTGAACATAAACAACCATAATACACCTGCAATAGCTGGCGCCACAGCATAGGGCCAAATTAGCATTGTGCGGTAGACGCCAGACCCTTTGATTAACCGATCTGCCATCACAGCAAGAAATAGTGCTGGAATCATCGAGCAAAGCGATACGAGGATTGAAAACACCGCAGTCGTCACAAAGGACGCACGATAATATTTATCACTAAAAAGAAATTCAAAATTACCTAGTCCCACGAATCTGGACGATAGGCCAAAGGGGTCAGGAATGAAGAGTGATTGCCAAATCGCCTGACCGGCGGGGTAGTAAAAGAAAACAGCAGAGACAAGAACTTGTGGAGCAATAAGTAAAATGGGCAACCACCAGCCACGAAACGTGACGCGTTGATTCATAGTCTCTTCCTTTTTAAGATAGGCAGGCCAAAAGGAGGCCTGCCGTTGTTTTTTAAGTCTTAACGATTTGCAGACTCAAAGCGACGCAGTAATGCATCACCACGCTCTTTTGCGCTATCCATCGCCTCTTGAGCTGTTTTATCTCCAGACCAAATACCTTCAAGCTCTTCGTCGATAATACCACGAATCTGGTCAAAAGATCCAAGACGTAGACCATTAGAGTTAGCCGTTGGTTTATTTGCCGTCATCTGGATTACAGCAACTTCAGTGCCTGGGTTTGCAGCATAGAAACCAGACGCACGCGTTGCATCGCCTGCCTCAGCTGTAATAGGCAAATATCCCGTGTCTTGATGCCATTGAGCCTGAACATCGGTTGATGACAAGAAGCTTAGGAATTCACCTGCACCAGTATACTCAGCATCGCTATGACCTTCCATGACCCATAATGATGCGCCACCGATGATTGTATTCTGAGGACTGTTTCCAAGGCCTTTCCAATATGGCAATGGACGAACTTCAAAGTCGAATGTAGCTTCTTTTTTGATGCCCGCATATCCAGCCGAACTTTCTGTAAACAGCGCACATTCACCAGAACGGAAGTTAGCTCCACCCTCATTGCGACGTCCAGTATAAATGAACTTCCCATCTTTAGCCCATTGGCCCATTGCAGAAAGGTGTGCGACTTGTGCTTCACCATTCAAAGTCAGCTCAGTGTCAAGACCTGCAAAGCCATTATCTTGAGTGGCAAAAGGCACGTCATGATAGGCTGAGAGATTCTCAAGATGAATCCAGCTTTGCCAAGCAGTAACAAGTGGACATTCTTCCCCACCAGCTTTTAAGGCAGTCAACGCTGTACCAACGCTCTGCCATGTCGATAGATCAGTATCTGGGTCAACACCAGCTGCCGCCATTGCATCACGGTTTACCCAAAGTACTGGCGTCGATGCATTAAAAGGTAGGGATAGCATGTCACCCTCAGTAGAAGTATAATATCCTTTGACCGCACCAATATATGCATCCTGGTCAAACGATGCTCCACTTAGTTCCATTACTTCATGCAGTGGACGGACTGCACCACGGGCTGCCATCATTGTTGCAGTACCAACTTCAAACACCATAAGGATGTGAGGTTGTTCGTTCGCGCGGAACGCTGCAATGCCGGAATTGAGAGTTTCAGAATAGTTGCCCTTATGAGTTTGAACGACTGTATAGTCGGTTTGACTTGCATTGAAATCTCCAACTTGTGTCGCGACAAGCTCCCCTAAGCGACCAGTAAACGCGTGCCAAAAATGGACTTCGGTTGGCTCTGCTGATGATATTGGTGAGAACAAGGTTGCAGCAACCAATGCTCCTGAAAGATAATTTTTCATTTTTTTCTCCGTTGCATCATTGTAGATGCTTAGTTAAAAAAGAAGCCTAAAGATATGACTTCAGCTAAATATTAGTTATTTTGTTACAAATTAAATATACCACAAATAAACATTAAATATTATTACTTTGAATATTATTATTATTCAAACCATTAAAAAATAGGTCTTTATGCGATATATTTCACTAATAATCACATGAATTTTGGTTAATTATGGTAGAATATCAATATAATTGTTCACATGAACATATAATTAATAAAAGTCTTTATTTATTGCATTATTATTCCAATTTATCAATAAGCCAAATCTAATTACTTACTACTAAAGAATCAGGAGATCAAATGGATAATATTTCTGCTATGTCTAAGCAGCAACTGAATGAGGTAAAAATCATTCTTACAGATATAGACGACACATTGACCACTGATGGGAGGCTAAAAAGTAATGCTTATAGCGCTCTAGAGAATTTATCAAATTCTGGCTTTATCGTTATTCCAGTAACGGGTCGATGCGCAGGCTTGTGTGATCACATTGCAAGGATGTGGCCAGTTAATGGTGTAGTTGGAGAGAATGGTGCTTTTTTCTTTAGTTATAACCATGAATCTAAAAAAATGCAGCAGACCTATTGTCAGACTCCAATAGAGCGAAAAGAGAATCATCTAGCTCTTCATGATATTAAAAATTCCATCCTTAAAAACGTCTCTGGATCTGCCTTAGCTTCTGATCAGGATTATCGGCACACAGACCTAGCTATTGATTTTGCTGAAGACGTATCACTATTATCACCTGAGAAGATTAAAGATATTGTCAAAATTGCTGAAAAAGCTGGAGCAATGGCAAAGGTTAGTTCAATCCATATAAATTGTTGGATTGGAAGCCACAACAAACTATCGACAAGCCTATCAACACTCGATCAAGTATTTGGAATCAGTAAATCAAATATACAAAATGAAGTTCTCTTTATTGGTGATTCGCCAAATGACTCAATGATGTTCGATTATTTCGCTAAATCAGTTGGAGTAGCGAATGTTATGAATTGTATTGATGAATTAAATCAACCACCAAAATATATAACATCAAAGCACTCTGGTGATGGGTTTGTTGAGCTTGCTGATTTACTTTTAAGGAGATAGTTTTTTAAACTTACTTGTTCAAAATAAATGTCAAATATAAACGATAAAATTTATGATGTATTTATAGCTGGTGGAGGCATTAATGGCGTTGGAGTAGCTCGAGATGCTGCTGGGCGAGGTTACTCAGTATGTCTATGCGAAATGAATGACTTTGCTTCTGGCACTTCATCATCCTCAACTAAACTCATTCATGGAGGTCTTCGTTATCTTGAGCATTATAAGTTTCGGCTAGTTCAGGAGTCTCTAAAGGAGCGTGAAATTTTATTAAATATGGCTCCCCATATAATTTGGCCAATGAGATTTATTCTTCCTCATACAAAAGGAATGAGACCTAGATGGTTCTTAAGATTGGGGTTAGCAATTTACGACCACTTAGGACACAGAAAAATTTTACCAGGAACAAGTAATGTAAATTTTGCCAGTCAAAAAACAAATTCTCCACTTAAAGATACTTTTAAGTCTGGATTTGAGTATTCAGATTGTTGGGTAGATGACTCCAGATTGGTCATATTAAATGCAGTTGACGCTGCCTCAAAAGGAGCCTCATTAAGAAACTATACAAAGGTAACAAATGCAACTAGTTCAAATGGCCTGTGGACAATCTCAACAAAAAACTCTTTAAATGGTAAAGTAGAAATTGTTAAGGCAAAAGCTTTTGTTAATGCATCTGGACCCTGGGTTGATAAGGTTTTAAAAGAATCTTTTAAAGTTAAAGATTCAAAAAATGTTCGTCTTGTCAGAGGGAGTCATATTGTTGTAAACAAACTATATGAGGGTGACAAGTCATATATCTGCCAAAATAAAGATGGGCGCATTTTCTTTATAATTCCATATGAAGATAATTTCACATTGATTGGTACAACAGATATTGATCATGGTAAGTCAGCTGATCAAGTAAAAATAAGTGAGCAAGAAAAATCATATATCTGCGAGTCAGCAAGTAGTTATTTAAAACAAGAAATTACAACAAATGATATAGTCTGGAGTTATTCAGGGGTGAGACCACTCTATGATGATGGTGCAAGTAAAGCTCAAGAGGCAACTAGAGATTATGTTGTTTCAGCCAAGGAATATGACTACTCATTAATGATTAATATTTTTGGCGGAAAAATTACAACTTACCGTCGATTATCAGAAACAATTCTTGAACATATCGAGAACTTCCTTGGTAAACGAGGCAAACCATGGACTGAAAATTCTCGCCTTCCTGGAGGAGAAATCAAAGTTGCAACTCTTTCTGAATTTGAAGCAAAGTTAAAAAATAAATATAGCTTCTTTACGAATGAACTTATAAGAAGACTTGCAAGGTCATATGGAGAAATTTCTTTTGATATTTTTGGTGATGCAGATAGTTTAGATGCGTTAGGTGAAAATTTTGGAGGTGGATTATATGAAGCTGAAGTTCAATACTTAATTAACAATGAATGGGCTAGGTCTTCAGATGATATTCTTTTTAGGCGCTCAAAGCTTGGATTAATACTTTCTGAGACAGAAATAGAAAACCTTAACTTATTTTTGAAAAAAAATAATACAAAATCCCAATCCTCAGAAAATATAGTACCTTCAGAAAATAAAGAGGTTCTTAAGGCATGAGTCTACTAATTGAACTTTTAGGATCAATTGCACTTCTGTTGTGGGGTCTTCGAATGGTTCGAACTGGAGTGATGCGCTCCTATGGTAACAACCTAAAGAGTTTAGCGCGTCGATCAGAAGGCAAAACCCTGCCCGCGTTTACATCAGGATTACTGGTTGCGGCTTTGCTGCAAAGCAGCACAGCAGCCATTTTAATATCTGCATCATTTGCAGGTCAGGGACTTATCAGTGTTGGCTCTGCTTTTATAACAATGTTAGGAGCCGATGTTGGAACCTCAGTAGCGGTTCTTATTGCCTCTCAAAAATTTACGACTCTAGCCCCCCTGCTCTTAGCGATGGGCGTTTTTGGTTTTATTGGCTCTAAAGTCAACAAATGGCAAAATGTTTTTAGGGCAATCAGTGGACTAGGATTAATTCTATTCGCTCTTTCATTAATTGCATCAACTGCTGGCGGCCTATCAGAACTAACACAATTTACTGCGCTGTTAAATATATTTGAGGATCAGCCCATATTCTTTATTCTTTTGGCATTGATTCTGACTTATCTTTCATACTCAAGTTTAGCAATTGTTTTGCTGTCTGTGAGCTTTCTAGCCACAGGTGTGATTGGAGTAAGTGAGGGGTTATACCTTGTGTTAGGTGCAAATTTAGGAAGTGGGATGCTTCCTCTTATCTCAAACTGGAGAGGATCCATACAAGAGCTGACGCCAGTATTGGCAAATCTCATTGTAAGAGTAGTATGTATTTTGGCTTTTTATCCATTTGTTGACTTCGTTGCCACATTTGGATTAAAGTTTGTTTCTATTGAGTTATTCCCCGCAATTTATCACCTGTCTTTGAATTTGATTGTGGCTATTGTAGGCGTTATATTTTCTAAAAATATTCTTATGCTTGCAGCAAAAATGCTCTCTAATCTTGAGGAGAAAGAGCTTAGTCAGCCTAGTTTTTTAGAAGCAAATAATTTTGCAATGCCAGCAATTTCTCTTGCTAGTGCAAAACGCGAAGCGATTCATATGGCTGAGATTTCACAAAAAATGGTTGTCTCTTCACTCGCTGTTCTTCGAGATGACAATATCGCTTTACGCAGTGAAGTAATTAAAAATGAGGATATAGTAGATAACATATTTGATTCAATAAAACTCTATATAGCAAGGATCTTACAAGAAGAATTAACGCCTACAGAGACTCAAAAAGCTTTAAATATCCTTAACTTTACAACAAGCATGGAGCATATTGGCGACATTATTAATAACAGCTTAATGGATATTTCTGGGAAAAAAATTGATAAACATATACAGTTTTCAAAAGAAGGATTAAATGAAATCATCTCTATACATGAGGTTGTTTGTTCAAATTATGATCTAGCTATTAATACCTTTGTCTCTGATGATTGTGAGCTTGCAAGAGTGCTTTATGAGAAGAAACAAGAGCTCCATAATCTTGAAAAACGCTCTGTCACTAAACATCTTCAGAGGATTGGAAAAGGCATTACTGATAGTTTAGAAACCAGCTCTATGCATATTGATGTAATCCGTGATTACAAGAAAGTAAATAGTCTTTTATCTTCAGTGGCTTATCCAATTTTAATTGCTTCAGGTGAGATTCTAGAGTCAGGGTGGAAGCAGAAAATATAGGCAGTAGCTTTAAAATAGAGCAGCTAAAAATGTCTAATAATTAAGAAATTAAACTAGGCTACTTATTTAGAAAGAGTTCGACTCACTGCATCCTTCCAGCCTAATAGCTTTCTTTCTCTTTTAGCATCAGACATTTTTGAACTAAATTGTTTTTCAGTCTCCCATGATTCTGCAAACTCTTCAATAGAAGGATAAAAACCTATCTGCATTCCAGCAAAATAAGCCGCTCCCAATGCAGTAGTTTCTAAATTTTTTGGACGCTCAACCGGTAAATTTATTAAATCTGTAAGCATCTGCATAGTCCAATTTGAAGCCGACATACCACCATCCACTCTAATAGTACTTAACATATCATGTCCTAAGTCATTAGAAATTGCATTCAAAAGGTCACAAGTTTGATAGCACACAGACTCTAGCGCGGCTTTTGTTATTTCTGCAGGCCCTGTATTTCTTGTAAGGCCGAATAAAGCACCTCGGCAATCAGAGTCCCAATAAGGCGCACCAAGACCGACAAATGCAGGCACTAAATAAACATCTTCTCCTGGATCAGCATTCATAGCTAGAATATCTGATTGATCAGCTGCATCTATAAACTCAAGCTTATCACGGAGCCACTGGATGGCTGCGCCGGCAACAAAAATTGATCCTTCAAGAGCGTAGCATGGCTTATTGTTAATTTGATATGCAATTGTTGTTAATAATTTATTATTTGACTCAACTGGAACCTCTCCAGTATTTATTAGAACAAAACAACCAGTACCATAAGTAGACTTAACCATACCTGGTTTAAAGCAGGCCTGACCAACTAAGGCTGAGGGTTGATCGCCAATAAGGCTGCAGATAGGAATTGAAGAGCCAAAAAAAGACTTATCGGTATCACCAAAATTAGAAGCGCTATCAAGCACCTTTGGCAGCATTGATTTAGGGATATTAAAAAGTCTTAATAAATTATCATCCCACCGGCTTTCGTGGATATTGTACAAAAGAGTTCTAGATGCATTTGTAGCATCCGTTGAATGGACTTTTTTATTACTTAGCCGCCATAGTAAAAAACTGTCTATTGTTCCAAAAAGTAACTTGCCAGAATTAGCCTTATTTCTTGCATCATCTACATTGTCAAGAATCCAAGAGATTTTGGTTGCACAAAAGTATGGGTCAAGTACAAGTCCAGTTTTTTTAGTGACACTTTCCTCATGTCCAAGATCTCGAAGTTTTTGACACTCATCAGAGGTCCTTCTGTCTTGCCAAACAATTGCTTTATATACAGGCACCCCACTTTCCTTATCCCAAACAACAGTAGTTTCACGTTGATTTGTAATACCTATTGAAGCAATTTGGTTAGAATTAATTTTTGCCTTATTAATTGCAATATTGCAGCTATCAAGCACTGAAGACCAAATTTCTTCTGGATCATGCTCTACCCAGCCTGAATGTGGAAAAAACTGAGTAAACTCTTTTTGGCCAATTGATACAATTTGATAATTTGAATCAAATAATATAGCCCTTGATGAAGTAGTTCCTTGATCAATTGATAGAATATATTTATCTAACTTGGACATAATTAAAAACTCCTATTTCCAAATAATGGAACTTAGTTCTACTATTGTAAACTTATTCAAAATAGTATACATTATCTGCTAAAATTATATCAATAAATGAGCTGTTAATCATATACAACAGTTGATTTAATGTATTTATTTATTTATTATCTAGAAAAGTTATGGCAAAAGAGAAACGGGGCGATGGAACTGTTGGCAAAGCACTTGATGTTTTAAATGAAGTTGCAGAAATTGGCTCACCAGTTCGATTTTCAAGCCTTTTAAAAACCAGCAAATATCCTAAGGCAACCCTATATAGACTTCTCCAAACCCTCCTGAATCAAGATATGCTGAGCTACAATGATGAGGAGCAAACCTACAAGCTAGGACTAAAGTTGGTTCGTATGGCACACGCAGCCTGGCTTCAGAGCTCTCTCGCCCCGATAGCCCTTCCATTTATTGATGAATTGTCTGAGAAAGTTGGTGAAACCGTTCACTTGGCACAGCTTGATAATGGCCAAGTATTGTATGTTGACAAAAGAAACCCTAGCTCACCAATTGAAATGTACTCTCAAGCTGGCAAAGTTGGTCCTGCATACTGCACTGGAGTAGGAAAGGCAATGATGGCATTTTTAGATGAAGATGCGCTAAGTAGAGTTATTTCTAAACAAGCATTCTTTAAATATACTGACTTTACAATCACCTCTGAAAAACAGCTTCGCAAAGAACTAACTATAATAAAAAAGCAAGGAATAGCCTTTGATAAACAGGAGCATGAAGTAAAAATTATTTGTATTTCGTCTCCTATTTTGTCTTCAAAAGGGAGAGTGATTGGCGGCTTATCAATCACCAGCTCAATTGACATTCACAGCTTAGAGAGCCTTCAAGAATTCAAGCCTCAACTACTTAAGACCTCAGAACTAATTGGGAAAGAAGCTGGTGCATGGAATTTTCCTGAACAAAACAACTAATATAAGGACACCTTTGATATGGCATCATTAAAGATATCTAAAGCGACAAAGAAATACGACAAATTGCAAGTTATCCATGGAATTGATTTAGAAATCGAGGACGGTGAATTTTGTGTTTTTGTTGGGCCATCAGGTTGTGGAAAATCAACATTACTCAGAATGATCTCTGGCCTTGAAGAAGTAACCACTGGTGAGATTCATATTGGTGATAAAGATGTCACTACCATGCATCCAGCGGACAGGGGTATTGCAATGGTTTTTCAATCTTACGCTTTATATCCACATATGACGGTTAGAGAAAATATGGGCTTTGGTCTTAAAATGACAAAAGTTCCTACTGATGAAATTAACAAGAAAGTTAATGATGCTGCGAGTATTTTGCACCTTGAAGATTACATGGATAGAAAGCCTAAAACCTTGTCAGGTGGACAAAGACAAAGAGTTGCCATTGGAAGGTCAATTGTAAGGGGTCCAGAAGTATTTTTATTTGATGAGCCTTTATCAAATCTTGATGCAGAACTTAGGGTTGAAATGCGCGTTGAAATCTCTCGTCTTCATCGTGAACTAGGGACAACTATCATTTATGTCACCCATGACCAAGTAGAAGCAATGACGCTCGCCGATAAAATAGTCGTTCTAAAAGAGGGTTTAATTCAGCAAGTAGGTAAACCATTAGAGTTATATGAAGATCCACAAAATATTTTTGTTGCAGGCTTTATTGGCTCACCAACAATCAATTTTTTAAAAGGAAATATTGTTGATTCAAAGCTAACAATACCTAATCTTAAGTCCTCAAAAATCAAAGTAAGTAAAGCAGTTGCCTCATCTAAGTCAGAGTTAATTGTAGGATTAAGGCCTCAGCAATTAAAGCTCACTAAGTCAGGAGATCTTGAAGTAGAATTCACTGAAGCTCTTGGAGACATTTCGTATGTTTACTTAAAAACCTTGAGTGGTGAAAGAGTTGTTGTAGAGTCAAGAGAGGAAAAATTGCCCTTAACAGGATCAAAAGTTGGAATAGAAGCAAACACAACTTCAGCCCTATTTTTTGACCCTAAAACCGAACTTCGAGTCAAATAACCTTTTGTTAAAGAGGTTCCCAGAAAACCCCAGAAGGAGGAAGACTAACTGAACTGACATTCGTTTCTTTCTCACTGTAGTTGAACCAAAATCGATGTTTATGTGTTTCACGTACTCTTACGCAATCAGGCAGATCCATTGTAGAAATATTTTGAGATAAACAAGCATCCCTAAATATTCTTGTTAACGCCTCCTGATTACCCCAACCCGTTAAATATAGTCTATTTGTTTGTCCAATGAGTGCTGGACGGCCATCCTCACATTCCTCAATAACATTATCACAATCTACTAAAGTTTCCATCCAGCGATTAAAACTACCTCCAGCTTTAATTAAAATACTGGCATTTGGCCTCAAAGACTCAACACTAGCAACGGTGCCAACAACGCCAGGAACTTCTGGTGGTAAGTCTTTTGGAATAGCCATATCTAATGTTTTTGAGCCAGATCTTGGACCTGAAATTAAAACGCCTTCAAAGGATTCAATTGCCACCTTAAGACCTGTATCAAAATGCATTAATCCAGGAGCAAGTACAATTTTATATCCAGTTAAATCTTTTTGATTTGGAGGGAGTATATCAACTGATAAACCAAGGCTTCTAAGAGCCTTATAGTATTCATAAACTAATTCAAAATAACTAAAGTCTTTACCTTGAGGCTGAATTTCCCATGCCCAACAGCTTTCATAATCAAAAATTATAGCGACCTTTGATTGAACTTGCTGAATGCCATCAAATTCTTTTAACTCAGAATTAACTTGAGAAGCTTGAGTTAAACCGGGTGCGCTTTCACCATCAGGTCTTTGCAGGCCAGCGTGCATTTGTTCCTGAGCAAAAGGAGCTTGTCTCCAGCGAAAATAACTTACCACTTCTGCGCCATGAGCAATGGCCTCCCAAGACCAAAGCCTAACCGCTCCACGAGCAGGTTCAGGGTTGTAAGGAGCCCAATTCACTGGTCCTGGTTGCTGCTCCATTACCCACCAACGGCCGCGCCCAACAGTCCTGTATAGGTCATGATGAAATGCCTGAAAATCAGGATCTCCAAAGCGCATAAATTTAAGTTTAAAGTCTTCATTTTGAGTCGATCGATCTTCTAAAAAGCCCAAAGGATAGCTATCCCAACTAGCAATATCTAAATCATTACCTACTTCATAATGATCAAAATCTGTAATTTTTCCCATATAGTTATGAATAAGTGGCATTTTTGTATGTTCGCGCATTATTAAAACTTGGGCGCGGTTAAACTTAACTACTTGCTCAGAGCTAAACCTTCTGAAGTCTAATTCATGAATTGGATTCGCATCAGTAACGGTTAAATTTGGTAAATCAATTTGCTCAAAACTATTATATTCCATCGACCAGAAAACATTACTCCAAGACTCATTAAGATTTTCAATCGTCTTATATTTATTAGATAACCAAAGTTTAAACGAGCTTTCTGATGAAGTACTAAAAGACAACGTAGTGTTGTGACATCCATATTCATTATCTAATTGCCATGCTTTAATATAAGGGTTTTTTCCATATCGCTTTGCAACAAGCCTTGTAATCCTTGAAGACTGCTGGAGATAGCCTTGATGAGAAAAACAGTAATGTCTCCTTGAGCCAAATTTACGAGAACGTCCATCAGAATCAACTAGTAGCATATCCGGCCATTTATCTACAACCCACCTTGGAGGAGCTGCAGTTGGAGTGCTCATAACCACATTCAATCCAGCATTTCCTAATACTTCAATAGCTTGGTCAAGCCATTTAAAATTTTGAGCACCCTCTTCAGGCTCTAATCGGCTCCAGGCAAATTCACCTATTCGAACCCAAGTTAAGCCTGACTCTATCATATCCTTAGCATCTTTTTCCCATTGAGTCTCTGACCAATGTTCTGGATAATAACAACTACCTAGTTTTGGAATCATAGTATTCTCATAATTTAACTTGATATTCAGCTAAACCAGTTATCTCTGATTGAAAATAAAATACTTTACCAGCTAAAGGCTCAACTTTTAAATTTTCATTATTTAAATTCTGATAGGCCGAAGTAGTATAAATAGTATTTAATGAGTCGCCGCCAAAAGCAGGACAAGTAACCTGAGAAACTGGAAAGTTAACTACTTGATCTAATTGACCATTAGAACTATATCTTGCCAGCCTAGAGGCGCCATACTGCGCATTCCATAGAAACCCCTCACTATCACATACTGAGCCATCAGGACGAAGACCTTGAGGCTCCAGATCAACAAAAATAACTGGTTCATGAGCAGGCCAGCCATTAGATTCATCTAATTTCTGCTTCCAAATTTTCTGTTTACGTGTATCTGCAAAATATCCAAACTTTTTATCTGGGGAAAAGCAAATGCTATTAGGGATTGTAATATTCTGGTGTAACTGTCTTAGCTCACCTTTATAGAAGCGATAAATAGAACCAGCATCTGCTTGCGCATTAAGTCCCATTGTACTAATCCAAAAACCGCCCCATGGATCAGCTCGCCCATCATTTGATCGGGTGTGAACCATATCAGCCTCTAAATCAACGATCACTTCTCTTTCATCAGTTGCTAAGGTAAGTTTACTTAATGAGGATGCAGTCGCAACCATTAAATGCTCCTCATCAATCCATCCTGCAGCCGAAACTGGCTCAGAAAATACCCAAGTTTTAAGTTCAGAATTATTCCAGTTATGCATCTTAAAGGAATTTATATCAAACCAGAATAGAGACTTTAGTTTTGGATGCCATAATGGGCCTTCACCCAAATCAGACGAATCTAAGGGAAGATAGTCACTTATCATTATTGCGCTTCATCATAAGCCAAAACAATCGACTCAGCCTTCTTAGAAACTATGTTTGGGGATTCGCCAGCCTTGTATAACCCTGAGCCTATTCCAAAACCAGTAGCACCAGCTTTGATCCAAGATGAAAAGTTTTTTTTACCAACACCGCCAACCATGAAAAGAGGCATATCTGATGGCAAAACAGCCTTTAATGCGATTAAATTGTCTTCTCCAATAAGAGAGGCTGGAAAAAACTTCAAACCATCAGCCCCACAATGTATTGCAGAGAAGCACTCTGTTGGAGTTATAACTCCTGGATAGCTCAATATATTTGCCTCTTTAGTTGCTTTAACAACATCAGGATTAAAATTAGGCGAAACAATAAAATTTACACCAATTTTAGCAAGGACTTCAACCTGCTTTATATCTGTTACTGTTCCAGCACCAAATTGAATTGATCCTTCAAATTCATCACGAAGCAGCTCAATACTTTCAAAAGCACTAGGTGAATTAAGAGGCACTTCGACTTGGCTTATTCCGGCTTTAACAATAACATGAGCTATATCAAGAACCTCTTTTGGTTTAACACCTCGTAATATAGCAATTATATTTCTATTCATATTCTTACTCTTATTCAGAGTGCAACTCCATATAAGCAGAGGTCAGTCCTGATAAAGTAGCAGCCTCAAGGCTGAAAGCATGACTTTCACCACCAAGTATTTTTAATCCTTCTTGATAATTATTAGTTAGAAGCTCAGAGCCAATAAGGATGACATTTTTATCTTTCCAGTAGCTTATTGCTCCGTTAAGCTCAACTCCCAATAGCAATCCAGAAAGAGTTGCTCTTGCAGAATTAGAATCTAAATCATTAACTATTGATTCAGATCGTAATGAAAAAAGATCCGAAGCAATTAGACCTGGGTTGTCAAAACCCTTGATAACTCCGTTATCAAAACTAACTTGATCCCACCCTTCTGAGTCAATTGAGTGCTTAATTAAAGTGTTGTTAGAAATTACGCCAAAAAGCTCACCCGTCATAAAAGTTCTAAAATTTTCTATCTGACCTGCCCTTACATTTACCCATTTGGTATGCGTACCAGGAAGGCAAACAATACCATCAAAGCTTGGATTTTCTTTAATAAATCCAGCAATTTGAGTTTCCTCACCCCTCATAATATCTGCAGGCTTATGCTGCATTACTCCAGGAACTAGGTTAACTTGTATCCGTGAATCCTTGGTCCTAGCAACTGTAAGTTGATCTTTATCGATAGGAACGCATGGAGTCTTTAAATACGGCGTTTCAACCCACCCTTGACGAGCACCAACCATTCCACAGGCCATAACAGACGTTACTTTTTCGCTATCAAGCCAGCTTTCAATAAGACGCAATAATACTGGCTCGAACTCATTCTGCTGGAGATCTTTCATGCCTTCATTCGATTCACTGTAAGCAAGAACTTCGCCTTTTTTGTCAATAGCCCAAGCGCGCATATGGGTTGTCCCCCAATCTGCAGCAATCCATTTAGCTTTAATATCTCTCATTATTTTTTATCCTGTAACTACTACGCCGCCATCAATCACTAAAGCCTGGCCAGTCATCATTCGTGATGCATTCGAAGCTAAAAATAAAGTGGAGTCAATTAAATCGTTAGGCAATAAGTGTTCCTTAATGCATTGTTTATCCATGTGAATTGCTAAATCTTTTTCATTTGCCCAAAGCTTTAGCTGTCTTTCAGTTAAAACCCAACCTGGGATTAATGTGTTCACTCTAATACCATCAACACCAAGTTCTCTCGCTAAACTTCTTGTTAGGCCTGTAATACCAGCTTTAGAAGTAACATAAGCAGGCAAGCCTGCATTGCCCATCATGTAAGAGTTTGATGAAAAATTAATAATACTGCCGCCACCTTGAGTTCTCATAAAAGGAGCCACAGCCTGTGCTGTAAAGAAATGAGGCCTTAGATTGATATTAATTGACTGATCCCATTCTTCTGTTGTCATAGCATCAAGGGTGTGGCGTGTGTCATTAGCGGCATTATTTATAAGCACATTAATTCCATCATTAGCCTTGCTAGCATCTGAAATTGCAGACTTTAGAGCATCAATATCAGTAATATCACATTTAATAAATAAGGGATTATATTTATATTTTGAGGAAATTTCATCTAGAAATTCATCACAATCTGATCTCTGTACAAAAGCAACTTTAGCGCCTTGGGCTAAAAAGCCTTCAGTCAATGAAGCCCCTATTCCTGATCCACCTCCAGTTATAAAAACTGAAGCATCCTCTAAATCTTTAAAAATTGCGTAATTATTCATTAATGAGATTCTCGTGTTGGAAGGCGAGTGTCTTTGCCTACTAGGAAGTCTAAGTCTGCACCTTTGTCAGCTTGCATGACATGATCAATATAAAGTTTTGCGTATCCACGGGTGTAATTTACTTTTGGCTCCTTCCTTGCCTTAAGACGTTTATCAATTTCAGACTCTGCAACTAAAAGCTCAAGTACTCCATTAAAAACATCAAGCCGAATAAGGTCACCAGTCTCAACTATTGAAATAGGGCCACCTACATTTGCCTCAGGAGACACATGAAGCACTATAGTTCCAAAGGCAGTTCCTGACATTCGAGCATCTGAAATACGTATCATATCTCGAACACCCTGCTCAATTAATACCTTTGGTATTGGCATATTACCAACCTCAGGCATTCCTGGATAGCCCTTTGGCCCACACCCCTTTAAAACTAGAATAGAATCTTTTGTTACTGCAAGGTCAGGTCTATCAATATTAGCCTTTAGATCTTCAATGTCTTCAAATACATAAGCCAAACCTTCGTGCTTTAACAATTCTTCTGTTGCAGCAGCAGGCTTAATAATTGCTCCATTTGGAGCTAAATTCCCTCTCAAGACTTTTAAACCTGCAGCAGGCTTCAGTGGGTTATTTATTGGCCGAATAACGTCCTCATTGAATGTTTCAGCGCCTTTAAAGTAATTAGTTATGTCTTTATTTAAAATCGTATTTGCAGGTTTTATATGATTCTTAATTTGCTCCAATACTGCAGGAACTCCACCAGCATAACAAAAATCTTCCATTAAATACTTACCTGAAGGCATACAATTAACAAGAAGCGGTATATCTGCCGCTTTCTCAAAGTCCTCCAAAGTAAGTTCAATTTCAGCTCTTCCCGCTAAAGCCAACAAGTGAATTACTGAATTCGTTGAACCGCCAACTGCGCTGTTCAATGTAATCGCATTTTGAAAGCTCTCTTTTGTTAAAACTTTAGATAAGTTCAAACCCTCTTCCACCATTTCTACGATGCGCTTTCCTGTCATATGCGCAAGAGCCATTCTCCTTGTATCAACGGCTGGAATAGCCGCATTCGTTGGTAAACTTAAGCCCATCCCTTCAACCAAGCTTGCCATTGTGGATGCAGTCCCCATTGTCATGCAAACCCCCGATGAGCGGCTCATTCCTGTCTCAGCAGACATAAAATCTTGTAAAGACATATCACCAGCTCTAACATCTTCAGAAAAGCGCCAAACATCAGTTCCAGAACCAATATCTTGGCCTTTATATTTACCATTAAGCATTGGGCCAGAAGAAACAACAATTGTCGGCAAATCGACACTTGCTGCCCCCATTAATTGTCCTGGGGTAGTTTTATCACAACCACCAAGTAAAACAACGCCATCAATTCCATAAGCGCGAATACTTTCCTCGACATCCATAGACAAAAGATTTCGGAAAAGCATTGCGGTTGGTTTCATTTGGGTTTCACCTAATGACATTACAGGAAACTCAAGTGGCAGTCCTCCTGCCTCCCAAACACCTCTCTTAACGCCTTCAGCTAAAGTTCTTAAACCTGCATTACATGGGGTTAACTCAGACCAAGTATTGCATATGCCAATTATTGGGCGTCCATCAAAAACATGGTCTGGGAATCCTTGGCTTTTCATCCAGCTGCGATGGATAAAACCATCTTTATCCATTTTTCCATACCAATTCGATGATCGATGCTTGTTAGCTTTACTCATGCAGCTTTATCCCCTTCTATTACCATCATGCTAGCTGGAAAAGCTTTAGGTAACTGCAGTCCATGGTTCATTAAAAATTGCCCACTAAGCTTAAATGTTTTTTGCAAAAGACCACCATTTGATTTACTAAGAGAGTTGATATGATTTTTGTTGTATAACGAGACATTATACATTGCCATTGAGTCTAGCCCAGATAGGACCAATGGAACTGGTGAGCTAAATTCTGATAAGGCATTTTGGCCAGCAAAAACAACAAAGTGATTCTCGCTTGAATTAATTTGAATTTCAGCGGTTATACTTTTATCGACACAAGGTAATCGTAAAATATTTGCATCTTTCATCCACTCACGATTCTCCTTCCACCAGTTAGTAACGGCTTTTAGGAGTGCTTTATCTGAAGGTGAGAGTTCACGAGGATCCATCTCAAATCCCATATGCCTTTGCGCTGCCACCCACGCTCTGAAAGCTAGTGGAAGTTCACGCCCAGAAGTGTGACAAACCTTTGGCCCAACATGACTGCCCGTTATCGAAGTAGGCAGCCACAAAATTGCCTCATGCTGAATACGTAACCTTTCAATTGCATCATTACTATCAGACAACCAAACCCTTTGTGTATTTTCTAAAATACCATAATCTATTCGTCCACCTCCTGATGAGCAGGATTCAATCTCAACTTTTGGATACGCCAATCTAATTCGCTTAAGAAGAACATACAGGCTTTTTGTTTGCGAAGCGTCAGGATAAGGCAGAACTCGATTATGGTCCCACTTAATATACTCAATTGGGTACTCAGTTAACAATGCTGAAATTTTCTTAAAAAGGTAATCCTCAACATCTTTAATGGCAATATTAAGAACCAACTGATCTCGTCCAAGAGTTTGATCTTTGTGGCCCATTATCCATTCAGGATGCTGTCGATAAAGATTACTATTAGGGCTAACCATCTCAGGCTCAAACCACAAACCAAAAGACATTTTAAGAGAATGGATATGGCTAATTAATGGTTGCAATCCTGAAGGATATTTATTCTTGTCAACATCCCAGTCACCAAGACTAGAGTTAGCACTATCACGTCCTTTAAACCAGCCGTCATCCAGCACAAACCTTTCAGCGCCAATTTCAGAAGCAAGGCTAGCTATTTCTTTTAATTGGTCAATATTATGATCAAAATATATAGCCTCCCAGCAATTGTAATGAACAGGCCTAACATTGTCCTTAGGTGCCTTAATAATTGAATTAGCTACGTGAGATCGAAATGACTTACCAACCCCGCTAATTCCGTTACTAGAATGGCTAATATATAGCTTTGCTGTTTCGAAGCTATTTCCAGAAATTAAATCACTATTTTCAGTATTGCCAAATTGAACTTGCCTACGACCATCTGGAAGTTGCTCTGCAATCATACGATGACCTCCAGACCAGCCGTAGTGAAAACCATAACAAGACCCTGAATTCTCTGAGCTTTCAATGGTTGGAATAAGAAGGCCAGGGAAATTTGCATGACTTGTTGTTCCAGACCTTGACTCACGCAGATGAGTACCAGTTACCCATGGAGTTATTTGGCTTCTGAATTCACCACCCCATTGACCTCCATAGTCAATCATTTCATTACTATTTTGAGGTGCTAGAATTACTGGAGCAGAAAACCAGTCCATAAATATTGGCTTTTTGCTGTCAATTTTGGCACTAAGGCTATACGTATTACTTTCTTCAAAGGAAATGATTGTCAATGTATATGTTTGCTCTATGGCTTTGTCCAAAAAAACTAAGGACAATGAGTTGTCTTTTGCTTCATCTTTTAGAAAAACAAAGTTACTAGAGAGAATCATTCCATCAAGGCCTCTCATTTTGCATCCAAGCTGTCCTGGAAAATTTGCAGACTGCTCAGGTAAGACAGATAACTCTGGAACTTTATCCAGCAAGTTGTCCCCCCAATCTTTAGCCACTGCAGTAGATAAGGAGTTAAGATTTTCATTGTCAGGTAAACGACGACCCCAATATATAAGGCATGGAAGCCTATTATTCAAAGATAATAAAACCAAAGTTTGATCAAGAGTATCAAGGCGCCATTGATTAGTCACTTAACAGATCCAAGCGTTAGTCCAGCTATAAAGTGTTTTTGCATCAAAAAGAACATCACAACTGGTGGAAGTGCAGCAATTATTGAACCAGCTGCAACATAATGGTTATTGGTAATCCATTGCCCATTAAGAGAATTTATGCCAGCAGTAACTGGCATAGTGTCTGCACCTTGAGTTAAAACTAATGCCCAGAAAAAATCATTCCACACAAAAGTAAAAATTAGTACTGATAAAGCAGCTAATGCAGGGCGCATTAATGGCAATACGATGTACCAGAAAATTTTAAACTCCGACACACCTTCAACTCTTGCAGCCTCAATTAACTCAAAAGGAAGTGCACGTATAAAGTTACGCATAAAAAAAGTACAAAAGCCAGATTGAAAGGCAATATGAAAAGCTACAAGACCAGATATTGTGTTGTAAAGCCCGAGGGAGAGTGACAAGTCTCTAACTGGCACCATCAGTATTTGAAAAGGAATAAAGTTTCCTGCTACAAACATAAAAAATACTAATAAATTAAGTTTAAATTTATAAACACCTAGCGCAAAACCTGTAAGGCTTGAAATAGCTAAAGCACCAATAACAGTTGGAATAGTAACTTTAAAACTATTTAGAATGTAGTATGCAATTGGGGAGTCAGTAAATATAAAAGTATAGTTTTCAATTAAATTAAAGGAAGTTGGCATTCCCCAATAATTGCCAGAATTAATATCTGCCCCAGATCGAATTGAAGTTAAAGCAACTGCAATAAGTGGAAGCAGCCAAATAATAATTGAAATAGGTAATGCAATTTTATAGAGTCTTCGTGTTAATGGTTTTGTTCTTTCAATTGGGGTTGGAAACATTGCTAAACTCCTTTCTCAGTGCGGTACATTCTATAAAGAATTATTGCAATGTAAACCATCATTATAGCAAGCAAAATAACAGCAATTGCAGCCGCATAGCCCATTCGATATCCATACTCTGAAAAAGCTTTTTCGTACATAAAATAAGCTAAAACACGTGTTGATCCCCATGGACCACCCCTAGTCATAACTGAAATCAAATCAAATGATCTTAGTGCTCCAATTACTGTAACAACCACAGCAATAAAAGTTGCAGGCTTTAATTGGGGCAAGATTACGTACCACAACATTCTCCAGCCTCTTGCATTATCTATTCGGCCTGCTTCAATTTGTTCTGGATCTACAGAATTAAGTCCTGTTAAAAACAAAATCATACAATATGCAGTTTGGGGCCATAAACTAGCAGCAATAATTCCATAAGTAGCATAATCCTCGTCTGCCAATATCGCCACTGGATTAAATCCCATTCCTTCAAGCATTTGATTCAAAAGTCCATTTGTAGGATCATAAAACCAACTAAAAACCATGCCAACAACAACTTGAGAAATTACAAATGGAAAGAAAAATAGAGACTTATAAAATCTTATGCCTCTTACTGTTTGGTTTAAAAATAGCGCTGAAAATAAGCCTGCTGGGATTGCAACAAAGGTTAGAATCAACCATATTAAATTATTTTTTAAAGATGTATAAAAATCCTCATCATCGAGAAGTTCTATATAGTTTTCAACACCAATATAAGTCTTTTCACCAAGCCCGTCCCAATCATAAAAACTTAGACTTATAGATTGAAAAATTGGAAAAATAACATACAGGCAAAACATAAAAATGCCAGGAGCTAGAAAAATCCAAGGTGTTAACTTTAATTGATTATTTTTCCAATAAGAATACATAACTATTTAATATTAAAAATATTAAAAAAAAGTCCCGTGCCAAGAATACTTGAACACGGGACATAGTAAAACTTTATTGCTTAATAAAGTTTTTGACGAGCTTTTTCTAAACGCTCTAGAATCTTCTCTAGACGCTCAGGTTTAACCATGAACTCTTGTAAAGACTCCATACCTAATGCAGCCATTTCAGCAGGAATATCACGATCAAAATACTGAGAAAGAGCTGACGCATTATTTAGCTGTTCAAATCCAGCTTTAATAAACTTATCATCAGCAACTTCAGCACCTGAATTAGTAGGCAACTGACCAAGCGCTGCATTCCATGATGTTTGAACATCAGCACGCGCAGCATAAGCTAGAAAACGCTTAGCATCAGTAGGGTTTTTAGCATTCGCAGTTAAGTGAAGTGTATCACTTGGAGCTTCTTCTGCCATAGGAATTCCTGGAGTAATTTCTGGAAACTGGAAGAAACCTAACTGAGAATCATCCAAACCTAATTCACGTAATGGAGCTACTGCAAAGTTACCCATACAAACCATTGCACCCTCACCAGAAGCAAGAGGACCTAAGGCTTCTTGCCAAGTGTATGAAGCATGATTTTCATCAAAGTATTCCTTATCTACAAGCTCTTTATATTTAGCCATAGTAGCGCGCACTCTGTCATCGGTCCAAGCAACGTTTCCATTTGCAAGATCCATATGGAAATCATAGCCATTTGTTCTAAGATTTAAGTAATCAAAGATACAACCAGTAGTCCATAAATATTTAGTACCAATTGTTATTGGAGTAATATCATTTGCTTTAAGTGTGGCACTAGCTGACATGAACTGATCCCAAGTTTTAGGAACAGCAATACCTAAATCTTCAAAGATATCTTGACGATAGTACATTCCTACCTGGTAGTATGAAAATGGAATACCCCATTTCTTACCATCCATAGTCATACCTGCAGCTGATGATTTCATTAGAGTATAAAGACCTTGCTCAGCCCAAACATCATCAATTGGAGCAAAAAGCCCAGCATCAACATATGGAGCCATTCTGTTACCTGCATACCAGAAAGCTATATCTGGAGCGTCAGCAGTTAAAAAGTTACGGATAGCTGCCTTATAGCCTTCATGATCAAAAAGATTGTAAACAACGTTTACGTCTGGATTCTCAGCTTCAAAGCCATCAATAACAGCTTGAAATGCCGCCTTTGGCGCTGGATCAGACGTGTCACCATTAATGACAAGTGTTCCAGCAATAGCAGAGGTTCCAGCCAATATACCGGCTAGAGCAAGAGCTATTTGATTTTTAAATATTTTTTTCATTATTTTTTCTCCTAAATTATAAAAAACCTCTTTGATTGCATACCTCTTGTGACGTAGATACACCTATATGTCAAATCAGTTTAAAGTATACATAAATATGTATTCATGTGCATACATTTGTCCAAATAATAGCACATCGTTCCACTATATGAAACTAAAGTAAAAGAAGGCACTGATATAGGGACAATCAGCTTCTTAAAAAAAACAAACTTTAAAGTGTAAAATACATATGACTCTGTTTATCAAGGACACAGATTGACAGTATGTCTATATAAACAATCAAAGAATCTGTAACTATTGTTAGAAAATAAACATAGCTTTATTAATTATTTAGGAGAAAAATATGGGAATGCCAGGACCATTCGAACTGATTATTATTTTAGTTATTGTGTTACTTATTTTTGGCGGCAAACGTCTTAAAAATATTGGCAATGAAGTTGGAGGCGCAATTAAAGGCTTCAAGTCATCTATGAAAGATACTCATGGCGAAAAGAAAGAAGATATTATTGAAGCTAAAGTTGAAGTTGAAGCTGATGATGAAAGCTCTGATAAAAAATCCTAAAAACCAGTTTTTTATAAAGCGATATGTTTGATTTTGGTTTCTGGGAAATTGCCATTATTGGTGTTATTACCCTTATTGTAGTGGGCCCTGAAAGGTTACCAGCACTGGCAAGAAAAGCCGGTGTTATTATGGGCAAGCTTAATAAGTTCCTCAACAAAGTTAAAGCAGATATAAATGAAGAGCTAAAGACAGATGAACTTAAAGATCACTTGTCTATGGCTGATGAAAAATCAATAATCTCTGACATTAGCAATGAAGCCAAATCAAGTGTTGACCTTTTTAATCAAAATGATGCTCAGCAGGATGATTCAAAGTTATGACTATACATAATGAGGCATCTGAAAAACTACCCTTAGTTCAGCATTTAATTGAATTAAGGCGATCACTACTTCATTCAGTTACTGCAATAGTTATTTTTTTCCTAATATTATTCCCATTTGCTGATGAAATATACACCTTCATAGCGGCACCAATTGTTCAAGCAATACCAGGCTCCAATCTAATTGCAATTGGTGTAATCTCTCCTTTTTTAACACCCTTAAAGATGTCATTGATACTGGCAATCTATATTGCAATGCCCTACTTGCTTTATCAGCTATGGATGTTTATAGCCCCAGCGCTCTATCGCAATGAGAAAAGGCTAGTGCTGCCTTTGGTCATCTCATCAACAATACTTTTTTATGTTGGTCTTCTGTTCTCTTTTTATATTGTATTTCCAGTTATATTTAACTTCTTAGCGAGTGTTGGCCCTGAATCAGTTAACTTTGCCCCTGATATTCAGTACTATCTTGATTTTATCTTGAAAGTCTCATTCGCCTTTGGAGCTGCCTTTGAAGTCCCAATTGTGACAATTCTACTTATAGTCTTTGGAGTAACTACTGCTGAGAAACTTAAAAAAAACCGCTCCTATATCTTTATTGGTTCCTTTGTAGTTGGAATGGTATTAACTCCTCCAGATGTTATCTCACAACTTTTAATTGCAATCCCTATTTGGCTGCTATTTGAAGCTGGCTTATTTTTTTCCTCTTTCTTTAAAGTCCGTAAAAATAAACCAGAAATGAGCGCTGCTAAAAAAAATCAATCCAAGGACTGGACTGACAAGTCACACAATGAGATGATGGATGATATTGAAATTGAGATGAACAGCAAAGTAATTGGTAAGGAAGAAAAAGATAACTAGTATTACTAATCAGCAATATACCTTTGCAACAAGTTAGAAAGCTCTTTCTTTCGACTATCTTCAGCAAAACTTGCATCAATACTATTGTTAATAAGCCTAATTGCCTGGTCTCTTGAAAGCTCTAGACTGTCATAAAGTGCAAGGAAATTTTCTGTCATGTACCCTCCAAAGTAAGAAGGGTCATCTGAGTTAACCGTTACGCAAACTCCTAAGTCAAGCATATCAAGTATTGTATGGCTTGCCATAGTATCAAAAACTCTAAGCTTTACATTTGATAGTGGGCAGATAGTTAAGGGCATTTGAGACTCAATCAAACGAAGCATTAGGTCAGGATCATCGATTGCTCTTATCCCATGATCAATTCTTTGAACATTTAAAACGTCCAAAGAGCTCCATATATAACTAGCAGGGCCCTCTTCCCCTGCATGGGCAACTAATTTATAACCCATACCTTTTGCTTTTCTGAAAACATTAATAAATTTTTCTGGTGGGTTTCCCATCTCCGCGCTATCCAAACCAACACCATAAATAACATCGGTAAATTGCTCTGAAGATTTTAAAGTTTCAATTGCGCTTTCCTCGCTAAGGTGTCTTAAGAAACACATAATCAATCTAGAGGTTATACCTAGCTTCCCCTTTCCATCCGCTAGCGCCTCTGCAATGCCGCTTACTATAGTTTCAAAAGGAACGCCTCTTACAGTGTGCGTTTGAGGGTCAAAAAACGGCTCTACATGCATCACATTCTGCTGCTTACACATCAATAAGTAAGCCCATGTCAGGTCATAAAAATCTTGCTTATGGAGCAAAACCTCAGCGCCCTGATAATAAATATCTAGAAAATCTTGAAGATCTGAGAACTGATATGCGTTTTTTACCTCGTTGACACTATTAAAAGGCAATTGGATTGAATTTCTCTTTGCCAGCTTAAATAATAGTTCTGGCTCTAGTGTACCTTCTATATGAAGATGAAGTTCAATTTTTGGAAGGCCATTCAGCCACTTGTGAGAAATCTCTGACATAATTTTTTTCTAAAAAAAATCGCGCCCTAAGCAAAGCCTAGGACGCGATTAGTAATATTACTTAATAAACCTTTATTAGTTAGGGTACTTAGCGTCAATACCTTCTACATAAAAGTCCATTGTAAGTAGGTCAGGAAAGTTAGGTGGAGTTTCACCTTCTGCTAACCATGCACTACCATCTTGCTTATTGATTGGACCTGTAAATGGATGAATAGCGCCCATTGACAAATCAATAATTGCTTTTGAGGCTTCATTTCTAACTTCAAAAGGCATTGAATTATTCATAGGAGCAAACTTAACCATTCCTGAATCAACTCCATGGAATACATCAGTTGAAGTCCAAGTACCATCTTTAACAGCCTGAACACGCTCTAAGTAATAAGGACCCCAATCATCAATAATTCCAGTTAATTGAGCATTTTTACCCCACTCACGCATGTTTGAAGCTTGGCCAAAAGCAAAGACACCTTTCTCTTCAGCAACTGTCATAGGAGCAGTTGAATCAGTGTGTTGCATTAGAATGTCCGCACCTTGAGCTATAAGAGCATTGGCAGCGTCAGCTTCTTTGCCTGGATCGTACCAAGAATAAACCCAAACGATCTTGATTTCAATATCAGGATTTACTGACTTAGCAGCTAGGTAAGCAGAGTTAATTCCTCTGATTACTTCAGGGATTGGGAAAGATGCAATATAACCAATAACATTAGTCTCAGTCATTCTTCCAGCAATCTTACCAATGACGTGTCTACCTTCATAAAATCTCGCAGAATAAGTAGAAATATTATCAGTAGGACGCATATAGCCCGTTGCGTGTTCAAATTTAACATCTGGATAACGCGCCGCAACCTTTACTGTTGGGTTCATGTAACCAAATGATGTTGTAAAAATAATATCATTTTTTCTGGCAAGACTCGTAATAACACGCTCTGAATCTGAGTTTTCCTCAACACTCTCAACAGTAGTAACGATTACGTCGTCACCCATCATTTCTTTTACATATTTTGCGCCTTGATCATGTGCAAAAGTCCACCCATGGTCTCCTGTTGGGCCAATATATACAAAAGCAGCTTTAACAGGGTCAGCATAAACATTACTAGTAAATGCTAAAACTACGCTTAATATCGAGAGCTTCACAACACTCGACAAACTTCGATTAGACATACTTATTCTCCTTTAAGTTATTTAACAATTTTCTTACTTTTTTACTTCTTACAAAACTTTATTTATCAAACTAAGTTGTTGAATGAAATATTCTACCCAAACAATTAGGAACTGTGCGATTTGTTTTATTTTTTAATCTCATCCTAAGACTAACAAGAATAACAATGGTTGCCAAGTAAGGAAGCATTGATAGATATTGCGCACTGACATTGATGTTTAATCCTTGTGCATGAATCTGCAGAATAGTTATTCCTCCAAATAAAATTGCTCCAAATATAATTCTAAAAGGTTGCCACGAGGCAAAAACAACAAGACCTAAAGCGATCCAACCTCTTCCAGCAGTCATACCTTCTCCCCATATGGGCACTTGAACGAGTGATAAAAATGCGCCTCCAATTCCCGCCATAGCACCGCCAAATAAAATAGCCATCACTCTGTATCGAACAACGTTATGGCCAATAGCATGGGCCGCATCATGATTGTCGCCAATGGCGCGTAATATTAAACCCTGCTTAGTCTTAAATAGGAACCACCAAACTAAGTAAACCATAAAAAATGCCAAATACACAAGAGGATTAAATGAAAAAAGTAAAGGCCCTAAATAAGGTATATCAGATAAATATGGAATTGGAACTGCCGTGATGAGTTGAATTGTTTCCTCTGTGTAACCTCTTCCTGCAAAAGCAGCAAAACCCAAGCCAAAAAGAGTTAGAGCAAGCCCAGTTGCAACCTGATTTGTAAGCAGAAATTGAGTCAAAAAAGCAAAAATGGATGCTATGGCCATCCCCCCAAGCATGGCAGACAGAACAGCTAAATAAGGGTTTTGAGTATGAGACATAACAACAAAGCCTAGGAGCGCTCCAACAATCATCATGCCTTCAACTCCTAAATTTAGAACACCTGAGCGCTCTACTAATAATTCACCAATAGCGGCAAAAATAAGAGGTACTGAGGCAATACTTATTCCAATAATGATGTTAATAAATAGACTTTCATTCATAATCTTTAGTTTTTAGTTTTAAAAAGTACAACTTTATATTTAATTAATATATCGCAGGCCAAGAAGTAAAACAAAAGCATGCCTTGAAAAATTTGCGTTATCGAGCTTGGTAAATTGTATTCAATTTGCACATTCTCACCGCCAACATAGCTAAGGGCAATTAGTAGCGCTGAAAATAAAACTCCTACCGGATGAAGTCTGGCCAAGAATGCGACAATGATTGCAGTAAAGCCATAAAATGCGGGCAATCCCGGAGTTAGCTGCCCAGCAGGGCCGGCTGCCTCGAAGAGACCCGCAAGACCAGCCAGTCCGCCCGATATAAGCAGTGAATACCAAACAGTTTTATTGTCATCAAATCCAGCAAATTTTGCAGCTCGAGGCGCGCTACCTGATATTTTTATTTGCATACCAAACATATGCTTTTTAATTCCAAACCAAGCAACAAGCGAGAGAATAATTGCGACAATCAAACCAATATGTAATCGAGTACCTTCCCAAATAATAGGTAGCATAGCGCTATCATGAAAAATCCTACTTTCTGGAAAGTTAAAGCCTGATGGGTTTCGAAGAGGTCCTTGAAGCATTGCGCTTAAAAACAAAACGGCAACATAGGTCAACATTAAAGTTACTAGGATTTCATTGACCTGGTACTTAATTCGAAGAAAGGCTGCAATGCCCGCATAAAACATACCTCCTAGAATACCCGCTATCGTCATCAATGGAAGCAACCAAAAAGCCTCAACATTATAAAAATATAGTCCTACCGCACTTCCTGCAATTCCTCCAATAACGAATTGGCCTTCTGCACCAATATTCCAAATACCCGCTCTAAATCCAATTGACAAGCCAAGACCGATAATCATCAAAGGTGCTGCCTTAACGAGCAGCTCTGAAAAATAGTAAGAATCAATTAAAGGCTCTACAAATAAGGTGAAGAAGACGCTTGAGACTGGAATATCAACCAAAACAAAAATAAATATTAAATAAGCAGAAAGAGCAGTAAGCGTTAGAGCCAATAGAGGTGATAACAGAACCATTGCTGTAGAATTCTCAACTCTTGGAATAAGTCTAATCATTGGGTTTTTCCTCCAACCATGAGCTGAGAAATCTTCTCTAACCCTTTACTCTTCATGTCCACAGCATCAGAAAGCTTTCCTTCAGATAGGACATGGATTTTGTCACACAAACTTAATATTTCATCTAAATCCTGAGAGATAATCAATATAGCTGAGCCTTTATTAGCCAATTCAATCAAAGCCTGATGAATGTTGTTAGCAGAGCCCGCATCGACCCCCCAAGTAGGCTGAGCAACAATTAATAATTCTGGATTTTGAATAAGCTCTCTTCCAACCATAAACTTTTGTAGGTTTCCTCCAGAAAGCGATTTGGCTAACATTTTGCTCGAAGGTGTTTGCACATCAAAGGTATCGATAACATTTTTTGAATGAGTTGCAACTTTTTTCCAGTCAATGACATCATTGCTCGTCATTTCAGTTGAATCTGGCCTGCTTAGTAACATATTTTCATCTAACGACATATCTGGAACTGCGCCGTGCCCAAGTCTCTCTTCAGGAACAAAGAACATAGAGAGCTGTCTTCTTTCATGCGAGTTTAGAGTGCCAATATCTTGACCATTAAAATTCAAAGTTGTTTTGGGTGACGAAATTTCACCAATAAGCAGCTCCATTAACTCATCTTGGCCATTTCCAGCAACGCCTGCTATACCAACAATACTCCCCTTGTTGATTTTTAAAGCGATATTGTCAAGATTAACTCCATAAATATCATCACTCTTTCGACTTAAATTATCGATTGAGAAAATATTTTCACCAACAGCTATATTAGCTCTGGCGAGTTCGGTTAGTTTTTTTCCAATCATCATTTCCGCAAGTTCTTTTTGGCTGTGCTCCTGAGGTATACAGCTTTGAACTAATTTACCATCTCTTAAGATTGTTGCTTCACTGCATATTTCACGGACTTCTTCAAGCTTATGAGAAATATATAAGATAGCGCATCCATCTGCTGCAAGTTTTTTAAGAGTTACAAATAGATCAGATACTTCTTGAGGCGTCAAGACTGAAGTAGGCTCATCCATAATAAGTAACTTTGGGTTTTGCATTAGGCAGCGAATAATTTCAACGCGTTGGCGCGCACCAACCGACAGATCACCAACAACTTGTTGTGGGTTAATATCTAAGCCATATTGCTTTGAGTACTTAATTATTTGCTCAGAAAAATTATCATTTAGACCTACACTATCAAGTCCGAGAATTATATTTTCTTCAACAGTTAACGATTCAAACAGTGAAAAGTGTTGAAAGACCATTGCTATTCCATTTTCTCGAGCTTGAAAAGGGCTTTTAGGACTATATTCATTATTAGCCCACTTCATTTCACCACTATCTGGTGATAACGAGCCATATATAATTTTAACTAGAGTTGACTTACCAGCACCATTTTCACCAAGCAAAGCATGGATACTTGAATCCTTAATTCTAAGCGAAACATTATCATTAGCCTTTAAATCTCCATAAGACTTAGTAATATTGGATACTTCTAATTGATATTTCATACAGATTCAGGATGTCTTTTATGTTCTATAAAGTTAATTAAATCCATTGCAATAGTTACGGCAATTGCAGCAGGTGATTTTAAGAATTTTTGCTTATCTCCTATTGGACAGATAAATTTATTAATCACTTCCTCAGAAAAATTCTTTTGATGAAAACGATCTCTAAATTTTTTCCCCTTAATTTCTGAACCAATCATACCCAAATAACTGAAGTTATTTTGAGTAATCATTTTTTCACAAATCTCGAAATCAATTTGATGGCTGTATGTAATTACAAGACAATAGCTACTGTCTGGCAAGTCAGGAATGCTCTGAACAAAGTCATCACAAATAATATCTATTTGAGATGTATCTCCTTGATATTTATCAAATTGTTCTGCTCTATCATCAACCCAATAAATCTTAATAGGTAGATTAATTAAAATTGGCATCAGAGCTCTTGAAATATGTCCAGCTCCAAAAATGACTACTGGCTGAACTTCGCTAGTCAAGACTTTTTCAAAGCAGACTTCAGTTAAAGCGCCTGACTGATTTTCAAATTGCACTATAGTAGGACTATCAGAAAGTAACAAAAGATCTTTAGCGCTTTTTGTAATCAAGCTAGAGATTTTTTTGTCATCAATATTTGGAGATAAATTACCATCTAGGTAGACAAATTTTTTACTGCTAAATTCAATTTCAGAGTTACTATCTACAATTGTAGCAACTATAAAATCTTCATTATCTTGAAGTAAGTTTGATACTGTTTCGATCCATGAATTTGTTGCGTCAGACTGAATAAAACTTTCAAACATGACATTTACATAGCCTCCACAACACTGCCCAAGTGAGGCGCCAAGAGGATATTTTTTTAAATAAGTACCATTAGAATTAAGACTTAATAATTCTTCAGCAAAAGATAAGGCTTTAAATTCTAAATTACCACCACCAATACTGCCAAAAACTGACTCAGCTCCAGAGAAGACAATCTTATCTCCATTAGAGCAAGGGGTTGAGCCCTTAGTTGAAATAATTGTTAACAATACAAAGCCATTATTTAAAGCACTTGCCGTCTTAACTGGCTTCAACCAACTATTCATAACCTATTACTTAAGACTCTTATTGAGATTAAAGAATACTTGCTCAAAAGTTGCAGGAGCATTTAGGCCAGTTTGCATTTCATTATCTGCATTATAAATAGCATTTTTTATCGCAAGCCAAGCTGATATTGCGAGCATCAGAGGAGGCTCTCCAACTGCTTTAGATTTATGAATTGTATTTTCATGATTAGAAATATTAGGCTTAATTTTGACCTCAAAATGCTCAGGCGTATCTCCGATTGCAGGGATTTTATAGGTCGATGCGCCCATCGTTAAAAGTGCCCCAGAATCATTCCATTTGAGCTCCTCAGAGCAGAGCCAGCCCATACCCTGAATATATCCTCCAACTATTTGCCCCATATCAATTGCCGGGTTAAGTGATGCGCCAACATCATGCAAAATATCAACTGCTAACAACTTATACTCACCAGTCAAACAATCAACTACAACTTCACTAACGCAGGCACCATATGAATAATAGTAAAAAGGATGGCCTTTTTGTTTAACAGCATCAAAGAAAATTTTTGGTGTTTTATAAAAACCATTACTAAAAAGTTCTACTCGATTTAAATATGCTGTTGACACAAATTCATCAAACGCTATCTTTTTCTTACCAATAATAACAAAAGAGTCTTTAAACTCAATATCACTATTACCTTCGCCATAGAAATCTTTCGCAAAAGTAGTTAAATTTCTCTTAATTCTTAAGCATGCCTCTCTGGCAGCCATACCATTTAAATCTGAACCAGAAGATGCTGCAGTTGGTGATGTATTTGGAACTTTAGCAGTAGAAGTAGCTGAGACCTTTACTCGCTCTAGATTAACACCAAACTCATTAGCAACAACCTGCGCAACTTTAATAAATAGGCCTTGGCCCATTTCAGTCCCTCCATGATTAATATATATACTTCCATCTTTATATACATTTACCAATGCGCCGGCTTGATTTAATAATTGAGTAGTAAAAGAAATGCCAAATTTCACAGGAGAAAATGCCAATCCTTTTTTAAGATATTTACTTGTTTTATTAAACTTTTCAATATTTTTTCTTCTAACTAAGTAATTACTGTCTTCTATAAGTTCACTAGAGATCTCATTAATAATATTATCTTCGACAACTTGATCGTAAGGCGTTACGTTATTTGTATCCTTTTGATAATAATTTAATTTTCTAATTTCAAGAGCATCAACACCAATATTCATGGCTATTTCTTCAATAATATTTTCTATAGCAAGCATCCCTTGAGGTCCACCAAAGCCTCTAAATGCTGTGTTTGAAGCGGTATTTGTTTTGCATAAAAAACCCCTAAAAGTAGCATTTGGCAAAAAATATGTATTATCAGCATGGAATAAAGCTCTAGAAACTATTGCTTTAGATAAATCAAGTGAGTAGCCACATCTTGCTGCAAGATCTATCTCAATCCCCAAAATTTTCCCATCACCACTATAGCCAACTTTATAGTCTGCCTTGAAATCATGCCTCTTTCCAGTGAGCAACATATCATCTTTTCTAGAGAGCCGAGCCTTTATAGGAAGTTTAGTTTGCTTTGCAAATATAGCGCAAACACACGCAAGTTGAGATGAATCTGTCTCCTTGCCACCAAAGCCGCCACCCATTCTCCGAGTAATTACTTCGATTGCATTTTGAGGAACATCTAAAACATGCGCAACTAGATGTTGGACTTCTGTAGGGTTTTGAGTCGAAGAATGAACTACCATCTCGTTGTCCTCTGTTGGAATTGCCAGAGCAACCTGTCCCTCAAGATAATAATGCTCTTGACCGCCAATAGATAGACTTCCATTTAGCTTATTTTTTGATGAATCTATAGCTTTATTTGAATCTCCTATAGAGACTTCTAGTGGTTCATCAAGAAAGCTTTTTTTAGCCATTGCCTGATCAATAGTAACAATAGCCTCTAGCTCCGTTACATTTGAGATGATTAAGAGCGCAGCTGTTCTTGCATTCTCATGACTATCTGCTAAGACAGCAGCAATTGCTTGGCCAAAGAATAAAACCTCTTTATCAGCCAAAATAGGCTCGTCATGTTTAATCGCTCCTATATATAGATTTTCTATATCTTTTGCCAGGAGAATACTATGAACGCCGTCAGCTTTTAGAGCATCTGTAATATCAATCTTATTTATTTTTCCACGCGCAACATTACTTAACGCAAATGCAACATGAAGAGTGCCTTTTGGGACCGGCATGTCATCAATATAAGTTGCACTTCCCTGGACATGCATATGAGCACTATCGTGAGCAATTGAGTCGCCAATTATTGAGCCCTTAAGTTGAGCAGAATTTTTTATATTTTTATTAATTTTTGCTTACTCCTTGAATTAACTTGATTGTGAATATTCTGCAAGATTTTCAACTGGCTGATCTTGATACATCAATATAGTTTTTTTAATTAAGTTTGCTGATACTTGCAATCGGTATTCTGAAGTTGCTCTGACATCAGTAAATGGAGAAAATTCTTCTTTCAAAACCTTATAAGATAATGCAGCTATGTTGTCTTCTTGCCAATTCTTTAATAAAAAATTTTCAAGTATATTTGATCTTTGAGGTATTCCTGACATGCCTCCAAAGGCGATCTTAAATGATTCTGGTTTATTATTTATGGACGTAATATTTATTGCCATGCATACAGCTGAAATATCATCCTCGTATCTTTTAGACATTTTATGAGTAATAAGACGCTGATTTTCATTAGGCTTTGGAATGACAATACTTTCAATAAATTCACCTTGCTGAATAACAGTTTTTTTATAGGTAATAAAAAAATCTTCTAAATTAATAGTTCTGCTAACAGGGCCTTTTCTGAGCTTTAATTTTGCATCTAAAGCAATTAAGACTGGGGGCATATCTCCTATAGGTGAAGCATTAGCAATGTTGCCTCCAATAGTCGCCCAATTCTTTATGGGTAAAGAGGCAAAGCGTTGTAAAAAAGGACCTAAGTCAGGCCAGTTACTTATAAGACTAGATGCGGCATCCTCATAACTTACTGCAGCTCCAATCTCTAATTCTTTAGCGTTATCTTTAATCTCCTTTAATTCAATAACTTGATTAACGCTAACGATATGTGAAAACTCTTTCATTGATTGAGTAATCTCTAGGCTAAGATCGGTTCCTGCGGCAATAATATTTGCTGAAGTGCTATTAATTAGAACATTAGAGAGCTCATTTATCGTTGAGGGAGCATCATATTTAATTGTTTTATTACTCTTTTTATAACTAAAACTTATGTGCTTAGGATTATTTAATTCTCCTAAAATCTTAGTAATATTCTTCTGATTTTTTTTATAGTAGTCTAAGGGTTCGTCACTTTTCTCATTAAACATTGAAAATGCAGCTGCAATTATTGGTTTATAGCCAGTGCACCTGCACAAGTTACCGGATAGAGCTTCGTTTATTTGATGCAGATCTACTGAGTTTTTATTTTGATATAAGGCAAATAACGACATAACAAAGCCAGGCGTGCAAAAGCCACACTGTGAACCATTTTCTAGCACCATTGCTTTTTGAGAAGGATGTAGCTTGCCCTCCTCAGCCAACCCCTCAACAGTAACTAAATGTTTGCCAACTAGTCCATAAGCCAATGCCATGCATGTATTTATACTTTTATACTCAACCTTACTAGACTTATTATTAGTAACAATCTCACCAATAACTGCAGTACAAGCGCCGCAATCTCCAGAAGCGCAGCCCTCCTTAGTTCCAACAAGCTGATTATCTCTTAACCACTCTAGTACAGTAGTATTTGGATTTATTGCGCCAAGATCTGTTGGCGTAGAGTTTTGATTCAGCAAAAAATACATTAGCTTCCTCGATAGGTTGAATAACTATAAGGGGAAATTAAAAGAGGTACATGGAAGTTTTCACTCTTTTCACTAATATAGAAACGAATAATGACATCTTTTAAAAAAGGGCACTTAATATTTTTAGCTTCATAATAATCATCCACTATGAATTCAAGCTCATAACAACCCTCATCAAATTCTTCTTCTGACAACAAAGGTTTATCACAACGGCCATCTAAGTTCGTTTTTAATGATTTAAGATGTACTGAATTTGTACCATCTCTTCGATATAAATTTATCGCTACACCACTTGCAGGAACTCCTGCAGAGGTATCTAATATATGTGTTGTAAGTTGTCCCATTATGCCTTCCTTATTTTTGGTAAATATTTTGACCTAAAATATAAACCTCTTTAATTAGTCTATCATCACCTAAAGTCATTAAATTAAATAATATATCGTTAATATCATCTGAGGTTTCGAGTTTATTTTTTATTAATTCTGTTGCCTTTAAATCAATAACAATAAAGTCTGCCTCCTTATTAGGCTCAAAGTTACCGATACGATTATCCATATCAAGTACTTTCGCTGCAGCTAGAGTTGTCAGATAAAAAGCTTTAACAGGATCTAAATTATAATTATTTAGTCGACATATTTTGTAAGCTTCATTCATTACCTGAAACATTGAAAAGCTGTCACCGCCGCCAACATCTGATGCAAGTGCAGTACCTATTCCAAAAGCCTCTAATTTATCAAGTTCAAATAGACCGCTACCAAGGAATAGATTGGATCTTGGACATAGTGCCACCTTAGAGCCTGAATCAGCAATACGTTTATATTCTTCATCAGTATTATAGATGCAATGACCAAAAACTGAATTAGGTCCTGATAGATTGAAATTATCATAGACATCAAAGTAGTTTTTTGAGCCTGGAAAAAGCTCTTTTACCCAGCCAATTTCATCAATATTTTCATTAAGATGTGTTTGCAGAAGAACGCCTTTATTTCCATTATTATCTGAATATTCTTCTAATAAATTAGCAGCCTGTACTAATTGCTCAGAAGAAGATGTAGGAGCAAATCTAGGCGTAACGGCGTAACTCATTCGCCCTCTATTGTGCCATTTTTCAATCAGTTCTTTCGAATCAAAATAACTACCGTCCACACTATCACAAAGAGCCTCTGGTGCATTTCTATTCATCATAACTTTGCCGGCCACCATTCTAAGCTTCAACTTTTCTGCTGCCGTAAAAAAAATATCAACAGATTGCTTGTGTGAGGTACAAAAAGTCATTGCTGTTGTAGTGCCATTTTTAATAAGCTCATCAAGAAACAAATCTGCGACCTTGGCGGCATAAGTCTCATCTGAAAACTTTTGCTCTTCAATAAATGTATACTTATTAAGCCAGTCTATAAGGCTTGCTCCATAGGAAGCTATAACTTTATATTGAGGATAATGCACATGGGTGTCAATGAAGCCAGGCATTATCAAGCTATCCTTAAAGTGAGTAGATGATTTAGCGTTTGGCCACTTTGAAGAAATTTGATTGAAGTCTCCAACCTCAATGATGCTTCCAGAATCATTATCAACAACCATAAGGCCATCAACAAAATAGTTTGGCTCTAGCACCCCATTACTTTCAGTGCAGTGGTAAATTGCTCCTCGATAATGATTATATTCGCTCACTGATTTGCCTCAATCCAAATCCCTAATTTCGCTCTCTCATCATCGGTCATATTTGTATTGTTAATTAAGGGCATTGCTTTAGATAAAACGGACTGCTGATATATCTGATTCTTATGGGCAATAATTTTTTCTTTAGTATCCAGCATAATCCCATTAGGCGCAATCGCAAAGGCTTTGTTTGCAGGCTCCGCAGCATGACAACTCACGCAATGTTTTTCAATGATGGCTTGGGCCTCAGCAATAGTTACGATCTCTTGGCTATTATCTTGCATCTTAATTGGTGATGGCGCTAGAGCATAAATCAAGGTAAAGGTTGAGATAACTATAATGGCGATTAGACTATTTTTAGCTTTACCAACTCCTCTTAAATTAAAGTAGTGGCGAACCATTACCAAAATCCCAATAACAGCCATTAATATTAGCCAGCCATAATCTCCGCTATAAATTGTAGGGTAATGGCCACTTATCATCATAAATAAAACGGGTAAGGTAAAGTAATTGTTATGACGAGAGCGAAGATAGCCTATTTTTCCCAGTTCTAAACTAACTTCAGTAGAGTTTTCACAAGCATCAACTAATTTTTTTTGAACTGGAATAATTACAAAGAAAACATTGGCAACCATTACCGTTCCAATCATTGAGCCAATTTGCATATACACGGCTCTAGGATTAAAAATATTGCTATAAAAATATGCAAACAATGCAATTACTATAAAAATAATAGCTAAAAAAATTGCGGATTTAGTTACCAACTTTGACTTACATAAAAGATCATAGATAAGCCAAAAAAGTATCAACCCTAAGAGACTTAAACCAACGCCATATAATGCAGATATTGAGCTATTGGAAGCTAACAGATAAGTGCTAGCATTAAAATAATAGATAACTGAAAGCAGTGAAATTCCAGAAAGCCAAGTAACGTAAGCTTCCCACTTAAACCAGTGCAAAGGTTCTGGGAGGGTTTGAGGATATTTCTTATATTTTTCTAAATGATAAAAGCCGCCGCCGTGAACTGCCCATAAGTTGCCAGCTATCTCGTCTCTATTATTTAATCGATCAAGTTTATTTTCAAGCCAATTAAAATAAAAGGAAGCACCAATCCAGGCTATACCTGCAATTATATGAAGTAATTTCAACACTAGGCTGAGCCAGTCCATTAGATATATTTGCATCATAAGCTTAGCTCCACATAAATACTAACCTCTTCAATTTTACTAACAGTGCACTGCTTCATGCTGTCTTTATCTACATTGTGTTTCCTATCTATCACAACGAATTGAGCGTTATCTTTTAAACTAATTAAAGGAAAGTGCCAAACTCCTCTTGAATAACTTATGCCTTGATCACCATCAGTAATAAAAGCCTTAATATTTTCAATTACAGGTTCTTGTGATGGAGGCGCGACAACAACTATAAATGGCGTGTTATTTTTTGGAATAAATGTCTGACTAAAAAAAGGATGATTCTCGAGCATAGTAATTTGAAGAGGAAACTGCCTCTTCTTAGCAACAAAAATATGGACACTTGTTTCCCCCTCTGCCTCCTTAGTATCTAATTTTACAATATCAGGAAACTTGGATGCAAAACCATCATTAATTGTAATAGATTCTTTGTTTTCAGTACTAAGCACTTCGCCAAATAGTTGAAAATTATCTGTAGTTAGTACTTCAGGAGTTAGTTTTAAAGTATTCATATCTAGGTAAATTTTCCAATAAGTTTTAACCTGGCAATGCCGCCATCTGGATATATATCGACACGGATGTGAGTAAACACATCATTATGAAGTATGTCCGAACCTTTAAAAACATGCATTTGGTTTATCTTTAATTTTTTTCCTTCAATAAGTTTATTCCAAGTTTTACTATTTTCTTTCAAAGTTTTATCATCTTCGTCTGGTGAATTGGAAGTTGATATTGAGAAAGTATCTGGAAAATTACCTTTAAAAAATTGAGTATCAACTACTACTTCCTCAGCAGTTGCAGGCTTAGAGAGGGCAATAATTCCCCAGTCGTTTCCGGGCTTTCTTCGCCGCCTTGTTTCCCATCCATCAGCCATACTTAAAGGCTCATGCTTTTCTAAAACATTACTTAAGCTTCCAAAGTGCTCGTCATTTGCAAAGATCGCTTTAGCGCCACTTTCTTTGGATATTACGTTCGTACCATTAATTTCATACTTCTTCTCATCAACCCATATCTCACCATAAGCCCTGAAACGAGCAATTCCTCCATCTGGGAGTAATGTAATTTTTAAATGCGTAATTGGCTTTGATGAAGCACTATTAAATAAATTTTTTGAGTCACCCTCTAGGGATTCTTTGGTAACGAGATCAAACCATTCTGAAACTGCAGTGCCATCAACAACTAAGTCATCAGTAGTTCCTCCTGGCACAGAGCAACCTTGAACAGAAATTCCAGGTGCAAAATTCCCAGTAAAGTGAGTTGTATCAATATTGAAGTTATTAATAATAGATTCAGCTCCTAACCTAATAAAACAAAAGTCATTTTTCCCATCTCGCCGTCTTCGACTCTCCCAGCCATCCATCCACTTACCATTTATATCGTATTTATCTTCAATCCAAACAGGCTCACTTGATTGAAGCATTCGGCCTGAGTCTGCAAAAAATTCATCACTACAATAAACAACTTTAGTACCAAAACTTGCACTAGCAACATCAATTTGGTTTTCAGATTCCATAAATCTCCTTAATTCTTAGCCATGCTATTTTATTAATCTCATCGAGAGCATTTGATCTTTCTTGATTTTTTGAATTGTCTTTTCGCTCTTTAAACTGCGAAATGATGTCAGATTTATTTTTTTCTTTAACTGCCATAATAAAGGGGAAGTCAAATTTAGCAAAGTACTCTCTATTAAGCTCTTCAAAAAGCTCGATTTCAGAGTCTGAGCAATCACTTAATCCAGCAGATTTTTGTTCAGTAGTTGAGAAATCAGTAAGTTCGTTATTTTGGGCTTTTTTGCCTGCCAAGGTTGGATGTGCAATTATCAAGTTATCCTGTAAGTCAGAATCTGCATTAAGCATAATATTTGAAAGTAGCTCATGAAATTTTTCTAAACTATTATATTTTTTATCAGCTAAAACTAGAGGTAACGATTTTTCTACAAACCAAGGAGTATGCTCATACAAGTTTTCAAAGGTTTTTAAAAAGGCTTCTGCAGATTGCTGCGCTAAATTTAATGGTAATTCCATCTCTTGCCCTTTTTAAAAGTTCTTATACCAATGGTCAGCAATTTCTCTGCGCGAGCAAAGCCAAACATTATCAAACGTTTTAACATACTCTAAAAATCGCCTCATAGCCATAATTCTTCCAGGGCGTCCTAATATTCTCGCATGCATTCCAACTGACATCATTTTTGGACTTACCTCACCTTCAAGATATAACGCATCAAAAGTATCCTTTAAATAGTTAAAGAATTGGTCTCCTGAATTAAACCCCTGTGGTGAAGCAAACCTCATATCATTTACATCGAGAGTATAGGGAATAATTAAATGCTTTTTTTCAGCACCAAATTCATTTGACCAGTAAGGCAAGTCGTCGTCATATGTGTCACTATCATAAAGAAAACCCCCCTCTTCAACAATCAGCCTTCTTGTATTTGGACTATTTCTTCCGGTGTACCATCCTTCTGGCCTTTTTCCTAAGTATTCTGTCAAAACAGAAATACAGTCTTTAATATGCTCTCGCTCTGTTTTTTCATCAACAAATTGATAATCTATCCATCTAAATCCATGCGCACAAATATCATAATTTTGTTCTACCAAATAATCTGCAAGTTCTCGATTACGAGCAATTGCAAGAGCCACTGCAAAGATAGTTACTGGAACATCGAACTCTTTAAAAAGGTTTAATATTCTCCAAACTCCTGCTCTTGAGCCATACTCATAAATGGACTCCATACTCATATGCCTTGCACCTTCATAAGCCTTAGCACCAACAATCTCTGAAAGGAAAGCTTCAGATGCATTGTCTCCATGCAAAATTGAGTTTTCCGCGCCTTCTTCATAATTCAACACAAATTGAACTGCAATACGGGCTTTATTTGGCCATTTGGGGTGGATTGAACCCTTCCCATAGCCCACCATATTTCGGGGGTAGCTTTTAAGGCTTTGAATGATTTTTTTATTCATAATAATTTTTAGCTAAGTATGCGAATACAACTATTATTTTTAAGTGGTGTACATATAGATATTTAAATAATTATTTAATTATATGCATAAATGTATTAATGATTGTTGTAAACATTTATTTTTCATCTTGAATTTAAAAATGATTATTTGTACTTGTATAGACAAGTATACTTAAACTATAAATATTTAATTATTAGAGCTATCAGAAATAGATTGAAAATACATTGAAAAATTTTTGACAAAGGACATCATCGAGAATAGAATATCAACAACTTAAGATTTTATTTCTATATACTTTTAATATAAAGCTTGAGTTAACAACAAAAGATATTTTTAGACTATCTTTTTTTAAAGATGGTTTTTGTTCTATTGAAAAAAAATTAAGATTAACAACTAAGGAGAAGTACACAATGAAAAACACGAAACATTCACATTTTGGTGGATTTATCAAAAAAACTGGTCTAGCAATAATAGCTACAACAATTGCTTTATCAGCGTCAATTGCTCAAGCTGCTGATATTAAGCCTGCTGTAGTTTATGATACTGCTGGTAAGAATGACAAGTCTTTTAACGAAGCGGTCTATAACGGCATCATGAGATTTGCTAATGATACTGGTATTGCTGTTACTGAGCTAGAGCCTACTAATGAAGCTATGATGGAGCAAAGTCTTAAGAAGTTTGCACAACGTGGATACAACCCAGTTGTAGCTGTAGGTTTTACTATGGCGAATGCTGTTGCTGCAGCTGCTGCAGAGTATCCTGACACTTGGTTCACTATCATTGATGGTGTTGTAGATGCTCCAAACGTTCAAAATGTTGTCTTTAAAGAGCAAGAAGGATCATTCCTTGTTGGTATTATGGCTGCTATGGCATCAAGCACAGGCACTGTAGGCTTTGTTGGTGGTATGGATATTCCATTAATTAGTCGCTTTGAGTGTGGTTATAAGCAAGGTGTTGCTCATCAAGACAGCTCAATGAATGTATTAGCACAGATGACTGGATCAACTCCAGCTGCTTGGGGTAACCCAACTAAAGGTGGTGAAATTACTCGTAGCCAAGTTGAAAATGGTGCTGACGTAGTTTATGCTGCTGCTGGTGGAACTGGAATGGGTGTTTACCAAACTGCTGCAGACATGGGTGTATTAGCAATTGGTGTAGACTCTAACCAAAACTACATTCAACCTGGAACAATGCTTACTTCTATGTACAAGAAAGTTGGATTAGCTGCTTATGAGAGTTTTGAAGCTGCTATGAACGGCACTTGGGAAGCTGGTTTTAAAGTGAACGGTGTTGCTGAAGACGGTGTTGGCGCTGCAATGGATGAGTACAATGCAGATTTAGTTTCTGCTGAAATGCTTGCCGCAGTTGAAACTGCAAGAGCTGGAATTATTGATGGCTCTATTGTGGTCCATGACTACATGAGTGATAATACCTGCCCTTTATAAAAAGCAGTTTTTATTCTTAAAAACATCCGGCTCTAGGGCCGGATGTTTTTTTTTAAACTTTAATATGTATTTTTTATAAAACTATATATTAAAGTTACAAATTCATACAACTATAATAATTACATATTTTTATATAAATATTATCTATGACTAAGTCAAACATTGCTATTGAACTGATAAATGTCGACAAACATTTTGGTGCTGTGCATGCAAATGATAAGGTCAATCTGAGCGTTAAAACTGGAACAATACACGGCATTGTTGGTGAGAATGGAGCGGGTAAATCCACTCTAATGAGTATCTTGTACGGCTTTTATCAGGCAGACTCTGGACAAATTAAAGTCTTTGATAAAGACTTTAGAGCTACCAGCTCAAAACAATCAATTGAAGCAGGAATTGGAATGGTTCACCAACATTTCATGCTGGTTGAGAATTTTACCGTTCTTGAGAATGTCATTCTTGGCAGTGAGGGTGGTGCATTGATTACAGAAAGCCTAGCAAATGCTCGAATTGAGCTGACTAGACTTGCTAAAGAATATGGATTGGAAGTTGAACTAGATATCGCAGTAGAAGAGCTCTCTGTTGGAATGCAGCAACGAGTCGAAATCTTAAAGGGCCTTTATAAGGGCGCAAAGGTTTTAATACTTGATGAGCCCACAGGAGTCTTAACGCCTCAAGAGTCTGATGAGTTATTTCGTATATTTGAAGCTCTTAAGAATGAAGGTGTTACGATTATATTAATTACTCACAAGCTTCGAGAAATTATGAATATCACAGACCATGTATCGGTCATGAGAGCGGGCAAGATGGTAGCCCATAGAGAGACAAGTAAAACCAACCCTGAAGAACTTGCAGAGTTAATGATTGGTAGAAAAGTACTGCTAAATATTAAGAAGTCTAAAGCAAAAATTGGTAAGCCCCTTTTAGTTGCAAAAAATCTCGAAATAAATAATGAACAAGGATTAAAGCGCGTATCAGAAGTAAGCTTTGAGGCTCGCTCTGGTGAAATTCTTGGAATTGCAGGCGTCACCGGCAATGGCCAGGGAACACTTCTAAAGGCACTAGCTGGAATACTCCCATTAACAAAAGGCTCTATTGAAATTATGGGTGAAACCATATCCCCAAAAAGTCGACTTAATCCTGAGCAATTGCGAAATCTTGGTGTTGCTCATGTCCCTGAGGATCGTCAAAAAATGGGTATGATTGCTGACTTTAGTGCTAGTGAAACTGCCCTAATGGGATACCAAAATGATAAGGATCTAAATAAAGGTATTTGGCTAAAAAAATCACTAGTTAAGGCTAATTGTGCTTCCATAATGGAGGCCTTTGATGTCCGCCCACCAAATCCAAACTTGATGTCTTCAAACTTTTCAGGGGGCAATCAACAAAAACTTATTCTAGCAAGAGAATTTGAACGCGACCCAGAAGTTTTAATTATTGGCCAACCTACACGCGGTGTTGATATAGGTGCTATTGAGTTTATTAGAAAACGCATTATTCAAATGAGAGATGCTGGCAAAGCTATTGTCCTAATTTCTGTCGAGCTAGAGGAAATCATGTCTCTCAGTGACAGAATAATAGTGATGTGTGATGGAGTGATTACTGGAACTGTTAATGGCGCAGATGCAGATGAAGCAACACTCGGCATGATGATGGCCAATGCGCTTGAATCTCCGGCAGAAGCCAAAGGAGTTGAAATATGACACGTGACAGAAGATTATCATGGATAAATGGCTTATTACTGCCTCTCTTTAATGTTTTAACTGCATTTATAGCTACCGGTATTGTTTTTCTATTTATAGGAGTCGATCCAATAGAGGCAACTAAAATATTAATCTATGGCGCACTTGGTTACGATGAAGGTCTTGGTTATACTCTGTATTACGCGACAAACTTTGTCTTTACTGGCCTTGCTGTAGCTGTTGCATTTCACGCTGGATTATTTAATATTGGAGGCGAGGGTCAGGCATATGTTGGAGGTCTTGGAACTGCGTTAGTTGCCTTATATATGAATCCTGCCCTTAGCGCATGGATTGTTATTCCACTGGCTATCTCAGGAGGCTTGCTGTTTGGAGCATTATGGGCGATCATTCCTGCTTACTTACAAGCTTATCGTGGAAGCCACATTGTTATAACCACAATAATGTTTAACTTTATAGCCTCCTCATTAATGGTTTACGTCTTGGTCAATGTGCTTCGTGAGGTTGGCGAGATGTCACCAGAGAGTGGGGATTTTATTGAGGCCTCATGGATCCCTTTTGTGCATGATGTATTAGCAAATTTTGGTTATGAAGTTACAAGGTCACCCCTTAATATGTCGATATTTGTTGCTTTATTTTTCTCAGCTGTAGTCTGGTTTTTCCTATGGCATACTAGATGGGGCTTTGCAATTCGAGCTGCAGGAAAAAGCAATGAAGCTGCAATTTATAGTGGAATTAATCCAAAAAAAATTATTGTTGTAACCATGTGTATTTCGGGAGCACTGGCCGGCTTAGTTGGTATCAATGAACTTATGGGAGTTCAGCACCGCCTATTCTTAAATTTTAATTATGGTTATGGATTTGGTGGTATCGCAGTTGCCTTAATGGGCCGCAACCATCCTGTTGGTATTCTTATTGCAGCTTTCTTGTTTGGAATACTTTATCAGGGTGGTGCAGAATTAGACTTTGAATTACAAAACGTATCAAGGGACATTGTTGTTGTTATGCAGGGCCTAGTCATCTTGTTTTGTGGTGGCTTGGAGTATTTATATAGGCCTGTTTTAATGCGCTATTTAGCACCAGTTGAGGCTTCAGAATGAGTGACTTCTTTTTAACTACAGTATTGACATTTGACGCCTCAGTTAGAATCTGTGTTCCACTTATTTTTGCTTCTATGGCTGGCTTGTTTGCTGAGCGAGCAGGTGTTGTAGATATTGGTCTGGAAGGAAAGCTTTTGATGTCAGCCTTTATTGCTGCAAGTGCAGCAAGTGTTTTTGGCTCACCCTGGCTTGGTTTAATTGCGGGTATGCTTGCATCCTCGGTATTAGCAATGATTCATGGCTTTGCATCCATTACCTACAAAGGCAATCAGATTGTTAGTGGAGTTGCAATAAATATCTTGGCGTCTGGACTGACAATGATTCTAACGTTAGCCTGGTTTAAAAGAGGCGGCATTACGCCAACCCTTCAAAATGATGAAAGATTTCTTTCTATTACCCTTCCTGGAGTTGATATTATTGATCATATTCCTATTATTGGTGTAATTTATAGGGAACTCATTAGTGGCCATAATATCTTGGTTTACTTAGCCTTTGTGATTGTTCCAATTGTTTGGTGGGTAGTTTACCGAACTCGATTTGGTTTACGCCTTAGAGCGGTAGGAGAAAATCCTAAAGCGGTTGATACAGCTGGATTATCAGTTGAGGGTCTGCGCTACAGAGCATTATTAGTTGGTGGTATTTTGTGTGGGATTGGTGGCGCTTATATTTCAACTGCATATACTGCACAATTCACAAAAGAGATGACTGCAGGTGCTGGCTTTATTGCTTTAGCTGCACTAATTTTTGGAAAGTGGCACCCATACAAGGTTTTAGCTGCATGCTTCTTGTTTGCCTTTTTACAGGCATTATCTATTAGGCTACAAGGCGTTGTCTTTCCTGTTATTGGTGAAATTCCGGTTCAATTGATTGATGCAGCCCCTTATATTTTAACTATTATTTTATTAGCAGGGTTTATTGGTAAAGCAGTGCCTCCTAAGGCATCTGCCCAACCTTATATTAAGGAGTTATAAGTATGAATGAAGAAAGTCATATTGCAGCTACTAAAAATGCCATGAGCAAGGCCTATGTCCCCTACTCTAACTATCCTGTTGGTGTTTTAATAATAACTGACAAAGGGAATACTTATTCAGGTTGTAATGTTGAAAATGCTAGCTACCCGCTTGGAAACTGTGCTGAGGCATCTGCTATTGCATCAATGATAATGGGTGGTGAGAAAAAAATTAAAACAATATATGTTATGACAAAGAATGATGAAGGCGGAATACCTTGTGGTGGATGTAGACAGAGAATAAGAGAATTTTCGGATGAAAATACAAAAATTATGCTGTGCTCTCCAAGCGGAGTTCAGAGCCATATGAATCTTGCTGAATTATTACCTCATTCTTTTGGGCCGGAGCATCTGTAATGAGTCAAGTTGATGATTGTGTTGGTATCATAAATCAAACAATTGCAAGCTTTAAGCCTGAAGTTGGTCTTATTCTTGGATCTGGCTTAGGTCAGTTTTGCGATAATATCAATACGATAGCTAGTCTAGATTTTGACTCACTTCCAGGCTTTCCAGTTGCCGGTGTTGGCGGCCATGCTGGAAGACTTTTATTTGGTAAAGTTGAAGATACCAATGTTGTTGTAATGCAAGGTCGAGCTCATTATTATGAGAACGGAAGAGCAGACATAATGGCTGTTGCCATTCAAACACTTAGCGCAATAGGATGCAAAAGCCTGGTACTAACTAATGCTGCTGGAAGTTTAGTTAAAGAAGCATCGCCAGGAAGCGTTATGCTTATAACAGATCATATTAATATGACGGGAGTTTCTCCCTTGTTTGGTGCTGAAAGTAATAAGCGCTTTGTGGATATGAGTGATGCCTACAATCCTGAGCTAAATGATAATATGCGTTCTTCAGCTAAAATGAATGACATAACCCTACATGAAGGAGTTTATGCATGGTTTAGTGGGCCGCAATTTGAAACTCCTGCTGAAATTAAAGCTGTCAAAACCCTAGGCGCAGATGCTGTAGGAATGTCTACAGTTCCTGAAGTTATTTTAGCTCGCCATCAAGGGCTTCCACTATGTGCTCTTTCAGTTATTACTAATTATGCAGCAGGAATGAGTGCCACAAAACTTAGTCATGAACAAACAATTGCCTTTGCAAGAAAGGCTGCAGACACTGTCGAAAAAGTTTTAATTTCATACCTAAAGAGTCTATAAATTTTATTAAGCATCAAAGAATATGACTAAAAATATTACTAAAGCTCAAATACCTCAAAAAGATAGCAAAGTTATCTCTTATCCAAATTTAGTTGATTCAGAAAGCTTAAAGGAAAACTCTGGTGTTATTAGAAATCCAGGGACAGACTTTAGACTTGATAAAATATCAAATATAGCAATTAATAAAAGCGCCGTTGAAAGGCGCTGCACTAATTATGGCACAAGGCGAAGTATAAAAAAAGATAAACAAGCTGCATGGCTTCTCAAAGCCATTACTTTAATGGACTTAACCACCCTTTCTGGAGACGACACAGATGCTCGTGTTAGGCGCCTTTGCAGTAAAGCAAAACAGCCTATTAGCAATAAGCTTGAAAAAATACTGGGCGCTGAATCTTTAGATTTAAGTGTTGCTGCTGTTTGCGTATACCATGACATGCTTGCTTCTGCCAAAAAAGCATTGAATAATTCAAAGATTAATTTAGCCGCTGTATCCACAGGATTTCCAGCAGGCCTCTCCCCTCTTCCATTAAGACTTAAAGAAATCGAGTATTCAGTAGATTCGGGTGCTAATGAAATTGATATAGTTATAAGCCGCCGACATGTTTTAGAAGGAAACTGGAAAGAACTGTATAAAGAGGTAAAAATGTTTCGTGAAAAATGTGGCGATGCGCATATGAAAACTATTTTAGCTACGGGTGAACTTGGAAATCTTAGTAATATTGCTAAAGCTTCTCAGGTTTGTATGATGGCTGGGGCTGATTTTATTAAAACGTCTACTGGTAAAGAGCCTACTAACGCAACCCTTCCAGTAAGTTTAGTTATGGTTCGAATGATACGTAATTTTTATAATGAAACAGGTATTCGAATCGGCTTTAAAGCTGCTGGTGGAATTAGTGACACTAAAACTGCACTTTTATATATGACAATGATCCAAGAAGAGCTCGGTCGCAGATGGTTAGAGCCAGATTTATTTCGTTTTGGAGCATCTAGCTTACTCGGCGATATTGAACGCCAATTAGACCACTTCTCTAGTGGTTATTACTCGGCATCTTATAGACATCCATTAGCATAGGACTTAACAATGACACTTTTAAAATCATTCAAAGATCTAGATTATAGCGAAGCTCTCGAAAGTGATAAAGAGGCGCATGAGTGGCTTAAACTTAATGATCACCACTTTGGTCAGCTGATTAATGGAAAATTTATATCTAATAAAAAATCTAAATTAATTGCTAGTTTAAATCCCTCAAATGGTAAGTTACTAGCCAATATTGAAATTGCAAGTTCTGAACAGCTAGATTTTGCAGTAGAAGCTGCTAGAAAAGCTCAGCCCTCGTGGGAGTTGCTTGGAGGCCATGGAAGAGCTAAAATTCTCTATGCCTTAGCAAGATTACTACAAAAACATTCGAGATTAATATCTGTACTTGAAACACTTGATAATGGAAAGCCAATTCGTGAAAGTCGTGATATTGATATACCTCTTGCAATAAGGCATTTTTACCACCATGCTGGCTGGGCACAACTTCAAGGCAAAGAGTTTTCTAGTTACCAGTCAATTGGTGTTGTTGCTCAAATTGTTCCATGGAACTTCCCACTATTAATGTTATCTTGGAAAATTGCTCCAGCTCTTGCAATGGGTAATACTATTGTCTTTAAGGCTGCAGAGCAAACTCCAATTTCAGCAATGTTTTTTGCGCACTTATGCGAGCAGGCAGGAGTTCCACCTGGCGTTGTCAATATGATCAATGGTGATGGAAATATTGGCGCTGAACTTGCAGCTCATAAAGGCGTTGATAAAGTTGCATTTACTGGCTCAACTGCTGTTGGTCAGTCCATCAGAAAAAGTACAGCTGGACAAGGTAAAAAACTTACACTCGAACTTGGCGGAAAATCTGCATTTATTGTGTTTGAAGATGCAGATCTTGATGCTGCAGTTGAAGGCTTAGTTGATTCAATTTGGTTTAACCAAGGAGAGGTTTGTTGTGCTGGATCAAGATTATTGGTTCAGGCTGAAGTTGCTGAAGACCTTCATCTAAGGATTAAAGAAAGAATTAAACAATTACGCTTAGGCTCTCCTCTTGATAAATCAATAGACTTAGGCAGTTTAGTTAGCAAGACCCAGTTTAATAGAGTGAATGAAATGGTCAAAGATGGCTTAAAACATGGTGGAGAAATTTATCAGGCATGTGATATTGAGTCAGAGGGTAACCTCTATCCCCCAACTCTTATTACAAATATTGATTCTAGTCACCCGTTAGCCCAAGAAGAAATTTTTGGACCTGTTTTAGTCTCAATGACTTTCCGAACTCAATCCGAGGCCGTTGAGTTAGCTAACAATAGTAGATACGGATTAGCGGCAAGTATTTGGAGTGAAAATATTAATCGCACAATGGATGTTGCTCCTAAAATTAAAGCCGGTGTTGTATGGATTAATTGTCATAATCAGTTTGATGCGTCTTGTGGATTTGGCGGCGTCAAAGAGTCTGGATTTGGCCGTGAAGGTGGAAAAGAAGGTCTTTATGAGTACCTTAAGCCTAACGGTTTAAAGTCATCAAAGAAGACTACTGCTGCTTTAATTACTAAAAATCCTAAAAATAATGCTATTGACCGAACATTAAAATTTTATATTGGCGGAAAGCAGGTAAGGCCAGATAGTGGTCATAGTATTGCAACTTTCAATGCTGACGGAAGTCATGCAGCTTTCGTTGGTGCTGGTAACAGAAAGGATGTAAGAAACGCTGTAAGTGCAGCCTCAAAAGCATCATCCTGGAGCTCTCAAAGCGGTCACGGTAGAGCTCAAATTATTTATTTTCTTGCTGAAAATTTATCGGTACGCGAATCTGAATGGATTCAACGACTTATAACTCTTTGTGGGGTTTCAAAAAAACAAGCTAAAGCTGAATTTGATGAGAGCATCAGTCGACTCTTTAGTTATGCTGCCTGGGCAGATAAGTATGACGGAGCAGTTCATAGTGCGCCTTATAGGGGCATTACAATGGCACTTCCAGAGCCCATAGGTATCCTTGCTCAAATTGCTCCTGAAGAGCTTCCATTACTTACATCAATCTCTTTAGTTGCCCCAGCAATAGCTATGGGAAACCGAGTTGTTTTAATTCCTAGTGAACGATTTCCAAGTGTTGCCTTGGAGTTAGTACAAACAATTGAAACTTCAGATGTACCAGCTGGCGTTGTAAATATAGTTAGCGGTAATAAGCGTGAGCTTGCTGAGCAAATTATTGGTCATGCAGAAGTTGATGGAACATGGTGTTGGGCGGATCAAGAGACTATTGCCTCTATTGAAGCTATTAGTGCTATTGACTTAAAACGCTTGTGGGTTCATGAAGATAGTGATCGAGATTGGCTTAATCCTGATCAGGGTGAAAGCTTAGAATTCCTTAGAAATGCAACTGAAGTGAAAAATATTTGGACTCCATACGGTGACTAATTTATGAGCGCATTATTCCTTCCTCAAGAACTAATTAGAAAAAAACGTGATGGCCTTATACTGAATGACCATGAAATTGGTTTTTTAGTTCAAGGAATTACTGATGGCAGTTTGACGGATGCTCAGTTAGGCGCATTTGCAATGGCAGTTTTTAAATGTGGCATGACTATGGATGAGCGCGTTAGTTTAACTCAGCACATGATGCACTCAGGAGATACGCTTCAGTGGCAAGACCTTAACTTAGATGGTCCAGTAGTAGATAAGCATTCAACTGGCGGTGTAGGAGACAAGATAAGTTTAATATTGGCTCCAATAGTTGCTGCTTGTGGAGGCTATGTGCCAATGATTTCTGGTCGCGGCTTGGGACATACGGGTGGCACACTAGATAAACTTGAAAGCATTCCAGGATATAATGGAACTCCTGATAATACAAAATTTAGAATGCTTGTTAAGGAAGTTGGCTGCGCTATTATTGGGCAAACTACCAAACTTGCTCCAGCAGACCAGCGTTTTTATGCTACTAGAGACGTCACCGCAACAGTTGAGTCAATTGACCTTATTACCGCGTCAATTTTATCAAAAAAACTAGCCTCTGGACTTGATGCCCTTGTAATGGACATTAAAACTGGTAATGGTGCATTTGCTGCAAACTATTCAATGGCGCAAGAATTAGCCCAAAGTATTGCCAATGTATCAAGTAAATCTGGCGTGCCAACTAGCTGTTTAATCACAGATATGAGTCAGGTTCTTGGTCATAGTGTAGGTAATGCTATAGAAGTCAAAGAGTGTATAAATTTTTTAATCAAACCTGAAAATGCTAATCTTAGACTATTTGAGCTTACCATTGAATTAGCAGCTCATATGTTGCAGCTAAGTGGAATTGAAAGTGACCTTGAGACTGCTCGAGTGAAATCTCAAGATGCGCTATCGTCTGGCAAGGCAGCTGCAATATTTGAACAAATGATTTCTGCTCTTGGTGGGCCAAGTGATTTATTAGAAAAGTCTCATAAACACTTAGTCCCTATGCCCATTATTAGACCTATAGCAGCAAACTCTTCTGGATATGTTTTGGAAATGGATGCGCGCGCTATTGGTCTTAGTATGATACATTTGAAAGCTGGCAGAACTAAATCTAGTGACCCAATAGATCATGGCGTTGGATTAAGTGATATTGTTGAAATCGGTCAATGGATTGATAAAGGTGAGCCACTTGCAATTGCACATATGCGAGATAAAGAACAATTGAGCTATCTCCAAGAAACTATTCCTGGATTTATTTCATTAGGAGCTAAACATATAGAGCCGCCAACCCTAATTCATGAAATACTAGGCTCAAATTAGAAGGTTTATAGATGAAAAGATCAATTATTTTAGTTTTAGATTCTTTGGGTTTAGGTTCAACTAAGGACTCGCATCTTTACGGTGATACAGGGGCGGACACTTTAGGTCATATTATTGAGTCTTGTGATTCTGATAGCGCTAATAATTCTGAGCGAAATGGCCCCCTAGTTATTCCTAACTTGATTCGATGGGGTTTAGGGGAGGCTGCAATTGCAAGCCGTAAAAAGCCCTTACCAATTTCTCGAGTTGAGCCTCAGGGCGCTTTTGGTTATGCGAAAGAAGTTAGCGCAGGCAAGGACACCCCGAGTGGTCACTGGGAGATTTGTGGTCTGCCAGTTCCTTTTGAATGGGGAACATTTCCAAAAACTGAAAACTGCTTTCCTGAATCACTCCTTCTTAGCCTTATAGAGGAAGGAAAAATAGGAGGGACACTTGCAAACAAACATGCATCAGGTACTCAAGTAATTGAAGAGTTTGGTCAAGAGCATATAGATAGTGGATTTCCTATTTGTTATACCTCGGCTGACTCAGTATTTCAAATTGCTGCCCATGAAGAGCATTTTGGATTAGATAGGCTTTATGAATTATGCACCATCGCAAAACGCTTGGTTGATCCACTAGAAATTACAAGAGTAATCGCAAGGCCATTTACTGGGAACTCTAAAGATGGCTTTGAGCGAAGTGCTAATCGAAAAGACCTTACAACGCCGCCCAATGGCCCAACACTGTTAGACAACATTCAAGATGGTGGTGGAGATGTTATCTCAGTTGGAAAAATTGGAGATATTTTTTCTAACCAAGGAGTCAGCTATACCGTTAAGGCAGCTAATAACATGGGCTTGGTTGATCAATTATTATCTGAAATGAAAAAAGTTAATGAAGGACTAATCTTTGTAAATCTAGTTGATTTTGATACCAAATTTGGTCATCGACGTGACGTTGCAGGTTACGCTCTAGCACTCGAGCAATTTGATGCCCGATTACCTGAAATTGAGGCGCAACTAACCAGCAATGATCTAGTGCTAATAACAGCAGATCATGGCTGCGACCCTACATGGCCTGGTAATGATCACACCCGTGAACATGTTCCAGTTGTTTTTTATGGAAAATCAATAAAGAACAATAACTTAGGGGAGCGAGAAAGCTTCTGCGATATGGGACAAACTATTGCTCAACACCTTGAAATAGAGCCTTTACTTCATGGTAAAGCTTGTAACTTAAGTTAATTATTATGCAAGATCAAATTCAAAAGCTTCCCAAAGTTGAGCTTCATAGCCACTTAGAAGGAACTATTAATCCTAAATTATTTCATGAAATTGCCAAACGTAATAACGTTGATTTTGATGAAAATATATTTGATGAAGATGGCGGTTATGCCTGGACTGACTTTCCAAGCTTTCTTAACGCTTATGACTCAGTAAGTTCATGCCTTAAAAATGCTAATGATTACAGGGATATTATGTATGAATATCTTAAAGATTGTGCGTCTGAAAATGTAATATATGCTGAAACTTTTATATCCCCTGATCACGCTAGCGATTGTGGTATTAGCTATAATGACTTGATTAGTGGGTGCGCAAAAGGAATAGATGATGCGCAGTTAGATTTCGGTATTATTGGGCGAATTATTGTAACTTGCGTACGGCATTTAGGACCTCAAAAAGGGGTTGATGTTGCACAAAAAATGGTTGATAACCCTCATCCTTATGTTATTGGGTTTGGTATGGGCGGTGATGAAAATGCATTCAAGTTAATTGATTTTGCCCCTGCTTTTAATATTGCAGCTAAAGCTAACTATCCTTGCACAGTTCATGCAGGTGAGATATGCGGTGCAGAAAGTGTTTGGGATGCCATAAATTATTTACCCATTAGTAGAATTGGTCATGGCGTTAGAAGCGTGGAAGATGAGCATCTACTAGATGAACTAAAAAATCGTAATATAGCCTTAGAGATTTGTCCTGGAAGTAATCTAGCTCTTTCGATATACCCTAGTTGGGAGAGTCATCCAATCAAACTCATTATGTCTAAAGGGATAAATGTTAGCCTTAATTCAGATGATCCACCATTTTTTCATACTAGTGTTGGTCAAGAATATCAAGGATGCGCTGATCAACTTGGCTTTGAAATTAACCGCCTTAAATCTATCTCAATAATGGCTATTAACGCTTCTTTTGCAGACCCTGAGACAAAGCTACACCTTCTTAGTAAAATTTCATAGTCTTAATTAAGAAAAAATAGAATTCTATAAATATAAATGACGAAACCTCTATAAAATTTCAAATAAGAAAGATGCTTTATAATTCATTCAAGTCACATTATTTAAATAATAACTAATAAAAAAATGTCTCTATCAAAAAAATACATCACAGCTGACGAGTTGCTACTTGACTCTTTTAGATTGGGAGTTCAAATACACAATAGTGGTTTCAAACCTGACTTTATTGTTGGAGTTTGGCGAGGTGGAACGCCAGTTGGTATAGCCATTCAAGAGATTCTTGGGTATTTGGGTAATGAATCTGATCATATTGCAATTCGAACTTCATCATACTACGGCATTAATAAACAAGCAAAAGAGGTTAGGGTTCATGGTATCGACTATCTAATCAGTCATATGAATGCTGAAGACAAGCTTCTTATTGTTGATGATGTCTTTGACTCGGGTAGAAGTATTAAAGCGATCTTAGATACTCTGAATGAAAAATCTAGAAAAAATATACCGCATGATATTCGCATGGCTATGCCTTGGTACAAGCCTTTAAGAAATATAATAGATACTGTGCCAGATTACTATATCCATGAGACTGATGATTGGCTAGTCTTTCCTCATGAGATGGATGGACTTTCAGAACAAGAAATCTTTGAAAATAAGAAAGATATGAAAGAAATCTTATCGCACGTTAAAGTTAAGTAAATCTTCCAAGGTATCAAAATTTAGAAGGTCGATTTAATAACGTCCCATAACCCATAAAATATGGCAAGCCATATTAAGCCCTTTATTAGAAAAAATAGAAAAGGCAAAATAATAAGCATCCACTTATTTTTAATTCGTTTTTTAAGAAACTTAATCATGAAAATGACAAGCAACCTCATGATTGCTTGATACCTCTTTAAACTCAGGCTTTTCTATTGCACAAATATCTTGAGCTTTTTGACACCTTGTTCTAAAAACACAACCTGAGGGTGGGTCTACTGGTGATGGTAAGTCACCTTCTATTAATATTATTTTTTTACTTTTCTCAATACTTGGGTCAGGAATAGGAACTGCAGAGATAAGAGCCTGGGTGTAAGGATGTCTTGGCTTAGTATAAATATCATCACTGTTTGCAAGTTCAACCATATTGCCTAAATAAAGAACCATAATCTTAGTACTGATGTGCTTGACAATACTTAAATCATGGGCAATAAAAATTAAAGTTAAATCCATTTCTTCTTGCAAATCCATCAAGAGATTAACGACTTGAGCTTGAATTGAGACGTCAAGTGCAGACACTGGCTCGTCACAGATAATAAGCTTTGGTTTTAAAATTAAAGCTCTTGCAATACCAATTCGCTGACACTGTCCACCCGAAAACTCATGAGGGTAACGATTCACTAAATTATCCAATAAACCAACTTTATTCATTACGTCTTTAACTCTCTCCTTTATATCGGACTCTGGTGTTTTAGGGTAATGTGTTCTTAATGGCTCTGCAATAATTTCACCAATATTCATTCTAGGATTTAGACTTGCAAGAGGGTCTTGAAAAATCATTTGAATTTGTTTACGATGCTGCCTCATTTCAGACTTGTTTAGAGTTAACAAGTCATTCCCAAACCAAATTACTTTTCCTGAATCAGCGGGCACCATTTTAACAATTGCTCTCGCCAAAGTAGACTTTCCACAACCTGACTCCCCTACTACGCCAAGGGTTTCACCTGAATTTAAATCAAACGAAACGTTATTTACTGCCTGTAATTTCTTGGCCTTAGTCCATAGCATATCCCCTTCGGAGGAAACATCAAAATTTACTTTTAAATTCTGAACCTGAAGAATTGTATGCTCACTCATAATGTGTCCTCTATGGCAACGTGACAAGCTCTATAGTGATCATCATTAACTTTAGTTAGGATAGGAGTTTGCGAGGAGCATGTGGTATTTGCAAACTTACAGCGCGGTGAAAATGGACAGCCAACTGGCGTTAGCATCATGTTTGGAGGGTTTCCAGGAATTGTCACTAATCTATCTGCTGAGTCATCAAGCCTTGGCACCGCGCTCATCAAGCCTTGAGTGTAAGGGTGCGTAGCATTAGAGTAGAGATGCTCTGTTTTACCTATCTCCATTACTTCTCCTCCGTACATAACAAGCATCTCATCACTATTTCCAGCTACAACTCCAAGATCATGAGTAATTAAAATAATTGACATGCTAAATTCTTTTTGAATATCAGCTAGCAATTGCATAATTTGAGCCTGCACAGTAACGTCTAAAGCAGTCGTTGGTTCATCAGCGATTAGAAGCTTAGGATGACAAAGTAGAGACATTGCAATCATAACGCGCTGGCGCATTCCACCTGAAAACTCATGTGGATACATCCTTATGCGATTTTTAGCATCTGGAATTTTAACAGCATCGAGCATATTGATTGATTGTTGAATAGCATCCGACTTTGAGACTCCTTGATGGTGAACAAGTACTTCAGCCATTTGCTCTGAAACTCTTACATAGGGATTAAGACTGGTCATTGGATCTTGAAAAATCATTGCAATTTTTTGAGCCCGAATAAGGTTGAGCTCTCTGCTAGGAAGGTTAAGTATCTCTTTGCCTTCAAATTTAACGCTACCACTTGCCCTGCCATTGTGATCGAGGAGGCCATTCATAGCAAAAACAGTTTGGCTTTTTCCACTTCCAGATTCACCAACTATCGCTAAAATTTTTCCCTCATCAAGTGAAAAGCTAACATTGTTAACTGCACTTACTATGCCATCCGCAGTATCAAACTCTACTTTTAAATTGTTAACTTCTAAAAAGCTCATAGTAGTTTATCGATCCTTTGGGTCAAGTGCATCGCGCAAGCCATCACCAATAAAATAAAAGCAGAATAAGCTGACAACAAAAAATGCTAACGGAAATAGAAGTTGCCATTCAGTATCGTAGCGAATTGTTCCAGCACCTTCTTTAATTAAAGCGCCCCAACTTGTTAATGGCTCCTGCACTCCCAGACCCAAAAAGGATATAAAACTTTCTGCTAATATTATTCCAGGCACTAATAAAGTCGCATATACTGCAACAATACCTAGAAGGTTAGGAACAATATGACGCGTTATAATTTTAAAGTCACTAACCCCGGTTACCCTTGCAGCTTCAATAAATTCTTTATTTTTAAGATTAAGGGTTTGGCCCCTAACAATTCGGCTCATATCTAACCAAGATAGCAGGCCAATTCCTATAAAAAGCATTCCAATTGAGCGGCCAAATACAACTAGCAAAAGTATTAAAACAAACATGTACGGAATTGACATCAATATGTCAACAATACGCATCATTATTTGATCAGTCTTACCCCCTAAATATCCAGAGGTAGCACCGTATAAGGTGCCCACAAAAACAGCTACTGTTGCCCCTAAGAAGCCAACCATTAGTGAGATTTGTGTTCCTTGTATTACTCTCGAATACAAATCTCGACCCAGATCATCGGTCCCAAAAAAATGTCCACTTTCAATTGATGGCATTCCAACTCTGGCTGCAGAGCCCATTGCATTCCAGTCAATTTTCTCATAGCTCCAAACAGCAAAATATGGTCCAATAAACGAAAAGAGCACTATCGCTGCAAGAATAAATAGGCTAACTGTTGCAGCCTTGTTTTGCATAAATCTTATTCGTGCGTCCTTCCATAATGAACGGCCAGTTCCAGAATCAGAAAGATTATCCGCCATCTTTTTTATCTTATTTTTATTTATTGCAATCATTTTTTAGTATCTAATCTTAGGATCAACCCAAGCGTACAAAAGATCTGCGATTAAGCTAAATAAAATTGTAAGGCCGCCAACTACAATAGTTATTCCCATCATTACTGAGTAGTCCCTATTAAAAGCTGAATTAACAAAAAAGTAGCCCATGCCACCAGTTGAAAAATACATATCAATGATTACAGATCCTGTTATTAATCCAACAAATGCTGGGCCAAGGTATGAAATTACTGGAAGAAGGGAGGGCTTTAACACATGATGGAAGAATATTATTTTTGTTGGAAGTCCTTTAGATTTTGCTGTTCTAATGTAATTCGTATTTAGAACCTCAAGCATAGATGAGCGAGTTATTCGAGCAATAGATGCCATATAGCTCGTTGAAAGCGCAATGACTGGCATTATAAGGTACTGCCACGATCCTCCATTCCAGCCGCCGCCAGGTAGCCAATCAAGCCATAAAGTAAAGACGATAATTAGTAATGGTGCCATCACAAAATTTGGGAGCACTTGCGCGCCAATTGATACTCCTACTGCTAAGTAATCAATCCAAGTATTTTTACGTATTGCAGCAATTGCGCCTAATGGTATGCCAACTCCAACAGCAACAATAAATGACCAAAAACCGTATTTCAAAGTAATTGGAAAACCTTGTGCAATAATTTCGTTTACACTTCTGTCATGATATTTGTAGGAGGGTCCAAAATCAAATTCAGTTAAAACTCCCCATAGATAACTAAACATCTGTCGCCAAATTGGCTGATCTAGGCCATATTTTGCCTCAATATTTGCAAGTACTTGCGGTGGCAGTGGTCTTTCCGATGTAAATGGCCCACCAGGAGCTGCATGCATTAAGTAAAAACTAACCGCAATAAGAACAAGCAGAGTCGGAATAGCAATTCCAATTCGCTTAACTATGTAGTTGATCATATCCGAAATTGACTAGAAAAAATTTAATAAATTATTGTACCGTACAAATAAAAAAGCACCGCACAATATCTGTGCGGTGCTCTTAGAATCAAACTAACTATTACTGCGCAATCTTATACAAATTGCGAGAATATACGTTTTGTTCAACGTTGTTATAAGGCCAACCTTTTACGTTAGTCTTAAGCATAAATACACCAGCGTAATGATAAATAGGAATCACTGGCATTTCATTTGCTAGGATCTCCTCAATACGCGTGTAGTTACCTGATGCGTCAGACATAGTCCTTGCATCTAACATAAGCTGATCTACTTCAGCATTACTATACTTTCCATCATTGTAACCAGAAGGAGTAGTTAGAAGGTCTAAGAAAGTAGACGCTTCATTGTAGTCACCACACCAAGCTCCACGTGCAAGTTCAAAACCTTGGCCGCCACGAGTTTTAAGGAAAGTTTTCCATTCTTGATTAGCAAGAGTAGCTTCAACACCAAGTGTTTCTTTCCACATTTGCTGGGCTGCAATTGCAATCTTCTTATGGCCTTCAGAAGTGTTATATAAATACTCAAACTTCAAAGGATTACTTGGTCCATAACCAGCTTCATTTAACAATTTAACTGCTTTAGCGTTTCTCTCATCTTGAGTCATACGACCAAATGCAACTGAAGGAACGTCAAATCCAGCTGTCGCTCCAGGAGTAAATGTGAATGCGTTGATTTGTCCAGCTTGTAAGATTTTTTCAGTAATAACTGAGCGATCTATAGCATAGGCTAGAGCATGACGAACACGCACATCTTTAAATGCTTCAGGACCACTAGGTGACATATTAAAAGTCATGTAGTAGTTACAAAGTCTTGGAAAAGAAGTTGCTTGATTAGGATAGTCCTGTTTCAGGCGAATATACTGACCTGAAGGCACAGTTCCTTTGTCAAGTTCATTAGCTAAATAACGAGTCAAATCTGTATTCTCATCATTTATAACTAATCCAACAACCTTATCAATAATTGTTGCATCGTTATTCCAATACATAGTGTTACGCTCACGTACTGAACGCTCATTAGGAATATGCTCAGTTAAAATATATGCACCATTAGATACAATATTTTCAGGCTTAGTCCAATCATTACCAGATGTTCTAACTATCCACTCAGGACTTGGAAAAGTTGAGCTATGCGTAGTCATTGCAGCAAAATATGGCAATGAAGCTGTTAAACGAACCTCAAGAGTATGATTATCTAGAGCAGTAACTCCAAGAGTTTCAGGTGAAGCATCGCCAGATAATACAGCTCCGACATTTTCAATAGCCATAATTTCAGCAAACCATGAGTAAGGTGAGGCTGTAGCAGGATCTGCTAAACGTCTCCATGAGTATACAAAGTCGTGCGCGGTAACTGGGTTACCATCTGACCACATTGCATTGTCACGAAGCGTGAATGTATAGACATCTTTTGCATCATTTGTTGTAAAGCCAGTCGCAACACCTGGGACAAGATTTCCATCTGCATCTTGATTCATCAGGCCTTCAAAAAGGTCACGAACAATATCAGCTCCTGAGACATCCTCAACGATTTGAGGGTCAGCTGAACTAAATTCATCTAACAAACTATATGTAAATGTCTGATCATCAGCTAGGGTTTCGCCTGTTACTGGGTGAGTTACTGCAAGCACTGAGGCTGAAGCAAAAGACGCCAATACAAATCCCACTGCCAATGACTTAGGCAAATAATTCATATTTTTTCTCCTTAATATTAAAAAAATTAAAAATCCGTCATAATGAAATGAGGACTAATGAAAGTTTATACTTATTTTTATTAATATTGAGATTTTTTATGAATTATTTCTCTATCAGAAACGTTTAAAAAGTTTTATAGCTTTTTCATCACCAATTGGATCCACTGAAATTTGAGATCCACCTGAAGTTATATAAATAGGTTTTTTTCCTCTAAGTATCTTATTCCAGCTTTTAAGTGAATCTAGGATTACTTCACCCCTACTAATAGATTTAGAATCAGCTTCTAAATTCATGACTTTTGGAATGGAATTAAGCCTCATTGATCCAAGAATTGAATGTTTAGCCATTCCAAAAGAATATATAAATGATATAACAATAATCAGGATTAGTAATGGCGCTCCAATCTTTCGACACTTAATCCAAAGAAAGATTGAAGTACAAACAAAAAAACATAGGTATCCCCATAGAGCTAAATGATTTAATAACATTGGTTATCTAAAGATTAATAGTAGTTGGTTTTTGAACATTTATATCTTAATCATAGAAATTTTCTATATTTTCTCAAAATTTCCATTCAATCTAAGACCTTAGAAAACAAAAAAGCCTGCAATACTGCAAGCTTTTAAGAATATGGTGGGGCGTGAGCGACTTGAACGCTCGACCAGCGGATTAAAAGTCCGATGCTCTACCAACTGAGCTAACGCCCCATATAAAAACGAGAAATTATACTGAACTAATGTTCATTAATCAATCGTAAATTAGCCTTTATTAACAGCCTCTTTGAGAAGTTTTCCAGGCTTAAAAAAAGGAACAAATTTTTCAGAAACTTCAGTCTTTTCGCCAGTCTTTGGATTAATGCCCATTCTGCCTTTACGATGACGTTTTTGAAAACCACCAAAACCTCTTACTTCAACGCCTTTACCAGAAATTACTGCTAAGCTAATTTCTTCAAGGATAATTTCAACAGATTGTTTTGCTTCTGAGCGTGTAATTCTAGTTTCTTTAGATATTACATCAATAAGGTCGATTTTTTTCATATAATTAGCTGCTATACCTTGGCATAGCAGCTTTAATTAATTATTTATCTTTAGCTTCTTTTAAGAGATCACCAAGTGTTGATCCAGAAGTTTGAGTCGATTGACTGTTATAGTCATCCATGACTGCCTTCTCTTGAACTGAATCTTTAGCCTTCATACTTAAATTTACTTTTCGTGTTCTTTTATCAATTAAAGTAATAGCGACTTCAACCTCTGCACCTTCTTTTAGTACAGTTGATGCGTCATCAATTCTATCTTGAGAAATTTCAGACACCTTAAGATAACCAGTAATTCCGGCAGCTAATAATACAACAGCGCCTCTTGCATCAACTTCTTGGATGACACCTTTGACAATCGAGCCTTTAGAGTTTGCAGTTGCATATTGAGAGAAATCATCTGAAGTCAACTGTTTAATTCCTAAAGAAATTCGTTCTTTTTCAGCATCTATATTAAGAATTACAACATCAAGCTCTTGTCCCTTTGAATAAGTTGAGACAATTTGATCTGCAGACTGCTTCTCCCATGAGATATCTGCTAAATGAATAAGCCCATCAATTCCACCTGGAAGACCAACAAAAAGACCAAAGTCAGTAATTGACTTAACAGTTACATTAATCATGTCGCCTTTATTATGCGTTCCCTCGAATGCTTCCCAAGGATTTTCTTTTGCTTGCTTCATACTAAGAGAAATTCTATGTTTAGACTCTTGCACATCAAGAACTACAACATCTACTTCTTGGCCAAGCTTAACAAACTTAGAAGGCCTAGCGTTAGCATTTGTCCAGTCCATCTCACTCACGTGAACAAGTCCTTCAACACCCTCTTCAATTCTTACAAATGCACCATAGTCAGTTAGGTTTGAAACCACACCCGAAACTTTTTTGCCCATTGGAAGACGCTCTGAAATATTATCCCAAGGACTTGGTGTTAACTGCTTAAGTCCTAAAGAAACCCTCATTTTCTCTTTATCATAGTTGAGAATTTTTACTGTAATCTTGTCACCTATAGATAGCTTCTCAGACGGGTGGTTAACTCTCTGCCACGATATATCTGTAATGTGAAGTAACCCATCTACACCACCAAGATCAACAAATGCACCATAATCAGCTAAGTTTTTAACAATTCCTTCAACTTCTTTGCCAGTATCAAGATTTTCAATTAAAGCCTCTCTATCAGCTGAGTTAACTTCCTGCATAACAGCCTTTCTAGAAATAACAATATTATTTCTAACTTCGTCCATTTTAATAACAAGAGCCTCAATTTCTTGACCTAGTAAGAAATCAAAATCTTTAACAGGTCTTATATCTACTAAAGAACCAGGTAAGAAAGCTTTGATAACACCAATATCAACTGTCATACCACCCTTAACTGAGCCTGTAACAATACCTTTAACAACTTCTTTAGTATTCATCGCGTTTTCAAGCTCTTGCCACATCTTAATGCGTTTCGCTTTTTCTCGTGATAAAAGAGTGTGACCTAAGCCATCATCAATTGAGTCAAGTGCGACTTCAACAACATCACCTTCAGTGATCTCAAGCTCGCCTTTAGCATTTTTAAATTCGTGTAATGAAATAAAACCTTCAGACTTTAGTCCCACATTGATAATCGCTTTTTCGCGATTCATGCTGACTACAGTTCCCATTAAAAGGGCTCCAGGTTTTACGTTTTGTTGTATTTCGCTATTTTCAAATAGCTCGGAAAATGATTCTGACATATTTATCTCGATGTTGACCGGTAATTATTAAGCTGTGTCGGTTTAAGCTTAAATCATATCGGGTTAATTAAAAAATAAAGACTTGACCGCTCAAGTCTTAACTAACGCCATCACTTTTGCAACGACTTCATTAATTGTTAGATTCGATGTATCTATAACTAATGCATCTTTTGAAGCAATTAAAGGAGAATTTTTGCGACTTACGTCCCTCTCATCTCTCTTTTTAACCTCTTCCAAAGTTTGCGAAAGGATACCAGCAATACCATTGTCATGCAACTGTTTTAGTCGTCTTTGTGCCCTTTCTTCCACATTTGCTGTCAAAAATACCTTGAAGGGTGCGCTTTCGAATACAACAGTTCCCATATCTCGGCCATCAGCAACTAATCCTGGAGGCTGCTTGAACTTTTGTTGTCTTAATAGGAGTGACTCCCGAAGAGGGCCAATCATCGCAAATTTTGAAGCGAGCTCTGCAGTTTCTTCAGTTCGAAGTTCGGCTGAAACTTCAATATTATCAAGATAAACACTGAGTTTATTTTTATGGGGGTCTGACTCAAATTTCAAATCAAGATTGGATGCTAACTTCAGCAGTTCATCAGTATTATCAATCTTAATATTTCGCTTAGAAGCCGCCAAAGCAAAAGCCCGGTATATTGCTCCAGAGTCCAACAAATTCCATTTCAGCTCATGAGCCATGATATTTGCTACAGTCCCCTTCCCTACTCCACTAGGTCCATCAATAGTTAAAACTGGAATCATAATACTAACTAGAAATTCTTAAACTACTTCTCATACTCAGGTCTCATATGAGGAAATAATAAAACATCTCTAATTGACACTGAATCTGTGAATAGCATAACTAAACGATCAATACCAATACCTTCTCCTGCAGTTGGGGGCATTCCATACTCAAGGGCTCTAATATAATCAGCATCATAATGCATTGCTTCATCGTCTCCTGCATCTTTTTCACTAACCTGGTCTTTGAACCTTTGGGCCTGATCTTCAGGATCATTGAGCTCCGAAAATCCATTTGCTATTTCACGGCCACCAATAAAGAGTTCAAAGCGATCAGTAATAAATGAATTTTGATCATTGCGCCTAGCCAGAGGAGATACCTCTGTAGGATACTCAGTAACAAAAGTTGGTTGAATTAACTTTTCCTCAACAGTTGCTTCAAAGATTTCAATTTGAATCTTTCCTAAACCCCAGTTCTCTTTAAGATGAATTCCCAAATTGCTAGCAGTAGTCCTAATATTATCTTCTGAAAGGTCAGAAGTTGATAACTTAGAATTGTATTTCAAAATTGAATCAAACACACTTAATCGTTCAAACGGTTTTGAAAAATCGAACTCATCACCCTGGAATTTTATTTTTGCTGATTTGCAAACATCAATCGCAATACCTTTAAATAATTTTTCAGTTAGGTCCATATAGTCATGATAATTTGCATAAGCCTCATAAAACTCAATCATTGTAAATTCAGGATTATGCCGTGGCGAGAGCCCCTCATTCCTAAAATTACGGTTAATCTCAAAAACCTTATCAAACCCCCCAACTACCAACCTTTTAAGATAAAGTTCTGGAGCAATTCTTAAAAATAAATCCATATCTAAAGCATTATGATGAGTAACAAAAGGCTTGGCTGCTGCGCCTCCTGGAATGACTTGCATCATAGGGGTTTCTACCTCAAGATAACTGTGACGAATAAAGAACTGCCTAATGTAAGAAATTATTTCAGATCTTCTCTGAAAAACTTTTCTCGATCCTTCATTCATAATTAAATCAACATACCTTTGGCGATATATTGTTTCTTGATCAGTTAGTCCATGAAATTTTTCTGGCAAAGGTCTTAATGATTTTGTTAATAATTTAATATCACCCACTCGAATAGATAGCTCACCGGTTTGAGTCTTAAAAAGAACGCCAGATGCTCCAATTATGTCACCAATATCCCACTTCTTGAATTGCTCATTGTAGAATCCCTCTTCCAGCTCATCTCTAGTCACAAAAAGTTGAATTTGACCTGAAGTATCTTGAAGCTGAACAAAGCTTGCTTTACCCATTATTCTCTTGAGCATTAATCGTCCAGCAACAGTTACAAACTCCCCCGCCTCCTGAAGATCCTCATTTGAAAAGCTATCAAACTTCTCATGAATAGAGCTTGCTAGGTTTTGAGGCTTAAAATCATTAATATATGGATTGCCTGACTCTCTAAGCAATGCTAATTTAGATTTTCTTTCTGCTATTAATTTATTTTCGTCTAGATCACTCACTTTAATCCTATTATTTGTTTGATTGTTCAATCTCTAACTTTGCAAGCTCTTTAGCTTTTTTAAAATCTTTTTCAGCTAGCTCAATTTTTCCTAATCGCCCATATACTGAGCCACGATTATAATATGCTTGATAAAAAGTATTGTCTAAATCAATCGCCTTATTTAAATCTTTCAAAGCCAACTTATCCTTTGCTATTTTAGAGTAAGCATTGCCTCGATTATAGTAAGCTGCAATATATTCTGAATCTAAAGAAATTGCCTTTGAATAAGTTTTGATTGAGTCATGACTTTTATTTAACCGATCAAAACAGTTGCCCAAGTTATTTATAGCGCCAACATCTTCTGGCTTAATCTTTAATGCAGCCTCAAAAAAATTAATTGCCTCATGGAAATTCTCTTTTTCTTGCTCCATATAAGCTAAACAGAAAAAAGCTTCAGAGCTGTTTGGGTTTGAACTTATTGCTTTAGTCATGCTTTCATAAGCAATATCATTATTACCCTGCTGCAAGTGTAAATTACCAAGATTTAAATGGGAATTAGAGGACAACTCTTGCGTGACTAAACTATGGTTTATTAGCTCATTCCATACTTGTATCGCCATAGAAATCTCACCATTTTTTTGATGCGTATAAGCCTTCACAATTAAATCACTAATTTCAGTATTGTTATTCATAGAAGTACTTTAATTTATCACTTTAATAATTTTTTAGCTCTTTCAATATCGTTATCTGAACTGGAAAGGTAAGTGTTTTTACTTCTTGTTATCCTGTATAAATAAATAAAGCATAAAAATAGCAAGAGGAGAGGGGCAAACCATAATAGATATGTTTTGCTATTAATTGGCGGCTTAAAGTTAACAAAGTCCCCATATCGCTCGACCATAAATAAATAAATATCTTTGTCAGATTTATTATCTAATATCATTGTGCGAACTTGTTCACGAAGGTCACTAGCAAGACTAGAATTTGAACCACCAATGCTCTGGCCCTGGCATACAGGGCATCGAATATTTTCAATTAAAACTGTGTAACGATTTTCCTGATCACGTGTTTCAAAGTCTTTTGCTTCAATACTTTCAGCTAAAGCTCCTTGAATAAGTAAAAGTGCAAGCACAAATTGAATAAAATAACGCATTCACATAGCTGTTATTTAAAATTTTAATTTTAACGTATGCCACTTATAACCTTAGACAATATTTCCCTTAGATTTTCTGAAAAAGTTATCTTAGATGAAATTAATGCGACCATCCTCAAAGGCGATAAGATAGGCTTAATTGGTCGCAATGGCGAGGGGAAATCAAGCTTTTTGAAGGTTTTAGCAGGATTGATTCATGCTGATGATGGTAATTTAAAGGTTAAAAATAACACTAGGATAAGCTACTTAGAGCAACAACCTCCAGAAGATAATAATCATTCGCTATTTAATATTGTCGCCCGAGGACTCGGTGAAACTGGAAAACTTCTTGCTGACTATCACGACTCATTACAAGTAGGCAATATTGAAAAAAGTGCTCAATTGCAAAATGAAATAGAAAGTAAAGATTTGTGGCACTATTTACACCAAATTGAAACAATTTTAAATCGCTTTAAATTAGAACCAACAGCAAAACTCACAACACTTTCTGGCGGCTGGAAAAGAAGAGTAATGCTTGCAAAGGCGATTGTTCAAGAGCCAGAACTTCTCTTGCTTGACGAGCCAACAAACCATATGGATATCACTGCAATTCTTGATTTAGAGAAAATGCTCAAGGACTTTCATGGGACACTAATTCTTATCAGCCATGATCGATCATTTGTAAACGGCATCGTTAATAAGATTTTTGACCTCGATCGGGGAAAACTTTCAATATTTGACTGTGGCTATTTAGACTACCTAAAAAGAAAAGAAAATCTTCTTAATAGTGAAGAGCTGGAAAACGCAAGGTTTAATAAAAAACTTGCTCAAGAAGAAACCTGGATTCGTCAAGGAATAAAGGCAAGACGAACAAGGAATGAAGGGCGCGTCAGAGCTCTTGAGGATATGCGAAAACAGTTTGTAAATAAACGTAAACACCAAGGTCAAGTTAGAATTCATGCGTTAGAAGATGAGAAACGAGTCTCCAAGCTAGTTTTTGAAGTTAAGAATGTAAGTTATAAAATTGGTCAACTCGAGCTCGTAAAGCTATTCTCTCTTTTAGTCTTAAAAGGTGAAAAAATAGGAATTATTGGAGGCAATGGATCAGGAAAATCAACATTAATTAAACTTCTTCTCGGCGAACTTACTCCAGATGTAGGAAATATCCGTCGATCAAAAACTATTCAGCTCGCTTACTTTGATCAAATGAGAGAGTCACTTAACCCTAACATGAAGGCTATGGATTTTGTATCCGGAGGCAAAGATTTCATAGATATTAATGGAAAAAGTAAACATGTAATTGGCTATATGCGTCAGTTTTTATTTACAGGAAAACAAGCAATGGCTCCGATTAAGATGTTTTCTGGTGGTGAAAAAAATCGTTTAATGCTTGCCAAAATACTATCTCAACCAGCCAACCTCTTAGTTCTTGATGAGCCAACCAACGATTTAGATGTCGAAACGCTTGAATTATTAGAAGAAATGTTAGTCGACTATGCCGGAACACTTTTACTGATCTCACATGACAGAACTTTTTTAAATAACATTGTAAGCTCAACAATCGTTATGGAGGGTGACGCTATTATTGATCAGTATGTTGGTGGTTATGATGACTATATTCTGCAAAAACATGAAAAAATAAATACTCAACCTAAAAAAGATGTAGAACTTAAATCTAAATCTAAAAATATTTCACAAAAGCTATCATTCAACGAACAGCAACTATTAAAATCATTACCTGAAAAGATTGAAGATCTCGAAAATGAAATTTCAATGTCACAAAAATTACTATCTAACCCTGACTTTTATCAAAACCCTGATGCACAAAACTTGACAATCAAATTAAGCTCAATGGAAAAAGAAGTGGGATTACTATATGACAAATGGAGTGAATTAGACAGTGGAAACTAACTCTATCCCATTAATTGTAGATCTAGATCACACACTAATTGATACGGATCTTTTATTCCTATCTTCTTTAGGCGTGTTAAGCAAAAGTCCATGGCTTATTGCACATTATTTTTTTTGGCTATGGAAGGGAAAGGGATATTTAAAAGATCAACTGGTTAGAAGGTTTGAAATTAATATCCCTGAGCTACCCTACAATGATAATGTTATAAGCTACATAATGAAGCGAAAAAAAGAAGGCTCAAAAATAGTCCTTGCTACTGCTTCACATAAAAATTATGCTTTTGCAGTTGCTAAGCACCTTAAGATTTTTGATGATGTTATGGCTAGCAATAAAGACTTTAACTTATCGAGTCACAATAAAGCAGACACTCTGGTGGAGCGCTTTGGTGAGAGAAAATTTGATTATATGGGGGATCACATGAGAGACCTTCCTGTATGGGAAGTATCAAGACTATCAATCATTGTTAATGCAACAAGTCGCATAATAGCAAACACAAAACATCTAAAAACTCTCGTTATATCAAGTAAAGCTTAAAAACCTTCTACAAAATAAGATAACCCCGAAAGTATAAGATAGATCAAAAATGTTGCTGCTAAAACCCATGTTGCAACTTTTGATAACCCAAGGTTTTTTCCCATTACTCGATTATAGAAAAGCCAAATAACATAACTTACTACCATCGCTGCAATTAAAAGTCTTAATATAAACATAGCCAGATTTATTTTTTAAATGATTGGTTTATTTTAATCGCTAATTTAGAATTAATCCCAACTACTTTTTGTAACTCATCGACACTTGCATTTTGCACTTCTTGAAGACCTCCAAAATGGTTTAAGAGAGCACTTCTTTTATTTATACCAACCCCTTTAATTAGCTCCAAAGAAGACGTAGTACGTTTCTTTGCTCTTTTTTTACGATGATTTTTTATTGCAAATCTATGAGATTCATCTCTAATATGGTTGATTAAAAGGAGCGCTGGATCAAAGGGAGAGAGTGTTATTTTTTTTACCTTTTCATCTTCAACTCTAATAAGAGTCTCTAGCCCTGCTTTTCTTCCTTCACCTTTAGCAACTCCAACCAACATTACTGAATCCACTCCAATTGAGTTCATAACCATAATTGCTTGGTTAAGCTGACCTAAGCCGCCATCAATAAATACTATATCAGGCATAGCTTTTTTTGAACTAAGGAGGCGCGAATATCTTCGATATACTGCCTGGTTAATTGCAGCATAATCATCACCCGGTGTTATGTCTTTAATATTAAATTGCCTGTAACTGCTGACCTTTGGGAGTCCCATTTCGAACACTACGCATGAAGCAGTTGTTGCCTCTCCCATAGTATGACTTATATCAAAGCACTCCATAACTTTTGGTATCATTTTTAATGCCAATGTTTTTTGAATTCCTTCGAGTTGCTTCATCTTAGTAAACCTTAATAGTAGATGTTGTTTTAAATTTTCTTTAGCATTAAGCGTAGCCATCTCTAAATAATGTTTTTTATCTACTCTAGGAGATTGAATAAGTTTTGTAGATAGGCCTGCTTCCAATATAAGCTTATCTACCAACTTGTGGCTCAAAACTATCTCTTTAGGCGTTTTTGTGCCCAAATAATATAGCGGCAGGAATGCACTTAAAACCTCTTCACAAGAATCATTTTTTGCATTTTTTGGAAAAAAAGTTTCACTACCAACTTGTTTGCCTCCACGGACAAATACTAATTCGATGCAATGAGTATCAGCATCATTTATAATACTTACAACATCCATATCAGAGCTAAATTGAGAACCATGCCTCTCTTGAATTGTTCTTAAGCCAATAAGTTGATCTCGATATTTAGCGGCAGCTTCAAAATCAAGATCAACCGAAGCATGTTTCATTTTCTGAGAAACCTGGTTTAAAAGCTTACTCGCCTTACCATTCAAAAAAAGTGACACCATATCAACATCTTGTTGGTACTTATTATCTGAAATTTTTCCAACACAAGGCGCACTGCAAAGGCCAATTTGATACTCTAGACAAGGCCGAGAGCGAGCCCTATAAAAACTATTCGTACATTGCCTTACTTTGAATATCTTTTTAAGAAGAGCTAAAGCATCACGAGCAATATGCGAAGATGGGTATGGCCCAAAATAATGATAATTTTTATTTTTTTTACCCCTAAACATTCCTAAGCGAGGATGGACATCGTTACTAAGAAAAATGTAAGGGTAGCTTTTAGAGTCTTTTAAAAGTATATTAAATTTAGGTTTAAACTGCTTAATAAGCTCATTTTCAAGGAGCAGTGCCTGAGTTTCAGTTTTTGTAATAATAATAGAAAAATCATCTATGTTTTTCTGGAGGAGCTGAGTTTTTGTATTATGATTTGAACTAATAAAATAATTTGAAACACGGTTTTTTAAATTTTTTGCCTTGCCGACATAAATAACATCACCTGTCTTATCAAGCATTTTGTAGACGCCTGGCTCTTTGGTCAGATTTTTAAGTTTTATTTTTAAATTTTGATTATGCATTTAGTTAATTTATTTAACAGATATAGTACAATAGCAAAATGAAATTTTTACCTAATATTTTAAAGGCTTTGCTGATCAACTTATGTTTTATCGGGATTATACTTGCCTCAGAATCTTGCCCCTCTATTTCGCCAAAAAATGCTGGAAATACACCAGTAGAGCAAGTGAGGGCAATTGCTAGTGATATTGTCTGCTCTTTTATTGAATTGCAGTCTAATAGTAATGGAACTATGGCATCGACTCTAAACCTCACTAAAAAGAAAATTATTCCTTACATTGATCTTGAATATAGTACTGAAATGGCCTTAGTTAGTTATTGGGACCAGCTAGATTCAAGACAAAAGAAAATATTTGAACGTGACATGAAGAGTTCTCTAATTAATGAATATGTTGGAATTTTGTCTGATTTAGCAATTTGGAAAGATATTACAATATCTGTCAATGAAGACTTCAGTCAAAATGGAAATCTTGCTAGAGTTAAAGTATCAGTATCGCTGGAAGAGGATAATTCAAGCGCCACAGTTACTCTTAAATTGATTCGTAAAAACCGCTGGAAAATCTATGATTTAGAGTATCAATCTATCAGCATATTAGATATAGAAAGAGTTGGCTATGACTCTAAAATAAAGCGCCAAGGTATTGAAAAGTTAATTCAAAAAATGCTATCAAAATCTTAGTATATGTATAAATTAGTAATTAATGGCGGAACTCCGTTAAATGGAAGTATGAAAACTTCTGGATCTAAAAATGCCACCTTACCCATCTTTTTTGCAACAATTCTTGCTGACGGTCCATTAAAGCTATCAAACACCCCTCAATTAAGTGATGTTTCAACAACGCTTAGACTTCTAATGGATATGGGCTCTAGCTTTGTCCTAGAGGAAGACAGTTCAATCTCAATTGACTCATCAAGCCTTACAAAACTCACAGCAGAATATGAACTAGTCAAAACAATGAGGGCATCGATCTTAACTTTAGGCCCAATGCTTGCAAAATATAAGAAAGCTAAAATTTCACTTCCTGGTGGCTGCGCTATTGGAACACGTCCAGTTAATCTTCATCTTAGTGCACTTGAACAAATGGGCGCTAAAATTGAAGTTAAAAATGGATATATTTATGCGAGCACTAATGAGCTTGTTGGTGCGCAAATTAATTTTGATATGATTTCTGTAACGGCGACTGAAAATATAATAATGGCTGCAACTCTTGCTAAGGGAACAACTACTATTAACAATGCTGCACAAGAGCCAGAGGTAACGGATTTAGTAAAATGCCTAAATAAAATGGGCGCAAAAATTACAGGTGAAAATACCTCTACCATTGTAATTCAAGGAGTCGATCATCTCAGTGGTATTTATTACTCCATTTGTCCAGATCGAATTGAAGCAGGAACCTACCTAGTTGCAGCTGCAATAACTGGAGGTAAAATTGTTGTTAATAATATTGAGCCTGACTCAATGCGCTCCGTTATTGGTAAACTTATTGAAACTGGCGCGGACATTCAAACAAATCAAAACTCAATTAAACTCGACATGAAAGGGAAAAGACCTCAACCCGTTGATATTCGTACTAGTGCTTACCCAAATTTTCCAACGGATATGCAGGCTCAATTTATGGCTCTGAATTCTATCGCTGATGGAAGTAGTACTATTACAGAAACTATTTTTGAAAATCGTTTTATGCATGTTCCTGAACTCAGCCGTATGGGAGCAAATCTTAAGCTTGAGGGCAACACAGTTGTGTGCAAAGGAGTAAAATTATTAACTGGCGCAAATCTTATGGCAACCGATCTAAGGGCTTCTGCTAGTCTAGTGTTAGCTGGGCTTGCTGCACATGGGTCAACATCAATTGAGCGCGTCTATCATCTTGACCGAGGCTATGAGATGATTGAAGAAAAATTTAAAATGCTGGGAGCAGACATAGAACGCGTTCAGCACTAAACTAATAATTGATATACTGACATGTTAACGATCGCACTTTCTAAAGGTCGAATATTAGACCAAACACTCCCTCTTCTTGAGAAAGCTGGCCTTTCTGTATCTAAAAAAGAACTTGAAAGTAGAAAACTAATTTTAGATACTAATCTAAAAGATATTAAAGTTATAGTTATCAGGGCAAGCGACGTTCCTGTTTTTGTACAGCATGGGGCTGCAGATCTTGGAATTGCAGGAAAAGATGTTTTGATAGAGCATGGAGCCAATGGTATTTTTGAATTACTTGATCTTGGAATCTCTAAATGCCGCCTTATGGTTGCATCAAAGGAAAACCAAAACTTAAACAAAAGTACTTTGAAGGTGGCAACAAAATATGTCAAATCAGCCAAAGAACATTTCTTTAGAAAAGGCCAGCAAGTAGAAGTTATTAAACTTTCTGGCGCCATGGAGCTTGCACCAATAGTTGGCCTTTCAGACTGCATTGTGGATCTAGTTGATACTGGCAATACTTTGAAAGCTAACAACTTAATCCCGCTAGAGTTAATTTGTGATATTAGCTCAAGGCTTATTGTAAACTCAGCTGCCTTTAATACCAAACATAGTCAAATTAATGACTGGATTAAAAGCATAGAAAAAAAGTTATGATCAGCTTATTGTCTTCAAATAGTGAGGATTTTGATGCTCAACTTTCTTCTCTCGTCACTTGGGAGAGTAATTCTAATGAAGAGATCAACAACACTGTTCGAAAAATTATTAAGGAAGTTAAAGATAAAGGGGATAGCTCTGTATTAAAATTTACTTCAGAGTTTGATTCACTTAACGCAAAATCAATCTCAGAGCTAATAATCTCAAAAGAAAGTCTTAAAAAATCATTCGATAACTTAAGCAAAAAGGAAAAGGATGCCCTTAATATTGCCGCTCAAAGAATTGAGTCTTATCATCTAAAACAAAAACAAGATTCGTGGGATTATACTGAAGATGATGGCACAGTATTAGGTCAAAAAGTTAGTCCTTTAGATCGCGTCGGTTTGTATGTGCCTGGCGGAAAGGCAGCCTACCCATCCTCTGTACTTATGAACAGCATTCCTGCAAAAGTAGCAGGTGTGAATGAGTTAATTATGGTTGTTCCCACCCCAAGAGGAGTTTCCAATGAACTGGTATTGGCAGCAGCTCATATTGCAGATGTCGACATGGTTATTACTATTGGCGGAGCTCAGGCAATTGCAGCACTTGCTTATGGAACTGAGACTATTCCAAAAGTTGATAAGATAGTTGGCCCTGGTAATATTTATGTTGCTACTGCAAAAAAACAAGTATTTGGGCAAGTTGGTATCGATATGATAGCTGGACCCTCTGAGATACTTATCATTTGTGATGGCTCAACAGACCCTGACTGGATTGCAATGGACTTATTTTCTCAGGCAGAGCATGATGAAGAAGCTCAATCCATTCTACTTTGCCCTGATGAAGGCTTTATTGAAAAGGTTAGAAATAGCATTCAAAGGCTACTTCCTACGATGGATAGGGAGCCTATTATTCGAACAGCACTTAAAAATAGAGGCGCATTAATTCTGACAAAAGATATAAATGAAGCAATTAAAATATCCAATAAAATTGCCCCAGAACATCTTGAACTTTCTGTTGAAAATCCAGAATCTATTCTTGATGACATCAAGAATGCTGGAGCGATTTTTATGGGTAAATACTCTTCTGAAGCTTTGGGTGATTATTGCGCTGGACCAAACCATGTCCTGCCAACTTCAAGTACTGCAAGATTCTCATCACCACTAGGTGTTTATGATTTTCAAAAACGCTCTAGTATAATAATGGCATCAAAAGAAGGCGCTATAAATTTAGGTGAAACTGCAGCTACACTGGCTTATGGTGAAGGCCTTCAGGCTCATGCCATGTCCGCGCTTTATCGTACAGATAAGAAATAATTATCCAGGTAGCGCCTGATAATAGCCATTTTCTTTGACAACTTTAATAGGCCAATCAAAAAGATTAGTAAGGTTGCTATTCGTTAAAATTTCATCTTTATTGCCATCCATAACTACCCTTCCCTTCTTCAATAAAATTACTCTTGATATTTCTGGTGGAATCTCATGCACGTGATGCGTTACTAATATTACCTTCTTGCCCATACTCATAAGCTCTCTCATTATTTCAAGGTACTGAAAACAAGTACTTATATCCAGCCCGCTTGTTGGCTCATCAAAAACCAATACTGCTGGGTCATTAACGAGTGACCTTGCAAGTAGAAATTTTCGCTGCTCGCCAGTCGACATGGATGAGTATTCTCTATCCTTTAAGCTTGATATTGAGAGAAGCTCCATAACTTCATTTGCACGGTCTAACTTCTCAGTATCAAACTTTTGATGCCTCCATATTCCATCACTAGAATAAAAACCAGATAGTGCAACATGTAACCCAATAGCACTATCAGAGTAATTGTTTTGAAGGTGCGGCGAAACAACGCCAAGATTGGACCTTAGCTCCTGAACATTCCACCTCTCTTTATCAAATATTTTAATACTGCTACCCTCGCTTTCAACAATATAGAGCTCACGATTTAGTAACTTTAGGAGGGTTGTTTTACCGGAGCCGTTTGGCCCCAAGATAACAGTACTTTGACTCTCATCAATGGTAAAAGAGAAGTCATCAAATACTTTGTTGCTTTCTTGGAATACTGTGATATTTTGAAGTTCAATAATATTCATTATATTTAAGTTAAGCCTATATTAATAACTCTTAACAATCATACCAGTAGAATGGAAAAGTTCTCAAGTTGCTTTTTTTAAACTCAGATTTGGGAGTAGTTGCGATAAAAGCATTCCAATTAACATCAGCATGCATCCAATAAAACCTTTTGTTGTTAGTGTTTCATCAAGAATAAGCCACCCACCAAGCACAGCAAATGCCCCTTCTAGTCCTAAAATTATTGCTGCATGGGAAGATTTAGCGTGTTGCTGGGCAATAACTTGAAGCGTATATCCAATGCCTATTGACATAACGCCAGCATAGAGAAGTGGAACTGCTGTAATGATAATAGCATCCCACCCAATGTTTTCTTTTATGGCAATTGCAATAATAAGACTTAAAAACCCAGAAACAATATACTGAATGAGTGATAGCTTCAAAGGATCCATCCTTTTAGCAACATAACCTAGCACCAAAATGTGAGCTGCAAAAAATACGGCACAAATAAGTTGAAATAAATCACCCTTCTCAATACTAAAGTCTTCATTGATGCTTAAAAGGAATAACCCAATAATTGCAAGAAATCCTCCAAGCCAAGTTCCAGAGTTAGTTTTTTGACCTAAGAAAATTCCAATTAATGGGACAAAAAAGATATATAAGCCCGTTATAAAGCCAGCTTTTCCGGCCGTTGTGAATTCAATACCAACTTGTTGAAAACTTGAAGCAGTAAATAAAAATAATCCAGCAACAGTCCCAGCAAAGAGTAATTTTTTAGTTGAAACCTCTTTCTTAATTGGCGTTGTGTTTCTTTTAGATAAATACCAAACTAATGGCATTAATACTGAAGCTCCAATAAAAAATCTAGCTGCATTAAAGAAAAATGGCTCCATTGTCTCTGCCGCATCTTTCTGCGCGACAAATGCAAACCCCCAAATAGCTGCTGCAATGAGCATAATAATGTCAGCCCTCAATGCTTTATTTTTGCCTAATATTATCATTTGGTTTGCAGCTTGGAGCTGTACCATGCATGAAAAAATAAAGTAATAACAACTATAGACCCACCTAAAATTGAGCTACTGGAAGGCTGCTCATTAATCACTAGCCACGCACTTATTATTCCAAAAATCGTTCCTAAAGGCATAAACATAGCCACCTCTGATGCAGGTATGAATCTTGGAGCAAGCGTAATTAGGCTAAAGGCAATCGCAAGCAATATGCCGCCTGCAATGACATACATTAGTGAATCAAATGGCAAATAAAAGGAACTTGAAAATGCCAGTCCAACACAAGAAACAACGAGCGCATTAACTATCATAGCTGGAACCATATTGACGTTACTGTATTTTCGCGTAAGTGCAAATGAATAACCGCCAGCAATTATTGATATAACTGCCAATGAACTCCCCATAACGTTGAGGGTCCCTGTATCTCCTTTCATTACTATGTAGATACCAGTAACAATAATTAGCATTGAAATCCATGTATAAAGCTTAGGCTTTTCATTTATTATGACCCATGAAATAATTGCAACAACCATTGGTGCTGTACTAATAATAACTAATACTTTAGCAATTGAAGTGTATTGAATTGCAGCAATAAATGTAACGCCACCAATTCCTGAAAGGATGCCAATCCAGATTCCAGGCCTACCTATATTTTTTAGCTCTTTAAATGTGTTTTTACGGTATGTAGCAACCAAAATAGCCAATACGCCAAGTGCATAGAATATCCCACGCCAAAAAAGAATAGTAAAGGTGTCTGCATCTGCAAGCCTCACTAATACTGGATCTGGAGTCAGCATCAAAACTCCAAAAAAAGCAATGAGCAGTCCTTTTAAATGATTATTCATATTTAAAGCTTGCGGAAGTTTACGTTAGTAAGATTATTAGGTGTCAGGTTAGCTGGTCTCTTGCCAGCTTAGTGCTATACCAAGAATGACAGAATAAAGTCACAATAACAATCGTTCCACCAATTAAAGCATTCGTTGATGGCTCTTCATTTATAACATACCAAGCTATTAAAGTTCCCAACACTGTCTCTAGAGGCATAATCATTCCAACTTCAGCTGCAGGCATATATCTTGGCGCAATTGTTATTAAACTAAATGAAATTGAAAGTATTGCCCCCATAGCGATTATGTATTTTACCACCTCGGGTGGAACTGAAATTTTACTGGCCATTACATAGGCTATAAGGGCAGCAATTACCCCACCAATTGCATTTACAGGCACCATATTGACATCTTTATATTTGCGAGTCAAAGTAAAAGTAAATCCCATCATTACTGCTGTAATCAAGGCAAAAAAGTCACCAATAAGATTTTCACCCCCAAGACTTCCACTCATAACAATGTAAATTCCAATAAAAACAATGATCATAGAAGCCCAGGTCACTAGACTGGATTTTTCTTTCAGTAGAAACCAAGAGACAATTGCTATCATTATTGGGCCAGTACTTATAATAACAAGAGCATTGGCAATTGATGTATAAACAATTGCGAATACGAACGTTCCTGTACTGATTCCGGAAAAAAAGCCTATTAATAAGCCTCCTCTTCCAATTTTTTTGAATTCTTCTAACGTCTTTAAGCGGTACTTTATAAAGACTAATAAAGAAACCCCTACGGCATATAAGAGCCCTCGCCAAAAAAGAACTGTCCAGCTATCAACCTCTGGAGAAGCCTCCTCAACTAACCTAATAAGAACAGAATCTGGACTTAACAGAATTACCGCAAAAACGGTCATTAGAAGTCCTTTTAGATGCCTAGACATAAGCTATAAATTCACTTTTATTAATGACCATTAGATAAGCTTTAAGGCAAAAAAAATCTAACTAAAGATTGATTTATCTTTTTGATTCAAAATTCTTAAGTTTGAGAAGTTACGTAAAGCAAAGTAGACGCCAAATATAACACCTGACCATACTAAGTTACCTGCCACTGTATTTTGAAAAAATGGAATTGCCATCGTAAAACAAAGCATAAGACCTTCAAGAGTTTTTGCATACATTGGTGAAAATGCCCAAACTGCAAAATTAGTTGCTAAGAAAAAAACAATAGAGCTTGCTAAAGCAGCTCCTGCAATTTTTAATACGCTAAGTTTCTTTTGTAGGAAGTTTTTAAATACAATTGGAAATAGGAGGGCAAGATAAACAACAAACATAGACTTAGAGCCAAACCAACTTGCTGAAAGTGAGCCAAAAGCAAAATAGTCACAAAGAAGCATAGTGGCGATAACAGCAACGATAGCCATGTACCTTTTTACAAAAATAAATCCTGCAAATAATGCTATTGCGGCCATCGGTGTAAAGTTAGGTGGATGAGGTAGCAATCTTCCTGCAACTCCTAATGAAATTAATACTGCTAGAATAACTAAATAACTGAAACTTGAATTAAGTTTGTGATCTTGATTGCTCATCATTTCTCTCCTAAATTTTTCAAACAATAATATATTAAAATGCTTCCATATTCAAGCGAATAAATGTATCCTCTAAAAGTATAACATCTTGCGCTCCAACCATTGACATTAAGCCATTAACGTACAATGCCCAATAAGTATTTCCAACTGCTTCAACCCCAGCTAAAGACATGATTTGAGGACCAAAACTTGTATCTTTTACGCCAATAGTAACTAACTCACTTATAGCTTCGTATGCGTTAAGCCCCTTATCAACTTGTTTAATCGCCGTTAAACTCAACTCATCTGCAGAAGTAATTACTAATGAAAGCTGAATAGATTCAACGGAATCATCACCAAAAGATAATGAAGGCTGAAGAAAGAGAGAGCCAAGAAAAACTATGGCTAGAAGTTTTAGATTAAATTTCATTTCAATTAAAAATGGCAATATAAAAGCTCGGATTTTATATCAAAAACAATAAACTGCAATAGTCAACAAGCAAAAACAAGTAATTTGCTTAGAATGGAAATTTTTTATTTCCAAGTCCAGGCATCTTTGAAAAATCAGGCATTCCACCTTCGCCTTGCATATCACCCATTTGCTGCATCATTTTTTTCATTTTACCGCCCTTCATCTTCTTCATTGTTTTTTGCATCTTTTCAAATTGCTTTAACAATTTATTTACTTGCTGAACATCTGTACCAGACCCATCAGCAATCCTTTTTTTACGAGAGCCCTTGATTAAATTAACGTGATTTCTTTCTTTTGGAGTCATTGAGTTAATAATTGCAACCATCCGGCTGCTTTCAGTATCCCCGATTACTTGATTTTTAACACTTTGAGGTATCTGCCCCATTCCAGGCATTTTATCCATTAAAGCTCCCATTCCGCCCATTTGCTGCATTTGCATTAACTGATCCCTCATATCATCAAGATCGAATCTGCCTTTCGCCATTTTTTGGACATTCTTCTGAGCTTTTTTATGATCAACTTTTTTTGAAATCTCTTCAACTAAAGAAAGAACATCACCCATACCAAGAATACGAGAAACAAGTCTGTCTGGATAAAATGGCTCTAAAGCGTCAGTCTTTTCACCAACACCCATAAATTTAATAGGCTTTCCAGTTATATGTTTTACAGATAGAGCAGCGCCGCCTCTAGCATCACCATCGGTCTTTGTTAATATGATTCCAGTAAGTGGAAGCATATCTGAGAATGTTTTTGCAGTATGCGCAGCGTCTTGCCCTGTCATTGAGTCAACAACAAACAACGTTTCTATTGGATTAACTTGCTTCTGAAGAATTTGAATTTCAGACATCATTTGCTCATCAACATGAAGTCTTCCGGCAGTATCAACTAGAAGAACATCATGAAACTGTGATTGAGCTTGTTTTTTTGCATCTGCAACTATTTTTTCTGGCTTCTCATCCACAGTTGAAGGAAAAAAATCAACACCTATCTGCTCAGCAAGAATTTGAAGCTGCTCAATAGCAGCAGGCCTATAAACATCTGCACTGACCACAAGAACTTTCTTTTTTTGTTCTTCTTTTAAATAGCGCGCTAACTTGGCAATCGAGGTAGTCTTTCCTGAGCCTTGAAGGCCTGCTACCATTACAACTGCTGGTGGCTGAGTTGCAAGGTTTAGAGATTCATTCTGGCCACCTATTACTTCTGTTAACTCAGCTTCAACTAACTTAATAAAGGCTTGAGATGGACTCAGCCCCTCCCCTACTTTAAGTCCAATTGCTTTACTTTGAACTCGCTCTATAAAATACTTAATTACATCAAGCGCAACATCAGCCTCCAAGAGAGATCTTCTGACTTCTCTTATGGCCTCTTTAATGTTTTCATCAGACAGCTTATTTTTGCCTTGAATGGCTTTAAAGCTATTGGATAGTCGTTCCGTTAAATTATCAAACATTATGTTCTACTTGGGTGAAATATCGTATTATATAATCTTTTGCAAAGACAAAGCTAGAGATGCCTTTACTTCACGCTCTACCATTTATCGCTTATCTACTTTCTGGTCTATTACTAACCAGATATTTTGTTTTAGATTCAGTAACAAATCAACATCGAACAATTGTGAATTTAATGCTTCTAATAGCTTGCTCTTCACATGGCTATATTTTGTTTGAGTTGTGGCAGCAGGATGGTGTATTTTTTGGACTAACTGTGAGCATTTCATTTGTAGCATGGGTTGTAGCTACACTTTTATTTCTAACCTCTTTCAGTAAGCCTATTCACTCTCTAGGGATCCTTGTATACCCTCTAAGTGCATTTGCAGTCATTATTGCTTTTTTATTTCCAGGAACCCAAGGTAAGCTTATTTCTATGTCAATTGCAGCTCATGCTTTTCTGTCAATTGGTGCATATGCTCTTCTTGCCATTGCAGTTGCTCAATCTGTCCTTGTAAGTATCCAAGAGCGTTTTTTACATGAACATAACTTTAATACTTTTGTCGATAAGCTTCCAGCACTTCAAACTATGGAAGCGTTCCTTTATCAAACATTAAAGATGGGGTTTTTGCTCCTCACCCTCTCTTTAATCTCAGGTTATCTCTATATCGATGATTTTTTTACGCAAAAACTTACCTATAAAACCATCCTCTCAATCATTGCCTGGATTGGTTTTGCTGGGATTCTGCTTGGGCGTAAGATTTTTGGCTGGAGAGGAAAACTTATAGCAGTATCAACTCAAACTGCTTTTTCCATATTGGTTTTATCTTACTTTGGTACCAAGTTTTTTTTAGAGATATTATGAGTATAAAAACTTTAAATGGAGAATGCCTTTGCGGCATAGTCTCATGGCAAATGAAAGGGCCTTATGAGTTCTTTGGAATGTGTCAGTGCTCCCGATGTCGAAAAGTAACTGGGGCAGCATTTGCAACAAATCTTTTTGTCAAGCCTGAGCAATTTTTATGGCGCTCAGGTGAGAATAAAAGGGGCGAATACACTTTACCTCTGCCAAATACCTTTGGCAATGCGTTTTGTAACAAATGTGGATCACGAGTCCCAAGGCAAACTGCAAAAGGTTGGATGTTATTACCGTTAGGCAGCACAATGGAAGCACCCAACATTACGCCTACTTTAGTTCAGATTGAAGACCATACTGAATGGTTTACTAAATTAAATGAGATAGTTTAATCAATATGAAGAACTGCAAGAAAAGCCTCTTGCGGAATATCCACTCTCCCAATTGAACGCATCCTCTTCTTACCCTTCTTCTGCTTTTCAAGTAACTTCTTTTTCCGAGTAATGTCACCACCATAACACTTTGCCGTAACGTTTTTTCTAAGTGCCTTAACATTTGTTCTTGAGATTATCTTAACTCCAATGCATGCCTGGATTGCAACATCAAACATTTGTCTAGGGATAAGTTCCTTCATTTTTTCAGCAATTTCTCGGCCTTTATAAGTAGAGTTATCACGATGGATAATTAAAGCCAAAGCATCAACACTTTCATTATTTATTAATATATCCAAGCGTATTAAATCAGCAGCCTGATAACGCTCAAAATGATAATCCATAGAGGCAAAACCTCTTGATGCAGATTTAAGTTTATCAAAGAAATCTAAAACTACTTCATTTAATGGGAGTTCATAAACAATAGAGACTTGCCTACCCATATAGTTTATATTTTTTTGAACACCTCTCTTTTCAACACAAAGGCTTATTACTGGCCCAACATACTCACTAGTTACTAAAATATTTGCTGTAATAATTGGCTCCCTAAATTCAGCTATAGTCTGAACTGGAGGAAGTTTTGATGGGCTATCGATTTTTGTTACATTGCCCTTAGTATCAAGAATTTCATAGATTACTGTTGGCGCAGTCGTAATTAAGTCTAAGTCATATTCACGCTCAAGACGCTCCTGAACAATCTCCATATGAAGAAGGCCTAAAAAGCCAATCCTAAAGCCGAACCCAAGTGCGTCGGAGTTTTCGGGCTCATACTGTAAAGCCGCATCATTTAAGCGGAGTTTTGCTAGCGCATCTCTAAATTTCTCATAGTCTTCACCGGATGTAGGGAAAAGCCCTGCAAAAACTCTTGGCTGTACAGGTTTAAAACCATCTAAAGGCTGATCAACTGGATTTTTACTACTAGTTATGGTGTCGCCAACTGGAGCTCCATCAATATTTTTGATACTGGCAATTAAGTAACCAACCTCTCCAGCCTTTAAGCTATCGGTCTTAGTTCTTTTAGGTGTAAAAATACCAACTTCGTCAACTAAGTGTTCGTTTTTATTGGAGAATATTTTAATCTTTGTTTTAGCTTTAATTTCACCATCAATAACTCTGATTAAAGAGACAACACCTAAATAATTATCAAACCATGAATCAATTATGAGCGCTTTAATTGGGGCATCTACATTGCCTTCTGGGGCAGGAATTTTTTCAACAATCTGCTCAAGAATTTCTTCAATTCCAATACCAGATTTAGCACTTGCATGGACCGCATCATGAGCTTCTACACCAATCACATCTTCTATCTCATCCACAACCCTTTCTGGCTCAGCAGCGGGCAAATCAATTTTGTTAAGAACCGCAACTACCTCAAGACCTTGATCTAAAGCAGTATAACAATTAGCGACTGTTTGAGCTTCAACACCTTGAGAGGCATCAACAATTAATAGTGCCCCCTCACAAGCCGAAAGAGATCTAGAAACTTCATATGAAAAATCAACATGTCCTGGCGTGTCAATTAAATTAAATTGATATGTTTGACCATCTTTAGCATTGTATTGCAAAGAAACGCTTTGTGATTTAATCGTAATCCCTCTTTCTTTCTCAATATCCATAGAGTCAAGAACTTGTGACGACATCTCACGATCACTGAGTCCACCGCAATGCTGAATAAAGCGATCAGCAATTGTTGACTTGCCATGATCTATGTGCGCAATGATAGAAAAATTTCGGATGTTTTGCATAACAATGATAAAATGACTGCTTTAAAATTAAAGCCATGAGATTATATCGTATATGAATAAAATAAACCCCACTACATGTGTCGCCACAAGTAATCTAAAAATTGACATTCCTGACAACCAGGGAAGAAACATTGTTCTCTACTTTTATCCAAAAGATGACACCCCTGGATGCACCATTGAAGGCAACGACTTTACTAGGCTCAATGATGACTTTGCTGCAAATAATTCAGTGATCTATGGCGTCTCTAGAGACTCCATTGCATCGCACGATAAATTCATCAAAAAGTTCAACTACACAATTGACCTAATCTCAGACGAGGACGAGTCTTTGTGTAAGCAGTTTGATGTTTTAAAGCTTAAAAAAATGTACGGCAAAGAGCACATCGGTATCGTCAGATCGACTTTCGTTATTAGCCCGGACGGAGACATTCTCAAGCAGTGGGATAAAGTCAAGGTGGATGGTCATGCTGAAGAAGTACTCGACTTTATAAAGGCACTATGAACTCAAACGTTGACCACGAAGAGGTAAATAAATTTGCAGTCCTAGCAGCGCGCTGGTGGGACAAAAATTCAGAGTTTAAACCGCTTCATGATATTAATCCGCTTCGTCTTAACTATATCAAAGAGCAGTGCGGAGGCAATCTCGAAGGTAAGCGCATTCTTGATGTAGGGTGTGGTGGTGGAATACTGAGTGAGTCTCTAGCACTTGAAGGCGCAAATGTGGTTGGTATTGATCTAGCTGAAGCAGGCCTTGAAGTTGCTAAACTTCATTTGCTGGAGTCTGGCCTTGATATTGACTATAAGTTTATATCTGTAGAAGAATTAGTAGAATCTGAACAAGAGTCTTTTGATGTCATAGCATGTCTTGAAATGCTAGAGCATGTTCCAGACCCATCATTAGTTATTGAAGCTTGCTCTAAATTAGTTAAGTCAAATGGAAGGGTTTTTTTCTCAACAATTAATAGAAATCCAAAAGCATATTTCTTTGCTATTGTTGGTGCAGAATATATTTTAAATCTCCTACCTAAGGGGACTCATAACTACGAGAAGTTTATACGCCCAAGTGAGATTGATGGTTGGGCTCGAACTTGGGATTTATCAATTAGCTCAATGATTGGAATGACTTACAACCCAATTACTAAAAAATACAAACTAGGTGATGATGTAAGCGTTAATTATATGACGCAATACAAAAAAGGGGTAGAAACAAAATAAACAAATTGATATCTTATTTTTTGTAGTTAATTTGAATCACAATTGCCTGAGTTTTATCTAATATCATTGTGTTGTTTATATAGTAATTAAATTGCAACAAATGATTGGCTTCAAGACTAATACTTGCCTCTAACCCAATTTGAATATTGACTGGCTTGATACTGTACACAAGTAATTTATCAGCATTAATATTAAGTAAAGACTCGCTAGTTTCATCAATAGCTGTGACACTTGAGGTACAAATCGAACGTAAAGTCATAATATTAAAATCTTTAATAGGGCCATTATGAAGAGTAGCGTCAATCAAATCCTCACCTTTAAAATTTGCATAATCAAGTGATGAATTTAGCACTTTAAAGATTCCATTAGGCTTATTGAGGGTTATCCCAGAACCTTCGAGTAATAACAAAGTACGATCATAACCACTGAAATCAGAAAAAGGGCCATCGTTGGCAACTGATGCAATACTTAAGCGCCAAGAAAAGGCCTCGTTTTTATTTGGAGTTTCAGCCAATAGTTCAACAGTTGAGCCTAAACCATTTCTCCAGGGGAGTGTCTGAAAACTCTGAGGTGAATATATTTTAAATGGCTTCATCATGATTTCTTAAGGGCATTGAGAGCTCTTATCTCAAAATAAATCACTTCAAGCTAATTTTCACAATAAATCTGAACATATGCTAATGTCTCAGAATTAATTAATGTCATTTACAGTTTTGCTAAAATCTTGAGTAATTTCGTCATGAATGATGTGAACACCCTTCTTAACCAACCATTCACCAGACTTTATACGACCGTAAATAGCAGAATTATCGAGCGCATAGACAATTGTTGATAACCGACCATCATTCGCATCTCTTGTCATTAAAGGCGAGTGAGAGTTGATAATTAAAGCATCTAGATCATCTCCCACTTGAAAGTAATCATTTTTACTCTCACCTGAGGCCAAATGACCATTATCAAAAATAGTGTCATAAGAAATAGCCGCACTATCACCTGGCCTACCATTAAGCATAATATTTCGTTTCTGCTTACTCATTCGCTGGCCATAATCTAACAATCTTAAATCTTCAAAAGGATTAATACCAATGTGAGAATCAGATCCAATACACCAACGACCTCCTGCCTCAATAAAATCTGAAATTGGGAAATATCCATCACCCAAATTACCCTCAGTACTTGGGCAAATCACCACATTAGCTTTTGCTCTAATTATGCTTTGCATTTCATTGTCAGTTATATGAGTACTATGAATTAAGTTAGTATTTTTGCCCATACCTACTTCATTTGCTAGCCACTCAACTGGACGAGCACCAAGATGCTTCAAAGAACCTTCAACCTCCTGAGTTTGCTCTGAAATATGAATATGGCATGGCATTTGGGAGCTATATGCAAAAATTTCTTTAGTCTCCTCAACGTCGGCTGCCCTAAGAGAATGCTGCCCATAACCAATTTTGACTTCAGAATCATCCTGGTATTTGCTTATTAAATCCTCAATCTGAGAAAAATAAGCATCCGTTGACTCATACTGAAAGCGACGCTGCGCTTCAGAAGGCCCCTGATTAAAACCGGCAGTACGATAGTAAACAGGAGTCATTGTAATTTTCATACCTACTCGCTTTGCAGCACTAATTAATCGCTCAGCCATTTCATTTGGATTATTATAAGACTGGCCATTTGAATCTTTATTTAAATAGTGAAATTCTACTACTTGATCATATCCTAACCTTAACATTTCAGCATAAAGCATTGAGGCAATAACTTCCATTTGTTCAGGATTTACTTGGTCTGCAACTGCATACATTCGCTCACGCCAAGACCAGAAGTTATCTCCCTGGTGTCCTTTTGGAATATTCTCAGTCAGGCCAGCCATAACATATTGAAAGGCATGTGAATGAGCATTAGGAATAGGAGCAATTGCGTAACCCTCAACAGATTCATCAACTGCTTCAGAAGAATGGGAGTCAATGCTTAAAATTTTACCATTATCATCAGTGCTGACATAGGCAGGTGAAATCCACCCCTTCTTAAGATACATTCCTTTAAATTTCCAGTTTTTCATCTAAAAATCCTTTTAATGGTATTACAGTTGATAAATGATATGTCCATTTTTAACCGTCAAACAATTAGCATTGGCTTTAAAATGATACATCCAATGCTCAATTGATGGCGTGTCTATTAACGCAAAATCTGCGCACTTTCCAACTTCTATAGAGCCAATTTTATCAGCCTTATCTAAAGCTTTAGCTGCATAAAGAGTTACCGCCTTTAACGTTTCTTTAGGGCTCATCCGGTTAAGCGTACAACCCAACATCATAGCTAATGGTAAGTGATTACTTGGAGCTGAACCGGGATTAAAATCTGTTGCCAAAGCAACCTCTACCCCAGCATCAATGAGCATTCTTGCATCAAGAGATTTTTGAAAGGTATAAAGACTAGCTAAAGGAAGGGTAACAGCTATAGTTCCTGATTTTTTTAGTGCTTTGATGCCCTCTTCAGACACATATTCCAAATGATCAGCTGAAAAGGCTCCACAATCAGCAGCAAATTCTGCACCGCCATCCCCACTAAGTTGATCTACATGAAGTTTTATTTTTAAGCCATGTGCTTTGGCAGCCTCAATAATTGGTCGAGCTTCAGTCTGAGTAAAAGCATGATCATCAATAAATATATCACAAAATTCAGCCAACTTCTGCTCTGCAATTTTAGGAATCATTTCTTCAATTATCATTCGACAATAATCCTCTCTTGACGTTTCTTTTGGAACTAAATGCGCGCCCAAAAAGGTCGACACTAAGGTCAAAGAGGTAATTTTTTTTAGATCATCATAAGCACTTAAAATCTTAAATTCATCATCAATATTGAGTCCATAACCACTCTTACATTCAACAGTTGTGACTCCTAAAGCTGTCATTTCAGTTAAAAACCCATTCGCTTTTTCAATCAATTCTTCTTTACTGGCTGCTCGTGTATCGGCAACAGTTGATGAAATACCTCCACCTCGCTTGGTAATTTCAGCATAAGGAGTGCCAGAAACTCGCTCACCAAACTCATCTGCCCTCCAGCCACCAAAAGCTAAATGAGTGTGGCAATCAATCAATCCTGGAACTAAAAAACCTCCATTTTGAAGGACAATATTGCTATGCTCATATTGCTCTGGCATTTCTTTTGTTTTTCCAACCCATACAATAATATCTTCTTGCCAGACAACTGTGGCATTTTCAATCAAATGAACATCATTTTGAACACCTTGATCTAAGCATTGAGCTATTGTAATATTTTCAATTCGATTCATTGAAGCTTACCTATTTTTTTTTCTACCTCTTTAAGGATGTGATTACCTCTTAGCATATCAATACAAGCATCAATATCATCTCCAAAAAACTCATCTGCATCTTTATGAGACACTCTTTTGCGAATCTCCTGATGCGCTGCCTCCACTCCTTTGCCAGCTTTTAAAGGTTTACGAAAGTCGAGTGCTTGAGCTGCAGTAAAAGCTTCAATTGCTAAAACTTGCTCAACATTATTTAACACTTCCAATAGCTTAATAGCAGAAATACTGCCCATACTCACATGATCTTCTTGTCCTAAGCACGATGGAATAGAGTCAACAGATGCAGGATGACAAAGCACCTTATTGTGTGAAACTAATGAGGCAGCAGTATATTGTGGAATCATAAAACCAGAATTGATACCAGAGTCATTCACTAATACAGTTGGGAGTCCATCCAGACCGCGCAATAATAAATAAATTCGACGCTCAGCAATACTAGCAATCTCTGCTATTGCAATAGCCGCAGAATCCATAGCTAGAGCAAGTGGCTGTCCATGAAAATTACCCCCACTGATTATGTCGCCATCACTAAAAACCAAAGGATTATCCGTTACTGAATTAAGTTCTCGCTCAATTACTCCAGATGCGTACTCCAATAAATCACGAGTAGCTCCATGCACTTGGGGAATACATCGAAGTGAATAAGGATCTTGCACTTTATCACAATTTTTATGACTTTCCAATATCGCAGAGTCGGTTAACAGTAGGCGAATATTCGAAGCTACAGCCTTTTGCCCTGGATGAGGCCTTATAGCCTGAATGCGCTCATCAAAGGGACGAGCACTTCCCATCAAGGCTTCTAAAGAAATAGCTGCTAAAATATCGGCATTTTTTAATAAGCTGTTTGCTCTCTCCAAAATATGCGCACCATAGGCTGTCATCATTTGAGTGCCATTAATAAGTGCAAGGCCATCCTTTGCCTTAAGATTAATTGGCTCTAAATTTGCATTTTTAAGGACCGTTTTTGCCCTAAGTTGCTCGTTGTCTTTAGCACTCCAAAAGTAGCCCTTTCCTAATAATGGTAAAGCTAAATGCGCCAAAGGCGCTAAATCTCCCGAAGCACCTAAACTACCTTTGCAAGGTACAACTGGTATCCAGTCATTTTTCAAAAATAGCATGAGACGCTCTACAACCTCAACTGAAACACCTGAATAACCCAAACTAAGAGCAACAATTTTAAGTTGTAACATTAACTTAGTAATATTTTTTGGAATAGAATCTCCAAGACCAACAGCGTGACTTAATAACAAGTTATGCTGTAATTTTTCCAGCTGCTCTGCGTCAATTTTTTTATTTGCTAAAAAACCAAACCCAGTGTTTATTCCGTAATAGCTATTACCATCATCAAGAGCATGATCAACTATAGCGCGTGATTTTTCTAGTGCACTCTTATCTTGATATAGCGCGTCAATCGTTCGCTCAAGGTCTGGGTATATATTATCTAAAGTAATCAATTTTTCACCCTATCATTGGCAAATCAACGCCTTTGTTTTTCGCAGTTTTAATAGCAACATCATAACCTGCATCTGCATGACGCATGACACCAGTTCCTGGATCCGCTGAAAGAACTCGAGATAACCGGCGATCAGCCATTGCCGTTCCGTCAGCAACACTTACCATACCTGAATGAATTGAATAACCAATACCCACGCCGCCGCCATGGTGAATAGAAACCCAGCTAGCACCGCAAGCAGTATTAAGCATAGCGTTCAATAGTGGCCAATCTGCAATAGCGTCTGAACCATCTTTCATACCTTCTGTTTCTCGATTCGGTGATGCAACTGATCCACAATCTAAATGATCTCTTCCGATTACAATTGGAGCAGCAACCTTACCTTTTTTGACTAACCAATTAAATTTAAGCCCCATTTCTTCTCGCTCTCCATACTTAAGCCAACAAATTCTAGCAGGAAGACCTTGGAATTGAATTTGATTTTGTGCCTTATGAATCCACTTAGCAAGAGACTCATTTTGAGGAAAAGTCTCTAAAATAGCCTTATCAGTAACGTGAATATCTTTAGGGTCACCTGAGAGTGCAGCCCATCTGAAAGGTCCAGATCCCTCACAAAATAAAGGACGAATGTAGAGTGGTACAAAACCTTTAATATCAAAAGCCTCACTCATTCCACGATGATCAGCAACTTGGCCGCGGATGTTATTGCCATAGTCAAAAGTGATAGCACCTTGTTTTTGCATTTCTAGCATTGCACCAATATGAACTTGCATCGAATCCAATACAGCCTCTTGATAACCTTTTGGATCTTTAGTACGAAACTCTTCAGACTCTTTAACGTTATATCCCGATGGAAGATAACCCAACAGCAAGTCGTGGGCAGATGTTTGATCTGTCAATACATCAGGAATAATACCTCGCTTTAACATTTCAGGCAAAACGTCGGCAACATTGGCAACAATAGCTACCGATAAAGGTTGCTTTTGCTCTTTTGCTTTTAGTACTTTTTCTAATGCTTCATCGAGGTTATAGCATATTTCATCAACATAACCCTTCTCTAAACGCTTTTGTGCGCGAGACTCATCAACTTCAATTGCTAAGCAAGAGCCACCATTCATGGTTGCAGCTAACGGCTGAGCTCCGCCCATACCGCCAAGACCTGCTGTAACCACTAATCTACCCACTAACTCACCATCAAAATTTTGTTTAGCACACTCAGCAAAAGTTTCGTAAGTACCTTGCAGAATTCCCTGAGAGCCAATATATATCCATGAGCCAGCAGTCATTTGTCCATACATAGTTAAGCCAGCTTGTTCATATTCTCGAAATTTATCCCAAGTCCCCCATCTAGGGACTAAGTGAGAGTTTGCAATAATAACTCGTGGTGACTCTTCATGCGTTCTAAAAACACCAACAGGTTTACCCGACTGAATTAAAAGTGTTTCATCATTTTCTAGTCGTTGTAATGTAGAAATAATTTTATGATAACAATCCCAATTACGAGCTGCTTTTCCATTACCTCCATAGACGATAAGATCTTCTGGATGTTCTGCCACATCAGGATCTAAATTATTCATTAGCATACGCATAGCAGCCTCTTGATGCCATCCTTTGCAACTTAATTTATTCCCATGTGGTGCTTTAATCATTTTGGTTCCTATTATTTAATTATCTATATACCAAAAGTATACTTGTATATACAAGTATAGACAATCAATTTTTTAAGAGTTGCGTATAATAGAAATATGAAAAAAAATACTCCTCATTATCAAGCCTTAAAACGTCATATTATTGAAGGCATAAGTAGCCAACAATGGCTTGAGCACAGCCAAGTGCCTTCGGAAAATAAACTTTGTGAGCAGTTTGGAGTAAGTCGTATGACGGCCAATAGAGCTCTAAGAGAGCTTACTGAAGAAGGCGTCTTGTACCGTATTCAAGGTTTAGGCACCTTTGTTAACGAAAACAAGCCCATTAAATCTGCCTTACAGATTAGAGATATTGCTAAAGAGGTCAAGTCACGTGGAAATCGCTTTCACTCGATAGCACTTCAACAAAAAGAAATTGTTGCACCATTACAAGCCTGTCATCACCTTAGCCTAAAGTCTGAGTCTCACATATTTTACTCACTGGTTCTTCATTTTGAAAATGACCAGCCTATTCAATTAGAGGAGCGTTATATCAATAAAGACTCGGCTCCTGACTATTTAGATATTGATCTTAGTAAAGTAACGGCAAATCACTATCTCAAAAAAATACTTCCTCTGTCTGGAGCTCAGCATATTGTTGAAGCTATTGCTGCAGATAAAGTGACTGCAAAATATTTACAAATTGAACCGTTAATGCCTTGTATTTTAATTTCTAGAGTGACATGGAGTGATAACATCCCAGTTACCTTTAGCAGATTAACGCATCCAGGTAATCGTTATCGTTTAGAGACTTGATTTTTCTGAAACTACTAATGAAACTAAATTTAATTACAAAACATTCTTCGCTGATACTTCTATAGCATGCAGCATTGAGACTCCGAAAGATCGCATCGTTAGAAGGACATAGGAGTCTTCTTTATCTCTATAAATTATCGTTCCAATATGCTCCATAATAGTTCTAGAGACATTACCAACAGAAAATACATTTTTACTTAGATCGATTGGACAAATTCGTTCCAAAACATCTCTGCTTCTTGGGCCATTAACCCTAATCATCGCCCAAGTATCAGATTGATCAGTATAGTAGGCAGGAGCATTTAATCTGTTTACAATATTTGCTTCCGCATCATTTCCTTCATAAGAAAAATAAGCTAGAACTTGGTTTTTCTGTAAACGCCAAAGCGTTATGGATGAGTCTTTAGATTGAGTTGATTGTTCCATTTCAGGAAGCGATAGGCCACAAGACTTTGTCATTGATGACTCAATCTCTTTAAATTTGGACCTTGGTAATGCAACCATAACTAATGACTTACCAACAACTTCTGAGACAGTTACTCCCTCAAACTGATGCTCAGCACCATCAAGTGCGGATTCTACTACTAATTCATAATCAGACACGTAAACGCTCTCCTTCTGGATCAACAAAGTGAGGGCTGCATATCTCAACTTCAATATCATTGCCTCTCACTAAGTCAACTGCTCGAACAAATTCGCCTTTACGGCTGTGTCCGCTCTTAATAAAACCAATACCAATATAGTGACCTAATATTGGTGAATAAATACAAGATGAAATCCAACCTTGATCTGTTTCAGTCGATGGCTTATCTCTTAAATTAAGGAGGTGTGAGCCAGCCTGAAGAAGATCTTGAGTATTTACTGGCTTAAAACCAACCATCTGCATGCGATCGTCACGAAGAAGGTCTTCACGCAATCCAAGCTTGTAACCTATAAAGTCTTTCTTGCCAGAAATCATCCCACCCATTCCTAAGTCATAAGCGCTAGTTTGACCATTAAGCTCTGGACCAGCAGCGTGACCTTTTTCAATTCGCATTACGCCTAGGGCTTCGGTTCCATAAGGCACAACATTAAATTCTTCACCTGCCTCCATTAGGACTCTCATGAGTGAGTCGCCATAGCGAGTTTGAACAGCAATTTCATACGCCAATTCACCTGAAAATGATATTCTAAAGAGCCTTGCTGGTATTCCGCCACAAACTGTAATCTCACCAGCACCCATGTATGGGAATGCTTCATTTGAAATATCACAATCAGAATCTACAACTTTTTGCAGTAACTTTCGCGAGTTTGGACCAGCAACTGCATACTGTGCAAACTGCTCCGTAACTGAAATCATGTGAACATCTAGATCAGGCCATAAGCATTGATGACAAAACTGTAAATGACGATAAACGTTAACAGCATTTGCAGTGGTTGTAGTCATTACAAAATGATTTTCAGAAAGCCTCGCAGTTGTTCCATCATCCATTACCATGCCATCTTCACGAAGCATTAGGCCATAACGAGTTTTACCCACTGGCACTTTTGCAAAAGCATTTACATAGACTTTGTTAAGGAACTCTGAAACATCAGCACCTTTAATATCGATCTTACCGAGAGTTGTTACATCACAAATACCAACTGATGCTCTTGTTTGTTTTACCTCACGATCAACAGATTCACGCCAATGAGTCTCGCCTGGAAGTGGAAACCATTGAGAGCGATACCACATTCCAACCTCTACAAAAATAGCATTTTGCTCAACAGACCATTTATGGCTTGGAGTATAACGCGTTGGATAAAATTCCATTCCACGCCTTCTTCCAGCAAATGCTCCAATTGCTACTGGAGAATAGGGAGGCCTAAATATTGTAGTTCCAGTCTGTTCCATGGTTTGGCCCATATTGTCAGCCATAATACCAATTCCAAGAACGTTAGCAGTTTTACCTTGATCAGTAGCCATACCTAAGGTTGTATAGCGCTTAACATGCTCAACTGATTTAAATCCCTCTTGGTTTGCAAGCTTAATATCTTTTGCAGTAACGTCATTTTGAAGATCAACCCAAGCACGATTTTTTCCACTTGGGACGCCCCAGTTTGCAGTTACGCTATATAAAACTTTAGGAGTTTCAGCTGGATCTGATTCTTTAACTTTATAGCCTAGATCTGAAGCAACAGAAGAGCCCTCATTGTGCCCTTCAACAATTGCATCAGATAGTACCATTGTTCCTTTAGCTCTTCCCGCAACTGACATACCAGGTGGATTTGATTCATCTGGAATAAAAGAAGCAATCTCATCATTCCACTTTGGAATGCCGCGGTGATGACAAGTTAAATGTAAGTTTGGATTCCATCCACCCGAGACAGCTAGGCAATCCGTATTAATTATTTTTCCATTAGAAAGCTTTATTGATTTAAGTGCTTTTCGCCCCTTAGTGTCAACAACGTCTGTACCCATAAAAATTTCAGCACCTGGAACTCTTAAAACAGGTTTAATTGAGCGCGAATCAATTACAGCAACAACTCTTATATTTTTTAAAACTAGGTCTCTCGCAGTATTCCAGCCATCATCATTATTTGTATAGACTGAAACTTTATCACCTGTTGTAACTGCAAATCTATTTGCATAAGATCTAACAGCGCTTGCGAGCATTATGCCAGGACGATCATTATTACCAAAAGCTATTGATCTTTCAATTGCACCAGCACAAAGAATTGAGCGTTTAGCATAGATTCTCCAGTTAACCTGACGAGGCTTATCTTTATCTTCCCTAGCCTCTAAAGATCTATTTTCGATTGCGCCATAAATGCCATGATCATAAACGCCAAAAATAGTCGTATCTGACATCAATGTAACGTTTTCCATTGCGCTCAATGCAGCAACTGTATCTTTTGCCCACTTACTGCCAGACATACCATTAACTTTTATGGACTCAGTATTTAGCCTTCCACCCATTAAAAAGTCTTCATCAGCAAGTATAACTTTTGCGCCAGAGCTAGCAGCAGTAATTGCAGCTGATAACCCAGTTGCGCCAGCACCAATAATTAGAATATCACAATAACGAAAACCTTTATCATAAGTATCTGGATCAGGCTCAGTAGAGAGAGTTCCTAGTCCAGCAGCATTTCGAATTGCAGGCTCATAAAACTTTTCCCAAAAAGCTTTAGGCCACATAAAAGTTTTATAATAAAAACCAGCACCAACAAGCGGAGATAAAAAATCTATAATAGCCATAAGATCGAAACCTAATGGGCCTTTATGGTTTTGACTATTTGCTTCTAATCCGTCATATAACTCTGTAATAGTTGCTCTAGTATTTGGATCTTTATAGGGACCATTTCCAATCTCCATAATTGCGTTTGGCTCCTCAGAGCCGGCAGTAACTATACCACGCGGACGATGGTACTTAAAAGAGCGCCCAACTAATTTTTTATTATTCGCAAGTAAGGCTGATGCAAGCGTATCACCTTCGTAACCAGTTAATATATGGCCATTAAAAGTAAAGCTTATAGATTTTTTTTGATTTACTAAGCCGTCTTTTATTCGATTAATTTGTCTCATTTTCCTCTACCTATGACTCTTGAAACATCTTGAGCTAACTCAACATTAAGAATTTCATGTGATAAAGTATTTCTAGTAACAACCAACCAAGACTGATCGCCCTGCTCGTGGTACCAAAGCTCACGATGATCACCAGCAATATTTTCTCTAATGTATTGGTATTGGTAAAAGTCTTCAGCAGATGCATCTTGCTCCCAATTAGTGGGACGTTTTATAAGATCAGCTGAACCTAGGTAAACAAATTCTTCAGAATCACGAGGGCCAAGTAATGGATGATTTATTATCATATTATGTCCTCCTAATGCAGATTTGGTTGAGCGCCAACACCTTTCTCATCTATCATTGCGCCGCGTCTAAATCGATCAAGCTTATATGCCGTTGCTACCTCGTGCGATGAGTTTGTAGCAAGTAAGTGGGCATAACAGTAACCACTAGCAGGTGTTGCTTTAAAACCACCATAACACCAACCGCCATTAAAAAATAATTCATCAATTTCAGTGCTATCTATAAATGGTGAGCCGTCCATTGACATGTCCATAACCCCTCCCCACATTCTAAGCAATCTAGCTCGGCCAATCATCGGCATAATAGCCATGCCGCCAGAGCAAACATCTTCAACAACAGGCAGGTTTCCACGTTGAGCATAAGTGTTATAGCCATCAATATCACCACCAAAAACAAGACCGCCTTTGTCAGACTGAGAACAGTAAAAGTGCCCAGCACCAAAAGTAATTACATTATCTATTACTGGCTTAAGGCCTTCAGTTACAAAAGCTTGAAGAACATGACTTTCAATGGGTAGTTTAATTCCTGCTTTAGCCATTACTCTTCCAGATGAGCCTGCAACGCAAACTCCAACTCTTCCAGCTTTAATTTCACCTTTAGTTGTTTGAACGCCTAAACATTTACCATTTTCAATGTTAAAGCCTGTAACCTCACAGTTTTGAATAATATCCACTCCAAGATCACTAGCGCCTCTTGCGTATCCCCAAGCTACGGCATCATGACGAACAGTGCCTCCGCGAGGCTGAGCTAAAGCAGCTTTAATTGGGAATCTTGGGTTATCCATATCTAAAAATGGATACCTTTCTTTTACTTCTTTTGCTTCTATAAATTCACAGCCCGCATCAGCAAATAACATACCATTGCCTCTTCGAATAAATGCATCACGCTGAGCATCAGAATGGATTAAATTCATAATACCGCGCTGAGAAACCATTGCGTTATAGTTTAAATCTTGCTCAAGATTCTCCCAAAGCTTCAGTGAAAATTCATAAAAAGGCTCATTTCCAGGCAGTAAATAATTTGATCTAATAATGGTTGTATTTCTTCCCACATTACCACCGCCTATCCAGCCTTTTTCAACAACAGCAACATTGGTAATACCATGATTTTTTGCTAAATAGTAAGCAGTCGCTAAACCATGACCGCCTCCACCAACGATGACAACATCATACCCATCAGCTTTTGGCTCAGCATCACGCCAAGTTGGCTCCCAGCCTTTATGACCAGTTAGCGCTTCTTTGAGAACCTTAAAGCCAGAAAAAGGTGTTTTACTCACTTTTTAGCTCCAAGGATAAGGGCTATTAGAAACTGGGTGTAACTTGCCTGCTTGAAAGCGGCTAAACCTAAACGGCTCTAGAAGCTCTTGCTTTTCACCTAATAACTCTTCAGCAACTAAACAGCCAACACCAAGCATTTTATATCCATGATTACTATCTGCAATTATTGTTACATTTTCATTGTAAGTATCAATTACAGGGAAACTATCTGGAGTAAAGCAACCAATTCCGCCTGATGCCTCTTTATGATAATGAGGCATCATACCTTCAAATCTTTTATGACAATGCGCAAGAGCAGAAACCCACATTTCAGGGAAATCTTTACTTGCTGTAAACTCTTTACTTTCAGGGCCATATGGATCGATAGCAACTTCATTAACAGGTGTATCAACTGTATAAGGTGAAGCCCCTCCCTGGATGCCACCAAAGCTCCAATCAGGCTTGTAATAGATTCCCCATAGCTCATCCGTAATAAGTGAGCCATCTACAGTAGAATACAAAGGCGCATCAGTATCAATATGAAGAACTGGCGGAATCTTACCATCATTGGTTACTAAAGTTTCAGGATCAATTTCTAAGACACCCTCTTCTAACTGCCAAAAACGCCACATATCAATATCTTGATGAACCTCACCTTCAAGATCCTTTAATTCAATTTGAGACGGAAGGCCTAACATACGCCAAAAATCACGAACCCAAGGGCCAGCTCCAATAATTAAATTATCGCATGCAATTGTTCCTTTATCTGTCTCAACCGCAGTAACTCTTTGACCATTTCCCTCAGAAACAAAACCTGTTATCTCAGTTTCAAGAACAACAGTAACGCCTAAATCCAATACTTTTTTAGAAAGACCTTCCATCGCTTTAACATTATTTGCATAGCCACCTGGCTTTTCATGAAGAACTGAAGTAATTCCTTGCGCTTGCCAATCATCAAACATATTTAGCATGTAATCACGCGACTCTTCCTCACCCTCAATAAAAACACTTTCATAGCCAATTGCAGCTTGTTCAGCATGGATTTGCTTAACATCCTCACGCATTTTTTCGCATGAAATTTGCATATATCCGTTTGGATGATAACTAAAAGCATCTGGATCACTTTCCCAGATACTAACTGAATGGGCCATCAATTTTCTCATAGCAGGTTGAAAATAATTATTACGAACAACACCGCAAGCAATTCCAGTTGCTCCGGCTGCAATTCTATTTGCCTTATCAATTATGACAATACGACCATTAACTCCCTCTCCATTTGCAGTGAGTCGCTCAGCTAATCTCCATGCAGTTGATAATCCATGAATTCCTGCACCAGCAATAACATATTCGGCTTGACTTGGTAAAGACATACTAAAACTCCTTGTATTTTTTTGTTTATAGAAATGAAAGCTTAAATTTAAATAAAATCTAGTTTTTTAGTTATCATTATTATCTTTAAATTGAAAGCACTAAGTAGTTAAAAAATTCAAACTAAAGTGAAAATAATTCTATAGTTATACAAAAAATAATAATATACTTTATTTAAGTTTTGTTAATGTGCCAGAAATTAATAATATTTTAAATATATTTAGCTAATTATGCAATATAAGGCGCTAAATAGAGCTTGAAAAAACATGTATTAATAAGTATCAGTTATATTTAATTATGAATATTTGCTCTAATATAGTTAAAAAAGGTCTATTATGAAGGCTGCATATACAAAAAGAAAGTATACTTGGATTCAACATTTAGGAAACAACTATGTCTCGTAGATACTATAAATTACCGCCACTAACCTCTCTTGCAACCTTTGAGACTGCTGCTCGTCATAGAAGTTTTAAGGGTGCTGCTGAAGAACTTGGAGTTACTCCAGGTGCAGTTAGCCACCAAATTAAGTTTTTAGAAACCGAACTTGGTCTTTCGTTATTTGATAGGAAACACCATGGTAATAATTTAACCGATCACGGAGAATCTTTATTTGCTGTTCTTCAAAGTAGCTTTACAGCAATTTCTTCAACACTTGCAAATCTTAGGCGCTCTGCTACAGATAAAGAGGTAATTATTAGCGCTACTACTGCCATTTCTTTTCTTTGGCTCCCGCCTCATTTAGCAGAGTTTTGGAAACAACATCCAGAAATACCTGTTAATCAACATGTAACTGATAATCCTGATTCTCAAGGGATTGCTGTTGATTTAAAAATTTGCTATGGTTTTGTTGAGAATGAGTCAAATCAAAAGCACACTCTTTTTCAAGATGAACTTGTTCCAGTATGTAGCCCTAGTTTTGCCAAAGAATACCCAAATATTACTGTTGAAGATCTAGCGCAAGCGCCTCTCATTCATCTCAGAGCAAAAGATAAAAATTGGTCAAATTGGTTCTCTTGGTTTAATGCTCTTGGATACAAAGGAAAAATCTCACCAGGAACTCATGTCAATAATTATATGATTGCCCTTCAAGCTGCTTCTGATGGAATGGGAATAGTCTTAGGTTGGAAGCGTCTGTGTAAGCCTAAAATTGATAGTGGAGAGCTTGTTGTTCTGGGCGACACATCAATACCAGCGCCGTCGGCGATATATATTATGAGTGAAAAAGAAGATTTGCTCCCTGAAAATGTTAAAATTTTAAGAGATTTTCTAATTTCAAAATCATAAATTAATTGAAATATATTCAATTTTTTAGAGTAATTTTATTAAGAATAATTTCTTTACGCTGATAGTATCATAGCGTTTTTTACTTCAACTTTCTCTTCATGTCTATTCCACTTAGTAACTTAGACTCTGTCCTAACATCAACTGATAAAGCTAAAGGACTACCTAACGAGCACTATGTCAGTAATGCTGTATTTGAAGAAGAAAAAAAAGCAATTTTGTTTGACAATTGGTCAGCAATTGGCACTGGTAGTGATATACCAAATCCAGGCGATATAAAGCCACTGAACTTTGTTGGAATGCCTTTGATGTTGGTTCGCAACTCAAGTGGAGATATTAATGTATTTCAAAATACTTGTCGCCATAGAGGAATGATATTAATTGATCAGCCAACAAACATAAAAGGAGTGATAAGCTGTCCATATCATAGCTGGTGTTACAATCTTGATGGTGATTTGTGTGCAACACCCATGGTTGGAGGTACAGATATAAATACTCATGATTCTATTAAAAATGAAGAGCTTAGTCTCTTTAAAATTCGATCTGCGGTCTGGCAAGATGTTATCTTTGTGAATATTTCTAATTCTTCTAAGGAGTTTAATGAATACGCCTCAAAAGCAATGGCGAGATGGTCTGAGTTTGAAAAACCCCTTCATCATGGAGGTGAGAGCTCTTCATTCAAACTTAATCTAGATACTAACTGGAAGCTAGCAGTTGAAAACTATTGTGAAAGCTACCATCTTCCTTGGGTCCACCCTGAGCTTAATGTTACTTCAAGCATAGAAGATCACTATCATATTGAGGAGATGGGTCATTTCTCTGGGCAAGGCTCTCATGTCTATAACCAAATGAAAAGTGATGATGGCAACATATTTCCAGATTTTGAAAATTTGTCAGATGAGTGGGATACGAAAAGTGAATACATAGCCTTGTATCCAAACGTACTTTTGGGAATCCATAGAGATCACTTCTACTCAATAATTATAGAGCCGATCTCTACAAATAAAACAATTGAGCATGTCTCACTTTATTATGCAAAAAATCCTTCTGAAATGCCAGAACTAAAAAAACTTATAGACTCTAATGCCTCATTTTGGAAAACTGTATTTAAAGAGGATGTTGGAGTTGTAGAAGGAATGCAGCGCGGAAGAAGTGGATTAATGTTTGATGGCGGAAAATTCTCACCAGTAATGGACAGCGCTACCCATTGCTTTCATCAGTGGGTAGCTAAACTTTTAAAAGACTTTAGGGAAAAACAGTAAGCTAATTTATAACCTTGCTTTGTAGGCTGTTAAAGTATTCTCAAGCAAAACTGCAATAGTCATTGGACCAACACCTCCAGGAACAGGAGAGATAGCAGAGGCTATTCCTTTGACGGCTTCATAATCCACATCACCCGTCAGAGATCCATCTTCAAGTCTATTAATACCAACATCGATAATAACGGCGCCTTCTTTTATCCAGTCAGCATTAACTAAGTTTGCAACTCCAGCAGCGGCAACAATAACATCTGCTGACTTAGTTTTAAGCTTAATATCTTTTGTTTCCTTGTGGCAAACTTGAACTGTAGCACCAGCATTAAGAAGCTCCATTGCCATTGGCCTTCCAACAATATTTGAAGCGCCGATGATTACGCAATCCTTACCCCTTAAGTCACACTTGATAGAGGCTAACATTTTCATAACGCCTCTTGGAGTGCAAGGACTAATGAACGGTTTTTTTAAACTTAACTTGCCAATATTTTCACTACTAAAGCCGTCAACATCTTTTTCGGGAATAATCGACTCAATTATGACATTTGCATCAATGTGAGCCGGCAAAGGAAGCTGAACCAAGATGCCATCAATATTATTATTTTCATTCAGCCTTTTAACTTCAGATAATAACTCCTCTTGAGTAATATTTGATGATTTATGAATTTGGTCTGAATAAAACCCAACCTGGACGCAAGCTTTAGATTTATTTCTTACATAGACCTTAGAAGCTTCATCATCACCAACTAAAATGACTGCTAGTCCGGGAGGTCTAGAATACTGCTTAACCTCATTAGCAATATTTTTTCTAAGATTTTCAGCAAGAACTCTGCCATCTATAATCTTCATCTTAACAACTCTCCAGATTTTATAAATACAAAAGTAATATTATCGTGGCAAACAACATTTAAATTAGTAATTAATTTCAATTAGGTTTGAATTTTAAAAAAGAGTCTTTAAATCACCTTAGATTAGTTTTAATCTATGCCCAGTAATTTTCTTCTTTGTGTTGCCCATGTTTGAATAAGATGATCGACAGCAAGTCCAATAAAAGCAACACATAAACCTAGCAACAAGCCATTACCAATACCCTGTTTATCAGATAAAGCTTTCAATATAAATTGTCCTAAATCATCAGTTCCAATCATTGCACCAATGATGACCATAAATAGGGCAAAAACAACAGTTTGATTAAGGCCCAACATGATGTGAGGTAATGCAAGAGGCATTTCTATTTTAAGCCATCTCTGCATCCGATTAACGCCAGACATTGAGCCAGCATCTTGAAGTGCTTGAGGAACGCTTGTGAGGCCCTCTACTGTGTATCGAGTTGCTGGAATAGTCGCATACACAATTACAGCAATTAGTACAGAGGTGTCTGTAACACCAAAAAGCATAATAACTGGTATCAAGTAGATAAACGAAGGAAAGGTTTGAAAGGTATCACAAACCAACAAAATAATCTTACTTGCAATCTTGTTTCTGGCACAAAGAGAGCCAACGGTTATTCCAATTAAACCAGATACAATAACGCCAAAACTTGCCATATAGGCTGTAATAAGAGCTCTCTCCCACCATTGTAAAAGAGCAATAACCAGTAAAAAACCACCAACGACCAGCGCAGACCTTATCCCACCAATAATATAGCCAACGCCCATGACGAGTGTAAAGGTCGCTATGACTGGCATCGAGAGGTAAGCCGTCTTCATTGGAATAAGGACATCCTGAATTAACCAAGTGTTAAACCCCTGCAATGAAAAGAAAAAAGTATCCCAAATCCAGTCAACACCTGACTGCCAAAAAAGTTGAGATGTGTAACCCTTGTTGTGTGGAATCATATAAAGATAATTGATTCCGTCCCTAAACAAAAACGTTCCAAGATATGCCAACAAAGTTCCAACGAAAAGAATGGCAGCAAAAGATACCGCATACTTATGTCTTTCAATGAAAGGTAGGTCAGCAAAATAATCAGTTTGCTTATTAGCCCATGCCAGAGAAAGTTTATCTAAAAATACCGCAATAAGGACAATACAAATACCAAGCTCTAAAGCTTGGCCTATTTTTAGCTGATTTAGTGCAAGAAGTAAATTAAAACCTAAACCTTTTGCGCCAATAAATGAAGCAATTACTGCCATCGCTAGGCACTGCATAATTACCTGGTTTACGCCAATCAGAATATCTCTTCTAGCTGAAGGAATTAAAACTTTAGACATCAGTTGAAAGTTATTACAGCCACTCATCATCCCCGCATCAATAACTTCAGGAGAAACCTTTTTTAAGCCAAGAAGTGTCAGTCTGATCATCGGCGGCGTTGCAAATATAATAGTTGCTATAGCGCCTGCATGATCGCCTACACCAAAGAAAACCATGACTGGAACAAGGTAAGAGAAATGGGGCATTGTCTGTGCTACGTTTAGCAGAGGCATTAAGACTGTTTCAGTAGTTTTACTCTTATAGGCCCAAACACCCAGACTAAGACCTAAAATAAAAGATATTGGAGCAGCAACTAGAACAAATGAGAGCGTTTCCATGGCAGGCTCCCACTGACCAAAAACACTGATATATATAGTAGAAAAAGCAGCCAATATTGCCAAACCTCTTCCACTTAAAAAATAGCCAATCATAATCGCTGAGGCGGACACAACAGTCCAAGGAAGTCCGGGCCAAACTGCCCACTCATTCGCATCAGACCACTCCCAGCTTGTAAAGGCAACAATTGTTTTAATTCCACCCAATAAGATCTCACGAATAAACTCAATAGCAAAAAGAATAGAGCGAGAAAAACCTCTAGTTATCTCCTTAACCATTGCAGATTCGTCATAATCTTCAATATCTGGATCGTAAATTTCAACCGGCCACCATTCGTACATTACAAATTCTGCAGAATCATTAATGATTTGGTTCATTGTCCAAAAACTACTTGTGGTGATGTCACCAAAAAACCAATTCAATAGTGTTGGTAGGATTAGAAAGCCAACAATAATTCCGGCAGGTATATAAACAAATAACTTTGTCCAGTTTTGTTTAAACCAGACAATTGGAAGATCTCTAGTTTCTTTAGTAGTAAAAAGAAAGTTTCTAAATAGCAAGCCAAGAATAGTTAAGAGAGCTATGAGTTTAAATACTATTGAAGTATCAGTAACTGGGTTAAAGAAGTTTAATTCTGGAAGTCTTACTAATTGGGGTGGGAGCTGACCACTTAGAATCATTCTAAATGACTCCGATAAACCAACTACGGCATCAATTTCTCCAGAATTAACTTTATTAGCAAAACCATCACGCAGCAAAATAATATCGTGATATTCTCCCGTCATAGACATGAGAATAAAAAAAACAATTAAAACAATGCCAAATTGAAGTAGTTTAGGATTATTTTTAAGAAATTCCATAGTCAGTTTATCTAAGTATTATGATTTAGAGCGATCACCAAAAAGGACATGAATAATAGTAGAGCAATTTAAAACGCCAACTATATTATTATTTTCATCCAATACAGCTACCGGCTTTTGTTCACTAAGCACTGCTTCCGCAACAGTTTCAATAATTGCGTCTTTAGAAACCTGAAGTTCACTCAACTCTTCATCAGAGCTGCCAACAGGATCCATGACTGACTCAATCTTTAGAACTTTTTCTCTAGGAACTTCTTCAGTAAACTTACGAACATACTCAGTTGCTGGATTAAGAACAATATTAGCTGGGGTATCTAACTGCTCAATAATGCCATCTTTCATAATTGCGATTCGATCAGCGAGTCTTAATGCTTCATCGAAGTCATGAGTAACAAATAGAATTGTTTTGTTTAATACACCTTGTAATCTCAAAAATTCATCTTGCATTTCTTTTCGAATTAATGGGTCCAGGGCAGAGAATGGCTCATCTAAAAACCAAATATCTGGTTCAACCGCTAATGAGCGAGCAATTCCAACTCTTTGTTGCTGACCACCTGAGAGCTCTCTAGGAAAGTAATTTTCACGGCCTGTCAGACCAACAAGTTCAACCATTTCCATTGCTCTTTTCATACTATCGTTAGTACTACTTCCTTTAACTTGTAAGGGAAATGCAATGTTTTCTAGTACGGTTTTATGGGGTAGTAGTGCAAAGCTTTGAAAAACCATTCCCATTTTATTTCTTCTAAGTTCGATAAGCTCTTTAGAATTAAGTGCAAGAAGATCCTCTCCATCAATATATATATTTCCAGCTGTTGTATCTGTTAGCCTAGAAATACATCTAAGTAGTGTTGATTTTCCAGAACCTGAAAGACCCATTACAACCAGCATCTCACCTTCATACACTTCAAATGAAGCACTATTCACACCAACTACGCAGCCAGCATCCTGGAATTCTTGAGCATCAACCTTACCGTTGGCTTCTTGCAATAATTTTTTTGCATTATCACCGAAAATTTTATAGACCGAGTCACACTTGATGACAGGTTGTTTGCTTTGAATGGTAGTTCCTTTAGGTGTCATATAAAAATTCCAAAATTGATTTAAATCTTATAACTGTAGTATACAAAAAATATCTTCTGTCTGAAAGTTATTAGTGAGTAATTCTATCTAAAGTTTTTCAAGGGCATAATAAAACTCCCCTAGCTGAGAAAGCCCAGGGGAGATATTTAAAACATTAACAAACTCCTTAAAAAATTAAGAAGTCTAAGCTATAGAAGCCTTATTTAAATGCTGAAACAACATCCTGATTAGCAGCAAGCCATGCAGATGCAGCATCTTGATGGCTCATGCCATCAACGTCAACAAGTGCGGCCATTTGACCAATATGAGTTGTTGAGAAAGACATCTTTGTGAAAGCTGTATAAGCAGCTGGATGTGTCTTAGGGAACTTATAGTTAGCAGCTTTTTTCAACCAACCTTTAGGAGATCCACAAGCACCATCACCACCATCAACTGTTCTACAACCATCATAGTACTCAGGGAATTCAATGAATGCAAATCCATCAGCATCTGTAAAGTTTGGAGTCCAGTTAAAGACGATTGTTCCACGGCCTTCTTTTTTAGCAGCAGCTAAATCAGCCCATAGTGCATCTGCACCACCAGCAAACTTAACCATATAGTCATCACCAAGACCTAACGCAGCTATACGCTCTGGCATAAGGTTACCATGCCAACTTTGTGGTCCTTCTAACCAACGACCTTTACCACCTGAGTCTGCAGTAACAAAGACATCTTTACAGTCTTTAAGTGCTTCCCAGTTTGGAAGTCCTGGACATAGGTTTTCGTCCACAACCCATTGTGGAACACCCATTTCTTCAAGAGTCATTGCTTCATGATTACCTGCATCGACAATTCCACCTTTCTCCATTGCGTTATAAAAAGATGCGCCAAATGCAGACTGCCATACCTCGTGTGAAATAGTTACGTCTCCATTACGAATAGCTTCATAAACAGCTTGAGAATCAGCTGGAACATATTCAACATTGTTGCCCATGCTTTCAAAAATACCACCAATAACATAAGCCATTACAACTTGACTTGACCAGTTATGTGTTGGAATGACAATTGGCTTCGAAGAGTCAGCTGCAAGAGCCTGACCTGAGACAGAAGCTAAAGTCATCGTTAAAGCAGCAGCAGCCACCTTACTTGTAAACTTATTCATTTATTTCTCCTTTTATTGTTTAATCAAATCTATTTAAGAAAATTATAAAAAAATCTCAAAAAATTCAACTTTAAAATGATTTTTTTAACAAATACTGCCATAAAAACCATACTTACAGCTTTAGACTTAATTACTAATCTAAAGCATTCTTTTGCCTGAAAATAACTACATTCTTACTCGAGTCTTTTCAGGGTCATAAAACGGAAAACGTATAATTTTTGCTGATATACGCTTTTGGTGTCCATCTAATTTTCCTACCTCAACTTCATTACCAATTTCTGACTCTGATACTGAAATTCTACAAAGTGCAATGTTCTTCTTTAAAATCGGAGAGCGTGTCGCACTTGTAATTATTCCAATTTGTTGTTTCCCAATATACACCCCATCACCATGAAGTGCAAGCTCATTTGAACCTAATTCTAACCCAACCAGAACTCTCTGGGGAGAATTCTTACGAAGAATTAATGATTCCTTACCAGAAAAATTTTCCTCTTTTGTCTTCAATGGAACCGTAAACGCAATACCCGCTTCAAATGGGTCTGTTTGATCACAGAATTCATAGCCTGCAAAAATTAAACCTGCCTCTATTCTTAGCATATCAAGAGCATTCAATCCTAAAGGACATATACTAAATTCTTTACCTGCGTCTGCAATAGCATCCCAAACGGCTTCACAATCATTAGGGTGTGCAAACACTTCATAACCTAGCTCACCGGAGTATCCAGTTCTTGATACCATGACGGGTATTCCAAACTCACCACCAATTCTACCAATCGTAAATCGAAACCACTTAAGGTCAACAAGATTTGTATGTAGTTTTGGCGTCCAAATAATTTTTTCTAGAGTTTCACGGCTCTTTGGACCTTGAACGGCGACATTATGAAGCTGATCTGTAGATGATTTAACGCGGACATCAAATCCTTTTTCATCTGCAATTTTTCGAAGCAGCTTACCACCATCGTCAGAGCCACCAATCCAACGAAAGTTATTTTCATCCATACGGAATAGCGTTCCATCATCAACCATACAGCCATTGTCATAGCACATGGCAGAATACACGACCTGTCCAATTGCAAGTTTTCGAACATCTTTGGTAATTGCATATTGCATTAAAGCTTCAGCATCTTGGCCATAAACTTCAAACTTCCTAAGAGGGGCAAGGTCTATCATTGCGACGCCTTCACGGCACTGCCAATATTCTTTAATGGCGCCTAAATTATCGTACTCAAGTGGCAGCCAATAGCCATTATAGTTATCAAAGTTCTTAGTTAATTTAGAGGTATTTTTATGAAAACCAGTTTCTTTAGTCATAGTCGGTATTGATTGTGGGTCAGGCCTAAAAGCCGTCGCCGATGGGAAAGTATTAGATTTGTCATAAATCCTAACATGTATGTCCGTTGGATTCCATCCATTAGAGGAGGTTGTGTCATCTGGGCACGCTGAAGACACGCACACAAGGTCATCAACTGCTCTAAATAATACATAATCGCCAGGCCTAGACCACGAAACATCTGAGGTTAGTGAATGACACTCTTCAATTGCCGTATTAAAAAAGAGATTAACAGCCGCCCAATTTTTTCGAGGCGAAACTCCATGCTGTGAAAGTGATTTATTAAAATTATCAGTACAACTAATATGACCAGGGAATCCCCTGTCATCATAATATTTTGCGTTGCATGCAAGGCCAAAAGTGTCATGCCTACATACAGTGTCTTGAATTACTTCTACTAGCGGCACTGAGTTTTGATTATAAAATTTATCGTGGGTTCCAGGAGCTGGATAACTCGCCATCATCTGAGACCGTGTCACAGTTGGGTCAAGACACAACTCTAAACTGTTATTTAAATCTTCCTGTAAAAATGCTTGAAAATCAGAGCATTGCTGGCCTTCAACATCAATAACCTGAATATACTCTCCAGCCTTTACCTTGTAGGCAACTGCACTACTATGATTGACCCTAATCTCCTTTGAGGTCTTAGCTAAAGGTTCTGGAAGACGCTCAGATGGGATTGTTGGATTTGAGCGAGACACATTAATCAAAATTTCAGTGGGAGAATTCTGCTTATCTACTGTCATTGGTCCACCTTTAGCATCAAATACGCATAAGGCATCATTTTTAATATTGAAAGATTGGCGAGAATCAGCAGGATTAGAGGATGAGAAAAGTTCAGCGCCCGTTAGAGATTTAGATTTTATCTTGTTCTGTTTTAGAATTGCTTTGAGCATATCTGAGCAATCATCAGAATTAACTTCGTGGGTTTTATTTGTGGGTTTTGTAACCCAGTTTAACGAGGGCAATACAGATGAACTTTTAGAATCAAAAGCCAAAACACTACACTGCTGATCTCCCTCTACATCAACTATTTCTACTGAATCACCACTCTTTAAGTCAATTGATATTGCCTCACCTCCAAGTATTTGGTAGGTTTCAAAATCTCCATCATATTTAATATTAGAAACTCTCATTTAGTAGACTAATTTAACAGATAGTTTGAGTATACATAGAATAATTTATAGGTCAATTTGAAAATATTCAAGCACCAATGAAATAAATTAAAAAATAGAAAGGTAGTTTATACGGCACTCCAGGGGGTGGAATGCCGACAAACTAAGGAGTTAAGATTTTGAGCTTTACTCTAAACTAACCCCTTTTGAAATCACTTACAGTAGTTAGAATTTACGGTAAGCATTATTTAGGTCAACCATCGGATGATTTTCTGACATTTGAAACTTAACCAATAATTCACGAGCAATCATATCTCGCTCTTGCTGGTTATTTGGAAGTTTTATATTGTCCGGAATAGTGACCCAACCATTAATATTTCTATCAAAAACAGCAGCTTGATCGCCCTCATAACCCATATGAATATCTTCTAACCAGTTAAGATCTTTCCAGCCCATTTTTTCAATATATTTTTGTAAAAAAGGGGTTATAAACTTAAGATCAGGAACAAGGTTTACATCATATCTATAACCGATATGCTGTCCAATCATTTGCTCGCGATCGGTATCTAAGCCATCAGCACCAACTTCAAATGTTTCTTCATTTTTACTCATAATAACTCCTTATCTTAAAAACGTGTCATATCAGGACGGCCAACCGTGTGCTGTGAACCTGCAATAGGAACTTGTGCACAAGCTGAAGCCTCCATAGTAAGCGCAGCTAAATCTTCTGGCTCTAATGAGTGTATATTTGTCTTGCCACATGCACGAGCCATCATTTGTGTCTCGATTGCTAGTGTATGTAAGAAGTTGTATACACGCTCTGATGCTTCATCCGGATCTAGACGCTTTCTAAGCTCAGGATCTTGAGTTGCCACACCAACCGGACAGCGCCCAGTATGACAGTGATAACATTCACCGGCTTTAACGCCCATTTCAGCTTCAAAATCAGCCTCAGGAATATCTCTATTACAGTTAAGTGCCATAAGCGATGAGTGGCCAATCGCAACCGCGTCAGCACCAAGTGCAACCGCTTTAGCAACGTCACCACCATTTCGAATACCGCCAGCATAAACTAAAGAAATTCTGCCGCTCATTCCAACATCATCAATTGCTCTTCGAGCTTGGCGAATTGCAGCAATTCCTGGAATTCCAGTTTCTTCTGTTGCAATATGTGGTCCAGCAGCAGTACCGCCTTCCATACCATCAATATAAATACTATCACAACCAGTTTTAGCAGCCATTCTTACATCATCGTATACACGCGCTGCACCAAGTTTTAGCTGAATTGGAATCTGACCATCTGTCGCTTCACGAATTTCTTCAATTTTAAGCGCCAAATCATCTGGCCCAAGCCAGTCTGGATGTCTCGCAGGAGAGCGCTGATCAATACCAGCAGGTAAAGAACGCATTTCAGCAACTTGGTCTGTAACTTTTTGACCCATTAGGTGTCCACCTAATCCAACCTTACAACCTTGGCCAATAAAAAACTCAACACTATCAGCTAGACGTAAATGTTGTGGATTAAAGCCATAACGAGACTGGATGCACTGATAAAACCATTTACTTGAGTAGCGCCTCTCATCTGGAATCATTCCACCTTCACCAGAACAAGTTGCTGTTCCTGCCATCGTAGCGCCGCGAGCTAGAGCAGTTTTAGCCTCATAACTCAACGCACCAAAACTCATTCCTGTAATATAAATTGGAATGTCGAGCTCTAGTGGTCTTGGAGCCTCTGGCCCAATAATTGTTTTAGTTAAACATTTTTCTCTATAACCCTCAATAACAAAACGGGTTAATGTTCCTGGCATAAATGTTAAGTCGTCCCATGTTGGAATTTTTTTAAATAGAGAGAATCCTCTCATTCTATATCTTCCCAAATCAGACTTAATGTGAATATCATCCATCACTGCTTTAGGGAAGATAAAACTTTTACCTAGTCTATGTTTTTCCGAATCACTCATAATATTTCCTTTTGTTTAATTTGTTAAAAGCACTATTAAAGAATTAGTTTTTTCTCATTAGGCTCTAAGTTAGCGTAGTTCCATAGCATTTTTCCAGAAACGTGCTTCTGCATTTTCTCAACGCCTCTAGGACTCTTCATTCCATAAAGGGCTAATTTCTCTGTTAAGTAGCGAACGTCAAGCTCTGTCATATCAGCCTGCACGCAGTCAACTCCAAGTTCTTCAACTTCACCACCAACATAAATGGTGCCGTCATACATTGAGTCACCTAAGTTCATTCCAGCATCACCCAAAACAATCATACGACCACGCTGCATCATGAATCCAGAAAACGCGCCTGTCTTACCGCCAACAATAATTGTGCCGCCCTTCTGATCAATACCAGTACGAGCGCCAACACTGCCTTTACAGACAAGGTCGCCTCCACGAATAGCAGCGCCAAAAGTTGAGCCAGCATTTTTATCAATAACAACAGTTCCAGCCATCATATTTTCTGCGCATGACCAACCAACACGACCTTTAATATGAACATTAGGTCCATCAATCAAGCCGCAACCAAAATAGCCTAAGCTATCTGAGAAAGTTAAGTTAAGTCTGTTTAAGATGCCAACGCCAACGCCATGCCTTGACATAGGGTTATCAACAGTAATGTCACCAATACCTTTTTCCATTAATTCTCTGATTTCACGATTAATCTCTCTTGGCGTCATTTCAAGTGCATCAATCGTAGCAGTCTTGCTAGTATCAACATCAAATGAGTGAAAATATGTTAAATTTTCACTTTCATCAACAGAGAAGAATTTTTTCTGAGTTCTTCCTTTTAATTGCTCATCGTGAAGTCCCATTTCTTGGGACGTTTCCTTCCTTAGTTCTGCCATACTTTTACCTCTCCGTGATATGGGTCAAATGTATCAATACGATGATCAAATAGAGTTCTAATTGCAACCTCTTCAGAAGCTAACGCAATCATATCTTCGCCTTCGTATACAACCATTGGTTTAGCAGCCATAACATCCTTGGCCATACCAAGTTGATCTTTTGTTGCAACCAAATAAGTGAAAACGCCATCAAGGTAGTCTATTGAGCCTTTCATAGCAGTTTCTAAATCGTCACCTTGACTCATTCTGTCTGCAAGATAAACAGCAATGAGTTCTGAGTCACAGTTCGATGAAAAACGGTGGCCAGAGCGCTCAAGTGAGCGTCTATTTGTCCAGTAGTTTGTGAGCTGTCCATTATGAACAACTGCAACGTCACTAAAAGGATAAGCCCAATAAGGGTGGGCTGAGCGAATATCTACGTCAGACTCTGTCGCCATTCTGGTGTGTCCAATTCCGTGAGTGCCATTAAAGTCATTTAAGCCATACTGGTTAGAAACAACCGATGCATCTCCTAAGTCTTTAACTAACTCAAGTGAGTTACCAATAGATAAAATCTCAACACCTTCAACATCTTCGACAAAGTCGGCAACTTTTTTCATGTCACCTGAAAACTCTACCTCATAACGATGGGCATACTCAGTTGGACTCTCTTTCTTAACAACCTTAACGCCTAATTCAGTAAGTCTTGAGTTGACTGTCTCCAAGCGATCTTTGATAGTAGCATGAATATCATAGCTACCTTCCAGATCAGCAGCTTCAGCAACTTTGAATCTTAATATTTGATTTCCATTGTCTTTACCGTACATTGCATATCCAGTTGAGTCTGGACCTCTATGCTTTAAAGCCTGAAGCATTGATGTCATCTGCTGACCAATGTTTACGCCTTTTCCAGCTTTTTTATGAATAATTCCTGCTATTCCGCACATAAAATAATCTCCCTTTTCCCGAAAAATTGCCCACCGTTAAGTGGGCATTCTAAAACAACCTTAAGAAAACTTAACCCTATGGCAAGCAGTCTATATAAGTCTCTAAATCCCAATCTGTAACTGTGGCATTAAATCTTTCCCATTCATCTTTCTTATAATGATGAAAAACTTTATACATTTCTTTTGGCATCGATGATTTAATTACCTCATCATTTTCTAACTCATTTAATGCTTCACCTAAAGACATAGGAAGCTTCTTAACTTGCTTTCCTGCCTCCATAGCTGCATAAATATTGCGCTCTTCAGGCTCACCTGCATCAAGGTTATTATCAATACCGTCACCCATCGCTTTTAATAGCGCTGATCCCATTAAGTAAGGATTAACCATTGAGTCAACTGAGCGGTATTCAAAGCGCCCTGGCGCAGAAACGCGTAGTGCGCATGTACGGTTTTGATAACCCCAATCTGCAAAAATTGGCGCCCAAAAGCCAGTATCCCAAAGACGGCGATAAGAATTCACTGTAGAAGATCCAATTGAAGTTAGCGCTGGTAAATGTTTAATAACACCACCGATTGACTGAAGGCCGATTGGACCAGGCATCTTTTCATCGATTGAAGGGTCCGGCATAAATGTATTCTTGCCGCCCTCTTTATACATAAAGTTCCCTGGCATTCCTGGAAGCTCTCCTTCGCCAGCAATTTCTGGATGGAATACATCTTTGCCGCCTTCCCATAAAGACATATTATGGTGACAGCCTGATGCAGATACTCCCATAAAAGGCTTACTCATAAAGCATGCAATCAAACCAAACTCACGAGCAACTTGCGCACAAATTTGGCGATAAGTCGTCAAGCGGTCGGCATTTCTTAATACGTCATCAAACTGGGTATTAAGCTCTAATTGACCCGGCGCATCTTCGTGGTCCCCTTGAATAATATCAAGACCCATTTGCTCTGAATATTCAATAACTTTCATAAACACAGGGCGTAACTCTTCAAACTGATCAATGTGGTAACAGTTCGGCTTTGTTACTCCGCCGTTTGGCTGGCCATCTTCACCGCGCTTAAGCCACATCATTTCTGGCTCAGTGCCGCAGCGCATGTCTAAACCATACTGGTCTTGGAATTCTTTGTGTTGTCTATATAAGTTACCACGACAATCTGATGTTAATGCTTCACCTGGATTTTCACGCTCTTCACGGTTTCTATAAAGTCTACAAAAAACGCGCGCTACTCTTTTGTCCCATGGAAGCTGACAAAATGTGTCAGGATCTGGAAGACCTACAAGCTCAGAAGACTCAGGGCCGTAACCAATATAGTCTCCATGACGATCTACGAATAAGTTGGCTGTCGAGCCATAAACTAGTTGAAATCCTTTTTCAGCTAATCTCTCCCAATGGCGGGCAGGAATACCTTTACCTACAATGCGGCCTGTAACTGAAACAAATTGATAATATACATATGTAACGCCCAATGCTTCGATCTTAGCCTTGACTTCTTTTACAAGTTTGTCGCGACCGGGCTCGTTAACGTGCTGTTCTAAATCTGTCATTTAATCTCTCCGAAAAAATAAAAAAAATCTCTATTAAAGATTTACCCCCTATGCATGCTTTTATTTTGATTCGTAAGATATAAACCAAAACAGAAACACTAATGAATTTGCTGCCGTTTTAGTAATAGAGGTCAAATAAATTACTATATAAATGACTCTTTTTGACTCCAAATAGATGGAGAAACAGCAAATTAAAGTTTGAGTATACGCCTAAAGATATTCCATTGTCAAGAAATTTTATTGATTTTAAAGAAATATAATAAAGCGTTGATTTTCTTCTAAATAATTACAGAAAAACAAGAAAAAAGTTTTAATTTAGAGAGGGTTTAGGGAAGGATAATTTTAGAAAAAGAAAGTTTAAATTATTAAAACTTAAAGCCAACCTAATCAGAATTATTTGAGCAAATAACCGTTAGAAACTGGCACTCATCACTAATGATTTTTTTAGGGCCGTGAGGTTTGTCAGAGTCAAAGTATATCGAGTCACCCTTCTGGAAGTGGTATATCTCAGTTCCATAGTAATAATCCATTTTACCTTTGAGCATATAAATAAATTCAACCCCTTTATGCTGAAAGTCAGGAAAATCATAATCTCTTGAAGTTACCGTAATAAGGCAAGGCTCTACCTTAAGAGAGCCGCTGACGTTGTGACCGAGCAATTGGTAGTGCCTACTCTCATCTGATCCTGCCCTCTCAATTGTTAAACCATTGCCTGACTTAATAAAGGTTGGCTCTACGTCCTTGTCATGCTGTTTAAATAGTGACGTAATTGAAATATTAAGTGCATGACAGATCAGCTGAATTGTTTTTAAGGAAGCGCTAATTTGACCATTCTCAATTTTTGAGAGCATGCTTGCAGATAAGAGTGACTGCTTTGAGAGTTGCTGCAAAGTAACGCCAGCATTTTTTCGAGAGATTCTGACTTGCTTTCCAATCGAAGCCTCTAGTTGCTTATCGGTTCCAAAACTAGGAAGATTTTTGTTTACTATGGAGACGCTTTGTGCTTTTTGCGCAGTATTTTTAATTGAAGCCATGAATTAATAATTTACTTAGAATAAATAAAATTACACTATAAAGAAAATTATCTTATCACAAAAACAACTAATTAATTAAATGAATTGTTGCTTTTAAGACCTTGAGCGTCTGCTCCTGCGCTCTTTAGTAGGCTTTGAGTCGTCACCTTTAAAGATAGCTCTGGAGCCATCCGACATAACTCCAACTCGCTTTTCAATTTCAGCTAAAGTTGGAGGTAAGGTTACTTGATGCTGGTCCATTGCTTTACGCATTGCCCTTACATGGGCATACGTTGTTCCGCAGCAGCCACCGATAATTTTTGCGCCAGAGTTCATAGCAATTTGAACGTAATCAGCCATTAGTTTCTCTGTTCCAGAATAAAGAATTTTCCCATCATGAAACTGAGGAATGCCGCAGTTTGCTTTTGAAATTACAACCGTACCTGACTCAACATTTCGAGATATGTCATTAATTGTTGCTAACAAGTCTGGCGCCCCAACGCCGCAATTTGCCCCAAACCCTGCAAGGTTAAACTCTTTTGATCTAAGCGCAAGATTTGCAGGAGTAATGCCCATCATTGTCTTACCTGCAGTATCAAAACTCATAGTCGCGCAGACTGGTAAGCCAATATCTTTAACGGCATCAAGAGCAGCCTCCAACTCTTCCATTGAGTACATAGTTTCTAGCCATAAAACGTCAACGCCTCCTTCAGCGAGACCTTCAGCTTGGGCTTTAAAAGCCTCAGTCGCCTCAGCAGAGGTCATTAAGCCGTGAGGCTCAATCATTTCACCTGTTGGCCCCATTGACCCTGCAACAATGACTAACCGGTCTGCACGATCGGCAACCTCTCTTGCAACAGTTCCAGCAGCTTTATTTAATTCAAATACTCTGCTTTCAAGATTGTGAAGTTTGAGCCGAAAAGAAGTGCCACCAAAACTATTGGTTAAAAATAAGTCAGAGCCGGCATCAACAAAGCCTTGATGAAGGGAGCGGATTCTGTCTCTATAATCTAAATTCCAAGGCTCAGGTGGGTCTCCAGTCTCTAGCCCCATTTCAAATAAGTTTGTACCCGTTGCGCCATCTGCCAGGATATGATCTTTGTCTTGTAGAATTTTTAAAAAATTATTCATTAGGCTAGTTAGAAGAATTATTAATGATAGTTCTTCAAGAATTTTAATTCGGATTAACCAATGCCTTAAATAATTTCAATTTTAACAAATTCAATCTAGATTTATCATCATTCTTATAACAATATTCTATTAATAGCTCATCCAGTAGAAAAATATTTTTAATATAAACTAGAATTCATTTTGAATTCTAAAATTTATTGCAAGAATAGTAATTATTTATTTTAATAATTAACTACTCACAAACCCTATTCTCTATATAATTTCAAGTTAAATATTTAAGTCACAAATTGTGAATATTTTGATGTCAAAGCAAGTGCCAAATTGCATACTATTAATTAGTAATATAACTGACCTTGTTCAGTCAAAAATAAATTTAAATCTCCCCCTCTTCCATCACTTAATTCTTCCAAATAATGAATAATAATTCTACCTCACATGATGATGTGATTAACCGCTTTATTGATTATGGTGAAAACAATTTTGAATCAACCTCCAATACTAAAGTTGTCAGTCAAAGTGCTGCTCAGCTTGGAGTTCTTCGTTTAATTTATGCCTTTCGATTTTCAGGTCACCTTAGAGCAGGGCTAGACCCTTTGCAACGACCTAGGCATCACTCAACGCCTCCATTCACTCTTGAAGAGTTCGGCTTAAGTGATTCTGACCTTGATAAGACTTTTGATATGGGCTCATACCAAGGCCCAAACTGCAGCACCTTGAGAGATCTTTTTACTTCTCTTAATAAAACTTATTGCAGCAGTCTCGGTGTTGAGTATATGAACATTCCCAACCTTGAAGAGAGAAAGTGGGTTCAAACTAAAATTGAAACCATGTCTCTTGAAAAAGAAAATTCAGCGGACTATAAAAAATGGTTACTTCAAAGGCTAACTGCGGCCGAAGTGTTCGAAAAATTTCTACATAATAAGTATGTCGGTCAAAAACGCTTCTCTTTAGAGGGGAGTGACACCTTAGTGCCACTATTAAACGTTTTAATTGAGCACTCAGGAGAGCACTCAATGAAAAGGATATGCCTAGGCATGGCCCATAGAGGACGCCTTAATGTACTAATTAATATTATGGGTAAGAGGGCTGAAAGCTTATTTAAAGAGTTCGCGGGAGAGCTTGGACTTGGAAAGAATCAAACAGGTGACGTTAAATATCACCAAGGTTTTTCATCAGACATTAAAACGAGCAAAGAAGATGTGCATCTTGCGCTCATGTTTAACCCTTCTCACCTTGAATTAGTGAACCCAGTGATTGAGGGCTATGCGCGCTATCACCAGGATAAGATTGAGGATGCTGAGCGTCAACAAATTCTCCCCGTGCTTATCCACGGAGATGCCGCTTTTTCTGGCCAAGGAATCGTGATGGAGACTTTAAATATGTCTCAGTCAAGAGGCTACAGAACGATGGGCACGGTTCATATTATTATCAACAATCAGATTGGCTTTACCACCTCCAAGCAGGATGACGCAAGGTCAACAGATTATTGTACTGACGTTGTCAAGATGATTAATGCGCCAGTATTTCATGTGAACGCTGAAGATCCAGAAATGGTTAGCTTTATAACCAAGTTGGCGCTCGATTACCGAATGAGGTATAAAAAAGATGTGGTTATCGACTTGATGTGCTATCGAAGACATGGCCACAACGAGGCCGATGAGCCAGCAGTGACTCAGCCCTTGATGTATGAGGCAATTCGAAAGAAACCGACTACGCGCGCAAACTATGCGACCACTCTAATGAAGCAAGGCGTCGTTGAGCAAAAAGAAGTTGATGCAATGATCAGCGATTACCGTCAAGAACTAAAAGAGGGCGAGAGGGTTGCTTACAATATTATTCAGCCCAAAGATAAAAACAAGAGAGCCTGGGAAATGCTATGGGAAGATTACTTTGATGCTACTTGGCTCGACCCTTACGAGTCCGCTATCAGTAAAAAGCAAATTAAAGACTTAAACAAAAAACTTCAAAAAGTCCCGAGTCACTTTGAGATTCACCCTCGCGTTAAGAAGATGATGTCCGAAAGACAAAAGATGGCTGATGGGAAAATTAATGCGGATTGGGGTTTTGCTGAAACTCTAGCCTACGCAAGTCTTACTGATTTTGGAACGCCAATTCGCCTTACAGGTCAGGACACTGGAAGAGGAACATTTTTTCATCGTAACGCAGTGCTTCACAATCAACTAGCAAATGAAGACTACACGCCGCTACAAAACATTAGTGACAAGCAAGGAAGAGTTCAAATATTTGACTCAATTCTATCTGAAGAGGCGGCCCTTGGGTTTGAGTATGGTTACGCCACTGCGAACCCTGAGTCACTGGTTATTTGGGAAGCTCAGTTTGGCGACTTCGTTAATGGCGCTCAAGCGATTATTGATCAATTTATTGCCTCAGCCGAGGCCAAATGGGGGCGCCTATCTAACCTAGTTATGCTTCTCCCTCATGGACTTGAAGGTCAAGGGCCTGAGCACTCATCTGCAAGGCTTGAGCGCTTCCTTCAGCTTTGTGCGAGTCACAATATGCAGGTCTGCGTGCCGTCAACCGCGTCGCAAATATTTCATTTGATGAGACGTCAAATACTAAGAAAATTTAGAGCACCTCTAATTATTATGTCGCCAAAAAGTCTTTTAAGGAATCCTCTGGCGGCTTCACCACTGCATAAGTTTACTGAAGGCAAATTTAGAGATGTTTACGAAGAGCAATACGACAATATCAAGCCTAAGAAAGTTGACCGCGTTATTATGTGTAGCGGCAAACTATTTTATGAATTATTAACGCGCCGCCAAGATGAGCAGCTTAATAACGTTGCAATATTGAGACTTGAGCAGCTCTACCCATTCCCAGAAGAGCAGCTTATCAAAGAGCTTGAAAAGTTTACAAATGCAAAGGATATAGTTTGGTGCCAAGAAGAGCCAATTAATCAGGGCGCGTGGTACTCTTCCAGGCACAACTTTATGCAAAGCATTGTTAAAGGACAAACACTTCATGTCGTTGCGAGAGACCTTTACTCGGCTCCTGCAGAGGGTAGCATAAGGCAGCACAACATTAACCAAAGCTATATCATTGAGAAAGCGTTAGGTATTCAAACTATGGGTACTGCTAGGAGCATTAAAAAATGAAAGAAGTAAAAGTACCGGTCCTCCCTGAATCTATAAACGAAGCGACAGTCGCTTTATGGCATAAAAAGCCTGGAGACTATGTTGAGGTTGATGACGTAATCGTTGAAATTGAAACAGACAAAGTTGTTTTAGAGGTTCCTGCTGAAGAGGCAGGCATTCTCACTGAAATCTTAGCGGAGGAAGGTGAAACGGTTAACGCTCAGCAGGTTCTTGCTCTTTTAGATGATGACGCTGAAATGACGGCTGAAAAAACTGAAGCGCCTAAAGAGATAATTAAAGAAGCTCCAATAGAGGAAGCAATAGAGCCTCCAGTTGAAGCGAATGAAGAGCCTCCTGAAATAAACCTTCAGGAGAATGTTCAAGAGGAGCCTATTAGCTCTCCTGAGCCAAGCGTATCTAAGCCAACGAGTAATCGAATGGAAGAAAGAGTTCCAATGAACCGCATTCGCAAAACAATAGCCAAAAGACTTCACTCTGCGACTCAAAATACAGCCATGCTGACAACGTTTAATGAAGTTGATATGACTGAGATACTGGCTATGAGAAAAAGCTACAAAGAGGCTTTTGAAAAGAAGTACTCCGTTAAATTGGGTTTTATGTCGTTCTTTGTTAAAGCGGCAGTTGAGTCACTTAAAAAATTCCCAACAGTAAACGCATACCTTGATGGCGATGACATTGTCTATCACGCATACTGCGACGTTTCAGTAGCTGTCTCTTCAGATCGAGGGCTGGTTGTTCCTGTGCTTCGTGATGCTCATAAGATGGGAATGCACGACATCGAGAAAGGCATCGTTGATTACGCAGTTAGAGCTCAGGACGGAACCCTGGGAATTGAAGAGATGAGCGGCGGAACTTTCACTATATCCAATGGCGGCGTCTTTGGCTCGTTAATGTCAACACCAATCTTGAATTCACCTCAGAGCGCAATCCTTGGAATGCATAAAACGCAAGAGCGCGCAGTCGTTGTTAACGGCGAAATAGTCATCAGGCCGATGATGTATCTTGCGCTCTCCTATGACCATAGAATTATTGATGGCAAAGAGGCGGTTCAGTTTTTGATCTCAATCAAAGACGCCTTAGAGGATCCAGCCAGGCTATTACTAAAAGTATAAAGAGCTAGCTATTTCAGATAAAAAAAAGGGCGGTATTTTCATACCGCCTTTTTTAGTATATTACTTTTACAGATTACTATTTGTAGTGATCTTGTTCGTCATTGTTTCCTTTGACTAAAATCGCTACTAACATAACCGATGCAATGACCGTATACCATCCAGGCATTGAACTGCCCGCACCAATATACATACCCATATCCATCCAAGCACCATCAGCATGTAGTTCAGTAAAAGATTCAATAAAATATCCCATATTATTCCTCCTTATTTAGAATCAGAATCGCCACTAACCATTGACTCAGGATAAGCCTGAGCAGGAACCTTGACTGAGTCAAGACCTTTGATTTGGACAGCATCTGGAATACGTAACATTCCAGCTTTGTTAACCAACCAGGACACAACATATCCAGGAACGAATCCAAGCAAGAACATAACTACAGCGCCAACAATCTGACCATATAGACTAATTGCAACTGTATCTTCTGGGGCAAATGCACCAAGTCCTGGTATACCAGAACCGAACACGCCAAGAACAACAACGCCAAACAGGCCAATTGTTCCATGAACCGTAACAGCGCCAACAGCATCATCAATACCTAAGCCTTCTAGCCAGTCTGCACATGGTTTTAAAATCATGCCCGCAACAATTGAAATAATAATTACGTGTGAACCGAAGTAAACATCAAGGCCAGAGGCGACTGAAATAATACCTGCTAGACAGCCAGACATCATCCAGAAAGGGTCTCTAGTAAATACCCATGCACCGATAATTCCGCCTGATGCAGCTAAAGTTACGTTAAATGCTAGAGCCGAAAGCGTAATTGGCGTTCCATAAATAGTTGCAGAACCATCACCATACCAACTCCAACCCTCACCAGGCAGAATGATACATGCCATTAGGAAGCCGAAGAAACCAACAATAATTAGCATTAAGCCGGTGATTGTTAGTGGGATGTTATGACCCGCAATTTTATTTGCAGAACCGTCTGCATTAAATTTTCCAACACGAGGACCTAAATTTAATAGGATACCAAGCGCGAAGAATCCGGCCACGGCGTGAACCAGTCCAGCAGCACCAAAGTCATGAAAACCGAACTCTGTTACTAACCAACCATCGGCATGCCAGCCCCAAGCAGCAGCTACAACCCAGGCAAAAGAACCAAGGACAATCGCACAGATTACCCAACCTACAGTTTGTATTCTCTCGATTAGCGCGCCAGAAGCAATAGACGCAGTCGTTGCAGCAAATAAAGCAAAAGCACCCCAGAATACACCTGAAGCATGATCACCCATATTTGGACCCATATACTGAGCTGATTCGCCCCATGGTAATGCTATAGCACTTGCATACTCTAAACCTGAAGTTCCCATGAAACCGGCACCTGATACTAGGGACGTAACTGGAAACGTTGGTAAGGCCCAATAGAACCACCAACCGAACAGATAAAATGTTACGATTGTAAACGCGAACGCAAGTAAGTTTTTGATTCCTGATGATAGTACATTTGCCACACGAGTTTGGCCCATCTCATAGAGAAGGAAGCCAGCATGAATAAGAACCATCAAAGGAATTGTTAAGTAATAGTACGCTTCAGCAAACATGGTGTTTGTGACCTGAGCCGCACTTTTGACAGCAGCTAACTCTGCCGTTAAAGCTAAGATTTGATCTTCCAAAACAATTTCTCCTTTTTTTGTTGTAAGTAAACTCTCTCCTTTTTACTTATAAGAACTTTTTGCTCTTACACTCTCGAGTATAAACAATTCAAAACGACAAATCTATCAAATTTATCTCTAAATTAAGTCAATTACAGAAGGTTTTCAAAGTAAGTTAATAAATAACAAATACTTACGGAAGATAATTAATTTAATAAATCTAGTAGAATTGGCTTAGTTAAAGCTCATAGTGATCTATGACTTCAATTAACTGCCATAATTTTTAACGATACTGATGACTTGTTGCTTAAATTCTTCTTCTTGATTTTCTAAAAACTCATCAATAGTTGTCAGTGAGCTGGCATCGTTCATTCGATCAGTAAAGACAAGACCATCAAGATGATCAAGCTCGTGCTGAAAGGTTCCAGCACTTATGCCCTTTGCAATAAAGCTGAGGCTTTGGCCCTCTCGATTAAGGCCTTCAATTAGAACTTCAGGGCACCGATCAACCCTTCCTCTTAAGTTTGGAACCGACAGGCAGCCCTCATAAACATTGATTCTTTCTTCTGTTAAAAAGGTTACTTTAGGGTTAATTAAAACCGTCAAAGGAATATCTGGCTTGTAGGGATAGCGAGGGTTTTTATTGACCTCTATAACGCATACCCGGTAAGGAACTGCAATTTGAGTTGACGCTAAGCCGGCGCCATTTGCATCTCTCATTGTTTCAATAAGATCATCAATAAGACTTTGAATTTCCTTTGAAGCAATCTGGCTTTCTTCAACTGCATTTGCAATTAAGCGCAGAGCTGGATTTCCAATTTGTACTATTTGCCTAATCATTTATTTAAATAAAATTCACAACAAGAATTAATAAAAGCAAAATGCTTGCGCCCCAAAATAATTGATAAGCCTTATTCATAACGCCACGAATATCTCTGAGCTCTTTTAGTATTTTTTCTACCTGTTCATCGTTCAATTTTATACTCCTTATTGAGGGCTTCTTGGATTAACCATATGTTTAATCTCTAAGACATTATGATTTGGATCTTCGACAAAGAATGTTTCTTGTTGGTAGTCTGTTCCTTCAAAACGGATATATGGCTTATCTAAGAAGCCATTATTATTAAGAACATTTTGACGAACCTGAGTGTACTGATCCATTTCTAGGTGGACGCCGAAATGAGGAACAACAACATTACCCATTGCAACATCATGTCTATTCATATCTAAGTTTTTTGCTTTCCTAGGAGTTGAGCTGTGAAGCGTTAATTCGTTTCCCCAAAAGTCAACATCTTGCCATAGCCCTTCTTCTGAGCCTAACTCCGACATATCTAACTTACATCCAAGAACCTCTTGATACCATTCAACAGTTACCGACAAATCTCCGGCCTCAACAGCCAGATGAAATCTATTACTCATAATTAAAAACTCCGAAACTGGAAAAATATATTATTTTATAGAAAATAATGCGCTGAATTTGAGGATATTGATGCGAATAGTTCGAAAAAATTGGATTTATATAGAATTTTTAACTACTAAAATACTACTTAAATAGAATTTTTAACTACTTAAACCGCTTGTCATATTTTGATTGAATTTCACTTGGCCACAAACTATAAATATAATCTATTAGAGCTAATTTTTTTTCTTCAGAAAGTCTTTGTTCGAATCCAGGCATCATTCCGCCCATCTCTCCCCCGCCCTTATTAATTGTATAAAGCAGGTCAGAAGGTGAATGATGCCAAGTATGTGCTGTGCCGTTCAGTGGCGGCGCTGGAAAGTTACCGTTCTCATCTTTAACTTTCCAATCCTTGGCAAGGCCGACTCCTTTTGAGCCGTGACAACTGACACAGTTTTGATTAAAAACGTCTTCTCCAAGTGCTACATTTAGCTCTAGGCTCTTTTCCTTTTCTCCAGAACTACACCCGGCTAAAATCGCAATTATGGAAATGATAAATATTTTCATAGGGGTGAGTCTACTCTAAAGAAATATAAGTTAAGTGAATTTTAAATGTAGTTATTAAGCTTCTAAATTAGCTTGCTTTATTAAGGTCAACTAGCGTCTTCAGGCCAATTTTAATTGCATTTCCTATAGCAGCGTCATAGTCTACAACATCATCGCTCGATGTAGAGGCGCTAATCACCGTACAAATTGTCCCAGCTCGATATCCCATCTGGCCACATAAGTGAAAAAATAGACTGGACTCCATCTCCATATTGAGCACCCGAAGACCATCGACTTCAAGCTTTGAAAGGCTACCCTTAATGTCAGGAAAGGTATATTTTAGGCCCTCAATAAAGCGCGAGGACGGGCCATAAAAGCCTGGAGAGGAGACTGTTATCCCGACTTCAAATTTAACATTTTGCTGTGCTGCTTGTTTTGCCAATGCTTCTGTAATTTCGGTAGATGCCTTTGATGCATAGGGAATAATTTTTCCTCTAAATCTTGAGTCTTTAAGCGCTGCATCCGTCAAAATTTTTCTTGCTTTAATCTCAATTCTTTCAACTATTTCATCTACGGGAGCCTCATCATAGTAGAGCCCAGTATTATCTAAACCAAGCGCATAGGAAGATATTGCAAGAGTATCAGGAGCTATATCTGGATGAACGCCGCCAGACGTTCCAAGCCTTATAAATGTCATCGGCGGACAGTCACTTTTACGGGTGTTATCTTTAAGGTTAAACTCATGGGCAATGAAGGCTTCAACTAAGGCAATTTCGACGTTGTCTGTGCCAATTCCTGTACCAATTACAGATACTGGAATTCCCTTATATGTTCCTGTAAACGTTAGATATTCTCTATTTGAAATCTCTCGCTCAATCGTATCAAACTCTTTAGAAACGCGAATTGCACGCGCCGGGTCTCCAACGATAAAGACATTCTGCGCAAGGTCTCCTTTTTTTATTCCCAAGTGGTAGAGACGCTCATTAACAATTACGATCTCAGATCTATCAGTCATATGTAATAGGATTATTTTTTGTCATACCAGTATTATATTAATAAGGCTCTAAAGATGCAATCGAAAATACTGTAAGATATTTACCATTAAAGGGAGGAAACATGGCTAAGGGAAAAGACTCTAGAAAAGAAAAGAAAAAACCAAAAAAAGATAAACCAATAAAGTAAATATTATTGCGAAGGTTTACTTTAGGCTTAATAAGATCTCATCTACGATTGCCTCTGTGGTTCCCGGGTTTACAAAAGCAAACCTCAAAACTGGCTTACCTCTTACGGAAGACGGAACAACAAAGCAGATTTGTTTTTTAAGTTGCTTTTTTGACCAACTCTTATAATCTGACCAGTCCCAACCTATTCTCTCAAAAGCAACGATTGAAAGCGTAGGCTCAATCAACAAGGATAAATGTGACGACTCCTTAATTACGCCTGACGCGTAGCTCGCAATATTAAGTGAACTCTCTACAGCATTTCGATATGCCTCTACTCCGTATACGGATAAAGAAAACCATAGCGGCAAACCTCTCGCTCTCCTTGACAAATGAAAGGCATAATCTGAAGGGTTGTCACCCTCCTCATCGTCATGAAGAATATCCAAATAACTCGCCTTTTGAGCGTGCACCTCTGCTGCTAAACTTTTATCTCTATAAATAACCGCCGCGCAGTCAAGCGGTGCAAAAAGCCACTTATGGGGATCAACGATAAATGAGTCCGCATTTTCAACTCCATTAAATAAATCTTTAACGTTATCTGAAAGCAAGCCTGCGCCTCCATAAGCGCCATCGACATGAAGCCATATTTTGTTCTTTTTTGCGAAATCAGATATACCATTGATGTCGTCTATTACCCCTAAATTTGTCGTCCCTGCTGTTGCAACAACAGCAAATATATCAAGACTCTCATACGTTTTTGAATGCTCCCTAAGTTCATTTTCAATAAGCTCAGGGGTTAATTGATATGAATCAGCTGTGGCAACAACTATGACTTCACAGTCCATTACTAGGGCGGTACTTTTTACTGAAGAGTGGGTTTGATCTGAGCACAAAATAGCCAAGCGTTTCAACGTGCCGGGATTCTTTTTACGAAACTCCTCTCTTGCAACGACCAATGAAGATAAGTTTCCATTAGTTCCTCCAGCAACAAAACAGCCTCCAGCACTCTCAGGCAATCCAACAAGATCGAGCGATCCATCGTATGACTTGGTTTTCAGCCCAGACCGCCCCGCTCGCTTCTTGCCAAGAAACTCCGCAAAGTGATCCGGCAGAAACCACTAAATCAAAAATCATAGATGCTTTGGTAGGCGCGGCAGGTATAAAGGCCAAGTTCCGTGGTGAGTCCACTGAAATAATGCTTTGCTCTATAGTATTCTTATATTGATCAAAAACAGTGTCAATAGAGTTTCCCATTTCTGAGATAAGGCTTTTGGCATTTTTTTCAAAAAAATTAACGGACTTTGGATAATCCAAAGTTGGCGGATCCATACTTAAGCGCTCAATGGTATGAGAAAGGACGTTTAATAATATCTTAGAGGCTTTATCATCAAATTTATGCATATTTTAATAAGGGCAGTTCTTACAGCCATTTTTACAGCAACTCCCCTGCTTTATTAGATACCATTTACTAAATACATACAATTCGTCTTCAATAGTGAAGTCCACATTCTTAATTAGCTTAGGTTGAGCGCGATATGGCTCAGCAAGTTTTTGAAAACTCTCCATACCATTCTCATCTATAAGTGCCTCAATTTTATTGTTAATTGCATCTCCAAGGCAAGATGGACAAAAACAGTCTTGCTCTAAAGTTGGAGACATAATTGCAGGAAAACTCATACACCAGCAGTTGCCGGTCCCAGAACCACAACCAAATGATTGATTGCACTTAGAGCAATGTTTAGCAGTCATAGTTATAAAAAAAATTAATTGATTCTAGATTTTGACATTGATTCTATTGCAATGCAACAACAATATGTTTATCACTTTAAATAGTAAGTTTTTTTAGTCAAACACTAAGTCACACCAATTTTTAAAGAGGGTAAATGAAGCCCTATTATTAACCGCTAAATTATCAGTAATACTGCTCGTTAAATCTTCAAGGCCATTAACACTTAACTCTTCAAAAAAGTTAGGTACGCCAGGAATTTTCATCCAGCCATCCAAAGTGTGACTGCAGACCTCAGGATGAAACTGGCATGAATAGGCATTCTCGCCAACCTGCATAATGTGGTTTTGACAAGCCTTAGAGGTTGCTAATATAACAGAGTTCTTAGGTGGCTCGATTACCTCAACTAAGTGCGCATTAACCCATTTTTCAGAAGCATTTAGGTTATTAAGGAGTGGGTGATTTAGTCCTGCTTGAGTGGGCTCAATTTCAAATAGTCCTACCTCATACCTTCCAGTATTGACCGCCTTACCACCCATTGCTACCGCAAGGAGCTGATGCCCAAGGCAGATGCCTAAAAACGGCATATTTAAATCTTCAACCGCATGGCGAATAGCTTCTTTCTCCTCAATCAGCCAAGGAAACTCCTCCTCTTCCCAGACATTCATCGAGCCTCCCATCACCCAGAGACCATCAAACTTTTCTAAATTTGGTATTTTGTCGCCAGCATGAAGGTCAATCTCATGAAAACGAATATTCTGAATATCAGCAAAATCTCGAAAGATTCCAGGATTCTGAGAAGTCATGTGTTTAAAGACAAGAATATTTTTTTTCAAAATAAAGAATTTTTAATTTAATGCTTATATTCTAATTTATGAACTCTAAAGTAATTGGTTATTATTTTAGTGATTAGATTTATTAAAATTCAATTCTAAGAATTATTTGATTTATCTGCCTAAGCTATTCCAGCTTCGCAAATAAGCCTGTTCAGCAACAAATAACCACTCCCTTGGCTTTTGATTATTCTTAATATAAATACCCAGAGCATAAATACTTTCAGGACTTTCTAGAATTAGATTTTCAGCTTCAACTGAGGAGCTAATAGATAGTTTCTCTTTTGGAGTTATTTTAATTAAAGCATTCGTAGGGTCAGACAAACTCCACTGCTCAGAATACTTGAGCACTGAATCGTTAAAGCTATCGACAGATGTGTAATTAAACCGATAACAATCTATCTCAGAGAACTTACACGAGAGCTCTTCAGAAATAACTGAGCACGAGCTTAGCGCGATTACTAAAAAAGACAGAAGAATCTTATATTTGAATTTATAAAGCAATTGCATATGAAATCTGTTTTTCTATTGAGGAGTCATTTGGATTAGAGCTTATACCAAGCTTTAAGTCTTTATAGTCCATTCCAACATAACTTGAATGAAGCCTGTTTGATGTATTGCTATGGTTCAAATTATTGGTAATTAAATGCTTAAGCGAGAAAGCAAAATCTTTAGATAAGTCTTTTCTGTAAGAGAAGCCCATATTGATTTGTCTTGCTGATGACTCAAGGTCAATATTTTTAATTGTTTGCATTATATTTTGATTAGAGTCAGCTAGGCTTGAGGTTTTAATTGCAACTGAGCCATTTTCTACGCGGTCAGGCTGATTGACATAAAAAGATAAACTATCATCTTTAGAGAGATTTTTCATATTTGCAATTAAAGCAATACTTGAAGACTTAACATCACTTGCAGAATCTACAAAACTATTATTTGGACTCGACATGTTTGTATTTCCAAATGTTGCTATACCAGTTAAAGAAAAATTATCATAAAACTGCTTTTGTGCTTTAAGGGCTGTAAAAGTTGTGATTGAGTTTGATCCTTCAAGAGAAAATGCACTGGAACCCTTTGACCCTAAAAGACTGTCTTTATCTTCGGTAATTCCAGCCATCAAAGTTATTATCTGATTTGAAGAATCTCCTAACTCTAATGAACTTACAAGACTTTTTCTAGTGCCTATAGTTTGACCATTATCTTGCTCTATAGGAATAGTTGCTCCTATTAGAAGTCGAGAATTAGAAAGCTGATAATTAGCATTAACACCAATTCCCCCCTCATTAGCCTCCAAGTATGATGTTTGATAAATTGATAAATTGTGCAAATCACTATTTAATTCAAAGAAATTTTGAACTGGGATTGAGCTTGCGCCTAGTGTCACAAATGTATTCAAATCATCACTTATTAAAAAGCTTCCAGCTATCTGATTAAAATGATCATTATGATTTGGAATGAGTGAAGTATTTAAAGAATTTGAAAGACTTTTTAGTTCATTTGAGAGACTAATTGAAGGTGCGCCTTTATTTGAGGTATTAATATGAGAGTGCAAATCATACTTAAAGCCGCCATCTAAATCATCATAGGTATAACCAACTTCACTGATTAAACCTCTTTGGAGTGAGTCACCAAATGAGCTTGATGTTAAGAGCCGAGAATTACCAAACTGAAAAGAGTGATTATCATTAATAGAGTCTCCTGTATACAGACTCATTGACCTATTATCACTTGAAGAAGTAATTGGCTGAAGAGCTGCATAAATATCAAGTATTCCATGTCCAAACTCATCATCATAGCCATGTGAAATTCCGTTACCAAAAGTAACTACAGCGTCATGATTAAAGAACGTGTTATCTGCCGAGGCTAAAAGTCTATCTGTTATTTGCGCTGGCGTATGACTAGGAAAGGCTTCTGATAATAATGCAACTGCACCAGATATTTGAGGCGCAACAAAAGAGGTTCCAGAAACATAATCAATACCGCCAATACTTACATTTTCCCAATAACTCCCTGTATTTCCTTGAGCTCCTTTAAGGCCATTTACTCCATAACCATCAGCGCCAAGGCAGTAAGCTCCAGTTGAGCCACAGGGTGCAGATTTTCTCGTATAGGTTTCACTTCCTAATGAGCCTGTAATTTCGACATTAACGGCTGTTATCCATGCCTCATTAAGCTGAGAGAAAAGTTCTGGAAGTGCGGCCTGAAAGTCAGCATCTGAGTAGGAAAATGTATTAGAAAGCGAATAGACAATGACGCCGTGATCTTGAAAGTTATTTAGCGCTGTAATATAGGCAGAAGCAGAAGCTGCATTTGCAGTATAACCACTTGAGTTCCATTTTTGCGCAACACCATGAGCGTTACTCCAGCCATTAGAACTGATATCTGATTTAAGTGTGTCAACCTGATAATTAATTCCCCAACTATTATTTTGAACCACCGCAGAGCTTGCATTATCGGTTGCATTAGCCCAATGCGTTGGGAAATAGGAATTTCCATTAATTTTATTATAGCTTGAAAAATGAAGATTAGCGCTAGGAGCCACTCCTTGAACTGTAGAGCCATCAGTATCATCATTTTCAGCTGTAGCAATTCCTGCAACGAACAAACCATGGCCATTTGAGATACCTGAACCATTTGATTGATCTAATGTTCCAAATGTTGCTATAGTTTTAGCACTAAAATCTTTATGTGTTGTAGAAAAACCTGTATCCATTATTGCTATAGTTTGTCCAGCGCCAGTCAAGCCATATCCATGGGCTTTATGAGCATTAATTACCTCTAGTGGATTTTGAGAGCTTATAGTATTGTAATTAAATTTTTGAAATTCTGTTGTAGCTGCTAACGTTGATGCATTTGTTGAGTTATAGGTAAGAGATGTGCCTGAATCCAGAAAACTTGGAGTTGAAGCAACAACAGCTGCTGCAGTCCCACTGCTGCCTCCAAAACAACCAGCAAGAAGTAATGAAAGTGTTGAAATAAGACAAATACTTTTATAACACATAATGGTAAATATACGCTGAATTGAGTCACGGTAAATATACGCTGAATTGAGTCACGGTAAATATACGCTGAATTGAGTTTAAGCATTAGCTATAAAAGTGCTTTTTTTTATGAAAGGCAAAACACACTGTTTCAATAAATAAACAGAGTGATTAATAGAATACATTTATAATTTTATCTTTTAAGAATACAACTTATACAATGGCATTTAGAACAATAGAGGCAGTAATACCTCCAGGCAATCTTCATTTTGTAGGGGACGGTTTTAGGGTTCATGGAATTCTTGGAAGAGAGGAGCCTCTAACAATGAAACGTTTGAGTCCATTTCTATTAATGGACTATGGTCCAACGCATTACTTCCCACCAAATAATGGAGCCCCAAGAGGTGTTGGATCACACCCTCACAGAGGCATTGAAACCGTTACGATTGCTTACAAAGGAAAGGTTGAGCATCACGATAGTAGTGGCGGCGGTGGAATTATCGGTGAAGGTGATGTGCAGTGGATGACTTCTGGTTCTGGCATTCTTCACAAAGAATATCACGAGAAAAACTTTGGTAAAAAAGGCGGCGAAATGCAGATGGTTCAGCTCTGGGTTAACTTGCCTGCTAAAGATAAAATGACAACTCCTAAATATCAGAATCTTAACAAGAATGACCTCACCAAAGTTGAGCTAGAAAATAATGCGGGCTCTGTGGACATTATCGCCGGTGATTTTGAAGGCAGTAAAGGCCCAGCCTCTACCTTTACCCCTTTAAGTCTATACAACGTTCACCTAAATAAAGGCAAGGGAACTAGCTTTAGCTTTACCGCTAGTCACAACACAGGACTTCTAATTACCAAAGGAAGCGCTACAATCAACAACATTGAAAAAGCCCCAGCAAACCACTTTGTCCTCTTTGAAAATGACGGCAAAGAGTTCACCATTAGGGCAGATGAAGATGCAACCATTCTGATTCTTAGCGGCGAGCCTATCGATGAGCCTATTGCCTCATATGGCCCGTTCGTGATGAACACCAATGCAGAGATAAAACAAACAATTGATGACTTTAATAGCGGCAAGTTTGGGTATTTAGACTAGCAACTAATTAAAAAATGGATCATTTTGAATTATTTACTTTTAAAAAAAACTCTATATAATTACCTACTCTTAAAAATTACTAACCTTCCCATGAAAAATAATTTATCAAAAGCACTTCTTCTTATAGTGTTTGCTTTTAGTACAAATGCAAACGCAGATGAATCTGACGCTATAAAGCAAGGCTTACTTTCAAGTATGTCCTCGGGCATTGCCTCTTCTATCGCTGGCGTTATTGGCGGACAGGGTGATACTGAAGTTCAGTTTAGCGCTAAAGAAAATAACAAGCCTGAATTTTCAATTATGACGGTAAGGCCAATATCTGTTCACCCTGGCAAAGATGCTTGGTTTGTTCAGCTGCAACTGAGTAATACTCTAATTAGAAGTAAAAGTAGAATGACAACCAACATTGGTCTAGGCTACAGAACGTTAACGGATGATAAAAAATCAATGATTGGTGGTAACGTCTTTATAGATTATGACGCGAAGGGTAATTCAAGATACAGTCTAGGTTTTGAATTCAGGACCGCAGTCTTTGACATTTTAATTAACCACTACGAAGCAATCTCTGGACAAAAGACGGTGGGTGACTTTAAAGAAAGGGCGCTTGATGGTAATGACATGAGTGTCAGTGGTCAGATCCCCTATCTTCCTTGGGCAAAAATTAATTTAACGCATTATGAGTGGAAGAAGGTTAATAATTCTAAAAACTCCAAGGGTGATAAATTAAGCTTTGACTTGCTTCTTACTCCCAATGTAATTATGGAGTTAGGTGTTGATGATAACAACATCCAAAAGAAAGATAACTTTGTAAAAATATCCTTTGTTTTCCCTCCCAGAGAAGGCCCTACAGCATCAACAGAATTTATATCAGATGAAGCATTCCCAGAGGGTGATATGAGCTCACAGCTCCTATCAAAGGTAAAGCGATCAAACAAAATTACGCTTGAGTCTGAAGGCGTTGGCGTAACTATTTCGAGGCTTGACTAATGAATAAAACATATAAACTTCTTCCATTATTTTTAGGATTAATTTCATTGCAAGTATATTCTGCAGGTTGCGCAACTAGTGAGGGTAATTGTGACGAACCTTCTAAGTATATTTTAACTATGACCAAACTGGAGCTTTGCACTAGCGTTCCAAATACTGGTCCTTATGACGTGACTTGTAATGGAGCAGTTACAGTAGGAACAGGCTCCTTAGAGTTTGATGTTACTTCAGTAGCCGCTGGACAGGCTATTGCAACATTTGCTTCAACAAAAGGCCTTCCAATTGGAACGACCTTTACCCATATTAAGCCAACAATGTTAAGAAAAATTCAGTTGCAAGGATCGGTTTTAGTTTCAGGAAATGGCTTTACAACATTCAGGTGTTATACAGACTCTTCTGCAACTCTAAATGGCGGTAATAAATATAATAGAATTATTGCTGGAAAAACAAGTGCTCCCGCAACTTTGATGACTTATTATTTGAATACTGACAGTGGTGAACAAACTCGAAATGGGGTTACTTACACTAGTCAAAATGCAGCGAATTTAATGAAATTGTGTCGAAATCAAGATTGTACTAGTACTTATAATTGGGATAACTATAATAAAGATCTGCCTACTTCTACTGATTCTCGTTTTGGTTTAAGCATTGAAGACATTACCAACTCTGATGATGACTTTTCGATGATATTTGCATTAAAAGAGCCGTATACGGTTTCTGAAGTTGCACCCAAAATAGATTTGGCGTTTGGTACAAAAATGTCTCTGAATGCAGAAACAGATAATGGAACTTCTTGCGCTATTTCACCATATTATGTCAAAACTGAAATAACTATTACTGATTAGATTTTGACTCCATCGGGGAAATTATGAATAAATCTCCTTTATTGGTTTTATTATTATCGATCGTAATTTCTTTTCAAGCTAAAGCTGCAGGGTGTATTGATGATGACGTGGGATATTGTGCTCGACCTGATGCTTATATATTAACTCTGAAAAAGCTGGAGCTTTGTACCGGCGCTCCAAATACATCTGTGTACGATGTTACTTGTAACGATGCAGTTACAGTAGGAACAGGCTCCTTAGAGTTTGATGTTACTTCAGTGTTAGAAGGACAAAAGATTGCAACATTTGCTTCGACGAAAGGCCTTCCAATTGGAACGACCTTTACTCATATTAAGCCAACACTTTCAAGAGAAATCAAGCTTAAAGGATCAGTCCCTGTTTCTAGTGGGGGGGTCACTTATACTTGTCATACTGATTCTAATGCAGGCCTTAACGGTGCTAGTAAGTATGAAAGAGTGCCTGCTGGAAAAATGACTGGCAGTCCAACTCTAGCTTCCTATTATTTTTCTACGAGTAGCGGTGGTCTTAGTCAAAATGCAGCAAATTTATTTAAACTATGTTTAAGTACTGACTGCACTTCTACCTATACTTGGTCAACCTATAACGTTGCTCTGCCTGTTACTGAAGAAGGTTTTTTTGGAATAAGCGTTGAAGATGTAACCAGTTCAGATGAAGAATTTTCAATTATATATGCATTAAGCAAACCATATACGGTCTCTGAAGTAGCGCCAAAAATAAATATGGCATTCGGCACAAGTATGTCTCTGAGCGCTATTGATTATAATAATGGAGCAAGTTGTGCGATTACCCCATACCATGTAAAAGTTCAGATTACGATTACTGATTAGATTTTGTCATCTTTGAGTAACTATTTTAAAGCTAATTATAAGACTAACTCTATTTTGAGACATTTGACTTAACCAAGTCAAAAGAAACTAGCCTGAAATCATGATTCAGCTTTATACATTGCAAGGCGAAATAGCACAAGATGTGCCATTAAGTGTCTGTAAAAATTGACAGTATAGGTTTGTAAGAATTAAATTTTACAAAAGGTTTAAAAGAAGACTCGATAGTCCACTGAATAGAGGATATTTTTAAACTCTGTCTTGTAGCCTTTAGTGAAACTGCGAAAAGAGTCGCCATCACAATCAAGATTTTGAGACTTAACTGAAACCCCAAAACCCTTTAATAGCCCTGAATTAGCATACATACCCAGATTAGGATTCAGACCCCAACAGGTAGCCTTTGTCTCTGGACCCCCCACACCATAGGTGCCAGTTCCAGAAACAGTTGGGTAATTAGTATTCGTTACTTTTCCAGAAAAATATGAAACATTTAAACCTATATAAGGGGTAAAGCTTGACGAAGTATCAAACCTATAGCTTGGACCTAAATTAAGAATGGTACCCTTTGTTGTGAATGTTGGAAAAGGCGTAACAACATATCCACCTTCAAAAGTAGCCTTCGTGTCTTTAGTCTTCATGCTGCTTTCAGTAATTCCGGCATTAAAGTATATGTTGTCGCTAATTTTTCTATAGTAATCAACACTGATAGCATAGTCTTTATTAGTTACAGTGTTGTTGTTGAGCGTGCCTTTTTTAACGTTTGTACCCAGGTTGAATGGAAGAGCGGTATGCATACCGCTTGCAGAGGTGAGGGAGCCGTTAGCGGAAACTGTGACGCCGAATGAGAGCTCATTAACGCTTTGAACAGAAGTATCCTCTGCAACAGCGCTTGTTGAAAATAGCACTGAGAGTAAGAGCAGCCTCACAAGCATTATTAGTTTATTTAGAACTAATATTTTCATAAACTAATAATGCAACTGTCCTATATTTTAGTCAGTAACGTTCAGGGAGATTTTAGGTGCACCCGAACCCACTTTGAAAATCTCTAAGTTTTCTTCCGAATCGAACTGGATCTCATTTGCCGCTGTTGCCGCAATGCTCATCTCAAATGAGGAGTTTTCAGTGATGATATATGCAGTATCAAGGGTCGTTGTCCACGCAATTTTTGCTGAATTTGTGCAGGTTGTAGCAAATACATCCGCAGAGGTAAGTAGACTAATCGTTGGTTGTCCGCGTGAAGCCCCTACACCCTCTTTTTCTGTCATATCCATTTTATCACCGTTAGCCAGTAGATTAGCTGAACAATAAGCTTCACTAAACCTAGTCATTACCTCATAATTAAATATCACGCCAGCATTCGCTTCTGCGAGAGTACCGCAGTCCACTGTCACGGCATTGTAAGCTAAAGAGGTTCCATAAGCCGTTTCTACCGTTACAGTAGGGTCAGCGCCTGGATTTGATTGAGCTGCCATAGAGTGAAAGCCGGCATTGTTAGTCCAGCAATATTTGCCTGCTCCAGACGACCCAGTTACGTTATTGGACATACTTCCCTGCCACTTCATACCCAGTTTATTGCTAAGCTGAACATATAGAAAGGGGTAGGTTCCTGGGGTAATTGTAAACTCTGGAATGTCGAATGTAGAGCTGACACCTGCTTTGATATCAACCGTAATACCCGCAGCATCCTCAAAGAACATCTCACAGCTCGACAAATCGTTTAGATCAGGATCTGCTGTGCAGACACCAACCTTGTAAAATACTATCTTGTATGTGGCAGGGGTAATCAAACAAACATTATCTGCACGACCGGCCGGATAATCCTCATTACCCTCTGCATCATAGGTTGTGGTATCGTCCGACACCTTATTTTCATTATCATTTGCAGGTGTAATAATCTCACCGTCTGCATTAACGGTACAAAGCGCATTCGCACCAGTTGTAAAAAAGGCTGAGACTAAAAACAGTCCAAGCAGGATTGTTAGTTTATTTACGTTTAATGTTTTCATATTAGTACCCACTCACTGTTAGAACGCCAGATTTCTTCTTAACGATTCGATTCTCACGCTTGACAAGGTCATAGCGCTGATCGCCAAGCTTCTTAAGTTCGTAAGCCGAGCTTGCAAACTCTAAGAGTTTAGGTCTTGTATTCTGTGCGCCAAAGCCCCACGTGTAGTTCAGGTTAATGCTGTTGTTATCTTTAGTCGCTTTGTTTTTATAGTCATGACGCTCAAAGCTAATCGAGACGTTGTCAGAGAGGTAACCGCCGAGCGTGTACTTCCTGCTCTTCTTGTCCTTCATGCCGTCAATACCCTTCCACTGCACTGCGTTCATGCCAAACATCATTCCGGGGAGGTAAGGCAGCGCTACCTTGAAGCCCATGTCTCTGCCGTCAAGTGCTTTCGAGTTAGTACCACTCTTGTCTTTAATGTAGCCTGTGGTGCCGTGGTATGAGTTCACCCTTGCCTCAAAGGCGGAGCTAATAAGCTCAAAGCCAACGCCGTTACGTTTGTGATCGTTCGGGAACTCGTGATCGTAAAATGCGTTAACGCCGCCCATCCAAGTCTCGTCAGCGTTGAGTCTTCTATAGCCTAGACCAAGGTTTAAAGTGGTTCTATCATCAAAACGATTAAGATTGATCTGATTAAAGATAAATGAGTTTGGGTTGTCACCAAAAGCTCTAAGGACGCCAATGTCAACCGATGAGTCACCCTCTTTAAGGTTAGTGCTAACCTCAACGGTATTAAAGTTGGGGCTCAGTAGTGCGCCAATACCTGTTGAGATAAACGAGCCAGTCGAACTGGTCATTCTGCTCATCAGCGTAGACTTAATTTGCTCTGAGTCATCCGCGCTGACGCTCAGGGAAAAACCGAGTGACATGGTTAAGAGTGCGCTCAGCGCGGTCTTGGTTAGATTTGAATTTGAAAAACTCATATCATGCTTCCTTGTAATGATAAATTTGTAAGATGCCAATTATATAGTTAAAGGTGCATCGCGTCTATAATTCAAATAGAGCCACATAGTTATAAATAATAATTTATAACTATAAAAATTAAAATTATTAATTTATTAGGTTAGTTAGGCCCCACTGATGCCTCGAGCCTAGGATATTTAAAACCTAAAGTAATTCCCCTTGCTAAGGAGAATATAATCAACGAAGCCCAAAGCCCATGATTGCCATATTTAGGAAGCAAAATGGCGAGTGCTATCAAATAAACACAAAAAGAAATAAACATCATATTGCGCATATCAGCGGTCCTTGTAGCGCCAATAAAAATTCCATCTAACATCCACGCCGCAACCCCAGCCAAAGGAGCGATCACCATCCAAGGCAGATACTCATAGCCAACAGTCCTCACATCCTGCGCAGTTGTCATGATATTAATAATACTATTACCAAAAACAAAAAATGCAAGCGCCATTAGAATCACTGAGCCAAGACCCCATTGACTTGTCATTACCACTGCCCTTCGAAATAGTGGTCTGTTTTTAGCGCCAAGAGCCTGCCCTACCAAAGCCTCTGCTGCAAAGGCGAACCCATCAAGAGCGTAGGCAGTAATATTTAAAAATTGAATCAGTACCTGGTTGGCAGCTAGCGTCGCATCATCAAAACTTGAGCCTAGAAACAAAAAACTAACGAAACTAATTTCTAGCAAAATAGAGCGAATCATTATGTCGCTATTTACTTTGGCCATTTGAATTAGGCGTACTCTATCAAATATCTGCAGCCAGTTTTTCCAGTAGCCATTATTAAAGCCTTCACGTGCAAGCCAGAGTCCAAATATAAGGCCTGACCATTCTGCTATCAGAGTTGCAATAGCGACCCCTTGAACGCCCCATCCAAGCTTTAAAACAAAAACTAAATCTAATGCAATATTAATCCCATTGAGAACCAATTGAAGTAGCAGAACTGCTCGCGTTTTTTCTTTAGCAATCAGCCAGCCAGTAATGCCAAAAAGAGCGATAGCAGCAGGCGCGCTATAGACCCTAATCTGTAAATATTTTTGCGCTAAACTTTCTACCTCCATAGAGGCTGGAGATAACTGCAGAGCCCCTAAAAAAATAGGTACCTGGGCAATAATTAATATCAGGCCAGCTGTGAAACCAATAATGACTCCTCTAACTAGAAGGGCTGATGTTTCAGGCTTGTCACCAGAGCCGATGGCTTGGGCGGTAAGGCCTGTTGTGCCCATTCGCAAAAAACCAAACAGCCAGTAGATTGCCGTGATGATGATTGCGCCAATACCGACAGCGCCGATAGGAACAGCTAAGCCTAACTGCCCGACAACCGCAGTATCGACAGCGCCTAAAATTGGGATTGTAGCGTTAGCCAATACGATTGGAATAGCCACACCCAAGACTCTCTTATGCGAAAGGCCTGTAGATTTAGTTTGCATTTTTTAGGGTTTAATTGATGCCGTTAATGGACTTCTTTTTTAAACTTTTGATTAAAGAGCTTAAATCGCCAGTACAGAATAAATGCAAGGAAAGCATAAACTAACTTAGCAACAACAAAGACACCTGGAGTGCTTACAAATTTTGCGAGCCAGTTATAGCCCTTGGTGTTACTCCACACATAGATAAAAGCTTCAACGCCTTTTATTTCCGAGCCATCTGGAAATTCAACATAAAGCGCTTTTAAGTACTTATCACCCTTCTGACTGCAGTTTTCATATTCGAGATGTGAGCGTTTTTTGTAGTGCTTAATTTCAAAGTTACAGATACTGCACTCTTCATTAAACAAAACCTTTCCTGATAATTGAGTTTTCATAAATTTCTTTGGGATGAATATATAAACTGCATTATACAAGTCAGAGTGATAAAGTTAATTATGTATTAGTCTTTAAAAAATATAGCAGACAATAGATTAATAAGCATCACTTAACTTAATAATATACTACAATATCAGAATGAAAAAAATTCTACTTTTTTTAGTAATATCTGTTGGGTTAGTTAGTGTTTATTATAATTATGAACTAGCAGATGAAAAGGCTGCTGCTGCATCAGCGTCAGCTGAGCAAGCTGAACTTCTCGATGCAGAGCTTGCTGCATTTGAAGCCGAACTTGTTGCTAAACTTGCCCTCCAGGAAAAAGAAACAGAGACAGCAAGACAAGCTGCTCTTGATGCATTCCTTCAAAAACTAGCGGATGAAAAAGCTGCTGCTGCAAAGTCTACAGCTGCCTATCAAGATAGTCTTATAGAATCAGAACTTGCTGCCTTCGAAGCGCAACTTGAGGCTGAATTAGCTGCTCAAGAAATGATGGCTGAAATACAAGCAGAGATGGCAAGACAAGCTGCCCTTGAAGCCTTCCAAGCAAAACTAGCTGCGGATAAAGCTGCTGCTGCCAAGTCTACAGCTGCTTATCAATCTAAACGTGCAAATGATGCAAGGATTGCTGCGCTTATGGACCAGCTCAATACCGAAAAAGAATTGGCAAACTTTGAAGCGCAACTTGAGGCTGAATTAGCTGCTCAAGAAATGATGGCTGAAATACAAGCAGAGATGGCAAGACAAGCTGCCCTTGAAGCCTTCCAAGCAAAACTAGCTGCGGATAAAGCTGCAGCTGCAGCATCAACTACCGCTTACCAAGCTAAGGTAGCACGCGATGAACGATTAAAGAACAAGAGAGCTGAACTTAAGCTTGAAAGTGAACTTGCTGCCTTCGAAGCGAAACTTGAGGCTGAATTAGCTGCTCAAGAAATGATGGCTGAAATACAAGCAGAGATGGCAAGACAAGCTGCCCTTGAAGCCTTCCAAGCAAAACTAGCGGATGAAAAAGCTGCAGCTTCTGCGTCAACTGCTGCTTATCAGGCAAAACTTTCTTCAGAAGCAATAGAAAGAGAAATTGATGAATTTGAAGCCGAATTAATGGAAGAGCTCTTAGAGGAATCTACTGGTGTAGAGATAACAATAACTGGGGAAACTCATAACTTATGTAGATCTACTTTAGGTTTATCTGAAATTAATATTCAGTTATATAACGAAGCATTATTAGGCGGCTATCTTGGAAATATAGGTCCTCAAGTAGAGAATGGCACGGAATTTTCAAGCACTAGATGGGATAATTATATTTCTTGTATTAGCTCTTTAAATAGTGAACTTTAGATCATAAAGATTACTTACTAAACCTTCCATAAATATAGCCAGCGATTGTTGCAAAAATAGCAAATGGAGCTGACATCATAAGCCAATAAATTATATTATTGACACTCTGATCAACAACAAAAGGGCGAATATAAAAGGAAGTCGAAGCGAATAGGCTCCAAGCAAAAAAAGTTCGTGCAAAATAAATAGGTCTATTTTCTGAATCAAACCTAGGTCTAGCAATCTTAAAAAAAAGATACCCAAAGCCAACTGAAACAAGAATACTTATAAAATTAATCATTTTTTAGATCTCCGAAAATATAAAAAATTAGGTCTACCTTGCGTTACATATTGGGCACTTTAAATCTTTACCAATTTTAACCTTTCTAAAACTTAAATCTAAGCCGTCAACGAGGAGAAGTGTTCCGCATAGCTCATCCCCTAAGCTCAAAATAACCTTGATAGCCTGCAAAGCCTGAATAGTCCCAATGAGTCCAGCTACAGGCGCTAAAACACCATTTTGAACGCAACTCTCATTGTCATCTCCCTCTTCAGAATAGAGGCACTGGTAGCAAGGTTGGTCCTTCTCGTAACCCTTAAAAACAGAGACCTGACCTTCAAAACGAATCACCGCAGCTGAAACAAGAGGCTTTTCAAACTCAACGCAGGCCTTGTTAATTTCAAAGCGACTTTCAAAGTTGTCTGTGCCGTCAAGAACAAGGTCAACATCTTTAACTAATGAAGAAAGATTACCCATATGAACGAGCTCGTTTGCAATCGTTACTTTAATTTCTGGATTAAGCTCAATCAATTTATTTTTAGCAGAATTGACCTTGTCTTCACCGATGTCTTTAGTTTGGTGAATGATTTGACGCTGAAGATTTGAAAGCTCTACCTGGTCAAAATCAGCAATTATTATATGGCCAACTCCCGCAGCTGCTAAATAAAGAGCTGTAGGAGATCCAAGACCGCCCATACCAATAATTAGTACTGTAGAGTCCATAATTTTTTGCTGCCCCTCAATATCAATCTGAGGCAACATAATTTGCTTAGAGTATCTGAGTAGCTCTTGGTCTTTCATTAATTTATTACTTAAAGTACTTATTAATTTTTGGCAAAATTACCATTTGACAGTAGGGCTGATTAACATTGTTGTTGAAGTAATCTTGGTGATAAGCCTCCGCAGGATAAAATACATCAAGCTCTGTAATTTCAGTTACTGCGCCCTTTATGTTTCCAATAACTGAAGTTGCAATTTGCTTCTGTGAATCACTGGTATAAAAGATAGCCGATCGGTACTGTGTTCCTTTGTCTGCGCCCTGCTGATTTAGGGTCATTGGATTGTGAGTCTCAACAAAAACCTCTAATAAAGATTCATAGCTGACTTCGCTCTCATCAAAGTCAACTTTTAAGACTTCTGCGTGTCCAGTTTGGCCTGTACATATTGCCTCATACGTCGGGTTTTGAGTCGACCCATTACAATAGCCATTTTTTACTTCTTTGACGCCGTTAACGCGCTGAAAGATTGCCTCTACGCACCAAAAGCAACCGCCTGCAAGGTAAGCTGTTTGCATAATTAATTGTCGTTTATTAAAAGAATATAGTATAACTTATGATGACAAAAAAATGAATAAATGAACTCTAAATCTTAGCTTTCAGACAATCCACTTAAGTCAAATAAATGTACTGGTACTCAACCGGTTCATTAATGCAGATTTCTACCCTTCTTCTTTAACCCACTTAATCGGTAATAATTATATATTTAATAATTGTTTTCTAATTAATACGCCTTAACTAGTGGTTTAGTTAAATACTATTAAAGAACTACTATCCCTCGCATATTTACTCAGACTTTGAAGGGTTCGGGGGGGAGTCCCCTTATATTTACCAGATTCATTTTAATAAATCCAAGTAAGATTTTAACTGGTTCTGGAGGCGCTGAACTTTCCTTAAGACCTAATTAATAGGCCTCTTAAGGAACTACTGCTGGCTCTGAGGTTGTTAAATAAAGTTGTGGGGCAGAAATTCCAACCTTATACATCCATGCGGGGCCCTCATATGTGAATTCCGAATCATTCCAATCCACACCTGAACCCCCAAATTCTAAATGAGAAATCTCTTCTTGCTTAAATTTTAGATCAAAGAGAGAGTTTGCAGTAACCACTACAGGACTTGGCAGAATAGCGGTAAATAGAACCTTTGCTGTATTCTCACAGGTTGTGGCAAACGTGTCGTCACTCTGCAAAAGGTTGCTAATTATATTGTAGTTGACGCCATCAACATCAGTTGCTGTAAAGGCGAATCGATCACCATTTGCAAGAAAAGTACTCACATCACTGTCATCGTAACAGGCATCACTTCCATTATGATCTTGTAAGATATTTGTAAGCTCATAAGTCCATTGTGCTGTCCCTGGTGATGAGTCACAAGCAACTAACATCAAACCACCTGAAACTGCCTGACCGTGAGCAAGAGAGAGAGTTGCTCTATTATTGTATGTCGTTGGTCCTGGATGATCGGTCCAGCAATATGTCCCTTTTGACCGAGTTTGACAACTACTATCATCTAAGTCCGCTTCAGCTTGAGCACTTCCATAATCTGAACACCTCGACAACACATCATTGGTAGTTCTCCACGAGGCCAGAGTTCCATATTTACTGCTAAGGACAAACGCTATATAGTTATAGGAGCCAGGGGCCACCCCGAATCCTGGTGTTGCCAGTGCGCTCGATAGTCCTTGCGTAAGAATATGCTCTATTCCAGCAGCTGAATCTAAAATATACTGACAAGAGCTTAAATCATTAGAGGAAGTATCCGCGGTGCAAAGTGCGATTTTAAAAATCGTGAATTTAGTGGCAGTTGGGGTTATTGTGCAGGAGGAAGAAGCGCTATCTCCATTATTAACAGCAAGGCCAGGTGTTGGGGCAGTTCTTATATCTGCAGGTGTAACAATTGCTCCTGCTCCATCAACTACACAATTGGCATTGGCAACTGTTGAGGTGAGAGTTAAGATTAAAAATATACTAGATAGTAATAGGCGTAAATACATGATTTTTATGTTAGAAAAAAAAGGAATTTTAATCTATAGCTAGGGAAAGATAAACATCATAATGAACTACATATGTATAAATAATAATTTATAGCTATCCATACCAACTTCAGAGCAACCATCCCTCGTATATATACAGACTTTGAAGGTACGGGGGGAGGCTCATTGAGCTCGGCTACGATTTAATTGAAATGCCTTTACTAAGTCTTTTCAAACTAAATCTCCGCACAAAATCCTATAACTACTTTAAGATATGCATTTGAGTGTCTATAATTCTCAATAAGATATATATAGTCTATAGGAGTGGTTTTGCAAGGAAGCATCAACAAAAGTCATGGTAATGGCCTAGTATTAATTCTTTTAGCGCTCGCTATACTTGCTTTAGTTTGGCTATTTACCCCCTTCATTGCCTACCTTTTCCTGTCCCTATTGATCTGCATATCGACTTTCAGTAGCTTTGAAAATCTGTCTCAAAAATACTCAAAAAATCGTGCTGCGATACTAATGACGCTGCTTGTGACTACGCTCCTAATACTGCCCCTTGGATACATTCTGCTGGTTAGCGGAATAGAGGTTACAGCTCTGATTAACAAACTGCAAAACGACTTTCAGATGAGTGAAATCAGCAGAATAACCGATGAAATAATTATGGGACTGCCTTTGTCAGACTCGATACGTGAGTTTCTTGACAGCTCTCTTCGCAACAACCTCGAATCAATTGCAATTACCATTAAAGACTTTTCGATTGTAATTTTGAAAAGCATTACTACGCTCTCTAGTCAGTTTATCTTTTTCGTGATTATTACAATCTTCTCGCTTTACTACTTTTATATTGATGGGCCATCGTTCATTGAGAAAATTAAAAAGGCATCCCCTTTAGATAAAAAAATTGACAACTTACTTCTTAATCAGTTCTCTGGATTATCTTTAACGCTTGTAGGCAGCGTCTTTTTAATTTCAATCACTCAAGGAGTAGCTTTTGCAATAGGGGTAATGATTGTTGGATTGCCGGCCTTGTTTTTTGGGGTTGCGATGGCTCTAGCAAGCTTTATTCCGGTACTAGGAGGAGTCCTAGTCTGGCTGCCGTTGTCTATCTATTTGTTTGCAACAGGCGAAACCGTTAATGCACTAATCATCGTCTTTTTTGGCGCAATTTTAGCAGGCACACTCATTGATAATTTTCTAAGGCCTATTATTATTAAGAAGCTATCAAGCTCTATGAATCAACAAAGCGCGTTAAACCATACTCTGATTACTGTCCTTTCAACGTTTGCTGGAATAATTAAGTTTGGCATTCTAGGCCTCTTTATTGGGCCAATCATTGCTGCAATGTCGATTACTATATTTGAGATTTATCAGATTCAATTTGGTAGCCCTGAGCGCTCTTCTTAATAAATAACGTAAAACTATGAATGTAAATGGATTAATTGAAATGGCCTGGAGCGATGAGGCAACTTTTTCAGATATTGAAAGAGAATTTGGCATCAAAGAGCCCGAGGTCAAACGCATCATGCAAAGCAACTTGAAGCCAGGATCTTATAGACTATGGCGTAAACGAGTGCGCTGGATAAAAGAAAAACAAAAGAAACACCTTAAAGTTTAAAAACAATACTGCTATCTAACGGACAGGTATTTTCTAAAAAACTAACTAAAAATCTGACTATAACAGTAAAATAATTGAATGGGATTAAATACAGACATTAGTGAAGTTATCACTCAGATTGACAAGGTTATTACATCACAAGATGGCAGATGGCTCAATGTCTCTGACTACAACCTCAAGAGCAAAGATCGTAAAAATATGAAATCGGTGTATGGCTTAATCCATGACATACTTCATCATGTCGAAAATGACCAAAGAATTGTTGACCGAACCCATAAAGATAATCTAGAATATCTTTATAAAAAAACTGTTGAGCACGTAAAAAACCTCAGTTAGAAAAAGGCTCACTAATAAAAATTGTTAGTAATGAATCCTTGGCATCATGAGGTCTCTGGATTTTTTAATTTATTTATTCATTTAGTTTTTATTCATTATGAAAGCAGCGTTTACTTTATTACTTTTTGTATTGTCTTTTGGACCAATAGGTGCCGTTTCAGCTGATTACTCCGATGGCTGGGATGCCTATAAAAAAGAAAACTATTTAAAAGCACTGGTTGAATGGCTCCCCCTTGCAGAACAGGGCGCCCCTCAAGCGCAATATAACTTAGCCGGAATGTATGCAAAGGGCTATGGGGTTAAGATGGATGATGCAATGGCAGTTTACTGGTACACAAAGGCAGCAGAACAAGACCATCCTAGGGCTCAGTATAATTTAGGCGTCATGTACTTACTTGGTACTGGTGTAGACAATTCCTATGATGAGGCCAAGAAATGGCTTCAGTTATCCTATGCGAATGGGATTGATGAAGCTGAAACGATCTGGAATAATAATCAACTTTGGAAATATTGATTCTTTGTTTAAACCACTTAATTAATAATGAATCATTATAAGGGGTCAATAAAAACCATTGTTAAATCCGGGTTGATAAACAACCATTAAAGGTATATTCCCTTCATTAAGGATCTGGATGATTATTTTTTCAAAAAAAAAATAGACAGTCTTTTTTGCTCGGTGAATTTCCAGAAAATAAATTGAGTAAAGTTAATAATTAATGAATTATAAAAAGGAAAAAATGAAAACTATTACTAGTATGATTAAAGATACAAAGAAAAAAGCTTTTACGTTAATTGAGCTTTTAATCGTAGTTGCAATTATTGGAATTCTTGCTGGAGTTGGTGTTCCAATGTACAACGGCTATATGGCGGATGCCAAAGTGAAAAGTGCTGCAACAAACCACAAAAACGTAAAATCTTTTGTAGCAGCAACGCTTACTAAATGTGCTACAGGTTCTACATCTGTTGAGCTGGGTAGTACTCCCCGAGCTTGTAGTGGAAGTGTGTCCTCGTGGGCTAGTTGGTTCAGAACATACTTTAACAGTATTAGCAAGAACCCATATGGTGGAATCGCTACCACAACTTCTTCAAGTCCTGCAGATGGTCAAACTGCCATCGGTTCTACTACTGCTGGAGGTGTAAATCGCATTTGGATAAGAACAGATACTGGTAGTGGCTATGCTCCAGTTAGTGGCTATGATTATATTACAAAAGAGTAAGATTATCACTTTTAAAGAAAATATTAAAACCCGCTTTATGGCGGGTTTTACACTTATAGAGCTTCTTATTGTGGTTGCTATAATTGGTATTTTAGCGGGTGTTGGCGTGCCAATGTACAACGGCTATATTCAAGGCTCGAAAGAAGATGTCGCCAAGAATAATCTGAGGTCAATTGCATTGATGGAGGCTAGCTACTTTTCTGATAATAATAGTTACTATTATTCTACTAGTACTGCAAACATTAATACCAATCTATTTAACAAAAATACACTAGACCTCAATGGTCCCTATAATTACCGGGTTTTAAATCACCCTAGCGGGTTTCAGGCAGTTGCAGTGGAAAAAAGCGGGCAAAACGTAACGAGGTTCTGCCTCACTGAGAACAATGATTTAAAGAGTGGTGGTCAGTGCCCTTAGGATTTAGATAGCCCAAAGGTAGATACTTAAAATGTATCTCCCATTGCAAACATTGGGGTGTACATCGCAACCAATATCCCGCCTACCGTAACGCCCATAAAGACCATCATTATTGGCTCAAGCATAGCGGTCAATTTTTCAATTACAATATCCATCTCACCCTCATAATAGCTCGCAATTGAGCCGTACATTTCTTCCATATTACCGGTCCTCTCACCAACTGAAACAAGGGCCACAAAAGAAGCAGGAAAGATTTTTGGGGTTTTTTCAAACAACTGAGATAACGGCTCCCCTGAAAAAACGCCGCGACGCACGTTCACCATCGCCTCCTTGATCACAAGATTATTGCTGGCACTCGCTGCAATATCCAAAGCCTCCATTTCAGGAACCCCTGCCGCTCTCAAGTTGCCCTGAATCATCGCAATCTTAGAAATAGATGATTTAAGAACTAAACCCCCAAATAGGGGTAATTTAAGGACTAATTTATGCCACGCCATCTTAATCTTAAAGTTTTTATTGATTGCAAATGATGTAGACATGAATATAACCACTATTGAAATTGCAAGGACGCCGCCTTTTAGTGGGTTTCGAAGAAAGTTACTAATGTTAACAACGGCCTGCGTTGCAGCTGGAAGGCCGCCAGCCTTACCTTCGAACATTTCTTCGAATACAGGAACAACAAAAACAAGCATCAAAGTAACCACCGCCATGGCGACAATTAGAAGAATCATTGGGTACATCATTGCGCCCTTAATACTGCTTTTAATTTTCTCCTGCTTCTCCATATTAATTACTAATTTAGACAAAAACAGCTGCACCTTACCACTCGACTCTCCAGCCCTAAGAAGATTGATATAGATATTATCAAACGCTCCAGGAAATTTCTCAAAAGAGTCAGACAGTGTGTTACCTGTCTCAACAGATTGATGGATGTCATTGACAATCAACTTAAAGCCTTTATGCTCTGTTTGGAGCTCGATCATCTTAATGCTTTCAAGAATCGGCAATCCAGCGCGGACCATGGTTTCGAACTTTTTGGTAAAGGTAATGACCTCTGTGATGGGAACTTTTTTTGGAATCTTTTTTACTTTTTTTGACTCTTTTGCCTCTTTTTTTACCTTAATGACGTCTTCTTTTCCTGATATTTTCTCTAAAGAAGTAATAATAATCTTATCCTCCTTTAACTTAAAAGCTGCCTCATCTTTATTGATAGCAACAACCTTGCCTTCAGTATATTTATTACCAAGTATGCCTTTATAAGAGTACGTTACTGCCATATATAATCCAATTAATCGAGTATCAGTATTCTTTTGTATTCATCGATGGAAACAGAACCGTCTTTAAGAAAAGTTCTACCAATCTCCTGCATGTTTAAAAATTTATCTTTTTCTAATGCAATCTTTTTCAGTTCAGGAGTAGTTTTCTCTTGTAGAATCCCTTCAATTAAATTTTCAGAGATTCTTAGCACCTCATAGATACCTTTTCGACCTTTGTAGCCAGTACCATTACAAGTATCACACCCACCCCCTTTAAACAAGGTAACCCTTGTAGACTCTTCAGCAGAAAAACCAACAGCTCGAAGCTGACTTTCATTAACATCTTCGTCTTCAATAAGACACTCTGAACAATTTTTTCTTGCTAAACGCTGAGCCACAATTAGAGTTAGGGCAGACGTAATTAAGTACGGCTGGACCCCCATATTTAGAATTCGAGTAATTGTACTTACGGCGTCATTGGTGTGAAGCGTAGAGAGTACTAGGTGACCAGTTAAGGCAGCTTTAATCGCAATTTCAACCGTCTCTTGATCACGGATCTCACCAACCATTACAACTTCAGGGTCTTGCCTTAGAAACGATCGCAGTGCAGAAGCAAAGGTCATCCCATAGTCTGGCTTAACATGCACCTGGCCAACACCATTCAGTGTGAATTCCACAGGATCTTCAGCTGTAAGAATATTAATATCTTCTTTGTTTATTTTATTAAGCGCTGCATAAAGGGTTGTTGATTTACCTGAGCCAGTTGGACCGGTCACAAGAACCATCCCTTGGGGCGAACTGATTGCATCAATAAATGCTTTTTCATCATCCTCATGAAACCCTAGTTTTTCGATAGAAAGGTCAATTCCATCGGTATCTAAAATACGCATTACAACTCTTTCACCGAAACTTGTTGGCATACAGGACACTCGAAAATCGACTTCTTTTTCATCGACCTTTAGAGTAATAGCACCATCTTGAGCCTTTCTTCTCTCAGCAATGTCAAGCTTTGACATAATCTTGATACGCGTAATAATTTTCGAATAATTTTCATATAACACTTTACTGGTTCCAGGCTCTTCCATTAACACGCCGTCAAGCCTAAAGCGCATCCTAGCAGAATGCTTAAAAACCTCAAAATGAACATCACTGACGCCTTCTTTGATTGCCTTTTTGAGGTTTGTATCAATAAATTGAACAACTACAGCGGAGTATTTTTCATCAACCTCTTCATCACTCATGGCAGCTTTAGCTTTAGCAGGCTCTTTGGCTTTCTTAGCTAGTGGGGTCGGTATTTGAGGCTCAGATTTTTTTGCAGCTGCAATAGCTTTTTCTTTTTCAGCTGCCTGGTTGGAGCTATTTGTTTTTAAAGGCTTCGGAGTTCTTGGAGCTGACGCCGATGATGGATCAATCGTGTTAAAGCTATCTAAAATTTTAGTGATTTGACTGATAGTTACCAGATAAGGGTTAACCTTCTTATCTGTCAGCAACGCAATACTTTGCATTTGATTGAGTGCAGATGGCTCAGAGATAGCGACATCTAAAGTGTGCCCATGAATGCTAATTGGGACTATTCTATTTTCAGTTATATATTTTTTAGGTAATATATCAGAAGTAGAAAAATCTATATTTTCTGTATCAAGGCTGGGTAAGAACTCAATGTCATAACTACTTGAGATGGCATTAGCAATGGTCTTTTCATCCGTAAATCTAAAATCAATAAGGGTTTCAATCAAGCACTTCTCACCCTCATCACTCGAAACCATAGCGCTTTTTAAGTCACTCTCACTTATCAAACTATTGCTATGAAGTAAGCTAGCAATTTGCTCAGCTGATTCTAATGGTATACCGAGAGTCGCCATATGAATAATGTATTAAATTATGGTAGGAGCAAGAAAAATTAGGATCTCTTTTCGAACTTCTTTTTTATCTACTTTTTTAAATAGATTTCCAATTAAAGGAAGGTCACTTAATACTGGAGTTTGAGATCTTGAATCTTGGACATCTTGTGTAAACACCCCACCAATTACAACAATAGTTTGATCTTGAACTAGTAATTTTGTTGTGATCGTGCTTTTGTTTATTGATGGTTCAGATTGAGTTTGATCAGCGGTTGATTTTTCAACTTCAACTGTAAGGATGATATTCCCGTCACCCACAAGCACTGGCGTTACTTCCAATGTGATCCCTGCATCCTTGAACGCAAGCGTCGCCACTCCATCTTCAACTAATGTATACGGTATCTCATCTACTTGTTTAATTTCTGCCTTCTGCCCGTCAAGTGTAAATACTCTTGGGTTCGATAGAACCTTGGTAATACCCTTGCTTTCTGCTGCTTTTAATTCAATCGCTAAATTTTTAGTGGAAGTTCCTAGGACTAATCCCAGCAAATTTCCATTAATAGTTCCTTGATTCTCAAACAAACCAGTTACATCAACAGTATCAGTGCTACCTTCATCTCTAAGTCCTAAGATATTAGCGTCAGGCCCAGTAATTCCAAATTTTGCTCCAAGACCCTGACCAAAGCTCTCTGAAGCCTCAACAATAAAGGCTTCAATTAAAATTTGTTTTATTCTTACATCTAATTCAGCGATTAATGTTTCAATTAAATCTAACTCTTCTTTGGTTGCCTTAACGATTATGTAATTAAGTCTTTCATCAATAGTAATCTCGATACCGTAACTTGTGCCCTCTTCAGCTTCACTAGACGAGCCATTAAGAATACTTTGGATTTCTTTGCTGATAGTACTGGCATCTGTATAGTACAACTTAAAGATTTCAGTATAAAGAGGTTCAAGACTACGTTGAGATAGTCTTAATGTCGTCTCTGTTGCAACGCTCGCAAGAGCAAATGCTTCCTGGGCTACAATATTCTCTCGACTATGGATACGTATGATATTCCCAACAGGATCTACGCTTTTAGCTAAATCTTTAATTTTTAGAATTGAATCAAGGGCACTATCCCAAGGCACATTTTCAAGTTTTGCAGAGACTTCACCTTTAACTTCATCTCCTATTAAAATATTCACACCAGTTGCGCCAGAAAACATTATTGCCATATCATGAATTGAGATATTATCAAAATTTACTGTTATAGGAAAAATAGCATTACTATCTGCTATTTGGTCCGCAACAAGTATATTTTCTTTCTCTTCTTTATCAATTTGTCTTCTATTTGTTGCTTTTGTAATATTATATGAAGCAGCATCAGAATCTAAAACTGGACCAGTCTCAGCAGAATTTTTAACCTGCTCTTTGCTATCTGCAATAAAAGTTTCTGAATCGATTAATAAAGAACCCTGATTAATCTCTAATAAAGCACCTTTATTGAGGTCAGATGATGGAAATGTTTGGCCAGATAATGGCACACAAGATGACAGAAAAATTACTAGTAGTCCTAATATTAATTTATTACTCTGAATTTGCATTTGAAACACTCCTATTCCTTACAGCTAGAGATGTAACGTTACTATCTTCAGTTACCTCAATTCCTTCATAATTAATACCTGTTATTGACCCATTTGCGTTACCTAGCTTATCTCCAATTCTCACAAAGTATTCATCGCCAGTTAACGTCCTTATGAAAGCAGTTTTCATCGATGGGGAGATCATAATACCAATTATAGTATTTGATCTAATTGCGTTTTGAAGAAGTGGGTGAAGGCTTTGATCTATCGGCTCACTCGATAAACTACTCCCTTGGGATGAATTATTATTAGTCGAAGGAAGCGAGCCAAATGCATTTTCTGCTGCATAAGAAATACTAGCCAATGATGCCAATAATAATATTAAATATAAGACACTTACAAATTTAGTTTTCATTAGAATTCCTCTTCATTTATTTCAACTGTTGGATCTGCACATTGTTCTGCCTCATTCTTAGGAAGACGATATGTTGCAATTATCATTACAACTTTAACGTCACCACCTTTTGATTCTGACCCAACCACAATTGACTCTTTGTTTATATTCATAATTTTGTTGAGTTGTGCTAAGCCATTTCTGAAATTAGTGAACTGCGAATAGTTCCCAGTGATTTCAAGATTGACAGAAAAATCATAATATCCGACTTGTTGAAGCTGCCCCGCTCCTTCCATCTCTTCATCTATAAACTGCTCTTCATCTATAAACTGCTCTTCATCAATAATCTCATCTTCATTGCCCATGGAATTATTTGCACAATTACCATCTGAAAAAATCGGCTTTTCAATACCCTTTTCAATTTTAGTTATAGTCAACTTATTTTTCATAGCAAGTAAGCTGATTTGACCATAAAGATCTTCCAATTCTTTGTTAGTATAAAATAAAGTAGAGCGCCTTTCATACTCGGCTTGAGCTATTTTTAGATCTTTTTGAATTTGCTCAATATTCACTGAAAGCTCATTAATTTCAAATTTAATAGATTCAATTTGAGATATTTTATTATTCTTAATTCTTAAATCTTCTTTCGTTGGAAGGTATACAAAATAAACATACAAGGTAATAAAAACAAAGACAGCAACAACTACTAGTATTGTTTTAGTATGCGGGTTAGGGGCACTTTCAGCACCTTCTTTTGCATCTTTCTTTGAAAAAAGACCTTTGATTAGAGAGCCCACATCAACATTCATATCAAGCGCCATTATCTTTTCCCCTTGAGTCAATAGTTTCTTGCTCAATTAAAATAATTTTAATAACAAATGACTTAACTTCTTGATTCGATACAGTTTTAACAGACATGGTTGATAGTGAAGCTTTATCAATTACATCAATTATGGCTAGGTTATCTATAAAGCTTAAGATACTCCCATCATTTGATGAAATACCACTAATCACAATATCACTAGCACCACTGTAATCAATTTTAGTTAATTTTAAAGAATTACCTGGAATTGCAGAATTAATACCAACCAATACTGAGTACATAAACCTTTGGTTTGAAGTTAAATTGCTTGTAGCATTTAAGATAGTTTCAAGTGATTGTTTTTTAATATTTAAATCTTCAAATATAATTTGTTTTTCTGCTCTTATAGGCTCTAGCTCGTTATATTCAATCATGAGGTTATCGACTCTATCAACCTCAGTTCCACTAGCAAGAAAATTCCATAACCCAAATGCAACCACAAAAACTGCAAATATAACTACGCCCCAACGTGACAAGAATTTCATTTTTTCTTGGTTTTTTACGCTATCCCTATTGGGCAATAGGTTAATGTTATTTGTGCCTGTAACATACTCATAATAGCCAAAGACATCTAATTTTCTTGTGGCCAAACCTAAGGCAGATGAGAATATTGAGCTGTTGAGTTCGGCAGATGATTTTTCTTGTAAATTTTCAGGTACCTCTACATTCAGTAATGAGTCAAAAACCTCAACATTGATTTTAGGAAGCGCTTCATTAAAATTTACAACAGTTCTCTGAATATTTGGCATTGATGATGAGATCAGCAAGGTTTCAATTGGCTGCGTTTTATATTTTGCAGTGTACGAGGAAATCATTTGGTTAACCTGCATTGAGAAACGATTACTTATCCCCATCATTTGCTCGTCGGTGGAATCTTGATCCATCAGAGTGTTTCTATCTTTCTCGGACAAATATATATCAGAAATGAATGGTGAGTCCTTATGAAGAATTAAAATATAATTTTCAAACGCTCCAAACTCAACAATAGCAACAGGGGAATCCGATTTGGTTAAGTCAGATCTTAGTGCAAGAGCATTTCGAGTTGCAAAGCAGCGAACATCGACAACGACTGGGTTAAGGCCGGCCTGCCTTACAATGTTAAGGTAATTATCAATATCATCTAATTTAGATGCTACGAATAATAAATGCATTTGATTTTCAGCAGTATCTCTCTTTAGCACCTGCCAAAAAATAGAATAGTCTTCTAGGTTGTCTGCCAGCTGTACCGCATTCTCCCAGAGAGAGTCTGATGCAATGGCTACATTTAACTCCTCATCTGTCATCAGCGGAAGTGGAACTACTTTAATTATTGCACTGCTAACAGGAATCGAAACTGCAGCATTCTTGGTCTTAATTTTACTGGCTGTTATAAGCTGAACAAGTTTATTAACATAGCCCTCAGGGCTTTCAATAATTGAATAATTTGAGCCACCATCGATGTATTTATAACCAACCTTGGTTAAGGTCCATTTTTTCTTAGCTGAAGATAACTGTGCTACTCGTATACAGTTTGGAGTTATATCAACACCAACAACATCTTCTTGTTCAACCGTAAGCTTACTGAGATACCCTACAATTGATTTTATTATTTTTTTATAATTCATTGTTCCTGCCAATACTCATTTTCTTGAATGAAAATTTCATCAAGTAAAGCAAGACTAGATAATTTTGTTTTGTTTTGTTTTTTTAAATATTTAAGTAGAACTTCCCGTTAGCAAATATACCTTTAAAGGTTATTAATAAACCCGGATTTAACAGTGGTTTTTTTTGATCCTTAGTAATAGTTCATTAAGAAACATTAATTCAATAGTTTTAAATTAATGTTTTTAAATTTGATTCTTATTCCAGAGAATTCAGCTGCATCAATCCCTTCAACTGCTTAATGATTAACAGTTAATTTAAAGATACAAATCTTTCAATAATTTAAATTAAAAAATTTCCCTCCATGACTCTTGCGTAATAACTCCACCACCACCAGCTCCGCCCGATGGCGGCTCTATTGTAATTATATTGCCTTGTCTCTTACCAACAACATTACCTTGTTCATCCTTCACATCAACAGAGCCAGAGCCGCCGATACCAACATAGATTTTATCCTTATAAACTACTACTCCGGTAGCAATGCCATCTCCTAACAGTATTTCTCTGTCTTTACTTCCACATGCCATAGCATGCTCACTAACAGAGGCAGACCCAGGAGAACATAGTTGCCCCTGTTTAGGAACATATTTGGTCGCATAGATTTTTGAATTATAAAGACCTAATTTTCCAGTTATCCTTTCACTAGCGCCTAGGTTGTCATACCAACCTAACTCAGCACCAGTTGGGCACGATGCATTAGCTGCATTTGCTAGTGAAGATGAGTTAGGGGTTTGACCATTAACAGCTAAATAGTTTGGAAAATTTTTATCTTTTAAAGCAAAAATTCTATTTTGAATGTCGCTCGAAATCCGCTGATAATCTTTTTGATTACCTGTGCCATAAAAAGCCCATAAATTCCCATCTGCCCCCATACCAGGAGTTACCTGAAAAAACTCCAAACGATCATTTGCTAACGTCGCATCTGCAGTAAAAAGTGATGTAAATTCATAGAGGGTGCCCGTATTAGTTAGATTAAGTTTCCAAAGCTTTCCCTCAACATCAGCCCCATAAATCATAGCGCCTCTATACTTTGCAATACTGGTCGTGTCTGGGGTAATAGCAACCAGATCAGCAGGCATTGAGTTCGTAATATTATCGGACCCAGTATCCATTAAATCAATTCTCTGCAAAATCTTTGCACTGTCCTCAAGATCAACAACAAAAATAGAAGATCCAATAGTGTTATCTGTGGCTGAGTAACCAGCGCCAAAAACAGCCACCCATTTTGTATCTGTTCCATTAGGCATAGCTACAATTATTGGAGTAGAAAGAGAATCCCCTAATCTTGAATAATCATATTCAGGACTGATACTAATCGCATACCCCCTTTCTATTCTCGTTCCAGAGGAGTCCCAATGATAAATCTTTTTATTTAAGGGTTGATTTTCAAAAGCAAATAAAAATGAAGGAATTGATGGATTAGTTATGTCTAGCGCGAAGTAGCCATTTCCTCCCAGACCCATTCCAGAAAGCAGAACTGTTCGCCAACGATTGTCATAAAATATATCCTTAACAATCGGCGAGCCATCCACTCCATAAATACTATTAGTTTTATTTGCCGAAAATGAAATCATTTTGTCCAAGGACTGGAGCATTGTTGGTGGAATAAACGCCCACATCTCTTCGCCTGTTTCTGAATCAAAAGCATGAAGCATGCCATCATTTGCTCCTACATATACAACTTCCTTACGCGCTCCACAATTGGCACCACAACTACTTCCACTCTTAAAGCTAGAGTAGCCATTTTGATCACGATAATATGCCTCTGTATTTGATTTTGTTGCTGCGCTTGTAGTTTTTGATTTTGGCGGTCCAACGACTACAAGCCTTGAATGGTAGACATCACCGAGCTTCCAGCGTTTTTCAGTTTTATTATTGTTCGCATTCTCATCATAAGCATCAATACCGCGCACAAAATTAATTAAATTCGTTGCTTTCAGGTCCGTTGGACTTTCCCCACTACCCTCCCATAACGCGTCTTTCAAATTAGCAAGATTAGATAGGCTAAAGTTATTAATCGAAGTACTAAGACCAAAATGGTTTGCGACTGTCCAAATATTTCTGCTAGATTCGCTCTTAGCGTTTAGCTTAGCTCCCGCATCCCATTTAAGAGCGCCAACAGCGCCCGAAGCTGTTAGCGCATATTTTGCTAGTCGGCCTTTCCACTGATGATCCTGCTCATAAGTAAAAGTTGATTGGAAGATATGGTCTCCGCTAGCAATATTAGGCATTATCACTGGGGCTGAGAAGGTTAATTTAGAGGATATTGCTGAGCTAATATAGCGCGCTAAGGACTCAGACAAGTGCTGATAGTTCTCTGAGTACAATGGCGACTCTGGAAACGTTCCACCTGCTGTAGCTAGACTTACGTATCTGGCATGCGACCTTGAACCAACACCTACAGCTGAACCAAAACCTATAACAATGGTTTGAATATTTTTACTGGCAAGAAGATCTGTTGCAATTGCATTTGCCTGAGATTCGTTTTGCCATTCGCCATCACTAATTACAATTAAAAAGTTTTTCTGGCAACCGGCAGCAGGATCGATCGGACTTTTAGCACCCTTAAAGTAGTCACTTGCCTCCTGCATAGCTCTTCTCATATCAGTACCGCCTCCAGGAGAATACCAACAAGGCCCATTTTGTATATGGCACTGATAAGCTGCATTATTAATATCCAAACTTTTTTGAATTGTTCCGGCTCCAGCTGGGCTTATATTGACCCTTTGTGTTGGCCTTGTATTCCACATCTGCAAGCCAAAGTTTGCGCCGTCTGTTAACTCTGTATCGCTGACAATATTTTTAATAACTTTCATTGCCAGCGGCATCAATCGAACCTTTTCACCAAATCTATCCTGAGACAGCCCCTCAGAGTTAAATTTTACAACAATATCTTTGCTATAAGAAGCTACAAAAATATCGCCAGTAGCGCTTCCACCTAAACCATAGGTATTAAAAGAACTTTTACTTGAGTCTGATGCTGAATAGGCATCCCATGACTTAATCCATGCCATATTGGAAAGTGCATACTTATGAATTTTAGTATTAGCTCCAGTACTTATATAGATACCCTTAGAGGTGACCTTAATATCATACGAAGTTGGAATACCTGGAGTAGCTTGAGTAGACTGAAGGACTAACGAAGCATTAAATTTTTTGAAAGATTTGGTGCCATTTTCAAGTGCATAAATAAAACCCCCATACCAATCAACCCCCTTTAGGCTAGATTGACCCGTGACCACTGCAGTTTGGGTGCCATTAACATCATACTTAAAAATAGAAGTGTCTGAATTCACATATAGGTTGTTCGATGAATCAATTGTAAGGCCCCTAGCAATAGATGAAAGGTTGAAAGTTTTTTGCCAAACACCCTCACTATTAAATTTCTGGATTCGCTGAGTGGCATCACTAACATAAACATTGTTATTAAAGTCAGTAACTATAAAGTTTGGATTTTGAAACTTACCATTTGAAGTTCCGGAACCTCCAAAAGATTTGGAATAAGTCCCAGTAGAATCAAATTTTTTGACTCGATGGTTTGTGTACTCAGTCACATACATATTACCAAGCAAATCAATAGCAACATCTCTAGGCCTGCTTAATTTATCATTTGATCTTCCACGAACCTCAAACCCCATTGAGCCTGAATTATCAAGCATAAGGTAAATATTCGCCTTAACATCTGCCACTCCAGTTCCAGGTGGGGGCTGCTTTGCTTCAGAATTAAAAGTAGTTAATAGTAAGAGTGAGCTAAATAATAAACTAATTTTTTTCATTTTTTATTGCTCCTCTTGCTCTTTACCAAACTTACTAAAGTAAGACTGATGGTTTCGTGATTGAATGACTACCATCTCTAGGAGTGAGTTGGCATCTGGCTCAATTGAATAATAAACAACGCTTTTTGGATCTACCCAAAGCCATTGAGCATTTGGCTTTGAATCATAAAAATTAGTTGGCTTGTCAGGCTTTACCCCAAAAACAGACTCCGCCCAGTTAACCAGTGAAGGGCTTTCTGATAATTTGCTGATTTGTATTTCAACGAGCTTGTCATAAAGAAGCACAAACTCAATTCCAGCTCCTTCAAAGCTCTTTTCATTCTTGCAGACCTTCTCTCCAGGGGCATAAACTTCCTGTTTAGAGGCGCCAACTATCTTAGGCATCACATAGAAATCATCGAGCTTTAATTTATCCATTAGAGCTTTGTGAGAAATCCCAAAACGAAACGATTGCAAATCACATGCCGCCTGCACACTCCCTATAAAAAATAGCTGAGCTAGCAAAACTACAATTAATATCTTATTTTTTTTCATTTTTATTCTATAGATTAAAAAATCATTGAATCAATAACTTCAACTTGACTTAAAAAATTATGCATTCCGGAATTAGAATTCAAGCTTCCTTTTGACCTAATCCTATACATATATTTGGTTTGTGTTGCAGCAGAGCCATAACCGCTCCCCTCTCCAACATCAAAACCAACGCCCTCACCGCCCTCATAAGCAAGCCTCCCTAATAAAGCGATGCTACATTGATAGAGCTGGTTTGTTGATCTATTTTTAAAGGTTTGGCTTTCCGCAGCTAACTGCCACTTACTCATTTGTGCACTCGAAATAGAATGACATATTGTTCCAGCAGCAGTATTTTTGCATGGCGCTCCAGAAGCAGATTGAACCTTCAGCCATAACCTAGCCTCAGCAATACAGCTCTCTGCAGAGTAAAAAGAATCTGCCTTGGTAACATTTGCACCAACAAGCTCTGCGGATTGTTTAGATGAATAATAAAGCCCAATACCCATTGTCATCATCACTAGCATCAAGGTTAGCGAGATAACAATAATAAATCCTTTGCGATTGCCTGAATTTAAAGGGGTATTCATATTACAAGTTCCTCACTGCAACAGTCGATGAAAAAGTGTCTCTTTGATATTGATCGTTCTTGCTAAAGATAAAATTACCAGAATGGTAATCCTTCTTATCAACTTGTCTATTCTTGCCATATTTTTCTTTTGTTCTTAAACTCAAAACAATATTTACGGTAGAGAGTTTTTTTATATTAGAAAGATTTGCCAAACCATGAGTATTGCTACTTCCTGATTGGCCATTAATCCCTACCTTAATACTGTCTATATAAGCACCAGTACTTACATTAAAAACATCAATATCTGTTCCCGTAGAGTCTTTAGTGGCATAGACTCTTTCTTGAGTATCAAACTTAACTATATTATAGGGCCCAGATCTGCCCATACTCATTGTAGGATTTGTGCAATTAATAGTTGGTGTCCCAAATGGCACTTGACACACTTGTCCACTCGCACTTACATCAATCCTGCCGTTAGTTAAATTAGTTATCGAAGAATTAGGATTAGCTTCAGTTCTTAAAAGCTGCTTAGTTGAGATGTCATATACATCAACTTCACTACTCCCAGCATTAACATAAAGACTTCCATCTGGCCCAAATCCTAAACCTGGGTTAAACCTATTGTTACCTCCTGGTGGATCTATAAAGGTGGCTGTTTGCGCATCAAGATTGACAATTTGAATGCTATTTGGACCATTTTTTGCAACCACCGAATAAAGCTTTCCATCAGAACCAATATCCATAGCACCTATGTGGGGATAATAACCAACAGCAAAACTTTCAATCCACTCATAGGTAGTTGTATCATATTTATGAACCCGAGCCCGACCTGCAGCATAAAGAAACTCCTTACCAGAGGTATTAATAAGCTGCAAATCCTCGATAAAATCTGCCATCACTTCTTTAGCACCAACCTGAGGAGTTTGAAGGAGTTGGTTATTTGTCCCTAGAATAGTTCTGCGTTTAAATAATCGAAAACGACTTCCCCGCTTTGTGCTGGAATAAGCCTCAGTCCAGAAACGGGTTTTAATTCTATCTACTATGCTAGAAGTTACAACGCCTTGAGCATTTAAAGTATCCGTAACTTCATCATAAATTATTGTTACTTCATCACAGCACTTATTCCCGCTATCAGTTATAACAAGGGGTCCAATAATAGTTCCATACGTCATGACACCATTACCATCACGATACTCATAACCAGCCATGCGAATTTCGCGTTCAAGAACCTGCATGATAGCTCTTCCTGATGTATGAAGCAGAGTGACATCTACATTCTTTTTGTATTGGTTTTTAATGAGCTCAAATGAAGCATAGGTCGCTGAAACTATGACCGCACTAACTGCAAGAGCAACCAACATTTCAACCAAGGTAAAGGCTTTTTTATTATGGCGCATAAAACACCTGCTTCATGAAGACTGATTTTTTATCATTTTTTCCGTTAAACTCTAGTGAAACTATATAGACAAAGTTTGACCCAACTTGCTTCTTTTCGACTCGGATAATGCGCTTATCATTTGCCCTCTTAGTGCCTACTTCACCATTTATTTTACTGCACCAATTTTTAAGCTTTATAAGCTGATCATCTTTTCCTGTAGCTGTAGTAAGAGCCGTGCAATTGCTTAAATCTTTGCCGTGATACTGCATAATATTAGCCTGATCAGCTCCTATAGACTCAATGATCTCTGTATTTTGAAATTTGAGTTTTTCTTTATCTATGGTATCGCTCATAACCGTATTTGAAGTTGCAACGAGTCCATAAACCCCGGCAAAACCAATTGCAGTGATAGCTGCTGAAACCAGCGCTTCAATAAGAGTAAATGCGTTTTTATTATTTTTCATAACCTTGTCAGCTTTATAAATCCAGGAAGCCTGTAGTGCCAGCAAAAAAAACTTTCTTTTCAAACAAACCTGTAGCGCCAAAAACTAAAGTCTGATAACTATGGGTTTGACCAGAGCAAGTTCTTTGAATTTGGTGAACCTGAGTTGCTTGGCTCGCTGTTGCACTGCCATCTGCATCAAAACATTGGAAGGCAGCACCAAGCAGTTTATATTTATCTGATATAGTTAAGTTTGGAATAATATTTGATAATGATTGTCGACCCTGCGTCGCACTGCAAATTTTATTATCAAGAAGGTATACAGAATAAGTAGCGCCATTGGTTGGTAGACTTTTATTTGGCTGCACAAGAATCATTTTATTTCTATTGATTGCCTCTACACGTGCTTTTTCAAAAACATTATTTAATGACTCAAATTCATTACGAAGCTCTTGTTTACAATTCCATCCAGTAAGAGTTGGCCAGCCAGTACCTGCAATAATTCCAACTAAAGCAATAACAATTAGGAGTTCAATAAGCGTAATTGCAGGCCTCACTATTTAGTCTCTTAGCTCAACATCGTCGTAATTAATTTTTCCAGAGGAAACAAGCTCTTCCACAGAGTGGTTCATAGTAACCATACCCTCCCCTCTTGCCGTTTGCATAACACCTGCAATCTGGAAAATCTTTCCTTCCCTCACAAGATTCCTGACAGCATGATTACAAACCATAATCTCAAATGCAGCAACTCTTCCATTGCCATCAGCTGTTTTAACTAATTGCTGAGTAACAACCAGCCTTAATGATTCAGCAAGCTGAGACCTAACCTGGCCCTGCTGTGCAGCTGGAAAAACGTCAATAAGACGGTTAATGGTATTGGGGGCCCCAGAAGTATGAAGCGTGCCAAATACAAGGTGTCCAGTTTCTGCAGCAGTAATTGCTAACTGAACCGTTTCAAGATCACGCAGCTCTCCAACAAGAATAACATCTGGATCCTCTCTAAGTGAGGCCTTAAGAGCAGTAGCAAATGATTTGGCATCTCTTCCAACTTCACGCTGAGATATAGAGCACTCTTTTGAATGATGAATGTATTCAATAGGATCTTCAATTGTTAAAATATGACCTGGTCTACTGGCATTAATCGCATCAATGATTGATGCCAGTGTTGTCGACTTTCCTGAGCCAGTTGGGCCAGTAATAAGAACCAAGCCATTTGGCTTGTCAACAATCTCTTGAATTACATAAGGCAGGTTTAGATCAGACATTGCAGGAATGTCCGTTTCAATTTTTCTTAAAACTGCAGACAGCCCATCTGAAGTATAGAAAAAATTTACTCGAAAACGATAATCGCCTACCACAATTGCAAGATCGACATCACGAACCTCTGTAAGGTGTGCTAATTGACCCTCAGTAAGTGATTCATTAGCAAATAGTCTAAGCTCTGAGGATGAAATAATATCCTCTTCAGGGGTTATCATATCACCATTAACTCGCAGCATTATTGGCTGGTTTTCCTTAAGATGAATATCAGAAAATTTATATTGCTCAATATATCTTTGTATGATTTCGTTCACAAACTACTCCACATAAATCTTATCAAATAAAAAAACAATTATATAGAAATAGCTTTTTTAATAAAATCCCTCATTTTGAGCTATTAATATTTCCTTAAAAAAAACCGTTCTAAGTTAAAATAGTTGAGATGATAATATATTTAATTATTCTGTTAATTGGTCTTGTATTTGGTTCATTTCTAAATGTTTTGATTCATCGACTTCCATTAAGCATATCCTTAGTCAACCCTTTAGGCTCTGCCTGCCCCCATTGCAATAATGGCATCAAGTGGTATGAAAATATTCCCGTATTTTCTTATCTAGCTCTTAAAGGTCGCTGCTCAAACTGCTCTGAATCAATCTCAATCATTTACCCCATTGTTGAAATAATAACTGCAATAGTTACACTAACGATTTACTCAATTTTTTTGTTGAACTGGGAATTGATAGCAATAATTGCTCTTTTCTATACGCTTATTGTGTTGTCTTTTATTGATCTGAAATATAGAGCAGTTCCAGACTACCTCCTAATTATTGCTGTAATTCTTGCTGTTGTTGTTGGAGACATAATTAGCGTCTTGATGTTTACAGGAGGACTATTTTTACTTGAGCTCATAATAACCTTTTATATTCAAAATATTAAAGCAAAAATTACCGGCAACAAAGAACTAGAAACTCAGCGCGCCCTTGGAGAGGGAGATATGCCAATTGCGGGTGTTATTGGGGGCTTACTTGGAATTCAGTTAGGCGTATCAGCAATTTTTTTAGCGGCCTTACTGGCCTTTTTACCTGCAATCTATAACTTATTTTCAAAAAAAGAAATAGAGACAGCCTTTATCCCATTTTTGTCTTTAGGGCTATTTATTACTCTTTTTAGTGGCTTTAATCTATTCAGTTTGTTTTAAAGCTTTATTGGTAAATTTAAGCCTGATTAAGCTAGTATTTCCATAACTTATAGTCATTCCAAAGAGCTTCAGCGCCATCAAATTCATTTTCAAACGCCAAACTTACCCAAAACTTTGCATTCTTAAACGATCTGCTCACACCGTCGCCTTCAATATAAATCTTACCAAGGATAAACTGGGCTTCAGCCTCTCCTTGTAAACCAGCCATTTTAAATAACTCTACTGCCTGCTTATAATCTTTAAGCACGCCTTTACCATTAAAGTACAAAATGCCTAAATTCGTTTGTGATTTTGCGTCTCCTTTTTCTGCAAGAGGTCGCCATTGTTTTGAGGCAGACTTGAAATCACCATTAGTATAAGCAATCCATCCATCATTAAAGTCAGCATTAACTGGACTTATAATTCCTAGAGAACAAATTAAAAGGGTTATGGGTAATAATATTTTTTTAAATTTCATAATTAAAAATATTAAAAAATAATAAAAAATCAATTATATAGAAATAAATTTTTAATAAAATACTTCATTTTGAGCTATTAATTTTTCTTTAAAAAGAAATTTTATATAAACCCACTTATAGGTAATTCTTCTTTTGACTTATAAGTAAATAATAGTCAACTTACTTAAGGTCAGACTTAAATGTCCAATTATATTTTTTCCAGTAAAAAATACTAATAATTCTTGTTACCACTCCTAAAATTACCAAAACTATAATTGAATTGGTAATTAACATTGATAAGTAATTAAAAGAATATGAAGTATTAATTAATAGAAGACTAATGCTCAATCCAAAAGCAATGCCAATAAAAAGTGTTGGCCAAAATGAAAAGCTAATTAAAGCCCTCTCCTTGAATGAATAGTTTGACTTTAATTTTTTCATTTAATTCTCCATAATAATATAGAATGACAATGAAGTAATTTTATTCTTATCTAAGCTTAGAATAAAAAAATAACTCAATAAAAATCCTACATATTAGGTTTTAGCATCATGAAGATTCAAGATTCTTTAATTTACTAAAAGCACTAACAACATCCTCATCATTCTTTAAGGATTCATGAATGTACTCAAAATAATTAAATTCTTGGTCCTGAAATTCTATACTTGTCATAGGGTAGTACCATTTTTCACTCATTGCGCCGAGAACAAACTCTTTATCACGCCATAAAAACTTACGGACATGGTTGAAAACTATCTCAATATCATGCTCTGCCTTTAAGCAGGACCATATAAGAGACTCATCCTTCCAAAACTCTATTGAAAAAGCGCCGTATTGCTCTTCGTTTAATGAGCCATCAATGACCCCCTCTTTAACCTCTTCTAGAGATTTCTGAGCCCATTCTTCATAACGCTTTAATTTTTTTTCTTCTTGGGCTGAATAGCCATCTTGATAAAAGTATTTCTGATCTGCCATTTTTTACTTATCTATAATTAATCTAACGAGTAGGATACAGTATGACAAAAATATACTATAGCAATAATTGGAAAGTATCTAATTTAAATTTGTAATAAATCTGTCAATTAATATACTTTTGACTCAACTTTGTAGTGGTTTTTCGATAAAATTCCCATTTACTTTTCTCAATTACCAATTTATGCTTAAAGAGTTAATTCAATATATAAAAGAATACGAAGGCGACAACGATCTTGGTGATTACCTTGATACAAGGTACGTAAGACTAACCGAGCAGCACTATGACCAAATAGCGGGAGCTATGGCAGAAGGTGAGTTAGAGCTTAAAAAATCTTCAAGCTGTCCTGCTGAACGATTTTTTCTACACTTCAATGAAACCATTCTTTTTGTTAACAAGCTAACGGAAGAGCCAAATTCAATTTATGACGTTGAGATGATTCAAAATGATGGTGTGCCAGATGATGACAAGGAGCTATTATTTGTATCATTTTCTATCGATGATGACTACGCGCCTTCACTCAAAAAAAGAGTTGCGAGTGGAAAGACAGCTGATGAAAATGCTCAGCAACTTGTAATGCTGAGCGTCATTCCAATATTAAAGGGATTTATGATCGCAATAAGCGACTAGACTTACTTTTTACCGAGCTGCGTTGCTAGCTTTAGCTTAGGGCCGGCCTTAAAAGTTACAACCTTTCTAGCGCTGATCGTAACCTCTTCGCCAGTTTTTGGATTTCTTCCAGGTCGCGACGTTTTTTCTCGAACAACAAAATTACCAAAGCTTGACAATTTAATCTCTTCACCGGTTTTAAGAGTCTCAATAATTTGGTCAAAAAACTGATTGGCTAGTGCCAACGCTTGAGTTTGAGTCAGCTCAGTTTTCTTAACGAGGGTGTTTGCAATATCTTGTTTTGTAAGAGACATGTTTTTTATCTAAGTTTAGCGGAAAATTTTGATTCTAAATGAGCCACTATTTTACTAACTTTTTCGGCCAATTGTTCATCAGTTAATGTAACTTCTATCGATTGATATGTCAGGTTCAAAGCAACACTCTTACTGCCCTCATCGATATGCTCACCTTCATAGACATCAAACAGGTTAACGTCAACAAGGTCGTCCTGTTTTAAAGACCTGATTGAATTGATAAGTTGATCCGCAGTAATCTCTTTAGATACTACAATTGCAATATCTCTTTGCGATGCTTGAAAAGATGAAAAAGGCTCATAGCATGAAATTTCGCCCTGCTCGATGTCCTTTTGATTAACCTCAAAAAGAAAGGAATTTGGCATTGATAGCGACTTTTGAATTTTAGGGGATAGTGCGCCAACCCAGCCAATAATTTTATTACCTTTAATAATTTTAGCTGTCTGTCCAAGTTGAAGGGCAGGATGCTCAGCTGCTTCAAAGGTGTATACATTCTTGCTATGAAATAATAGCGCCTCAACATCCGCTTTTGCATCAAAAAAATCAACCTCGCTGTCGCTTTCAGCCCACTGAGAATCATGGCGGTTGCCGCAAATAATACCAGCAATTTTTTGAACTTGATCTTCAACCAAAGTCCCTTTAAAGCACTGACCTAATTCAAAGAATCTAGCGTTATGATGCCCCCTTCTAATGTTTGATTTAGCAGATTGGATTAATCCAGACCACAAGCTTGAGCGCATAACCGCCATATCATCAGAGATTGGATTCTTAAGTAATATTTTTGTTGAGTTAGGATCAACCAGCTCATGCATCTCGTTTGAGATAAAGCTATAGGTAATGACTTCTTTATAGCCTCGATTAACTAAAGAGCTTGAAAAGTCACTTGAACTTATCGTTGCTTGTGATGACGGTGATATATTAGCATTAATAGAGAGCCTTTGAACTGGAATTTTGTCATACCCATAAAGCCTCGCTAGCTCTTCAATTATGTCGGCAGGAATTCGAATATCAAAGCGAAAACTTGGCGGCTTAATCGTCCATGAATTACCACTATTGGTTGTGAATTCAAATTCAAGAAATTTAAACTTAGATTTAATCCAAGAAGGCTCTAGGTCAAAACCCAAAACTCTTGAAATCTTATCATTAGAAATTTCAATTAGCTCTAGTACTGGAAGTGACTTAGAATCAACACATTCATTAATTTCAGAAGCAGTGCCGCCGCAAATCTCAAGCACTAACTCAGTTGCTCTTTCAATAGCCTGTCGAGTAATATTAAAGTCGACTCCTCTTTCAAAACGCAAAGAAGCTTCAGTATGAAGGCCATATGACCTTGCTATACCTGCAATAGATATTGGATCAAAAAAGGCACTCTCAAATAAAATTTCAGATGAATTTTCAAGAGTAGCAGTCTTCATTCCGCCCATAACTCCAGCAATTGCAATTGCTGATTTTTCATCAGCTATGACCAGGGTTTTTTCAGTTAATGAAACCGTTTGTCCATTTAAGAGTTCAAGTTTTTCATTTTTATGTGCAGATCTAACCTCAATGTCGCCGTTGATTGTTTCAAGGTCAAAGGCATGCATCGGCTGTCCAAGCTCTAGTAACACATAATTTGTTATGTCTACTATGGGCGAATGTAATTGCTGAGAGGCTCTTAATAGTTTTTGAGCCATCCATTTTGGAGTTTCCGCGCTATTGTCAACACCCTCAATGACTCTTGTTAGGTATTTTGCACACTCACTAGGATTTACGACTTTCGAAGTAAATGGCCTGGAGCCTTTTTGCTCTGCCTTATAATTTGTTGATGGCATTGATAGGTTGTAGTTCACACAAACCTCTCTTGCAACGCCCATTACACTGAAACAGTCGCCCCTGTTAGGCGTAATGTCCAGCTCAATGATTTGATCATCAAGATCAAGGACAGATCGAATATTCTCCCCAAGAGTAGCAGTCATATCTAGCTCTATAATCCCTTCATGGCTTTCTGAAAGGCCAATTTCTGATTCTGAGCAAAGCATACCGTTGGATTCAACGCCTCTAAGTTTTGCGCGTTTAATTTTGAGTTTACTTGGAAGCACCGAGCCAACAGTTGCAACAACGACCTTTAAGTCTTTTCTTACATTAGGAGCGCCACAAATTATTTGCAGATTGCTGCCATCACCAATATCAATTTCACATAGGCTCAGCTTGTCCGCGTTTGGATGCTTATCACAATTAACAACATGGCCAACAACTAGGCCTTCAAATGGAGGGGCAACGGGGGCAATCCTGTCTACTTCGAGACCTGCCATAGTTAGCTTCTCAGAAAGTTCACTATCACTAACGTCTGGGTTAGCCCACTCTCTTATCCATCTAGTTGAAATATTCATACTTTATTCCTTTGCACTAGAATTGATTTAAAAAACGAACATCGTTTTCAAAGAATAATCTTAAGTCGTTCACGCTATATCTTAGCATCGCCAATCTTTCAACGCCCATTCCAAAAGCCAGTCCTGAAAATTCGTTTGGATCTATGTTAACTGCAGTTAGAACGTTTGGATGAACAACGCCGCAACCAAGAACTTCAAGCCACCCTGACTTCTTGCAAACGCGACACCCTTCTCCGCCGCAGATTACGCACTCAATATCTGCCTCAGCCGAAGGCTCTGTAAATGGAAAGTATGATGGACGAAATCGAACCTTAAGGTCATCTTTTTCGAAATAAGCTCTTAAAAAGTCAATCAATAAACCCTTGAGCTGAGAGAAAGAAGCCTCTTTGTCTACAATGAGGCCCTCTACTTGGTGAAACATAGGAGTATGGGTCACATCCGAGTCATTACGATACACTTTGCCCGGGACAATAACTCTAACGGGAGGCTGCTGCCTCTCTAGAGTTCTTATTTGAACGGGTGATGTGTGGGTCCTTAAAACGGTATTTGAATCAAAATAAAACGTGTCATGCATTGCCCTTGCAGGGTGATGCTCTGGAATATTTAGTGCACTAAAGTTATGAAAATCATCTTCAATTTCAGGGCCAATTTCTATTTCAAAGCCGGCCTTTGTGAAAATGTCTTGTATATGGTTTAGTGTTTGAGTAATCGGATGTAGGCTTCCTTTTTCAAAATTTCTTGCTGGAAGCGTGACATCAATTTTTTCATCAAGAAGTCGTTTCGTTAGAGCTATTTCTTCAAGCTCGCTCTTACGACTTTCTAAAAGCTTTTGAATTTGAACTTTGGCTTCATTGATTGCCTCACCCATGACTGGACGCTCTTCTTTAGAGAGCTTACCCAATCCTTTCAATAGGTCGGTTAGTGCACCTTTCTTACCCAGATAGAGTACTCTTGAATCGTCAAGAGCCTTTAAGTCCATAGCATCAGCTATAGCTTTCTTGGCGTCGGTGATAATCTTCTTAATCAAAATGCCTGCTTTGTTATTCGGTTTAAAAGACTGTAACCTAAGTTACAGCCTTTTAGTAAGATTTTACTACTCAGATAAACCAGTTTTTGCTTGATCTGCAATTTTTGCAAAGGCATCTTTATCAAAGATGGCAATATCAGAAAGAACTTTACGATCAATCTCAACACCAGCTTTATTAAGGCCATTGATAAATTGTGAGTAGCTTAAGCCATTATTCCTTGCCTCAGCGTTGATACGTACGATCCATAATCTACGGAACTGACGACGACGTTGACGACGGTCACGATAGGCATACTGTCCAGCTTTAATTACCGCCTGCTTAGCAACGCGATAGACTTTTGAACGAGCGCCATAGTAACCTTTGGCTTTCTTTAATATTTTTTTATGTTTGGCGTGCGCCTGCACACCTCTTGAAACTCTTGCCATAGTAATACTCCTAGTTTAGCTGTACGGTAACATTCTTTTGACCATTGGAACATCAGCCTTCTCAATGAAGTCTGGTGAACGCAATGAGCGTTTTCTAGAAGTACTCTTCTTGGTCAGAATATGCCTCAAGTGCGAGTGTTTACTTTTGTACTGACCGCTAGCGGTCTTTTTGAAGCGCTTTGCAGCACCTCTATTTGTCTTTAACTTCGGCATCATTTACTCCTTCACCCTTTTCGGGTTCAATTTTTCGGGCGACAGGCGCCTTACTTTTCTTCGATATGGGTGCTAGCATCATGCCAAGCTGGCGACCCTCCATTTTTGCACGCTGTTCTACAACGGCAAATTCTTCAGTATCCTTTTCAATTCTATCTAACATAAGCGCACCAATCTCTCTATGCTGCACTTCTCGTCCACGAAACCAAATAACGACCTTTACTTTGTCTCCGTTTCCTAAAAATTTTGTCAAGTTCCTAAACTTGATCTGATAATCTCCTTCCTCAGTTCCTGGACGATACTTAATCATCTTAACTTGAGTTTTTTTCTGTTTCTTCTTAGCGTCATTCTTTTGCTTCTTTAATTCATATTGAAACTTACCAAAGTCCATAACACGACAAACTGGTGGATCTGCACTTGGTGAAACTTCAACTAAGTCTAAACCTACGCTTACTGCTAATTCAAGAGCTTCTACGTTACTAAGGACTCCCATTTGTTCACCCTTATCATTGATGACTCTGAGTGTTGGTGAAACAATTTTTTCGTTAATCCTTGTCGTTACCTTATTTGGTCTTTTAATAATTACTCCTGATTTATTAATTCAATCAACGCCTCTAAAGACATTGAACCAAGATCCTCTCCACCCCTTCGGCGAACAGACACCTGGTTATTTTCTACTTCTCGATCGCCAACAACTAAAATATAAGGATAGCGTTGCATCGAGTGCTCGCGTATTTTAAAGCCTATCTTCTCATTACGCAAGTCTGAAATGACTCTAAGTCCTTGTTTTTTTAGATTCTTCTCTACATTTTTACTAAATTCTTCTTGTTTTTCAGAAATATTAAGAATAACAGCTTGAATTGGCGAAAGCCATGATGGAAATGCACCTTCGTAATGTTCAATTAACATTCCTGTAAATCGCTCAATTGAGCCAACAATTACTCTATGAAGCATAACGGGTACTTGTTTAGTACCATCTTCAGCAATATACTGAGCATCAAGCCTACCTGGCATGGAAAAGTCAGCCTGTATTGTGCCGCACTGCCATTCACGATCTAAGCAGTCTTTCAAAACAAATTCTACTTTAGGGCCATAAAAGGCGCCTTCACCCTCTTGAAGTTCCCAATTTATTCCTTTTGCATCTAATGCTTCAGACAATGATGCTTCTGCTTTATCCCAATCCTCGTCAGAGCCGACTCGCTTTTCGGGTCTGGTTGAGAGTTTAATATCAATGTTTTCAAAACCAAACTGTTTATAAACTTTAAACGTAAGATCAATAAATTTAGAGACTTCGTCTTGTATCTGATCGATTGTGCAAAAAATATGAGCATCATCCTGAACAAAATTTCGAACCCTCATAAGTCCGTGAAGTGTTCCAGAAGGCTCATTGCGATGACACGACCCAAACTCAGCTAAGCGCAACGGTAGATCACGATATGACTTAAGACCTTGCTTATAAATCTGGACATGGCCAGGACAGTTCATTGGCTTAATCGCGTAGTCACGATTCTCTGAGTGCGTTGTAAACATTGCATCACCAAACTTATCCCAGTGGCCTGACTTTTCCCACATTGATCTATCCATCACCTCAGGTGTGTGAACCTCAAGATAATCATTGTCTTTGAAAACTTGGCTCATATACTGGACAATTATTTGATACAGAGTCCATCCCTTAGGGTGCCAAAAAACCATACCTGGGGACTCCTCCTGAGTATGAAAAAGATCTTGAGTCTTACCAATCTTCCTGTGGTCTCTTTTTTCAGCCTCTTTCAAACGATGCAGATGAGTTTCTAGGTCATCCTTATTTTCCCAAGCCGTTCCGTAAACTCTTTGAAGCATTTCATTGTTCGAGTCACCACGCCAATAAGCGCCAGCGAGCTTCATTAACTTGAACGCTTTAAGTTTACTGGTTGAGGGTACATGAGGGCCGCGACAAAGGTCTACAAAGTCACCCTGCTTGTATAGCGATAAAGCCTCATTAGAAGGAATCGATTCAATAATCTCTGCTTTATAAAGTTCACCCTTTGACTTGAAAAATTTAACCGCCTCTTCACGGCTCATTTCCATTCTCTCAATCGGTAGGTTTTGCTTAACAATCGCGTTCATCTTTTTTTCAATCTTTGCAAGGTCTTGCTCTGAAAAACCATCTTTATAAGCAAAGTCATAATAGAACCCATTATCAATGACAGGGCCAATAGTTACCTGGGCCTTTGGATAGAGCTGCTGAGTGGCTTGCGCTAATAGGTGGGCAGTAGAATGACGAATAACTTCAAGCGCCCTCTCGTCTTTATTAGTAATAATTGCAAGCGCTGCATCGCTCTCAATAAGGAAAGACATGTCAACCATTTGGCCATCAATTTCACCAGCAATAGCAGCCTTAGCGAGACCAGAGCCTATTGAAGATGCAACCTGAGCAACGGTAAGCGCTTGCTCGTAAGATTTGACTGTGCCGTCAGGCAGAGTTACGTTTGGCATACTACAATATTAAAAACAAAAAAATCAATTTTACCTTGATAGCGCCGTTGTCTAAGTCAAAATTAAGACTTTAAATAACTTTTGAAAGCTTACTTTAAAGGTATATTAACACGCTATGAAAATTGCTCGCAAATCTCCCGAATTACTGATCCTCATTATGACCATTGGTGCAGGAATAAGTTGGGCTGTCTGGCTCAACCTGCTTAATAACTTTGCCATAGAAAAAATCGACTTCAATGGTGCAGAGATGGGGATATTGCAAAGTCTAAGAGAGGTCCCAGGGTTTCTAGCCTTTACTGTCATTTTTGTTTTAGCCTTTGTCAGAGAGCAAAAACTAGCCTATATCTCTATAGCTTTAATGGGTTTTGGAGTTATGGTAACGGGTCTGGTTGAAATAAATATGACCTTTTATTTAGCAACGATTGTCATGTCAATTGGCTTTCATTACTTTGAGACAATCTCTAGCTCACTGACCCTTCAATGGATTGACAAAGATAAGACCGCGGAGTTTTTAGGCAGGGTCATTGCTACGCGCTCAGCTGCCTCAATTGCGGGATTTGCTTTAGTTTGGATTATGTTTGAACAGTTCAATATTGATTATTTTTGGCTTTATATCGTTGGTGGAAGTTTTGCAGTAATTGGAGCTCTTTTCTGTTGGCAGCACTTTCCTTTCTTTCCACAAAAGGTAACCCAAACCAAAAAAATTGTTTTGAGGAAGAGGTATTGGCTTTACTATGCCCTTCAATTTATGGGAGGCGCAAGAAGGCAAATTTTTGTCGTTTTTGCAGCCTTTCTAATGGTCGAGAAATTTGAATTTAGTGTTGGTGAAATATCATTACTATTATTGGCAAATGCAGCAATTAATGTAGTCTTGGCTCCAAAGATTGGAAGGCTGATTCATAAATTTGGTGAGCGAAATTCTCTAATTTTTGAGTATATTGGACTGGTTTTTATATTTATTGGATATGCAGTAGTTGAAAGTAGTACCTTTGCAGTATTTTTATACATTGCTGATCACTTATTCTTCTCTATCGCTATTGCCCTTAAGACCTATTTTCAAAAAATTGCTGACCCTGCAGATTTTGCATCAAGCGCAGGAGTGTCCTTTTCAATCAATCATATAGCGGCCGTTTTCATACCAGTTGTATTTGGCCTTATCTGGCTATATTCGCCATCCCTAGTTTTTCTTGCAGGCGCTGGAATGGCAATCTTATCACTACTTCTTGCTCTAAATATGCCGGCTAAACCAGCAGCTGGTAATGAAGTGTTATTAGGTAAATTTTCCTAATAACTTATTTTTTTATAAAATAATTTTGAACTATATAGTTCAAAATGATATACTTTTATAGTAGTTTTTTAAAATTTTACGGAGAGAAAAATGACTTTATCTTTAGTATTTAGAATTCAAGCTGTAATAATGGGAATATTTGGTGCAGCTGCTTTATTGGCTCCTGCTTCAATGATGGGAGGCTTTAATGTTGAGGCTACTGCTGGGGCAGTTGATATAATGCGAGGCATGTCATTAATGGTGATTGCGGTTGCATATATAAGCTGGCAGATGCCAACTTGGGCTGGTGATAATCTTAAAAATGTGGGTAAATTTTTTGCCGTATGGCATTTAATATACGCACTTGTAAGTGGCTACCAAATTAGTGTTGGTGCATTTCCTTCAGATGCAGTAAATCTTATTGCTAATTTAGGGCCAGATGTAATTCTGGGAGCTCTATTCTTCTGGAAATCTCGCTGATACTAAAAGTCGTTTAGATCAAAAAAGGTCCTAATCTTAGGACCTTTTTTTATAGCTATTTTTTAGTTTAATTTGCCATATAATAAATTAGTGAAAAAAATACTCCTAACAATATGCTTTGTCTTTATTCTAAATGCCCAAGCTGATAGTAATGAATCGTTAATGCTTGACGATCAGTTAAACATCTCACGAAATACTTGGGTTGAAAGTGTTATTACAAAAATAAACACATACTGGCGTTACTCAGGCGCAAGAAGTGATTGGTCTTGTTACGTTTTTATCACTCAAGATAGAAATGGAAACGTCAATACTGTAGATGTTGATAACTGTGGAGATTCGATAATGAATATAGATGCCAATCCAAAACTAAACTCATTTAAAAACTCAATTGAAAAAGCTGTTTATAACGCGTCTCCACTTCCTTTAGCACTTTCTGAGGATGCATTTAGTGAACAAATCATATTTGAATTTAGAGTTGATGCTGTTGAAATAATGTAATAAAGTTATTTAAGATTGACTAAAAAATTCTTCTCTTAAAATTTTTAACCTTAGTTAATATTGAGCTATAATTTCAGTATAAAAAACTACTCTTACTTTTTAATTCTATCTTGCTTCTCTTATAAGGATTCTAGTACTTAGTGAAAATTAAATGAACGAACACTTTAGAATTGCCCAAAAACTTGGACTCATGTTTCGGCCAGAAGAAACATTGCCTACAGACATTAAAAGATGGGCAATTAAACAGCTCCAATTCCCCTCCCCCTCCCTTGGTATTGGTAATGTTGGATCTGACATTAAGCCCTGGCCAAAAATATTCCAACCGAGCCTAGATGAGAAAGCAGTAAAACTAAGAATCCACTGGGAAACAACCAAAAGAGAAAGAAAGAAAGAAGGTGGCTTCACCGAAGCTGCTCAACGAGCAAATGATAGGGATAACTTAATGTATAAAAAAGACATTCTTAGATTCTCACATCGCAATGTCTATGGCTCTGACCAGCTTCGCCTTCGTCTTATGACGTTCTGGGCAAACCACTTTACAATAGGTAGTTTTGATTCTAGGGAAGTAATTGGGCATGCAATGGAGGAGGCAATATTAGCAAATTTTAATGACTCGTTTTCAACCATGCTATACAAGGTCACCACGCATCCAGGAATGTTGAGCTACCTGGATAACCATATTAGTGCCGGACCCAATTCAAATCAAGTTAGGTGGGCCAAAGCAAACGGAGAGCAGGCTGGTCTCAATGACAACCTTGGAAGAGAGCTACTAGAACTTCACACCGTTTCACCAAGCGCAAACTATACAGAGACCGATATTAGAAATGCAGCGAAGGTTCTAGCTGGTTGGGGCATTGACATTAAAGGTAATCCTTTAAGTTCTTTAATGGAGCAAGGTGGTACAACTAACCTTTGGGATATGTATAAAAGGAACTGGGCCGAGCCAGGCAATAAGATGGTCCTTGGAAAAACGATAGGTACAGGAAAAGGCGGCCTCAAACAGTTGACAGATTTCCTGGCCGCTCATGAGCATACGGTAATGCATCTCTCAACAAAGTTAGCCGAGCATTTTGTTAGCGATGTTCCCAATAAAAAGGATGTCAATTACATTGCAAGCGCCTGGAGACAGAGCAATGGCAACCTAGACCAAATCCATACAGCGGTTATAGAAAGAGCTTTTGCATCAAAGGAGCCAAAATTTCAGTTGCCGATGACTTGGCTTTTTCAAGTCTTAAGGCTGAGCAATGCCACATACTTTATGGGCTGGAATGAGATTAATACTTCAAATAATAGCTTGAAGTTTAATATGCAGCCTATGCAAATATTTGATGAGCTAGGACAAAATTTATGGGCAGAAAGACAGCCCAATGGTTACTCAAGTAAAAAAGAGGAATGGATGTCTGGCGAAATGTTTGAGCGGCGAATTAGGTTTGCTGACTCTATTTGGACTTCGGATAGCCAAATACAATCAACGAGTGTCATTATGGATCGAATTGGAGCAAGTAAAGAGACACGGAAGCTAGTTGAGAGTCTTCATGGAATGTCTTCAAGGTCTAAAAAGAATCAATTTATTGCACTAATGTGTAGCCCTGAACTCATGGGACTTGAAAATGCCTAACTATAAATTAACAAGAAGAGATTTTTTAAAGGCCTCTGGAGCGTCTCTGTTCTTAGCAGGTATTCCACTTCAAGGATTTACTCAAGACAAGCCACCCGGGAAAATCTCGATCATTATTCTTGAAGGTGGGATGGACGGTTTAAGTGCTGTTCCTGCCTTTGGTGACCCAAATTTTGAAAAGGTGAGAGGTATACTTGTCCCTGAAAATTATTTAAAACTGAATTCATTTTTTGGCCTACACCCCTCTCTCAAAAATCTTTCCTCCTTGATGGCATCCAATAACGCCTCAATTGTTCATGCAACCTCTTTCCCGTATAAAAAAAGATCGCACTTTGAAGGTCAGAATTTAATTCAAGGAGGCGGCTTGACTCCGTTTTCTGAAAAGACAGGCTGGCTTGGACGATCTTTGGAGCTTGCAAAGATTCCAGGTAGAGCCCTTTCACTAGAAATGCCGCTGATACTTAGAGGATATGGTGAAAACGATAATTTTTTTCCAGCAAAAATTAATAATTCTAGCAAAATAAATATTAATTTAGTTGAAAAACTGACTGCGGCGCATGGAAAGCTGGGAAGTGATGTATTTGAAAAAGTTAAGCAAAAAAGTTTACTAACTTTAGAAAATATGCCAAGAGATCCTCAAAGTTTAGCGGAGTATGCGGGCAAGGCTATGGCAAAAAAAGATGGACCTACAGCCTCAGTTATTAGGTTGAGTGGATTTGACTCGCACGCTTCTCAAGATGACGGGAACGGTAATGACCATGGGATTGATTTAGCAAAAATTGACGGGGTTATTGCCGCTTACAAAAGAGGACTCGGAGGCGCATGGGATAATAGCATTATTCTTACTATCACTGAGTTTGGAAGGACGGTTGCTGTCAACGGTACAAGGGGAACAGATCATGGGTACGGCTCTGCTGGAATAATTGCAGGTGGTGCAATCTCTAAATCAAGAGTTATATGTGACTGGCCGGGTCTTGCAAAAAATGAGCAGTATGAGCAGAGGGATTTAATGTCAACAATTGATTACCGATCGGTGTGTGCTGCCTGCATTGAAAAATCTTTAGGGCTGGATCACGACCTCATTGCAAGCAAGGTATTCTTTGAACCAAAACTGCCAAGAGTTTTTGACTATCTCTTTTCGTGATTCTCAAAGAGATTTAAAGAGTCTTATATTCATTTAACTAAATGACAATAATCAAAATCCTTACTAGTTTTCTAATACTCAGCTGTATTATTGGTAATGTCAATGCTGGGTATCTTGATGACTGGCCAGATGAGGCATTGTGTGGATGGCTTGACAGTGCTTCTCCACCTGAACATATTATTGAGGAAGCCAATAAAAGAGGTATCAGCTGTCCAGGAGAAGTTGCATCAAAACATTTAATTGAAAATGTGCAGTCGAGTTCAACTCCTAGCATTGAAATTTATGACATTATATTTAGTGATGAGATTTTGCAAGAGCTTCTGGAAATATCTCCAGAAGAGAAGGCTTCAGACTTTACTAGAAACTTTAAAAATTATCGCTTAGCCTTTATTCAAGATGAAATAATTTGTGGCTTTAATCTTAAGCGAGTTGTCTATGAGAGTAAAGCCGAAGGAGAGATTGAAAGTTGGGATATGGCCTATGGCTCAATAACTTTTAGGGGGCTACTTACTGACTTCAAAGGCACCTGGTCAAAGAGTATGGGAGGACTCTCAAGTGATTCCAGATATTTTAACGATGAAATCAATATAAAGCTTACAAAAGACGGTCATCTTATAGGAAAGATGGCTTACTTTACTCACACCATCGGTAGCGATGAAGCTCCTAGAAGGCCTTTGTTTATAGAGCTTAGAAAGCACCCAAAAACAAAGCCATTAAATTATAAAAATATTAATCTTGATAATTCTGCTGAATTCTGGATTGATGTTGAAGATTGGGCTGGGGGCATCATGTATGTCTTTAACTGTAAAGACAATGAAGAGCTTCAAATAAATAAGTCCGCCAAAGAAAAAGCTGAAAAACTATATAAAGATTCTCTGGCCAAAAATAAAATGGAGCTAAAACTTATTGGTAAGATATATGAATCAAAAGTTGCAGGGCCAGATATAGTCTTTTCAATCAACTATTTAGATGGAGTCTTTGAAGCAAAGTCTACTCCCAAGGACTCTAAAAAACTTCATGATGATGAACTTCACAAAGCGCACATAAATGGAACAATCAACACTAGTTCATTAGATCAAAGTATTGGGCTTAAAACACTCGTATCAATGCGTGAAAATGATAATCAATTAACCCTAGTGGTTAGCGTAGCTGAAGATGAGGATGTGCAAATGGATCCATTAAAAGAATTTGCAAAGCCTGCCATTGAATATTGCGGCAAACTTCCAGGTTTTTGGTGGGACAAATTATCCTTTGTCGTCTCGACTACTGATATTGAAATCGCTAAAACACAAAAATGTTACTTTGATTTTTTTAACAACATAACCAACTCAGAAGCCAAAAATTTATATAGAGCAATCCTTTCTGCCTCTTCAAGTATTACCTCTTACCTTAAATCAAATGTTGATCGATAGCTAAATAGACAGCATATCTGTTCATTAATATCTACTATCCCTCGGATATTTATTCAGACTTTGAACGCTATGGGGGGAATTTGTGGTTGTGAATTTTTAGCCATTAATTGGCGATTGACTCAATCATAAGCTGAAGGGATTCGTTGCCTCTAAATGAATTAACATTTAACTTATAAGCAACCTTAACTTGCTTCGTTTCAAGCTTGCCTTGAAAAAAAGCAATACCCTCAAAAATCGAACTAGCGCCTACAAGTTTTAGAGAACACTTGAGATGTTTTTCACCAACAATTTTTTGATCTATAAGCTCAAAGTCGCCATAAAAAATTGGTTCTTCAAATCCTTGACCCCATGGAGAAGCGCTACGAAGAAGCTCTGCGTTCTTAAGCGTTATCTCAGAAGCCTCAAGCTCGCCATCGGTCATCAGCTCAATAATTGGTTTCTTACCCTCGAGATGTTTTTTAATCGCCTCTGAAAAGGCCTCACTAAAGCTTTCAAAGTTCTCTGATGAGAGTGCCAAACCGGCGGCCATCGCGTGTCCCCCAAACTTATCAATCAGTCCTGGATTATCGCGATCAACTAGATCCAGTAAATCTTTAATGTGTACGTCAGGTATTGAGCGGATTGAGCCCTTTAGTACGCTACCTGATTTTGCAAATACGGCGCACGGGCACTGATACGTTTCCTTGAGCTTCCCCGCAACGATACCGACAATTCCCTCATGCCAAGTCTCGTCATAAAGAACGATTGCAAACTGACTCTCATCGATGGTCTGGCCCTCAACAATGGCTAGCGCCTCATCCTGCATTCGGGTCTGCTCCTCACGCCTTTTAATATTAAACTCTTCAAGCGTTTGGGCATACCTTCTGGCATCATTCATATCCTCAGATAAGAGGCATCGGATTCCCTGTGATATGTCACTTAAGCGACCTGCTGCATTAATTCGGGGAGCTACTGTAAATCCAAGGTCTGAAGCCTGCAAGGTTTCAATAGGACGCTTGGTCAGCTCAAGTATCGCTAGAATGCCTTTTGAGCAGTGTTTTTGGCGAATGCGCTTAATTCCCTCGTTCACTAGAATTCGATTGTTTTGATCGAGTTTCACAACGTCTGCAACGGTTCCAAGAGCAACAAGATCAAGAAGTTCACGAAGGTCTGGAATTTGGATGTTGTGCGCTTCAAAATAACCCTTAGCAACCAGGTGAGTCTTAAGCGCTGAAAACAAATAAAAACAAACGCCAACGCCCGCTAAGTTTTTAGAAGGGAAGTCGCAGCCCCTTAAATTCGGGTTAATGATTGAGTTGGCTTCAGGAAGAACTTTAGGCGGCAGGTGGTGATCGGTAATGATGACATCAATAGCAAGTGACCTTGCGAGCGCCGCGCCCTCATTACTGGATATGCCGTTGTCAACAGTAATAATTAGATTTGGGCCTTTGTCCGTCTTTGCCTCCTGAACAATCTCCGGGCTTAAACCGTATCCATGCTTAAAGCGGTTCGGAACTAAAAAGTCAACATGCTTTGCTCCCATTAAGCGCAGAGCCTTAATTGCTACAGCACTTGCTGTTGCGCCGTCGGCATCAAAGTCTCCAACGATGAGAATACGGCGGTCTTCAAGAATGCATTTCTCAAGAAGGTCGAGCGCAATGTTTAACTGATCAAAGCTCGGCTTAAGGAGTCCTGGAAGCGCCATTGAAAGCTGTGACTCAGAGACAGACCTAGCTGCATAGACCCTCTTCAGAATTAGAGGTATGTCGTCAGAGTACGACTCAAACAGTTCGTTATCAAGCTCTCTAGTCAGCACTTCTTACAAGTCTTACAAAAGTATCGATTGTTTTATCTCGAGCTGTTGAGCCGCCAAAAAAGAAGGGGATCTCATAAGCAAGCGATGGATTATCTTTTAACGAGGTTGAAGTCCAGTAAGTATCTATTTGAGTGTTTGGGAAAAAATCAGTATTTATGAGCGCATCGCTATCGCCATAATAATCAACGATCGAGTTTAATTCACTTCTGGTTGGCAGGCGCCAATCAGAAAAGCTACAAAGCTCACGCTTATTAATATCCTCGATAAAAGATTTTGTATTGCAGTTTTTACCCCAATAACAATTCTTAGTAAATGTTCCGCTATCTCTTCCACTCTGTCCATCAAACCAAGTGTAGGAATTAAGTGCGTATTGCAATCCCTCGTCTGCACTTTTAACTTCCCAGACTAGGGAGTTTTTATCATCCAGCACGCATGACCACTCTGAGCTGTCAGACTTTAAGGTTTCTCCTTCATCAGACATCTTCTGAAGTTCTGCACTTACAGAAATGCTGGTGAGCAAAAGTAATGAAAGTAGGAGGCCTGTCTTCATGAAAAAGTAGTTTGCATAAAACGTAAGTTAATATTCTACCAGTTAAGATCATTACCCAAAGATAATCCCCCTAAGCAGGTGATTTCCTCTCAAATAAAAGAAGTATAACGCCCAGGAAAATAAAGCTATCCGCTAGATTAAAGACCGGCCAGTAGAAGCCATTCACGTGCACATCAATAAAGTCAATAACAAAGCCGAACTGGGCTCTGTCGATTAGGTTTCCAACGGCTCCAGATAGCAAAAGAAACTGACCAAATAATTTTTGCAGGTGAGAGCTTGAAGTTCTTTGAATCCAAAAAATGACCCAAATAGAAACTAAAACAGATACCGACAGCAGAAAGGTTTTTTGGATAATTCCGCCATCAGCCATAATACTAAAAGCGGCGCCTGTATTTTGAAGATACGTCCAGCTAAGATATGAGTTAACGGCAACTGACTGCCCTAAATCATAAGAAGACATAAAAATTTGTTTTGAAATCTGATCAAGCGATACTAATACTAGGAATAAGAGGTAGTAAAGTTTGTGCTTCATTAGTAATAACATAAAAAAAAATAGATTTATTAAAAAGTTTACTTTAAATCTTGACCAGCAATGGCTAAGTAAACATCACCACTGTAATCAATGTGTTTATAATTTATCAGTAATTGTATTATAAATATTGCGGAGATTTTATGGGGTTTTTAACGGGTAAAAAAGCACTAATCATTGGCGTTGCATCTAATCGCTCAATTGCATGGGGTATTGCTGAATCTATGGCGGCAAATGGCTGTGAAGTTGCCTTTACCTATCAAACTGACAAACTCAAAAGTCGCGTCGAAAAATGCGCTGAGATCTGTAACTCCTCAATTGTCATTCCCTGTGATGTCTCTAGTGATGAACAAATTAATGAGACCTTTGCTGAACTGAAGAAGTCTTGGGCTAATTTTGACATCATCGTTCACTCAGTTGCGTTTGCAGATAGAGCAGAGCTAGATGGTAATTATGTTGAAGTGACAACGCGTGAAGGCTTCCTTAAGGCTCATGAAATCTCATCATACAGCTTTACGGCTATTGCAAAAGCCGCCCTCCCAATGCTTAATGAAAATGGCGCGTTATTAACACTTAGCTATTTAGGTGCTCTTAGGGCAATTCCAAACTATAACGTCATGGGCGTTGCAAAGGCATCACTTGAAGCTAACGTTAGGTACATGGCTGCGGCCTTGGGTGGTGAGAAAGGCATTCGGGTTAATGCAGTATCTGCTGGCGCGATAAAAACGCTTGCTGCAAGCGGCATTAAGGGTTTTGGTAAGCTGCTTGATCACGCGGCTGAAAGCTCTGCCCTTAAAAGAAATGTAAGTATTCAAGAGGTTGGAAATGCTGCTGCATTTTTATGTTCAGACCTTGCATCTGGAATCACAGGTGAAGTCACCTATGTTGATGCAGGTTACAACTTTTACGAAAAAGGGCCTGACCTTTAAAGGATCAAGCTTTAATTGATAGAGATAATTTAAAGAAGATCAGAAAATATTCTTATCTCAGCGCTCTCTCTTAGCTGCTCAATCAAAGATGCAAACATTTCACTGTTTTCTTGACTAAGGTAAAGCTCTGCAACGCCGCTATCTGCAACTTCTTCTGGAAGTCTAACACCACTTACATCAATAACTAAAGAAGTTAAATTATTAACATTTCGAGCACTATAAGTGTGCTCTGAATCAATAGGTTTAGGTATTGAAAAAGCGAAACTTGTTACGTTAAAAGGCAGCTCTGTAGCTCTTGAAATCCAGCCCTCGTTATTCCACTCTAGCCCATTATCAGTTAATAACTTATTAGTCATCAACTCGTCACCACTCACTAGCGCAGTGGCAATTGAAAGTGATAAATTTTCAATCAATATTTTTGCAGCAATGTTATTTAAAATCAATGCAACTTGATCCTCAACCTCATCTAATTCTTTTTCGCGCTCAGGCTGCAAAGATGAAAGAGCAAGAACGACAAACTTTTCAGCGCTAAGCTCAATTACCTCTGAATTCTCGCCCTCATCAATAACCGCCTCACTAAACGCAGCAGATACAAACGCATCATCGTAAGCCTGACTGCCATTTGCAAAGTAGTCACTTGTTTGAAGTTTTAGGCCAAACTGATCAGCAACCATATCAAGAGACTCTTCATAAGCTAGGCTTGTAAATTCTTCCAATAAATCAAACAACATTTTTTTACTAACATTGTTCTTATTTAAAGCTACTAACTGCTCGGTAACAGCGTCAAAAGACTGGACTGTTTCGGCCTCAATATCAGTAAGTTTAATGATATGGAAAAAACCATAATCCGTAGCGACAACCTCACTGACATCTCCTATATTCATAGAAAATGCAGCCTCATCAAACTCAGCGCCTATTAGGCCTTTCTCATTAAATCCAAGATCACCGCCCTTTTCATTAGAAGAGGTGTCTACTGAATTAGCAGCTGCAAGTTCATCAAAATTAGCGCCCTGAGTGATTTGCTCTAGTAAATCATTCGCAAGATCCTCACTCTCAACAAGTATATGTTGGGTGCGCCTTCTTTCTGGATTCGTATAAAGCTCAGCATTATCATCGTAAAGACTTTGGAGTGTTTCCTCGTCTGGTATTGCAGGCTCCTCCATGTCTCCTAATGAAAGCTCCACAAAATCAACTTTGACTTTTTTGCCTTCAATAAAGTTTGATCGATTTTCGTTGAAATAGTCTGAAATTTCACTTTTTGAAACAGAAACCTGACTCTCAAAATCTGAAGTATTAAGGGCAATATATGAAACCTCTCTCTCCTGAGATGCAAGATTATCAAGCTGCTTAATTTGAGTTGTTGAAATAAACGCAGAGCCGCTCAGATTACGCTTAATTTGGTCACGCGTTAGCGCCTTTGATTGAGCAATTTCATAGCCAGCTGGTGAATAACTATTTAGTCTTAAAAGCTGACTATAACGGTCTTCAGAAAACTTACCATCAACAATAAATGCTTGGTTCATCTCAATAACAGAGCGAACCTCATCATCTAGAGTCACAATACCTAAAGAATTCGCAAAATTCTCAATGAGTTTTTCGTTAATCATTGAATCAAGAAGTGACTGCTTGATCGCATTATCAATCTCTTGCGAATACGCAGCGCCCAGTTGCTGCTGTAGGTTTCTTTGCTGTGTATTTAATTCTTGATAATAAACATTTACGTCAATATCTTCACCGTCAACTGTTGCAATCGACGAATTCGCAGAGCTACTTACATAGTCCTGTATGCCAAATAACGCAAATGGAACTGTTATAAGACCTACTATGAGATACGCGACCCAACCTTTAGATTTGTTTCTTATTGCACTTAACATAATTATTTTATCTACCAATAGTGTTGAGACATAACGCCATCAAACATTTAAACTTTAACTCAAAAAAACAAATTGAGCTCCCTTTAAAGAGTTAATAGTTAACCCTTAATTATTAATTTACTAGCTAGGAGGAACTTACAATATTACCCATCTCTCTAAACTTGTTCAGATGCATTATACAAGGCTAGGCTCTTTATCTATAAAAGATTTAATCCTTTATCAATTTCAGTATTTTTGAGCTAAAGTATCTAAAAGATCATTAATATCCTTGACCTCAGAATTCCACGCAGTTACAAACCGAACCGCTTTACCATCAAGCTCCTCTTCATTAATATCGTAACCAGCACTATTTAAATAATCTATAACATCACGGGGAAGATGAACAAAAACCTCATTGGACTGAGTTGGATATGCCAGCTTAATATTTGCAAATGAATCCAAACCCTCACTCAGAATTTTTGCCATAGCATTGGCGTGGCGAGCATTTCTAAGCCATACGTCATCGGTTAAGTAAGCCTCAAGCTGTGAAGAGATAAAACGCATCTTTGAAAGCAGCTGACCTGACCTCTTATGAAGAAATGGAAAATTACCAACCATCTCAGGTTTAAAAAATACAACCGCTTCAGCAGCGAGGCAGCCATTTTTTGTGCCGCCTAACGTAAGAACATCCACTCCAGATTTCCAGGTCATCTCTGCAGGACTTACGTCAAGAGAGACCAGAGCATTGGCAAATCGAGCGCCGTCCATATGCACGCTCATTTTATTGTCATGGGCTATTTTAGAAATAGCTTTTATTTCATCCAGCTGATATACAGTACCCGTTTCACAGGACATAGTAACGCTAACCACAGAAGGCTGCGTAACGTGGACATTGCCAGACCCTCTTATGGTTTCGGCTAAATCACTGGCATCAATTCTTCCATTACTACTGCGCATAGGAATTAACTTAGCGCCGCCCGTAAAAAGCTCAGGCGCGCCGCACTCATCCGTATTAATATGAGATAGCTCATGGCAATAAATTTTTCCGAAGACTGGTGCAAGAGCAGAGAGCGCTAAGGCATTTGAGGCTGTTCCAGTCACCGCAAGAAAAACCTCTACCTCAGTTTCAAAAATCTCTGACAATCTATTTTTTAATGCGAGAGACCATTCATCATCACCATAAGATCCAGCAATTCCTGAATTAGCAGCTATGACGGCGTCCATGACCTCAGGGCAAGCGCTCGTTACGTTATCGGATGCAAATAATGCATTCATTCAAAACTCCTTAAAGTGTAATTCATAAAAATGTTTTTTATTACTTGAGATGAATAAGTCCTAGACAGGCACTGCAACGATACCAAGAAAGTCTCCATTAACAACATGTCCTGGAAAATGACGGCCCGTATATATGCCATCAATTCCAGCAAAATACTCAACAGGCTCTGTTCCTGTTCGCTCTATATTATGGACTTTAGCGACAAGCTGACCTTTCTTTACTTTATCACCAAGATCAACGCAGTGCTCAACCAGTCCCGTTGTTTCACTAAAAACATAACAGCGCTCATCAGGCATATCTAAATTCAGCGTTTCATCAACTTCCATCTCGCCTTTAGTAATGCCGGCATGACGAAGAATATTTCGAATTCCTTTTTTAGCAATACCGACAGTATAGGCAGAGGTCGTTCCGCCTCCAGCCAGCTCGGTACTAATAAAAACTTTACCCATATTTTCAGCTGCGGTGTCGTACATATTAACCGCATCTATCTCTAAAAGCATTACTGAGTGTGGGGCATTAAAGGCTTTCATAGCTGCGATGCATTTAGACTGCTGCTCTTTGTCCTCCAATACATGAGCACAACAAAAAGGCAGAAAATCAAGCGTCTTTCCCCCAGAATGAAAATCTAGAACAAAATCAGCAAGCGGAAGAAGGTTGCGATTAAAGTAGTCCGCAATTTTCTCAGTAAAAGTACCCTCAGGATCTCCAGGAAAAACTCGGTTCATATTACCGCCATCAATTGGGGATGTCCTCTTGCCTGCTTGAAAAGCAGGATAGTTCATTCCAGGAACAATGATGACGCGCCCAGAAATATCTTCAGCTTTGATTTGACTCGCTAAATCAAACAGAGCTATTGGACCTTCGTATTCATCGCCATGATTTGCGCCAGTAAAAAGAATGGTTGGACCCTGGCCATTTTTTGCAACCGTTATAGGTATTACAATTGACCCCCAAGCAGAATCGTCATGAGAATGCGGAAGCTTTAGAAAGCCATGTTGAACCCCATCTTTTTCAAAGTCAACGGTTGAACTTATTGGACTATCTTTCATGTCTAATTAAGATGTAAAAAATAATATAGCGTCATTGTACTAGAGCGCTTTAATATTATCAATCTTGCGTGGCGGTTAGCCAGTGGACAAAAAAATCCACTGGCAAGTTTTTAAAACTCCTCTACTTAGTTACAAACTCTGGGTAAGCCTCTAAGCCGCACTCAGAAATATCAGCGCCCTCATCTTCATCTTCTTTACTAATACGAATTCCAATAATAGACTTAAGAACATACCAAAGAATTCCAGAGGAGATAAATACCCAGGCAAAAATGGTTAGTGCTCCAATCAACTGTCCAGAAAATGTCGCATCATTATTAGTAAGTGGAACTACTAATAGACCAAACAAACCAACAACTCCATGAACTGAAATTGCGCCAACTGGATCATCAATTCTGAGTTTTCTATCAAACCAGACAATTGACAAGACGACTATTACTCCACCACCAGCTCCAATGAATGTTGCCACTAAAACACTCGGCGTATCTGGACCAGCAGTAATTGCTACAAGCCCTGCCAAGGCTCCATTTAGTGTCATTGTTAAGTCTGCTTTTCCAAACCACAATTTCGCAAAAAGAAGCGCTGCAATTACTCCGCCAGCTGCTGCTGCATTAGTATTAACAAATACCATTGCAACTGCATCTGCACTCTCTTTACTCGCCATTGCTAATACCGAGCCACCATTAAAGCCAAACCAACCCATCCATAAAATAAATGTTCCAAGAGTTGCTAAAGGTAGGTTTGCACCTAAAATTGGCATTGATTTTCCATCTTTGTCATACTTACCTTTTCTCGCCCCAAGCAATAGAACGCCTGCAAGTGCTGCTGAAGCGCCTGCCATATGTACAATTCCAGAACCGGCAAAGTCGTAAAATCCAAAGTCACTTAATGAATATAGACCGAAAACGCTTGCTCCGCCCCATGTCCATGAACCTTCTAATGGATAGATGACTGTTGTAAAAATTACTGCAAAAGCAAAGAAAGCAAATAGCTTCATTCTCTCTGCCACTGCTCCAGAGACGATTGACATTGAGGTTGCAACAAACACTACTTGAAAGTAAAAATCTGCTGCGTTTGAGTAGGACTCACCTTGCCCGCTAATCCCTGATAAGAATGCATCACCGCCATACATTACGTCATAGCCATAAACCATGTACATCGTACATGCAATAGCAAATAAACCAATATTCTTAGTTAAGATCTCTGCTGTATTTTTACTCCTAACCAGGCCAGCCTCAAGCATTGAGAAACCCGCAGCCATCCACATGACTAGAGCACCCATGACTAAAAAATAAAAAGTATCCATAGCATACTGTAATTCTAATATTTGATTTTCCATAGCTACCTCCCCCTATACCGCTTCAGGACCAGTTTCGCCCGTACGGATACGGATGACCTGCTCTAGACTTGATACAAAAATTTTACCGTCGCCAATCTTTCCACCATTGATCTTGCATGCTTTAATGATGGTTTCAATGACCTGCTCGAGCTGCTCATCAGTGATGGCAATCTCTAGTTTTACTTTGGGTAAAAATTCAACCACAAACTCTGCCCCTCGATAGAGCTCTGTGTGCCCTTTTTGTCTACCAAAACCTTTAACTTCAGTTGCAGTAATTCCAGTTACTTCTATCTCAGAAAGAGCTTCTCTTACGTCACTTAATCGCTTTGGCTGAATAATCGCTGTTACCATTTTCATATTAATACTCCATATAATAAAATCAAAAAAGCCCACTTCCTTAAAAAAAGAAAGTGGGCTTCTATACCAGTTCAACTCAACTTTAAGCTGACGAAAAAAAACGCTTACCTAGGAATAAACCCAAATAAACGTCATTGTTCTTGCTTAACAACCAGCATTGGATGTTAATTACTAACTATTTTAACAGTTTCATTACGTGATATTCTTTTATATTTCAAAACCTGGAAAGCAATTTATTGTGTTGTTGCTTTTCTACTAACCTTTTGTTCTCGATGAAAAGTATAAATGCCTGTACTGACTATAATAACGGTTCCAACTAAAGTCGGTTGGTCAGGCCAATCGCCAAACATCAAAATACCCAACCCAATCGCTCCAAGCATAGAGGTATACCGAAAAGGAGAAACAAAGCCAATGTCGCCAATTCGCATAGCCATGACACTCAATAAAGTAGCGATCAAAATGGCAACAGCCGCACCAAGAATGAGCAACCATGACACTGCGCTAACAGTATCCCACTCTGAACCAATCATCATAATTCCAGCAAACAAGGCACTGCCAACAGCCGTTGATAAAACCACGGTGATGGTCGGGACTTCGCTTGTTAGTTTACGGGTGGCAATTTCTCTTACAGTAAGAAAAATAATCGCCATAAAAGCTGAAAGCGAATAAATATTAAAACCTTCCAGACCGGGCCGGACAACAATTAGAACGCCAACAAAGCCAACAAGTATGGCACTCCAGCGTCGCCACCCAACTGGTTCTGCAAGGAAAAGTGCGGCAGCCATTGTTATAGCAAGCGGTAAAGCCTGTAAAATTGCGGTGACATTGGCTAACGGCATATGCTTGAGGGCCGTCAGGAAGGTGATTGTTATAAAAATCTCAGCACCCACACGCACCAATATGAGACGCTTATCCTGTTTTGAAAGATTGCGTATCGCCACTTTGGTGATCCACACCATGATCAAAATTGGTGGAATAGTAATTATACTTCGTAGAAATACTGCCTGAAATAAAGCAATCTCAGAAAATAGAAGTTTCATAAAAGCATCATTGATAACATATGCAGATACACAGGCCGTCATCAGAGCAGCGCCTTTCATATTGCTGTTAAGGCGCATCAATAACTCCAAATACTAGCAAACTATCCCCAAGTCTTATATCTACAACTTGGAAATTTGCAAAATGGTCTGCAAAAACTGCAGGAGAATTAAGAAAGAATAGTGAGAGTAGAAGTAGGAGTGTTTTTTTCATAATTTATTGAAATAATTGTTTTAATGAGAGCTAATTATTTCAATAAATTTTGATCAAGTTCTTTTAAGTATTTTAAAAATACGCGGAGTTTTTCAGGCATCCACTCTCTACTTGCATAGACCGCATAAACCGAGACTGGCTCAATTTTCCAGTCTGAAAAAATCTCCACAAGTTCTTTATTTTTTACTGCGTTAGATGCGCTATTTTTTGGTAAAAAACAAATACCAATACCGGCAATAGCAGCCTCCTTAATAACCTGTCCATCGTTTACTTTAAACCGATTATTTTTATTGGGAATTGTGTGTGAAATACCATTCTTTGAAACTGTTATCTTAGGTCTTCCAGGCACATTAAGATCAAGCATATTTGCGTGATCAATTTGATCTAAATTATGAATTATTCCATTCTCTTTTATAAAGGATGGGGAGCAATAAAGTCCAATATCTCCAGTAAAAATTTTTATTGCAATTAAAGATGAGTCTTGTAAAGGTCCAATTGCCAATCTCAATGCTACATCAATGTTATCTTTATAAAAGTCAGTAGTTCGATTTTCAATAACCAATTCAACACTAATCTTTGAGTGTGTATCCATAAATGGTTTTATTGCTGACTCGATTAATGTTTGAGAAAAAGTATTTGTAGCTGAAATTCGAAGAGTACCTGACACCTCAACCCCCAAAGACGATGAAAATCTATCAGCCTCCTCTGCTATTTCAACTACCTGCTTACAATATTCATAGTATTTTGCACCAGACTCAGTCAGTGTAATCGTTCGAGTGCTTCTATTTAATAACCGAACACCCAGATGGCTTTCTAACTGTGAGAGTTTTGTGCTGATAGTGGATTTATCCATACCTAGATGATGCGCAGCTTTAGTGAAGCTTTTATGCTCCACTATTCTTGCAAAAATTAGTAGTTTATTTAAATCCATAGCCTATTTTATTGTTTACATATAAAAACATTGTTTTAATATTTTACTATATTGTTTATTTATTAGAAACAATAAATAATAAGTAAATAAAGAATTGACACGATTAGATGCTATTTATGCGCGCAGGCATCTTCTTTAATTAGTCCGCCAGAACTGATAATCACAATCTGGTTTTTATAACATTAAAGGAAAAAATGATGGATAACGTTAAAAAAGAAAATGGTACGTGTGGATGCGGTAGATCACCAACTGGAGATTGTGTTGGTTGGCATGAGCTAACGCCAGAGCAATATGAGGCAAAAACTGATGCTGATAAAGAGGCGATGTTTGGTGACTCAAAGTAAGTAAATATAGTGTAGCCCTCTTTTGAGGGCTATTAATAAAAAATTAGGGGATATATGAAAGTAATATCAAACTTTGAAGTGACTAAAGGTTATGAGGTCTGGAAGAAAGCATTCGAATCTAATGAGGCTACGAGACAAAAAAATAACGTTAAAGTTTTAGCCTACGGTCATGAAAAGGGCAATGAAAGTAATGTATATACAGTTGTCGAAATGAATTCAATCGAGGATAAGCAATTAAAAGAGCCTAATATGATTGAAAGTAGAAAGAATGCTGGCGTTAATCACGCTTCGTTAAAAATCACATCACTGGTTGAATAAAGGCACTAATCAAAAATAACACGGCTCTCTTTTTAGAGAGTTTTTTCTATAAATCATAGGAGTAAATTATGAATAAATTAAATAAATATTTAATACCGCTTGTAAAAATTCTTTTGTCGCTGGCCTTTTTAAGTGCAGGCGCGTTTAAAATTATGGGCGATGCGCAAATGGTTGGTATGTATGAGATGATCGGGTGGGGTCAATGGTTCAGGTATGTAACAGGTTTAATCGAAGTTACTGCAGTTGTATTGATATGGCTTCCAAACAAACAAGTTTTTGGAGCGGCACTTCTTGTATGCACCATGATTGGAGGTTTTATTACTCACATTGTGTTAAGCATGCCTGGAGCATTTGCACCTGTCATACTTGGGGTTTTAGCTGCCTATATTCTTTATTTTTATAGAGATCAGTTAGGCGATTCTGCAAAGAGTTAATTAGTTTTTTTATTAGCCTTCCTTATTTATTAAGGAAGGTTATTGCTACCTAAATCAGCACAAACCAAATTATCACCACTAAAGCCTAGACCTTTTAGATGGGTTATTTATTCGCCCATTCACAAAGATTTGTAAGTACTGGAATACCCGACTTTCCATAAGAGGTTAATGAGTACTCTACTTTTGGAGGGATAACCTCATAAACCTTACGATTAACAAGATTGTCTTCTGCCATCTCCTTCAATTGCTTAGAAAGCATTTGCTGAGTAATGCCCCCAATTGATCTTTGAAGTTCACCAAAACGCATTTTTTTTTGTGATAAATGCCATAGAATACAAAGCTTCCATTTGCCACCAATTAACTTGATAGCAACGGTTGTAGGAGATTCATTATTTATATTTTTACTCATATTAGTATGATTTTATATAGTAGTATTAAAAATATGTGTACTTGTATATTTGTAATATACCACTAAAATACCTATCTTACAATTTATTCAACACATAAGGGTATAAAAAATGAAATCACTAATGATGACAAAATATGGCGATGCAAGCACAAGCTTAAAAGTGCAAGAAGTGTCTATTCCTAATTTTGGTAAAAATCAAATACTTATTAAAACTCATTCTGCAAGCTTTAATCCAATTGATTATAAGATTCTTAGAGGTGACTTTAAGGCTATGGGAAAGATACAATTTCCCAAGGGCATTGGAAGAGATGTCAGCGGTATTGTTGAAAAAGTTGGGAAAAATGTAAAAAACTTCAAAGCTGGAGATAAAGTATATTCAAGAATAGCAGAGGACTTTGTTGGAACTATGGCAGAGTATGTGATTTCAAATGACAACGACGCTGCCCTCATTCCTTCAAATCTTAGCTTTAATGAATCAGCTAGTATACCTTTGGCTGGTCTTACCTCATATCAGGCGCTTGTAGATGTGGCAAAACTATCTTCTGGAGAAAGTATTTTAATACACGCTGGATCTGGAGGGGTTGGCACTATTGCCATTCAACTGGCAAAACATCTAGGGGCAAATGTGACCTCTACCACAAGCACTAAAAATGTTAAATTGGTGAAGGATTTAGGTGCAGATAAGGTTATTGATTACACCAAACACAACTACCTTGATGAAGGTGCTAAGTTTGATGTTGTGTTTGATACTTTGGGAGGCGAACACACACTTAACGCATTTAAAGTTTTAAAAGATGGTGGTCGGGTAGTATCTATATCAGGAGCTCTTGATAGCATTACTGCAAAACAGTTTGGCCTAAACAAGTTTGTACGTTTAATTTTAGCTTTTCAAGCTAGAAAAGTTACCAAGGCGGCTGCAAAAATGAACGCAATGTATCGGTTTCTATTCATGTCATCGAGTGGCGCTCAGCTGAAAAAGATAGCGCAATTATATGAGTCTGGCTTAATCAAGCCAGTGATAGACAAAACGTATGATTTTAAGAGTAGCATCCAAGCGCTTGAGTATCTATCAACAGGTCGTGCCAAAGGGAAAGTTATTGTGAAGATAGTAGAATAAGTTTAAGCCTAATTAACATCGAATTTCCCTCTAACTTATAGCTAGGGGGAAATTTGTCAATGCTAGAAATAATAATTAGCTATGCCGTATGTATAAAGCCCAGTAAAGATTATATTAATCCATTTCAGTTGTTTTTCAGTATGAAGCCAAGCACAGTAAACCCAGATTAAGCAAAAAGGAAGTCCAATAAACATTGTGTAAGGATACAAGTCATTGATAATTGCAATTGTACTGAGAATGCCTAGGAATAATGCTAACCACTTCAACTGTTGTTCATATTTAGCAAATCGCATCACTCAAGTCTTTCCTAGAAAAAATAGGATTATATGCCAACTTGGACTAGATTTAAAATTTAGTTTAATTTTTGAGAAATAAGTTATTGTTGATTACTCAGATTAATGTCCTCTGATAGTGTCTAAAAATTAAAAATTTGAGATTGTTATAGCGTATATTTACCTTAAGTCAGATTGAGCGCTGACATTAACTATTCTCATTAATAGGTAAGAATATGAACAAAATAATTAATCCAAAGAATCACAAAAATCTATATTTTGCTATAGGATTTACTTTAGTATTTATCTTGTACATATCATTTGTTTGGGTGCCTCTAAGTAGCTGCTTCAGCATAGATATTGGGATAAAATCACTTGGTCTTGCTAATTATAATATAGAGATGGTTCAAGGTTTTTTTCAGGCAAGGGACCAGGCTCAACTTTTTTGCTATAGCCAATTCCTTAAGTTTTGGGACGTAATTTTTGCCGTTATTTCTACTGCGATGTTTGGCTCTTGGATTGTGTATTTCTTTAAAAGCAAGCGTCTATTATTAGTAGCTCCTACTGTCCTTGGTATGATCGCCGATTGGTCTGAGAATTTTCTTGAATTATTGATGTTAAAAACTTATTCAAATTCAGGCGCAATATCTGAAACACTGGTTTCATTGGGCTCTGGACTTAACATATTTAAATTGACAATGTCAGGCCTGACTTGGTTGATCATCCTTGTTGGAATAATACTTGCCTTAAAAACTTTCCTAACCAAGCCTAAACTAACTTAATAAACCAGTTCAGACAAACGAATTAGAAGCTTACTTTCACTTGATGAATAAGCGATTAAAGATTATTTAACATTAAATTTAAATACAATCTCTCTATCAAATGCTCTCTCATCTAGAGGAAGTGGAAGAGGCGATGATTTGAAGACTGCTCTTCTGATGGACGCCCCAAATTCTTGTGCATTGCTTTTTGAAATTAAAGGTAAAGCACACCCTAGAATTTTTACGCTCTCTACAGCACCATTCTCAGCTTGATTAATTAGAACATCGCAACTCCAACTGTCTTCTGCACCTTCATAGCGCCAAAATTGTTTTATATTTGCTTCAACACTCTTAATGTAGGGTGACTTTAAAGTACTCATTTGAGATGAGCTTTGTTCTACTTCAGAATCTTTATTAAGGCTGTTCCTTTGTCTTTCAAACTCTTCATTTCTTTTTGTTAATGCCTCAATACGAATTGCTTGTTCTTCAGGATTTAGCTTTGACATTTGACATATGAAATTTAATAAGATTTCATAACCAGTGTTTGGCTCATAGTATTCCCAAGAACTAATCATATTATTTTCAATGCCTTCACCCTCTCCCATAGGCATTGAAAAATTAACTCTTTTATTAACTTTAAACCCCTTTAAATTGCAATCACCCTGAGCATTAGATTTAGCACTCCCATCAGTCCATGAATCCATATAAAGCCAATAAATGAAGCCTTCTCGCTCTTCCAGTGTTGTAAAGTCGATATATAAAGAGGAATTATTACCTGGCAGAACAGTTGTCCACTCACCATAAGCATTAAATGAGAGTATTAGAGAAGACAATAATAATAGTAGTTTATTTTTCATAGTGATTATTCTAAATGGAACATATAAATGATAGATGAAGATTAGGAGTTATTTAGATAAAGATGACTATTTAGATAAATCTGAACAAAGTCTAAACTCTTTTCAAATACTTAACCTCTGGGAGCTGAGATTGCTTTTTGAGGACTGTATCGAAGGAATAGAGCTATAGCAAGGATAAAAGCAACACCTTCCGCAATTGAAAGAGCGGCAATAAAACGGAAATCGGATAGTAAGCTATAAAAAAGTATTAAAAGACCAGTTGGAAGAATCAATCCCCGACTCATAGCTAGAAGCGCAGACTGAAAAGGCAAATGAATAGCCGTTAAGTAGCCAGTTATCATCATATTAAAGCCAGCAAAAATAAAAATTGGCCAAACATAAGTCACAAATTCCAAAGCCAATGCTACAGTCTGATCGCTATCCTTCTCATTAACAAATAGATAAATCAAAGGCTCACTTGCTGTAAGCAATATAGTTATAAAAAATAAACTTAATAAGGCAACTATAACGCAAGCAGTTTTAAGAAAGGCTCGAGTGCGCTGTGCATTTTGAGCTCCATAATTTTGAGAAATCATCACCTGACTTGTGTCCTCGATGGCAAAGAACATCATAAAGCCTGTCATCAACATATAGTTTACAACAGTAATCGCAGCAACGCCATCAACTCCAGCCCTCTGAATAAGCATCCAGTTAAAAATAAAGGCAATAATAGCGCCAGAAACTTCATTAATAAATTCAGAAATGCCGTTGTATGCTGCCTGAAATACTTCCATCCATTTGTTCTGTCGAAAACTAAAACTTAAGGTCCTCTCTGGCATGAAAAAATAAAACAGAATAACTAATAGCGATAAAACTTCTGATATACCTGTTGCCCACGCTGCGCCAGCTAATCCCCAATCATAAACTGCAATAAATAAATAGTCGAGTGCGATATTAACTACTGCACCAACTCCGAGCGCAATGGCCGCAAGATTTGGCAAGCCATCCAAACGGATAAAGAAATACAGAGGGATAATAATCAACTGAAAAATGACAAATGGCATGATGATGCGGTAATACTCACTCATCACTGGAAACAGCTCTTTAGTAGCACCAAGACTCGCAAATATCTGCCCTTCAAATACTAAGGTCAGAGTAATAGACGCAATACCATAGAGAGTCATAAAAATGAGTGACTTACTGAAGATTGAAGATGCAGCTGACTTATTTCCCTCGCCAAGATATTTTCCACCTCGAACTGAGCCACCAATCGACATCATCATACTAACGCCGAATAGCAGAGTAATTATTGGAATAATAAGATTAACTGCAGCTAGAGCAGTAATACCCACATAGTTTCCAATAAAAATGCCGTCCACCAATGAGGAAGATGTCATGGCAATTAAGCCGAGAACAGAAGGAATCAGATACCTAACGAACGTAGGGAAAATCTCGCCATTAAGAGCGTCATTATCTTTACTGAAATCAGCATTCATTGGAATTCGAATCTATGTTTTAATTGAATGCCATTTTCACACAATTTACTCAAAGTAATTAGAGCTTGTAATCTATTAAAAAATGGCGGAGCGGACGGGGGTCGAACCCGCGACCTCCTGCGTGACAGGCAGGCGTTCTAACCAACTGAACTACCGCTCCAATTTTTTGGTGGGCGCTACAAGACTTGAACTTGTGACCCTCGCCTTGTAAGGGCGATGCTCTCCCAACTGAGCTAAGCGCCCAAAAAAAATGCCCGAATCACTTCAGGAATCGGGCATATTATACTGACAAAAATCTATCTAGTTAACAGATTCCTTTAATAATTTGCCTGCTTTAAATGCTGGAGCATTTGAAGCTTTAATTTGAATCGTAGCACCTGTTTGTGGGTTACGGCCACTTCGAGCTGCACGCGCTCTAACTAGGAAACTACCAAAACCTGTAATAGCAACTGAATCGCCTTTTGCTAATGCACCAGTAATAGCGCTAGTTGTTGCATCTAAAGCGCGAGCTGCGTCTGCCTTAGATAAACCTGAGTTGTCAGCAATGGCTGAAACTAAATCTGATTTATTCATTTTTCATAATCCTTATATGTTTATAAATTTAACAAAAACCAAAATATATTATGGCGTTCAAAATGGATTATACATCATTAAACCCCTGTCTCAAGCCATATCTAGCAATAAAATACAAATAAAATATTGCATAATATGCAATTTTCATAAAAATACTTTAACTTTCAATGGATTTCAAGTGAATAGCAAATTTTTCATCCCAAACATTTTGGTCAATTTCACCAATATGCTTATACAGAATAACGCCTTCTTCATTAACTAAGAAAGTCTCAGGCGTTGCATAAACTCCAAGATCCATTCCAATCTTACCAGTTGGATCAAATATAATTTCATCAAAAGGATTGCCCATAATTTCTAAATACTTTGCACCATTTTCCCTGGTGTCTTTGTAGTCAATACCTATCATTTGTAAGTCTGTATTTTCAGCAATATTCATAATCATTTGATGCTCTTTTCGACAGGTAGTGCACCATGAAGCCCAAACATTTACTAAAGTCATATTACTAGCTAGCAGATCTGAAACTTCAATAGTCTCATCTGTGTAAAAATCTTTACCTTGAATACTGGGAAACATTTTTCCTAGAAGTGGAGAAGGCAGTTTGCTTGGATCTGAATTAAGACTCAAAAACAAAAACACTGCAATAATAATAAATACAATTAATGGAATTAGTTTTTTCATTCTTTTGCCTCAATCGATTGTAATGCGGCGGCAACTTCAGGCGGCATATAGTTTTCATCGTGCTTAGCCAATACATCTGTCGCTAGAAATGTATATTTGCATTCCTTATCAAGCAAATTTTTAACGCACTTTGAAGTCAATGATCCACTCGTAACAACCCCCTGCCCCTCTCTAAAAAGATCAGGCAGAATGCCTTGATAGTTTACTTCAATTGATTTATTATTATCTGTCACAACAAAGCTTACCATCATGTCTCGTCTTTGAACACTATCTTTTTCAACGAGCCCACCCACTCTAAAACTTTTTCCAATTGGCGCCTTCCCATTAGCTACATCAGTTGGCGTATAGAAATATAAAAGATTTTCATTAAACGCTTTGATTCCTAAATAGCCAGCTGAAAACACGCCAAATAAAAGAAGTGCAACAAGAAGCATACGATTTTGTCTTCGAGTCATTATTTTCTTGAATACTTATTTTGTAGATTGATTAAGGCTTTTTTATGATTCCTATTCGCACTTAAGAACAGAGTAATAACTGTTATAGCAGACACGCCATATGCTAGCCACACATAAAATGCATATTTACCATAAGGAAGAAAGGAAAAATACTCTACCATTGTCATGAGACTGCTCCAGTAACTTCTTCTTGAACCCACCGCGAATTTTGCTCACGAATTAAAACTTCAGTTCTAGCTTTAATAGCCACTAATAATGCATAAAGGAATATAGAGGCAATGAACATTAGCGCTAGAGCAATTTGCATATCAGGATCTTTTAAACCACCAGTACCAACTGAGTAACCCTGGTGAAGTGTATTCCACCATTTAACTGAGTAATGAATAATGGGTAAATTTACCAAACCAACTAACGCTAGGATTGAGCTTGATTTAGCCGCAGTTCGTGGGTTATCAAACGCATTATTTAGAGACATATAAGCCAAATATAAAAAAAGCAAGATAAGCTCTGAGGTTAGCCTTGCATCCCAAACCCACCAAGCTCCCCACATTGGCTTTCCCCAGACAGCTCCTGTCACTAATGCAATAATTGTAAAGGCAGCACCAATAGGGGCTGAAACCTTTGCAACTACTTCAGCCATCTTAATCTGCCAGATAAGTCCAATACCTCCAGCAATAGCCATAATTGCATAAACCATCATTGATAAAATCGCACTAGGTACATGAATAAAAATAATTCTGTAGCCATCTCCTTGTTGATAATCGGCAGGAGAAACGATAAGCGCCCAGTATAGACCAATAACTAAAAAACCAATAAATGGCCAAAAAAACCAAGGGGTTAAGTTGGAGCAGGTTTGGTAAAAAATTTTAGGAGAAGACTGTCTTTGAATCCATTTCCACATAACTAAAAAAAGCTAAAAAAAAGATTTTATTTTAATGATTTTTGAGCGACGTTGTTTCGTAAATATATTGGTTGTGGGAGTTCAAATGTTGGGTTTTGACCCGACTCAATTGCATGAATCGACAAATCTACCAATTCGGATGCCTCGGGGCATATAGTAAGGTCAGTTACCTCAACATTAGAGGCTGTATGTAATTGATCATAATGAACTGCCCATCCTGTCCCTACCCCCACAAAATCATCTCCTAAGCAATCAACATCTTCAGGGCCACAAATTTTCATTTTATTAATAGCACCATGATCATAAACTGCCCAGTAAACCTCTCCCATACGAGCATCAAGCGCAATGGCAATTTTCTCTTTTTTAAGTATTTTAGATGCCCTAAATCCTAATAATTCAAGTGTTGAAAAACCAATGGTAGGAATACTGCAAGAAAGCGAAAGCCCCTGCACAACGCCAATACACATTCTCACGCCTGTAAAAGCACCTGGACCTTTTGAATATGCAATTAAATCGATTTCTTTTAATTGTCTTCCTGATTCATGAAAAACTTCGTCACAGAGTTTCAGGATGTGTCCAGAACTTTTTTCAACGTTTGTTAGGACTCTACTGATCCTTACTCCAGAAGAATATAATGTGACCGATGCCACCTCAGTGCAAGTATCTATAGCAAGTATATTCATCAAATTATTTTTTTATAGTTTTTATGCATGGACAAAATCATTTCAACACGCTTTTTAAGGCGATCAGGAAAATTCGCAGGATTGTAATAAGAAGGGCCTTTTAATAAGGCAACAAGCGTTGCCATTTCCTTTAAATTTAAGCTACTTATATCTTTGTTAAAATAGTGCAAGCTTCCACTAGCAAAGCCATGAAAAGCAGTGGAGCCTTGTTGGGCTAAATATACAGTATTCATATATCTTTCAAGAATGAATTTTTTGTCATATGAGAGCTCTAATAAGATTGCCATCAAAGACTCTTTAGTTTTTCTTGTTAATGTTTGGTCTCTTGAGAGTAGTGAATTTTTTATCAGCTGTTGGGTTATTGTACTTGCACCTCTAAGCTCTTTTTCATCGAATAAATACCCGTATAAAACTCTTAATATTTCCTTAAAGTCAACACCGTGATGATTAAAAAATGATTGATCCTCAACCAATAAAAGCATATTAACCAAGTCTTTAGGATAATCATCAAAAGAATACTGAGCTTGAATTACATCCTCTATTGATTCTATATCTGAAGAAAATTCAGCCTTAACTAAACTATTTAAATACAAAGTATACGAAATAAAAATGACCAAACACAATAAAAGTATTCGTTTAATCCATGAACTAGTAATTGGTTTCATTTTTTATACTTATAATTTTATTAGCGTCAGTAAACGCACTATTTTCAAGTAAGCTCGAGCAAGAAGAATGAAGCCACTTAAAGTTAGAGCTCTTAGCAATCTTGTGAGCGTTTTTTGGATTAACACCAGAGCCAGGCATAATTTCGATTTTACCCAGAGCTCTTATGTGCATATCATTGAGGACTGATAGACCTTCATTAGCCGTTTTAAAACCTCCTGAGGATAGAATACAATCAAAAGCTAAATTAGTAGCAATGTTTACTGCTGCGACTGGATTAGCTACTGTATCAATAGCCCTATGTAAAGTCTTTTTTAATCCAAAGGCATGCTTGATAAGCTTCTCTAGAAAAGTTTGGTCAATCTCCCCATTGACTAACGTAGCCCCAAAAACAACACCTTCAAAGCCAAAAGAACGAGCCATATCAATATCATTTTTCATTTGTCTTAAATCTATGGATGAATAATGAAAATTACCACGTTTTGGGCGAACCATAACACGCACAGGAATTTCAGCATTTGAAGCATGCTTCATTAAATTAGCTTCTGGAGTTAGTCCGCCATGAATTAGAGAGCTACATAGCTCTATTCTATCGGCATTGCCCTGAATACAGGCCTCTAAACCAGCTAAATTATCAATGCAAACTTCCAGTTTAGTTTCCATATAGTCAAATATAAATAGAGTTATTTTAAACAGTTCATCTCAATGCCTACATAATACGATAACAACAACAAATAATTGATAAATATAGATTAAGTAGTATAAAATACTCCCTTCCTTGCTTGATCAGCTTACGTTGGCAAGCTTTTTTTAACCCATAAGGAGATGTAATGAGACATTATGAAATAACCCTCATTGTCCATCCTGATCAAAGCTCTCAGGTAACGACAATGATTGAAAAATACAAAGAACTAATCACTTCAGGTGGTGGCATGGTTCACAGAGATGAAGACTGGGGTCGTAAACACCTCGCCTACCCAATCGATAAAATCTATAAAGCACATTATTTAATGATGAATATTGAGTGTGACAAAGATACTCTCGATAAATTGAACTATAACTTCCGATTCAATGATGCTATTCTTAGAAACTTAATAATTTCTAAAAAAGAGGCTATCACTGAACCATCAGTTATGGTTACAGAATCTGACAAAGATAAAGATCATGGTAAAGACAAAACCAAAGATCGTGTTGCTGACAAGAAATAGGAGATTGTAATGGCTAAAAAACAAGTAACTAAAAGACGTAAATTTCAAATCCCTATCAACCGTTTTTGTCGTTTTACAAAAGCTGGTGTTAAGGAAATCGATTATAAAGATGTTGAAACTTTACTAAGAAACATTGACGAGAGTGGAAAAATAACTCCATCAAGAATAACTGGCACAACCGCTAGATTCCAAAGACAGCTTACTACTGCAATTAAACGAGCTAGATTCTTGGCGTTAATTCCATACACTGATAAACACAAAAAATAGGAGGCCTTATGAAAGTAATTTTATTAGAAAAAAATGAAAAATTAGGTAGCCTTGGTGATATTGCAAACGTTAAGTCTGGATATGCCCGAAACTATTTAATTCCTCAGGGAAAAGCTAAGCCAGCAAATAAAGCTAATATGGCTACTTTTGAAACAATACGTGCAGATCTTGAAGCTAAAGAACTTGCAGCAATGACAGATGCTCAATCAAAAGAAACTGCCATGTCAGATGTTGTATGTACAATTACAGCGAATGCAGGTGAAGAAGGAAAACTTTACGGCTCTGTTAGTCCGGCCGATATTGCTGAAAATCTTCTTGCACAAGGCTTTGAGGTTGAAAAAAGAGACATTAATATGCCTGAAGCCATAAGAAATATAGGTGAATATGAAGTTACAGTTTCTCTTTATGCAGAAGTTGTTGTAACAGTTAAAGTAATAGTTATCGCTGCGACCGAATCAGAATAAGTTAATTCAAATCACATAAGTAAGTTAAAATAAAAAGCCCTTTTTGAGGGCTTTTTATTTTTCTAAACTGCGCTAATGGATATTGAAAACCCAAAAATACCGCCAAATTCAATTGACTCTGAGCAATCAGTTCTGGGTGGTCTTTTATTGCATAATGATTCTTGGGACAATGTAGTTAACATAATTAGCTCCGATGACTTCTATCAAGCCTCTCATCGCATCATCTATGACGCAATAGTCATCCTTCTTGAGCATGACAAACCCGCAGACATTCTTACCGTTAAAGAGCAGGTTATTAAGACACATGATGAAGAATCTATTGGAGGTTTTGCTTATCTAGCTCAAATTGCAGAAAACACGCCAAGCGTTTCAAACATTGATGCTTATGCTAAGCATGTAAGAGAGCTTTCAATCTTTAGACAATTAATCAAGATTGGAAGAGAGCTGGCTGATACTGCCTTCCATCCAAAAGATATCGAAGTAAACAATTTACTAGATTTATCTGAAAGAAAAATCTTTGAAATTGCAGAGCAGGTAAGTCGTAACAAACAAGAAATTACAAATGTAAAAGATATTATTAAAGATGTGGTTAATCGCGTTCATGAAATGCAAGAAAAGAAAGGCTTTAAGGGAACTGAGACGGGTTTTTCTGAATTAGACAAATTAACATCAGGACTTCAAAATGGTGATCTTATTATTATTGCAGGAAGGCCAAGTATGGGCAAAACAGCATTATCAATGAATATTGTAGAGCATGTAGCTATTCATAATTCAACGCCTGTAGCGGTTTTTAGTCTTGAGATGCCGATGGAACAATTAGTAATAAGGATGATTTCATCTTTTGGACGAATAGACTCAAGTAAGTTACGCGATGGTGATATGTCTGAAATTGATTGGAATAGCTTTAATCATGCAGTAAGGGCCTTTGAAGAGAATACAATTTTGATTGATGAAACGCCTTCAATCACGCCAACTGAAATTCGCGCAAAATGTAGAAGACTCAAAAGAAAATATCCTGACCTTGGCTTGATCATGATAGATTACTTACAATTAATGACTGTTCATGGAAAATCAGAAAATAGAGTTCAAGAAATCTCAGAAATTTCACGCTCATTAAAAGCACTTGCTAAAGAAATTAATGTTCCAGTGATTGCACTCTCTCAGCTTAATCGAGGTGTAGAGTCGCGCACAAAAACTGGTAAAGGAAGAATACCTCAAATGGCTGATTTACGTGAATCTGGCTCCATTGAGCAAGATGCTGATATTATTGGATTTATATATCGTGATGAAGTTTATCATGATGATGCTTATACTAATCCAGAAGAAGTGGGAAAGGCTGACTTAAGAATAGCGAAGCATAGAAATGGTGCGACTGGTAATATAAAACTAGCTTTTGTAGGACAGTATTCTAAATTTGAAGATTTAGCTTTTGAAGATAGATTTCAGGGTGTAAGTGATGATCAAATGGACGCATCCTATGTTAAAAATATGACAAATTTTGATCAAGGCGACTTCTAAAGCATCTTTAAAAAACCTTTCAAACTAGATTCCATGAACTACTCCTTTATTCAAATCAGTGATTGTCACATAGATGATGAAAAAAATGTATGGGGTACTGACTCTCAAAAAAATCTTAGCACTATAGTCAAAAGTATTTCTAAAAGAAATTATAACGCACTAATTATTAGTGGTGACTTGGCTCATAATGGAACTGCCTCTTCCTACTCAACACTTAAAGACATAATCCAGCCAATCAGTGATAATCTATTTATTCTCCCAGGAAATCATGATAATAAATTAAATTTATCCTCAGTATTTAGTGAGCATTATTTACCAAAACTAACAATTGCTGATTGGGAAATAATTTCTATAGATTCTGTTCAAGAAAATAAAACTAGTGGTTTTTTAAATAAAGCAAAACTTAAATTACTAACTAAAAAAATTTTATCTTCAACTAAAAAATTTATTGTTCTTTGCCTTCATCATCCACCAATTTCTATGGAAAGTGATTGGGATGATAAAAAATCCTTAGAAAATTCAGATGATTTTTTTCATACTATAGATAAGTTTAGTAAAATTAAGGCAGTTATATGGGGTCACGCTCATCAAAGCTCTGAATTTAATAGGAATAATGTAAAACTCTTTTCATGTCCATCGACTACTCTTCAATTTAATGGTCCTGAAATGATTGGCTATAACCACTTCAATTTGAGTGATAAAGGTGAGATTAATTGTGAGACAGTGTGGCTATGACAAACGATCAAATACTAAATAAATTAATTTATAACCAAAAAAAAGTAACTTACTCAAATATATCTGACATTTTTGAACTTAACTTTAAAAAAATTTCTAGACTTATACCTCTTCTACCTTCTATTAAGGATGACTTTGTTGGAATAAAAAAACCATCTAATTACCTGTTTTTACTTTGTCATGATAAGGCCCCGTATACTGGTACATATACTTTAACTCACAAGATTAAGTCTCAAGAGGTAATTATTAACCGGCCAGATATTTGTTTCAAAATTTATTTTGATGCAAGACTTTTAGAGGTTACCTCAATCTGCAAAGAAACAAGAATTAATGACTCTCATCCTTTAATTACTGACTGTAGTGATTTAGCCTTTCAATTAGAGCTTAATCTCTTCATGCTAAGGTGGCTAGATTATTGTTTGGAAAGGTACAATGGTGCTGAATGGTCAAAAAGCAAATAAAAACTGAAAGCACGAAATTAGTCATTGCAATCTCCTCAAGGGCATTGTTTAATCTTGATTACTCACACCAAATTTTTAAAAATGAAGGCATCAAGGCATACGCAAAACACCAACAAGAAAATGAGCAAGTAGTTCTTGAACCAGGCGTAGGGTTTACTTTGGTTAAAAAATTACTTAAATTAAATAGTAAAACAACGCCAATTGATGTCATCTTACTTTCAAGAAATAGTGCTGATACAGGCCTAAGAATTTTTAACTCAATCGAGCATTATGGTTTAAATATTTCAAGAGCAGCGTTTACTCGTGGTGAAAGTACCCACCCTTTTGTTGGTGCCTTTGAAGCGGACTTGTTTCTGTCTAGTAACTATAATGATGTTCAAAAAGCTTTAAAGTCAGGCTATGCAGCTGCATCAATTATTGAGTCAAAATCAAACCATAGTCATCCCTCACAACTCAGAATTGCCTTTGACGGGGATGCAGTTATTTTTTCGGATGAATCTGAAAAAATATTTCAAGAGAAGGGTCTTGAAGCTTTTCATGAAAATGAAGTCCTGTCTGAAAAAATTAAATTAAAAGCTGGTCCATTTAAATCTTTTCTGGTCTCTTTACAAAAAATTCAATCAACATTTCCTGAAGAAAATAATCCTATAAGAACTGCATTAGTTACTGCAAGATCGGCCCCAGCACATAAAAGAGTTATTCACACTATGAGAGAATGGGGGATACGCATAGATGAGTCATTTTTTCTTGGTGGTCTTGAAAAAGGTGTCTTTCTAAGAGAGTTTGGAGCAGATATTTTTTTTGATGATCAGCAGCAGCATTGTGACTCAGCATCTCAGTATGTTTCTACTGGTCATGTCCCAAGTGGAATTAAAAATTTATAGCATTTTAAATAGAACTTAATTATTGCTTAAACTCACCATGAGATTTAATTGGTAAAATACGAATTATTATTATTTAAAGTTTACTGATGTCAAATAAAATCCAAGCCATTCGAGGAATGAATGATCTGTTGCCAGCAGACTCCACCCTTTGGAGTTCTTTGGATGAAACTATTAGTAATCTCCTTATCTCTTACGGCTATAAATATTGCCGCACTCCAATTGTTGAAAGTACTGAAACTTTTTCTCGTGCAATTGGAGAAGTTACAGACATTGTAGAAAAAGAGATGTACACATGGGAAGACAATAATGGTAACTCTTTAACTTTAAGGCCTGAAGGCACAGCTAGCGTAGTTCGAATGATGATTGAGCATAATTTGCCGCGCGAAGGAATACAAAAGGTTTTTTATAATGGCCCAATGTTTAGGCATGAAAGACCTCAAAAGGGAAGATACCGACAATTCCACCAAGTAGGGGCAGAAGTTTTTGGAGCTTCTGATGCCAAAATTGATGCTGAATTAATATCTATTACAGATTCACTCTGGAAATCTCTTGGAATCAATGCAAGATTAGAAATTAATTCACTAGGTTCAAAAGAAAGTCGATCTGCTTATAGAAATATTCTTACAGCCTTTTTTAATGAAAATATAAGCCAACTGGATGAAGATAGTTTGCGTCGATTAAAAACAAATCCTTTAAGAATTTTGGATAGTAAGAATAAAGACCTTGAGTTATTAATTTCAAATGCCCCCAAAATGATTGATCATTTAGATGATGAATCTAAAGAGCACTTTACTATTTTAAAAACCTATTTAGATAATCTAGATATTCCTTATGAGGTTAACCCAAAACTTGTAAGGGGATTAGACTACTACAATCAAACTGTATTTGAGTGGATTTCAAACGATTTAGGGTCACAAGGCACTATTTGTGGTGGTGGGAGATATGATGGTTTAGTTGAAAAAATGGGTGGTAGTCCTACACCAGCAATTGGCTTTGCAATGGGCTTAGAGAGAATAGCTCTTCTAATTCAAGACAAAAAAAGTCAGATTGTTATCAAGAGATGTCAACTCTATTTTGTTACCCTAGGTGATAAAGCGCAGATTGAGTCAATGAAGCTGTCCAAAAAAATTCTTCAGGCACTCCCTAACATCACACTTAGTAATGACTTAAGCATGGGGAGCTTGAAAAGCCAAATGAAAAAAGCAGATAAATCTAATGCTGACTTTGCTTTAATTCTTGGAGAAGAGGAGTTATCAAATAATCAGTTGAGTATTAAGCCCTTAAAAGGCCAAGGAGTACAGCAATCGATTGAGCTTGAGGGTATCATTCAGCATCTTCAGGAGATATTATGAAAAATTTTATAGAAATTAGCGACACGGAAGAAGAGCAAGTCGACAAAATTAAAAAATGGTGGAATAGTAACGGCAAGCAAATTATTGGTGGAGCTGTTCTTGGTCTTGCAGGAGTGTTTGGCTGGAATTCATATGGTGATTATCAAGATAATCAGGCTTTGAATGCTAGAACTTTATATTTAAGTTATGCTTCAGATTCCACTAATATTGGGGCTTACGATAAGCTTATTAAGGACCACTCTTCAAGCAGTTATGCTGATCAAGCAACGTTCTTAATGGCTAAATATTTATTTGAAGCTGGTAATTATGCTCTTGCTCTTGATGCTCTAAAGCCTTTAATAAGTCGTGAAAATGTTGTTATAGCTTCAACTGCCATTTTAAGATCAGCTTCACTTCACTTGCAGCTTGGTGAACATAATGAAGCACTTACAATTCTTGATGTTGATGCTGGGGAAGGATTTTCTGGTCTATTTTACAATCTCACTGGTGATATTTATTTAGATCTTAGTAACAAAGAAGAAGCTAAAAAATACTATAGCCTTGCAATCGAAAATATTACTGCTAACTCAAGCCTTACCCAACTAATTCAGATTAAGTTAGACGATCTGAATTAATATAAATTTTTTAGAAAATTGTGAGCTACCCCATCATCTCATTGGTTGGCAGGCCTAATGTAGGCAAGTCGACACTATTTAATCGTCTTAGCAAGTCTCGTCAGGCGCTTGTTTCTGATTTTGAAGGTCTAACGCGTGATCGTCAATACGTGAATATCGAGCTTGAAGATGACATTCATTGCACAATTGTTGATACTGGCGGTATGACACACGAAGAATCAATTATTGATTCTGGGATACATGCTCAAGTACTCAATGCACTTAATGAGTCAGATGTAATCTATTTTATTGTCAGCAATAAAGATGGTGTTACTTCTCTTGATCTAGATATTGCTTCTCAGCTGAGAAAACTCCGAAAAAACATTATCTTAGTATGCAATAAGGCCGAAGGGTTAAATAAAAGTTCAGCTGCAGAATTTTATGAACTCGGACTAGGGGATCCTTGCCTTATATCAGCTGAGCATAATCAAGGAATTCCAGATCTCATTGAAAAAACAATTCCTCTTCTTCCCGCTGCAACAGAAGACATAATCCCAGAAGTTAAGGGAATTGCAGTAGCTGTTTTGGGCAGACCTAATGTTGGTAAATCAACACTCATAAACCGTATATTGGGTGAAGAAAGGGTTATGGCGGTTGACCTTCCTGGAACAACTCGTGACTCGATTTTTATCCCTTTTGAGCGAGAAGGTCAGCAGTACACCTTAATTGATACAGCTGGAATAAGGCGCAAAAGAAGTGTCAGCCATAAAGTTGAAATTTTTAGTATTATTAAAGCTAAAGATGCAATTGAAGATTCACATGTTGTGGTTCTAGTTTTAGATGCACACGAAGGCGTGACTGAACAAGATGCTACTCTTTTAGGAATGATAGCCGACAAAGGTCGTGCACTTTTAATAGTAATTAATAAATGGGATGGTTTGGATGATTATCAAAAAAGTGAAGTAAAAAGAAAACTTGATATAAAGCTTTCATTTATAAATTATGCCTCAGTTCATTATATATCAGCCCTTCATGGATCTGGTGTTGGAAAATTATTTGGACCCATTAAAAGATCTTTTGAGCATGCTGGAGGCAGACACCCAACTTCACAACTTAATAGAATTCTAGAACAGGCTAATAAAGCCCACTCTCCTCCTCCTGTTGCTGGCAGACGACTTAGATTAAAGTTTGTAAATCAATCAGATGTTTTTCCACCAACTTTTACCTTTCATGGGAATCATGTTGATAGCGTTCCAAGTAGCTATGAACGTTTTTTAAAGAATTTCTTTATTACATCTTTAAAGCTTACAAATACACCTGTAAAAATCCAGTATAAGAGTGGTGAAAATCCATTTAAAGATAGGAAGAATATTCTTTCAGCCCGACAAGTCCAAAAAAAGAAACGCCTAATGAGATTCGTAAAAAAGAAATAAAAACTTGAAATGTAACAAAGTTAAAGGTGTGATTATTATTAGAACCTTTTGACTGAGAATTCAGAAATTGGAATTGGGGGCTTAGACTTGGTAATAATCGACTCAACAATTTCTGCGGTAACTGGCGCCAAAGTTAGCCCAATATGACCATGTCCAAAGGCATAAATAATATCATTACCTTTACTAGATTGAGAAATAACTGGTTTACTATCTGGAATTGATGGACGAAAACCCAGCCATTCCCTACTTGGTTTTCCTAAGTCTGGAAAAAAACTTAAAGCTCCTTTTTCTAAGTGGTTTACTCTATGCCTAGAGATTTCTGGACTGAGCCCTCCAAGCTCAACAGTACCAACAACTCTTAATCTTCCAGTCATTGGAGACATATAAAAACCACTCTCTGCAGAGCAACAAGGTCTATTTAATAATGGATCTTTCATGTCATATTCAACATGATATCCACGCTCAGCATCTAAAGGAATATTGTCCCCAACCTGTTTTGCAAATTTCTTGGAGTATGCACCAGCCGCTATGACTAGATGTTTGGATATAACTTCTGATTTATCTGCTAAAGTTACCTTAACCCCTTCACTAGTCCTCTCAATTCCATTGGCTGCTTTCTTAATAACCTGACATCCTTTTTTAACACTTGCATCTAATAATAGTTTTGTCATTTTTCCAGGATCGCTCATATAAGATCCATCTGGGAAATAAGATGCGCCGCCCTCAGAAAAATTCAAATTTGGCTCTAGCTTATTAAGTTCTGATGGGTTTAACATTTCGGCATTTAAACCATACTTCTTCCGATTATTAATATCCTTCAAGCCAGATTCATAGGAAGAATCTGTTTTATATAAGTAGATATTACCATTCCTATTTAATAAAGATTTGCCATTTATCTGATCTGCAAGCTCTTCCCAACGAAGTCGTGAATTTGCTAAAAGATCTGTAATTGCCTGGGCGTTTTTAGCAGCTTGCTTGGGCATGGATTGGTACAAAAATCTAATCAGCCATGGTGCTAATGAGAGAATTTCAGAGCGCTTTATAGAAATAGGGCTATTTTTATTAAACAATAAAGATGGTATTTTTTTTATAATTTCAGGAGAGCCAATGGGTAGAACCGCATATTCAGCTATTGTTCCAGCGTTACCGTACGAGGTTCCAGTTCCTGGCTCTTCAGGATCTAAAAGAATTACCTCTCTACCAGCATTTAGCATCTTTAGGGCAATGGATAAGCCTATTACTCCTCCACCCAAAATAACTACATCAGTTTTTAGCATTGGACAAGATTTTAATAACGATTAACAATGTTTAATACAAATAAAACTTAAGAGAGTATTAGATTATGAGCTTGCTTTGCTGCCTTGATAAAACTTTCAAATAAAGGATGGCCGTCTCTTGGCGTAGAAGTAAATTCTGGATGAAACTGACAAGCAACAAACCAAGGATGGTCTTTAATTTCAACCATTTCAACTAACAGGCCATCAGAAGACCTTCCTGAAATTTTAAGGCCAGCCTCTTCAACTTTAGAGATAAGGTTATTATTAACTTCGTATCTATGGCGATGCCTTTCAACTACCTTATCTGAACCATAAATTTTTTGAGAATGAGTACCCTTTACTAGCTCACACTCTTGACCACCGAGCCTCATAGTTCCGCCTAAGTGTGACTCTGAATCACGTTTTTGAGTTTCTCCATTTTCATCTTGCCACTCAGTAATAAGTCCTATAACAGGATAATCTGTGTTTTCATCAAATTCTGTACTATTTGCTCCGTCCATTTGTGCCATATTTCTAGCAAACTCAATTACAGCAACTTGCAGGCCTAAGCAAATTCCTAAGAAAGGAATATTATTTTCACGAGCAAATTGAACTGCTTTAATCTTTCCTTCTATACCGCGTAATCCAAAGCCACCAGGCACCAATACTGCGCTCATTTTACTTAAGGCGCCAGCACCATTTTTTTCGATCTCTTCAGAATCAAAATAATGAATATTTACTTTGGTTTGGGTATGGACTCCAGCATGAATTAGCGCTTCTGAAAGCGATTTATAAGACTCTGTTAAATCCATGTATTTTCCAACCATCGCAACATCAACACTATGGTTAGGTCTTTCTAGTCTAGAAACAACATTCTTCCATTCTGATAAATCTGCTGGACCACATTTAAGTCCTAATTTTGATACAACAACGTCATCAAGACCCTGCTCATGAAGGTCTTCAGGAACCTTATAAATGGTGTCTTTATCCAAAGACATGAAAACTGAATTTTCAGCAACATTTGTAAATAAGGCAATTTTTTTACGATCTGAATCTTCAAGTGGGTATTCTGATCTACAAATAAGGATGTCTGGTTGTATTCCAATCCCACGAAGCTCTTTTACAGAGTGCTGAGTTGGTTTAGTCTTTAGCTCACCTGCTACTTTAATATAAGGAAGAAGCGTTAAATGGATGAATAAGGTATTCTCACGACCAAGTTCTAAGCTCATCTGCCGAATTGCTTCTAAAAATGGAAGAGACTCAATATCGCCTGCCGTACCGCCAATTTCTACAAGGGCTACATCTGCATCTTCAACACCTTCCTTCATTAATTTTTTTATTTCATCAGTAATATGAGGAATGATTTGAACCGTTGCGCCAAGATAATCACCTCTTCTCTCTCGCTCTATAACATTTTGATAAACTCTTCCAGCTGTAAAGTTATTCTTTTTCCCAAGTTGAGTTCGAACAAATCGCTCATAGTGACCTAGGTCTAGATCAGTTTCAGCGCCATCATTGGTAACAAAAACCTCACCATGCTGAAATGGACTCATTGTTCCAGGATCAACATTTATATAAGGGTCTAATTTAAGAAGGGTAACGTTGAGGCCTCGAGTTTCTAGAATTGAAGCCAAAGATGCTGAAGCTATCCCCTTACCTAAAGAAGACACAACACCACCAGTTATAAAGATGTATTTTGTCATGTAAAACTAACAAAGTTTGAAATAGTTATGATACACAAAATTAGGTAGAATATGGTCACATCCAAACAAACAAATCACGATGGGTTATAGACAATTTGTAAAGAGACTGTTTCCATATTTAAAAGATCACATTGGAAAACTTATCTTTACTTCAATAATGATGGTTTTTGCTACGGTATTGGAGACTTCAATACCTGAGATTACTGGCCAAATAGTTGATACATTATTCTCTTCTAATCGTTCGAGTGATGCTGCGTTTTCATACTCATTAATTCTATTCACTGTTATAGCAACTAGCTCTATATTTGCCTTGATATCAATTAGCGCAAGCTCTTGGATTTCTAACAAAGTAATATTAGACCTGAGAGTTAATATGTTTGAAAAACTTCTTAAACTTCCAAAGTCTTACTTTGATAACAATACAACTGGAGAGACACTTTCTAAGTTAACCTTTGATGTTGAGCAAATCTCTGCTGCAGCATCAACTATTTGGCTAGAATTTATAAAGTCTTCATTTACTGTTGTAATATTAACAGCTTATCTATTCTATAAAAATTCTCTACTAAGCCTTATTCTTTTAATCCTTCTTCCGCTTGTATATTTTGCAGTAAAGCTATCTACCGCTAGAATCAGAAAAGGTTCAAAAAAAGTTCAAGAATCAATGGGCAAAATGACACATCTTCTTGATGAAAATATCTCAGGAAATGATCTAATCAAAATATATAACGCCCAAGCAAGTGAGCAAAACAATTTTTTTAATATTATTAATACGATTCGCCAGCAAAGATTTAAAGTTGATATGGCAAGCGGTCTTAATACTTCGATAGTAAACGCTTTAATTGGACTAGCTTTAGGCTGTGTTGTTTATTTATCATCCACTTACCTAATCATGAGTGCAGGTGATTTTTTAGCTTACTTTACTGCAATGGGTATGCTAATTAAACCTGCCAAGACACTTATAAATATTAACAAACCTTTACAACAAGCAATTATAGCTGGAGTTAGTGTTTTTAATTTAATTGATGAAAAACCTGAAGCTAATATTGGTAATAAAAAAATGGATCAAACAACTGGAGATATTTATTTTGATAATGTAAGTTTCTCTTATGACAACAATAAACCCTCATTGAAAAATATCACTTTAAGTATTAAGCAAGGTGAGACAGTTGCACTCGTTGGCTCCACAGGAAGTGGAAAGACAACTTTGGTTAATCTATTAACTCGCTTTTATAGCCCAACCAAAGGCAAAATTGCTATAAATAATGAAGATATTAATAGCTTCGATTTAGAGTCATATAGATCAAACTTTTCTTTTGTCGATCAGAATGTACGACTATTTAATGACACTATTAGTGGTAATATCGCCTTTGGACAGAAAGATAAGATGTCTATGGATTCAATTATTAATGCAGCAAACGTATCCAATTCAATTGAGTTCATTGAAAAACTAGTTAATAAATTTGACTCTGACATAGGTGAAGACGGCGTAACCTTATCAGGTGGTCAGCGCCAAAGGCTTTCCATTGCTAGGGCAATTGCAAAAGACAGTGCTATTTTAATTCTTGATGAGGCAACCTCAGCGCTCGACTCTGCAACTGAAAAACTTGTTCAGTCAGCAATCACTAAAATGCAGAAAGGACGAACCACAATCATTATTGCTCATCGATTAAGCACAATTCAAAATGCAGATCGTATTATCGTTTTAAAGGAGGGTGAAATTATTGAGGAAGGCTCTCATAAAGAGCTCATTAAGGCCTCTGGGGAATATGCAAAGCTTAACCAGCAGCAACTTTAATAAACTAACTTTCATTGTCTTTTATTCGATCTAGTGCGTCTGATAAATCTCTTCTATGAGATTAAGTAGCGGTGGGGATTTTAATGTATTAAGCCGCCTTAGCAATGTGATCTAGAAAAGCGTCCATATTCTATTACTATCGAGCTCATCTCTGCACTGGGAGAGCTGAGTCTTGTAGGTGTTAGATTTACTTTCAACTTTTTTTGCGATATCAATCAGCCAAGCTTTACTTTCATAGCTTTTCTTATTAAAGCCACCATGTCCCTCGTGATATGCAAGATACTGGCGATATGCATCTGTTTTACTAATCTTAGAGCGTAATGAAGACTGGTTAGCATACCAGCCAACAAAATCAATCGCATCAGCAAAATCATCTCTTTTAGCAGTCTTGTTGCCAGTTTTAAGTTGATACCAGTCCCAAGTCGCTTTTTTAGCTTGGGTATAGCCAAATGAATCTGTTGGCCTTGCGCCAGGTATGATTCCAAAAATTTTATTTCGTGGTGGTTTTGCTTTTGAAGCAAAGCGAGACTCTTGATGAATGATTGCCATCTGCAAATGCATCGGCACTTTCCATTTCTCCTCACTGAGCTTAGCTGCTCGATACCAACTCACCTTCTCATCAAGCAAATTACAGATGTTAGTAACTTCTCTAGCAGGCGTTGAAAAACACCCAGAAACAGAAATTACAACTAACAAACTTAGGACAAACAGTTTTTTCATTTAAGCAATAAAAACAAAATAAGCAATAATCAACTGAAAAACCAATAAGACACCAAACATTGCTTTAATATCATTGTCAGTTAAAGGTTCTGACTCTTCAACAACCTTCTCTAACTTAACATCAATAGCAACTAAACCTTTATCAGAGTTTTCAACTTTAAATTTAACCCTAGTATCAATTCTTAAACGTGATTTATTAAAAACATTTTTCTGGTGAACGAAATACTTTTCATTGTCATCTCCCGTAATAAATCCATAACCTTTTGTACCAAATTGGGCGACTATGCCCGTCATTTTTTTAGCCATTACATTCTCACTTTTTGCAGACAATATACTGCTTTTTCAACAAAATCTACTCCTTGAAGTAGGAACATTGGCTCATTTTCAATATCACTAATATTTTGAAGTTCTTGACATTGAAACGAACCACCATAAAGTGAGTCAACCTCCAACTTACTTACAGCATAAGGCGGGCCAACCCATTGATGTTGAGGATAGTTTAAAGTTAACAATAACACCCTGACATCTTTTAATATTATATCATTTAAATGATTAACATATTTCTGTCTTAACGCCTTATCTAAGGCAATAAGTGATGCACGATCATAAACTGCTTTAACGTCAACTAAGTGGTTTGCTTTTAACGTGAAGAAGTCACCACAGAATATTTGAATTCCATCACCCTCATAAAGCATTAAATCATCAACTTTGGAAACAGAATATTCTAATTTATTCTCACTAAAAAACTGCTCAATAGCAATCTCACTCATCTCTATACCAACAACTTTAAGGCCTCTTTTTAATAGATAGATCATGTCAACACTCTTACCACAAAGTGGCACAAAAATCTTATCACCATCAACTAAGTTGAGCTTTGAAAAATAATCAATCAAATTCTGGTTAACTTGGTCTGCATGCCAACCGATTTTATTGCTCTCCCATCTACTGTGCCAGTCTGTCATATTTATTCCTTGATATAATAGAGAGTCATATTAGTTAATCATCAAACATTATGACCCATTTTAAAAGTGGCTGGTCAGATTATTTAAATCCTGAAAAAGAAAAGCAATATTTCATAGCTTTAGATTCTTATCTTCAATCAAAAATGAATTTAAATATCTGCCCGCCCAAAGACTCTTGGTTCAAAGCACTAGAGTATTCAAGCTTTGAAAAAACCAAAGTAATCATACTAGGACAAGATCCTTATCATGGAGAAGGTCAGGCAGAAGGCTTAAGCTTTTCAGTTCCAAAAGGTATTGTTATTCCGCCGTCACTTAGAAATATCTTTAAGGAGCTTCAAAGTGATGATGTGAGTTTCTGTAAACCTGAGCATGGAAATTTAGTTTCGTGGGCTAACCAAGGCGTACTTCTTCTTAATAGTGTTCTTACAGTCGAGAAAAATAGCCCTGCTTCTCATGCCAGTCTGGGCTGGGAAAACTTTACAGACCAAGTCATTAAAATTTTAAGTAGTCATAAAAAAAATTTAGTGTTTATTTTATGGGGCGCTTATGCAAACAAGAAATCTGAATTAATTGACAGCAATAAACATCTGATACTTAGCGCCCCCCACCCTTCTCCCTTTTCAGCTTACAAAGGCTTCTTTGGCTCTAAGCATTTCTCTAAAACGAATAATTACCTTGTATCAACGAATCAAGAAGCCATTGACTGGAGTATTGGCCCATGAAGTTAATGATTGATGATGCAGTATGGGGTTATAAAGAAATCTTCTCTAGTTTTGGTGAAATTACCACCCTTCCAGGTAGGCTAATTACCCGAGAGAGTTTATTAGATTGCGAGATACTTATTGTCAGATCAAGAACCAAAGTCAACAAACAGCTCCTTGACGGAACTAAAGTCAGGTTTGTTGGCTCGACAGTAGCTGGGCTTGATCATGTTGATGAAAATTATTTAAAAGAAAATGCTATTTCATTTGTATCTGCCCAGGGCTGTAATGCCAATGCAGTAACTGAGTATGTCATTAGTGCTCTTTCCAATCTAGCGAATGATCATAACTTTGATTTATCAACTAAAACGCTTGGAATAATTGGTGTTGGGAATGTTGGTTCTAGGTTAGACTTTAAAGCAAAACAACTTGGGATAACGACTCTTCTTAATGATCCTATTCGTGAGGCCAGTGAAGGGAAAGATAAATTTGTTAATCTTGATATAGCCCTCAGTGCTGATATTGTAACTTTCCATACGCCTCTAACATTCTCTGGCGCCCACCCTACTTTCAACCTTCTTGGAAGTCAAAACTTTAACCTCATTAAAGAAGATACGATATTAATCAATGCAGCTCGAGGAGGCATAGTCGATGAAAGTCTATGGGAAAAGACCAAAACAAAAGAAAATATAATAGACTGCTGGGAAAACGAGCCCAATATTAATAATAAACTACAAAGTAACGCATACTGGGCGACACCTCACATTGCAGGGCACTCAATAGATGCAAAATTTATGGGTAGTTTTATGATTTATAAAGAGCTATGTAGCTTTACAAAAGCTCCATTTAATAAAGAAATTGAGTCACTGATTAACCCTCAAATAAGGCCCATTAATGAAAGCTCTCTTCATGAAACACTCAACTCAATATACTCATTCTTTGATGACCATGAAGCTCTCAAAGACAGTTCAAAGTTTGAAGATTATAGACGTCATTATCCTGAGCGCTATGAATGGAAGCATTTTCATACAAATTTTATTATTCCTCATAAATTAAAGTAAGCTCATCCCCAATTATGTAATATGTTATTGACATAAAGTATGTTATACATTACATTAAGTATGTTATAATTTACATATTAAATAACTTATAAATATAGATATGAATATAAAAATTAGAAATACTTTAACCGAAATAATTGCAGTAGCAATAGCAATTACTTGGATGTACTCTAAATTAAATGGAGCCGCTAATATGAGTATCGCTTCAATTACTCAAGTGCTTGTTCAAAGCATTGGAATATCTATACTTGCAGCTATCTTTTCTGCCATAGCTATCCACATAGTTTCAGCAATCATTACTAAGAGCAAAGAAAAAAATGTAATAGATGAAAGGGACAATATGATTGAGTTCTATGCTTTGAGATTAAGTAATGTCATATTTGGTATCTCCCTTGTAATTATTCTTGCTCTATTAGGATGGTTTAACCTACCTATAAACTTTGGAATAATTGCTATAACTTTGTCAGTGTTCTTAGCAAGCATTTGTAGTACTTTTTTGAAAATATATCTCTATAAATAGTTATTTACAATGGCTAAGAAAAAAATCAATATAGAAAATTCTGTCAGAAAACTCAGGTTTAACAATAACGAGATGACACAGCAAGAACTTGCTGATTTGGTTGGTATTTCCAGACAAACAGTTGTTGCAATAGAGAAATATAAGTACACCCCATCTCTAGAGTTAGCGTTCAAAATTGCATTAGCATTCAACAAAGAGATACAAGAAGTTTTTTATATTGGTAAATAATTTTCTAAGAGGATTAAAAATGAAGCAATATCCAGTAAATCTAAAGATTGATTACCCAGAAAAATCTAACAAATTAACGGCTCTTTTTAGATTAGTATTAATAATTCCAATTGTTATTATTCTTTCTATTATTTCTTCTTATGCTGAGGCTTTATCGCTAGCAGTAGTTTTAATGATTCTTTTTAAAGAAAAATACCCAAAGTGGTGGTTTGATTGGAATCTTGCTCTTACTAAATTCTGGCTTAGGATTGCAGCCTATGCTTTGTTAATGAGGGACGAATACCCTTCAACCGAAACTGACCAAGCAGTACAAGTTGAATTACCATATCCAGACGTTAAGAAAGACTTAAATAGATGGATGCCACTTATTAAATGGTTTCTAGCTATCCCTCACTACATCGTTTTAGTACTCATGTTTATTGCTGTTGTTTTTTGCACTATTTTTGCTTGGTTTGCGATTCTATTTACAGGACGATATCCTAAGGGCATATTTGATTTTGTTGAAGGCTTCCTGCGCTGGTCATTGAGAGTAAATGCTTACGCATTTTTATTAACAACAGATCAGTACCCACCATTTAAACTTGGTTAACTTAAAGTCTTTAAAGTTTGGCCCCTTAAGCTTCAATAACTCAACGAATATTAGGCTTTGTAAGATTGTCTACATGCAAAACTTCATTCACTTGCTCTTCCGTCATAAGCCCCTCTTGAATAATAATTTCTCGAACAGTCATTCCATCTTTTAGAGCTTTTTTGGCAATACGAGCTGACTCTTTATAGCCTAAATGAGGCGTAAAAAATGTTGCTATACCAGGACTTTGTTCAACATATCTTGCACAAACTTCAACGTTAGCTGTAATTCCGTCCACACACTTTGTCCTTAGCATAACCATCGCATTTGTCATATAGCGTAATGAGCGTAATATATTTACGGCTAAAACAGGCTCAAAAGCATTGAGCTGCATTTGACCAGCTTCAGCTGCCAAAGTAATTACTAAATCATTTCCAATTACTTGAAAAGCAGTTTGATTAACAGCCTCAGGGATAACAGGATTAACTTTCCCAGGCATAATTGATGATCCAGCTTGCACGGCGGGAAGATTAATTTCGTTAAACCCAGCAATTGGGCCTGATGATAACAATCTTAAGTCATTAGATATTTTTGAAAGCTTTATAGCTACTCGCTTTAAAACAGACGAGAATGACACAAAGGCACTAGTATCAGAGGTTGCAGCAATTGGGTTTGGAGCCAGCACTAAAGGCAGTCCAGATAATTCTGCCAAAGCCTCTACTGCTATTTTTGGATAATCTAAATGGCTATTAATTCCAGTTCCAATAGCGGTAGCACCTAAATTAACCTCTAAAAATAATTGTGACATTTCATTAAGCCTTTTAATGTCATCCAACAAAGTATTACCAAAAGCAGTAAATTCCTGACCAAGGCTCATTGGCACAGCATCTTGAAGTTGTGTTCGCCCCATTTTAATGACCCCAGAAAATTCAATGCCTTTGGCATGAAAAGAATCAGAGAGGGCTTTAATTGCCTCCAATAAAGGGTCATATTCTTTTAAAAATCCAACCAGCAAGGCAGTAGGATAGGTGTCATTAGTTGACTGTGACATATTTACATGCATAAGCGGGGAGATGGACTCGTAATCACCCTTCTCTTTGCCTATCATTTCTAGTGCAACATTAGCAATGACTTCATTTGCATTCATATTTGTTGAAGTGCCGGCGCCTCCCTGGATTATCTCCACAATAAACTGATCATGAAATTCACCATTAATAATTCTCTCACAAGCGCTGACTATAGGCTCAAAAATTTCATCCTCTAATAGGCCCAATTTATTATTTGCTCGAGCGCAAGCAAGCTTAACCATTGCATAGGCTATAACTATATTTGGATAAACTGAAATCGCAACATCCGCTATCGGAAAATTTTCAACAGCGCGCTTAGTATGGATTCCGTAATAAGCATCAAAAGGTATTTTCATTTCACCTAAAAAATCTGTTTCTATTCTGTATTCCATAATTTTTAATATTGAAAAATATTACCTTAATCAGTAGATTGAGCAAATGATACGCTTAAGAGAATCTTATTTTTGACAGCATTAATGCTAAACAAGAGAATACAAATACCGAGCAAGCATTGAAATTGACATAATAACAATTAAAAACCGAATAACAAGTGGGTTAGCCTTCAATAAATAATGGGTTCCAAAAAAAGCACCTATTAATTGTCCTGCCATCATTACCAGGCCAATTAAAAAGGCTATATGGCCAAAACTAAAGAAAACTATAAATCCGGCAATGTTTGATGCAAAATTTAATGGCTTTGCTAGAATTGTTGCTTGAATAATTTCAAGTTTTTTAAGCATAACTGCTGTCATTACAAAAAAAGATCCAGCGCCAGGTCCAAACATGCCATCGTAAAAACCAACTGCTGGAACAGCATATTTATCAAAACTTTTGCTGGATGCCGAGCTCTTCGAGGTTTTTTTAGGCTTAGGTGAGATAATAAAATAGATTGAAATAAATACCAGCACTATTGGTATTGCAAAAGAGAGCGCCTTGGTGTCAATAAACTGAACTATAACCCCGCCTATTACCGAGCCAACAAAAGACACTAACATTAAATACTTAATAGCACTCCAATTCAGCTTTTTTTTACGAAAAAGTAGGAGTGTTGCAACTCCAGTGCCCATACTACCTTGAAATTTATTTGTTCCCAGGACGTAGATAGGCGGAATCCCACTTAATAGTAATGCAGGAACTGCTAACAAACCGCCTCCCCCAACCAAGGTATCAAGAAATCCTGCAATCATGGCAACGAAAAATAAAAAAGTTAGAATCTCCAAAGAGTAATTTGCTAAATCCATAATCTTAATTACCCCAAATAACAGGGAACCAGTCCTCCCTTATTCGTTCACCATCTTTCTGGTTAATACCTGGAAAATTAGGTGAAGTTCGCCCTGGTCTATTACGATAAACCACATCATCCCCGAGAAAACGAAACGAAAGAGTGCGGCTGACATCATCCACTTTGTTAGCATTTGCACCGTGTATTGTCTTAAAGTTAAAGGCAACAACATCGCCTGGCTCAGTTTCCCATTGTTTGATTTCAAAATCACCATTATCAGTATTTGGCATGTCCATAAAAGTGTTATTATCTTCATAAAAGCTCTCATTGTTCGCCCAGCTTGTTGGTCGAATCTCTTTATTTAAATGATGACTTCCTGCCAGTGATCTCAATGAAACACTCTTCTTTCTTGACTCAAGAGGCAGCCAAAAACTGACCGTTTGATGCCCTGAAACGCAGTAATAAGGAAGGTCTTGATGCCAAGGAGTAGGGGCTCCTGAGAGCGCCTCTTTATAAAAAAAGTGGTCATGAAAAAATTGCGCTGATTTTGACTCCATTAAGTCTGCTGCAATTGAAGCAAGGGGTGAATTCAATACAAAGTCTTTATACTCTGGAATCCTCTGCCAATTACAAAAGTCCTCCAAAAACTTACCTTGAAAATCTTTTCCTTTATGTACCAATGCACCTTCGCTTGGATTCTTAATATGAAAGTCAGCTCCCTTAGATAAAGTATCAATCCACTCATTAAAAACACCCCTAAGAACCACAACACCATCATCTTTAAAGTCTTGTATTTCTGATTGAGTAAGAAGTGTTTTCATGAGGGTTGACTGGTTAGTATTGATAATTTATGAGTTCATTTTCAATAAACCTATGATAATCATTAAAACTTGAAACTTAGAAGATAAATATAATAATTAATACACAGCACGAGAGTTGGCATAAACAACTGTATTATTACTGTAATTTTTTACAGCCTCAATGATCCATGAAACTTTTTTCTGAGACCTTTACTATTAAAACAATTCCTAAAGTTGCTTGGAGCTCTGAAGACTCGTTTAATCTTAAGCCTAAGCCACTAACTTTTATATTTTTAGTATTTGGATTATTTTTATTTGGTCTTGGAGAAAGTCTTTTAATAACCAGTGGTGCTGGTGTTGGCCCATATACTGTATTAGCCCAAGGGATTTCAAACCTTACTGATTGGTCAATTGGCTTTTCTACTTTTGTTATCAGCATATTTGTGTTATTCATGTGGATTCCACTTAAACAAAAACCTGGGATGGGAACAATTCTCAATGCCTTCATAATAGCACTAACAATTGAGTTTTCAGTTTATTACTTGCCATATCCTGAAGCGTATCCAATGCAGGTTTTACAGGTCATTATTGGTATTCTTGTTATTGGACTTGGTAGTGGGTTTTATTTGATTTCAAACTTAGGCGCCGGTCCGAGGGATGGATTAATGATTGGCTTACAAAGAATAACTAATATGCCAATATATTCAATTCGAACAACGATTGAAATCAGCGTAGTAGTAGTTGGCTCTCTCTGCCTCCTTAATAACATTGACAAATTACTGGGTGAGGTTGTTGGGCTTGGAACGGCATTGTTTGCACTTGGAATTGGGCCATCAGTTGCACTAGGAATAACTCTTGTAGGAAAATTATCAAAGCAAAACTAGTTTGAGTCATTTTTAAATATTTAATTCCAGTAATAATCTTAATAAAGATAAAATCAAATAATGGATAAAATTCTCATTCAACCCGATGACTTTGACTTAACTACTGAAGTTAAGCTTGCTAAGGCCAATAACTCTAGTATTGGCGCTGTTGTAAGTTTTGTTGGAACAGTTAGAGACCTTCAACCGAAATCGCTTAGCTCTATGACTCTTGAGCACTACCCAGGGATGACTGAAAAATCTTTAGAGTCAATTGTTAAAAAGGCGCGAGATAAATGGGATATTGAAAATGTCACGATTATTCACCGCATTGGAACTCTTAATGTTAACGATCAAATAGTTTTGGTTATAACAACTAGTAAGCATCGTCAAGAAGCTTTTGACTCATGTAATTTCATTATGGATTTCCTTAAAACTGATGCCCCTTTTTGGAAAAAAGAAGTAACAGAAAATAATGAAGAGTGGGTTAGTGCGAGAACCAAAGATGAAAAGCAAAAAAAACGCTGGAAATCTTAAATATTAAAGTCTTCTGGACTGTTTAAATTAGTTAACAGCTCTAAATGACTTGAGACATTAACTCTTTCAGTTTGCTGCTGACGATACCAAAGAGCCATTTTCCGACCCCCTTCTGCTAAAAATTGATCAAGACTTTCATTAAGATTTGATTTCATAAGCGCAAAGGTTGCGTGCATTCTTTGCCCGTCATGAGCAACACAAATATTACACTCACTAGACTCCATTCTCTCAATAAGAGAATCGATTAAGGTCACATCAATCATTGGACTGTCACAGGGGAGAACTAACAAATAATTAGAAGTACAAACTTTTAAAGCTTTAGAAATTCCAGCTAGCGGGCCCTGATAGCCTTCTAAGTCGTCTTCTATTACTTTTCCATATTTAGAATAATCCTCTAAACTTCTATTTGCACTTATAAATATTTGACTTACCCTATCCTTAGCAACACTGGCTGCATATGAAATTAATGGAAGGTTTCGAAACTCAATGAGCCCCTTATCTTTTCCGCCCATTCTTGAGCCCATCCCTCCAGCTAAGATGACAGCTGAAATCTCTTTTTTTGATATTTTATTCACTTAATGCTTGTGCTTTTTTCAAGTTATTTTTAATTAGAAAATTTACTTACAATTGTATAATATACCGTATGAATATTAAATCCATAGAACCTAATGAATAGTCAAAGCACTAACTCAAGCTCAGCAATGTTTAGTGATTCACTGATGAGTGCAGATGATGCTTTGTCCTTTCTAATAGACTCTGCTAGTGTTACAGCAATGACAGAAGCCGTGTCTTTGGATGACTCACTCGGTAGAATTTTAGCAAGCGATATACATTCAACAATAAATGTTCCCGGTTTTGATAATAGCGCAATGGATGGCTACACTATTGCACTTAATGACAACCAAGTAGCACAAGAAAACTTAAGCTTTGATGTTGTCGATAGAATTGCTGCAGGCTCAACTGGAAATGACTTAAAGATAGGCAACGCTGCCAGAATATTTACTGGCGCTCCAATTCCAAATGGAGCTAATACGGTTGTAATGCAGGAAGAATGTACACTCTCTAAGGATAAATCTCAGATAACGGTTAAAAGAGCTATTAATTTAAATGAGAATATTCGCCCCACTGGGAACGACATCCTTAAAGATAACGTTATTCTTAGCTCAGGAAGGCAAATCAAGCCTCAAGATATTTCTTTAGCCGCCTCAGTTGGTGTTGGTGAACTGGTCGTTTTTAAAAAAATTAAAGTAGGTGTTTTTTTCACAGGTGATGAATTGGTTGAGCCTGGAAACCCTTTGACACCTGGAAAAATTTACAACTCTAATCGTTACGCTCTTGTAGCGCTTCTAAAGCAGGTTGGATGTGATGTGATAAACCTTGGAAATATAGAGGACAAGTTGGACGCAACCTGCGAAGCACTTGAAGCACTTGAGAGTCAGTGTGATTTAATTATGACAACTGGCGGGGTCTCAGTAGGCGAAGAAGATCACGTTAAACCTGCTGTTGAAAAACTTGGAGAGTTAAATCTTTGGAAAATTCGAATGAAACCTGGAAAACCTTTGGCTTATGGTAAAGTTAAGCAGACTCCATTTATTGGGCTGCCAGGAAACCCAGTATCAAGCTTCGTAACTTTTTGTATTTTTTCATTGCCATTTATAAAAAAAATGCAAGGAAACAGTAACTATGAATCTAAAATTTTAAAGGTGAAAACAAACTTTGACTGCAAACGTGCTAAGCCTAGGCGTGAATATGCGCGCGTTCGTATTGACCATTCAACGGAGACTCCTTTAGCGAGTCTCTTCCCAAAACAAGGTTCAGATGTTATGAGCTCGGTTGTTTGGGCTGATGGAATTGTTGAGATACCTGAAAATACAACCTTTGAAACTGGGACTATACTCAACTACTACTCAATGAGTGAATTAACAAGATGAGTAAATTAACCCACATCAACGCAAATGGTGAAGCGCAAATGGTAGATGTTTCCGATAAGAATGAGACTGCACGCGAAGCTAAGGCTTGCGCGCGAGTTGTAATGAAAGCTGAAACGCTTGACTTAATTGTCTCTGGCTCCCATAAAAAGGGTGATGTCCTTGCTGTTGCTAGGGTTGCTGGGATTCAAGCTGCAAAAAAATGCTCAGATCTAATCCCACTTTGTCATCCACTAATGCTATCTAAAGTGAGTGTAGAGCTTACTCCTAATACTCAAAATAACTGCATTGATATTATTGCTACAGCAAAACTAACTGGCAAGACTGGTGTTGAAATGGAAGCGCTAACTGCTGCAAGTATTGCTGCTCTTACCGTTTATGATATGTGTAAGGCGGTTGATCGCTTCATGCTCATTGATAATGTCCAGCTTATAGAAAAGAAAGGCGGCAAGTCTGGGCACTGGATATTACCAAAATGAACAAACTAATTGATCCATACAATCGAGAAATCACTTATCTACGGGTCTCAGTTACAGACCACTGTAACTATAGATGCCATTATTGTAGAGATGAGGATCACCAAACCCACACTAAAAGATCTCAGGTCCTCTCTTTTGAGGAGACTGCAAAAATTGTTCGTTTATTTTCAGAGCTAGGAGTTACAAAAGTGCGCCTTACTGGCGGAGAACCCCTGCTACGAAAAGATATACTTGAGCTAACTAAAATGCTTGGAGATATCCCTGGGCTTAATGATATTCCGCTCTCAACTAACGCGCATCTTCTACCGCCACTAGCAGCCAAGTTAAAGGCTAATGGCGTTAATAGAGCCAATATTTCAATTGACTCTCTTATCCCAGAGCGCTTTAAAGAAATTACGAGGGACGGTGACTTAGTAACAGTTATAAAAGGAATTGACGCGGCGATATCTGCAGGAATGAGTCCTATCAAACTTAATATGGTTGTCATGAAGGGTGTTAATGATGATGAAATTGAGTCCATGATAGATTTTGCTATTGGCCGAGGAATTGATATTCGTTTTATTGAAACAATGCCTATTGGGCTTGCTGGCATAGAAGCAGTCGATAGACACTACAGTGAAAAAGATATTCTTGAAAGAGTCTTTAAAAGGTTTGGAAGTAAGCTTAAATCCCAGAAAGCCCAGCAAACTGATGGGCCAGCGAAAGCTCTTCATATTAAAGGTACCAACACCAGTATAGCTACAATATCAGCTGTATCTAATAATTTCTGTAGTAGCTGCAACCGCGTCAGATTAACGGCTAAAGGTGAGCTAATTTTATGCCTTGGTCAAAAAGACTCAGTATCACTTCGTGATGCCCTAAGATCAGGAATGACTGATGCAGAAATTAAGCAATTAATCGTTGACGCCATAACAAAAAAACCAGAAAAACATTTCTTTGACTCCGTAATTGATAATATTAGTAGTAGTCAAATGGTGGAGATTGGTGGATGAAAATTATCTACTTTGCTTCTCTAAAAGAAAACTTAAAGACAAGTCATGACTTGATGAACTTTGACGCGCCAGTTTCAATATCTTTTATCAAACAAAAACTTATTGAAAAACACGGGAGCGAACACTTTCCAAATAACATTTTGTGCGCTGTTAATCAAGAAATGGCGGCGTCAGATACCATTGTTAAAGAAGATGATGAGGTGGCTTTTTTCCCACCCGTTACGGGAGGCTAGAAGATTATATGACCGATTCTAAAATTAAAATTGGATTCCTTACTATTTCTGATAGAGCTGCACGTGGAATCTATGAAGATATTAGTGGACCTGCCATGCAGGAATGGATATCAAAAGCAGTAACTAGCCCATATGAGGTAGTTTCAAAAATAATTGAAGATGAGCAGCCTTTAATAGAGAATACTCTCAAAGAGATGAGTGACAGTCTTGGTTGTAATTTAATTCTTACAACAGGTGGAACTGGTCCAACTACTCGAGACGTAACGCCCGAGGCTACTAAAGAAGTTTGTGAAAGAATCTTTGATGGATTTGCAGAGCAAATGAGGATTGTTTCACTTAGGACCGTTCCTACAGCAATTCTTTCACGGCAAATCGCAGGTACTCGAGGTAATAGCTTAATTATCAATCTTCCTGGCAAGCCAGTCGCAATTTCTGTATGTCTTGGAGCAGTTTTTTTAGCTGTACCGAAATGTCTTGAGCTTCTTGATGAGTCCGTCATAACAATCGATAAAAATTATGTCTCTCAAGTGTTTGAGTAAATTTATTTGATGATCAATACAAGAGATTCAGCACTTGATTTAATGCGCGGCATTGCAATCATTATGATGATTGCCTTTCACTTTATTTATGATCTCAATTCTTTTGGCTTTTCTGATATTCCATTATTTACTCATTGGGCTGGGATAGCATGGCGCTGCTTAATTGTTTTTCTTTTCTTGAGCGCTGTTGGAATTAGCTTGGTTATTGCTCATAGCAAAGGCATTAAATTTAAAAAATTCCTTAAACGCTTATTATATTTAGGAATTGCTGCTCTTTTTGTTTCAGCTGGAACTTATGTAATGTTTCCTGATGGATGGGTCTATTTTGGAATCCTTCATTTAATTTGGTTTTCTACTATCATAGCAATTTCTTTTGTAAATCTTCCTAAGACCTCCTTGCTAATTGCTGCATTAATTCTTATTGGTGCGATTTTTGATCAACCTAACCTTAGTTTTATTTCATACCTCCTTGAACCTTACTTACCGTTTGGAAGTGTTGATTATTACCCTCTATTCCCGTGGCTATCTTTTGTCTTTATTGGAATTTATCTAGGGCACAATCCCTATTATCAGAAAATATTTATTTTTCGATTAAATTGGCTTGAAGTAATCGGAAAGCATGCTCTAATTATCTATCTGACTCATCAGTTAGTGTTGTTTAGTGTTGTGAGCTTGGCATACAACCTATTGAATTAATTGGCTTTGTAATACTCTAGCTTGATTGAAGCTTTGAATTGGTGATTCTTGTAATCGTAGTTAATATTTCTGCAGGAGAAAGCGACTATTCAGTAAGATCATTACTGTAATTAAAAATAGTATATTAAAAAGAGAGACGATTACAAGAAACCAAAACCTAACCGTAGTGATTCATTAAATTAGCAATTCTTTTTAAAAAAATTGCATGCTCACAGGCTTCTTCTGAAGAATATATTTCTTCTTGTATATCAACTGGAACACCGCGAATTCCTGAAACAATTCCTATCTTATATTTTTCAAACATACGAATACAAACAGTAACATATTTGCCAGCCATTGGCGCTCTTCGTAATTTATCAAGAACTTTTCTAAGGTCATGACTATGTTCGATCGCGGCCCTTCCATTTGATGGAGCAGTTCCAACAGGACTATTTCTGTGCTCTGAAATCAATTTTCTGCGTGATTCATCATCAAACAAAAGAGGCATTACATAAGTCCTCGTAATATAATCATCTGTCTCAGCATAAGATTCGTTTGCAATTACACCTTTTTCTTTATTTGTCATAATATATTCCTATTTTGTAATTAATGGTTGCGACAAGGCACTGACTCTCCTCGCTCCTCTTTTAATCGTCCTGCCTCAATTTGGGCGCCTTCAGGGGTGTTAAAGATCTTATCTTCAAAAAGTATTAATGGCTTTGCTCGATCTGCATTCAACTGGCCAACACACCACTCTTTTCCTTCAACAATGCAAACTGCAACATAAGCACCTGCAATTGGCCCAATGTGTCTATTATTAAGTGTAAATAAATATTCTGACAAATCATTAACTTTATCCTCATCTAGAGGGCTAATTACTCTTTTCTCTAATTCATTAAGAGGCTCAGTGCTTGTTCCAACAACTGACTTACCAACAGGTGGATCCATCATATTAGGGTGTTTATTAGTAATCATTTTAATATAACTCCTTATCTATATTATTAAGGCAAAGGTCCATCTTTTAAAAATCCTCTTATTGCATTTTCTGTAATACGAGAAACATTATTATTGTAATTATTATGCGAAAGACTTCCACACCACGACAAAGATCCTGGAGCAAAAACTCCACCATCATTTGGTGTTTTATAAAACACCATATCAGCTCGAACCATTGGATTCTCAGTACCACTTCCGTGATACCCACGAACAGAAAAGTGAATCTCTTCATTAACTTGCAACATTAAATTGGTATGTCCAACTGAATGCGCTAATAAATATGAATCATGTGGGGTTCCGAATTCAATGTCATACCGATCCAACTCTACACCTGCAGCCCCACCGCCAACAAGCCCAAAATCACCGATTTTTTCACCATTCCCTACCCCTTCCATTATCCAAGCTGTCTCTGGTCTTTCACTATCCTTATCTCTAACATAGTAGGATGAAACATCAAAACCATAAGCCGTAAAAGTGAGTCCACAAAGCTTACTTGGAATTCTTCCTCGAGCGCGCCACATGCCTCCATATTTTCCATCAAAAGCATTATTATATTCTCCAGGATTTGCTGTCCAGGCTCTAGTTCCAGCCTCTCCTTTACGAACTTCAATAATATTAGAATTATCAGGATGATACTCACTACACCAGTAGAAACCATTTGCACCTAAATAAATCCATCGACCTCCATCTTGTTGATATTTTTCATAAGCAGAAAACATTTTTTCTGAAGTATATTCTGGATGACTTCCAGTAAGTACAGTTTGATATTTATTTAATAACCCAACTCCTTCTCGATGCAAGTCTTCATCAGTATGAATATCAAAATCAAAGTTTTTTTCTTCAAGCCAGTCAACAAGATGAAGATCGCCATTAAGCTGCCATAAAGACGGAGAGAGCCAATGACGATATTTAGGGCGCATATTTAAAATTGGTCTAAGTCTTGATGAGTAGCAAACGCCACTTCCATCTGAATGAAGTGAATAAGTAGAAAGTCCATATTCTCTATGCTCATTTAAATATAGATCAGCTGCAGTCATTACAGGAACCTTTCCAGCTAATAACTCAGCCACAACACAGTTGGTACAAAGATTATCATTTGAATAGGCTAAGTATGAATTTGTAGGCAAAATAAAAGCCAATTTTGAAGTAGTTTTTCCTTTTGGAGGACGAACAACAAAAGGAATATAATCTTCTGTTTCTGGAGAGTCTTCACCACCAATCCTTAAGCGAGCAGCATAAATACCACTTTTTAAGCCATCAGGAATTTTCAGTTCAAAATCAACTTCCCAACGTGCGTCATCTATATCATCGTCATGAAAATGAATTGCACCATACTCTTCAGGCTTATGATGATAAACAATTTCATCTCCAGTCCAGTTAAAGCCTGTCATAGCCCTAACAGGCATATTAATAATGACACCATTTAACATAGAAGGTGACGTATCAATTATGCAAGTTGAGGCGATGTTTGTAGTTATATTTGCATGAAAATCCCATGCTCCAACAACGTCGTTACGTAATTCTGCCTTACAACCCTGGTAACCACGTGCCAAAGATTCTATTTCAGACCTAGTTAAAGCTCTTCTTGAGAGTCTTGGGCGATCTATTTTTCCGTTATATGTATGAATTTGCTCTGGCAATTCTATAGGCTCCAACACCTCTTTAAAATGTCCTCCAGAAATATGTCTTCCTGACCTCTGATATTTTGTACTTGCTGCCATTAAAAAAGGGGCATCATTGATACCCGGCTTTATACTATTAATAGACTCCACCACAGCAGTAGTTTCTTCTGCTGGATTTAATAAGCCTTGGCCTAATCCGCCATTAGTTGATGTTACAACAGGTTCTTGAAATAACGTAACTTTACCTGTGCGCGCATCATAACTAACTGCTGCAAGATACCAAACCTTTCTTAAAAGTTTTTTATCACTTGAAAGCTTCATAATCTGGCCACTGCCATCGCCTATTTCGACAGACAAACAATTATGCTCGTCTATAAACAACCCATAGCCACTTTTAGTTTCTTCAACCCATTTAGTTAAAACGCCCTGGCGTCCTTTTTGTGGAGTACCAAGACCAACAACAGGTGTTGTTGGGAATATATAACACTGAAGTGTAAAGCTTTCTAAATTAAGACGCTCATCTTGAGGGACGATCACATAAGAGCCACCATGTATTTTTTGATTTTTTCCTGGATAATTTTTATTACATTCAGCCTGAATTTCTTCTTCTTTGTATCCAGGACCGTCAGGGTTAGTATCACCATGTATTAATCGGACTATTTGTGTTTCGTAAACTTCACTATCTTCAGAGTTAATATAAAATTGTATGTTATCTCCAGGACAAACAGAGTATTTGTCGCTATAACCAGTAATTCTCAACATAATATTTCCTTAATTTTTTATTAATTTAAAGTTAAACTTTTTAGGCTTTATCGCCTTCTATATCGTCGCCTTTTTTTTCATCCTTCTTATAATCCCCAAGAATGTTTTTAATATTGCTTATCTCTTTAGATGACATTCCAATTTCATCAAGAAGATTGTCAACAAAAGGAGCCTGTGCGCGATAACGTAATGCGGAATTAACTACATTTTCAGAAAAATTTCCGCCTCCATTTACTGGTCCAACAAAATCTCCATTGGAACTATTTGAATTGAAGCCAGGCATTCCATTAAGTTCATAAATTTTTATGTCATCAATATTTTCCATTGGCTTAACAGCTTCTCTAATAATTGAGTCAAGATTCTTAGCAATCTCCATTCTTAGATCGCTTTGACGACTTTCATCACTTCGAGCATTTTCAGCCTCATTTAGCATCAAATTTCCTGCTGCATCTACTTCATATCGAAGCTTACTTGCAAGGGAGGCATATTTATCAGTTTGCTCTTGCTCCTGTGCTGCTTCTTTTTCAGCTCTAGCAAGGGTGGTAATTTGTATTGCTTCACTCTCACCCTCTTTTTCAGCATTAATTATCTGAAGCTTCTTTTGTCGCTCTGCAACTTCAACCTCCTGTGCTGATTGAACCTGCTCCTCTGCGACAACAACTTGAGCCCTAATATGTTCTTTATTTTCTACTGCCTTTAATACTTCTACAGTTTTGGCTATAATTTCAAGCTCACGATCTTTCTCTTCAATCTCAAGATTTTTTCTCTTTTGTATTTCAGAAGCTTGAGACAATTGATCATTATTAATTCGAGAGATTTCAAGAGATCTCTTTTGATCTATTTCCATCTTTTTAACTTCTTCGTTTGCTTTTATTTGGGCCTGTTCAGATTCTATATATTGCTCAGACTCAACCTTAAGAACTTCAGTTTTCTGTTTTGCCCTTTGAGAAGCAATATCTTCTTCCTGTTGGAGTCTTGCAAACTCATTTTCTTTTTGAATATCTAATGCTCTAATTTCAGCCTCAAGATTTTTTTGCTTAATGTCAGTTTCAGTTTGTCTTTCAATTTCGTTTCTTAATCTTTTTCGCTCTTCAATCTGAAGTGTTAGCTCATGCTCCCTCAATGAACGCTCAACTTCAATTGTATCTTGTTGTTGAATACGTGCTTTTTCAATATCCTCTTCAGACTGGATTCTGGATTCTTCAGCTAAGCGCTGCTGTGTTGAGGTTTCAATAGCCATATCAGTACGCTCTCTATCTCGTTGTTTGGCAATTTCACGCTCCTGTGATAACCTTGAAAACTCTCTTTGTTGATCAATTTCCAGAGCTTTCTGCTCAGCTTCCAGATTTTTTGCTCTAATTCTTATTGTTGTATCTTGCTCAATATCATTACGCTTTTTCTTTCCTGCTTCAATTTGCTCTGTAAGCTGAGTAAGACCTTCCGCGTCAAACGCGTTAGATGGGTTAAATACCTCTAGTCCAGCTTGATCTAAACTAGTTAGAGAAACGGCTTCAAGCTCTAGTCCTGTCGCACTTAAAGATTCAGCAACAATAACCTTTACTTCCTTTATATATTCGCCCCTCTTCTCCTGTATTTCTTCCATTGTCATTTGTGCTGCAACAATACCTAGTGCGTCTACAAATCTACCTTGGACTAATTCTCTTAAACTTTCAGGCTCCATTGTTCGCTTACCTAAAGTACCCGCTGCAATTGATACTGCCTCCTTTGATGGAGTTACGCGTACATAGAATTCTGCAATTATTTCAACTCGCATTCTATTTTTAGTAATAAATGATTTATCACCACCACGCTTAACTTCTATACGCAATGTTCGCATTCCAACAGAAGTTATATTGTGAATTATTGGTAATACAAATGCTCCCCCACTTAATATAACCTTTTCACCTCTAAGTCCAGTTCTCACAAAAGAAACCTCTTTGGATGATCTGCGATAAAGCCAATGCAGCAAATATACAAAAATTGCAATTGCTAATGCCGTAAGAATAATGGCTGCAATAATATCTGCACCAGTCATAATAATTTCTCCTTATAAAATTTGTATGTATTATTTTTCATAGTTAATTGCTTTCATTTACTAGCTGAGTATCATTCATTGCAGCTTTATAAATTACGAATCCAAAAATTACTTTATTTAAAAAATCACTTAAGTTATAAACAATATTTAAGCTATTCACATCAATACCGCCCCCAAGATTGTTTATAAAATAACCAAGTGGGTAAATTGCCCATCCAATAGTTAAAATTAATCTGAGGCCATTAAATGCCATATGTGTGGCTTCATTACCACTCTCTAAATTTGCACGTCCTGCTTCTCCCATATACAGTTCACCGAGAATATAAAGCCAACCCACAACTCCTATAATAAATCCTAACGTAGCGCTCATATAACCAGCTGCCCCTAGAAATTCGCCAATCACCATTACTAATGATCCAATTAATAATCTCCAAAACAAAGCTGATGAAACTTTTGTAACTGCAGACAAGATGACATAAAACAATACAATTTGCATCGTATGTGTGAGTATCCAGTCTAAATATCGTAGAATAATTGGTGCTGAACCAGTGTCCACCCACATTGTTTTAATATAGTGGTAGAAGACTGCTGAAACCAGCATTACCACACCTAGTAATGTCATAGTTGTATGCCACTTAGTAGCAACCTTTGTTCTTTCAAGAAGAAAGAAAATAGATGCACCAAACATTGCCATAGATAGGAGCCAAAAAGTACCTCCTACAATGTCTGTTGGTAATAATGTGCTGTTCATAAAATATCCTTGGTTTTAAATTCTATTTTTATTACTTCAATCTTTAATTCATTTTAAAAAATATTTTTAATAACTCTAAAAACTAAATGTCGAGCTTAAAATCCATAAGGCCCAGAAAAAAGTTTCTGGGCTTTATGAAGTTTATTTACTTATGAATTTGGATCGTATGCCTCTGGATCCGCAGGTCTCAGGAAGAAATTATCAAGATAGTCTTTACCACCCCAAATATCTATCCCTGGGTTGTACCAACCAGTAGAACCTCTATCACAATCAGTACCCATCATTGCCTCAACATCAGAGTAAGTAATTTTGCGAGGTGGTACTAAAATTGATTGAATCTTAGGACCTTGACCTTGCAATGTGCGCATCATGATGTTCCAGCCAAGCTCAACATCATCACCCGGAGGCCATGTTTGAATTGCCGCACTTATGTAATCTGGATTATTACGCCAGTAACATAAAGCACCTAACTCACCACCAATTGATAATGGAACCATTTCACGACCTGATTGCTGAAGTGCAGCTAATACTCCTGTTTCACCAGAAGACTGAACTGCCATACCGTCAAGCTGACCAGGATGAGTTGCTAACCATTTTTGTGTTTCTGCTTGACCAACTTGTGATGTCCACATATGGGCAATCTGTCCAGTAACCTTAATTCCAGGATATTGAGACAAACCATCCAAAACTCCACGGTTCTGAGAATCAGAAGCAGAATAGCCAGGAATACCCTCTACTACAAGAACATTACCCTCTCCACCAATCTCTTCGGCCATCCATGTACCAACATCAAATCCTGCCTGATGATAGTTAACTGATGAACTGACTGAAAGTGGCGATGTTGTATATCCAGTAAATGAAAAGACGGGAACGCCTCTATCAAATGCATACTGAATAGCTTGATTAAGAGCTGTCGGGTTCGAGCAACAAATAATAATTGCATCTACGCCCTGATCAACTAGCTGTCTAATCTGCTGGATTTGTAAAGAATCTTTAAGATTTGACTGTGTAACAACAATATCATTAAGTAGTCCGAGCTCTTGCCATTTTGGCTTGATCTCATTCAATAACCGGTCCATTGCGCCTTTACGCCAAGTATTTCCAGCATAAGTACTTGCATAACCTACTGTCCAAGGTGGAGAGCGGTCACTCTTCCATTCCCTAAAAGCACTCTCACCTAATGGCTGCATTGAATCCATTAGATCTGGGTTATACACTGAATCAGTAATACTTTTTGGAATTTCATCTAGACCAGCAAGAGTCATTGTTGAAAATCCTAATGATAAAAAACATGCTAAAGTAAATTTTATAAATTTTTGCATTTTTATCTCCTTTTTTTGACAAGTATCATTACTTGTTTTGTATACTTTAAAAAACTTTGATTTATAAGCTAGGTACGCTTTTAAAGCAAATTTACATAGTCTAAAGTATATGTGAGTATAGCATATTGTATATATTAGTCAACAAAAGTATGTATATTTTATTTATTACATTACATTAGTATGTATATGGGATTAAAGTATGCAGCCCTGCATTCTTATTAACCAGTAAAATAATGTACAATTAATGAGAATGCCTCATTAAAGCTTTAAAATTCAATTACTAAGAGAATAAATAAATATGCCAAATCAAGTTCAAGATAATTCAATTCGTCATCAAATCGTTATAGCGGATGACCATGCATTAGTCAGAGGTGGGCTAGAATTAGTTGTAAAAATGGCTGTACCAAATTCAGATATATTTCAAACGAATAGCTTTGATGAAACAATAAAAATTCTCTCAGAAAAGCCTTCTATTGATTTATTGCTTCTAGATCTCATGATGCCTGGAATGGATGGAGAAAAAAGCATCCTCAATATTATCAATTTGCATCCTGGCGTCCCAATAGTTATTGTTTCTGTTAAAGAAGATTTTGATTCCATTCATATGGCCATCTCTTCTGGAGCATCAGGTTACATTCCAAAAACCTCCCTACCAGAAATTACTATTAGCGCTATTAAGCTTATCTTGGCTGGGGGTGTTTACATTCCTCCGCATGTCTTGCAATCAAGAATTGACATCAAGAATGATGCCTCCCAACCAGTATCAAATATTATTAAAAAGTCCAGCATCCTATCAAAGAGACAAGAAGAAGTCTTTAATCTTATAAAGGTTGGTAACTCAAACCAGTCTATTGCAACTGAATTGGGTCTTACCATTCCAACAATTAAAATGCACGTATCAGCAATTTTTAAAAAACTCAATGTTAAAAATAGAACTGAAGCAGTTGCTAAATATTCCAATATCCAAAAAGTTTCGGAGTTAATTACCTAGAGGGAGGTTTATTGAGTTCTATTTTTAAAAATGACAACTATATTTTCTTTTTAGTAGAGTATTTTAAAAATATATTCATAAAATATTCAAGACTTCCTTGCGCGTCTTTATTTTTTTTATTGTTCTTAATAAGTTATATTTCACCCACTCAGGCTAATGAAGGTGCTTATTGGTCTCAAAGCGTAAACGTATTCAATTATTCTTGTACAGATGGTGACGTTGATTGCTGGACAGACAAAAGAAACTCCCTAGAAACGCTTCCCCTTCAAATTTATGCTCCTTTAAAACCAAACCAAGTTAATAATAAACATCACATATGTGTTTCATTTCCTCACCTTAAAGACTCTTATTGGGTTGGAGTAGCCTATGGGATTATTACTGAAGGTCGTCGTCTAGGTCAAAAAATCACATTATTTGAAGCCGGTGGATATACAAATCTAGACGCACAACTAAATCAAGTCGATGATTGTATAACTAACGGAGGAGAGGCTTTAATTATTGGACCAATCTCAAGTAATGGTAACGCCAAACAGATAGAAATAATAAGAGAAAAAGGAATTCCTGTTGTTGTTCTTGTTACTGGAATAAATACAGCTGTTGATGCCAATTCTTTACAAAGTTTTATCGATATGGGTTACACCTCATGCAAATGGGTTTTAGATCAAGAAAAAGATAATCCAAATGAAACCAATATAGTTTGGTTTCCTGGACCGCCTGGCGCAGGATGGTCTATTGCCTCAAACGTAGGCTGTTTAAAAGCTTTAAATGGATCAAAAATTAAAATACTTGAAACAAATTGGGGGGATACAGGGAAATCAATCCAATTGCAGTTGGTTGAAGAGACCCTTCAGAACTTAGCTTCAGGGCCTGAGCCAGAATTTAAATACATTGTAGGGACTGGAACAACAATTGAAGCTGCAGCAGGAGCCCTAAGAGCCAGAAAACTTCAAAACAAAATTAAATTAGTGTCCACATACTATACGCCTGGTATTGATCTTTTTATAAAACGAGGGTTAATTTCAATGGCGCCATCAGATCAAATGATTTCTCAAGCCAGAATTGCCGTTGACCAGGCAGTAAGGCTATTAGGGGGAATTGAAATGGCAACAGGAGGTCGCCCAGAATATAATACGGGTCGAATTACAGAGCACATACAGCAACCAATATTAATTGTAACACCTAAAAATTTTAGTAAGTTTGACTCCTCAACAACACTAGCCCCTAAGGGGTGGTCTCCTGTTTTTTCAGTAAACTAAAAGATAATCTTAGTAATTAAAAAAACTAAATTATGAATCAATCATCAATACCTCTATTAAAGCTTAAGAATATATCAAAACAATTTTTTGAAACTTCTGTATTGAATGAAGTCAATTTTGATTTGTACCCTGGTGAAGCTCATGCCATCTTTGGTCCAAATGGAGCTGGAAAGTCTACTTTAATTAAAATTATTACTGGTGATTTACAGCCTACAAGTGGAAAAATTATTCTGAACAATGAAGAATTGAAAATTCATTCTGTCCATAATGCGAGGGAGCTTGGAATTAGTGCAGTGTTTCAAGAGTTCTCATTAGTTCCTCAACTCACTGTTGAAGAAAATTTATTTCTAGGCTCTAATGTTTCAAAAGGGCTATTTCTTAACAAGAAAAAATTGCATAAAATGGCTTGTGAGACCATGGATAGACTCGAGTTCTCTATTAAACCTGAAGAAAAAATAATTAACTTATCTCATGCCGAAAAAAGAATGGTTGAGATTGCAAAAGCATTCCATACAAGACCCTCAATAATGATTCTTGATGAGCCAACTGCTTCTTTGGCGGAAAATGAAACAAACCATCTTTTTTCAATGATTAAAATTTTAAAAGAAGAAGGCATTGGTGTAATTTATATTACTCACCGAATGAAAGAAATTTATACAATATGTAATCGCGTAACAATTCTTCAAGATGGTAAAGTAGTTGAGACTGATAAGGTCTCTAAAATTGATGAGCAAAAATTAATTGAGCTTGCTACTGGCCGAAAAATCAAAAACTTTTTTCCTGAGATAAAAAGTCATCCTGGCAGAAGGCTATTAGATGTAAAAAACCTAAGCATTCCAGATAGTTTCTTAAAGGATGTATCAATCAATGTAAGAGCTGGAGAGGTAGTTGGACTTGCAGGACTTGCTGGATCAGGAAAATCTGCAATTGGTCGGGCATGCTTTGGTATTAATAAAATTAATTCAGGCAACATAACTTACTTAGATGATGTTGTATATGACAGTTCTAAAAATATCAATGACATTAGTCCAAGAGCAATGCTTGATAGAGGAATGCTTTATGTACCCTCTGATAGAAGGGCTGAAGGACTTGTAATGGAACACAATATCAGAGAAAATATTTCTTTACCATCACTAGGGCTTCCAAAATTTTCAACTGGCTTCATGGTAAATAGAAAAAACGAAAAAGATATTGTTGAAAAGATTGGGCAACGATTAAACTTCAATAAGGGTATCGAAAATAAAATAGAGCAGCTATCTGGTGGTACTCAACAAAAAGTAATGCTTGCTAAAAGTTTTGCTCGAGACGTTCAATTATTTATTCTTGATGAACCAACAATAGGAGTAGATATTGGTACTCGCGTGTCAATTTATGAACTGATAAGTGACTTTTGTGATGCAGGAGGAGCAGTTCTCATGATCTCTTCTGATTTAACCGAACTAGTTAACTTATCTCATAGAATCTATATTATTAATGAAGGCAGCTTAAGTGCTGAAATAAACTCTGAAGAGTCAAGCGAACTTCTAATCCAAAACTATTTTTTGAAATCTAGAGAAACTGAAATCAAAGTCTAACTTTTAAAAATAAATTGAGAGCTAAGAGTTAATCAAATGTGAAAGAATAGCTCTGAACTTTGCAGGTTGAATTGGTTTTAATAACACTGGCAGCCCTTTTTCTTTAATGCTTTGTATATGAGACCTTTCTACATCTCCAGTTATTATTATGCTCGGAATTACAGACTCTAACTCTTGCTGAACTAGTTTAACTACATCAACACCTGAAGCATCTCCTGGTAATCGATTGTCAGCCACAATAATGTTTGGCAATTGGTAATCTGGAGACCTAATGATATTTTTGATTTCGTTCAGGTCTCTTCCAGAATCGACAATACAGCCCCAAGATTCCATTAACTGAATTGAAGCTTTTAAGACATCAATATCGTCTTCAACTAATAAAATTCTAGCACCAGTTAAATCCATAATGTTAGAAATAGCTTCAAGTTGAACTTCACTATTCTTCGCTTCACCAATTTCAACTAATACAGAAAAGCATGAGCCACCTCCGAGAGTAGATTTACAATCTATTGTATGGTTAAGGCTTAGAGATAAACGCTTCGCTAGAGCCAGACCAAGACCAAGCCCCTTGCTTCTATCTCGCTCTTTATTTTCAATCTGATAAAAGTCCTCAAAAATATTTGGCATTTGATCTTCTGAGATTCCACAGCCCGTATCCCAGACTTCAATTAAAACCTTATTGCCCCTCTTTCTGCATCCCATCATTACAGATCCAGCTTCAGTATAACGAATGGCATTTGACATATAATTACCTAATATACGTTCCAATAAATCAGGATCACTTCTAACAGTAATACTAGAAGGAACGATTCGAAACTGTAAGTTTTTATCTTTTGCTAAAGGTGCGAATGATTGAAAAATACTAGTAAAAATATTATTAATTGAGAAGTCTTCATATCGAGGCTTAATAGCTCCAACCTCCAATTCAGAAACATCTAAAAGAGCATTTAAAAGTCTTGCAGTTGAAGCTGAAACTGAATTTATATCTTCAATAATTGTAAGAATTTTTTCATCTTTAACTTTAGATTTTAACGCGGCTATGTACATCTGCATTGCATTTAAAGGTTGACGTAAATCATGGCTAGCTGAAGCTAGAAATAGTGATTTGGCTTTATTGGCTCTATCAGCATCTTCCTTAGCATTTTGAAGTCCGACTCCTTGCTCCCATAAGTCCTCTTTAAGCCTGTTAAAACTTCGCCCCATTCTTCCAAGCTCATCCTCTCTTTCTAATATATTTTGCTCATCTTCTAACCTTGTCACTTTTCTTAACGGGGTGTATCTATTTATTGAGTCAGTAAGTAACTGTAAAGGCTTTGAAATATTCATCCTTACAATAAGAAGAATCATTGATATAGCGAATAAAATAGAAATAATTGTTGTTATAACTATATAACTAATAGCGATTCTTTCAACATAAATTATTTTTGCTTTAGAGGCATTAATAACATTTTCTAATTCTTTACTTACTTTTTCTGCCTGAATAATAAGAGACTCTTCAGTAGATAAAATTTCATTGAGGTTTTTGATATTTAGAGTAAGTATTTGTAAATTGTTTTCAAGAAATAAGTTACTTACAACTGTTTGATTATATTTTTGAGAAACTACTCTCAGGGCATAGAGCTCTAAAAGTAATTGCTCTTGATTATCTAAAATTATGTCGTTGTTTGAGGCTTCGTCATTTTTAACTTTTCTAATAAAATCTTCAGTATCAGCAATTGAATCCTTCAATTTTTGACTAGCTAATAAAAATTTATCCTGGATTGATTTGCCGCCTAAGAGCTGCACATATTTATCGTAAAAACTTGTTTTATCACCATCTTGGTTAACGATTTGGGTAACCGTTATATAAAGCTCATTGAGACTAAGCCTTTGACTATAAACGCTATCATCAATTCTATGAACGGACTCGATTAATGGAATTGTGATAGAAGACATTTGTTTGGTTTCGCTGCCAACTGTGTAGATTTGCGAAAAAGCAACTAGCATTAATGAAATAAAAGCAATAATTTCAATAAATATTAAAGCTAAGATTTTTTGATTAAGAGATAACCTATTAAAGAGATTTTTTTTAATTTTTCTCATATATTAATTATGAATTTCTAGATCTCAGAATCTAAGAAAACATTCAAATTTAATGAATTATAAAAAATCATTCTTATTCGGTCATTATTTCTTTATGGTTGATAACATTTGCTGCCTAAAATACTCAGCACTAATGGCTACTATAAGCAACACACCTATAACAACCATCTGTAAGTATGAACCAACTCTCATTAGGTTCATTCCATTTTGTATTAAGATAATAAAAAATGCCCCTAAAACAACATTCTGAACTCTGCCAACACCGCCAAGAAGGCTTACCCCTCCAATCGCACAAGCGGCAATAGATAGCAATGGATAGCTTGCACCAATGTTAGGCTCTCCAGTTTCCAGCCTTGCAGTAATCAATAAAGCCGCAATACTAGTTATAACTGCAGAAAAAACATAAGCACTCACAATATAAAAACGAACATTAATGCCAGAAAGTTCTGCTGCTCTTATGTTTCCTCCTATAGCATAAAAGTACCTCCCCATCTTTGTCATATTAATAAAAATATAAACCAAAATAATAAAAAATAGAGTGATCCATATAGTTAACGAAATACCTAGAAACGTTCCATAGCCAAAAATATTCGTGAATGATTCGGGCATTCCATAGATTGGAATTCCTCCAGTAATAGTAAGAGCTAACCCAAATATAATTGAAGACATGCCAAGAGTCATTATGAATGGAGGCACTCGTAAAAAAGCAACACCAAGGCCATTGACTAGACCAATAAGCGCTCCAACTAGAAGCCCTGCTAAGCAGCCTATAAAAATTGCCTCCCAGCCGGAACCATATCCAGACCACAAAGCCACCATTGTCATCGAAGCAACTACAGAAGTCATTGCAAGAATTACACCAACAGAGAAATCCAATCCTGCAGTGAGCATAACTACCATCTGAGCCATAGCCACAAGAATAAGATCTGAAGAATGTCTTGCTACGCCTAGAATATTTTGTGTAGTTAAAAAATTATCACTAGCAAATGAGAAAGTAATTAGAGCAACACCAAGAAACCAGGGTAATACTCCAGCTTTAATAAATGAAGAGGACAAGAATTTCTTGAGTATTGAAAAATAATTAAAAAATTCACTCATATTTATATTTACTTAATAAACCCAAGAATATGACAATATATCAAAGAAAGTTAAAAAAAATAGTTTTAAAAAAAACCTATTAACCATAATTTTTATACATGATTGTAACATTAATAAACATTGCTTTACTAATAATATAAGAATTAATACATACTATTGACTATGGTATGTGATAGTAGTAAACTGCACCTATACTTTTGGATGTTTTAAAATAGAATTTCTGTATATATAAATTTCTAAATAAACACATAACCATTAGTCTGAAGTGAATCCTATTTCAATTTAGAGGTGTATTTAATTGACCGAACAAGTACAAAAGACATTAGAAGATGATCCTTCAGATTTCCCAGAAATATTAACAAAATTTCCGGGTGAGCTTCATGTTAAAAATGTAAGCAAATCCTTTGGGGTAACTAAAGCTCTTGATAATGTATCCTTTACTGGATATTTTGGTGAAATTCATGCAATTATTGGTGGAAATGGCTGTGGGAAAAGTACATTAGCTAAAGTGCTAGCGGGTGTCTTGCCAATTGATTCAGGGAAAGTGTCAATTAATGGCCATCACCCATCTACACCAAAGGAATCTCGCGATTTAGGAGTTTCAATGGTATTTCAAGAGGTTCTTGTAGCAGATGAAGCATCGATAGTTGATAACTTATTTATTGGTATTGATGGTTTTTTCTCAAAATCAATGTCGGATAAAGATAAACAAGATAAAGCTAGAATTTTATTAAGTGAATTAGCTGATGAAGATATCGACCCCTTAATGCCAGCTGGAAATCTTCCACTAAGTACTAAAGCCTGGATTACCATTGCTAGAGGATTACTAAGTGAGCCAGATTTACTAATATTAGATGAATCATCAGCTGCATTAGATTTCGACTCAACTGAGCGTCTTTTTAATAAGATGAGAGAACTACGTGATAAGGGGACAGCAATAATAATAGTAACTCATAGAATTGCAGAGTTAGTAAGAATCAGTGATCGTTGCACAGTTATGAGAGATGGGAAAGATGTTGGTGTTTTAGAAAAAAGTCAAATTACTGAAAAAAATCTTTTACAACTGATGACAGGAAAAGATCAAAGCAAAGACTCAACTAAACAAGATGCTCACAAATCATCTCACTCACAAGTAGCTCTCAGAACTCAAAATATGAGGGTTTGGCCAACAAGTGATTCTTCAAATTTTGAATTAAATAAAGGCGAAATAGTTGGAATCACTGGGCTAGATGGCCATGGTCAAGATGACTTTGTTCGAATATTAGCTGGTATTGCACCAGCTGCAGAAGGAGTAGCTGAAGTCAGCACAAACCATGGTGTTGATTTTTCTTCGATTAACACTCTTGCCGATGCAAAAAAATTTGGAATTGCATTTGTTTCAGGTGATCGAAAAAGAGAAGGAATTTTACCAAATCTAAGTATTGTTGAAAATTTAGCAATTTCTATGTACGACAAAAATACCAATATACCCGGCGTTCGCCTTATTGAATGGGGTGCAATAAATGACATTTATGATTGGGAAGTAGAGAGATTAGCTATTAAAGCAGGCGCCAAAGAAAATTTGATTACATCTTTAAGTGGCGGTAATCAACAAAAAGTAATGCTAGGACGTGCTTTTTCCACCCATCCCAAGACTTTGGTTTTATTAGATCCTGCCCGTGGAATAGATTTACAAACTAAAAGAGATCTTTACAAACAACTAAGAGAATTTGCGGATGAAGGAAATTCAGTAATTTACATGTCAAGTGAACTTGAAGAATTCATAGGGTTTTGTTCGCGTGTAATTGTATTTCGCAATGGCAGCATTTTTGAAACATTTTTAGATCAAAAAATTAATGCTGATGGAATTCTTGAATCAATGTTTGGACATATTCAAAATCAAGATAACTCTGATATAGAGCATAAAGAGTTGGTGAACTCAAAATATCCTGAAAACACAAAAATGGAGAATGAAATGAGTGAATATAACGTAAGTAAATATTTCAAAAATGAGATCAAAACAGAAGCCTCAACTAAATCTTCAAAGCAGGATTTCTCACCTTCTGATGAAGAAAATTTTAATTCAATTATCAATTCTTCTGAAAATCAAAATAATGATGGCAAAAAAGTTGAAAAGAAAACAGCTGAGGAATTAACCGAGTCTTTTGAATATTCTAAAGATGACTCAAATCAATTTGAAAAGTTAATGAAATTTAAAAAAAATCCTAACCAAAAAATTACTTTGGGTCAGACTAATAAGGCAGATGGTTACTCAGCAGCCGATGAAGAGCTATTCAAAAAATTTGAAATTGAAGAAGATAGTAATGAAATTAAAAATGAGAAAGATAGAGGCTTAAATAGTCAAAAAATCGCCTCCTCTAATAATATAGATCATAAGAGCGTTAAGTCAAATACTCAGGAATATAGTAAGGAAGATTTAGAAAAATTTGAAAAATTATTCTCTAAAGAATAGGGCAATTTAATATAAATATCACTAAATGAACTTTTAACGATAATGGAATTAATAAAAAAACAAGAATCAAATTCTGGGGCTAGTACATATCTTATAGTTCCTATAGTCATATTCTTCCTATTGCTTATATTTGCAGTTATTAGAGGCCCATATTTGGTTTCAAGTACTGGATTTGGTGGTTTAATAATTGTTGTGGCTCCACTAATACTTGCAACCTATGCATTAACAGTAATAGTTATGGCCGGAAGAGCAGGAGTTGATTTATCAATTGGACCATTAATTGGATTTATCAATGTTGGTATGATTCAGCTAATTGGGTTAGGTTTAATTGAATCACCAATTGCAATATTTTTATACGCCATTGGTGTGGGTATTGCTTATCAAGTTCTAATGGCTTTAATAATTGTATTTGTTCGAGTGCAGCCAATTATTGTGTCATTAAGTGGCTACCTCTCGCTTGTTGGGTTGAATCTTATAATTATGCCTCGACCATCTGGCTTAGCGCCTGATTGGATGTATAGCTGGGGAGCTGGTACTACTATTTTTTCTCCCGTTTTAGTAATACTAATAGTTGCAACAGCAGGATGGTACTTGCTTGCTCAAACAGCTTTTTGGGGTAATTTAAAAATGATGGGTTCTGATGAGCGAGCGACCTACACAAGCGGAGTTAATATAAATATGGTTCGTATTGGAGCTCATGTTATAGGTGGTATTTATGCCGGACTTGCTGCGATTACATTTACGTCTCTAATTAGCTCTGGTGATCCAAGTCAGGGAACAACTTACACACTAATGGCTGTTACTGCACTTGTCCTGGGTGGAGCAAATTTAGCAGGTGGTCGAGGAAGTGCATTTGGCGCCCTTCTAGGTTCACTAAACATATTTTTAATTACCTTTGCACTTTCAACTTTTAACTTTGGAAAAATGCAGAGTTTCGTTACCGATTTCTCATATGGACTTATGCTGGTGGTTTCATTATTAATTAGTATTGCAATTCCATTTCTTCAAAAACGTGCTCGAGGACTTTCACCATCCCTAGTGTTTTTAGTAATGGGGATCGTTTCATTGGGTGTAATGGTAAGTGTATCGATGGACAAATCATTCGGAGTAAAAAGATATAAGGCATTTGTAGCTGCTGTTGAGCAGGAAACTATGTCAGCAGGAACAATTATGTTTCTCATAATAATTGGTGTGGCATTGGCTGCCTATATTATTAAAGTTGCTTTTAAACATATAAATGGCCCAATGATTGGACTTATGATTATTGTAATAATTACTGCTTTTGGTCTAATATTTAATCCTGATTCTACTTCAGAAGTAGTTTTCTCACCAACTATGATTGATTATTCTACAATGATATTTAGCATGGAGGAAATCTCGAGCTCTTCATCATTCCTCTCTATTAATGCACTAAGTAAGACAACATATCTATTAATCGGTCTAGTAGGTGTAGTGCTATTGTCATCACTAATAATTCTGACAATGCTTCCAGGAATAAAAACTAGTATCAAGCGTTTAGCAATGATAATGTGCATCGCTATTGTTCCAGTTATTGCAATTGGAGCTATATTTTTTCAAGATGCAAATAAGGGATATTTAACAAGTAGTTTCTCAGGTGAAGTTTTTGCAATACTAATGGTCTCAGCACTTCTCTTCACAATTACCATACCTTTAGTTCATACAAAAATAAAAAATATCAACAACATTTTTATTGGGGCAATCTCAATTACTTTCTTAATTGTTATGTATTTCTTTATAGGTAATAGCATGGGCACAACTGACCCTAATATAGGCGTATTAACGAACTATTCAATCCCAATTATCCCTACTGGAATAGAAAGTTTACCAGTCAAGCTTATCGAATATATGGCGCCAATAAGGATGAATGTTGATGCCAGTGGAATGGCACTAATTACTGAAATTGCCTACATTGCCATTATTATTATTTTATTACAAGTATTTTTACGTATTGCTATGGGAGAAACTAGTTTTAATAGTTTTTGGAAATATTGGTATATAGCTGCTTTTGCTATTCTAGCTTGGGGTAGTTTATTTTATGCAATAGGTGTGCCAGTATGGAAACTCATTGTCATTATTGGAATCACAATTATTTCAGCTCCAAATGTAATGCACATAATAAGCACATACATTATTGGCGATCATAAAGATGATGCAATAAGCAAATGGGAAGGATAAATAATGAAAATATTTAAAAATAATTGGGTTAAAAATGCGCATTAATAGAATGGGAAAAGCTGCCTTTTCATTTTATAAATGGCTGGGCTTTATTGTTGCTTTAATAGTTTCAGTTATCAGTGCTGTTTTAGGTTTTATTGATAACACCCCCTCACAACTTGTTATGCTTTATACAGTTGCAATCTTTGGTTCAATCTTATGGGGCTGGCATCACCTTTCAGTAAGATGGACATACATTGACGGCCTTGAAGAGGAAGATCTACAATTAGTAGAAAATATAGAAATCCAAGATAAAGAGTCTACTGAAAGCTATTTTAGTTTCCTTATCAAGAGTAACAAGGGTGCCATTATTGGCATATTAGCAATGATTATTGCATTTGTTGGACTTGCCTTTGCTATGGATGATTTTCTTCAATGGCAAAACATACTTTCATTGGTGGTATTTTTTCTAACTCTCTTAATATTAATCATCACCAACTCAGTTGCGAAAAATAATAAAAGTGCGCTTATGGGATTAGCAGTATTAATTGGACTTTTTATTATGGGTTCATTAATTGTAGATGGCTTTATCTCAACTTTGAATCTGAAATCAATGCTTCTTTTTGCATCATTCCTTGGGCTTGCTTGTATTGGACAAACACTTGTAGTATTACTAGGCGGATTAGACTTATCAGTCAGCTTTGTAATTGGAGCTGCAAATATTGGCTTAATGTATTTAATCACGCTAGGAATTCCTCCATGGATCTGCATAGTTGCTGTTTTATTAATGGGATTAGGTGTTGGAATAGTTAATGGCTTATTAAGTTTTCGTATACAAGGTCAAGCACTTATCTTAACTCTGGGTGTTGGATTTGTAGTTACTGGCGCCGTTCAAGCCTTAACAACTATTGGTTCAGATTTTGGAGGAAGCGTTTTTGGTGTTGTGCCAAAGTGGTTGTCTAATATAGCCGCAACAAATGGAACTTTTATTGGCATTAGCATCCCACCTGTTGTTGTAATCTGGGTTGTTTCATCAATCCTTATGATTATCGCACTATCAAATACAACTTGGGGAAGAAACCTATATGCAGTAGGTGGAAACCGGACAGCTGCAGCAAGATTATCAATATCAGAGAGGGCTTACTGGATAGGAGCATTTGCAATAGGGGGGTTTGTTTCTGCACTAACTGGTATTTTACTTTTAGGATGGAGTGGTGGTGGGTTTGTTGGCGTTGGTGGTCCTTATCTTTTTCAAACTATAGCTGCTGTTGTAGTTGGAGGTACTTCACTTCTTGGAGGAAAAGGAGGATATGGATTTACAGTTATTGGTGTTCTTGTTTTACAAGTTCTATCGTCATTTTTAGTAGGCATTGGATTAAGCTATGAAGGGCAACAATTTGTTTTTGGCCTGTTAATCCTCCCTATGGTAGCTTTATATGCCAGATCACCTCATATAAGAACACAAATTTAAATATAAATTAATCATGATGTCTAAAAATAATTCAAGGATACAAATAAAATGACTAGCGCAATAACATGGATATTTATATTTTTAGTCCTTTATTGGTCTTACTGTTTTTTTTGGGGAGTTCGAGCTTCAAAGCAAATAGCATCTGCAGATGACTACTTCCTATCTGGTCGAAGTTTATCGCCATGGGTATTTGCTATAGCAGCAACAGGAATATCCTTTGCAGGATGGACTTTTATTGCCCATCCTGGACTGATTTTTAGAGATGGATTTCAGTTTGCAAATACTTCATTTTTCGCCATAGCTGTTGCAATTTCTGGAGTTGTTCTTCTCAAAAGACAATGGATGCTTGGAAGGCGTTTTAGATTTACTACATCTGGTGAAATGTTTTCAGCATATTTTAAAGACGACACCCTAAGAGTTATTTCAGTTTGTATTGCACTTTTATTTGGTATTCCATTTGCTGCATTGCTCTTTGGATCCTCAGGATTCCTAATAAGTGAATTAACTAATGGTATTTTTTCACGAAATGTAGCTATGTGGTCATTATCTGGATTTGTTCTTTTATATTCAATCATGGGTGGAATGCAAGCAATAGCAAAAATTTCAGTAGTGCAGACTATACTATTTTTCCTTGGAATGATTATTTTGGGCTTATTTGCTCTTGATCTTGCTGGAGGCTTTGATTCATTAAACCAAGGCTTAGCAAACATTGCAAAAAATATAACCAGTCATCTTGGAAAAACTAAAGGCATGGGTGGAGGAAACTTCCCAGGATACTTCGCAATTCCTGGTGTAATTCAATTTACAGATGGCATAGGAATTGAAACCCCAAAGGGAGGACCATGGACTGCAATTATGACTCTTACATTTATGATGTCAGTTATGGGAATTCAATCCTCACCAACGTTCACAATGCTTGGGTTTACCAGTAAATCGACCAAAGGCTTTTCAATTCATCAGATATGGGGCGCGGCAGCCTGTGTGGGTATTATCATGTTTTTATTTTCCACTCTTCAAGGAGTAAGCGCAAATCTACTAGGAGCAAATAGTGCGGTTAATCAAGCAGGATTTGCAATTGCACAGCATTTGCCAGAACTATCTAAGGCGCAATATACTGAACTGGTAATGCATTATATTAAACTTGTAGGAAGCACTTCACCATGGATGGTTGGCTTCCTTGCTATCTGTGCTATAGCAGCATTACAAGTCACTGCAGCTGCATTTATGTCTACTACTGGAAATATTTTATCTCGAGATATTTATGTTCATTATTTTAATAAAGATGCGGATTATAAAACTCAAATTAAAGCTGCAAAACTCCTTACAGCGTTAGTGTTCTTTTGTGGAATGCTATTAGCTTCATTTTCGATGGAAGCCACTCTCATTCTTGGAAGTCTAGCAATTGCTTGCTCATTCCAACTTTGGCCATCATTATTAGGTGTCACATGGTTTCCATGGATTACAAAAAATGCAGCAATTGCAGGTGTAATTATTGGGATTATTGTAGTTATCTTCACTGAAACATTAGGACAGAAAATAACTGGCGGACGACTACCTTGGGGAGTGTGGCCCTGGACAATTCATTCAGCTGTATGGGGTATGTTTTTTAATATTTCAATCTGCTTAATTATCTCTTTAATGACCAGTCAAGATCCCGACAAACAACATAGGGATACATTTCACTCATTTTTCCAAAAACACTCTGTAACAGCTTCTAATGATCGCTGGTCTAAGCCAGTTGGAGGGCTTTTGTTAATGGTATGGATGTTTTTTGCTATTGGCCCAGGATCAATATTTGGAAACTTCACTTTTGGCAAGCCTAATGCCGGATATGATTCTTGGATGCTTGGAATGCCATCAATTTGGGCATGGCAAATTATTTGGTGGGCACTAGGTGTAGGATTAATTTGGTTTTTAGCTAATAAGTTAAAAATGTCTACTGAGCCTGAAAAAGAAATTGAATCAATAAATCAATAGGCTAAGATTTTTTTCTTATTATTTTGAATAGATTTTGTAAGTTTTGGTGACACTGCAACCGGCTCTTGATTTGCATAGTCTTCATGGTTCTTAGCAACTGACTCTAGGTCATATAAGTAATTAACCATCACTCCCCAAGAATCATCTAGAGCACTTTGATTAACATTGGCATCTGTATGAATTTTATAAAGAGATGCGCCATTACCAAGATGAAAATGAGCAACTGGATTAATAGCTTGACCATTTTTACGTTTAACTTGAGTTAAATAATAATAAGTTAGTCGACTCAATACTAAAGGATTTGGCTTATTATCTTTACAACATTCGCTAATATCATTAATTATATTTTCAGGCAAATCTTTATCTTCTAATAGGTTAATTTTGTTAGACCATTTCTTCAGCCCAGGAACAGGCGAGAGAGTAACAAAATGCTTGATTTGTTTGAATTCCTTCTCAATTTCAGTGACTACTTGCTTAATTAAAAAACTCCCGAAAGAAACGCTCTTTAGTCCCATCTGGCAATTAGAGATAGAATAAAAAACTGCTGTTGTGGCGCTAAAAGGATCAATTGGTTTAACGCTTGTATCAAGTATTGGCATAATTGAATTTGGCGTATCGTCCATCAATGCAACCTCAATAAAAATAAGAGGCTCATCTGGAAGTGCTGGGTGAAAAAAAGCATATAACCTTCTGTCATCTGCAGCCACCCTATTTTGTAAATCCTCCCAATCTGAAATATCATGGACAGCTTCGTACTGCATGATTTTTTCCAACACTCTAGCACTTGTCGACCAATCAATGCGCTCAAGTCTTAAAAACCCCCTATTAAACCAAGACTTAAATAAATGAACAAAATCAGAATCAAGTGATTTAAGCTCTGGAGAGGCTTTAATGCACTCTAACAAGGACTCTCTCATCTTTAAAAGCACTGATGTTCCATTTGGGACTTGATTTAACCTTCTAAGAAGCTCATGACTCTTAGGTTCAATTAATTGATGAAGTTTCCTGAGCTGGCCTTCATCATCAATATTTAATTCAATGAGAGCTTTTTTGAGAGTAGGCCGATCGACGCCAAACTGATCAAGAAACTGTAAAAAAAATGACTTTTTTTGCTCTTCTGAAAGAGTATTAAAATCTTCCAAAATTATTTTTGCAAGAGAAAATAATGTTGCCTCTCCATTTTTACTTACTAACTGATTGCAAAGCGTGATGATACTTTCAGGACTGGATACTTTCTTATTTGAACGGCCCATACGGATACGCTGAATAAGAGAGTTTAAAAAGTTTTGATGCTGAGTCATGTCTAAATAATAATTTTCGTTTAATTTTATACTACTTTTTCTTTCTAGCTTCTTAGAAAGAATTGGTTGAAAAAAATGAAAATATATACTTAATAACTATTCAATTGAACTAAATCGAAAAACATTAACAGCAATATAGTCATTATATGCAGCACCTGATTGAAGCCAAGTTTTTGCCTTTAAGGCTGAAATTTTAGGGCTTAAATTATCTTCAAGGTTTAAGTATAAGCCATATTTAAAAGTATAGTCTTCTTCGGTTAAGACTAATAAATCACCATTTGAACTAATGAGGGTTTTCTCTGGCATACCTCCTTGCTGAGATACAAATGCAGTCTGGCCGTATTCATCCATTAAGCTAGATAACTTAGCTTCGAAATACTCCTTACTAATAGGGCTATGTTTGTAATAATTCACGTGAAGATCTTCAGCCTCTTCAGCCAAATAACTTCTTAAATCTTCAACTGAAGAAAACACCTCATCTTCAATCCAAAAAATTACAAATGCACCATTTGAACTGCCAAGACCCAATGACTGGTCTTCAACCATCAACAGCGCAGAGCCATCTAGTATCGATTGCAAAAAATCTTTGTCTAAACTTCTTATCTCTTCATTGAACTGACTTAGATTCATAATTTTTTCATCCTAGCGTGATTGAAAAAGGAGCGACTTAATAGTCTGATAATTTGTAGCAATATTTCTTAAAGCTTCTTCTCCTAGTTTATTGCTAGTAACGCCCTCTTCAATCTCTTTTACTTTGTCAGCATACATTCTTTTAAGTGTATTTGTTGTAGCTAATATTTCGTAAACACTTGGGGAATTCTTTTCTTTCCAATCATCTGGCAAAATATAAGGATATTTTGGATCAAAATCTATTAAATTATCGTCTTCTTCAGCAACCATCATTTAGTTAATGAGATAAACAATTGAGGAAGTCTCTCAGGTAATTTTTGAATATTATCAATTACCATAAAACGATTTTTACCAAAAATTCTCGAAACATATTCATCAGCGTGAGGATCTAAACTAATACAGAACGTTACAATTCCATGACTTCGTAACTCTTCAACCGCTTTTTTTGCATCCATACGAAGATGCTGTGGATCATCAACGTCAATATCTGCAGGCTCTCCATCCGTTAAGATCAAAAGAATTTTCTTAGCTGAAGATTGAGTCAATAAATCGACCCCAGCATGCCTTATTGCAGCCCCCATTCTGGTTGATAGGCCACCTTTTATTCCAGCCAATCGGCCCTTTACTTCATCATTAAAACTATAATGAAATGGCTTAAAGCGATAGTACTGAACATCGTGTCTTGAATCCGATGCAAACCCTGAAATAGTTAAATTATCTCCAATCTTGTCAATTGCCCATGAAAGTAATGAAGTTGACTCTTTCATTAGCTCCAAAATTGTTTTATCACTTCCAATAACCATATCATTGGTAGATTCAGATAAGTCCATTAATAAGTTCACAGAGACATCTCTAACATGCTGCACTTTCTTTACATAAATCCTGTCAGATGGGGTTATGCCAGATCTAATATCTGCTAAAGCTGTTACGCATGCATCAAGATCAAGCTCACTTCCTTCTTGTTGCTTCTTGAGTTTTACGAGACCTTGAGGCTGCATTCGATCAATCGCATTTTTAAGTTGATTGGCAATAGGTTTGTGAGTTTTTAAAATTTTATTAATTAACTCTGGATCCCCTTTTCTCAAACGTCTTTCATACAGAGTTGCCCAGTTTGGCCGATAGAGCTGAAGCTGATAATCCCACTCATTGTAATGAAAAGGCTCACTTACTGGCTCCTTACCCTCAATTTCATTAATACTTACGCCATCGAGCTCATCAGGAAAGTACTCTGACTCTAAAGTCCAAATTTCCTGCGCATCATCACCTGCGGTTTCAACATCAAGCTCGTTATACATCTCCATAATATTGACATTTTTACGTACCTGTCTTTGACTAACAGGGACATAATCATTGCCCTCTGACAACCAATCAAGCTCTTCGTACTCCCAAATATATCTATTATCATCTCTATATATAATTGGCGTTGATACAAGAGCGGAAGCGCTTATTTTCACATCTGTTTCAGTCTTAAGTAGCTCGTAATACTTCATACCCAACTCATAGCTCATTGCTGATGATTCAGGCATTTTGGTCATTTTTTTAATAAATAACTTAAGAAAATCACTGTTAAATGACTGCTTTACTGTGTATTTTTGATCTAATGCAGCCCTTGAGAAATCAACCAGATCTACTATGAAAGGATTTAAATCTTTTAAGTCCTCATCTTCAGGATGAAGCGCAATCCAAGTTTTCTTCATACCTGGAAATTTTTTTAATGTATTAAGCTCAACCCTTAAGTCTTCTATTAGAGAAACGCATGCAACTTGCAAAGGATTTAAGTCATCCCCTTTAAAAGCCACTCTAGTTTCCATAATATGAGCTGCGGCATGAGCACAAACCGCCCTATAACAATCTATACCAGGGATAATTCTTCCAGAAGCATGCTTATAGTCATCATAAGCATCTGGAATATGCATAACTCCATATTCAATATAAGGCCTTAGACCTTTCTTAGTTTCGTAGTCACCTGAAGTCGGTCGTAGAAAAAAATCACGGTTATAAAACGCTCTAAGATAAAACTGCAACTTTCTTTGATTATCAATAAATAGCGTTCCTCGCCTCTCCTGCTCAAGTATTTGCATTGATTCTGCACTACTTAATTCAAAATAGGCGATTTGGGCTTTAAAATCTCGTTTGAAAGATTCAGCTCCATAAAGAACCCATCTTCTTAGGCCGCCAAGAGTAAGCTTACTAGTCAACTGATCAATATTATTTAGCATTGGCCTCATACCTCTAGGGGCTAGAGCTATCATTCGCTCCATTAACCTAAGGTAGCCTTTTAATAAATCAAAGTCACTCATCCGCCTTGCAACGTTTGGAAGGCTTGCAATCATCAACACCAAGACAGAAGAGGATGTTTGTGAAGACATTTTCATAATTGAAAATACAATCTCACCAATTATGGACTCGCCAACCTCCCTAACGACCATAGGTGTCTCTTCCAAGAAAGAGATAACCATGTCTTCACCTTTACCCATTGCATGAAGCGCACCAGCACCATCTAAATAGACTTTAAGTCCATTTGGGGACATAACCTTAGAGGCTTCAACAAAGCTCCCTGCAAGCGCATCATGAAGAATGTCAGAGGAATCTCGAAACTTTTGTTCAAAATCGGAAAGTTGAACCGCACTCATTACTAATCCTTAGTCAAAAAAAGTATCGATTGCAGCATTAAGAGTATCGACAATATCTAAGTCATCCGTAATAGGATTAACCATTGCAATTTTACAGGCAGACTTTTCATTAACCTTGTTAGCAATTAATTGTCCTGCATAGATACATAATCTAGTAGATATTCCCTCATCCAGCCCATGGCCGACAAGATTTCTAGCTCTTTGAGCAATTTGGACTAGTTTCAATGCTATTTTTGGATCAACGCCGGACTCTTTAGAAATAATATGTGCCTCAGTTTTTTCATCTGGGTATTGAAAGTTAAAACCACAAAATCTTTGCTTAGTCGATTGCTTTAGGTCTTTCATTAAATTTTGATAGCCAGGGTTATAAGATATAACCAATTGGAAATCAGGATGCGCTTCAATCAACTCGCCTTTCTTGTCGAGCGGTAAAGTACGGCGATAATCTGTCAAAGGGTGAATCACAACGGTTGTATCTTGCCTGGCCTCTACGACCTCATCTAGATAACAAATACCGCCATAACGAGCGGCCATTGCAAGAGGACCATCTTTCCAAATTGTACCTTCCTTATCAAGAAGAAATCTCCCTACTAAATCACTGGCTGACATATCTTCATTGCAAGCAACTGTAATTAAAGGCTTACCTAATTTATACGCCATATATTCTACAAACCTAGACTTACCGCACCCAGTGGGGCCTTTCAACATAACCGGCATACGATTCATATACGCAGCGGTATACATATCTATTTCATCATTTTGAGGTTGGTAAAAAGGTTCTTTTGCAATTTTGTATTGATCTAATTCATTCATTTTTATATCCTCTTCAAAAAAAAAACCCCTGCACTTAGACAGGGGTTTATCCAATCAAGCTTACCTAATTTTACTTGATTATTTAAATCCTTTGCCTCTGTAAATAACCATTGAAGCGCCCTGTGATTGAGCGTAATTATCATAACCAATTAGTCGAACATGATTATCTGGGTTAGCATCATGGCACTCCTTACATTCAGCAAGAATTGTATCAACATCTGTCTCACCAAATAAAGGAAGTTTCCACATATACCAGTAATTTTCCATAGCATTTTCAACTTCAGTATGCTCTACGCCAGGGTTATAACCCTGATCAACAATGTACTGTACTTGTTGTCGAATTTGTTTATCATTCATTGCAGGTAAGTATGAAAATGTTTCAAACTTTCTGCTCGAGTTATCGCCAAGGCGTGATGGGTAATCTTGAACTTTGCTCATAATATTTTCCTTATAGTAGTTTTTCTTGTAATAAAAGTTGATTGATGCATTACTTGTGCACTATGTCCAGCTTATCAACTGTATCGAACTCAAATTTAATCTCTTTCCATGTCTCCATTGCAATCTTAAGCTCAGGTGAGTGTTTTGCTGCACTAGTAAGAATCTCTTTAGATTCCTTTTCTAAGTCTTTTCCAGCGTTCCTTGCTTCAACACATGCTTCAACAGCAACTCGATTCGCAGCAGCACCTGCCGCATTACCCCATGGATGGCCAAGTGTTCCGCCGCCAAATTGGAGGACTGAGTCGTCACCAAATATATTTACAAGTGCTGGCATATGCCAGACATGAATTCCGCCTGAAGCTACAGGTAGCATCCCTGGCATTGACCCAAAGTCCTGATCAAAGAAAATACCTCTTGAGCGATCTTCTTTAATAAAGCTATCGCGCATGCAATCAATCCAGCCCAAAGTGGATTCACGGTCACCTTCAAGTTTTCCTACTACCGTTCCTGAGTGCATATGATCACCTCCAGAAAGGCGTAAACACTTAGCAAGCACTCTGAAGTGAATGCCGTGATTTGGATTTCTATCTACAACAGCATGCATTGCTCTATGGATATGAAGCAGTAAGCCGTTATCGCGGCACCAATTTGCAAGACCTGTATTTGCTGTAAAGCCTGCCGTAAAGAAGTCATGCATAATGATTGGAGTTCCTAACTCTTTCGCATACTCAGCTCTTTTGTACATCTCTTCTGGCGTAGGAGCTGTTACATTTAAGTAGTGGCCTTTCCTTTCACCTGTTTCTCTTTCAGCCCTTTCAATTGCATCCTGAACAAAACCGAAACGATCTCTCCAGCGCATGAAAGGCTGTGAATTTACATTTTCGTCATCTTTTGTAAAGTCTAATCCACCACGTAGTCCCTCGTAACATGCACGTCCATAATTTTTAGCTGATAAGCCAAGTTTGGGTTTAATGGTACATCCCAGCATCGGCCGGCCATATTTATTCATTTTGTCTCTTTCAACCTGGATTCCATTTGGGGGGCCTCCACACGTCATAACGTAAGCTATCGGAAAACGAATATCTTCAAGTCTAAGAGCTCTTAATGCTTTAAAGCCGAATACATTTCCTACGAGAGAGGTAAGAACGTTAACGATTGAGCCCTCTTCAAATAAATCAATTGGGTATGCAATAAAAGCGTAAATTGCATCATCTGATCCTGGCACGTCTTCAATGCGGTAGGCGCGTCCCTTGTAGTGGTCAAGATCTGTTAACAGATCAGTCCAAACTGTAGTCCAAGTTCCTGTTGAAGATTCAGCTGCAACAGCGGCGGCAACCTCTTCTCTTGGAACGCCTGGTTGGGGCGTAATTTTAAAGCATGCCAGAATATCAGTATCTTTTGGCTCATACTCGGGCATCCAATATGTATCGCGGTATTCCTTTACACCTGCATCGTAACCTTTCTTAGCCATAGTCCCACTCCCTGTTTAATATTAATATAAAAATGAAATCATTATAGTAGGTGAAATAAATAATGTAAAATAATATTTATTTAAATAATCATCAATTTATATTATGATTAATTATACATTAAAACAGCTCTATAGCTATGAATCAGTCATTAGATTAGGCGGATTTACAAGCGCGAGTAAAGAGCTTCATATCACTCAGCCTGCAGTATATATGCAGATACAGCAGCTTCAAGATAGTATTGGAGCAAAATTATTTGATATTAATGGAAAAAAAATCAGCGCTACATTTATTGGAAAAAAGCTTTATGAAACTGCAGTAAAAACGATCAGTACACTTGAAAATTCAAAACTTGAAATGGATGAAATACTCAGTCCAGATTCTGGCCATCTTCAAATAGCAGTTGCAACAACTGCAAATTCATTTATTAGCGCATTACTTGCAAAGTTTAAAAAAGAGTTCCCTAAAATGACTTTCTATATCGATGTTACAAATAGGCAGTCGCTTCTTAACAACCTAAAAAATAACAATGCTGATCTGGTAATTATGGGAGAGCCTCCAAAAGATATTCCATTAATTTCTCAAGCATTTATGAAAAATCCTTTGATTGCAATCGCTCACCCTGAGAATGAGCTGCTAAATAAGAAAAGAGTAACAATTAAAGATTTAGCCAAGGAAACTTTACTTACGAGGGAAGTTGGTTCAGGCACTCGCATAACAATTGAAAAGTTTACTGGTTTAAACTTTAATTCAGATATTCAAATTAACTCGAATGAAGCTATTGTTGAGGCGGTTCAAGCAGGATTAGGGATTGGTTTTGTTTCGATGCATTCTGTGAATCTTCAACTTAAAAACAATATTATCAGGCAGCTTAATGTTGCCCCCTTTCCGATTGTAAGGCAGTGGCATATTGTTCATCATGCAGAGGCAGAGCTGTCTCCAATTGCAAGAAAGTTTAAACAGTTTGTAATTGAGAATACGAAGACTGAAAAATATCTATAAACCTTAACTGCGATATTCTGCATTAATCTTGACATAGTCATACGAAAGGTCTGTTGTCCATACACTCTCACTAGTGTGAGCAGCCCCCAAACTAATCCTAATTGTGATCTCAGGCTTTTGCATTTCCAAGCTTCCAGCGGCCTCTGTGTAGTCTTTACTTATCTCACCTGAGGAGATAATTTGTAAATCATTTAAGAAAATATCAATATTTTCAATAGAGATTCCATCTACTTTTGACCTTCCTACCGCAGCCAAGATCCTGCCCCAATTTGCATCACTTGCAAATAATGCAGTTTTAACTAGTGGAGAGTGGGCAACGGTATACGCAACTTCCAAACAATCATCGACTGAAGACAGACCACCAACTTTTATTTCTACAAATTTAGTAGCGCCCTCTCCATCTTTAATAATCATTTGGGCTAATATTTTTGTTATTTCATTCAGTGCATTTTGAAACTCTTCTTTACAATCGTTGAGCTGAACGCTAGATTGATCGGTAGCACTTAAAGTGCAGGCATCATTTGTTGAAGTATCACCATCAACTGTAATCCGGTTGAAAGACTGATTTACTGCAATATCTAAACAGTCATAGAGCTCTTCTTTTGAAGCCCCAATATCACTAACTATAAAACTTAGCATCGTTGCCATATCCGGTCGAATCATTCCTGAGCCCTTAGCAATCCCTGATAGCGTGACATTATTTCCATTTATAACAAAGGAAATAGAGCAAGATTTTTCTACTAAATCAGTAGTTAATATGCCTTTAGATACATCACTCATATTACTTGATGAGAGGCCATCAACTAGCTTTTCTGTATTGTTTTCAAATGGCTCTAAGGGTAATAACTGTCCAATTACTCCAGTTGAAAATGGCAAAATTTGATCTGAATTAATATCCAATTTTCCTGCAAAAATCTCACACGTCTTCAAACAAGCCTCTAAGCCTTTTTGACCGGTCCCTGCATTGGCGTTTCCACTATTGATAAGAAGAGCTTTTACATTTGAATTCAAGTGATTTTTTGCAACAATAACTGGGGCAGCACAAAAAATATTTTGTGTAAAAACTGCAGCAGTTTGCGTGCCTTTGGTAAATGAAATTAGTGACAAATCTAAAGCATTATTTTGCTTTATGCCACTTGAGATTGAAGCGAACTTAACGCCTCTTACTTCGAGCAAATCACCAATCATATAAAAAATATTATGGAAAAAATAATTATTAGTATTTTACCCAATTCATATATCAGCTAATCATTTTAAAAAATTTATAGAGCTAGGCTTTATTTATTATCTCTATCAAGTTTATTAAATAGAAGCATAATGACTGCCCCTAGAAATACCATAATCAGAGCTGGAATCGCCGCCCTTTCATATAAACCTTCAGCGCTTAACTCGTAAACCCGAATCGCTAGTGTATCCCACCCGAATGGTCTTAATAAATAAGTTGCGGGCAGCTCTTTCATGACGTCTACTGAAACTAATAAAGCTCCTGCTAATATTCCAGGAGTCATCATCGGCAAATACACCTCCTTAACTAAACGGAAGCGACTAGCGCCCAGTAATCTTGCACTTTGCTCAAAAATAGGCTTGATTTGCTCACTAGAAGCGATAGTTGAGTTAAAAGCAATCGCCATAAATCTAGATACATACGCAAAGAGCAACAACGCAACAGAGCCAAAAAGTATGTGATTGATTGATGAGCCACCAAAATAAATACTAATTAATGAAATATTTTGGACTCCATAAAGAAGACCTACTGCCATTACTGAACCTGGTAAAGCGTAACCAAGTGTTGAGAATCTAATTAATATCTGGAGGACTTTGCTATTAGACTTTCTTCTGCTAGGGAGAGCCAGAAGTGTTGCAACAAAAACTGTCAAAACTGTTGCGCTAATTGTCAATATACCTGTAGAAGATAAATAATCAAGATACCTTGGGTTCCACTCTTGGGTGAATTTTTCAAAACTCCAAATTATGATCTGAAGCATTGGCAGTGCAAATGAAAGCATAAATACGCCAAATACAAATACAAAAAGCGACCATCCAATTAGGCCATTTGCATGATATGGCTTTATATTAGAAACATCTGATGAGTAATACTTGGCCTTACCACGCGCTTTTTTTTCAAAGTAAATAAGAAGGAATGCAACCAATACTAATAAGGATGCCAGCTGAGCAGCTACTTCAATTGATCTAAAGTCACCCCAGGCAGAATAAATTGCTGTTGTGAAAGTTGGGTAATTAAATAATGAAACAACCCCAAAATCCGCCAAAGTCTCCATTAACGTAACAAGCAATCCAGCAGCTATTGCAGGCCTTGCCAAAGGGACAGAAATCTTCCAAAAAACACTGATAGGAGATGCGCCTAACATCTTACCAGCCTCAATCATCTGTATCTTTTGTCGCTTAAATGAAGCCCTGGCCATCATATAAACATACGGATAGAAAACCAATACGAATGTTAAGATAATCGCCCAATGACCAGAACGAATATCAAATCCTGAAACTCCAGTAAGCTCTCGTAACCATACCTGTGCATACCCTGAATAGTCAAAAACTCCAAGATATACAAAAGCTAAGACATAAGCGGGTATAGCAAAAGGAAGAAAAAGAGCCCACTCAAGCCACTTTCTTCCTGGAAACTCAACCATGACGACTAAGTATGCAAGAACTGTCCCAAGGACACTAACTCCAATGCCAACGCCTAGAAGCAATATTAAAGTAGAGCTAATTAGTTCAGGAAGAAGATTTTCTGAAAAATGCCCCCAAAGCTCTGTCCCAGGTAATAACCAGGCAGAACATACAACTATTATTGGGAAAGCAACCGAAAATGCTAGGAAGCCCATTAAGATATTTGAATTATTCTGTTTAATACTCATTGGGCTATTTAAATTGTAATACCTACCTAATTATCTATAGCCTTCTCTCTGCATTAAGGCAACCGCATCTGCTTGATTTTTTCCAGCAACAGACAAATTCATTTTATCCTGATTAAAATCACCCCACTGTGCAATTAAATTATCGGCTTTTAATTTTTGACTTGCTGGGTACTCTTTATTTAAGTCTACATAAATCTTTTGGGCTTCGATTGAAGATAAAAATTCTAACAACTTAATGGAGTTTTCTTTGTTACTAGAGTGTTTTGTAACTCCAGCTCCTGAAATGTTTACATGAGTTCCTGTAGAGCCTTGGTTCGCCCAAAATAGTTTAAGCGCAACATTTGGCTTTTCAGCTTGGAGGCGTCCAAAGTAATAGGTATTCACAATACCAACATCACACTGACCTGCAAGGATAGCACTCATAACATGATTATCCTCTGCGTTTGGAGTTGCGGCCAAATTATCAACCCAGCCCTTTACAACGTCTGTAGTAGTTTTTTGTCCGTCATGATAAATTAAAGATGCTACGAGAGATTTGGTATAAACTTTTTTACTTGTTCGTAAACAAAGCCTACCTTTCCATTTTTTATCCGCTAAGTCTTGATATGTAGATAATTCTGTAGGGTCTACTCTTTCAGTACTATAAATAATTGTTCTTGCTCTAACCGATAAGCCTGTCCAAAATCCCTCAGGATCCCTAAGATGATCTGGAATATTATTATTAATAATTTCACTTTTTACTTGCTGAAATAAATTTTGTGAAGCTGCATACCAAAGATTACCCGCATCAACAGTAATAAACATATCTGCCTTGGTTCTTTTGCCTTCTAGTTTAATACGTTCAATCAAAGCTCCACCATTGCCTGTTAGATATTTAACTTCAATTCCAGTGTTACTAGTAAAAGCATCAAATAGTGGTTTAATTAAGTGCTCTTTCCTAGTGCTATAAACGGTAATACTATCGCTAGTCGCTGCTAAAACAGCAGTTGAAAAAGAGGTAGAAAAAATTGCAAAAACCAGTACAGAAAGAATTAGTTTTAATTTTGTCACTTTGCACTCCAAAAAGGTTAAGTTAAATAACTTTAAAAGGTAAATTTATGATCCAACAATTAGATTCTTAAGGTTATGGGCTGCTTCAGATTGCCCCTTAAGTCCAAATTCAATTTGCTGATCTTTATTGGACGTTAAACAACTTCCTCCAATAGTATCCCATATTGAAAGAATTGCACCAAAATTACAATCAAAATGCTTTGAGTTAATTGAGTGGTGCAGTTGATGCTGAGCGGGAGAGACTAGAATTTTTTCTAGCCAATTCCAGTAACTAATACTCACATGAGAATGCCTAAGATTAGAACCTAGGGCATGAAATACTACAACAAATAAGCTTGCTCCAAAAATTTCGATCAGAGAAACGCTTCCAGAGAAAAAGAAAAAACAAACTCCTAGACATAACGAGTGAACCACTAAAGCTCGAAAGCTAAAAAGAACTGCCTCAATAGGGTGAGTTCTAAGAACTGTTAATGGGGTTAAATTAGTTGCCGAGTGATGGGCTTTATGAAATCGCCATAATATAGGAACACGATGCATCAGTCTATGGACTAAATATCTTGAAAAATCATCTACAACAAAAAGAGTGGTAGTAAAAATTATCATCACCATCCAAACAGGAATTGATTCTGAAGGTCTCGAAAATAGCAGGTGCATATTTTCAAAGATAAATAAGGTTAGAGCAAGCTGACCTAGTAAGATAGGCGCTAAAAGCTTTATGAAAAATTGATTGAGAACCATTAATTTATAGTCGCCAATTGCTGATTTAGAAAACCAAATTTTAGAATTGAAAAAACCACTGACAATAGTTGTCAGTGGTTTTTTTTGAACTGCCCTAAGCCAAATTACTGCTATAAAGGCAGCGCTTATTAGGTATCCAACAAATAAGCGCTTTTCAGGATTAAGAAAATTTGCGAAAAAGTCAGTCATTCTCCGCGCTAGATTTTCCACCAAGAGTTTTCACCAATTCAGCTAAACCTGCAGTCTGATCGTGAGATTTTGCAACAACTGCAAACTCATCAACCATTAGGTTTTGAACTTTCAACATGTGCGCCATATAGCCACCCCATGACTCAGAATTACTCTGGATATATTCTCCATTTGAATCAACTCCAGTAACTTGGGTGTTACCTAAAAGTAGTGGGCTGTGGCCAATTAAACGGTTTAGCCTAACAGATACTGCGCCCATGTCTTTTCCGCCAACTTGAAGTGCTAACGCAAAACCTTTTAGCTCGCCCCAATGCTTCGCATAGTTACGCCATGCTTTAGCAACATCTCCATTAGATTCAAGGATTGCCTCAATTTTAATCATGTCCTCATAAGTCTCACCTGCGTACTTGAATACTGCCTCAGCTATTACTTTTTCCCAGTTAGTCTTAATTATTTTAGCGTAAGCTTTAAGTTGATCACGTTGAGAATCACTAAGAGCATTAGCATCTGCTGCCACTAGCATGTCTCTTCCATCCATGTATGCGCCGACAATGTCATGAAGGTAAGTTGTTTTTCCACCCTTATCAAATGAAGATGCATAATAGGCATGACCAAAAGCCATTTCTTTATACAAGTCTACTTTACCGTCATAGTTATAGTCAGCAGCAGATACATCTTTTTGTTTAGCAATATTGTAAACATCTTGAGCTGAAAGAGTTAGTGTGTGCGATGGAGCGCCAAAATAACCAAATGCCTCATCCCAAACATGCTCTTTACCCGTATAGGCAGCACCATCTTTGTATGGCTTATTATTAGGCTTAGTATCTGCCTCAAGCTTTTCATCAAGATAGTTATCAACTGCTTGGTTATACATAACAGCACCCATTAAAAATTTAGATACTAATTGAGTATAGTCATAGGCATGTGCAGCGTCATAACCACCCTCAGCATCAGCAGCTTTCTCAAACATAAAAGCAACTACTTCAGGGCCAGTCATATTACCAGGCCAGCCTGGAATCAAACCTTTATATGTTTTTCCACTAAGATTTTTACTAGAGAGTTCACCAATGGTAGACTGCATAATAACAAAATCACCTTTTGTTGCTGGAGCAATAATCACTCGATCTGCGCTTCCACCAGAATAATAACTTTGCATTGCAGACATATCTCCCTTAGAAATTAATTTCTTAAGAGAGCTTTCAAGAGCATGTCTCGCCATTTGCCCTTTATATGATGTAGAGGTTGTTGCACTTCCCGAGTAGTCTTTAAGTGTAATTGGAAAATCAGCATAGACAGTTGATCTAGCAAATGATGCTGATGAAATCAAAATTGCCGACGTAAGAACGACAGTTAGTGGAACCGCTTTGGCGGTAAATCGCTTTATAAACATTGCTTATTCCTTAAAAAAAGTTAAAGTTAAAGTATTTCTTATTGCAAATGATAATCAATATCATTTGCATATGATACCTATTTTCATTTAATAAGCAACTTCTTTTTATGAATAACTCCAACCCTATCTGCAAAGGCTTCTGCTTCGTTTTCATCATGTGTCACAAGGATAGATGTGACCCCAGCATTTTTTAAAATAACCCTAACTTCTTGGACTAATTGATCACGATGAGATTTATCTAAACTAGAGAAAGGCTCATCAAGTAGTAATAGTTTTGGAGAGGTTGCAAGTGATCTTGCAAGAGAAACACGTTGTTGTTCTCCACCTGAGAGTTGGTGAGGGTATTTTTTTTCGATTCCTTGAAGGCTAATTAACTCTAAAAGGGTTTGAACTCTTTCGATTTTTTCCTTTTTAGAAAGATAGTCAATTCCAAAACTAATATTTTGAAAGACTGTCATATGAGGAAATAGAGCATAATCCTGAAAAACCATTCCGATTTCTCTTAGTTCTGGTTTGACAGAATGATTTCCATCTAAACTTAAGTTATTACCATCTAAAGCGACTCGTCCGTTACTAGCGCTTTCAAGTCCAGCTATGAACCTAAGGGCAGAACTTTTTCCGCTTCCACTATCGCCTAGAAGTGCAAATATATCGCCACTTTGGAGATCTAAATTAAAGCCATCTAGAACATGATTGTCATCAAATGAGACTGATAAATTACTTACACTGAGCATTGTTTAAATACAAATAATAATGATTCTCATTATTATATAAGAGTAATTCTCTTTATGTAAGCTTATGAAGCAAAAATTTAAATCTACTGAATGATTGGTAATTCATCCGCAGCTCTTATACTGAGCCACTCAGGTCCGTTTTCAGTAATGACAATATTTTCTTCGTGAACCATTTCTTTACCTGGAAGAAACGCCATTCCTGGCTCTAAAGTCAAAACAACACCCGGCTCAAGAACAGTATTGTCCGTTGAAGTATTTGATGGCCACTCAGTTAACTGCATTCCAAGCCCATGCCCAAGCCTGCCAACTGTGTTGCCTAAAGCTCCACCTTTTTGGAGGATATCATTCATTGCATTAAAAATATCTGAGGTTGTGTTTCCGACTTGAGCAGCATTAAATCCTGCCTCAGTAGCATCATAGGCAACTCTATAAGCTTTTTTAGCTTCATCTCCTATGTGTCCAAATGCATAATTTCTATCAAAGTCACAGAAATAGCTGTCAAAAACTGAGCCAGTATCTATTATAAAAAGATCGCCCTCTTCAATGATTTTTTCTGTTGGCCCCATAATAATTGAGCCATATCCTTCTTGTCCAGAACCTGAAACAATATAAGGAGTGTCATCTGCCCCCAAAGATAGAAGGTGCTGCTTGAATCTCTTGCAATTTTCACGCTCGCTTTCACCAGCCTTAAGAAACCCTTCTAAATCTATAAAGCCTTGTGAAGTTAACTGACAGATATGTTTAATCTTTGCAATTTCTGCTACTGATTTTACAAACCTTACTTTTCTGAGAATTTTGTTTGCATCTTTAATCTCAATACCATTTAAAGCGTTTATTAAATATTCGTAATCACCCAGTGGCATCCTTAGAGTGCTTTCGAGGGTTTTAGGAACACCAAGACATTTATGAGTCTTCGTTAAGGAGTTTATTGAAGACAAGAGAATACTAATTCCATCGTCTTTTGGGTTGGGAGAAGTCCACGTCTTTATATCATCAACCCATGTTTCTCTCATTCCAGACTCACCGATCGTAGGAATAATTGCTTGAGGTTTGCCACTGGCTGGAATCAGAACATACCAAGGCCTTGTTGGGCTTTGAAAGAATTGAGTTTTAAAGCCTGTGTAATACTCAATATCAACCTGAGTAGTCAATAAGATAACATCCATCTTAGACTCAAACATAAGTTTTTGAATTTTATTGAGCCTATTTTCATATTCAGAAACTTCAAAGCCTCTAGTTGGAATAATCATTTCTTTATCTCCTGTCAAATTAAAGGCCGCTTAAAACTTCGGATGAAGACCTGCCCACTAATTCTTCGTACATCGTTTCGTCGGTGTCGCCCTCTGTCCCAAAAAATAAAATCTTTGAACTCTCATTAATTGACAGTTTTTCTTTAAGGTCACTATCATTGCATGCTATGAGGAATCCTGCCAGTCCAGTAACAGCAGACTCTCCAGCAACAATAGGTTTGTCTCGATTGGCAAGAAGTTGCATCACTTTAGGGATTGATTCATCCGTTATTGACATAAAGTGGGGCACATAACTCTCAAGTATAGACCATGCTAATAAAGATACTTCTCCGCAAGCAAGACCGGCCATTATGGTATCTAGATCACCGTGGATAACAGTTGGCTTTTCATTAACCGCACTCTGAAATAAGCAATCAGCATTTGTCGGCTCTACCATCACGAAAATAGGAGGAAACTCGAGGCTCTCAACTATGAAGGAAACAACAGCTGCTGGGAAACCTCCAACGCCTCCTTGTAAAAAAACATGTGTTGGCATTTCATCCAACTGCTTGAGAGACTCGTCCACCATTACAGTGTATCCCTGCATTACATCTTTTGGAATATCCGTATAACCTTCATAGGAGGTGTCAGACACAACCGTATAATCATTTTTATCCGCTACTTCAGCAGCTAAACGAACTGAATCATCGTAGTTCCCTTTAATTCTATTAACTTGTGCTCCATATTTAGCAATTGCCTCTTCTCGCCCAGCACTGACATTTCGATGAATATAAATTTCACAGTTACACCCAAAATGAAGAGATCCCCAAGCAACTGACCTGCCGTGATTTCCATCAGTTGCGCAGCAGACAGTAATTTTTGAAGTTTCATGTTTATATGTACCAGCAATAAGATCCTTTGAGCTAGCTGTAATTCCAATATCCTTTAGTTTCTTAATTAAAAGATTGGCTACTGCATACGCACCTCCAAGGGCTTTAAAGCTTTTGAGAGAGAAACGAAAGTTTTCATCTTTGTATGCAATTGATGAAACGCCGGCATCTTTGGCCATATCAGAGAAAAAATGGAGTGGTGTTGGCTTATAATTATCCCACGTAGTGATTTCTTTATTTGCTCGTTCAAATGCCTCTAAACTCAATATATGCTGATGCTTGTATTCAAAGTCAGCTTGAATGTTTAAATTCTCAAAATGTTTTGTTGAATGAACTAAGTGTTTGTATTGTTTAATCATAATCGTAAAAATATTTGGTAGGTTTAGTATTAATTGACGTTGTTAATAAATTTTTTAAGAAATTCTTTAGTTCGTCTCTTTTCTGGATTTGCAAAAATATTCTCAGGCTTTCCAGACTCCACTATTTGACCTGCATCAAAAAATAAAACTCTATCTGCAAATTCTCTTGCAAAGTTCATTTCATGAGTAACCGTTAACATCGTAGTATCCGTATCAGATGCTAACTTACGAAGAACAGTTAATACCTCATCAACAAGCTCTGGATCTAGAGCTGAGGTAACTTCATCGAACAACATAATTTTTGGCTCCATAGCTAAAGCTCTAGCTATTGCTACGCGTTGCTGCTGGCCACCTGATAATTCATGAGGATAATGATCTTTTTTATCGTTTAGCCCAATTAAATTAAATAATTCTTCAGCCTTATCTTTCGCCTCAGGCTTTGATCTTTTCTTTATTAAGATCTGGGGCTGTTCAACATTTTCAATAGCAGTTAGATGAGGAAATAAATTGAATTGCTGAAAGACCATCCCAATATGATCACGCATTTTGTGAAGATGATTTTCAGAGGCCGGGATAATTTTTCCATTATTTTTTTCATGCCATAAATATTCACCATTAACTGAAACAAAACCATCATCAATAGTTTCTAGTGTCATCAAAATTCGTAAGATTGTTGTCTTTCCAGAACCACTTGGCCCTATCAAAGCTAATTTTTCACCATCTTTCACTTCCAAATTTAACTTATCTAAAACCTTTAAATCTCCAAAAGATTTTGAAACATTTTCAAACTGTATAATATTATTCATAGTATTAAATTTTTAGTTAGTTATTAATTTTGTTTAAGTATTTTTATCAATTAAGGGTTTCTGGAGTTTTAAAAATATTCACATCCACAATTTCCTCTCTCTTTGCTTTTTTCACTTGTACTAATGTTGTATGGCAAGTTGGTCCTTGACTTAAAGACGAAGTTCCAACATCTTTTGTGAGAACATTAGGGTTGCCATGTCTCTCTAAATTTAAAGCATAGTCTGGATCAAACCAGGCGCCAGTTGACAGTACAACAACTCCAGGCATAACACTATCAGAAATATTTGCGCCAGCCAATACCCTTCCTCTTTTATTAAATAACATCACAATATCACCATCCTGAATATCTCTTTCTAGAGCGTCTGATGGATTAATCATCACTGGCTCCTTGCCTTTTATTTTACTATTTTGACTATTAGCAGCATTATCAAGCTGACTGTGGAGTCTATGCGTTGGCTGATTTGAAATTAAATGTAATGGATATTCATCTATGTTTCCTAACCACTCATATGGCTCAAACCAGTAAGGGTGAGAGAAGCAATCACTTAATTGAAAGTTAGATATAGTTTCAGAAGATATTTCTATTTTTCCTGAAGGGGTCTTTAGAGGAAAATTAATTGGATCTTTTCTAAAATCATTAAACATAATTTTTTCAATCTTTGGGGCTGGAAGTTCAAAATACCCTTTTTCCCAGAATTCTTCAAAACTTGGAAAACTTATATTTTTTTGATTCGTTTTTGAGCTGTTATTCCATATAAATTTTATCCAATCCAATTCACTCCTATCTTCAGTAAATGATTCTAGAAAGCCCAGTTTTTTTGATAACCCTGAAAATATTTCAAAATCAGTTTTTGAATTTTTATAGCTTTTCATGGCTTTTTTATTCGCTACAACTGTTGGGTCTCTTGGATTCAACATTAAATCATTTCTCTCTAAAGCGGTGTTAGCTGGGAAAATAATATCAGCATGACGAGCCTGAGAATTCCACCAAATTTCATTAACAATAATTGTATTGGGTTTTTGCCAAGCTTTAGTCAGTCGATTTAAGTCTTGATGATGATGAAAGGGATTTCCTCCCGCCCAATAAATTAATTTTATATCTGGGTATGTTAATTTCTTTCCATCATAATCAAACTCCCCTCCTGGGTTTTCCAGCATATCGGTTACTCTTGCAACTGGAATAAAATCTTTAATCTTATTTTTACCTTGAGGTAGACTTTGCCAAGGAATTTTATCAAATGAATCACCTGTACTATTTACACTAGAGTATCCAAATCCAAAGCCACCACTAGCAGTTCCAATTTGGCCTAGCATTGCCGCAAGAGTAATTCCCATCCACAAAGGCTGCTCCCCTCTCGATGCTCTTTGTAGGCTCCAAGATAAAGAAATCATGGTTTTTTTTGTTATTATTTTATTTGCTAGCTCGTAGATTGTTTTGACAGGAATATTTGTAATTTTTGATGCCCATTCAGGGCTGCATTCTTGATTATTTTTTTTGCCTAGTACGTAGTCAGAAAAACTATCGAATCCCACAGTATATTTATCTATGAAATCCTTATCATAAGATTGATTTTTAATCAAAATATGTGCTAGTGCCAACATTAAAGCGGTATCAGTATTTGGCCGAATAGGAACTTGCTGTGCTTTTAAAAATTTAGGTGCGTCATCTATAAGAGGGCTAATATTAATAAATTCAACCCCTTTATCAAAACACTTTTTTATGCCTAACTTGGTAACGTGCTTTCCTACGCCTCCAGCTGAAACTTTAGAGTTTTTTAATGGCATTCCGCCAAACATTAATATTAACTCACACTCCTCAGATAAAGCATTCCAGGTCGTATGCTCCTCAAGTGTTGTATATAAGTCTAAACCAATTATATGAGGAAGGAGGGTCTGCGCTGCAGCGTATGAGTAACTTTGAAATGATGAGCTAAAACCTCCAAATAAATTAAAGAAACGATTAACTTGGCTTTTAGCATGGTGAAATCTTCCAGCACTTGCCCATCCATACGACCCAGCATAAATAGCTGAATTACCATAGACATTTTTAGTTTTTAATAGCTCTTTAGATGCAAGCTCAAATGCCTCATCCCAACTAACAGGTATAAACTCATCTTGACCTCTTTTGCCATCACTTTTACCTATATTATCAAGCCATCCTTTTCTTACATGAGGCTGAGTGATTCTTAGATTATCGATAGCAGCATCAGCCAGACCTAAACCAAATTCTGTTGGAGAAGAATCTAACCCCCAATTATCTAATTGTATTTTTTTATTCTTATCTACTGAAAAATTATAAGTTCCCCAGTGCGAACTTACGAAATTCATCGAGTCACCTTTATTGGCTTAAATTTCTTTTCTAATTTCATTGCTAGCATTGCTGAGGGAATAGATACGATTAAAAAGAACACCCCAACAAGGGTCATAGGTTCAAGATAAGTGTAATAACTATTACTATATTGATCCGCTGCTCTAAATAATTCAACTACTGTAATAAATGCCAACAATGGCGTCTCCTTAAACATTGTGATCAAATAGTTTGCAAGTGGCGGAATCATAGGGGGGATAGCTTGAGGCAAAATAACATGCTTCCAAGCTTGATATGGATTATAGTTTAGAGACTTTGCAGCTTCCCACTGCCCTTTAGAAACATTATCAATGCCGGCCCTAAAAACTTCAGACGTATATGTACTAAAGTGAATACCTAATACAATTACCCCGCATGTAAAGGCTTCTAGGAAAATTCCAAAATCAGGAAGGACATAAAATACAACATATAACTGCACTAGGATTGGTGTTCTTCTAACAAACTCCGTCATCCAATATAAGGAAACACGCACAAACTTGCTTTTAGACATCTTGAAAATAGCTATCGCTAATCCTAAAATATAAGCAATTAAGGATGCAACAATCGTAGCTTCAATTGTAATGACTAAGCCTTTAAGAAGCTGAGGTAAGACAGCATATGCATGATCCCAATTCCATTCCATGACTACTTATCTCCTGCAGTCATAATATTTCTACCTTTAGAAAACTTCTTAGCAATCATGTCTACTATCTGAACTAAGACTGTAGCAATAATAAAATAAATAATGAGAATTAATAGGAATGGCTCTAATGTTAAAGCAGTCTGAACCCTAATTATTTGGGCCATGAAAGTAAGATCTGAAATAGTAATAAGAGAGCATACTGCTGTTAATTTCATCAGCTCAATAAGTAGATTCCCAAATGTAGGAATCATAATTGGAATTGCTTGAGGAATAATAACGTATCTATATTTCTCGTAACTTGAGTAGTTTAAAGCTTTTGATGCCTCATGTTGCTCCTTGCTAACAGCAAGTATAGCTCCTCTTACAGCTTCTGATCCATAGGCGCCAACATTCAGGCCACAAGCAATGACACCGGCAGTTATGGCATCAAAATAAATGCCCCACATTGGTAAAACAAAATAAATAAAAAACATTTGAACAAGAGCTGAACTGCCACGAAAAAATTCTAAATAAACAATTGCTATTACTCTTACTGAGGCAAATGAAGATATTCGTGCAATTCCAACAATAAACGAAACAATGAGTGCTAAGATTGCGCCCATTACAGTCAACTGTATCGTTGTGATAGTTCCTTTAATAAGTAGTGGGTAAAACTCTAAAACTTCATTCATAAAAAACTCTAAAAAAAACTGCCCTGTAAAAAACGACAGGGCAGATTAGGTTACTAAATAAACTCTAAAAACAAACACTGCCGCTAATATTTACAGGGCAGAATAAGGTTAAAGAATAAATTTACATTCCATCAGGACATTGAGTCAAATAAGACTTCGAAGCAGTTGCAGCTGCAGAGAAACCATAAGGCGCAATAATTGCCTCAAACTCTCCAGTAGCCTTTAACATAGCTAAAGCCATATTGTATTCAGACCTGAACTCTAAATCATCCTTGTTAAATGCTGCACCAGCACAACCCATTGGAACACCTGTAACAGGCATTATTAACTCAAGGTTTGGATCATTAGTTTTATTAAGTAGATCTGCTGTACCTAAACCTGATAGAGCAAAAACGTCAACTCTACCTTGTTGTAGCATCTTAATACCACTTGGAGGCGCATCAAAATAAACAATCTGATCAGCACTTACACCGCGCTCTAAAGCATATTTTTCTTCAGCACAACCAGCACATGTAGTCATTTTTAAAGCTGGGTTAGCAGCAATGTCTTCATAAGTTAATAGGTTGTTTGGGTTTCCAGCTGGAACAGCAAAAGCTTCAGCACCACATAAATCAGGCTCAGAATAAATGATAGACTCACATCTGCCAGGCTTAATGTAAAGACCAGAAGTTGCCATATCTACTCTTCTTGCTTGTAGAGCAGGAATCATAGCGCCATACATAATAACCTCAGCTTTTAACTCTGGAACACCTAGAACGGCAAGAACAGCACGCGCAACATCTGGTGCAGCACCAGTAACATAGCCATCAGATTTAATATCACTGTAAGGTGGTTCATTTGCAACAGCAACTGTTGCATATCCTTGTTTCTTAAGTCTTTTTAATGTATCAGATTCAGCAGAAGATGTTTGTGCTAAACCCAAAACAAGAAAAAAACATGTAAAAATCGAAATGATTTTTTTCATAAAGTTCTCCTTTTTTATTTATGAAGGGAGAGTTTAACACTATCATTAAGATTAGAAAGATTTAGATTTGCTAAAATTTGCATAACTTACGCATTATTTTGATTTTTTTAAATAAATTATGTGATAACATCGCATTATGAATAAATTAGATAGTTTTGATTACAAAATTCTAAAAATTGTCCAAGAAAATAATAAGATTACTTCTCAGCAGTTAGCGAAAGAAGTGGGATTATCATCCTCGGCCTGTCAAAGAAGATTAAATTCAATGCGTAAAACTGGCATTATAGAAAGAGATATATCAGTTTTAGATCGTAATCAACTGGATAGAAAAATTACCATTATAGTTCAGATACTGAGTGATATAGAGGGCACAGCGCCTGATATTCAATTTAAAAAAACAATGTTTGATGCCCCAGAAGTTATGCAGTGTTACTACGTTACTGGTGATTATGATTATGTTTTAATGGCCACCTTTAAAGAAATGGGGGATTATGAAGATTTTACAAAAAAATATTTTTTAGAAAATCCAAATATCAAACGCTTTAGTTCAATGGTGGTTATGAATAAAGTTAAAGAAAATTTATCTATTCCAATTGACTAGCTTTGTTTCTCAGTTAAAGATAAATGAGCTATTGGTCTCTAAAGGATAGTTTACATCTTAAGTCTTTTATCTTGCTTCAATTGCCTCCTCTCAATTGTAATTGAAGCAATTGCTACCATGATTACCCCTATTCCCTGAGTAGTAGTTATTGCATCTGAATATGCCATAAAACCAAAAACTAACACCAATAGAGGTTCTGTATAGCCAATATTAGCGGTTCTTATAGGGCCATATTTACGAACAGACATGTGATAAAACATCATTCCTGTAGCAAAAAAAGTTCCCGAAATGAGAGACAGAATTATTCCTTCATTTTGCGGCCAATAAAAACCAGTTTCATTTATAAATAAGTATAAGAAGGTAAGCGCTGGAATAAGAGTAGTGTATTTAACAATTTCCCAGTTTTTTAAGCCACTCACTTTTGGCGTTGTAATTAAAATTAAAGAATAGGTCATTGCTGAAAGTAAGGCTAAAACTATCCCAATTACCATTGTGTAAAAGCCTTCTGAGCTCTGAGAGAGCGCAGCAATTCCTAGAGTTGCAAGTATAAACATAAGTATTGTTATTAAATCGAGAGATCTTCGCTTTCTCAGTGAAACTATTAAATAAGTAATTAAGGGATAAGTAAAAAGCACAACACTAGCAAGCCCTACCGACATATATTTTACTGCTTCAACATAAAGCCAGGACTGCACTCCGAATAAAACAGAAAGAATAAGAATCCAAATACCCAGTTTTTGATGTTTAATTTCGTTAAAAGAGAAAAGACTTTTGGTAACAAGCAGTGAAGTAAAAAAAGTTGTGCCAAAGCGAACAAATAAAAATAAAAAAGCGCTAATCTCAAAAGTATAAATTAACGGCACCATACTTACATTAAGTGCATAAAAAAAAGAGGATAGAAGTGCAAATCGAATTACAAACATTTTGAATCCAAAACAACAGAAATTTATAAATTTAATTTTATAAGATAAATTTATAGCTAATTTAGTTCATTTCAATTCAAAACTGGTATTTTTTTTCCAATTTTTAAACACTTTAGGATATCATTGCCGCTTCATTTTATTTTAAGGAGAGGAAATGGATTTTGATCAAAATTTAATAGCGCCTGCACTTGGTGTTCTGGGTTTACTTATTGTTGTATTTATATATCAATGGATAAGTAAACAAGATGGCGGAAGTGGTGACGTTAAAAAAATTGGTGAACAAATTCATATTGGCGCGATTGTTTTCATGAAGCGTGAATATCAAATGCTAAGTATGTTTGCTTTAGCCCTATTAGTATTACTTTATATATTCCTTGGCCCTTTAAGTGCCTTATGTTTCTTTGTCGGAGCTGTTACTTCTGCCACAGCTGGTTATATAGGTATGAACACAGCAACTATTGCTAATGTAAGAACAGCTCAAGCGGCTCATGATAGTGGAAGCTCTGCTGCCCTAACTGTTGCATTCTTTGGTGGCTCAGTAATGGGTTTATCGGTTGCAGCTCTTGGTTTATTAGGATTAGGCGGACTTTACTACTTCTTTGGTGCAGAGCATTCAGAAGCTCTCCATGGTTTTGCAATGGGCGCGTCAGTTGTTGCACTATTCTCTCGAGTTGGCGGCGGTATCTTTACCAAGAGTGCTGATGTTGGAGCTGACTTAGTTGGTAAATTAGAAGCAGGATCCCAGAAGACGATCCTCGCAACCCTGCAGTTATTGCGGATAATGTTGGTGATAATGTAGGTGATATAGCTGGTATGGGCTCAGATATCTTTGAGTCATATTGTGGCTCAATGATTGCAACAATAGCAATTGCCTCTACTCTTGCTATTGATGGTCTTACTTCACTTGGTGGAAACCGAGCTGAGTTAATGTCTCTTCCCTTAGCACTTGCATCACTTGGCTTAATTTGCTCAATTCTTGGAATTTTATTTGTTAAATTATCTTCAAATAAATCACCTGAATCTGCTTTGAGAATGGGAACAATTGGCTCTGCTTTATTATTTATTATTACATCTTATTTTCTAATCGATTTTTTAGATGTCTCAAATTCTATTTGGGTAGCTGTCCTGATGGGAAGCTTTGGTGGAATCATTATTGGTCTTGTTACTGAATACTATACTGCTGGAAAGCCGATTAGAGATATTGCGGAATCTGGAAAAACAGGCGCTGCAACAGTAATGATTAAAGGCTTAGCAATTGGAATGCAATCTGTTGTAATTCCAGTATTGATGATTTGCTTAATTATTTATGTCTCTAATCTTTTTGTTGGCTTGTATGGTGTTGGTATTGCTGCAATAGGAATGCTTGCAACGGTCGGTATGACTATGGCAATTGATGCTTATGGACCAATTGCAGATAATGCAGGAGGCATTGCAGAAATGGCTGGACTCGGAGAGGATACTCGTAAGATTACAGACTCTCTTGATGAGCTTGGCAATACAACTGCAGCTATTGGTAAGGGATTTGCAATCGGCGCTGCTGCTCTTGCTGCTCTTGCGATTATTACTGCCTATACTGAGACCGTTAGTGCTAATTACGCAGCAATGGGAATGAACTTCATACTCGAGTTAAACAGTGCAGACGTTTTAATTGGCTTATTTATTGGTGGTACGATTCCATTCTTAATTGCCTCTCTTACGATGACTGCTGTTGGTGATGCTGCTTTTGAAATGATTGAAGAAGTAAGAAGGCAGTTTAAAGAGATAAAAGGACTTCTAGAAGGTAAGGCTGAGCCAGATACTGCTAAATGCGTTGATATTGCTACAACCGCAGCACTTAAGAAAATGATTCTTCCAGGAGTCATTGCAGTAGCAGCCCCAGTTATAGTGGGATTCCTTATTGGTCCTGAGGCACTTGGCGGAATGCTTGGTGGCGCACTTCTTGGTTGTGTTTTAATGGCTCTAATGATGGCTAATGCGGGCGGCGCTTGGGATAACGCTAAGAAGTATGTTGAAAAAGGAAACTTAGGCGGCAAAGGCACTGACACTCACGCAGCTACTGTTGTAGGTGATACTGTTGGCGACCCGTTTAAGGATACCTCTGGTCCAGCGATGAACATTCTTATCAATGTAATGGCGATTGTAAGTTTAGTTATTGCGCCGTTATTGTAGAAAGATACTCTATCGGCCCTGCCATCCTGGTGGGGCTGATAAACTTGCTAATGCCTCCAAAAAGCTCTATGGAAAATGGCAATAATGGTCAAAACCTCAAGCCGGCCAATCAGCATTGAAAAACTCAAAATCCACTTAGCTGTTTCGCCCACAGATCCATAGTTTTGTGCCACTTCTCCAAGGCCTGGTCCAAGATTATTCATCGTTGCTGCTGTTGCAGAATAGGCAGTTACCTGATCTAAACCCGCAAACATTAACAACATCATAATAAAAATAAAAGAAATAGCGTAGAGTGAAAAGAAGCCAAGTACTGAAACTAGGGCTTTTTCATTGATACTTGCCTTATTTAACTTAATACTAACCTGAGCATTAGGGCGGATAAACTTATGTATTTCTTTCATTCCTAATCTAAACATGACAAGCACCCGAACCACTTTAATTCCGCCTCCAGTAGATCCAACACACGCGCCAATAAAACTAACCATTATTAGGAAAACGGGTATTGCTGCTGGCCAGTTGCTATAATTTTGTGAAGTAAAGCCAGTTGTGGTAGCTATTGAAATAGTTTGAAATAAGCTATGCCTTATTGTTTCTGAAGTTGAGCCATATTCACTATTTAGAGAAAGTGCAATTATTACAATAGTGGATGCAGAAAATAAAACCATTGCGTAAGTTTTAAATTCAGAATCTTTAATATAGTCAATAAGTGAGCGGTTATTCCACGCTACAAAGTGTAATGAAAAATTAATACCTGCTAAAAACATAAAAAACATAGCAATCATTTCTATTGGTATCGAGTTGAAATAACCAATAGAGCTGTCATGGGTTGAAAAACCTCCAATTGCAACCGTAGAAAAACTGTGACTAATCGCATCAAAAATAGACATTCCTGAAAAGAAATAAGCAAGTGCGCATAAAACAGTCAACGAAAGGTAAATTTTCCAAAGAGCTATCGCAGTATTTCGCAACTTTGGCGTGAGCCTATCTTTCGCAATACCACTAGACTCTGCATGATAAAGCTCCATTCCTCCAACACCTAACAGAGGCAGGACTGCAACAGCAAGAACAATAATTCCCATGCCTCCAAGCCACTGAAGTTGCTGCCTATAAAAAAGAATACTTTTTGGCAATTCATCAAGTTGGCTTAAAACAGTAGCGCCCGTTGTTGTTAAGCCAGACATTGACTCAAAAAATGCATTTGAAAATGAAAGATTACTAATCGATTCACTAATTAGAAAAGGAAGCGTTCCAAAAAGAGACAAAACAATCCAAAAACTAACGACTATTAAAACGCCTTCTCTAAGTCGAAAGCTTTTCTTTATTGCTCTAAATGGCCACCATAATACAAGACCTCCAAATACAGTAAGGATAAATGAAAATACAAAAGTTAGATACTCACCTTCAGAGTATATCAAGTCTACTAATATTGGAGGTACCTGGGCAAAACTGAAAACCATTAAAAGAAGGCCTAAAGTTTTTGCAACAATACTTAACTGCATTTAGTCCATACCTTTTTAGTATTTGATTGAAAGCAATAACTAATCATTCTCAAGGAATAAAGTCTCAACTTCATGAATTTTACCAACATCCATTAATACCATTAAAACGTGGTCTCCCTCTTCTATAACTAGTTTTTTTGAGCCCATTAATAATTCATCATTTCTTACAATAGCTCCAACAACCACATCTTCAGGTAAAGGTAAATCTTTAATTTGAACTCCAACTACCTCAGATGTTTTTTCATTGCCATGAACCACTATCTCTATCGCTTCAGCTTTTCCATGCTGCAAGGAATGAACCTTCATACAGTCACCTTTCCTAAGATGAGATAAGATTCCACTTACTGTAATTTGGTCAGGAGAAACAATAATATCTACATCTCCACTTTGCTCAGCGAGAGCAGCATAAACATCACGCTTGACTAGTGCAATAGTTTTATGAGCACCCAGACGCTTAGCTAAAATTGATACAATAACATTTACTTCATCTGAGTCCGTTAAAGCTAAAAATAGATCTGTATTTTCAATGCCTTCTTCCTTTAGCAGGTCTTCATCAGAAGCGTTACCTTGCAGTACTAAGGTATTATTAAGCTTCTCACTTAAATACTTAGCTCTATCTTCACTTAGCTCAATAATCCTTATATTGTGAGTATCTTCAAGAAGTCTAGCAACATTAATACCAATACTTCCTCCTCCAGCAATGAAGATTTTTTGATAAGTATTTTCAGCACGCCTAAACTCTTTTAAAGCTCTAGAAATATGATCTTTTTTAGCTAGGAAGTAGACTTGGTCTCCCTCTCTTATAATAGTATCACTTTTGGCAGGGATAGCTTTTTCATTTCGATAAAGGCTTACTATGCGTATTTTGACATCAGGCATATGCTCATGAAGCTCTTTAATAGGCCTATTGACAATTGGCGTTCCAATGAAAGCACGCGTTTCAACAAGTTGCACCAGCCCATTTTCAAAATCAAATACTTGAGAGGCCCCAGGCTGCTCAACAATACCCTGGATATATTCGGTAATTAAATTCTCAGGGGTAATTAAAAAGTCTATTGGTAACGCATCATTAGAGAATATTTCCGGTCTGAGTAAATATTCAGTAGTCCTTATTCGAGCAATCTTTTTCTTTACGTTATATAAGGTATGCGCCATCCTGCAAGCAACCATATTTCGCTCATCAGAGCGCATTACAGCAATAACTACGTCCATAGATTTAATGCCAGCTTTTTCTAACACACTTGGATATGCACCATAGCCAATAACAGTTTTTATATCTAAATGCCTCTGCAATGGGGTCAACATTTCTTCTTTTTGATCAACAATTGTAATATCGTTATCGTCATCTGAACAAAGGTACTTTGCAAGAGTTGACCCAACTTGACCAGCGCCTAGAATTAATATTTTCATTTCTTGTCAATCCCTAAATCTTTAAGTTTTCTATATAGCGTTGTTCTTTCTAGGCCCGCAATCTCTGCAACAACTGCAATATTATTATCATTATCTGAAAGATGATGTAGTAAATATTGACTTTCAAAAATATTTCTAGCTTCTTTAAGCTTAAGAGAATAGTCAATACCACTAACTTGCTGATTTGATTTTTCTGGCTCTTTACGTGTCATAATATTTCGCAATATTGGTAAAAAATCATGAAGGGGTTTTTTTAAAAAATCTACAGCACCAAGCTTCATCGCTTTAACAATATCACTTGGCTCAGCATGCCCTGACATCATTACAACAGGAGTTGATAAGCCCTCAGAATACCATTCTGATAAAAGTGAAATACCATCTTGACCAGGCATCCAAACGTCCATTAGTATTAAATCAAAAGTGTTAGCAGCTACTATTGCTTTTGCCTCATTAGCACTTCTAGCTAGCATGGTCGTATAACTTACATCTTCAAGAATATCTTTAATAATTTCAGTATTATGTTTCTCATCATCGATAATCAATATTTTGCCAAATGTAGAATCTTGTGTCATTTTATCTCCCTTAGGGCATTAATTATACTGAATTCAATTGTTATTCTAGCCCCATGGGGTTTTACATTGCTTGCAAATATTTGACCATCATGCTGCTCTATAATATTTTGAACTATGGCAAGACCAAGCCCTCCACTTTTTTCTTTTGTTGTAATATAAGGCTCAAATACTTTATCAATAATATCTTCAGGAAACCCATTGCCATCGTCAATAATTGTTAATCGGACGATTCCATCTTTTTTCAAAACTCTTGACTTAATTTTAATGTTCAGCTTATTTTTTTCTTTCCTCGCTTCGGTTGCATTTTTAATTAAGTTAATTAATACTCTAGAAATAGCATCTTTATCAAGCTGAAGTTTAGGTAAATCTCCACTCAAATCTAAGTCAACCCTTATGCCACTGAGGTTATCATATAGTGCGGCTGACTTATTTATTAGAGAATTTAGTGAAGAAAGAGTCTTTTGAATTTCAGGAGTATTTGCATAATTCGCAAAAGCACTAACCATAGAATCCATAGATGCAACCTGATCCATGATAGTTTGAGTTGTTTTATTTATAATTGCAGAGTCCTTCTTATCTAGCTTTTCTAAAAATAAATTCCTAAGCCTTTGTGCAGAAAGTAATATAGGGGTAAGTGGATTCTTAATTTCATGCGCCATACGAACAGCAACCTCTCCCCATGCTGCCTTCTTTTGTGCTCTATTTAGCTTGGAGATATCATTGATTATAATTACGTAACCAAGTGTTTTGCCTTCCACCTCCAAGACTGCGCCTTGACAATAAATAAGCCGACTCCTGTCATCAAGTGTTAATTCAATTTCTTTACTCCACTCTAACGACTCGTTCTCAATCTCCCCTTGAATAAATGAAAAAAGTGGGCTTAGATTCTCATAATTTTTAACAACATCATCATATGACTGCCCAATAAATTTGACCTCATCTGCAATTTGAAGTATTTTGCCAATAACTGGATTAATAATTTGTATCTTCTTATCTTGGTTAAGAGCAATAACACCAAAAGAGTACTTTAGAATTGTTTCTAAATAAAGATTATGTGTATCAAGACCCTCTCTAGATTGCTTTATTCTACTGCTCATTTCATTAAAATGTCCTATTAAATCTTGCATATCCTTATTTTTTGAATCTAGCTTAATTTCTACGTCATAGTTTCCAGAAGAAATTTCTCTTGTAGCAACTGACAAGTTTTGCATTGGCCTCATCAATTGGTCAATCATACGAAAAACAATAAGCAAAGCGCTTAAGACTGATAATAAAATTGTTGAGGTAAAGTCGATCAAAAAACGAGTTTTAATAATAGAAGAGTTAAGTGTCAACTCAGCATCTTTTGCAGCAGCACGAAAACGAGTCATCCGAGTAACGAGACTTTCAATATTAATATCTGAAGAATAATGAGCGATTAAAGTGAACTCATCAGTTGACGCCGTATAGCCATCCAGTAAACAAAAAGAATCATCTCTTTTACTTGTTGCAGCAAGATTCATTTGAGAGTCATATAGCTTAAGCTCACAAGCCCAAAAATCACTAACTAGAAGATTCAGCACGGATTGCATTTCCTCAGCAGGCTTTCTAGGTGCATCAAAATAATTGACAAGCTTTCCTATATTGCGAGTTTTATCTTCATAATACTTACTAGCAACATTATTAGTATTCCTGTAGAGTTCATCAACCTCACCACCCACCTTTAAGTTAAATTCATCAAATTGAATTTCAGCAATTTGAAGGTTATCTCTGATTGATCCAAAAGAAAACAAATAAAATGATAAAACTGGAAGTAAAACCAAAACTGGAACAATTTTTATAAAAGACCACGTAAATTTTGATCCGATTACTCCTTGCTCGGTATTTAGCTTTAACTTTCTCATAGAAAGCACAATATAATATATTGCAATCAAGCTCATTAGAATATTAAATCCAACCAAAACTAGGTACCACTTTTCAATTAACTCAGGATTTAAACCAAGATAAAACATTCCAGAAAATGAAATTACAAAGACACCAACCCAAAACAAGGCACGAGGAGCTTCTTTTATAGAAAAAGCTTGATTTAGCAACATAAATTTTGTTGATAAAATATTAAAGTGTTTTGATTATCTCATAAATGAATTATTACTAGCATGAGTTGTTGATAAAATACGACAATCTATCTGAGACAATTCCTTTGATTTCAAGCGAGCTACAACTTAACAAATATCTGCAAAGTATTCAAAATGACTTTCTTCTTGCAATTGATACTGAGTTTAGAAGAATTGATTCATATTTCCCAGAACTTTGCTTAATTCAAATTGCAGCTGGTAACTATTTAGAGTGTATAGATGTTCTTGCAATTAAAAATTTAGAACCTCTTTTTGAAAAACTATACGATAGTAAAACTATTTGGGTTATTCATTCCGCTAGACAAGATATTGAGGCTCTTTATTACCTTTCTCAAAGAATACCTCATACAATTTTTGATACTCAAATTGCGGCCTCACTATTAAATTATCCTCTTCAAGTATCATATCAAGCATTAACAGAAACATTACAAAATGTTTATTTAGAAAAAAAGCATACACGATTCGACTGGAAAACAAGACCTCTTCCAGAAGATGTATTACAGTATGCACTTGATGATGTGAAATACTTACTTCCTCATTATGAAATGCTTAAAACTGAGTTAATTGAAAGTAAAAAACTTCAGTGGCTTAGTGAAGAAGTTGGCTTCCTGTTAGAGCAAAGTCTTTATGAGCCTAATTTTAAGCAAATTATTAAAAAAACTAGTGGGATTTCAAAAATAGATTCTAAGTCACAAAAACAGGCAATAAATTTAGTAATATGGCGAGAAGATACTGCGAGGAAAGAAAATAAACCTCGTAAATGGATAATGTCTGATGAGCGCTTATTAGATTATGCTACAGGAAAAAATAAGTTAACTTCAAGCTCTCAAGAGCTTTTTGAAGAATTTCTAAACGCTAACCAAACTGAAAAAAAACTTCAAGCCCCTCTTCTATCTCAAAAACCATTATCTGCAGATGAGAAGCTAAAAAAAAATCATGCCCAGGAGTATATTAAAAAAATATCGATTGAATATGATATTGCTCCTGAACTTATTTGCTCTTCAAAAAATCTTGTTAAATTCATTAGAGGTGATAAAGAGGCTCCTATTAACAGAGGATGGAGATCAAAAATATTTAAACTAAAATCATATCTAGAAACTTAATTTACCATTTAATTAGTTTAGCCTTATCAAAGATAATACTTTTAAAATAATTGCAGGAAATCTTAAAGGAAGGAAATTTAACTTTCCTGATGCTGAAGGGCTTCGCCCTACTCTTGGCAAAACAAGGGAAACCCTTTTTAATTGGCTTCAATTTAATATTGCTGATAAGACCATTATTGATCCTTTTGCTGGAAGCGGCGCTCTTAGCCTTGAAGCGATATCTAGAGGAGCCAAAAAAGTCTGCTTAATTGAAAAAAATAGAATAGTTTTTAAAAGTCTTGAATCTAATTTTAAGCTCCTTGATACCTTTCAATATCAACTGAATAATAGTGATTCAATTATCTTTCTTGATAAACAAAACAATAGTCCTTTCGATTTAGTTTTTTTAGACCCTCCATTTAACCAAAATTTAATACCGATAACTCTTGAGCTGTTATCTCAAAAAAATTACTTACATAATGAAAGCCAGATTTATATTGAGTCTGAGTTCGAAATAACACCTAAACTCTTAGAAAATCATCTTGGATATGATTGTAGAATCAGAAAACAGAAAAAATCAGGCAATGTGCACTATTGTCTGATAAGCTTGGAGGTAATATGAAAAAAATTGCAATATATCCCGGCTCTTTTGATCCAATTACTAATGGACACGTTGATCTCATAAAGCGTGCATCAAAAATTTTTGATGAAGTAATTATTGCAATTACTCAAAATGCTAATAAATCTAGCTTTTTATCAATTGATCAGAGGGTTGGGGCAGTTGAAAGCTCAATAAAATCTCTAAGTAACACCAGAGTATTAAGTTTTAATTCTCTTCTAGTTGACTTTGCAAGAGATCATGATGCTCAAATAATTATTAGAGGTCTTAGAGCTGTATCAGATTTTGAATATGAGTTTCAACTTAGCGGAATGAATAAGCGTCTTAACTCTGAAATTGAAACTTTATTTATGACTCCCTCTGAAGAGTTTGCTAATATTTCATCGTCCTTGGTTCGTGAAATTCTATCTCTTGGTGGTGATATTAGCCCATTTGTTCCAGCCCAAGTCAAAACAATACTCATTAATACACTTCAAAAATAATTTCATTAATGTCTTGAAATAATATTTTAAACCCCTAAATAGGGTTTATATAAAAATATAAGGAGTATATGGAATGTCAAAAATAATTGGAATTGATTTAGGAACAACAAACTCATGTGTCTCTGTGATGGATGGTGGTGTTGCTAAGATAATTGAAAACTCAGAAGGAAATCGTACAACACCCTCTATTATTGCTTACCCTAAAGATTCAGATGAGATCTTAGTAGGGCAACCAGCTAAAAGACAAGCTGTTACAAATCCAGAAAATACGCTTTATGCTATCAAAAGATTAATTGGGCGACGCTTTGATGAAGAAGCAGTTCAAAAAGACATTGATCTTGTTCCTTATAAAATCATAAAAGCTAAAAATGGTGACGCCTGGGTTGAAGTCAAGGGTAAAAAAATGGCAGCTCCAGAGATATCCGCTCGTGTAATTCAGAAAATGAAACAAACGGCTGAAGATTATTTAGGTTCAGAAGTTACCGAAGCAGTAATTACTGTCCCAGCCTACTTTAATGACTCTCAGCGTCAGGCAACAAAAGATGCTGGAAAAATCGCAGGACTAACTGTTAAAAGAATTATAAATGAGCCTACTGCTGCTGCATTGGCATATGGCGTTGATAAATCTACGGGCGATAAAAAAGTTGCAGTTTATGATTTAGGTGGTGGAACATTTGATGTCTCTATCATTGAGATGGAAGATATTGATGGTGAAAAGCACTTTGAAGTTCTTTCAACGAATGGTGATACATTTTTAGGTGGTGAAGATTTTGATCATAGAATAATTAACTATTTAGTAGAAGAGTTTAAAAAAGAGCAGGGTTTAGATCTTTCCAAAGATGCGATGGCGCTTCAAAGACTTAAAGAAGCAGCAGAGAAAGCAAAAATTGAACTATCTTCATCAGAGCAAACTGAAGTAAGCTTGCCATACATAACTGCGGACGCTTCTGGTCCAAAACATCTTAATATCAAAATGACAAGGTCAAAGCTAGAATCTCTAGTTGCTGATTTATTAAAGCGGTCAATTGATCCCTGCAAAATAGCACTTAAAGATGCTGGACTATCAAGTGGTGACGTGGATGAAGTTATCCTTGTTGGTGGACAAACTAGAATGCCTAAAGTTCAAGCAATGGTAAAAGATTTTTTTGGAAAAGAGCCCAAGAAAGATTTAAATCCTGATGAAGCTGTTGCTATGGGTGCGGCAATTCAAGCGGGTGTTTTAGGTGGAGATGTTAAAGATGTCCTACTTCTTGATGTAACGCCTCTGTCACTCGGTATTGAAACGATGGGCGGCGTAATGACTAAGTTGATTGAGAAGAATACAACAATTCCAACCAACCAATCTCAAGTTTTTTCAACTGCTGCAGATAATCAATCGGCTGTAACGGTTCATGTTCTTCAGGGTGAAAGAGAGGTTGCGAGCGCAAATAAATCACTCGGTCAGTTTAATCTTGAAGGTATTCCAAATGCGCCTAAAGGCCAACCTCAGATTGAAGTTTCCCTTGATTTGGACTCTGATGGTATCTTGAACGTATCTGCCAAAGACAAAAATACTGGAAAAGAGCAGTCTATAACAATCAAATCTTCAAGTGGCCTTTCTGATGAAGAGGTTGATAAAATGATTAAAGATGCTGAAGCGCATGCTGAAGAAGACCAGAAATTTCATGAACTCGTAACATCAAGGAATATGGCTGACTCTCTTGTTCATTCAACAAAACAATCTCTAGAAGAGCTAAAAGATGAAATTTCTGAGGATGAAAAAAGTGCAATTGAAACGGCGCTTAGTGAACTTGAAGAAAGCATCAAAGGTGATGATAAAGAAGCAATTGATACTCAAGTTCAAAATTTAAGTGACAAAGCACAAGTTTTGGCTCAAAAAGCTCAAGAAAAAGCTACCGCAGAAGGTGGTGAAGCTGAAAACTCTGAAGGAAAGGATGATGTTGTAGATGCTGACTTTGAAGAGGTTAATGAAGAAAAGTAAGAAATATAGAAAGCAAAAATAAAAATAAAGCCTCCCTTGTCCTGTGCATGGGAGGTTTAATAATATAAGGGACACATGGCAGAAAGAGATTATTACGAAATTTTAGGCGTTGATAAAGGCTCAGATGAAGCCAAAATTAAAAAAGCCTACAAGCGTCTTGCAATGAAATATCATCCAGATAGAAATGCTGATGATAAAGAAAACTCTGAGAAAAAATTTAAAGAAGTACGTAAAGCATACGATGTAATTTCTGACCCCAAAAAAAGATCGGCTTATGATCAATTTGGTCACGCAGGAGTTGAGCAAGGTGGTAATGGCTTTGGTGGTGGAAATCCGTTTGGTGGGTCCGGTGGTGGTTTTGGTGATATTTTTGGAGATATTTTTGGTGGAGGCAACGCAAAGCCAGATAATAGAGGATCTGATCTTCGTTATGACCTAGAAATAGATTTAAAGCAAGCTGCAGAAAGTGACACAGTAAAAATTCGAGTTCCTAAAAATGATACCTGTGAGCCTTGCTCTGGAAGTGGTGCCAAACCTGGCACTTCAGTAAAAACTTGTGTAAATTGTCGCGGCACAGGGCAAACAACAATGCAGCAAGGTTTTTTTGCTGTCCAAAGGCCTTGTAACCAGTGTAATGGCTCTGGTGAAAAAATTGAATCTCCGTGCGGTACATGTCGTGGACAAGGCGTTGTAAGAAGTCAAAAAACTCTTTCAGTTAAGATTCCTGCGGGCGTAGATACTGGAAATAGAATTAGATTGAGCGGTGAAGGTGAAGCTGGATTACGCGGTGGACCGCATGGTGATCTTTATGTTCAAATTCATATCAAAGAGCATTCAATTTTTGAGCGTGATGGTAATGACTTATATTGTGAAGTCCCTATTGATTTTGCAACATCCGCGCTTGGTGGCTCAATAGAAGTTCCAACATTACAAGGGAAACTCAAAATTAAAGTCCCTGCAGGAACGCAATCTTCGAAATTATTTAGACTGCGAGGTAAAGGCATGCCTGCTATGAGGCATAATGGATCAGGTGATTTACTTTGCCAGGTGAAAATTGAAACTCCCATTAATCTAAACTCTAAACAGAAAAAATTATTAAAAGAGTTTTCAGACTCTTGTGAAGCAAAGCATCACCCAGAGTCAAATTCATTTTTTAGTAAAATGAAGTCATTCTTTGAGTAAACTTGAAACAATTTGTCACAATATGTTAATTGCTAAAGTATAAAATTTCTTTTTTCTCCAACTTAATAACCTTTTTAAAAGATGATTAAAAAAATTATTGCACGTGAAGTACTTGATTCTAGAGGCAATCCTACTGTTGAAGCTGATGTTATTTTAACTAATGGTATTCTTGGAAGAGCTATAGTTCCCTCAGGGGCTTCTACTGGCCAAAGAGAAGCTTTAGAGCTTAGGGATGGTGACAAAAGTCGCTACCTTGGAAAAGGTGTCTTAAAAGCTGTTAATTTTATTAATACTGAGATTAGCGAGTCACTTAAGGGTATGGACGTATCAAATCAAAAAGCCATTGATCATAAAATGATTGATATGGATGGCACTGATACAAAATCTAGATTAGGCGCAAACTCAATATTAGCTGTTTCTTTAGCATGTGCTCATGCAAATGCACAAAATAAAAACCAGTCACTATTTCGTTCATTTAATTTTTCAGAGACTTACCAAATGCCTGTTCCAATGATGAATATTATTAATGGTGGTGAGCACGCTAATAATAGTGTTGATATTCAAGAATTTATGATAATTCCTGCTGGCGCTCCTAGTTTTAAAGAAGCATTACGCTATGGCACTGAAGTATTTCACCATTTAAAAGCAGTGCTTGAACAAAAAGGATTAAATACCGCAGTTGGTGATGAAGGAGGTTTTGCTCCAGATCTAAAATCAAATGAAGAGGCATTAGAAGTTATTATTGAAGCGATTAATAATGCAGGTTACACCCCTGGAAGAGATATATTTATTGGTATCGATGCAGCAAGCTCAGAATTCTATAATAATGGGACTTATAATTTAACCTCAGAAGATTTAAAACTTACTAACTCTGAATTTACGGATTACCTTGCATCATGGGTTGAGAAGTACCCAATTATTTCGATCGAAGATGGTATGGATGAGAATGATTGGGAGGGCTGGGATATGCTTACTCAAAAATTATCCAATTCTGTTCAACTTGTTGGTGATGATTTATTTGTAACAAATAGTAAGATCCTTGCGAAAGGTATTAAAAATAATATAGCAAACTCTATTCTAATAAAAGTTAACCAGATTGGAACTCTGACTGAAACCTTTGATGCAATGAAAATGGCTCTAGATGCCGGCTATACATGTGTTATGTCGCATAGAAGCGGCGAAACAGAAGACACTTCAATCGCAGACCTTTCAGTTGCAACAAATTGTGGTCAAATTAAAACAGGGTCTTTGTCTAGATCTGACAGATTAGCTAAATATAACCGACTCCTTCGAATTGAAGAAGAACTTGGTGATGATGCTAAATATCCTGGAATATCATCTTTCAAAAACCTTTCATAAATCTCTCAGAAAAAGTTGTTCGGAGACTTTTGACTAATTTAAGGTTAAAATAAACTTTTATTGACTATTTTGGGTGACTAATTGGAATCACTTTCCACTTTTTGGCTTAGTTTTTTACTGTTTATACTAATTCTAGCTTCGGCTTTCTTTTCTGCTTCTGAAACTTCGATGATGGCATTGAATCGTTATCGCCTCAAGACTCTTAGTTCAAAAAATAATCTTCAAGCACAAAGAGTAGAAAGACTCCTTAAAAACATTGATTATTTAATTGGTGGAATCCTTCTAGGAAATAACTTTGTCAATATACTTGCTGCCAGTATAGCAACGCTTCTTGCTCTGAAGATTTGGGGCGAGGGATCAGTAATTATTGCATCTTTAGTTCTAACATTGGTTATTTTAATTTTTGCTGAAAACACCCCAAAAACATTTGCAGCAAAAAATCCAGAAAAAATTGCCTTACCTGTCTCTTGGTTTCTTGAGCTTCTAATCAAAATTTTTAAGCCACTAATTTATCTAATATCTTTTATATCAAAATCTATTCTAAATCTTCTTGGATTGAAGAACATTAGTAAAGATATTCTCAACTCTGAAGAACTCAGGATGGCTGTTGTTGATTCAAAATCAGTATTATCTATGAATTACCAAAATATGCTGCTTAATATTATTGACCTTGAGAAAGTTAAAGTTGATGACATTATGATTCCTCATCACGAACTTGTAAGTGCAGACATTAATAATGAAGAGGAGTTATTTGAGCAACTGAAAAGAATTCAACACACACGCCTGTTAATTTTTGATGGCTCTGAAAATAATATTATTGGTACTATTCATATGAGAGATGTTGTGAATATATATGCCAAAGATGAAATCAATATAGCTAAAATTAAAGAGGCAATAAGAGAGCCTTACTTCATTCCTGAAGGCACCCCTTTATCTCAACAACTTGAACATTTTAAAACGCAAAAACGTAGGCTTGGTATTGTTGTTGATGAATATGGAGAGGTTAAAGGCATGGTTGTTTTAGATGATATTTTGGAGGAAATAGTTGGCCAGTTCACCTCCTCCCAAGGCGAAAGTATAAATGAAATCAATATTCAATCTGATGGAAGTTACCTTGTGGATCCTAGAATAAGTATTCGCGAGTTAAATGCAGAGCTTAAAGTCAGCCTTCCTTTTGACAATGCAAAAACACTTAATGGTCTTATCCTTGAGCAACTTCAAAGCTTTCCTCAACACAATGTTTCTTTTAAAGTAGACTCACTAATTGTTGAGATTGTTCAAGTAAACAAACAAGGTATAAAACTTGTTAGAATCACCAAAGTTAATTAGGTATTATCGTTACCAACAAATAACTACCTCCAAATCAAAAAGGAATATCAATGTTTAAATTTTTTACTGAAAAAAAATGGTTTCTTTGGGCCTATCTTGGCTCTGCAATTATCCTCAGCTCATTATGGATAACAGTTCAAATTGACGTGATGATAAATGAATGGTTTGGTGAATTTTATGACATGATTCAAAAAGCTCTTGGAGCTCCAAATGCGATTACTATGGATGAATATACTGGTGGATTATGGAGCTTTGCAAAACTTGCTGCAATAGCTATTGCTTTAGGCCTTGCAACCTCATTCCTTACTGCTCACTTCTTATTTAGATGGAGAGCGTCAATGGTTGAGTTCTACCATAGTGTTTACGAAAAAGCACGAACTATTGAAGGAGCCTCTCAGCGTGTTCAAGAAGACACTGTTAGATTTTCTAGAATCATGGAAAGTCTTGGAACAGCTCTAATTGAATCTATCATGGTTTTGATAGAGTACTTTCCATTATTAATGGGATTGGCAGTCGGTATTCCAATTATGTGGTTTGGTGACTGGGAATATGGTCTAGTAACTGGTGCCCTTATTTGGGCTGTAGGTGGAACGATACTTATGATTGCAGCCTCATGGTTTTTAGGTCTTGTAGGTATTGAGTATGACCTTCAAAAAAGAGAGGCCTCCTATCGAAAAATACTTGTTATTGCTGAAGATGATGGCACCGTTAGGCCAAAAGATATTGATGAACTTTTTGAAGGTGTTCGAAAGATTAATTATAAGAATTACTTGTATTACCTATACTTTAATATTGTAAGGCTTGCCTATCTTCAAGCAAATGTATTAGTTGCCTATGTTATTTTAGCCCCTGCTATAGTTGCTGGAGTTATGACATTAGGAGTAATGCAGCAAATAATTAGGGCGTTTGGAAGAGTAGAAGGCTCTCTCCAATACCTTTTTAAAGCATGGCCTACTATTATTGAGCTCGCAAGTGTCTATAAGCGTTTAATGGAGTTTGAGGCGCAAATTGAGGCTATGGATAAGTTAGAAACTGTGTAGTTAGCCTGTAACTGATTGGCCCATTTTAAGGGCCTGTCCGACCTCAAGATTAAGCTCAGGGGAATCCTCTGGCATCAACATGATAACTGTAGAGCCCATGTTAAAACGGCCCAATTCATCACCTTTTAATAACTTAATCTGACGATCCTTATAATCATAGTTTTTAACTGCTTTAGAATAAGGCGGGGTGATTAAACCCTCCCATGAAGTTTGCATCGATCCTACAAAAATAGCGCCAACTAATACAAAAACCATAACGCCAAAATCAGTTTCGAATAAACAAACTAAACGTTCATTTCGAGCAAAAACCCCATCAATATTATCTACAGTATTCTGGTTAACTGAAAAAAGGTCACCAGGTATATATTTCATCGAAATCAAAGCACCATCGCATGGCATATGAATGCGATGATAATCTTTAGGCGATAAATATATTGTTGCAAAACTTCCATTTTGTATTTCTTTAGACGGCATATCATCAATTAATGATGTAACACTATAGTGGTGACTTTTAGCTTGGACAATTTGTGAATCATTAATCTTACCTGCCTGAGAGACAACACCATCAACGGGCGAGATAATATCCGATTCTGATATTGGTCTCAAACTTAGCTTAATTGCACGAGTAAAAAAATCATTAAAGGAAATAAAATCCTCGATATTTTCGATTTCAGCTTCTGAGAGATTGACTTGATATTGTTTAATAAACCAGCGAGTAAAATTATTTTTAACCCAAGAATTTTCTATTCTGGCAAATCGGAACATCAGCCTTGATAAAAAATGCTGAGGAAGAAGATATTGAAAAAATGCCATCAATCAAGCTTATCAAGAATATAGCTTACTACTTCCTTAAAATCCACTTCAACTTTATCGGGCATTTTTCTTGATTTATATTCAATTTTCCCATTATCAGCATGGGTGTCACTAATGACCAGTCGATGCGGTATACCAATAAGCTCAGAATCTGCAAACATTATTCCAGGACGCTCTTTTCGATCATCAAGCAATACTTCAATATTTTGCTCTATACAGTCCATATAAAGCTGATCTGCCAAAGCCTTAACTCGTGATGACTTGTTATAATTAATTGGAACAATAACAAGCTGGAATGGAGCAATAGCCTCTGGAAAAATAATCCCCCTATCATCATGGTTCTGTTCAATACTTGCTGCAATAATTCTTGTAACACCAATACCATAACAGCCCATATTCATATTAACTGATCGACCATCTTCTCCAATAACGTTGGCATTCATTGAATCTGAATACTTAGTACCTAATTGAAAAATATGTCCTACTTCAATGCCTCTTTTAATTTCAAGATTACCCTTTCCATCAGGAGAAGGATCACCCGAGACAACAATACGTAAATCACTTGCAATAATTTTTTTAGTGTCTCTCCCCCAGTTGACCCCGACAAAGTGCTTATCATCTTCATTAGCACCGCAAATAAAGTCTGACAAAGCTGCTGCCGCAAAGTCAACAATAACTGGAATTTCAAGATTAACAACACCAATTGAACCGAAAGAACAACCTAATTGCTTCTTAACCACTCCTTCTTCTGCCATTTGAAGAGGTTGTTTAACTCCATCAATCTTTGAAGCCTTAACTTCATTTAACTCATGATCACCTCGTAAAACCAGTGCAACTAGATTATTATCATTTCCTTCAACAATTAATGTTTTAATAGAATTAATTGGTTCAACTTTTAGCAAATTACAAACATCAGCAATAGTTTTAACACCTGGTGTCTCAACAAGTTCTAAAGCTTTCTCAGCTGATTTTGGCTCTCCTTGAGGCAGAGTCTCTACTCGCTCAATATTAGCAGCATAATCAGAGCCATCAGAAAAACAAATCGCATCTTCTCCAGATTCTGCAAGTACATGAAATTCATGAGAGCTGTCTCCTCCAATAGTTCCTGAATCTGCTAAAACAGGCCTATAGTCAAAACCAATTCTATCAAAAATATTACAGTAAGTCTGGTGCATTAATTGATAAGTATCATTTAGTGATTGCTCATCAATATGAAACGAATAAGCGTCCTTCATAATAAACTCTCTAGAGCGCATTACCCCAAAACGAGGACGAATTTCATCTCTAAACTTAGTCTGTATTTGATACAAATTTATTGGAAGTTGCTTATAGCTTCTAAGGTACTGTTTAGCAATTTTAGTAATAACCTCTTCATGAGTTGGACCCAAGCAGAAATCTCTATCATGCCTATCTTTAAATCGAAGCAACTCAGGACCATACTCTTCCCATCTTTTTGATTCTTTCCATATTTCTGCAGGCTGTGCAACTGGCATTAATACTTCCAATGCTTTAGATTTATTCATCTCCTCACGTATTATTTTTTCTACCTTTTGGATTATTCTTAAACCCATTGGGAGATACGAATACAGTCCCGACGCTAACTTAGAAATCAAACCAGCTCTTATCATTAATTGATGAGATATGATTTGAGCATCATTAGGTGCTTCTTTGACTGTTGAGATTAAAAAATCACTGCTTTTCATATAAAATGGTTTTCATATCAATAAATAATGCAATTTTACCTAATGCCTGATTTTCAAACTTTATTAATTTATATTATTCCTCTTCTTTTTGCAATAACCCTTCATGAGGCAGCTCATGGTTGGGTAGCAAGTAAATTAGGTGATCATACTGCAAGAATGATGGGGAGAGTTACCCTTAATCCAGTAAAACATATCGATCCAGTAGGTACAATCGCCATTCCGTTACTTTTATTAATATCTTCATCTGGATTTATCTTTGGCTGGGCTAAGCCAGTTCCCATTAATTTTAATGCCTTGCGCTCTGGAAAATCTGGAATGATCTGGGTTGCTTTAGCGGGCCCAGGAGCAAATTTATTTATGGCTGTGTGTTGGCTGTTAATTATGATTCTCGCAATTAATATAAACATTCCTGTTTTAATAGAAATGGGCCGCATTGGAATAATGGTAAATTGTGTTTTAGCTGTTTTTAATCTCCTACCAATACCTCCACTTGATGGATCTAGAGTAATCAGTGCCCTTCTTTCAAATCGTCTTGCCTATCAATATAATCAACTTGAACAATATGGATTATTTATATTACTTGGGCTTATGTTTATTGGTGGCTTTAATTACTTAGTTCTTCCAGTAGTGGGACTACTCCTAAGCTGGTTTCAGTTCGCTTTGGTATTACTAGGATGAGCAACTAAGCTCTAAGTTTTGAGCCCACTCAGGAGGCTCACTATCATAAGACTCATATCCTTCATGGTTATCAAATGGTTTTTTGAGTAATTGAAAAAGAGTTTCAATTTCATCGTATTCATTTAAATCTTCTGCTTTTCGAATTGCAACTTCAGCTAAATAATTTCTTAAAACATATTTAGGATTAACCTTGTGCATCATAGTTACCCTTTGATTCATCTTTGAAGTCTCTTTCTCAAGCCTAGCCTTATAACGAACAAACCAAGAATCAAAATTATTCCCCAATGTATGCTCACTCTTACTTGAAAGTTGTCTCATAGAGCGGTGGTAATCTTTTTTATTAGTATAAAGCAACTCTAAAAACTCATTAATTAATGAGTTATCTTCATCATTAGCCTCTAATAATCCAAACTTTCTTCTCATTAATGAAGAGTACTCTTTAACTAATGACGACTCATATTCTGTAATAGCTTCTTTCAACTGAGTTTCATCAACAAGCGACTTAAAAGCATCAGCCAAGCGGTGTAAGTTCCATAATGCGACTGATGGCTGCTTTTCAAATGAATAGCGGCCCTGAGTATCAGAATGATTACAGATAAAACCAGGGCTATAAGTCTCCATGAAGCTGAATGGGCCATAATCAATAGTCAAGCCTAGGATTGACATATTATCCGTATTCATTACGCCATGAGCAAATCCTTGGCCTTGCCACCGCGCAATCATTAATGCAGTTGACCTAACTACCTCCTTGAATAATTCTAAATAATTTTCTTGATCGACATGAGGCAAGTGATGCGTAATAACAAAATCAGCTAATTTTTTTACGTTTTCTGTTTGACCTCTTGCTGCAAAGAATTCAAAGTGACCAAAACGAATATGGCTTTCTGCAACACGAGTCACAATTGATGCATTTTCTAGGTGCTCACGGTAAACACCGGTATCACTTGCAACAAGAGCTAGAGCCTTCGTGGTTGGGATATTTAAAGCCTCCATGGCTATTGAACATAAATACTCTCGAATACTTGATCTAAGGACAGCGCGTCCATCAGCACCTCGAGAAAAGGGGGAAGTTCCAGCGCCTTTTAAAGAAACCTCATAGTTACTAATTTCACCAATAAGGCATGAGCGGCCATCCCCAAGCTGTGGCACAAAGTAGCCAAACTGGTGACCTGCATAAACTGTAGAAATAGGATTTACATCACCCAATTTTTTTTCACCTGAGCAAATACTTAAAAGATTTTCATCACTCATGTCTAAGTTAAGATCTTTTTTAAGGCTTTGATTTACATGAACTAATTTACTATTCTCAAGCTTTTTAGTCTCAACTTGAGCAAAGTAATCATCACCTAAACTTAAGTATTTAAGAGAGCCTATCATTTAAAATTTGATTAACTTGTTTTGGATTTGCTTTTCCCTGAGTAGCTTTCATGACTTGGCCAACAAAAAAACCTAAAAGCTTAGTATTTCCATTTTTAAATTGCTCGACTTGATTAAGATTTTTTGCAATGATTTGATCAATGACTAACTCTAAAGCGCCAATATCTGTCATTTGCTCTAAGTCTTGGTCTTTAATTATCTCATCTACACTTCTTTTTTCATCCCACATGAGCCTAAAGACATCCTTAGCTATTTTTCCTGAAATAGTATTATCAGTAATTCTTGAAATTAGATTAAAAAGCTCAGAGGCTGATATTGGTGAATCCTGAATATCAATTTGATTTTTATTTAGGGAGGCTGAAAGCTCGCCCATAACCCAGTTTGCTGAAAGCTTAACATCAGCGCCCTTATCAATAATAATTTCATAGTAATCAGCCATTGCTTTTTGCGAGGTTAGGTTCTCAGCATCATATTCGCTCAACCCAAATTTATCTATAAACCTAGCCTTCTTCTCAGAGGGAAGTTCAGGCAGTCTATCTTTAATTGCTTTAAGAAGCTCATCATCAATCACAACAGGCAGCAAGTCAGGATCAGGAAAATATCTGTAATCATTGGCTTCTTCTTTTGAACGCATAGACCGTGTTTCATTTTTAACTGAATCATAAAGTCTAGTTTCTTGAGCTACAGAGCCTCCATCTTCTAAAATATCTATTTGCCTTTCAACCTCGAGATTAATAGCTTTTTCTAAAAATTTAAATGAGTTAATGTTTTTTATTTCAGCTCTAGTACCTAAATCCTCGCCCACTCTTCTAACAGAAACATTAGCGTCACACCTAAACGATCCTTCCTGCATATTTCCATCACAAATATCAATATATTGAACCAACGCATGAATTTTTTTAGCATATGCAACTGCTTCTTTAGAATTACTCATATCAGGGTCAGATACTATTTCTAATAATGGTGTTCCTGCTCGATTCAGATCAATTGCTGTGTAATCATCATATAAATCATGGATTGATTTTCCAGCATCTTCTTCTAAATGTGCACGGGTAATTCCTACCATCTTCTTTTCGCCATTATCTAGTGGGATATCAATTACTCCATTTCCAATAATTGGAATTTCAAACTGTGAAATTTGGTAGCCTTTTGGGAGGTCTGGATAAAAATAATTTTTTCGCGCAAAAATAGAGTGCTTATTAATAGTCGCATTAACTGCCAAGCCAAATCTAAGCGCCATTCGAACTGCCTCTTTATTTAAAACAGGCAAAACACCAGGGAAGCCTAGATCAACAGCGCATGCCTGAGTATTTGCTTTTGCACCAAACTCAGTAGATGCACCAGAAAATATTTTTGATTTTGTTTTTAATTGCGTATGTATTTCCAGTCCAATTACAGTTTCCCAGGTCATAATAAATCTCCCCTATAACTCAATTGGTAAGGAAGTATGCCAATTAGTTTTCAATTGAAACTGATGGGCGGTATTAAGCAAAAGCTCTTCAGACCAGTGATTACCTATCAACTGAAGTCCTACTGGCAGTTCTTTTGAGAAGCCTGCAGGAATGCTCATTCCAGGGAGTCCTGCTAAGTTTACTGAGAGAGTATAAATGTCCGCTAAATACATCGAGACAGGGTCCTTAACAGAGCCTAAGTCAAAAGCAGGTGTCGGGGCAACTGGCCCCATAATGACATCAACACTTTGAAAAACTTTTTTAAAATCCTCACTAATTAGTTGTCGAACTTTTTGAGCTTTTAGATAATATGCATCATAATAACCAGCAGAGAGAGCATAAGCGCCAATCATAATTCGTCTTTTAACTTCCTTACCAAACCCTTCTGAGCGAGACCTTAAATATAAATCATCTAAATCTTTAGGATCTTCACATCGATACCCATACCTTACTCCATCAAATCTAGATAGATTAGAAGAGCATTCGCAAGGCGCCACAATATAGTAAGTTGGAATTGCATGCATTGAATTAGGAAGTGAGACCTCTTGAATCTTAGCACCCATCGATTCATATTCTTTGATTGCATGCATAACAACTTTTTCAACTCCCTCGTCTAGGCCGCTGGAAAAAAATTCTTTAGGAAGTCCAATCTTTAATCCATCCAAAGAGTTTGTTAATTGATTAGTGTAATCAGGGGTTTCTTTAGCAGCACTGGTTGAATCTTTATTATCAAAGCCTGCCATAGCATTTAAAACGATTGCTGCGTCTTCAGCAGTCTGGGTCATTGGGCCAGCTTGATCAAGACTCGAAGCATAAGCAATCATCCCATATCTAGAAATTCTTCCATATGTTGGCTTGAGCCCAGTAATGCCACACAAACTCGCAGGCTGGCGAATACTGCCTCCAGTGTCAGTTCCAGTTGCAAATGGGGCAATACGAGATGCAACAGCAGCAGCAGAACCTCCAGAAGACCCTCCTGGGATTTTCTTTAAGTTCCAAGGGTTTTTTACTGGCCCATAATAGGAATTTTCATTTGATGACCCCATAGCAAACTCATCCATATTTGTCTTTCCAAGCATTACCATATTTTCTGAATTAAATTGATGACTCAGTGTTGCGTCGTATGGAGAAATAAATGAATCTAGCATCTTAGAGCCTGCAGTGGTTTTTACGCCCTTAGTGCAAAAAATATCTTTATGTGCATATGGAATTCCGGTCAAAGGAGTATTGTCTCCTTTGGCTATTTTCAAGTCTGCTTCATTTGCCTGTGCAAGCGCAAGATTTTCAGTCACTGAGATAAATGCATTGAGCTTAGATTTATTAATTCGATTTAGATAATGTTGGGTCAACTCTACAGATGAAAAATCTTTATTTTTGAGTCCTTTGATTAGAGCGGCAACAGATAGATTATGCATCATCATTCAATTACCGTTGGGACAAGAAAGTGACTCTTGCCTATTTTGGGGGCAATTGCTTGAAATTCTTCAGCTAAGTTTTCTTCAGTCACTTCATCATCTCTTAAGCGCTGAGACATATGCAGTGGATGCGCCATAGGCTCAACATCGCCAGTATCTATTTCATTAAGATCATCCATCAAGCTAAGTATATTATTTAATTCTGACGTACTTTGCTCTAACTCTTCATCTTCAATACTTAGTCTAGCTAAATAGGCAATCTCTTTAACTTGTTTTTTATCTAATGACATGTTTAATTAATATTTATTAACAAAAATTTGATATAACTTTTTGAAAGTTTTCTTTTGAATACGATCCAGTAACAAAAGAGCTTCCTACACTATTTAAAAGCACAAGACGCAAACTACCATCAACTGCCTTTTTATCGACTGACATTGCCTGAATTAAGCTTTCACTCTTAATTCCCTTGCTTATGCTAATTGGTAAATTAGCCTTACTAAGAATACTCTGAATTCGCTCAAAGTCAGTTTGGGACAATTCTCCTTCGAACTGCGATAGCATTGAAGCCATACACATACCAATAGAAACAGCCTCCCCATGCAAGTAGACCCCATAACCAAAAGTATTCTCTATAGCATGCCCAAAAGTATGCCCAAAATTTAATAGCGCCCTCTTCCCATGCTCAAATTCATCCTGAGAAACGATGATCGACTTGTCTTTACACGAGCGATAAATTAAATCAATAATCAAACTATTATCACGCTTCATAATTGGATCAATATTGGCTTCAAGATGGGATAAAAAATCAATATTACCCAGTAATCCATATTTTATAACCTCAGCCATTCCTGCTGAGTATTCACGATCATTCAATGTACTTAGGGTGTCAACATCAATGATAACTGCTTGCGGCTGATAGAATGCACCAATCATATTTTTACCTAACTCATGATTAACACCCGTTTTACCGCCTACACTAGAATCTACTTGAGATAGAAGAGTCGTTGGAACCTGAATAAAATTAATACCACGCTGGTATGACGCTGCAGCAAAACCGGTTATATCACCAACCACACCGCCGCCAAGAGCAATCAAAGTGGCACTCCGATCAAACTTTTCTTGAAGAAGTGCATCAAATATAAGGTTTGTAGTTTCAAGTGTTTTATATTGCTCGCCATCAGGCAATATAACTACCTTCACAGTAAAGTTATCTAGTAACTTAGTCACTCTATCTAAATACAATGGGGCAACCGTTGTGTTAGAAACAACCATAACTTGCTGACCGCTTATATGGTCTTCAAAAAAAGATTTTTGAGACAATAAGTCACATCCAATATAGATTGGATATGACTTATCACCAAGTTCTACATTTAGAATTGTTTGATCATTCGTCATTAAGCAAATATCCTAGTTTCTCCGTCACCTGTAACATTTTCTATGCAGCGACTACATAGCTCTTTATGCAATTTATTTTGACCTATTTCAGGCCTATGATGCCAACATCGAACGCATTTTTCATACTCACTTTTTCTAACTAAGATTGCCAGTGAGTTATCAATATTAATAGCATTTGCTGGCCTATCCTTCAGCTGATGAACTTTTGCATCTGAAGTAATAAACAAAAACCTTAATTCATCTTTTAGTTCTAACAGAGCCTGATAATTTTCATCTTCACAGTAAATATCGACCTCAGCATCTAGTGATGAGCCAATGGTTTTAGCGCGCCTCATCTCTTCAAGTTCTTTTCTTAGATAGGCATTGATGTCTCTAGAAACATCAATTGAATGATTATTGAATTTAGCTTCCAGCCCTTCATGCCAGGTCTGTAAAAAAATACTTTCGTTTGGAGCACCTGGTAAAAATTGCCATATCTCTTCGGCGGTAAACGTCAAAATAGGAGCCAACCAACGAACCATGGCATGGGAAATATGAAATAGTGCACTCTGAGCAGAGCGTCTCGCTAAAGAATCAGATTGAGTAGTATATTGTCTATCTTTAATAATATCTAAATAAAAACCACCTAGATCATTTGTACAAAAATTTAATATTGCCTTCATTGCAAAGTGAAAATTGTACTCATCATATTCACTAATAACATTTTTTTGTAATTCAGCAGTCTTAGAGACAATCCACTTATCTAAAACGAGCATATGATCTATCTCTACAAGATCTTTACTTGGATCAAAGCCTTCCATGTTTGCCAACATAAAGCGCATTGTATTTCGAATCCTACGATAACTATCAGCACTTCTATTAAGAATTTCATCAGACACCGTCATTTCACCAGAGTAATCAGTACTTCCAATCCAGAGTCTTAAAATATCTGCGCCAAGCGAGTTAACAACTTTTTGAGGGGGAATTACATTACCAACCGATTTACTCATTTTATGACCATTTTGATCCACAGTAAAGCCATGAGTAAGAACTTGCTTATAAGGGGCCCTGCCATTAATTGCGCATGAAGTTAACAGAGATGATTGAAACCAACCTCGATGCTGATCAGAGCCCTCTAGATACATATCAGCGACATCACTTAAATGATCACTTGCCTTCAATACTGCATAATGACTTACGCCAGAGTCAAACCAAACGTCCAATGTATCGGTAGTTTTTTCGTAATCAGGCGCTTCATCACCTAAAATATCTTCAACTTTAAGTTTAAACCAGGCCTCTATACCCTCAAGTTCAATTTTTTTAGCGACAATTTCAAATAGTGATTCTGTCTCAGGATGCAACTCTCCAGAATTTTTATTAACAAATAAAGTAATTGGAGTTCCCCAATACCTTTGGCGTGAAATGCACCAGTCAGGTCTATTTCCAACCATTAATTCAATGCGTTTCTGACCCCAATCAGGGATCCATTTAACATTTAGAATCTCTTCATTGACTTTATCTCTTAATTTCTTTTGAGTCATTGAGACAAACCACTGAGGTGTCGCACGAAATATTACAGGCGTCTTATGTCTCCAGCAATGAGGATAAGAGTGCGTAATGGGTTCGTGTTTGACTAAAGTGCCTTTATTTTGAAGCAGGGTAATGATAGTGCTGTTAGCTTTAAAGATAAACTCTCCAGCAACACCATTAGTTGTCTCTATGAAAACGCCCCTTCCATCAACAGGGCACTCAACGGGTAAGTTATATTTAAGGCCAACTACGTAATCATCTTGGCCGTGCGCAGGAGCCGTATGAACTGCACCAGTACCAGCTTCAGTTGTTACATGCTCACCTAAGATAATTGGCACCTGCTTATCATAGAATGGGTGTTGAAGCATTATGCCTTCAAGGTCAGAGCCTTTATAAACTTTATCTATCTTATTCTTTGACTTCAGGTCAAACCTTTCAAGTGCAGACTCAAGTAAATCTTCAGCAAGAATAAAGTATTGCTCCCCTACATCAACTAAAACATAGTCCAACTCAGGATTAAGAGCAACCGCTTCATTTGCAGGTAAAGTCCAAGGCGTTGTTGTCCAAATAACAACAGAAATAGGCTTATCTAGATCAAAAAAATCACCAATAATCTTAAAAGCCACATCTACCGTATCAGAACCTTTGTCTTTATACTCAACCTCAGCCTCTGCAAGCGCTGAAGAGCACTCTGTACACCAATGCACTGGCTTAAAGCCCTTAGCAATGTGTCCATTTTTAACAATTTTCCCAAGTGAGCGGACAATATCAGCTTCATACTTAAAGTTCTTAGTTAGATATGGGTTGTCCCAGTCTCCAAGAATCCCTAAACGCTTAAAATCAACCTTTTGTTTTTCAATCTGTTGATCTGCGTAGACCCTACATGCTGCTCGAAACTCATCAGCATTTATTTTATGACCAACCTTTCCCTTCTTTTTTTCCACCATGTGCTCAATAGGGAGTCCATGACAATCCCAACCTGGAACGTACGGAGCGTCAAAACCTGACAAGGTTTTGCTTTTGACAATAACATCTTTTAGCACTTTATTTACTGCGTGACCAATATGAATATCTCCATTCGCATAGGGTGGGCCGTCATGAAGCACAAATAATGGCTTCCCTTTAAACTTGTGACGAATTTGTTGGTATAAATCCTGATCCTGCCATGTTTTTAGGAAACCACCTTCGCGATTTGCTAAATTGGCTTTCATCGGAAAATCAGTTGCAGGTAAATTTAAGGTATTTTTATAGTCAGACATTAAGGCGTTAATTTTTTCTATATTAAATCGCCATTATACTTGACACATATGGTTTAACAAGATTGATAATGCTTTTGAAAAGTAAATTAAAGCATATAAAAAAACATTAAATTAGCCTTTCAATTTAACTGCATTAAGTAACGCTTGGACTTGTTTGGGTTTGAGAAGTTCAGATTGATTTGCGCGCAAGTTATCTGGCATCCGAATGTCACTAAATCTTGTTCTAATTAGCCTTGAAACTTTAAAATCTAGAGCCTCCCAAAGTCTCCTAACTTCCCTTTTTCTGCCTTCCCTTACAACAACGTGATACCATCGATTTGCACCATCACCACCCCCAAGGGTTACTTTGTGAAATTTAGCAAACCCATCATCAAGCTCTATTCCACTAATTAATTGTTTTATATCCTCGTCACTAACCCTTCCTAAGACGCGCACTGCATATTCTCTATCTATTTCTGAGCTCGGATGCATTAGCTTGTTCGCTAGATCTCCATTATTAGTAAATAGTAATAACCCAGATGTATTAAGGTCTAGTCGACCCACCATAACCCAACGCGTATTTTCGGGCAGGAAGTCAAATACACTTTTACGGCCCTCTTCATCTTTGTTTGAACAAATAACGCCTGCTTGCTTATTAAGCATCAATACCTTAGTCTCTTCTTCTGAGTATCGCTTTAGGTCTATCAACCTTCCATCAATTGTCACCTTGTCGGCGATTGTTGCCTTATCGCCAAGCGTCGCTTCTTTGTTATTGACAGAAATTCTACCCTGCTCAATAAGCCTTTCCGCCCAACGTCTTGACCCATAGCCAGCATTGGCAATAAGTTTTTGTAGTCTTTCTGACATTTAGTTTTATCTCTTTTTAGTAGGTTATACCCATTGCATCTCGAACCTCTTCCATCGTACTTCGCGCAACTGCCCTTGCACTCTCTGAACCCTCAAAGATGATTTCTTGTATAAGGTTTGGATTGGATTGATACTTCGCTATATTCTCTTGGATAGGTTCTAACTCAGCATTAATTGCCTCTATAACAGGCATCTTACATTCAATGCACCCTATTTTAGCTTTTGTGCATCCTTCATTTACCCACTTGAGAGTTTCTTCTGATGAATATATTTGATGTAACTGCGATACTGGGCATTTTTTTGGATCACCCGGGTCAGTTAATTTAACGCGAGCAGGGTCTGTCGGCATTCTATTAATCTTTTGCTTGACTGATTCAGGCTCCTGTCTCAAGGAAATCATATTATTATAAGATTTTGACATTTTCTGTCCATCCAGGCCAGGCATTTTAGATGCCTTGGTTAAAAGAGCCTCAGGCTCAGTTAAAATTATCTTCCCTAGGCCTTCTGCATAACCTAAAAGCCTTTCTCTATCTCCAAGAGTAATATTTTGCTGCTCACCAAGCAAAGCTTTTGCCTTAACCAAAGACTCATCATCACCCGTCTCTTGATAAGACTTTCTTAATGCTCTATAGAGCTTTGATTGTTTTTTACCCATCTTAGTAACAGCAGCCTCGGCTTTCTCTTCAAAATCAGCTTCGCGACCATAAATAAAATTAAAGCGTCTTGCAACTTCTCGGGTAAATTCAACGTGCGCGACCTGATCTTCACCAACTGGAACCAGGCCAGCTTTATAAATTAATATGTCCGCACTTTGTAAAAGAGGATAGCCCAAAAAACCATAGGTCGATAGATCCTTAGTCTTTAATTTTTCTTGCTGGTCTTTATAAGATGGCACTCTTTCTAACCAGCTAAGAGGGGTTGTCATTGAGAGCAGCAAGTGAAGTTCTGCATGTTCTGGCACTTTAGATTGAACAAAAATTGTAGAAGTATTAGGATTAAGACCAGTTGCCAGCCAGTCAACAACCATATCCGAAACATTTTCTTCTAAATTAATTCTATCAGAATAGTGTGTTGTAAAGGCGTGCCAATCAGCAACAAAATAATAAGAGTCATACTCATTTTGAAGTTGAATCCAATTTTTTAGGACCCCATGATAGTGGCCAAGGTGTAATTGGCCTGTGGGCCGCATTCCAGATAATACTCGATGATCTTTCATAGTGCTTAATAGAAGACTTAAATGTTAATGAGTCAATTATCCCATAGATTGGCTATAGCTTTCTAAACCATCTAAAACCAAATTATCATAGGATTTAACTGACATAGGAAGCTCTTTGATTATTTCTTTTATAATGCCGCCACAGATAGTTATAACGCCGTCTGGGTATTTTAATTCAAAATTATGTATTTGAGAATTAACAGCTGACACAAGCATTGCATGAGTTCCGCTTTGCCATGACCCCTCAGTATTATTTTTCAGCTCAGAAGTGTTTATAGATAAATCATTTGTTGAAAACTTAGCAAAGCTTTCTCTTAGGGCCTTAATGCCAGGCATTATTAGGCCACCTTGGTGTATTCCTTTATTGTCAATAATGTCAAAGGTAACTGCGCTTCCAGCGTCAATTACTAGTAAAGGTGCATTTGGGAAGCGCTCAAGAGCTGCCAGCATAGCAAGAAACCGATCCACGCCAAAATTTGACGGATCATCATAGGACAGGGTTAATTTTCCATGCTGCCTTAATGGCTCAACAAGATTAACGGAACCAAAGTTAGCCTTTATCTCTGCAATAATACTTAAATGCGCAACAGCACTCACCCAAACTGAATCCGCTTTGGGCAATAATTCTAATGAAAAAAGATCTACGCCTTCAGTAAAAACCTCAGGGTCACACGTACGCCACTTAACAGCAGAGTTACCTATATCAATAAAGAGACTAGATTGGGACATCAAAGAGGGCTGCGTTGATCCATAAATGCATAAAAATACTTGCCACATAGCCTAGAGCAATTGCCCATATCCATTTAAGGTGTGAGACGAACGTATAGTGCCCTTTTGATTGTCCCATCAATGCAACACCTGCCGCCGATCCGATAGAAAGCATACTTCCTCCAACACCTGCAGTGAGTGTTACCAAGAGCCACTGGCCCAGAGACATATCGGGCGTCATCGTCAATACTGCAAACATTACTGGAATGTTATCAACGATGGCAGAAAGGATGCCTACCAAGACATTCGCATAGGTGGCGCCCAACTGAACATACATCGCCTCAGAAACTAATGCTAGGTAACCCATAAAACCTAGTCCACCAACACTTACAATAACGCCAAAAAAGAACAGTAGCGTATCCCACTCTGCCCTAGAGACCTTTCTAAATACATCAAACCTCTCTGAAATTGAGTCATTCGAGTTATGCCTAACTTTAATAAAGTAGCCAACTACCATAAGGTATCCAAGTCCTGTCATCATTCCCATCGCAGGTGGGAGATGCAGGAAATTATGAAAGCTTACCGCTGTTGCAATCGTCAACAAAAACATAAAGGTTATTACAATACCGCCATCCTTAATAACAACCACTTCATCTACAACCTCTGGCTTCTCATTTTTAATTGCAAAGTGCATAATAGCTGCGGGTATAAGAAAATTAACCAGTGATGGAAAGAATAAGACAAAGAACTGCTGGAAGTCAACCAGGCCTTTTTGCCAGACCATGAGCGTAGTAATATCTCCAAACGGACTAAACGCGCCGCCAGCATTAGCAGCAACAACGATATTCACAAAAGCAACCGAAATAAACTTTGCATTCCCAGCGCCAACTGCCAAGACCACTGCGCCCATGACAAGCGCTGTAGTAAGATTATCAGCAATAGGCGACATAAAGAACGCTATAAATCCTGTCAGCCAGAATAGCTGCCTGTAACTGAATCCTTTTGATATAAGATATACCTTCAATTTCTCAAAAACAAAGCGTTCACGCATCGCCTCAATATAAGTCATTGCTACTAATAGAAAAAGAAATAGTTCAGCATATTCTAAAAAATTATGCCTTAGAGCTGCTTCTGCTGCGTGTGGAATTCCTTTGGAGGCATACACCCAACCTATAATTCCCCATATTAATCCAGCAACCAAAATAACTGGCTTTGACTTACGAAAATGTGTGAACTCTTCAAGCATCACAAAGGCATAAGCAATAACAAATAGCGTTACGGCAAGATAGCCAGCCCAGTGACTCGTTAGATCAAGATTTACAGAATCCGTTGAAGCGAAAGCTAGGCTTGGAATTAAGCCAATTAATATTAGTAGTATTTTTTTCATTTTTGTATTCTTGTTAGTGTTGGGCCATGTTCATTATTAAGAGTTACTGCTTCATCTTTGAGCTCTACCTCTAGTGTAGCTAAGCAATAAAATTTCGAATTATATTTTATCCTAAATATAACTATTCCGCTTGATTTATAGCGGGCACCTCTAGCTTTTGCAGACTTTGAAGAGGCGCAGTAAAGAGAATCACCAACATTTACATCTGAATCTAGCACAAAGGCAAAAAGACGGCGCTTTGCTGAGCCCAGGTAATGAAGCCTCGCAACGACCTCCTGTCCTGGATAGCAGCCCTTTGAAAAATTAACGCCAAACTCATCAATATCCAAGTTGAGCATCTGCGGCACTAGCTTTTCACTAGTAATTGAAAAAATTTCTGGCAAAGAGGAGTCAACACAAGCCATATCCCAATGTTCTATTGGTTCCATATTAAATTTATTAATATCTTTTTTGTCAGTAATTATTAGTGATAATTTATCATTAATAACCAGTGATTTTTGGTGAGTCTGGCCAATAGATCCGACCTGGATATAGTCTTTTGTTGCATCTTCAATTGAGACATCAGACATTATGACAAACATCTGAAGCCTTGGCTTTATTGCCTCGAGCAAGTCTGAAGGAAATGACAGCAAGAAACTATCTTCAAGTCTCATTACCCAGAATAATGCCAGGATCTTTCCCTGATGCTGGCAATAGGCACTCAACTGAACACTTGAATTATTTAATTTTGTAATGTCATTGCTTAACTGCCCCTGAAGGAAGTTCTGAGCATCTAAGCCCGATACTTTTAGAAGCGCTCGATTTTTTAAATGAACAAACATATCTTAAGTAACTGGATAAATAGCTATATTTTATCTAATTTCACTGAGCTTATTTTCAATTAGACATAAAAAACCCAGAGCAAGCTCTGGGTTTTCTGAATATTAACTTATTACTAAGTCAACCGAACAGTCTAAACGAATTTAGAATGCTACAGAAGCCTTAAGTGTAAGTGAATCATCAAACGTGTTATAAGTCGCAGCTAATGTTGCGCCTGAAGTTAGAGCACGCGATATAGCAACAGTTGCGTATGAAGCCTTCTCAGAGATTGCCATCGTACCATGTGAAGTACCATGTACACCAGCAACTGATACAGCAGAAGCTCTCTTAGGAACAGAAGTTACAACCATTGTATTTCCAGCTAGACCAAATGTAGCAGTAACTTTCTGGCTACTAGCTAATGTAAGACCAACACCACTAACTGTTGTACCTAATGACCAAGTAGTTGCGCCAGCTTTATTAGTTACGCTTACATCCATACCAGCAATTGCTGCAGAAGCCGTAGTCGTGTCACCCGCTGATTTAGAAGTATGGCTCATAGTAACGCCAGACCATGTACCTGAAATAGTTACGTTTCCAGAGTTATCAACACCAACAGTAGCGTCACCGATTGGAGCATCTAGGCTAATAGTTACGCCTGTATCCATTGATTTTGTACCTTCAAGAAGGTTACCACCATCAGTTGTTCCGATTGAAGCTTCGTTGAACATATCAGCAGCAATAGTTACTGGACCAATTGTAGTTGCCATAGTAGCACTTGTCATGCCCATAGCTCCTGATGTCATTGAACCTGCAGTGTTAACACCACCACTACCATCAACGTCCATACCGACAGTTACAGTAGTTGTACCAGCAGTACCTGTGAATAACAAGTCAGCGTCATAAGAAGTTGCAGAAGGGCTTGATCCGTTATCGTCATACGATACAGAAGCTGTTCCACTTAATGCAATTGCAGCAACAGCTGAAGTAGAAGCTACTGCAGATACTGCGAATAATGCGATTAGTTTTTTCATTTTATTCTCCATTTAGAATATATTAATTGCTAAGGTCTTCCTTAGCAGCCTTTTGCTACCCTTACGAATAACAATAGAACTATAATAACCACTTCCTATGCCAATGTCAACAACTATTTGTAAAAATAAGACATTTAGTTGTTTTTTTTCAACAACTCATTCATATTTTAGCTTTAAACCCAAAGAGATAGGTACTTGCTCCAATATTTTATTACAGATATTAATCCATTAAACCCTTACTATTATTTTCTATTCTTATAATTATGTGGCTTTTTGTTACTTTATTACAGTTTTGTTGTGTTTTTCACACATCCAACAAAAAACCGGGCATGCCCGGTCTTAAAGCTAAACTTAATCTCGGCTACTTAAAACAAATACCCTCCATGACCAGCACCAATCATACAAAGAAGCATTGGAACCGAAAGCACCACGTTAGTTCTTGAGGCCATGGCCGCGGTGAACTTTGCCTTAGCAATCTCTTCAGCACTAGCTTCTACCATACCTAGAATTTTTTTCTGGTTTGGCCAGATAAGAACCCAAACATTAAATAGCATAATCGTTCCTAGCCACGAGCCTAATCCAATCATCTCAGCACCAGGCTTCAAAAGGAATGCATTAGTAAAACCGTAGCCCAATGAAAGAGCCCATGCACCTGTAAGCCACGTTACAGCAGCAGACATACGGAACCATAATAAAGCTTTTGGCGCAATATACTTACCAATTGCAGCAGGACCTGGTCCGCCTTCATCAGCAAGAGCATCTGCCATTGCCGGCACTTGAACAAAATTAAAGTAATAGAGCAGTCCAACCCAAGTAACACCAGCGAGAGCATGAAGCCACACACTTAGGTTACGTTGAATCAAAGATGAGCCTTCAGGTGACAAGTAGAACGCCACAAGAATTGCTAAAACAAAGCCTGAAACGATGGTGCCTTTAACAGAGGTTAATGGATTCATAATATATAGTTAATTGATTAATAAAGTTATCATTATAAATAGTTCGCTAACAGGTAAATGTTTTTTTATAATTTATATCTTATTATAATATATACTCAATTTTAAATAAAACCTTGGAACAACTCATGTCAATTAAATCAACAGTACTATTACCATTATTAATCCTAATTAGCACATTTGCATTATCGCCAATTAATGCTGCAGAAGCTCCCAGCTCTATGGAGTACCAAGGGACAAAGCTAATGCTTAATGGTCAGGGTACCCGTGTAAAGTTCTTCATGAAAGTTTATGATACAAGTCTTTATCTTGGCTCTCAGAGTAGTAATTCTGAAGAAATACTAAGCAGTAATGAGGCAATGGCTATTCGTCTCGACGTGACGTCCACTATGGTTACTACAGATGCTATGAAGGATGCATTGAATACAGGATTAGTTAAATCAACTGGAAACAATACCGGCCCTATTACTGAAGAAATTGAGCAACTCATCTCTACCTTTAATAGTGATGTTACTGATAGTGATTTTTTTGAATTTATCTATATGCCAGATGCAGGAACTAATGTACTTAAAAATTCAGCATATATCGATACAATTCCTGGAATTGAATTCAAAAAAGCTTTCTTTGGGATCTGGCTATCTAACAACCCAATTCAGAAAAATTTGAAAAAGGCGATGCTTGGAGGTTAGTCATTATATCGAATCCCCCTAATTCTTTTGCAGAGTGGCAAGATTATCCTTTAACGCTTGATCCTATTCATATAGCTTGGCTTAAAAATGCCAAAAAATCAAACACTGCCTTTGCTTTTGCTGACATAGAAGGAGTAGAGATATCTCATAAAAAATTTTTAACTGGGATTCTTTTATTCTCAAAAAAAATTGCATTAGTTACCGATCAGGAATAAAAGTCATGCCTGAACTACCAGAGGTTGAAACTACTAGAAGAGGACTAGAACCTCTAATAGTTGATAAAAAAATTATATCTGTTCATATCTATAAAAAAAAGCTTCGCTGGGAAATTCCTCAACATCTTATAGCTACCTTAAAAAATCAAACTATTCGGAAAATATCGAGACGTGCGAAATATTTACTAATTGACTTTAGTGATGGACAACTGGTTATGCATCTTGGAATGACTGGATCAATAAGTGTTGTCCCTATTATTGAACCGCTAAAAAAACATCATCATTTTGAACTTAAATTAGATAATAGTTCGAGCATGCGTTTTCATGATCCTCGTCGATTTGGCTCAATCCTTTGGCAAAAAAATGATGAGGAGCTTTCGCTTCTCAAAAAATTAGGTCCAGAACCATTAAGCTATGAGTTTGATGAAAACTCTCTCTTCAATGCTTCAATTGGCAAAACAAAAAACATAAAAACATTCATTATGGATAGTAATATCGTTGTGGGGGTAGGAAATATTTATGCATCAGAAAGTTTATTTCTAGCCGGCATATCCCCTAAAAGAGAGGCGGGTAAAACGTCGAAGAAGCGCTATAAGATTCTTGTAAATTGTATCAAAGAGGTTTTATCAGAATCAATTAATAATGGTGGCACTACTCTAAATGACTTTTCTAATGTTGATGGTGAGGCTGGTTATTTTTATCAAATCTTATCTGTCTATGACCGTAAAGATATGCCATGTAATAGATGCAGTGGTACAATTAAAAAAATTGTACAAAATCAACGAGCCACTTATTATTGCCCTAAATGTCAGCATTAGATAATCCCAAAGCCTTATTTCAAAGTACTTGCTCAACTAATTCAGAGCCTTATGCACTTCAGAATATTGGTGATATGATGTCGCCTGAATTCAGTGAAAATTGCATTATCATTGTCGATCCTGGAATGCCCATTCATAATGAGGCTTATGTAATAATTGATTTTAATGATGAGCTTTATTTTCGTCAGTATGTTATCGAAAACAATAACCAGCTTATGCGATGTCTTAACTTTTCCTATGAGGATATAAACCTGACTGATGATTTTGAAGTTCGTGGTTGTATTACTCAGCAAAAGCAGCGTAAACAGAAATCACTTCACTATTATTTACTTGAAAAAGAGAGTGGAGAAATGAAATTTAGTGGCAAAGGTAAAGAGAAAGAAATAACCCCTTAAGGCCGCCCCATCCATATTAGGTGCGCCATCCTTCCTGAGCACTCACCATCTCTTCGGTATGAAAAATATTGATTTGACTCTTTATAGCTGCACCTATCGCCCCCACTAATTGAAGTTACTCCAAGGCTTTTAAGAACTACCCTTGCTGCGTCATACAAATCAAGATAATATTTATTATTTAAATAAGCAAAGCAATTTTTAAAATTTTTATTTTTAGAAAGATATTGAGATTTAACTTCGCCGCCTACTTCAAAAGATAATTGAGAGATTGCCGGGCCTAAATGAGCTATTAAGTCCTCTCCATTACAATCCAAAGATTCAATTAAAGATTCAATTACTCCGTCAACTAAACCCCTCCAGCCAGCGTGAGCAATTCCAACGGCAGTGCCCTCTTTATTGCAGATAAAAACTGGTAGGCAGTCTGCCGTAAGAACCCCACAAACTGTTCCAGATTTTTTGCTATAACTTGCATCAGCATTAACTATTGATGATGTTGAGTCTGCATCAATGCTCATTTTAGAGTGCGTTTGATTAATCCATACTGGAGCAGAGGGTAGATTATAGCGCCTCAATAATAAGTCACGATTTGCCAATACCAAGCTCTGCTCATCACCAACATGAAGTGCCAAATTAAAGTTAGCAAAGTTACCCTTACTGTGCCCCCCATCTATAAGTCGTGGTGTTGAAAGTAATTTAATATTGCTCGGGAAAAAATTCATTAATATAGACAAGTCAAAATTATCAGGAATCGAATTTTTTTAAGACTTCCAAAAGCCTTAACATGTCATCTGGTAGTGGTGCTTTCCATGACATTAACTCTCCTGAAAAAGGATGAGTTAGAGTTAATTTTTTTGAGTGAAGCGCCTGCCTTTTGAAATTAAGTAGGGCATCTTTTAGCTCCTCACTTGCTTTTTTTGGAAAGCGTACACGGCCTCCATACATTGGATCACCAATCAGAGAATGTCCAACATGAGAAAGGTGGACACGTATTTGATGAGTTCGGCCAGTTTCTAAAATTGCTTTCACATGGGTGTGACTTTTAAACCGGTCAATTGCTCTGTAGTGAGTTGTCGCGTCTTTTCCACTCATTGAGACAGCCTGCTTAATCCTGTCTTTAGGATCGCGGCCAATAGGCTCATCAACAGTTCCTCCAGCAATCATATGACCATAAACTATTGCAGAATATTCCCTATCAATAGAATGATTTTGGAGCTGCTCAACCAAATATTTTTGTGACTTTGCATTTCTAGCAATAACCATTAAGCCTGAAGTATTTTTATCTAAACGATGAACAATACCAGCCCTATCAAGAGACACTAAAGCCGGATCATAATAAAGTAGAGCATTTGCCAATGTCCCACTCCAATTTCCTGCACCTGGATGGGTAACAAGCCCGAATTGCTTATTTATTACAATAATATCCTCATCTTCATAAACAATATTTAGTGGGATTTCTTCAGCAATCCAGTCATTACTTTGCTTCTGGTTTAAAGTTAAACAAACAATTTCAGAGCCGCTCACTTTGCCCTTTGGCTTAAAAGTCTTTTGATTAATTAATGCATCTCCAGATTTAATCCATGTTGTTATTTTTGAGCGTGAATAATCAGGAAGCATTTCTGACAGAGAAGCATCTAGCCTACTTCCTGTCATCCTCTCTGGAATGATTATATTTAGTGATTTCATATCGTTATTTTAATTGATATCCATAATAAACTTAGCCTTGTTGATAATTTAGACGCTAAGATTTAATATAAATAAAAGAGGCTTAAATTTAACCTCATAAGATAATTAAATAGGCATCAAGAATTCAGATAATATGTAAAATAAATAAAAAAATTCAAAATATAAATCTATTTTTTAAGTTTAAAAACTCTAAATATGAAAAATAAAAAAGAAAATACTCCGCAAAATCTTCCCAAAGAGAAAGTTGATATTGTTTTAGGTATGTATTCTAATGACAAAATAAATGAGGCTATCGAAATGATTAAAGCCTTAAATGAAGACTACCCTAATGTACCATTACTATTCAACTTACTAGGCGCATGCTATTTAAAATTAGGGCAATTTGATCCTGCTGCACAGTTCTTTGAAACTGCAATTTCAATAAAGCCAGACTACGCTGAAGCATTTTTAAATCATGGCATAGTCATGAGAGAGGTTGGTAAGCTTGATCACGCAGCCAAAAGCTTTAAAAGAGCAGTAGAAATTCTACCAAGTTACTTTGAAGCTCATAATAAGCTAGGAGTTACGTTTATAGATTTAAACCAATATGAGGATGCAATTGAACATTTAGAATGGGCAGTGGCATACAAGTATGATTTTGCTGTGGCTCATAATAACCTTGGGGTTGCTAATAGAAAACTTGGTCAAATCAAAAATGCAGCTAAAAATTTTAAAAAAGCTATAGATATTAATCCAAACTATACTCTGGCTCATTTAAATCTTGGTATTGCTCTTGTAGATCTTGGGAAAAAAGATGATGCTGTCAAATCGTTTGAGCTGGTCTTATCTATAGAGCCTGATAACTCTCTTGCGCATGAAAAATTAAAAGAACTCAGCCCTGAATAAATTTTTAATATGAATGCACCTACTGATTTAAATATTAAAATTAATTCTATTATTGAGCTTTATTCTTCTGGACATTCAAGTGAGGCACAGGATGCCGTTCAAGCTTTAATTGGTCAGCATCCTAACGAAGCATTACTTTACAATATCAGTGGTGTTTTTTATAAGGCAGCGAGTCAGCTAGAGTTAGCGGTAAAATCTTTTGAGAGTGCTGTAGTAATTCAGCCCGACTTCGCTGATGCTCATTATAATCTTGGTCTAACGCTACAAGAGCTCAATCAACTGAAAGCTGCAATTAATAGCTATCAAGTCACATTAGATCTTCAAAAAAGCTATTTTAAAGCACATAATAACTTGGGTATTATTTATAAAGAGCTTGGACAAATGGAAGATGCAGTTAAGTCATATGAGGAAGCAATAAATCTTCAGCCAGGCTATGCAGAGGCGCATAACAATTTAGGTACTACCCTCCATGAACTGGGGCAACTGGATGAGGCAACCAAGTGCTATGAGAAAGCATTAGCCATTCAGCCAGATTACGTTGAGGTCCTCAATAACCTTGGCAATACCCTCAATTTACTCGGACAGACTGATGAGGCGCTTAATTCTTACCAACAGGCACTGTCCATTAATCCGAACTATGCTGATGTGCATAATAATATAGGAATTATTTACCACGAAACGGGCCAATTAGATGAAGCAATTAAATGTTATGAAAAAGTAATAGCTATTAATCCTGAGAATGCTGAGGCGCATAACAACCTTGGTGTTACCCTTAATAAACTTACTCAATTTCATAAGGCAGTTAATTTTTATGAACTGGCTCTAGCAATTAATCCAAGCTATGATGAGGCGTACTTCAATCTAGGTGTTACTTTTTACCAACTTGGAAAAAGTGATGAAGCACTAAATTCCTATAAACAGGCACTCCTAATTAATCCAGACTATGCGGACGCATATAACAATATAGGTAACATTCTTCAACAATTAGGTCAATTTGATGATGCGTTTAATAGCTATATTCATGCTTTAGCTATTGATCATGATAATGCTGATTTTCACCGAAATCTAGCCTTAATGAAGAATTATAAAAAAGGTGATACACAGCTTATTAAAATGCAGTCTCTCTTATCTGCTAATAATCTTAGTCGATCGGATCGAATTAACTTATGCTTTGCTTTAGCGAAAGCATACACAGACTTAGATGAGAAAGATGAATTATTTAAAGTATTAAATGAAGGAAATCAACTGCGTAAAGAAGAATTGAATTATTCTGTTGATAAGGATCTAAAAAATCATTCAGTACATAGAAAGCTTTTTATATCGTCTATTAAAGAAACATCGAGCTATGAGCCACTATCCATTAAACCAATTTTTATTGTTGGCATGCCTCGTTCTGGAACCACTCTAGTTGAGCAAATTATTTCCAGTCATCATGAAGTTCATGGTGCAGGTGAACTTACTGCCTTAGGTAATCTGATTACACCAATAACGAATGATTATTTATTAAACCACAATGTCCTTTCAGAAAAAAACTTTATGTCAGTCCGACTTGGATACTTAAAAATCCTATCCAACCTTAATACCTCCGAAAGAATTATTACTGACAAAATGCCTCAAAATTTCGAACATATAGGGTTTATCTTAAGTGCATTTCCAGAGGCAAAGATTATTCATCTTAAAAGGGATGCTATGGCAATTTGCTGGTCAAACTATCAGCGTTATTTTCCTGATAAAAAAATAGGCTTTCCATATAATATGCAAGATTTAGCACTCTTTTATAAATCCTATACTGAATTAATGGCTTTTTGGCATGAATCGTTTCCCAATCAAATATATGATATTAGTTATGAAAACCTAACAACAAGTCAAGAAGAGGAAACCAGAAAATTATTAAAATATTGTGAATTAGATTGGGATGAGAGCTGTCTGAACTTTTATACTAATAAGCGAGCTGTAAAAACAGCCAGCTCATTACAAGTTAAAGAAAAAATGTACCAGGGCAGCTCTGAGGTCTGGAAAAAATATGAGGTCCAGTTAAAGCCACTTATCAACTCACTTGATTACTCATCATAATGGGTAATGTAGGTCCTTCAAAAAAGCAAATTGAATCTGTAGTTTCAATTATTTCTATTGGAAAATTTCAACAAGCATTAGAAAAAACTACTATTCTAAGCCAAAAATACCCAGATGAATCTTTATTATTTAATCTAAGTGGCATATGTTATCAAGGGCTTAGACAACTAGAGACTGCCGCTGAACATTATGAAAAGGCAGTAATCATTGATCCTAATTATTATAAAGCGCATTATAATCTCGGAGGTGTATTGCAAGATCTAGGTAAGCTGAATGCCTCTGTTAAAAGTTTTGAGAGGGCTCTTTCTATAATGCCTGATTATGCTGAGGCGCATAATAACGTAGGAAATGTCTTTAAAGAGCTAGGTCAATTTGATAATGCTATTATGAGTTTTAGAAAGGCAATAGAAATAAATCCTGATTATTTTGAAGCTCATTACAGTCTAGGCAAAATATTCCAAGACCTCGATAATATTGAATCGGCAATCATAAGCTATGAGAAAGTATTAATAATTAAACCAGATTTTGCAGAATTACATAATAATTTAGGAGTAATATTTCAAGAGATTAATGAAATAGATTCCGCCTTAAAATATTTTAAGAATGCAATAAGAATAATGCCAGAATTTGCTGAAGCTTACAATAATCTTGGTAATGTCTATAAAGAACTAAATCAACCTAATAAAGCCATAAATTGTTATAAAAATCTAGTAGCAATTAATCCTAACTTTGCTGATGCTCATTATAAACTAGGAAATATTTTGCAAGATATGGGTCTATTAGATGAGGCAATTGAATGCTATCAGAAGGCACTTTTAAACAAGCAAGATCATGCCGAATTATATTATAATATTGGTTTAATATTTATGCAACTTGGTGACCTCGATGCATCTATTGAAAGTTTTGAGAAAGCCATTTATATAATGCCTGATTTTGCCCAGGCTCATAATAGTCTTGGGATTGGACTTAATAAGGTTGGGCAAGTTGATAAAGCACTTAAAAGCTATATGAAGGCACTTTCCATTAATCCAGATTTTGCAGAGGTTTACTTCAATCTTGGAAATCTTATGTTCGATCTCAATCGACTAGATCAAGCAGTATTGAATTACGAGTTTTCTCTTAATCTCAAGCCAGGAATAGATTGTAACTTTGGAAATTTATTTCATACAAGAATGCAATTGTGTATTTGGGATAATTTTTCTAAAGATCTTGAGGAGTTAATACAAAAAATAAATCATAATGAAATGGTTATTGACCCATTTTCTTTGTCTTCTCTGACTGGTGATTCGCAAATTCAGCTAAAAAATTCTCAAACTTATTCTAAAAATTATATTCCAACCAATAATGCTTTATCAAAAATAAATAACTATTCAAATCATACAAAAATTCGAATAGGTTATTTTTCTGCGGATTTTAGAGAGCATCCAGTGTCTGATTTGTCCGCTGAACTTTACGAGCTTCATGATAGAAGTCAATTTGAAATTTATGCATTTTCTTTTGGTCCTAATACTCTGGATGAAATGAATCTTCGAATTAAGGCGGGAGTTGATAATTTTTATGATGTTCAGATGATGTCAGATAAAGATATTGTAACGTTATCAAGATCTTTAGAAATTGATATTGCAATTGACTTAGGAGGATTTTCTGCAAATAATAGAGCGAGAATTTTCTCCATGTACTTAGCACCAATTCAGGCAGGGTATTTAGGATACACATATACAATGGGATCAAATTTTATAGATTATTTGATTGCAGATAAAATAGTTATCCCCAAAGACCAACAAATAAATTATTCTGAAAAAATTGCTTACTTACCAAATTGCTATATGGCGAATGATACAAAAATTGGAGTTTCAAAAAACAAACTAACCAAAAAAGATGTAGGCTTACCAAGTGAAAGTTTTGTATTTTGTTGTTTTAATAATTATTATAAAATTAATCCCATTGTTTTTAAAAGTTGGATGGCTATTTTATCTAAGGTTAATAGCTCTATTCTATGGCTTCCTGATGGGAACACTATTGCAATGAATAATTTGAAGAAAGAAGCAAAAAATTATGGTATTAATGAAAATCGATTGTTTTTTGCTCCTCGCTTAACTCTTAAGAAAGATCATTTAAATAGAATTCAGTTGGCTGATTTATTTATTGATACCTTCCCTTTTGCCTCTCACACTTCTTGTAGTGACGCCCTTAGGGTTGGCTTGCCAGTATTGACTTATATTGGAGATTCATTCACAGCTAGAGTTTCATCATCCCTACTTCAGAGTGTTGGCTTACCAGAGTTGATTACAACTACTCAAGATCATTATGAATCGCTTGCGATTAAATTAGCAACAGATTCAGAGAAATTAAAAGATATTAAAGATAAGCTGAAGAAAAATTTACTTACCTCTTCATTGTATAATGCTCAATTATTTACAAAGCAACTTGAGAGTGTTTATTTGGATATCTATGATCAATCTCAACAATAATTAGAGTCGGATTATATTTATTTTTAAACCTCACCTAGACTCAAAATGAAGAAACAAAAAAAAACTCTTAATAACCTTACAAATATTAAAAATAAGCAAGGCCCACCTAGAGAAATTATTCAATCAATAATTGATACTTTTTCAAGCGGAAAAAAAAATGAGGCAATTATTGAACTGAAGGAATTACTCAAGGACTACCCTTTATCGCCTTTATTATTTAATGTTAGTGGCTCTTTTTATAAATCAATCGGCCAGCTCGATATAGCCGTTAAAAAATTTAAACAAGCCTTATCCCTAAACCGTAACTATGCGGAAGTTCATTATAACCTTGGAGTCACTCTTAGTGAGCTTAATCAAATTGAAGAGGCTATTGAATGCTATAAAAATGCTATTAATATCAAAATTACTTATCCAAATGCGCATTATAATCTTGGCAATGCACTTTTAAGTCTAAAGAAATATGATCTTGCCATTGAGCACTTTAAACTGGCAGTAAAGTTTAATCCTAAATTTGCTCAAGCTTTTAATAATTTAGGTCTTGCAAATAAACTACTCGAAAAAGATTTTGAAGCTGGCATAAACTTTGATAAAGCATTAGTCATTAAACCAGATTATGCTGAAGCTGCTAATCAGCGAGGCGTTATTTTTCAAAATAGTGGGGACTTTGAAAATGCAATAAAATATTATCAAAAATCACTAGCGATTAACCCACAACTTGCTGATGCTTATAATAATATTGGACTTGCTAAAAAAGAATTAAATAGCACTGATAGTGCAATAAAATATTTTGAAAAAGCCTTATCAGTCGATCCTAATTATGCAAATGCATACTATAATTTAAGTCTATTCAAGCAATACTCTTTAAGTAAAGAGCAAGTTGTAAAAATGCAATTACTTCTAAGTGAAGAAAATGTCAATGAATCTGATCTAATTGCAATTAATTTTGCATTAGCAAATGCTAATGAAGATTTAGGAAATAATAATCAGTTTTTTAATTATCTTAATGAAGGTAATCGCTTACGCAAAAAAGAACTAAATTATTCTTTTAGTACGTCCCAAAAGTTATTTTCAATTATCTATGAGATCTTTGCCATAGACTCAAACTCCATTAATAAATCACTTTCATATAAAACACCTGCTAAACGCCCCATATTTATTCTTGGTATGCCCCGATCTGGAACAAGCCTAGTTGAGCAAATTATTTCTAGCCATAAAAATGTTTATGGCGCTGGAGAATTAAGCACTTTAATGAAACTCTACTACCCAATATTAGAGAACAAACTTTCTAGTACAGAAGATAAAAAAATACTTTCTAAAAAAAATCTGATGTTACTTCGTGAAAAATATTTAGACTCCCTTAATCATTTAAATACCACTGCTAATGTTATTACAGATAAAACGCCAGCAAATTTCCAGCACATAGGTCTAATTTTTTCTATACTTCCTGAGGCAAAAGTTATTCATCTAAATAGAGATCCTAGAGCAATATGCTGGTCAATTTATAAATCTAAGTGGAGTGGCAAGGGTTATGGATTTTCTTACGATACCGATGATTTAGTTAAATACTATAGCCTGTATTCTGAATTGATGGATTATTGGCGCACAATGTTTCCAGGAAAAATTTATGATATTTGCTACGAAGACTTAACCACTAATCAAGAAGAAGAAACCAAGAAATTATTGGATTATTGTGAATTAGATTGGGATGAAAACTGTCTAAACTTCCATAAAAATAAACGCGCAGTAAAAACAGCTAGCTCATTACAAGTCAGAGAAAAGATGTACCAAGGAAGCTCTGAGGCTTGGAAAAATTATGAAATGCATATTCAACCAATGATTGATGGCCTTAAAGCTTATTTAAAATAATTGTTAAACTAGTTAGCTATTCCATTTAATTCTAAAAAGTTAAGAATAATAGATACTGACTCTTCTAGACTTTGATTATCCGTGTCAATTATTAACTCTGGTTTTTCTGGAACTTCATAAGGTGAGTCAATACCTGTATAGTTTTTAATCTCTCCAGCCCTTGCTCGCTTATAAAGCCCTTTAACATCTCTAGCCTCACAAGCCTCTAGACTGGCTTTACAGAAGATTTCTATAAAGTCATCACTGGAAATTAATTTTCTAGCATCCTCTCGATCTTTATTGAACGGGCTAATAAACGCTGTCATTACTATTAAGCCAGATTCCAGCATTAGCTTACTAACTTCACTTATTCTACGAATATTTTCAGTCCTGCCTTTCTCACTAAAGTCAAGGTTAGAATTTAAACCATAACGAACATTGTCACCATCCAATACAAAAGTCCTGCAGCCCTTTTTAAATAATTTTTCTTCTAAAGCATGTGCTAAAGTAGACTTACCAGAGCCAGAAAGACCAGTAAACCAAAGAACAATTGAACGATGATTGTTTAATTTATTACGTCTCTGCCGGGTTACGGATGCTTGATGATAAATTATATTCGAGCGCTTCATTTTAAATACTAGATAAAAAGTATTAATTTAAATAAAGTTATTATATAGTTCAATCAGATAAATATATTTAGATATCTAGCAACCTTTTAAGAGCGCTTCGACTGTTGTTCCCATATCAGACGGATTCGATGCAACCATAATCCCAGCATCTTTAAGAATTACTACCTTCTCAGCCGCACTTTCACCACTTGAGCTAACAATAGCACCTGCATGTCCCATCGTACGTCCAGCGGGGGCTGTTAGGCCTGCTATATAAGCCGCCATTGGTTTGTTCATATGGTTTTGAAAGTAATCAGCTACCTCAGCCTCCTGAGGCCCCCCAATTTCTCCAATAATCATAATAGCTTCGGTTTCATCATCACTCTCAAAATATTTTAAGATCTCTAAAAAAGAACTCCCATTAATTGGATCACCACCAATTCCAACACCAGTGCTAATACCAATACCCAGCTCCTTCATTTGAGAAGCCGCCTCATAACCTAAAGTTCCTGACCTTCCAATCAAGCCAACTTTACCCTGTTTATATATATGACCAGGCATAATACCTAATAATGATTTTCCTGGACTAATCGTGCCAGCACAATTAGGACCAGTTAAAACCATACGTTTTTCTTGGGGAGCGCTATTAATATAACGCTTCACTCTTATCATGTCATGTGTTGGAATTCCATCAGTAATACTTACACAAAACTTTATATTTGATTCGGCCGCCTCCATAATTCCATCAGCAGCATAAGCTGGCGGTACAAAAACAATACTCGCTTCTGCGCCTGTAACTAAGACAGCCTCCTCGACTGTATTAAACACAGGCTTTCCTAAATGCATTGTGCCGCCTTTACCTGGAGTAACCCCTGCTACAATGTTTGTGCCATAGTCAATCATTTCTTGAGTATGAAAAGAGCCAATACGGCCAGTTATACCTTGAACTAAAACCGGAGTTTTTTCATCTATAAAAATACTCATTTTTAATTTTTACTCCCATTTGCTTGCTTCCATGCAGACACTACTTTGTGTGCTGCATCAGATAAGGTGTCAGCTGTAATAACTTTTTTACCACTATCTTTTAATATTTTCTGTCCCTTTTCAACATTTGTTCCAGATAGACGAACAACTAATGGGATGTCAATATCTCGCTTATTTAGTAAATCTACAATACCTTGGGCAACCCAATCACATCGATTTATTCCAGCAAAAATATTAATCAAGATAGCTTCTACAGACTTATCAGACAATACTAATTCTATAGATGTTGCTACTCTCTCAGCAGATGCGCCGCCACCAATATCTAGAAAATTTGCAGGCTCTCCACCCGCATGCTGAATCATATCCATTGTCGCCATAGCAAGACCTGCTCCATTAATGAGGCATCCAATATTTCCATCTAAGCCAACATAACTTAAATCATGCTCAGCAGCATTTGTTTCACGAGGATCTTCTTGTGTTTTATCACGAAATTCTAGAATTTCTGGTCTACGATAAAGTGCATTCTCATCAAATGTCATCTTCGCATCAATAGCCATAACCTTATTATCAGTTGTTAATATTAATGGATTGATCTCTAATAAATTAGCGTCAGTATCACGAAACGCACGATAACATTTCATAACTGCTCGACTGGCAGCGCCAATAACCTCATTAGGTAAATCTAATGTAAAAGCTAACTGACGAGCCTGAAAGGGTTGCATACCAACAGCAGGGTCAATCATAATTTTTGAAATTTTTTCTGGTGTCTCTTTAGCAACTTTTTCAATGTCCATACCGCCTTCAGTAGAGGCAATTAAAGTGACTTTTTGAGTTGCTCTATCAAGAACAATGCTAAAGTAAAGCTCTTTAGCAATATCACTCGCTTCTTCAACATAGATACTTGAAACCATTTTTCCCTCTGGACCAGTCTGGAGAGTTACAAGCTTATTACCAAGAAGATTATGACAAAAATCAGCAATTTCCTGATGGCTATTACATAGCTTTACGCCGCCAGCTTTTCCACGTGCACCTGAATGAACCTGAGCTTTAACAATCCACTTGCTCCCCCCCAACTCACTGGCTTGGTAAATTGCCTCAGTTGCAGAGTGCGCAATGCCACCCTTGGGAATTGGAACTCCATATTTACCCAATAGCTTCTTAGCTTGGTACTCATGAATATTCATAATTACGTGACAACTTTCCCATTTATTGCATTATCTGTATTGACAATATTTTCAGCCATTTTTGCAGAAGCAGCATCAATCATTCGCCCATTTAGTTGAGCCGCACCTCGACCCTCTTTAGCTGCCTCATCTAATGCAATAAGAATCTGTTTCGCATGCGAGACTTCAGATTTTGGAGGGGTATAAATCTCATTAGCCAACTCAATTTGTGAAGGGTGAATTGCCCACTTTCCCTCAAAGCCAAGAGCAGCCCCTCTTCTTGCAGCATCTTTATAAGACTCAGGATCATTAAAATCCCCAAAAGGTCCATCAATCGGCCTCAAACCATAAGCTCTACAGGCCACTAACATTTGAGATAGGCCAGCATGCCATTGATCACCTGGGTAATTAGGATTTAAACCACCTATAACAGTTGTTCGCGCTCGACAACTTGCAGCATAGTCTGCAACACCAAAGTGCATCGCCTCAAGTCGCTCTTCACGGCCACATTTAGCAATATCCATAACATTAGCCATACCTAACGTAGTTTCAATGAGTACTTCAATTCCAATTCGATGTTTAAAGCCCTTAGAAGTCTCAATTTGATTAAGCATTGCTGACAGCATATAAACATCTGATGCTGTGCCTGCTTTAGGAAGTAAGATAGTATCAAGATGCTGGCCTGCTTGCTCAACCACCTCAACTACATCGCGATACATATAGTGTGTATCAATACTATTGATTCGGACAGAAATAGTCTTACCATTACCTTGCCAATCTAGATCTTGAAGAGCTCCAATAACATTTTTACGTGCCGTCACTTTATCATCTGGCGCTACAGCATCTTCTAAATCTAAAAATACAAAATCTGCTGCGCTTGCCAGTGCTTTTTCAAACATATTAGGACTGGATCCTGGAACTGCTAATTCGCTTCGCTGAAGCCGCTGTTTTACTGGTTCATAAATAATATGACTCATAGTATTTCCTTTTAAATAATTTTTAAAAACCCTTTTAAATAAAAAACTATTTATTTATATTTAGAGCTTTAAGCTTGTTAATAAAATACTATAGCGATAAAAAAACTTAGCGAGTTGAGTAATTATCAAATGAGATATAGGTCAAATCAACTCTCAAATTTAATTAGCTTAGAATTCTGATTTCAATTCAGCTGAAGTGGCGTCCCGTAGGAGATTTGAACTACCTGTTTCCAGGATGAAATCCTGGCGTCCTGGGCCACTAGACGAACGGGACAAAGGGTTTTAGATGGTATTACTTTAGAGCATTAAATTAAAATTTGCCTTTTTTAATTAAAAAAAAAATGGCATCGCGTAGGGGAATCGAACCCCTCTTGCCAGGATGAAAACCTGGAGTCCTAACCGATAGACGAACGCGACATTAAAACTATTTTGCTTGGTGGAGCTAGGCGGGATCGAACCGCCGACCTCTTCACTGCCAGCGAAGCGCTCTCCCAGCTGAGCTATAGCCCCAAGAAACTAGGATGTTTAGCAAAAGCGTAAATTATAATCTGTATCTCATTTCAGTCAAGTCAAAATTGGTAAAATAATGCATTATGGAAAAAACATACAATAGCAATCAATACTCAATCGACGTGCTTTATCATATTGGCGCCTATGAAAATTCAATTCATTTTATTTTTGATGAAGCAACCAAAACATGTGCAATCGTAGACCCTGCATGGGAGCCAGACTTATTTTTAGAGAAAATAAAGAGTAAAGGCTATACCCTTACAGATATTTGGATTACGCACTGGCATGGAGATCATACAAATGCGGTCGATGACCTAGCTAACAAAACAGGTGCAAAAATTACTGCTGGCGTTAATGAAATTCCTTACTTAAATATTGAAAATAAAGTTCACACAGTTAAAGATGGTGAAATCATCAAGCTAGGTGAAACAAAAATAAAAATTATTGAAACGCCTGGACATACTGCTGGTGGTATTTGCTACCTTTTAGATGAGCATCTTATTGCTGGTGACACATTATTCGTTTATGGCGTTGGTATATGCAGCCTTGCAGGCTCTAATCCAGTGACATTATTTCATTCACTTAAAAAATTATTGACTGAAGTGGGAGATGATATCCACTTATTATGTGGACATAATTATGGATCAGAAATAACGACGACAATAGCAGATCAAAAAAAAGCAAACCCTTTTTTACTTATCAAAGATCAAGATACGTTTGTTCGCTATAGAATGCATGTTCATGATTCAACTAGAACGTACCCTATGTCTCCAATGACACTAGACGAAGTAAATGCCTTACTATGATAGGAATTTATGGCGGCTCCTTTGATCCCGTTCATCTTGGACACCTTCAAACAGCTTCATCAATAAAAAATGAACTCAGTATTGATCGACTATTTATGCTGCCTTGCTTCGTGCCTGTCCATAAAAATTCTCTAAATTACACCTCCAAAGAAAGACTTCAAATGCTAAATCTGGCTATTAAAGAGTTCACGAGTCTTGAAATAGATACGAGAGAAATTTTACGCGGCGGAAACTCTTTCATGATTGACACCCTACTCGACTTAAAAGAGTCATTTAAAGATGAATCAATTTGCTTAGTTATTGGAATGGATAGCTTTATCAATTTTAAAACTTGGAAAAACTGGGATGAATTTTCAAAGTTGGTTCATTTAGCTGTGCTTCCACGAATTGGCGATCAACCAATTAGTAAAACTCTAGAAACTTTTGACATAGCAAAGAATGCTCATCAACTTAAAGCAAAACCAAATGGATACTTATATTTTTCCAATTCTCAAATGATAGATATTTCATCGAGTGATATTAGAGGTAAAATTGCCGCCAATCAAAATCTTGATAATTTTTTACCTACTTCCATAATTAGCTTTATAAAAAAATATGACACTTGACAAACAAACAAAAATTGTTGAAAACGTAATTGATGATTTAAAAGGTGAAAATGTTATAACCCTAAACGTTATGAAACAGTGTGATGATATAGAGGCAATTATTATAGCTACCGGCAGATCAATACAACATGTCAAAAGTATGGCTACAAATGTCAGTACGGAAGCTAAGAGAGTTGGCATGGTTGTCCTAGGAATCGAAGGCAAACAACAAAGTGAGTGGGCCTTAGTTGATCTAGGTGAGGTTGTTGTTCACTTAATGACTGAAAAAACAAGAGACTTCTATAAATTAGAAAAATTATGGTCTACCGAGGAAGATGAGGATTAACCTAATTACGATTGGCAAAAAAATGCCTAATTGGATTAATCTTGGTATTGAGCACTATCAAAAACAACTTCCTAGTTATTATAATTTCACAATTACAAGCTTAGAATCTCAAAACCGAAAATCAAGCAGCTCAGAAAATTCAAAAAACCTTGAAGCAAAATTACTTCTAGAAGCCGCCAGCGAGGCAACACTATTGGTGGCCTTTGATGAGACTGGGACTCAAAAAACTAGTAAACAAATTTCTCAGTCAATCGAAAGCTGGCAGCTTGATGGTGAGAGTGTTGCACTTTTCATTGGAGGCGCAGATGGACTTTCTTCAGAAGTTAAACAAAAATGTCATCAGGTTTGGGGGCTGTCCAATCTAACAATGACGCACTCAATGGCAAGACTATTAGTAGTAGAGCAAATCTACCGTGGATATAGCCTACTTAATAATCGCCCGTACCATAGAGAATAAAATCAGAGAATTGATTGAATGTTCTCTGGAGGTCTTCCAATAGAAACCCCTTTCTCTGTTCTGACGATTGGTCGCTCAATTAAAATTGGAAACTCATGCATTGCTTTAATTAACTCGTCTTCGCTTAAAGATTTATTAGATAGCTCCAATTCTTTGTACTTCGATTCACCCTTTCTAAGAAGTTCTCTAGCGCTTATACCCAAATCACTCAAAATTGCTCTGAGCTCTGATTCACTGGGAGGCTCAATCAAGTAATTAACAACATCAAAGTCAACTTCATTTTGTTCTAAAATAGCGACAGTTGCTCTTGATTTGGAGCAACGAGAATTGTGATAAATCTTTGCATTCATAAAACTGACTAATGAAAAAAATTCTAATTATACTCTGGCTAATAACTCCATTTCATGCAAGCCAAGCATTAAGTTTTAACGATATAGTAGACTGGGCGAAACCTCTAATGCCATGGTATGAATCTGTTCCAGAGCTTTCATTTAGCCTAACAGATACAAAAGGTGTCATTTTTACAGAGAAAAATACTCGCGGAAAATATCTTGTTATTAATTTTTGGGCAACTTGGTGTACTCCTTGCCTAAAAGAGATTCCTGCATTTGTAAAATTTTATGAAGAAAATTCTGATTATGTTGAAATCCTTGGACTTGATTTTGAGCCTGTAGATCTAGAAATAATTAATGACTATGTGGGGCGCTTTTCGATTAACTATCCTATCGTACTTTATAACGAAGATAATGACTCTGAATATTCAAATTTTGGCGAAATTATAGGCATGCCAACTACTCAAATATATAGCCCAGAGGGTGAATTACTTCATACTTTTATGGGTGAAATTACAATAGACGATTTGGGCAAATTTATAGTACCAACCTCTTAGAGTGACCGCCTTCATCTCGAACCATTCTTGGAACTAAATAACCTGGTAATAAGGTTTGAAGTGTTTTATAAATCTCTTTTGCTCTTTTATCTGTAACTAAAAAACGCTCAGCTCCGGAAACCTTATCAAGAAGATGGATATAGTATGGCAATATATTAAATTCAAAAAGCTTGTTAGACAGTTCAGATAAAACCTTAGCACTATCATTCACGTCCTTAAGTAATACTGACTGATTTAATAAAGTATGAGTCTTTAAGCTCTCGACATTTTTCATAAACTCATCAGATATTTCCCTCGCATGATTTATATGAAAAACAAAAACGACTTTTAACTTAGTTTTGTTAAGCATATCAACCAGCTCCTGAGTAATTCTTGATGGAATTACTACAGCTGTTCTAGTATGAAATCTAACTGTTTTAATATGACCAATAACCTCAATTTTATTTAGTATTTTACTAATTTTTTTATCACTCAATGTTAAAGGATCACCCCCACTCAAAACAACTTCACTCACTTCTTTTTTATTCATTAAATAATTATCAATGGCGAGCCAGTTTTTTAAAATATCATGTGATATATAATCAAAATTCTGCCTAAAACAGTACTGACAATGAATTGCACACACACTAGTTGCTGTTAGGAGAACTCGTGAGGGATACTTATGAATTAATCCCTTAACTGGAGAGTGTTCTTCATCTAAAACAGGTGAATCAAAAAAGCCCTCAGTAGCTTTGGCTTCTTTTGGAAGAACTTGAAGCATTAGAGGATCTAAAGGATTAGACTTATCAATTCTTTCTGCAAATTCAAGTGGTATTTTGATGGGAAAGTGAAAATCTTTAAAAGTACTTCCTTCAAAATATTCATTGCACGCATTAGCGCTTTTCAATGATAAGCGCGCACTCTCATTCCAAGATTTATTCATATTAATTTAGTAGTAAGCCAGCTTAACTGTGACAAAGAAATCAGTCATCATTATAATGTCTCACAAACTGATTATAATTTATCTATACTGCCATACAGTAATATCCTTTTTCAAATAATCAGAACAAAAAAAACTCCAAATTAAATTTAATACCTAATATGAATTCAGCGCAAATAGTTGACGGACTAAACGAAAAACAACAACAATCAGTAACACTAAGTGAAGACACAAATGCATTAATCCTTGCAGGTGCCGGGAGCGGAAAGACGCGCGTATTAACTCAAAGAATTCATTATTTAGTGACAACAAAGAATCATCATGTTAACGACATACTTGCAGTGACTTTTACAAATAAAGCTGCAAATGAAATGAAAGAGAGATTGGGTGATTTACTGAGACAGCCAATTGGCAGGATGTGGGTTGGCACTTTCCACTCGCTTGCTCATAGACTACTTAGGACTCATCCTATGGAGGCAAATCTTTCGCCCACATTTCAAATCCTTGATGCTCAAGATCAGTTTCGAATTGTTAAGCGCTTGATGAAAGAGAATGGAATTGATGAAACAAAGCTTCCTATAAAAAAAGTACAATGGTTTATTAACCAACAGAAAGATGAAGGCATATTGCCCCATCAAATTGATGCAGGTTATAACTTTTTTGTAAAGCAAAGCACTAAAGTTTTTGATCTTTATGAGAAGCATTGTCAGGCTAATGACTTGGTTGATTTTGCAGGCTTACTAGTTAAAAGTTACGATCTTTTAAAGAATAATCAATCCCTTTTAGATCACTACCAAAATAAATTTTGTCATATCTTAGTTGATGAATTTCAAGATACTAACCGAGTCCAATATCAGTTTATAAAAATACTTCATAATCAAAACAACCATGTTTTCTGTGTTGGGGATGATGATCAATCAATTTACGGCTGGAGGGGTGCAAGAATTGAAAATATTCAAAAAATAGAGAGTGACTTTAAACCAATTCAAGTTATCAAGCTTGAGCAAAATTATCGCTCAACAGGAAATATTCTTAGCGCATCAAATGCCCTAATTGCAAACAACCAGAATAGGCTTGAAAAATCACTCTGGACGGAGTCAGGAGATGGCGATCTTGTCAATGTATTTAATGCAAGAACCGAAACAGAGGAAGCTCAATATGTAATTGGTGAAATCCAGACCCAATTTAATCATGGTAGGAACCTAGATGAATGCGCCATACTTTATCGATCAAATGCCCAATCTAGAGAATTTGAACAAGCACTTAGAGGGCAAAATCTTAACTATAAAATCTATGGGGGTTTGCCATTTTTTGTACGTGCAGAAGTAAAAGATGCAATGGGTTATGTTCGACTCATTGAAAACACTTCTGATAATATTGCTTTTGAGAGGATTGTGAACTTTCCAACTCGTGGGATTGGACTGTCAACTATTGAAAAAATCAGATCTCACGCTATTGAAAACCATACTGACCTTTTTCAGTCATCAATTGCTATTATTAATAGCCTGCCAGCTAGGGCAGCAAATGCTTTACAGTTGTTTATCCATTTAATTGAAGAAATTAGTGACAGCACTAAAAATCTAATGCTTAGTGAAAAAGTTGACTCTATTCTACTTCAATCTGGATTAATGGCACACTATGCTAATGATAAGACTGATAAGGCTGGCACTAAAAAAGCAAACCTAGGTGAACTAGTTACAGCAGCAACTAAATATACACATGAAGAAGATAATGAACTAAATGAAACTCAGGGCTTTATTGCTCTTGCAACTCTTGACTCAAGTGGTGAGTCTAATAAAAGTAATCAAGGGTCTGTTCAGCTAATGACTGTCCATTCAGCCAAAGGATTAGAGTTTCCTGTAGTCTTTTTGGTAGGTCTGGAAGAAGATTTGTTTCCATCCAGACAACGCGAGGGAGAGGCTCCTAATACTGATGAAGAAAGGCGTCTTTGTTATGTGGGTATGACTAGAGCAATGAAGTCTCTTACCCTCACCTATGCAAGTAGACGTTTTATTAATGGGCAATCCTTTTATTCAATGCAATCAAGGTTCCTTGATGAAATTCCAAAAAGTTTTTTAAACTATATTAAAAACACTAATAGTGAAAACACTCATCAAGGATATGAAAAAAATACCAACGTTAGTAAGAAGATGGTTGCAACTTCAGATTCAATTTACTCAATAGGTCAAGTTGTTAAGCACGCAAAATTTGGACTTGGCACTATTTTAAATTATGAGGGAAGTGGTGACTCAATGAGACTGCAAATTAACTTTCAAAAAGCTGGAACGAAATGGTTGATTAGCTCTTACGCTAACCTAGAGATAGTTTAGCCTTGAGACCAAGGCATACCATCATGCCTCCAACCATTAAGGTTGCCGCGATGATCGTTTTCATCCAAGTCACCCTCAAATCCACTAGCAACATGGGAAAGACAAGTAAAACCATTACTTTGAAGGCATTTTAAAGCCTCATTTGATCTGAATCCACTTCTGCATATAAAAATCAGTTCAGTATTCAATACTTCACTTTGGTCTCCAAGTTCATTCAGAACTGATTCGTAAAAAGCCTTTGGATCAGATTTTAGATCCGGCTCATCAAACCAAGGAATAAGAATTGAATTTTCTGGATAGCCTACATACTTATGTTCAGCACGTGTTCTAACATCAATCAATACAGCCTTTGGATTTTCCTTAAGTCTTTCCATAGCCATATTTGGCAACAAATTTCGCTTATAGCTCATTTCTCTTTCCTATCGAAATTAAAATTTTATCTAATATTATCATACGTTAATACTCATTTTTTACGAGTAAAAAGTGCAATTGACTCTACGTGTGCAGTTTGTGGAAACATATCCATCACGCCTGCACTCATCAAAGTAAAGCCTAATTCAATCAAACGAGCAGTATCTCTAGCAAGAGTAGCAGGATTGCAAGAAACATAAACTAATCGCTCAATGTTTAATTTTGGAAGAAGCTCAACAATCTCAATTGCCCCAGTTCTAGCTGGGTCAATTAAAGCTTTATTATATTTTTGACCTCTAAACCATTCAGAGCCTGATACATCTTCAGACAGGTCTGCCTTATAAAATGAGGCGTTAGTAATTCCATTAGCATCAGCATTTGCTTTAGCTCTTTCTACTAAGCCTTTATCACCCTCTATACCAACTATTTTTTCAACATATTTTGAAATAGGAAGCGTAAAGTTACCAAGCCCACAGAAAAGATCAAGAACGCTATCTTGATCATTCAATTCGAGCAATTCAATCGCAAGGTTAATCATTTTTTGATTAAGCGCAAAATTAACTTGAGTAAAGTCATTCGGTAAAAATGCCATTTCAATCTTATGATCAGGAATAGAGTAAGTTAGAGTTACAGCTCCAATCAAAGGCTTGATGGTTTCTAGGCCTCCACTCTGCGTATACCAAGTTATTGATAATGTTTCACCGCACTTTTTAAGTATAGCTTCATCAGCCTCAGTTAAAGGTTGTAGATGCCTTAAAATTAATATTGTATGTGACTCCGAAATTGCAGCCTCAATCTGAGGAATATGCTCCCTAATACTGAGCTTACCAATACAGTCTGCAATTATTTCTAGATTGTCACCAAGCGACGGATGTAAAACTTCACAGCGGCTCATCACAGTTATAAATGAAGACTTTCTTTCTCTAAAACCAACAAGAACTTTTTCTTTTTTGGCAACATAGCGAACGCCTAATCTGGCTTTACGGCGATAACCCCAGCTCTCAACCTGCATGGGCTCGAGCCAGTTTTTAGGTTCAGCCTTAGCTTGACCAATAAACGCACTTTGAAGCCAGCTCTGCTTTGCAATTATTTGATTTTCAGATGAAAGGTGCTGAAATGAGCAACCACCACATATTCCATAAACAGCGCACTTTGCCTCAATTCTATCTGGTGATGATTTAATTATTTCGACAACATCAGCCTCTTCAAACTTTGCTCTGGAGAGCGTACGGGATGCAATAACTTTTTCTCCAGGTAAAGCTCCTCTAGTAAAGATAACTTTGTTGTCACTATGAGAAATCCCCCTGCCTTCATGGGATAATGACTCAATCTCTATTTCATAAATTTTACTCTTTAACTTTCTACCTCTAGGCATCTAATAACTCCACCCAATGCTTCACAGGAATTGAGCTGCCTTTTTGAAGATGCATCAAACAGCCTATATTACTAGTAACTATCATCTCTGGCTGAGAAGCATTTAAATTTTCAAGTTTATTTATCATTAATTTATTCGCTATTTCCGTTTCAAAGATTGAATATGCTCCCGCAGAGCCACAGCAGATATGTGAATCCTTAATTGGAGTATTAAGATAGCCAAACTGAGAGAGGATTGACTCAACAAGTCCGCCTAATTTTTGGCCATGTTGTAAAGTGCATGGCTCATGATAAGAAACATTTAACTCTGATAATTGCAGTCCACTTAAATCTTGATTTGCTAGATATTCTGCAATATCTTGAGTTTTTGATGAAACTCTTTTAGCTTTCTCAAAATATGGGTCTGACTCTTCAAATAGGCTTGGATAATCCTTTACCATAACCCCACATCCACTTGCACTGGAAATAATAGCTTCTGCATTTGACTCAAGTTCTAGAGTCCATTTATCAATATTACGTTTCACTTTTGATAAAGCATCTTTTGGCGCAGCTAAGTGCTGATCTAATGCGCCGCAACAATCACTTTGCCTGTCATCTAGAACTCTTACATCTAATTTAGCTAATATATTTTTTATACTATGATTAATATTAGGAGCTAGTGTTGGCTGCACACACCCCCCTAAAAGAAGTACTGTGGACTTTACCTTTTCAGGTTTTATTGGTTTTGAAATAATTTTAGAGTGTCGAAAAAAATAACCTACTGGTTTAAAAATTAAAGGTGTTGATAGAACCTTTCTTACTGCAAATCGATAAAGTGTTTGCAGGATTGATCTTTTAGGCTCTATAAAATTACGGCCAACCTCAAGCAGCTTGCCATATTTAACACCTGAAGGGCAAGTGGTTTCACAGGATCGACACGTAAGGCACTGATCCAAATGCTTTAGAGATTTAGAGCTATATTCATTATTTTCAAGTGCTGACTTTATTAAATAAATTCGACCTCTTGGAGAATCAAGCTCATCTCCTGAAATTTGATAGGTCGGACAGGTTGGTAAACAAAAACCACAGTGTACACATGAGGCAATTACTTGGCTAGCAATGTCATTTTCATGTTGTGTGATCGATGGCTGTTTAAGCTCTGCATGCATTAGATAAAAACTCCATAAGGATCAAATACTTTTTTTAACTTAATTTCAACTTGCTCTCTTAATGAAGACTCTTTATTTTTTATTGATGGTTTTTTATGAAACTGCACTGCTACCTTTTCAGGCAAGATCTTTAAGCTAATTTGGGTAATTATTGCCAAACGACCCATTGAGCCAACCAAGAGGCGAGATACATCATAACCAGCAACATTCTTCATAACTTGGCCACCAAAATTTAGCAGTTCACCCTTACCATTAATTATCTGAACGCCTAAAACACTATCTGAAAATTCTGCTCCAGATGTTGCATACAATGACCCAATTGTTTTTTTAGAGTCACCGGTAAAAAAAGCTAAAGCTTGATTATTTTTTGAGAGAATTTTATTAACTTCATCAATAGTTGTTCCCGCCTTTAATGTAATGACTAACTCTTCTGGGAAGTATTCGACTATCCCTGAATATGAAGACATATTTAATTGCTCTTCTTTATTATCTTTAACATTATTAGTAATTCTGAGTTTATTAGCTTGCCTTACTTTATGCTGCATTTCTGAAATTGAGCTCATAGCTAGAAGCGCTCCAATTCAGGGTGAGGTAAATTGCCATTATGAACATGCATATTTCCTAATTCAGCACAACGATGAAGCGTAGGCACAGCCTTTCCAGGATTAAGAAGAGAATGAGGATCAAAGACCGCCTTAATTTGATGAAAAATCTCTAGCTCTGAACTATTATATTGATGACACATGGCATCTAATTTCTCAATTCCCACGCCATGTTCACCAGTAATTGATCCACCCATATCAACGCATAACTTAAGGATGTCATTACCAAAGTCTTCTGCTTTTTCAAGCTCTCCTGGCTGAGCGGCATCATATAGAATTAAAGGGTGTAAATTACCATCACCGGCATGAAAAACATTTGCAACTCTTAGATCATATTGTTCTGAAAGACTGCTTATCTTTTCCAGAACATCAGCAAGATATCTTTTTGGAATTGTGCCATCCATACAGTAGTAGTCAGGAGATAACCTTCCAACCGCAGGAAATGCTGACTTCCTTCCTTTCCAAAAAAGTAAGCGTTCCTCTTCATTTTCTGACACTCTTACAGAAGAGGCTTTAGAAAGTATATTAATAACTTTATTTAAATCTTCCTTTACCAAGTCTTCAGAGCCATCTAACTCACACAGTAATAGTGCCTTAGCGCCTAATGGGTATCCTGCCTGAGCAAAGGCCTCAGAAGCTTCAATGGCAAATTGATCCATCATCTCCAGCCCGGCTGGGATAACTCCAATCTTAATAATTTCTGCTACTGTGTTAGCGCAATCTCTAACACTATCAAAACCAGCCATTACAAGTTTTGCTACTTGTGGCTTTTTAGTCAGCTTAACAGTAATTTCAGATATAACACCCAAAAGACCTTCAGATCCGGTCATTAATGCCAATAAACCCATGCCTTCATCTTGCCTCGAAAAAAGCAACTCTTGGCCATCTATTGTCAATATTTTTACTGCCTCTAAGTTTTGAACTGTTAGTCCATACTTAAGGCAATGAACACCACCAGAATTCTCTGCAACATTTCCACCAATAGTGCACGCTATTTGAGAAGATGGGTCTGGCGCATAATACAAACCATATTCTTCAACTGCCTCACTAATTGCAATATTACGAACTCCTGGCTCAACTATTGCTGTTTGAGCTTCTGGATCAATAGAGAGGATGCGAGTTAGCTTTGAAAGCCCCAGAACGACACTATCTTTAAGCGGTAAAGCGCCTCCAGATAGCCCTGTCCCTGCGCCTCTTGTAACCACAGGAGTATTATTTTTCTTACAAATTTCCAAAACTTTTTTAATTTGATCAACATTACTAGGTAAAGCAACAGCTAAGGGCTTTTGTTTATAAACACTTAGGCCATCGCATTCGAAAGGACGAGTATTCTCTTCACCAGATATGACTGAATTTTTGGGCAAAGCCTTGGTTAACTCTGAAATAATAGGCATATAACTTACATTTAAATAATTATTGTTAATATTGATGCACTCTATTAACTTATGCCTATAGTAGCTTAATTAAATAGAAGCTCAATTAATATAGTTCAAGTTGCTTTGAATATTATTAAAAACTATTTACACAGCTTCTATGATAATGCTCATGACTGAAAACATTATAAAGAGTTATTAATTATATTTCCTAAAAAAACATATGAAATCATTTACCCCCCCTTCAAGAACTCTTATGGGCCCTGGTCCTTCAGATGTTCACCCAAGAATCCTTAATGCAATGGCAAAAACAACCATTGGCCATCTAGACCCTGCTTTTATTAACATGATGGATGAAATTAAAGAGATGCTGCAGTATGCCTACATGACTGATAATGCATTAACAATGCCAATATCAGCGCCCGGCTCAGCTGGAATGGAGGCCTGCTTTGTAAATCTTGTAGAGCCTGGAGATAAAGTTATAGTTTGTATCAACGGTGTCTTTGGGTCAAGAATGAAAGAAAATGTAACTCGAATCGGTGGCCAAGAAATAATCATTGAGGATGACTGGGGAGCACCCGTTAGCCCTCAAAAACTTGAGCAGTGCTTGACTGAAAATCCTGATACTAAAATTGTTGCATTTGTTCATGCAGAAACTTCAACAGGCGCCTTGTCGGATGCAAAATTACTTTGTGGGATTGCCAATAAGCATAATTGCTTAACTATTGTTGATGCAGTGACCTCACTAGTAGGCTCAGAATTAAGAGTGGATGACTGGGGTATTGACGCAATCTATTCTGGGTCTCAAAAATGTCTTTCTGCTATGCCAGGGTTGTCACCAGTTAGCTTTAGTGAAAAAGCAATTCATAAAATTAGTAATCGAAAAACGCCTGTAACAAGCTGGTTTTTGGATCTTAATTTAGTGATGGGTTATTGGGGTAAAGGCTCAAAGCGTGCATATCACCATACAGCTCCAGTAAATACTCTATATGGCCTTCATGAATCTTTAGTTATGCTTTGTGAAGAGGGACTTGAAAACTCATGGAATCGACACCAACAAAATCACCAGTTACTTAGAGATGGTTTAAGTGAACTTGGGATTAGTTACTTAGTTGAAAAGTCTAGCAGACTGCCTCAGCTTAATAGCGTATTCATTCCTGAAGGAGCAAATGACGCTGAGATTCGCACCACTTTATTAAATGATTACAATATGGAAATCGGCGCTGGCCTTGGTAATTTGGCAGGAAAGATATGGCGAATTGGATTAATGGGCTATACTTCAAGAAAAGAGAATATAGAACTTTGTTTGTCCGCACTAAAAAAGACGTTATAGGCCTTTAGCTTTCCCGATCTTTAATTTTTGCTAAAAGCACTTCATCGGTCTCAACCCTGTCAGGATCTGGGAGACAACAATCAACTGGGCATACCTCAACGCACTGCGGTGTATCAAAATGCCCTACACACTCAGTACAAAGATCGCCATCGATTTCGTAGATCTCTTCGCCCATATAAATAGCCTCGTTCGGGCATTCAGGAACACAGACATCACAATTAATGCATTCATCTGTAATAAGCAAAGACATAAACGATCCTCAAGTTAGATAATAATTTAATACAACCAATCCAGCTGTATCCTGTATTCAATAGATGGATATTTTAACGTATCAGAGTAAAAATAAAGATGATTTTGGGTATCATTAATCATTTTATTTCTAGGGTTATTATGAGAGTACTTTTAGTTGTTTTTTCATTATTATTTTCTTCTATGTCATTTGCTGCAACTAATGATGGAATTTATGCACATTTGCAGACCAATAAAGGAAAAATAGTTGTTGAGTTGGCTTATAAAAACGCGCCGCTAACTGTAATCAACTTTATTGCATTATCAGAAGGCACTAAAAAAAGTAACAAGGATATTGGCGTTCCTTTTTATGATGGCATATTTTTTCATAGAGTAATAGATGACTTCATGATTCAAGGTGGAGATCCCAAGGGAGATGGCACTGGTGGCCCTGGTTATCGATTTGCAGATGAATTTACCGATTTAATGCATGACAAACCTGGAATCCTATCAATGGCTAACTCTGGACCGGCAACGAATGGATCGCAATTTTTTATTACTCATGTGCCAACTCCATGGCTAGATGGCAAGCACACAGTTTTTGGTCATGTCGTTGAGGGCATGGACGTTGTAAATTCCATTCAAAAAGGTGATACTTTGGAGACTGTAAAAATTGAGCGTATTGGTGACAATGCAAATGAATTTATTGCTAATGAAGGCTCATTTAATGATCTACTAGCAAAAGCAAATGAAGGAATTATTGCTCAACAAGCTTTGCGACAAGTTGACTTTGAAGACTTTGCTACTTCCGCTTATCCAGATGCTACAAAAAATGATTTAGGTTACTTCACAAGAATTAATAAGGAAGGTGATGGCAATCTAGCAAATCAAGGTCAGCTTGTTTCAGTAGATATAGCATTAAAAGCTAACAGTGGACAAATAATGCGTGCGCCAGGAAGCCCAATTGACTTCACGCTTGGAAGTGGTGAAATAATTAGAATTGTTGAGGAAAATACTCAAGCAATGTCCATTGGAGAAGATCGTACTATTATTGCAACCTATGAATATGTATTTGGTGATGCTCCAAGTGGCAACATACCTCAAGACTCATTCATAATATTTGAACTAATTCTGATTTCTGCAAAGGATAAATAATAATGTTTTTAGAAATATTAAGCTTTCTATCCTCATTAGATACTGGCTTTAATGTTCTAAGCTATTTAACTGTAAGAGCTGTATTTGCAATGATGACCGCCCTTCTTATTACATTAGTTCTTGGCAAATGGATTATTTCGAAACTTCAGCATTATCAAATTGGTCAAGTGATTCGTAATGATGGCCCAGAAACTCACTTAGAAAAAGCAGGAACTCCAACTATGGGAGGAGTCCTAATACTTTTTGCTTTTTTTATCAGTGTCCTTATTTGGGGAGATTGGGACAACCCATTTCTCTGGATAGTAATTGTTACAGCTCTTCTTTTTAGTACAATTGGCTTTATCGATGACTATCTAAAAATTAAAAAACAAAACTCAGATGGTCTAAGTCGAAGACAAAAAATCCTGGCGCAGTCGATTAGCGCAATATTAATTTGTGTGTGGCTACTGAGCTTAAATTCTAAAACTATTGGCGCAGAGCTATTGATTCCATTCTTCAAAGACCTTATTATTCCGCTTAATACGCTTTCTTTTTTAATTATTGGCTGGTTTGCACTTGTTGGAAGCTCAAATTCTGTCAATCTTACAGATGGTCTAGATGGCTTAGCAATAATGCCTGTAATTTTAATCAGTGGAGCACTTGCAGTTTTTGCTTATATTGGGGGAAATTATAATTTCTCAGGCTATCTGAATATGCCATTCATGCCAGGAACAGGTGAAATATTCGTTCTATGCGCAGCATTAGTAGGAGCTGGCTTTGGCTTTCTTTGGTTTAATACCTACCCAGCTGAAATATTTATGGGTGACACTGGATCGCTCTCTTTAGGTGCAATCTTAGGGGTTATTGCTATTATTGTTCACCAGGAGATACTGTTAATTCTAATGGGCGGCATATTTGTTGCTGAGACCTTATCAGTAATTATCCAAATAAGCTACTTTAAGCGCACTCAAAAAAGAATCTTTTTAATGGCGCCACTGCATCATCACTATGAGAAAAAAGGACTTAAAGAGCCAAAAATTATTGTAAGGTTTTGGATAATTACCCTGATTTTGGTTTTAATTAGTTTAGCCAGTATAAAGATTCGATAATGTTGATTGTTTACGCACTGTAAAATAAAATTCATGAGTATAAAATCAGACAAGTGGATTCGTAAAATGTCCCTAGAAAATGGGATGATTCATCCATTTGAGCCAAAACAAGTTCGACAATCAAACGATCAAAAAATAATCTCTTATGGCACCTCTAGCTATGGCTATGATGTTCGCTGCTCAACTGAATTTAAAATATTTACCAATATCAATCACAATATTGTTGATCCTAAAAATTTTAATGCCAAAAGCTTTGTTGAAATTGACTCAGATGAATGCATTATCCCTCCAAATTCTTTTGCACTCGCAAGAACAGTTGAGTACTTTAAAATTCCTCGCTCTACGCTAGTTATATGCCTTGGGAAGTCCACTTATGCAAGGTGCGGCATAATTGTTAATGTCACTCCACTTGAGCCAGAATGGGAAGGACACGTAACTCTAGAGTTTTCTAATACAACACCTTTACCTGCAAAAATATATGCCAACGAGGGCGTTGCTCAAATGCTCTTTTTTGAGTCTGACGAGGTATGTGAAACTTCATATAAAGATAGAGACGGAAAATACCAAGGCCAAACTGGCGTAACTTTACCAAAGGCTTAGGAAATATGTCTGAAACCTCCAAACGTCGCACTTTTGCGATCATTTCACATCCCGATGCTGGCAAGACTACAGTTACTGAAAAGTTGCTCCTTTATGGTGGAGCTATTAAAACAGCTGGAAGCGTAAAGGCAAGAAAAGCTGATAGTCATGCTACAAGTGACTGGATGGAAATGGAGAAGGAAAGAGGCATCTCTATTACTTCATCAGTGATGCAGTTCCCTTATGATAATCACGTTATCAATCTACTAGATACACCTGGACACGAAGACTTTTCTGAGGATACTTACCGTACTTTAACTGCTGTGGACTCTGCTTTAATGGTTATTGATGTAGCCAAAGGTGTTGAGCAAAGAACAATTAAATTAATGGAAGTATGCAGACTTCGTGATACGCCAATCATAACCTTTATCAATAAGATGGACCGCGAAGGACGTGAACCTATTGATCTTTTGGATGAAGTTGAATCTGTACTAAATATCGAATGCTCGCCGATCACATGGCCAATTGGAATGGGAAAGGGTTTTAAAGGAGTTTTTCACCTGCTTGAAAATAAAGTTTATTTATTTGAAAGTGGTAAAAATGCAAATATTGGTGACAACACAATTATCAAGGGAATTGATAATCCTGAATTAGATAAAATACTGGGTGAAGATTTTGCACAAGAAGCCCGAGAAGAAATTGAACTCATTAGCGGAACAACAAACCCTTTCAATTTAAAAGATTTTCTTGAGGGCAAACAGACGCCCGTATTTTTTGGATCAGCAATCAACAATTTTGGTATCGAAAACTTACTAGATGGGTTTATTAAATATGCCCCTTTACCTCAAAGCAGGCAATGTGATACTAGAAAAGTATCTCCTGAAGAAGGAAAACTCACTGGATTTATCTTTAAAATTCAAGCAAATATGGATCCTAAGCATCATGACAGATTAGCATTTATGCGAATTGTCAGTGGTGAATATCAAAAAGGGATGAAGGTCCTTCAAGTTCCAACAGGTAAGCAGATAAAAATTGCAAACGCTGTAACCTTTATGTCTCGTGAAAGAAGCTCAACTGAAGTGGCCTATGCTGGCGATGTTATAGGTATTCATAATCACGGCGGGATAAGTATTGGAGATACATTCACTCAAGGCGAGAAAATTAACTTCCAAGGCATCCCTAACTTTGCTCCAGAGCTTTTTAGAAGAGCACAGCTCAAAGATCCTCTCAAAGCTAAGGCATTACAAAAAGGGCTTGATCAGCTTTCAGAAGAAGGGGCAACTCAGGTATTCAGACCAATTTCTAATAGCTCTCAAATTTTAGGGGCTGTAGGTATTCTGCAATTTGACGTCGTTGCTCATAGACTCAAATATGAGTACGGAGTTGATTGTCAATTCGAAACGATAAATGTAGCAACAGCAAGATGGGTTACCGGCCTCGATAAAGATATCGACCAGCTCAAAATAAAAGCTGGGAATAATGTTGCAATTGATAGCGCAGGAATGCTTTCTTATTTAGCCCCAAGCATGGTAAATCTTCAGCTTACAATCGAGCGTCACCCAGACTTAACCTTTAGCTCTACAAGAGAGCACTGACTCTTAAGCTTCTAATGGCTTAACAACTTCAGCTATATCTTTCTTATTTAAATAGCCTACAACTGAGCCACCTGAGTCTTGAACTATGCAGCAATCAGCATTTTCACGAAGCATCTCACATAAAGCGGAGTCCACTGAGTCCGTCTCATTAACAGCGATACTTGAAGAAGCTTTTGCCGGCTTCTGATCAGTCATCACAGATTTTGTTTGAAGGACATGAGAGCGATTTACTTTTTTGACAAAGTCCTTAACATAATCATCAGCAGGAGTCATTATAATTTCCTGTGTTGTTCCATGCTGAACCAGCTCACCACCATTAAGAATAGCAATACGGTCTCCAATCTTTAGGGCCTCTTCAAGGTCATGAGTAATAAATACAATAGTCTTGTGAAGTTCTTTTTGAAGCTCCAGTAACAAATCTTGCATATCACTTCGTATGAGCGGATCAAGCGCACTAAAGGCTTCATCCATCATTAAAATTTCAGTATCGCACGTTAAAGCTCTCGCCAAACCAACACGCTGCTGCATTCCACCTGAAAGCTGAGACGGATAACGATCCTCATAGCCAGATAAACCTACTCGATCAATCCATTTCTTCGCTCTTGCAACTGCTTCATCACCCTTTACCCCTTGCAAATGGACACCTAAACAAACATTATCCAAAATCGTTTTATGCGGAAGGAGTGCAAAGCTTTGAAATACCATTGCAGTTTTTTGTTGCCTAAATTGCCTAAGTTTTTCCTTAGGCATTTGTATTACATCTTCACCACCAATCATAACCGAACCAGATGTAGGCTCAATGAGGCGATTAATATGTCGAATTAAAGTAGACTTACCAGACCCTGAAAGCCCCATAATTACTTCAATATTTTTATTTGCTAAGTCAAGATTGATATTGCTCAAACCAAGGACATGCTGATGCTCCTTAAGGAGATCATCCTTGGTCATACCGTTATCAACATGCTTTAAGACAGATTTAGCTTTTGGACCAAAAATCTTAGTTAAATTAGTGATCTTAATTTTAATATCTTTCGTCATAGAACATCTCCAGAACGGTGTTTTTGAATCCGGGTTCCAAACGCTTGTGAAACCCTATCGAATATAACTGCTAAGGCAACAATTGCAAGACCATTTAGCAGCCCCATAGACAAGTATTGATTTTGAACAGCTTGCAGCACAGGAAGCCCAAGTCCTGCAACTCCGATCATTGAAGCAATAACAACCATCGCTAGTGCCATCATAATAGTCTGGTTAATCCCTGCAAAAATATTCGGAAGTGCAAGCGGAATTTGTACCATAAATAATCGCTGCGTATAGGTTGCGCCAAAAGCATCTGCAGCCTCCATTGCTTCTTTATCCACAAGTCGTATACCCAGATTTGTTAAGCGAACAATTGGAGGCATAGCATAAATACAAACTGCAATCAATCCTGGAACTTTTCCAATTCCGAGCATCATTACAACTGGAATAAGATAAACAAAGGACGGAATCGTTTGCATAACGTCTAACACTGGTGTTATCCATGACTGAGCTCTATTAGACTTTGACATCCAAATACCAAGAGGTATACCAAAAGCTAAACAAATTATTGTTGCCGCTGAAATCATTGTGACAGTTGACACCATAGGGGTCCACATATTGAAGAATCCAATTGCAAAGAATGCCAACATAACACCAATTGAAACTTTAATACTTCGAGCACCAAGCCAAGCAAGGACACCTGCAACAGCCAAAAAAATTGGCCATGGTGTTGCCAGTAGTAGCTTCTCTATTATTACTAAAAAAGTTAATAGTGGATCAAAAAATGCCTCAATATTACCTCCAAATTCTCTTGTAAAGTCTTTAAAGGCGGAATCAACACAGTTACGAGAGCTCATCATCACGTCACCTGGAATTGATATTACATTATTAACAAACAAGGTAAAGTCTGAAGTAGTTATTGATTCACCAACTCGTGAACTCATAGAGGAAAAATACTCTGCTTGAGATTCTGGATCAACAGAAAGAATAGAACCCATGTTAGACTCTATGGTGTTAGAAAGAGCTTCAATTTTTATGCCAAGAGCCTCAGGATCTGTTGATCGAACCGATATATACTGCCTGTCAAGCCTTTCTACAGTTTTATCAAAATTAGCTACCGCTCTTAGCTTTATGTCACCATAATTACCAGCATCATATCTACTTGCTAATTCAATTACTTTTGCACTGAGCTCATTACCTTTTGATGTTAGTGGCATTAGAACACTCTCAACTGTACTAACATTAGTTCTAATGGCAGCCTCCTTTACGCCTCTAGCTAGAGCCTCAGGATCGTTTATTAAGGGCATTAAGTCAGATACAATTTGATTGCTACTTACCATTTCTGTAACTTTGGCATGCGTTGAAATACTTAATGTATCTAGATTGAAGATCATATCCCTAACACCAGGAAAATTTTTATACATTGGCGCTGAAGCGTTAGCTTGCTCTCTTATTTGAGATAGCTGATCTAAATGCAACTGAAGATTATAGTTGGAGCTAAGGTAGTCTATATTAGCTTTTAATGTATAGATTTTTTCATTTAATAATGCTATTTGCGAGCCCATCTCACTTAAAAAAGCATCATTATATTGCTCTGCTTTATCTGCAAAATCTTTTGAAAGTTCTTGAACTTTATCTGTAATAACCTGTGACTCAGCACTATTATTTAAATAGCGAATATTTTCATCAATGGTCTTAAATAAAGATTCTAGTTCAGGAAATACTGAAATCACACCATCAGCTGAGCTGATTGAATCAACTCTATTGATGAGCTCATTAAGTGAGCCTCCATATGTGTCAATTAAAAAATTTTCATTTGATTTATATTGACTTGAAAGTTCTTGAGTTTTAGTTTCAAGTGCTTGAGCTAGTAGCTGAACTTTTTCAAGTAACTCTGCAGAATTGTTGACTTCAGTCAAGGGGTTAGAATCATTCGCTAACTCTTTTAGCGTTTTCGTTTTAGCTTCTGCACGCTCAGTGAGCTTTGTAAAGCTATCTGTTATTTTAACCAACTGAGAGTAATCTGTGGTGCTTAGAGCCTGAGTTGTTAAATCGTCAGCTCTTTTTGACATTGCTTGAATAAAGTTTAAATCTTTACCAAGTATTCGTAAATCTGCAATTTCAGATGCTGGGGGAATACACTCTATTATTGACTGTTGTGGAATTGGCCTAACTGCCGCCATAGTAAAACTCCTTTTAAACTCTCACAATTTAAACATTTTTTAAGTTCAAGTTGATATCTAATTTGAACTTAATATTTATACAACTTGTCAAACAAAATGAAACACTAAAAAATAATTTTTATGATTAAAGACTAATGTTTACTCTTTAATCATAAAAATTGCCCGTAATCATAAAATCTACGGGCAATTAGTATTTACTTGAAACTAGAACAAATTAATCGTTAACTAATTTCTTCTAACCTTTATAGAGAAGCTTCAACTGAGGCAGCAACATCAGCGCTAACCCAAGTCTTCCAAAGATCTCCATGATTAGTTAGAAACTCAACAGTAGCATCAGCTCCAGTTCCGCCTGTGTCTTGCATCCAAACAAGCATTTCATTCATAACCGTACCAGGCCATGTGCGGGCTTTAAAATACCCCATAGCTTCTTTTGGACCGTTATAGAACATGTTGTCACTAACAAGAGCAATAACCACGGAATTAACCCATGCAGAAGGCTCAGGATCAGAACAGTTATCAGCGCCAAGTGCGATACAGTTATGCCAGTTATCATCACCAGCATAAGGAACACCCCACTCAACCTGTTGCATATCATACTTACCAATTATCGCAGTTGGGTTCCAGTAGTAACCGAACCAGTTACCGCCACTCTCTGCAGCCTTAGCAATTGAACCATCAAGACCAGCGTTAGAGCCAGGATCAACTAATTTCCAGCCTTTAGCTTCCATATCCCATGCCTTGAATAGACTTTGGTTTATAAGTTGACAACTCCAACCTGAAGGACAACCATGGAATGCACCTTTAGAAGGGTCTTCTTTGTCTGGGAATAAGTCAGGACGTGCTAGGATAGCTTCAACAGATGTTAGCTCTGGATTTGCATCAAGCGTAGCAGGTAAAACCCACCAACCTTCTCCAAGTCCACTCATTGGCTCAGGATTAGCAACATGTAAACGGCCTGCACCAGTAGCACTTGCAACTAAATCTTTAAATGCATTTGCCCAAATTTCCGGGGCAACATCTGGTGAACCAGTTTCATTCATTGAAGTAAATGTTGGCATAGTAGAGCCAGCAACTAGCTCAACTTCACAGCCCATTGCTTCCAACATAGCTTTATCAACATTAGCCATCAACGAGGCTGACGACCAATTCATATCTGCGATTGTTATTTTTCCACATGCAGCATTTGCAGATGTGCTAAGCAATAATGCTCCAGCAATAGCTCCAAATAGCTTAGTGGTAAACTTAATTTTCATACTTGTTTCTCCTAAGGATTGATTTTAAACATATAAAATAGAGTGAATTAATTCAAACTCTGGCCGAATTATAGCAACAGAGAGCATACAACGTGGTGTTTTTTTTTATTTTTTTATCAAAATTAAAAACAATAATTCACAATGAACTATTTTTTTAAAATTCACATAATGTATTTAAATAAATCCCTGCTTTCTATCTACTCATCTTCTTGTGTATCATCGTTTGCCAGAGGAGGAGCATCTTGTTCTTGATTTCCACCCTCTAACAATGGAGCGCCGTCAACTTCTAATTGATTCTCACCCTCTTCTTCGTCATCTGTTTCCGCTATTTTAGCTACTGAAACTAATTTTTCATCATCAGCAATGTTAATTAAAGTAACGCCCTGAGTATTCCTTCCAATAATTGAAACATCAACTGCGCGCGCTCTAACCAAAGTGCCTTTATTGGAAATTAGCATCATTTCATCTTCATCGGTAACCTGAATAGCGCCAACTACTTCACCATTTCTATCTGATGTTTTTATTGAGATAACACCTGAGCCACCTCTTGCTTGGGAGCGATACTCATCTAATTGAGTTCTCTTGCCATAACCTTTTTCAGTTGCTGTAAGAATAGGATCACCCGACACTGCAACGATCAAGGAGACTACTTGATCTTTATCAGCTAAACGAATTCCTCTTACTCCTATGGCTGTTCGGCCAACTGAGCGGACATCAGACTCTTTAAAACGGATAGATTTTCCTGCTGAAGAGAAAAGCAGGATATCATGCTCGCCGGCAGTGATTTCAACACCAACCAACTTGTCATCATCTCTTAGCTCAATTGCAATAATCCCGCCATTTCTTGGGCGTGAAAAGTTTTTAAGTGATGTTTTTTTACACGTGCCTGAACTGGTAACCATAAACACGAACTGATCATCAGTAAACTCTTTGACTGGCAATATTGCGTTTATCGACTCATCCTTCTCTAAAGGAAGCAGGTTAATAATTGGCTTTCCTCTAGAAATTCTTGAGGCCATTGGCAGTTCATAAACTTTAAGCCAGTGAACTCTTCCTCTAGATGAGAAGCATAAAACCGTGTCATGGGAGTTTGCTACAAACAACTGATCTACAAAATCCTCATCTTTCATCTTAGTGGCAGCTTTACCCTTGCCACCTCTTCTTTGCGCCTGATAATCACTAAGCGATTGTGCCTTGACGTAACCTCCATGAGATAAAGTTACCACTCTATCTTCTTGAGCAATTAAATCTTCAAGTGTAAGGTCGATTTTGTTTTCGATAATCTCAGTAATTCGAGGAGCGCCAAAATTATCTCGAATTTCAGCAATTTCTTGACGAATAACATCCATTAGCTGGTCGGGATTTTGAAGAATATCAAGTAACTTTTTGATTTCTTCAAGTAATCCATTAAATTCATTAAATATTTTGTCCTTTTCAAGGCCCGTTAATCTATGGAGTCTTAAATCAAGAATAGCTTGCGCTTGTTTTTCAGATAATTGATAATCCCCATTCTTTTGAAGGCCAAGATCAGCGCCTAAATCTTGCGGTTTGAACTGAGCCATGTCTCTATCACCAATAAGCTCTTGAATGACAGAGCCCTTCCAGACTCTTGCAACTAAGCCTTCTTTTGCCTCACTAGGATTCTGTGCAGCCTTTATAAGTGCAATTACCTCATCAATATTAAAAAGAGCAACGGAAAGTCCTTCCAATAAATGGGCCCTATCTTTTGCCTTATTAAGCTCAAAAATAGAGCGACGAGTTACTATCTCTCTTCTATGCGCAATAAATGCACTCAAGATAGCCTTTAGATTCATTAATTTTGGCATCCCTTGGTCAATTGCAACCATGTTGATACCAAAAACAGTTTGCATCTCTGTTAGTTTATATAAGTTATTTAGCATCACCTCAGGAACCTCTCCTCTCCTAAGCTCAACCACCATTCGCATACCATCTTTATCTGACTCATCTCTAAGACCAGTTATTCCGTCAATCTTTTTGTCTTTAACAAGCTCTGCAATTTTAGTAATGAGCCTTGCTTTGTTTACTTGATACGGGAGCTCAGTTACAACGATACTTAATTTATCTTCGCCTTCAACATGAGATCTTGAGCGCATATAAATCTTCCCCTTACCAGTCTCATAAGCTTCTCGAATACCAGAAGCGCCATTAATTATTCCAGCTGTAGGAAAATCAGGTCCAGGCATAATTTCTAAAAGCTCATCAATAGTTATATCTTCATTATCTATAAACCTCAGGCAAGCCTCAGTAACTTCAGTTGGATTATGAGGTGGAATATTTGTAGCCATTCCCACAGCAATTCCTGAAGAGCCATTCACTAATAAAGTAGGGACTCGAGTAGGCAATACTGAAGGCTCACTTTCAGAGCCATCATAGTTATCAATAAAGTCTACTGTTTCTTTATCTAGGTCTCTTAAAAGCTCATGTGAAAGCTTTGTCATGCGTATTTCTGTATAACGCATAGCAGCTGCTCGGTCTCCATCTACCGAGCCAAAGTTTCCTTGGCCATCTACTAGGATACATCTCATCGAAAATGGCTGAGCCATTCTTACGATAGTGTCATAAACTGCTGTGTCACCATGGGGGTGATACTTACCAATCACATCACCCACAATTCTGGCGGATTTTTTATAAGATTTATTGTAGTCATTACCAAGTACTTCCATGGCATAAAGAACGCGTCTATGAACTGGCTTTAAGCCGTCTCTAACATCAGGCAAAGCCCTTCCCACAATTACGCTCATTGCGTACTCCAGATAGGAGTCACGCATCTCGTCTTCTATAGTAACTATTGGGAACTTTTGCTCGAGAATTTCTTTAGAATCGATATCGTCAGACATACAATAAACCTATAAAAATAACTAGTTTTAATTGTACCCTAGATGAGGTAAAAACACACCAATAATTTGGGTCTTTTTGAAGGGTAAAAACTACAAAAAAATCCCTAAGAATTTCGAAATTTTATAGATTTTGCAAGATCTCTTAAAAGAGTTTCTGTATCGTCCCAGCCAATACAGCTATCAGTGATACTAACGCCATACTTTAAAGATGGCAATGGTCCAACTTTTTGATTCCCCTCATTGATATGAGATTCAATCATTACGCCGAAGATTGATTCTGAACCCTCTTCAATCTGAGCTGCAATATTTGCACCTACTTTTAATTGATTTTTAAACTGCTTCTCAGAGTTTGCATGAGAGAAATCTACCATAACTTTAGAGACTAATCCCTTTTCTTTGAGCTTCTCACAGGTTTTTTCAATATGTTCTTTGGAATAATTTGGCCCATCTTTCCCGCCTCTAAGAATAATATGGGCAGTATCATTGCCTAAAGAAGTAAAGTGGCTAATACCGCCATCCTTGTTCACAGACAAGAGATGATGAGGACTATTGGCAGACTGAATTGCATCAAAAGCAATTTCTAAAGAGCCACCAGTACCATTTTTAAAGCCAACAGGGCATGATAATGCTGACGCTAACTCCCTATGAGATTGGCTCTCCGTTGTTCTAGCGCCTATAGCACCCCAAGAAATCAAATCAGATAAGTATTGCGGCGTTAACACATCTAAGTACTCAACACCAACTGGCATATTGATTTCACCTAGATCGACTAGAAGTTTCCTCGCAGTCTCAAGGCCTTTATCAATATCAAAACTTTCATCTAGATACGGATCATTAATTAAACCTTTCCAGCCAACAGTCGTTCTTGGCTTTTCAAAATATACACGCATAACTATCAATAAATCTTCAGATAGCTCTTCTTTTAGTTTAAGGAGGTTATTTGCATACTCCATTGCAGCCTTAGTATCATGAATTGAGCACGGGCCAACAAGAACCATAAGACGGTTATCATTGCCATATAGAATATTTTTGATAGCATTTCTAGAGTTTACAACTCCTGATGCAGCTTTTTCAGATAGAGGTAATTTCTCTATAAGAGCATTAGGCGAGACCATCGGCGCACTAGATACAATTCGAACATTATCAGTATTATGATGCATAAACCTTACTTTTGATTTGTAATAACGGCGTACGCAGAGTGATTATGGATTGATTCAAAATTTTCTGACTCTAAAGAGTAGTAATTAATTTTATTATCAGCATTCAATTCTACAGCAATATCTCTAACTATATCTTCAACGAAAGCAGGATTTTCATAAGCCCTCTCAGTGACAACTTTTTCATCATCTCGCTTAAGTATTGCATAAAGCTCACTTGATGCTTTTTGCTCAGCTAAATCAATTAAATCTTCTAAAAAAACAACTGATCCCTCAGAAGGTTTTGCTTCGATAGTTATGTGGGATCTTTGATTATGAGCACCATACTCTGAAATACTTTTAGAGCATGGACATAAACTAGTAACTGGAACTACAACTTTCACAGACATATCTGCCTTACCATCAACAATATTACCAATTAAGGTTGCCTGATAATCAAGTAAACTTTGAACACCAGACGATGGAGCTGATTTTTTTCGAAAAAATGGAAAATCTACTACGATACGAGCACTTGAAGAATCAAGTTTTTCAGCAACCATTTGAACAAGCTCCATAAAACTTTCAACACTAAAGCTGCATTCTTTAGCATTTAAGATTTCAATAAATCTAGACATATGGGTTCCCTTTACATTTTCAGGAAGCCTTACTGTCATTGTAAAATTAGCAACTGATGGATGTACCTCATTAGCTTTATTTACAAAGCTAATTGGATGCAAAATATCTTTAATTCCAACTTGATTAATAACGATATTACGAAGATCTTTAATGTTTTGAGTATCAGGGAGTAGTGTATTTTTCATTATTTATTATTCCGAATAAGTAACTGCAGACCTAGGTGTTTCCCAAATCATAACTTCTTTAACCTTGACATCTTTATTGGTAATTAACAAGGCAATTTCATCAAAAAAATATTTAGCAATATTTTCAGCAGTAGGGTTAAGAACATCAAAAGGCTTTATCTCATTTAAATATTGGTGATCCAGCCTTTTAACCACCAACTTCGTTTGTTTTTTAATTTCACGAAAATCTATTGCAATACCAGAATCATCAAGAACTTGTGAACATACAGAAACTTCCACTTGCCAGTTATGGCCATGAAGTCTTGCACAATCACCAGGGTAATCTCTGAGTGAATGGGCGGATGCAAAGTCTGTAACAATTTTTAGGACGAACATATTCGGAAAAATTGATAAAAAAAATACGAATTATACCTATTTGATTGTAAATTACCAACTTCATGAACTATGAAATTAACCCGGTAGATACTAAGTGTAAAGCTTTTTGAGCTATATTTAACTGTAACTAATCAACAGCTTCAATGCTATCAACTTTTTTGAAAACGCCTGGAAGAATTAAACCTTTGCGTGCGCGATGGCTTACAAAATTAACTAGCTCTTCAAAAGAGTATTTTTTATGTTTCTTTCCGTATTGAACTCTTAATTTTTGATTATCTTTAATAGCACAAACGCCAATAACAAACTCTTCTCGATCAATGAAGTCCTCATTTGCAATCTGAATAAGCTTATTACCCTTTCCTTTAGAAAGATGTGGCAATTCAGATATTGGAAAAATCAATAATCTAGCTCTATTAGTAGCTACTGCAACATAATGATTATCAACATCTTCAACCATAGCAAGCCTATTTGCTCTTGCTTGTTTTGATAATGTAATTAGATGTTTGCCAGATTTAGTTTTTGAATTTAAATTACCTAAGGTTGACACAAAACCATAGCCAGCGTCTGACGAGAGAATTACAGCTTGCTCATCTTTTCCCATAACTACATCTATAAATTCAGCGCCTAATGGAGGTGTTAATTTTCCAGTTAGAGGCTCTCCCTGACCCCTAGCACTCGGAAGGCTGTTGGCCAGTATAGAATATGACCTTCCTGTAGAGTCAATAAAAAATGCCATTTGATTACTTCTACCTTTGGCATCTTTTAAGTATGTGTCTCCTGACTTGTAGTTTAGTGAAGAGGAATCAATTTCATGACCTTTAGCTGCTTTAACCCAGCCTTTTTCACTTAGAACGACAGTAACATTTTCAGCTGGAATCATGTCTTGATCATTAAATGCCTGAGCAGAAGAGACATCAGAAATAATTTGACAGCGTCTTTTATCTCCAAACTCCTCAAGGATTACTCTTAGTTCTTTTTTGATATAAGTCTTTAGCCTTGTTTCACTTGAAAGCAAAAGTTCAATTGACTTTCGCTCTTTTCCAAGCTCATCTGCTTCACTTTTAATTTTAACTTCTTCAAGTTTAGCTAGGTGACGTAACTTTAATTCTAATATCGCTTCAGCCTGTATTTCACTAATTTTGAATTGCTCAATTAAAACAGGCTTGGGTTTTTCTTCACGGCGAATGATTGCAATAACCTCATCAATATTAAGATAAGCTATCAGTAAGCCATCAAGAATATGCAGCCGATCTAAAATTTTATCCAACCGAGATTGGAGTCTATTAACAACAACCTGCATTCTAAATTCTAGCCACTCTTTAAGTAAAGGAATCAATGGCTTCACTTGAGGCTTACCATTTAAACCAATAACATTCATATTGACTCGATAGTTTTTCTCAAGATCTGTAGTTGCAAATAAATGAAGCATTAATTGCTCACAATCGACTCTATTAGACCTTGGAACAATTACTAATCGAGTTGGGTTTTCATGATCTGACTCATCGCGAAGATCCTCAACCAATGGAAGTTTTTTATTGCGCATCTGAGCAGCAATTTGAGTGATAACCTTAGCTCCTGATGTCTGGTAGGGAAGAGACTCAATAACAATTTCTCCATCCTCTTTAATATAGCCAGCCCTCATTTTGACTGAGCCATTTCCAGTTTCATACATTTGGCGGAGGTCTTCTTTTGAACTAACAATATAAGCATCCGTTGGATAGTCTGGAGCTGGAATAATCTGCATAAGCTCATCAAGCTCAGTTGAAGGTTTTTCTAGGAGCTGAATACACGCAGCTATAACCTCCAGAAGATTGTGTGGCGGGACGTCAGTCGCCATACCAACAGCAATTCCAGATGTTCCATTAAGCAGTAAATTTGGCACCTGAGCAGGAAGTTGAAGGGGCTCTTGAATGGTGCCATCAAAATTATCAGTCCAGCTTACTGTGCCTTTATTAATTTCAGCAAGAAGTAAATCTGCATAAGGCGATAATTTAGACTCGGTATAACGCATCGCTGCAAAAGACTTAGGGTCATCTGGCGCTCCCCAGTTACCCTGTCCATCAATAAATGGATAGCGATAAGAAAAAGGCTGAGCCATTAAGACCATGGCTTCATAGCACGCACTATCACCATGAGGATGAAATTTACCTAAGACGTCACCAACAGTTCTGGCAGATTTTTTAAATTTTGCAGTCGATTTCAGTCCAAGCTCACTCATCGCATAAATGATTCTTCTTTGGACTGGCTTTAAACCATCTCCAATAAAGGGTAGCGCACGATCGAGTATGACATACATTGAGTAATCAAGATAAGCGCGCTCACTATATTCTCCAACGCTTTGTCGCTCAATGCCGTTTTGGCTCATTCTTTCCTTAGTTTATATTTCGAAAATTTAACTCAAAAAAGAGTTAGAGTTGGCGTTATTTTAATTCAACTCTGAACCCGTTTAAGATTAATTATTTATCTTCCTTAAAAGGCCTAACCTGGAGGCCAATTCAACTGTCTTCCACCCAAGCAGTGAAGGTGTATATGAAATACACTTTGACAGCCATCACTATTACAATTCATTACAAGTCTATAACCACTTTCAGAAAATCCACGCTCTTTAGCAATCATAACTGCAGTAGTATTTAGTTTGCCAAGCAGAGCCTCATCAGTCGCATCATTCGGTGTAGAAATATGTTCTTTCGGTATTACTAAAAAATGCTCAGGAGCTTGTGCATTTACATCCTTAAAAGCCAACACTTTGTCATCTTCATAAAGTTTTTCAGCAGGTATATCACCCTTAATAATTGAGCAAAAAATACAGTTTGTCATAATTCAATTTTATATTTTTCAAATCTTATTATTAAAGATACACTAGAAGAACATATAATTAATAATTAATAATTAATAAGGACAGGCTCTATGCTTCCCACTGAAACTTTAGATACACTCTTTAAAACAGCACGAAGTCACAAGGGCTGGTTAAATAAAGATATTACTAGTGATCAAATTCATCAAATCTATGATTTACTAAAATTTGCACCAACCTCTGGCAATTGCTGTCCTGCAAGATTTACATTTATCCGAAGTACTGAAGCAAAAAATAGAATCAAGCCGTCATTGGATGAGGGAAATATCGACAAAACTATGCAAGCTCCATCTGTAGTAATCATTAGCTATGACACTAAATTTTATGAATCACTGCCAATCCTATCTCCACATAATGATGCCAAATCTTTTTACGAAGGCAAAGATAAAATAATAAAAAATACTGCGGAATTTAACTCAGCACTCCAAGGCGCCTACTTTATGATGGCTGCTCGCTCTGTAGGTCTTGATTGCTGTCCAATGCTTGGGTTTAACAAGGAGACACTAAATCAGGAATTCTTCCCAGATAATAAGAATAAAGCTATTTTTATTTGTGGAATTGGTTATGGAGATGACTCAAAATTACGCCCCCGAGCACCACGACTAGATTTTGAAGAAGCTTGTAACATTATATAAACACTAAGTCAAAATAATATTTAAAAAAATTGTTACCAGTATTTAGGGTAACTTCTATTTTTAGATAAGTTGTTATAAAGAAGTGCTACCATTACGATTAATACAGAGCCTATGAGGGTTGGCATCCACAAGAAATCCCAAGAACCTATAATCATTGGGTCATTATTAGCGCCTAATAAAAAAACGATAAAAGGATTCGATCCTGCTGGTGGATGAGGCACTCTTAAGACCTGCATTGCTGCAATAGCTATTGCCAATGCAATTGCCATACTCCACCAATCAGAACTAACAAGATGGTAAAAAATAAGTCCCACAAGAGTTGTAACAAAGTGACCAACAATGACATTTCGAGGTTGCGCAAATGGAGAATCAGGAAGTACAAATAAAACAAAGATTGACGCACCAAATGAGCCCATAATAATAGGCTCATTGGTGAAGTACGCTAAGAATCCAATTACACTAGCAGCTAGGAAAACACCTAAAGAAATAAAGCTTATTTCTTTTAATGATGGTCTTGGTGGAATGGATGCTGGAGAGCCTTTAAGCTTAGTAAGATAAGACATAGTCCATCCTATGAGAAAAATAAATAAATTATATATTATTTACTTACTTTAATAAAAATCAAATAGTACTTATAATATTAAAAGAAAATTTAAACTAACATTGTTAAGGAGTTAACCTGATGAATAGGCTGATGGATAAGAAAGTTTTGATAACAGCTGCTGGACAAGGAATGGGTCGCGCTGCTGCAATCGCTATGGCTAATGAAGGTGCTAAGGTTTTTGCGACAGATATAAATACAGATGCTTTAGCAACTCTATCTAAAGAAAATAAAGAAATAGAAACTTTTGAGTTAGATGTTATGGATCCAGATGCAATTGCTAAAGCTCCAGCAAGAACAGGGACTTTGACTACCTTATTTAATTGCGCAGGGTTTGTACATAATGGCACTGTGATGGATATGTCTGATGATGACTGGGACTTCTCATTTACTCTAAATGTTAGATCACAATTCCGACTTATCAAAGCCTACTTACCTGGAATGCTTGAAAAAAAAGATGGCTCTATTATTAATATGGCATCTGTAGCCTCATCAATAAAGGGCGCTCCAAACCGCTGTCTTTATGGCTCGACAAAGGCTGCTATTCTTGGACTTACACGTGCTGTAGCTGCTGATTATGTTAGTGAAGGCATAAGATGCAATGCACTTTGCCCAGGAACAATATTGACACCTTCTATAGAACAACGAATGCATGATAGTGGAGACTATGAAAAATCAAGAAAAGAGTTTTTAGCCCGCCAACCAATTGGAAGGTTTGCTTCTGCAGAAGAGGTGACAGGCATTCTTATTCACCTTGCGAGTGATGAGTCAAAATTCACCACTGGTACGTTTCAGATTGTAGATGGTGGATGGAGTCTTTAGTAAAAATCATATAAAAAAATGGATAAAAAAAATAAAATTGGATTCATTGGTGCTGGAATTATGGGCCAAGGCATGGTTCAAAACCTACTTAAAGCTGGTAATGAGGTAAGTATTATTGCTAATAAAAATAGGCGTCCTATCGAAGAGCTTGTGGCATTAGGTGCGAAGGAGATGGCGTCATTATCTGATATGGTAAGTTGCTGTAATTGCTTTATTTTATGTCTTCCAAGTTCAAAAACTGCACTCTCAGTATGTGATGAATTATTTCCCTTACTTTCTTCAGGAACTCTAATTATTGATTGCACAACCAATGAATTAGTATCAGTAGAGGAGTTGGGTAAAAAAGCTAAAAAAGCTAAACTAAGGTATGTTGAGGCACCTCTTACGGGTGGCCAAAAACAGTCATGGGATGCTATGCTGGGTGCAATCGTTGGATGTGATGAGAGTGATTTTGAAATGGTAAGTTCTATTCTTAATCCTTGCTGTGCACAAATTGAGCGACTTGGTGAATTAGGAATGGGAGCAAAAACTAAACTCATCTCTAACTTTCTAGCACTTGGTACTGCAACTTTGGTTGTTGAGGCTATGAAGGTTGCTCATAACTTTGGAGTTGATTGGGAGAAATTTTATAAACTTGCATCACAAGGTTCTGGACACTCAATGAGCCTAGATCGAATCGCGCCCAAGGCAATTGCAGGAACGCATGATGGTTATGTTTTTACTATTGCTAATACAGTTAAAGATATGGAATATATATCGGATCTTTTGAAAAATCAGCCTGATGCTTCTGCTATTACTGAGGTATTTTTAGAAATTTATAAAAATGCGGCCAATGCAGGAATGCAGGACTCATTCTTAAGTGCTCGACTTGAAAATAAGTAGCTTTACTTTAACAAGTAAGAATTGAAATCATGTTATTTATTTAGTTACTTGAAATAAACATAATTGACAGTTTATACCTTCTTGAGTGTTGTATTCTGAAGTGTGACGCTCAATTTGAATCCATGACCCAGAATTTTCTATATCTTTAATAATTTTTTCATAGGGAGAAGCATCCCATTCTTGTTTACGAACAGTAAAACTTATATAACCGCCATTTTTGGTTATTCTTATAATCTCACTAAGTGCTTCAGGGCCAACATGGCCACATGTAAAAGTACCCGCACAAATAACTGCATCAAAAGTATGATCGTCAAAATGAAGTTTTTGAGTTAAATCACCTAGACTTAGTGATTGATAAACATTTTTTTTGAGCGCCCTATTGAGCATTTCCTGTGAAAAATCTATGCCAACAATATTTTTATAGTTTTTGTTATAAAGAATATGACCTACCAGTCCGGTTCCACAACCTGCATCTAAGATTTTAGCTTTTTTATTATCAAGGTATCTAAGTAAAATTTCAGTTGTGACAAGATGGCCAACGTAACCAGCCAATTGAATAACGTCATGCTCATAGTTGTCCCAATTTTTATAAAGCTCTCCCAATTCATCTAGATTTGACACATGCAATGTTTTAAAAATTGTAGGAATCATATTTTTAGTATTTTTCATCAAATTCTCAATATAAGGTGAATGTCCAAAAGCTTTATTAAATTAACTATTTTTCCTTTATAAGCGCATAACAATAAACAATAAGTCCAATCCAAACAGCCATAAATCCTAATAATTGATTGAAATTTACAGACTCATCATACAACACATAGCCAACTAAAAATTGTAACGAAGGGGTAATTAAGAATAATATACCTACAGTTGTCATTGGAAGCAATTTTGTTCCAGCAGTGAATAATGCCAAAGGTATCACAGTAACAATTCCTGCCAAAATTAATAAAATATCTGTTGATAGATTTACATTAAAAATAGCCAAGTCATAATTTACATAAAACCATAAACTAAATATCAAAATAAATGGCAAGAGTAGAAGTGTCTCGATATAAAGGCCTGGAACTGCTGATGTCACCATTGCTTTTCTAGCAACCCCATAAGATGAAAAAGTAAGTCCAATGAGAAGGCCAAGCCATGGGAAAGAGTCACCACTGAAAACATAATAAAGGGCGCCTATTGTTGCAAAAAAAACAGCCCACTGCTTAAGTTTTGAAATCCTTTCATGGAAAAAAATATAACCACCCAACATACTTATTACAGGTGATAAAAAATAACCCATAGATGCTTCCACAACTCTTTCTAAATTTACTGCAAGAATATATGCACCCCAATTAATGGTGATGAGGATAGCAGTTAAAAATAAGAAAAGTAGTTCTTTTTTTGAAGATATTGAAGATTTGAAATTTGCTAGCCAAGATGGCTTAAAGTAGACCAATATAAATAATACAGGCACTGACCAAAGGATTCTGTGAACAAGAACTTCGGATGGGTTAACATGGTTAAGGAGTGCCCAATAAAGAGGAAATGCTCCCCACATTAGGTACCCTGAAAGAACAAGTAAGATGCCTTTATTCATAAAGCAAAAACTTACGTAAGAAAAACGCCTATTGTAGACTAAATAATCTAATGTTATTTTTATTAATGCTTATAGTAATCTTTCTCAAAACTAGTGCTACTTAGGGAGTCATTCTCACTAGTTTTTTCATTAATTTCATTTAAGTTTTCATTAATTCTAAATAGAATTACAACCATTTCACAGGCTACTCGAGAGGCTAAAGAGCCTCCAATTACCCAGACTAGGCCACGCCAGAAATCACCTTCAAGGAATATGTCTCCTAGCCCTTTTGTTATAAAGGCAAATAACAGTATCCAATAGAAAAGCGTTATAAGCTTTGGAGTCACCATCTCATCTAGATAAAACATGTAATGGTTATCTAGCTTATCTATTGAAAGTTTAAAAGCTTTTTTTATACCTTCTAAGATCTCATTATTATTCATTTTGATTGCCCTTATTTTTCTTCAATCTAAGTTAATATAATACCAGCCTAAGAAAATGTTGTAAATTCATAATTAGATAGAAATTTTAAAAATAAAAAAAACCCGTCATAAAGACGGGCTTTTTATTCAAAATTTAAGTTTATTACTTATGAATCTTAATATTAGTGAACGCACCACCAATAACTTCACGCTCTGCATATGAACCATTAGCTGTTCCACCTGCGTCTAATTCAACACCAGTAGCACCAACATAGTCAACCACTAAGCCGCCTGAGATATATTTAAGGCAAGTAGCCAAATCACCAGCAGCACATGGAATACCAGGAGCATTAGCAACATTCAATACTTGAGCTTGAATTGCCGCTCTATCTGTTGAACCTGCAGCCTGTGAAGCAAGAATAATCAATGCCATAGCATCATAAGATTCACCTGCATATGCACCAGAACCATCAACACCACCAGCAGCAGCTACTGCTGTCCAGACATCAACTAGATCTGAATCTGGAGATGCAATTGTTCCCCAAGAACCATCTGCAACCGCGCCTGAAGTTAATGCACTTATCATACCATCACCAAATACATAGTCAGAAAATGCACCAGTATCTTCAGAAGCAGCAATAATTCCTCTACCACCAGTATCAGCATAACCTAATACAGCTAAAGTAGCTGAGCCACCTGCAGACAATGCAGCAACATCAGCTGAATAGTCAGCCTTGTCGTCGTCATGTCCAGCCATAACTGTAACAGTTCCACCCATAGCTTCATAAGCAGTTACGAATGCATCAGCCAAACCTTTACCATAGTCACTATTTGAGTGAGTTACAGCCATATCAGTTTGTCCTCTTGACATTGCAATACTTGCAAGTACTGGACCCTGTCTAGCATCTGAAGGAGCAGTTCTAAAGAACCATCCACCATCTTCTAGAGTTGTTAAAGCAGGTGAAGTAGCTGATGGTGAAATTGAAACAACACCATTAGGTACAAGCACGTTGGTTATAACTGCACCAGTATTACCTGAACAGTTAGGACCCATAATCGCCATAACATTATCATCATTAATCATTTTTTCTGCTTGAGCAATCGCAACGGCTGGATCGATACATACTGAATCGCCCTGCACAACATTGATTGTTCCTTGGAGGTAGTTACCAGAAGCATTAGCCTCAGTTACTGCTAAGTTTGCACCACCAGACATCGCACCAATCATTGATTCAAGCGGTCCAGTAAATCCCTGTAGCTCTCCTATAGTTACATCAGCATGTGATACTGATGCCATCGTAGCTGATAATACAAATCCAGCTGTTGTTTTTAAATAACCTTTCATTTCGTCTCCTAAAATATAAAAAAGAGTCCCTACACCTAATAAAGTATTAAAGCGTATTTCTTATGGGAATCTCGTTAATGATAAACAGTTTCCTGTAGTTTGTGTTAAAAATATTATAAAAAAAAATGAACTAAACCTTTCTAGAATAGTTCATTTCAGCCCAACTTAAAGAACATATTACAGCTCTTTATTTTTCTCTGGAAGAATTCCGCCAGGAGAAAATCTCATTATCAAGAGCATTATGCTGCCCATAAAGATAAGTCTTAGATAGTGGACTCGATCTTCTATAAATTCTAGTGATGTATTTCCTTCTTGAACATAATTACCAAGCATTTCAACCACCCAAAGACCTATAGGGCCAGACTGAATCCAAATAAACCACATAATAAAAGCCCCTAGAACTGACCCTAGATTATTACCTGATCCTCCAACAATAACCATCACCCATATCAAAAAAGTAAATCGAAGGGGCTGATATGCAGTAGGAATAAATATCCCATCATAAGTCACTAATAATGCACCAGCGACACCGACAATTGCTGATCCAATAACAAAAATTTGTAGATGTTGACGCGTAATATTCTTACCCATCGCAGAGGCTGCTACTTCATTATCCCTTATTGCCCTTACTTTTCTACCCCATGGAGAATTTAAAGCAAGATTAGAAAGAATAATAAAGGCGACTAAAATTATAAGAAATAAACCTGAATAACTAAGCTTAACAAAAACGACCGATGCCTCTCTAACATAGTCACTTAGCTTACTAATTTGTTCTGATTGAGACAAAAACTGCAACTCTGACTTGTGAATCCAAGCAACAAGATTTTGAAGCCATTCTGATTTTTGCATATCCACTTCATAAGGAACAGGTCTTTGAAGTCCATAAACATTCTTGAGTCCCCTTACAAACCAGTCTTCATTTTTAATGACATAAATAATAATTTCAGAAATTCCAAGAGTTGCTATCGCAAGATAATCTGACCTCAAACTCAAGGTAATTTTTCCAATCCACCATGCGGCTCCAGCTGCAGCTATGCCACCCACTATCCAAGAGAGCATTATAGGAAGTCCAAAACCGCCTAAATAGCCTGAAATTGCAGGGTCTACTTTTTCAATTAATTTTGAAGCCTCAGAAAAATAAAATCTTGTAAAGAGATAGCCAATAACTACGATTAAAGATATTAACCACTTATTAACCCCCCTTCTGTTTAATAAAACTCCTGCGGCAATCGTTGCAGCTCCTAGAGCCAAAGCAAGAAGCATCTTTATACCGCCAGCATCTATCGCCTCAGTTACAGGTTGCTGAGAAATTAAAACAACACTAACCCCTCCCAAGGCGGCAAACCCCATAATTCCAACATTAAATAATCCAGCATAACCCCATTGGATATTTACACCTAAGGCCATAATAGCTGAAATCAAAGACATGTTAATAATGCCTATTACAAGTGCCCATGACTGATTAAAACCAACAAATAAAAGTACAAAACCCATAAGGGAGAAAGTAATAATTGCTCGATACGATTGCCAAATATTATTTAGATTATTCATCAACTATCACCTTACCTTTAAATAACCCAGTAGGCTTTATTAAAAGAACAATAACCAAAATAACAAAGGATATTGCATATTTATACTCAGTACCAATAAGCTGAACTAAAGACGAAGGATGCATCGATAGTGGTAATAAGTATATTAAAAACTTTTTGTAGGCATAAGTAAGGAGTATTTCAGAAAATGCTACTAAGAAAGCACCTGCAATTGCTCCTATTGGAGAGCCAATACCACCTACAATGACAGAGGCAAAAATTGGTAAGAGTAATAAGTGATATTGTTGGGGCGCAAAGCCTTTATCTAGTCCATAGAGCGCACCAGCTATTGTAGTAAGAGCAGCAACTATTAACCAAGTTATTTGAACCATCTTATCTGGATCAATACCAGAAAGAAGTGCCAACTCTTTATTGTCAGAATAAGCCCTCATAGCCTTACCTGTTTTAGTTTTTTGTAAAAAGTAAAATACAAAAGCCACTAATAAAAAAGCGATGGTAATAGTTAAAAATTGAGACGTTTTGAAGGCAATTCCTTGTTCAAGACCGGTATAAGCCTTAAACTCTCTAACAGAAAAAATAAACCTCTCACCATCTTCAAATTTTTGCGCAGTCGCGCCTAATACGAACCTGACTATTCCGCCAGTAACAAACATAACTCCTATTGAGGACATAACGATCGTAATTGATTTTGCTTTTATTTTTCGATAGTGCCGATAAATCAGCCTATCCATTGTAAGCAGATACATTGAGGTAAATACTATAGCTATTGGGATTACTAATAGAGCAGTGGGAATTCCTGAAATTGTCCAACCCCTACTAATCATAAAACCAGTAAGTAATATAACAATCATTGTCCCAAAAGCCATACTATCACCTTGGGCAAAATTAGAAAACCTCAAAACTGAATAAACTAAAGTTACAGCTAGTGCTCCCAATGCTAATTGTGAGCCATAAGATAATGCAGGAAGAATTACAAAATTAGTTAGTAAGGCAAATGCATTAATAATATCAATTGAGTCTGACGTCATCTAACCTCCTAAAAACTTTTTTCTAACTTCAGGGTTATTTATGAGCTCTTTACCAGTTCCAGTATGCTCATTACGTCCAGATACTAAAACGTAGCCCTTATCAGCTATGTTAAGAGCTTGCTGTGCATTTTGCTCAACCATAAGAACAGCCATGCCAGCATTTCTAACGTCCAAAATATTAGAAAAAATTTCATCCATCACTATTGGTGAAACTCCTGCTGTTGGCTCGTCTAAAAGCATAATTGAAGGTTTCGTCATCATAGCCCTTCCAAATGCAACCTGTTGCCTTTGGCCGCCAGAAAGCTGCTCTGCAAGTTGTTTGCGTTTGTCATAAAGAATTGGAAAAAGCGCGTAGACCTCTTCAATTGTTTTATTAATGTCATCTTGCCTAATAAAACCACCCATCTGAAGATTTTCTTCAACTGTCATTGAAGGGAAAACATTTTTTGTTTGAGGAACAAATGCTAATCCATGGCTAATTCTGTCCTGAGTAGAAAGCATTGAAATATCTTTTCCATCTAGCGTTACTGAACCTGAAGTTGCCTCCAGCATCCCGAGCAATACTCTCATTACAGTAGACTTTCCTGCACCATTTGGGCCAACAATTACTGCAAGCTCGCCTTTTTCAACTTCAACAGAGCATTCATGGAGTATTGGAACTACTCCGTATGATGCAACTAAATTTTTACCTTCAAGATAAGCCATTAACTCATAGCCTCGGTCTTAATTCCTTTGCCAAGATAGGCCTCAATAACCGCATCACTACTTTTAATTTCATCAGGGGTGCCACTTGTCAAAATTCTACCTTCAGCTAAAACTACTACTGGATTACAAAGCCTTGAAATAAAATCCATATCGTGCTCAATCATGCAAAATGTATACCCTCTTTCTGAATTAAGCTTTAATATGGCATCACCAATCTGATTAAGGAGTGTTCGATTAACACCTGCTCCAACCTCATCTAAAAGAACAACCTTAGCATCAACCATCATGGTTCGAGCTAACTCCAATAATTTTTTCTGTCCACCAGAAAGATTACCCGCTCTTTCATTCTTAAGGTGGCTAATACTAAGAAAGTCAATTACTTCTTCTGCTTTTTCTTGAAGTAACTTTTCTTCTTCTTGAATTTGCCTTCTCTTTAACCAAGTATTCATCAAATTTTCACCCAGCTGATTGGCAGGAACCATCATTAAGTTTTCCAAAACACTTAGTGTTGGAAACTCATGAGCTATTTGAAATGTTCTTAAGAGTCCTTTATGAAAAAGCTGGTGAGAAGTTAAGTTTGTTACGTCTTCACCATCAAGAATTATTTCACCCTCTGTAGGCTGATAAAGTCCAGCAATCAAATTAAACATTGTGGTTTTTCCAGCACCATTTGGACCCACTAAACCAGTTATCGAGCCTCGCTCAATATGCAAGTCAACACAATCAACTGCCTTGATTCCACCAAAATGTTTTGATAAATTTTTAACTGTTATCATTATTTAAGTTTTTGATTGAGCTACATTTGTCAAAAAAGTCTAAATTATCCAGCAAAGAATCTCCTTTATGGAAATCATTTAAGGCAAAACCTTATTGAAATTTTTAACAACAACGCTTGAATATACGCCGGCAGCAACATAAGGATCTTCATCAGCCCAGGAGCGCGCCTCTTTAAGATTTTCAAACTCAGCAACAATAAGTGATCCAGTAAAACCTGCCTCACCTGGATCTATTGAGTCGATAGCAGGATGAGGTCCAGCCAAAATAAGGCGTCCTTCATCTTTTAATTGAATTAAACGAGCAACATGATCAGGTCTAGCGCCTATGCGTTTTTTAAAACTATCCTCTACATCTTGAGAAATAATTGCATACAACATTAATTACTCCTAAATTTCTAAAACATCTTGCATTGAATATAGCCCACTAGGCTTTTCATAAAGCCAGTTAGCTGCTCTTACAGCACCATTTGCATAAATCATTCTAGATGATGCTTTATGTGTTATTTCAACGCGCTCACCTTCCATAAAAAAAGTAACAGTATGATCGCCTACAACATCACCGCCCCTAATCGATGAAAATCCAATGGTATTTAAATCTCTAGGCTCATCAATACCTTCACGGCCATATACTGCGCAGTTAGCTAAGTCTCTTCCAAGAGCGTTTGCAACAACCTCACCCATCTTAAGAGCCGTGCCTGAAGGCGAATCAACCTTATAACGGTGGTGGGTTTCAATAATTTCTATACTAGAATCTTGCCCAATAACTTTTGCAGAAGTCTCCAACAACTTAAGCGTTAAATTAACTCCAACACTCATATTAGGAGCAAAAACAATTGGTATCTGAGTTGAAGCTTGCTTGATTACTTTTAGCTCATCATCACTAAACCCAGTAGTCCCAATGACCATAGCTTTTCCAGAATTTTTACAAATTGAGATGGCCTTCAGGGAAGCTTTGGGTCTTGAAAAATCAATTAAAACGTCGAAATCTTGGAGTGAATCATTAAGGTTATCGCCTTTATCAACAGCTGCGCCTAATATCGCAATATTATTTAAATTGACTGCCTCAACAAGGGTTTGCCCCATCTTTCCTTTAGAACCGTTTATTGCAATTCTAGTCATTGATAGAATCCTCTAATAAATCATTATTTTTAGTTACTTCATCAATCTTCTTGAGAGTTTCAAGTAATGTAAACATTAAGTTCATTGGCATAGAGTTAAGGCCATCACTTTTTGCAAGCTCGGGATTTGGATGCGTCTCCATAAAGACACCAGAAACGCCAACTGCAACAGCTGCTCTAGCTAAAACTGGTACCATTTCTCTTTGCCCACCAGAGGATGTACCCTCTCCACCAGGCTGCTGAACAGAGTGAGTTGCATCAAAAACAATTGGACAGTTTGTTGACCTCATACTTGAAAGGCCTCTCATATCTGAAACAAGTGTGTTGTATCCAAAAGATGTCCCTCTATCACAAACCATAATTTGTTGATTTCCTGTTGCCTTGGCCTTCTCAACAACATTGACCATATCCCAGGGCGCTTGAAATTGGCCTTTCTTAATATTTACAGGCAAACCTTGACTACACACATTTTGAATAAAATTAGTCTGCCTTACAAGGAAAGCAGGAGTTTGAAGGACATCAACTACTGAAGAGACCTCATCTAGAGGCGAATCTTCATGAACATCAGTTAAAACAGAGACCCCAACTTCAGACTTTACTTTTTCTAAAATACGAAGCCCTTCTTCAATACCTAGACCACGAAAACTATCTGCGCTTGTTCGATTGGCCTTGTCATAGGAAGACTTATAGATGAAATTGATATTAAGCTCGCTACAAACTTTTTTCAAATAGCTTGCACTTTCCATTGCTAAAGACTCTGACTCAACAACACATGGGCCAGCAATCAAAAAAAATGGGTGATCAATTCCAGCCTGAAAATCTAGTAAATTCATGTACTTCACTCATTACTTAAATATATACGTAAATTATATTCGTTTAAAATAAGCATTGTTATAAATTCATTAAAACCATGGCACAAAAAACACCTGACATACTTAAAAAAATTGTTGCTCGAAAGCAAGAAGAAATCGCAGAGTCAACAAAGCGGCTTCCGATTGAAAAAATGATTGAGCTAGCAAATAGTGCAGATACCCCCCGAGGATTTTTCAACTCATTAAACAAAAAAGTAAAAAAGCGTCAAAGTGGAATAATTGCTGAAATTAAAAAAGCCTCTCCAAGTAAGGGCGTTTTAAGAGAGAATTTTGAGCCTGTCGAAATTGCAAAAAGCTACGAAGATGGAGGTGCAAGCTGCCTTTCTATATTAACAGATCGTGATTTTTTTCAAGGTGATCCTTTATATTTGATAAAAGCGCGAGCTGCAGTTTCATTACCAGTTATTCGTAAAGATTTCATTATTAAGCCCTATCAAGTCTATGAATCAAGAGCGATGGGGGCAGATTGTATTTTACTAATTGTGTCTTGTCTAGAGGATGATGAAATCAGACATTTAAGCGACCTTGCTTTATCTCTCAATATGGATGTATTAGTTGAAACTCATGATTTAAATGAACTTCGTCGTGCGCTTAAATTAGATTTACCAATGATTGGAATTAATAATAGGAATCTTCGAAACTTTGAAGTTAGCCTTCAAACCACCATTGACTTGCTTAGTGAAATTAGTGGTGATAAACTTGTGATAACTGAGTCAGGAATTGCATCTAAAGCTGATGTTGAGTTGATGCACAAGAATGATGTATTTGGTTTTTTAATTGGCGAGGCATTTATGAAGCACTCAAATCCTGGCCAAAAACTTAAGGAGTTTTTTAAATGAATCTTTCTGTAAATTGGGTTGATGGCATGTTAATGGTTGGTAAGTCTCATAGTGGTCACTCTATTACGATGGATGGTCCGATAGAGATTGGCGGTGAAAATCTTGGTGTTAGACCGATGGAAATGCTTCTGCTTGGAGTGGCGGGCTGCACTATGATTGATGTCGTTACAACGCTTCAAAAAATGCGTCAAGACCTATCACATTGTGAAACAAAGATAAGTGCTGAAAGAGCCAATGAACACCCAAAGGTGTTTACCGATATACATATTCACTTTATTGTTAAAGGAAAAGACTTAGACTCTAAAAAAGTTGATAAAGCAATTTCACTCTCAGCTGAAAAATACTGCTCTGCATCTATCATGCTTGGTAAAACGGCAAACATTACCCATGACTTTGAAGTCACTGAATAATATTTAATAAAACCCTTATTACTAAAATACTCATTGAAAATAATTCCAGTATAATATTCCATCTTCGGAGAGATGGCCGAGTGGCTGAAGGCGCTCCCCTGCTAAGGGAGTATAGGCTTTAACTCCTATCGAGGGTTCGAATCCCTCTCTCTCCGCCATAATATTGAATGCTCTATGAATACACCTAAAGTTATCCATTGGTTTCGCCAAGATCTAAGGTTATCTGACAACCCTGCACTATTTGAGGCAGCAAAAAATAGTTCAATACTTCCTATCTACATTCTGGACGATATAAATTCAAAAGAACTTGCGATGGGAGAAGCAAGTCGATTTTGGCTGCATCACTCTCTAAATTCTCTTAACAAAAGCCTAGATCAAAATTTATCAATTTACTCGGGAGATCCCATTACAGTAATATTGGATATTATTGATCGATTAGATATTAAAGAGATATTTTGGAATCGTTGTTATGAGCCATGGCGCATCAATCGTGATACTCATATCAAAAAAGAACTTGAGTCTAAAGGAATTAAAGTTAATACTTTAAATGGTTCATTACTCTGGGAGCCCTGGACAATAAAAAAAGGAGACGGGACTCCATATAAAGTTTTTACGCCCTACTTTCGAAAAGGGTGTCTTTTATCTGACGAGCCACGTAAGCCAATTTCTACTCCAATAAATCTAGATCTTTTTAATGATAACAATAGTTTAAAAGATATCAATGCTTTATCTTTATTACCATCCACTAAATGGGATATTAAAATGAAATCATTTTGGAATATTGGTGAGCTTGGAGCAAATAATCGATTAACCGAATTCCTAAATAATGGAGTGGAAAATTATAAAGAAGGCCGAAATATTCCATCAAAACCTTTTGTCTCTAGGCTATCTCCACATCTTCATTTTGGTGAGATTTCTCCCAATCAAGCTTGGCATGCTGCACAGAAAAAAGGCGATGACAACAATATTGACCACTTCTGTAGCGAGCTCGGTTGGCGCGAATTTTCATACACGCAGCTCTACTTTAATCCTGAACTTCCTAAAAAGAATTTGCAACCCAAGTTTGATCTATTCCCATGGGATAAAGATGAGAAAAAATTAATTGCTTGGCAAAAAGGTCAAACTGGAATACCTATGGTTGATGCAGGCATGAGGGAGTTATGGCTAACTGGCGCAATGCATAACCGTGTAAGAATGGTTGTAGGTTCATTTTTAGTTAAAAATCTTCTACTTCACTGGCATCATGGTGAAAGATGGTTTTGGGACTGTTTAGTAGATGCAGATTTAGCTAGCAATAGTGCAAGCTGGCAATGGATTGCAGGTTGCGGCGCAGATGCAGCGCCCTACTTTAGAATTTTTAACCCAGTCACGCAGGGGCAAAAGTTCGACTCGGATGGGGAATATATTCGTAAATACATCCCTGAAATAAGTGAGCTGCCAAACAAATACTTATTTAATCCTTGGGAAGCGCCCCAAGAAGAATTAGATAGGGCTGGAGTTGTTATTGGAAAAGACTATCCAAATCCTATTATAGATTTAAAATTATCTCGCCAGAATGCGCTTGAAGCGTTTAAAACTTTAAAAAAAGTGGATGATTAATCATCAAAGCTCTGTTAAAGCCCCTACTCTAAAAAATCACTAACTGACTGACTCCAGTCAGGGTGAGTGTGTTTGTCCCAATAACTCTGATGAAGTATTCTGGTAATTTTTCCAGGGACACCTTTGCCAACTAATTTATCATTTATTCTTGTAATTGGCATTATTCCACCCGCTGTTGAAGTTGCAAAAACTTCATTTGAATCTTGAAGCTTTTCAAGTGATATTGAGCTTAACTGAAAAGGAACGCCTAATTCTTTTGCTAAATCAAGAACTGTATGCCTAGTTATGCCTTCTAAAACTCCCTGACTAGGGGAATGAAGCCCATCCTTATCTACACAAAAAATATTAAAACCTGGCCCTTCTGAAATATTATTTTCTTCATCCACAAGGATTACCGTGTCATGATCTAAGTCATAAGCTTCATACATTCCACTTACCAAATCAAGCCAGTGATAATTTTTAATTCTTGAATCAATAGAATTAGTTGGTATTCTCCTTCTAGCACTTACTAAAACGTCCAATCCTTTCTCAAAATCTTCGGGCTTAAGAATCCAACCAAATGGAACAGCAAAAGCAATAAACCGAGGCTTAGATTTACGTGGATCTCTGTCAAATTTAGGGGACATTCCTCTAGTTTGAATCATTTCTACATAGACATCATCCAGTCCAGATCGATGGACACAACCAGCAAGTATTTTTTTAAGTTCATCACGGCTAACTATACAAGGCATTCTTAATTTTTCTGTTGATTCAAAAAATCTGTCAATATGCTTATCTAAGCGAAAAAAACGCCCTTTCCAAACATGAACAACATCATAAGTTGCATCAGACCTTAAAAATCCCCAATCTAAAATCGGAATATGAGCTTCAGATAGTTGAATGAATTCACCATTCATCCAGGCTGCTCCTTTTGGAAAAATATCTTCTTCCAAGATTATTTACTTAGTTCCAAAAATCTTGTCACCAGCATCGCCTAGTCCTGGAAGAATATAGCCCTGCTCATTCAAAGAGTCATCTATTGCAGCTATAAAAAGATCTACATCAGGATGAAGTTTAGTTACCCTTTCTAACCCTTCAGGAGAGGCAACTAGAAATAAACCAATAATTTTTTTACAGCCCTTCTGTTTAAGAAGGTCAATTGTAGCAAGGAGGGTTCCTCCAGTTGCAAGCATAGGATCAATAATTAAGGCAGTTCTTTGATCAATATCTGTAATAACTTTATCAAAGTATGCAACTGGATTTAAAGTTTTCTCATCTCTGTAAAGACCAACGACACTAACTTTAGCATTTGGCACCAAAGTCAACACACCATCAAGCATTCCCAAGCCAGCTCGCAAAATAGGAACAATTGACAATTTTTTTCCAGATAACATTTGAGTGTTGATTGGCTCTCCTTGCCAGCCATTAATTTCACGGTCTTCGAGTGGTAAATTCCGAGTAGCTTCATACGTCAATAGACTCGCAACTTCGTTAGCTAGTTCACGAAATTGTTTTGTGCTAATTCCATGTTGCCTAAGTAAGGCAATTTTATGGGCTAAAAGAGGATGTTTAATTGCATTTAAGGGCATTAGTATTCCTTCAAAAAAAACTTATTAAGAAACTAATTTTACATGTTAATACAATTTGTAATATTTTTCTAAAAATCATATAAAAAGAACAAGTATTATTGTCTCATCATAAAAAAAATAAAAGGTTTAAATGAAATTTGGAATTTTAGGTGAAGCAAAAATTGCTCGCGAATATGTTGTTCCAGCAATCTTAGCTGCAGGACATGAGGTTACCCATGTTGGAAGAAGAAATCCTGGTCAAGTACCATTACCAAGTATCTATAAAGATGCTATTGAGACTGACTATGATGCTCTTCTATCAGAACCATCAATAGATGCAATTTATAACCCGCTCCCAAATCATCTGCATGTGTCCTACTCTATTCAAGCACTTAAATTAGGCAAGCATGTTCTTTGTGAAAAGCCAGTTGCCCTTAATATGAACGAATTAAAGGAATTAGAATCAGCAGCTGCAAGCAGTGAATCTTTTTTTTATGAAGCCTACATGGTAAGAAGTCACCCACAATGGGCATGGCTCAAAGAGCTTGACATTGGAGATCATCAGTCATCTCACTTTATTTTTAGCTATCCTGACCAGCCTAAAGGCAATATTCGAAATCGCAAAGTAGATGGTGGCGGTCCATTATACGACATTGGTTGTTATGCAATATTATCAGGATGTATGCTATTTACAGGTATCCCCAAGGTTCTTTCAGCAACTGCAATAATGAGTGATCACTATGATATTGAGAAGCAAGTTGATGCAACACTTCAATGGCCAAATGGCCAAACATTAAGCTTCACTGTTTCAGGTAATGCAGCACTTTGTCAAGCATTGACGGTTTTAGGGTCAAGTGGCTGGGCAAAACTAAGCGTCCCTGTTAACCCACCTGAAGTTACTCACGCTTATTGGGCAAATGGAGGTTTGCAGGAAGGTACTAAAGTTAGCTTTCCACCATGTAATCAGTACAAACTTATGATTGATGACTTTGTATCGCTTGCAGAATCAAAATCTAAGTCTGATTTTTTAATTTCTCAGATTGTTACGAAGGCTATAAATGAGATCCAACACAAAGCTGGTTTAATCATATAAATAAATCATTTGAAACTTCAAAAGAATACTATGCGATAGAATAATTTTTGTTGCATCACATGGTATCTTATAACGCTATGAAAAAAGACACTCCATTTACTATAGCAGGCAGAACTTTTAACTCTAGACTCCTCGTTGGCTCTGGAAAATACAAAGATCTAGAAGAAACTAAGTTAGCCACTGAAGCCTCTGGCTCAGAGATTATTACTGTGGCAATTCGTCGTGTTAATATTGGCCAAAATCCAAACGAAGAAAGCCTTCTTGATGCTGTTTCTCCTAAAAAATATACAATCCTCCCAAATACTGCAGGCTGTTACAACTCAAAAGATGCAGTTAGAACTCTACTTCTAGCAAGAGAATTATTAGACGGACATAACCTCGTTAAATTAGAGGTTCTGGGTGATGAAAAAACACTTTATCCTAATATTGTAGAAACTCTTGAAGCATCTAAAATACTAATAAAAGAAGGTTTTGATGTCATGGTTTATACTTCGGATGATCCTATAGTAGCTAAAGAACTTGAAGAGATTGGTTGCTGTGCAATTATGCCATTAGCCTCTCTTATTGGATCAGGCCAGGGAATAGCTAATCCTTTTAATATTAAGATAATTAAAGATCAGGCCAACGTTCCTGTCCTAGTTGATGCTGGGATTGGCTGCGCAAGTGATGCCGCAGAAGCAATGGAACTCGGGTGTGACGGCGTACTTATGAATTCTGCAATTGCAAATGCAGAAAACCCTATACTAATGGCAAGTGCAATGAAGCATGCTATTATAGCTGGGCGTGAATCCTATCTTGCGGGCAGAATGATTAAGAAAAGTTATGCAAGCGCTTCCTCACCTATGGAAAATTTAATATAGCCTTAAGATGTTAGTGCAATGAACTTCTCAAAAAAAATAAGTGATATTGAGCAGAATCACTTACTACGTTTAAGAAGAATTGCTAATGGTGCCCAAGGCGCTATTATGGAAATTGATGGCAAGAAAATTGTGAATTTTTGCTCAAATGATTACCTATCTCTTGCTAATCATCCTAAAATTAAAGAGACGCTAATTGAAGGGGTAAAGCTATATGGAGTTGGATCAGGAGCGTCTCATCTAGTAAGTGGCCACTCAAAATCACATCATATATTTGAAGAAGCATTAGCTGAACATACTGGCCAGCAAAGAGCACTGCTTTTTTCATCAGGCTATAGTGCAAATCTAGGAATATTTTCCGCTCTTAGGGATGAAATCAAATGGTCACTTCAAGATAAATTAAATCATGCATCATTAATCGATGGCGCCAGACTAATTGGCCTTCCAATTCAAAGGTATCTCCATAAAAATCTTGTCTCACTTCAAAAGAAATTAAAAAAACAAACTGGCTCTGGTCTGGTTGTAACTGATCATATTTTTAGTATGGATGGGGACAAAGCAGATATTTCAGAAATTGATAAAACTCTAAATCAAACTGATGCAATATTAATGCAAGATGATGCTCATGGATTTGGCGTTTTTAACCCAACAATCCCTAAGCATTCGATTTACATGGCTACGCTAGGAAAGTCTGCTGGGGTTATGGGGGCCTTTGTAGCTGGAGACGATGACTTTATAGAATTTTTAATACAAAAATCAAGGCCATATACCTACACTACTGCCATCCCCCCTAGTTTTTGTCATGCAGGCCTTATGAGCTTAGAGTTAATTAAAAAGGGTGAACAAAAAAATAAGTTATTAGCTAATATTAGTCACTTTAAGAATATTTATAGTCAGTTAGATCTTCAATTTGAAGACTCTGATAGTGCAATTCATCCGCTTGTTGTAGGCTCAAGTAATGAAGCTCTTAAGCTTAGTAACAAGCTATTTGATGAAGGTTTTTTTGTAAGTGCTATACGGCCTCCTACAGTTCCTCCTAACACCGCCCGACTTCGATTTACATTATCAGCGGGTCATAGTGAAAAGCAAATTGAAACACTTTTAAAAAAGGTAAAAGATGTTATGGCATAAAACTATAGGCGATGGCCCAAGTCTAGTCTTATTACATGGATGGGCCTTTAATAGCGATATATTCCAAAGCTTGATAGATAAATATAAGGCAAACTATCGAATAACAGTTATTGATCTTCCTGGCCACGGAAGAAGTAGAGATATAGATGGAAATATTGAAAGCTGGTGCAATGAACTAATTAAGATAATCCCAGAGCGATCTATCTTACTTGGCTGGTCTTTAGGTGGCTTACTTTCAACCTATATTGCAAGTCAAATTGAGATTAGCAAGTTAATTCTAGTTGCCGCAACACCCTGTCTTATAAATAATGAAAACTGGAATTATGGAATAAGTAGTGAGGTATTTGATCAATTTGCAATTAATTTAAAAAATGATAGTACAAAATCACTCAAACGTTTCGTAAGCCTTCAAAGCAAAGACAAGTCTCAACTTCAAGAGCTTTACAAATCAATTCAAAAATATCCAGCCTCACATAGTGCACTAAATACTGGATTAGAAATAATTATTAATTCTGACTTGCGAGATATTTATAAAGATATTGCAGTACCTAAAACTACTATCCTTGGGACACTTGATACTCTAGTCCCAGTAAAAATTAAAGAATGGTATGAGGCAGTTGGCTCACAAACCTCTATTATTCACTCTGGTCATCTTCCTTTTGTTGATAAAGACTTTAAACTTTAATCACCAGCTCTTTCAAGATTAGTTTCAATTCTAATAACTATCTTGTTTTTGGTATAATTCAAGCAATTTCCTCACCAAAATCAAAATGAGCGCACTAGTTGGAGTTATTATGGGATCAAAGTCAGATTGGCCCACAATGAAAATTGCCACAGAGATGCTTGAAGAATTAGGTGTTCCATATGAAGTCAAGGTTGTCTCAGCCCATCGCACTCCTGATTTAATGTTTGAATACGCCGAAACAGCTCAAGCAAGAGGACTTGAAGTAATTATTGCTGGTGCTGGCGGCTCTGCCCACTTACCAGGGATGGTTGCTTCAAAAACAATTATTCCAGTCTTAGGGGTGCCAATTCAGTCCAAGGCATTAAGTGGTCACGACTCTTTATTGTCAATTGTTCAAATGCCTGGTGGAATTCCTGTGGGCACGCTTGCCATAGGCGAAGCAGGCGCAAAAAATGCTGGAATTTTGGCAGCCCAGATCGTTGGCAACCATAATGAAGAAGTAAGACAAAAAGTTACTAAATTTCGTTTAGAGCAGACTCGAAGTGTTCTCAACAATCCTAATCCAGACAAATAACTTATGAAAATTGGAGTTCTAGGCGCGGGTCAATTGGGGAGAATGCTTGCGCTATCGGCTTATCCGTTAGGTCACCAAATGAGATTTTTAGCGTTATCTGAAGAAGACCCATCTTCACTTCTTGGGAAAACATTTATCCATAATGATAATCCAGAAATGGTTAGTAATTTTGCTGATAGTTCGGACATTGTGACCTATGAAAGCGAAAATACTGACGTAACTATTGTTAATGAAATTAGTAAAAATACCAAAGTTTTTCCTAGTGACAATTCTCTATATATTTCTCAACATCGCGGCAGAGAAAAAGCACTTCTAGATGCATTAAAAATACCTTGTGCGCCCTATCAAATGGTAAATAGTCTTGATGATTTAAAAAGTGCAATTAAGAATATTGGAATCCCTTCTATACTAAAAACAGCATCAGATGGCTATGATGGTAAAGGACAGTTTTTAATTAAATCTGAAACCCAGATCCATGAAGCATGGGAAAAGATGGCTGGTGCTGACTCAATTCTCGAGGGCTTTATAAACTTTAAGCGAGAGCTATCGTTGATTGCAGTTAGAGGTATAGATGGTAGCCTTGAATATTATCCTTTGGTTGAAAATTCTCATCATGAGGGGATACTAAGATTAACTATAGCGCCTGCACAAAATATCTCAGCGTCTCTTCAAAAAAAAGCAGAAGTGTATATGAGCTCTATTCTTAAAGAAATTAAACATGTTGGAGTTTTAACCATTGAACTCTTTGAATCTGATGACCTTCTAGTTAATGAGATAGCCCCAAGAGTTCATAATTCTGGCCATTGGACCATTGAAGGCGCACAAACCTCTCAATTTGAAAATCATATAAGAGCTATTACTGAATCTCCCTTAGGACAAACAACTATTACTTCAAAGTTCAGTGCTATGATCAATATAATTGGAGTCCACGGACCAATCCAAAAAGTACTTAAAACTAAAAATGCTCACCTTCATTTATATAATAAAGAAGAGCGAACTGGAAGAAAGTTAGGCCATATAACTTTAACTTCTAACTCAATTGATGAATTAAATAAAACGATAGGAAGCTTAAAAGAGTATTTACCTTAATCCTCTTTTAGATCTGAAAGACTTCCATTAATACTACCGCCTAGCTCTTCTTGATAAAACTGCTCTGCTAGCTCCTCTTCATAGTGATATGCTGATAGCTCACTGACTTCAACACCTGCTAAAAATTGACACACATGTATCATTTCATGACACAGGGTAATAATGAATTTTTTTCTATCTAATGATTCTTCAATTTCTATAAAGAACTTGCCATCGCCCTCATAGTCTGTCCAAGCAAGCGCATCATCTACTTTTTGGATAGTTAGATCAATATTTGGAATGTTATTTGCTTGAAACAAGCCGTTACTGCAGAAACTAAATAACTGCTGCGAAAGCACTATTTGCTCTTTATTACCGCCACGAATATAAAGCATTTTTATAAAAAATTAAATGGTTTATGAAAAGCGCTCATCCAGGTACTTAATAATATCATTCGATTCATAAATCCAAGTAGCTTCACCAGCACCCTCTAGCTTTAAGCATGGAACCTTAATCTTTCCACCACTTATTTCCAGCTCTTTTCTGAATTTCCCGGCAGTTTGAGCATCACGAGTCTCAACTTTAAGATTTAAACGTTTAATTGCTCTTCTAGTCTTAACGCAAAATGGGCAAGCATAGAACTGATAAAGCTTTAGAATTTTTGTTTCTTGATCAACCTTAGCTTGCTCTTCATCATTTCTTTTTACTACTGAAGGCTTAAATAACCAGTCAATTAATATCAATACTCTACCAGAGCCTTCTCTTAATAATCTTAGAAAAAATCTCATAAACTTTGCCTGTATGCTATCAATGTGTTTTCTAAAAGCGTTGCAATAGTCATTGGTCCAACTCCACCAGGAACTGGCGTTATAGCTCCAGCTTTATCTTTGACTGCATCAAAGTCTACATCTCCAACTAGAGAGCCATCTTCCAATCGATTAATGCCTATATCTATAACAATAGCTCCATCTTTAACCCAGTCACCTTTGACCATTTCTGGAATTCCCACACCTACAACAACAATGTCAGCTTGCCTAACTTTTTCAGCAACATTTTTAGTTTTACTATTGCAAATAGTTACAGTTCCACGAGCATTTAGAAGCTCCATTGCCATTGGCCTACCGACAATATTTGAAGCACCAATAACTACACAATTCATACCTTCCACCTTACAATCAACTGATGCCAACATAGTCATAACGCCCTTTGGAGTGCATGGCCTTAAATGGGATTTATTCTGCATTAACTTTCCAATATTTTCACTGTGGAATCCATCAACATCCTTATATGGTGAGATGTGCTCAATAACCTTATTTGCATCAATATGTTTAGGCAACGGAAGCTGCACTAAAATGCCATCTATATAAGGATTATTGTTAAGTCTCTCCACCTCTTCTAATAACTGTTCTTCTGTGATATTCTCTGATTTAATAATCTTATCTGAAAAAAATCCTGCCTGCTTACATGCTAGCTCTTTATTTCTTACATAGACTGCTGAGGCAGGATCTTCACCTACTAGAATTACAGCAAGACCAGGAGGTCGTTCAAGCATTTTTACTTCTTCAGCAATTTTTAAACGCAGATTTTTTGCAATCTCTTTTCCGTCAATAATATTCATTTTTTTAATTCCTCTTTAACTTTTTTCAAATCAAATTCTGTATCAACACCATAGCCAGTTGGAGCGCAAGAAATATCAACATTAATATCGATTCCTTGGTTTAATATAGTTAACTGCTCCAATTTCTCAGCGAGTTCTAGCTCAGATTTACCCATTTGCAAATATTGCTTTAAAAAACTAACTCGATATGCATATAAGCCAACATGGCGAAAACAAAAATCCAAATTAATCTCACTACTATTCCTAAAAGCAGGAATCGGTGATCTTGAGAAGTACAATGCTTTGCCGCGCGAATTATATACGACTTTAACGCAATTTAGATCAAAGTAAGATTCTTCACTTTCAATTTTTTCGCACAATGTTGCAACACTCATTCCACTTTTAATCAAGTTAGAGGCAACCTGATTTATTGCATTAGGGCTCATCATGGGCTCATCACCCTGAACATTAACAACCACTTCATCCTCATTAAAATTTAGAGAGGTGACTACCTCTGATAAGCGAGAAGTACCAGATGTGTGACTTGAGTCAGTCATACAAACCTCGGCACCAAAATCCTTAGCAACCTTACTTATTCTTTCATCATCCGTTGCAATAATTACACGTATGGCAGAACTCATAACTGCATTTGAATAAGTATGCTCAATAAGTGTTTTGCCATTTATTTTTTCTAGTAGCTTTGCCGGTAAACGGCTTGAGGCATATCGAGCAGGAATAATTACTGAAAATTCCATTACTTTTCAGAATTAGTTTTTCGAGCCTCTTCTAAAAGCAGAATTGGAATGCCATCAATAATAGGGTAGGCTAACTGACTTTTTTCACACACTAATTCTTCACCAACTAACTTAAGAGGCGCTTTACTTTCTGGGCAAACTAACATTTTTAATAAATTTTCGTCAATCATAATTTAGACTCGAGTTGCTGATAAAAGTCAGAACTAATTTTTGCATCCACAGACAAATACCACATTTGGCTTGTTGCAAACTGTTTACATTTTACACAATCCTTGGCTGTCATTAAGATTGGATAATTACCCTTAAATTCGAAATCCTTCTCAATAAATTTATGATGATCTGCAAATGTTTTAGTAATTAAATTAACTCCAAGCTCCTCAAGCAATGAATAAAAATTATCTGGATTTCCAATTCCAGCGATAGCAAAGCATTTTTTACTTTTAAAAAAATCAAGATCTTTTTTTTCATTGGTAGCTAGATTAATATAACAGTTTGCTTCAATTTTGCTTGATATCTCTCCTTCCATATGCGAACCATTATTGATAATAAAATCAACTAACTTGAGCCTTTTTTTTGATTCTCTTAGAGGTCCTGCTGGAAGAAACCACCCATTTCCTAATCGATTGTGTCCATCTATAACTGCGATTTCAATATCGCGTCCCATAGCATAATGCTGAAGACCATCATCACTAATAATTAAATCTACTGAATAGTTTTCAGTTAAAAATTTTACTGCATTGCTTCTTTTTTTAGCCACTACAACAAAAGCTTCAGTTTGTTGCTTTATTAACAAAGGCTCATCACCGCAATCAATTGGATCACTTGTCGAAGTAACCTCTAATGATTCTTGAGCGTACTTTCCCCCATAGCCCCTGGAAACAACTCCTACCATTTTATTGCGAGATGCAAAATAATTAGCGACTGCAATTACAATTGGCGTCTTTCCAGTTCCACCTGCTGTTATATTGCCTATAACAATAACTGGAACTGATGACACGCTTACTTTTAATAACCTTACTTTGTAAAGACAAAGACGTATATAACTAAAAATGAAGAAAATAGCGGAAAAAGGCAAAAGCAAAAAATTAACCAAGCCAAACTTACTGTGATTGATAAAACTTATAATACTTAGCATTTTGATAATTTTAATCACTTTTAAAACATTAATTATGACAAAATATTCCGACCATGAGTGTTGAATTTCATATTTCTAACCAATATTTAAGATCCAATCGAAAAAAAGGCTTTGTTTCTTTTATTTCTGGCGTTTCTATGGTTGGTCTTGTTCTAGCTGTTATGTCTCTTATTACTGTCTTGTCAGTAATGAACGGCTTTCATGAAGAGTTAACAAATCGAGTTTTAAACACGATTTCTCACTCCTACATAACAGAAACTGATGATACTCTTGATAATTGGCAAGATCTTAGAAAAAAAATTGACACACAGGACCAGATTATTGCGTCCTCGCCTTTTGTTGAAGACTTTGCCTTAATGACTTCAAAAAATGCCTCACAAGGCATTAGTGTTAGAGGCATCCTTATAGATTTAGAATCAACAACCTCTGCCTTATTAGATGATATTAAATATGGAAGTCTTAGCCTGAATGAAGACGATTCATCAATATTAATTGGTGTTGGCCTTGCAACACTTATGGGAACAGGAATTGGAGATAAGCTTACTCTGATAGCTCCCTCTAGAAATTCAATTGGTAAACTAGTCCCCCAGTCACAATCTTATACAGTAAGCGGTATATTTAATGCTGGCGTAAATGATTTCAACAATAATCTTGCATTTATCCACCTTTATGACGCTCAAGATTTATTCGCTCTTGGAAATCAAGTGTCTGGAATTCGCCTTAAAGTAGAAGACTTATTTGAAGCTAATAAAATTACAGATAGTGTAATTAAATCGCTCGGCAATGGTTATTATGGGGTTGATTGGATGCAACAACAACGAAACTTTATCAGAGCTTTAAATCTTGAAAAGCAAATGATTGCAATTATTCTTTCTTTGATAATTGCTATTGCTGCTTTTAATATAGTCTCTATGATGGTTATGGTGGTTAATGACAAAAAGTCTGACATTGCAATTCTAAGAACCATCGGAATGACTCCGAAAAGAATTGTTAGGATATTCTTCTACCAAGGCCTCAGTATTGGTTTTATTGGTATTACTATAGGAACAATTCTTGGGTTACTATTGGCTCTTAATATCGAGTCTGTAATTTCTGGAATTGAAAGTATTATTGGCTTCCAATTTTTCCCTAAAGATTTATTTTATATTAGCCGATTTCCATCAAAAATCCTACTTAGCGATTTGGTTAGTATAGTCCTGGGAGCTTTTATATTAGTAATTATTGCTGCTATTTATCCAGCAAAACGTGCTGGAAAGGTTAATATTTCAGAGGTTTTAAGGCATGAGTAATATAATTGAATGTCGCTCTGTTAGCTTTTCATATAATGAGGGCAACGATCAAACATCTGTTTTAAAAAATTTAAATTTTAAAATTAAGTCTGGAGAAACAACTGCAATTATTGGTCAATCAGGATGTGGAAAATCAACGCTACTTAATTTAATGGCTGGCCTTGATACTCCTACTGATGGTGATGTGCTCATCGCTAATACCAATATTTCAAAAATTAGCGAAAAAGATAGGACAGAGTTGCGAGCGAAAAATCTTGGCTTTGTTTATCAATTTCATCACTTACTAAATGATTTTTCATCAGTATATAACGTGGCTTTACCTTTGTTAATCATGGGTGTTGATAAAGGCGGTGCACTCTTAAAATCTAAAAAAATATTAACAAAGGTTGGGCTAGAAAATCGATTGAATCATAAGCCGTCAGAGCTGTCAGGTGGAGAAAGGCAAAGGGTTGCAATTGCAAGAGCTATGATAACTGAGCCAACTTGTCTCTTGGCAGATGAGCCAACAGGTAACCTAGATGCGGCAAATGCAAAGGACGTCTTAGAACTTATCATAGAGCTAAACACAGATAAAACTACCGCACTGTTAATTGTTACTCATGACCTGTCTATTGCAAATAAAATGAGTAGAAAGCTTACCTTAACCAATGGCGAAATAAACGAAACGTAAAGCTAGTTTGTTTTAGGGGGTTAAACGTAAGGGTTCTAAATTTTTTACTAACCTAGAAATTGAATCATTATACCTGCAGCGATTGCTGACCCTATAACACCTGCAACATTAGGCCCCATTGCATGCATAAGAAGGAAATTATTTGAATCAGCTTCAAGGCCAACTTTATTAGAGACACGTGCAGCCATTGGAACTGCTGAAACTCCTGCAGAGCCAATTAATGGGTTAATTTTATTTTTACTAAATACGTTCATTAGTTTCGCCATGAGAAGTCCGCACATAGTGCCAATAGAGAAGGCAACTAGGCCAAGCAATAAAATTCCTAAAGTATCAAGTTGAAGAAACTTATCGGCCATAAGTTTTGACCCTACTGCAAGACCAAGAAAAATCGTTACTATATTAATCAAAGCATTCTGAGTAGTATCGCTCAAGCGATCAACAACTCCAGATTCTTTCATTAAATTACCAAAAGCAAACATACCTAATAAAGGAGCTGCTGCAGGCAGAAGAAGAGCAACAAGTAATAACAAAATAATTGGGAATATAATTTTTTCAACCTTAGAGACCTCACGTAACTGAACCATCTTAATTTTTCTTTCTTTTTCAGTAGTCATCGCTCTCATAATTGGCGGTTGAATTAGAGGAACTAATGCCATATATGAATACGAAGCAACAGCAATTGCTCCAAGTAATTCTGGCGCAAGAATTGAAGCAACATAAATAGATGTTGGACCATCGGCGCCTCCAATAATTCCAATTGCAGCAGCTTGCTTCAAGCTAAAGTCAAATACTCCAATTACTGATAATCCTACTGCCCCTAAAAGTGTCGCAAAAATTCCAAACTGAGCAGCAGCTCCAAGTAAAAGAGTTTTAGGATTTGCAAGAAGTGGGCCAAAATCTGTTAAAGCGCCAACACCCATAAAAATGATCAAAGGAAACGCGCCAGACTCAATACCGACAACGTAGAATAGATGCAAAATTCCACCATCAATAGCTAAATTAGCGCCTGGAATATTGCTTAAAAGAGCACCAAACCCAATAGGCAGAAGTAAAAGAGGTTCGAACTTTTTTACAATTGCTAGATAGATTAACAGGATGCCCACAAGAAGCATAAGACCTTGGCCCCAATCCATCTGATAAAGGCCTGTATTAAACCAAAGTAGCTTTAGTTGTTCCATAGTTAACCTAAAGAAAGAAGGAGTTGACCAACAGTTACCGCATCACCCTCTTTAACGCCAACATTTAAGACGACACCAGATTGTGTTGCTTTGATCTCAGTTTCCATCTTCATAGCCTCTAAAATAAGCAAAGTATCACCTTTTTTAACATTCTGATTAGGACTAACTAAGATTTTCCAAATAGTGCCCGATAGTGGCGCTGAAATATCCTCTTTTCCATTCACCAAAGGCTCTGAACTGACTTGTGAGTCTTCGGAACTTAATTCTGAAGTATCTGAGGAAGTGCCCACAGATTTTATCGTGCCGCCTGCTGAAACATTAACTGTGTAAGACTGCCCTTTAAATGAAACAGTATATATTCCTTCATCTTCCTCAGAAGTTGAAGAACTGATTGGCGCCTGAGGAACTGGCTCAAAGAAATCTGGATTATCTCTATTTTCTAAGAACTTAATTCCCACCTGAGGAAATAGAGCATAAGTCAATAAATCATCAATTTTCTCATCTGCTACTCTAATACCCTTCTCTAAAACAAGCTTATCAAACTCAGATTCAAGAACATCCAGCTCAGGCTCAATATTATCTGCAGGCCTACAAGTAATTGCTTCTGCGCCCTCCAAGACTCTCTCCTGAAGTTCTTTGTTTACTGGGGCAGGAGCAGAACCATACTCACCTTTAAGTATTCCAGCTGACTCTCTGGTAATAGTTTTATAGCGCTCGCCAGTTAGAACATTGAGCACGGATTGAGTACCTACAATCTGAGAAGTAGGAGTTACTAAAGGGATGTAACCTAAATCTTTTCGAACTCGAGGTATCTCTAACAAAACTTCGTCCATTTTATCAAGTGCATTTTGCTCTTTTAATTGGCTTTCCATATTAGTCAGCATACCGCCTGGAACTTGAGATGTAAGAATTCTTGAATCGACACCCTTAAGTGACCCCTCAAACTTAGCATATTTAGCTCTGATTGGCTTAAAGTACTGATCAATTTCTTCAAGTTTTTTTAAGTCTAGGCCAGTTTTACGTGGGCTCGCCTCTAAAATAGAAACAACAGAGTTAGTTGCAGAATGGCTGTAAGTCATACTCATCGAACCAATACAGGTATCAACTCGATCAATCCCAGCTTCAACTGCTTTGATAATGCAAGCAGTAGAGAGACCAGTAGTTGCATGAGCATGCAGCTGAATAGGAATATCAATCGCTTTTTTTAATTTTTTAACTAAATCATATGCAACATAAGGCTGTAATAAGCCAGCCATATCCTTAATGCACAATGAATGTGCACCCATATCTTCAATTTTTTTAGCCATCTCAATCCATAATTCAGTTGTATGGACTGGACTCACTGTATATGAAATCGTGCCTTGAGCATGCTGGCCAACTTTAACTGTTTGATCAATGGCAGTTTTAAGATTGCGAGTATCATTCATCGCGTCAAATATTCTTAAGACACCAACACCATTATCGGCGCATCGATCAACAAATTTTCTAACTACATCGTCACTATAGTGACGGTAACCCAACAAATTTTGGGCCCTAAGGAGCATTTGTTGAGGAGTGTTAGGCATAACTTTTTTGATTTCACGAATTCTCTCCCAAGGATCTTCTCCAAGAAAACGAATACAAGCATCAAAAGTAGCACCACCCCAAGACTCCATTGACCAATAACCTATTTTGTCTAATTTTTCTGCAATAGGAAGCATGTCATCAATTCGCATTCTAGTTGCAAAAAGCGATTGATGTCCATCCCTAAGAACTAGCTCAGTTATTTGAACTGGTTTATTATTTTCTTTGTTAGACATATAGTTATCTCTGTGTATGCATTTTTATTGCTGCCTCAATAATTGCTCTTGTTTTTTCATCAATCTCAATTATTGGATCAGAATCCAATGCTGAAGCATCGTTAGTTGCGGGTTGAATTTTTGCAACAAGCAAGGACATTACATTTGTGACGACAACCATCAAAGCAAGAAAAACAAAAACGAATCCCATCCCAAACATGGTTAAATTCAGCGCTTCACTTACAAAGTTGTTGTCCATTTTATTTAGTCCTAAACAAGTTTGGTACCAGTGGCCGGGCTCGAACCGGCACTCCCGTGAAGGAACCGGATTTTGAATCCGGCGTGTCTACCAATTCCACCACACTGGCTTATCTATGGCTTGAAAATATTATCTCAGAATTTCTGAAACTATTTTTTTAATAAAATTCATATCAAATTGAGATTATATATAGTCAAAAACCTCAATGTTAGAAAACATTTATTTGTGTCTGAAGGTAATTCTTCCTTTAGTTAGGTCATAAGGAGTCATTTCAACAGTTACCTTGTCGCCAGGTAGTATGCGTATGTAGTGCTTACGAATCTTTCCAGAAATATGAGCAAGAACGCTATGTCCATTTTCTAATTCAACTTTAAAAGTTGTATTAGGTAATTTTTCTTTTACGACGCCTTCTAACTCAATGTAATCACTTTTTGACATATTTATTTAATAAGAGTATTAATTTAAAAACCAAGTAGCATTATACCTAATTACTTTTCATTTTTACAAAATGAATCAACTTGAGAGCGACTCATCAATAGTAATAAAAACTAAAAATTAAAGGTTAATGGAAGTGTCTTTTTGAATGAACCCAGCCCTGGAGCTTTTGAAAGTCAGTTTTCTTGCCAGGCTGTACGATTTTTTCTAACTCAACTAGCCTCTCATTTAACTCATTAAAAGCATTCGTGTAATGCTTGCTTTTAATAGACTCTTGATATAATTTTGATTTCAAAGTAGCAATTACAGATACTAGATCTTGATCATTAGTGGCATCACTAACTTGCTCTCCATGACTTAATTTAACCTGAGTATCTTGAAAGCGCCTTAAGTGACGTGAAGCTTCTGAATCATCAAAATCATGAACAGCTAAATTGCTAGGATTAAAAGGAATAATCCTTTCAGAAATATTTAGATCTTGGAGGGAACCACGAGTTGTTGGTTGTTGAACGGTAAAACCACTGACGCCTAGTAAGCGTGCCACCCATGAAATACCGAATCTAATCACTTGAACTCCCGATATAGTTTAATGTATGTTACCCAATCATTTTCTACTTGTGAGTTTTTTTTAAATTATTAATTCATTTATTAGATCTTGGTCAGAAGGATTGAGTGTGACTTTTATATTTTCAAAACCTAGACTCTCTGCCAAAACCTTAATTTTTTGACTAAAAACAATAAGTTTTTTAGTCTTAAATTTATTAAAAGTATCAGATGAATCAAGATTCAGTAGGCGAACAATATTGTAAAGGCTTTCATTACTGCCTGCCATTAGCACGCCATTTGTAGAATTTAAAAATACTTCAATCGACTGCGCATGAAGTGATGAAAACTCACAAGGCACTCGCTCATAAACTTCGAGATAATCAACCTGATTAAATTTTCCCAAATTATCCTTTAATGTTTCTGATCCTCCCCTTCCTCTTACAATTAAAATTTTCTTATCGATCAATTCTGAGCACTCTTGCATTGCCAATAATTTCAGACTTGAAGCATTAAATTTAGGAAAGCAATCAACTTTAATATCTTTATCAATTAATCTTTTAGCGGTAACAGGCCCCACTGCAAATACTTTAAATATTCCAGTAAAGATTTTATTAAAGTAATCTTCGGCAAAGCTAACCGCATTAACACTTATAAAAATAATGACATCATAATGCTGCTTTAAAACTTCAGATCTTATTTTTTTTACTTCAAAAGTGGGGAAAAACGCATACTCAATATCAGATGCTTCTAAAAGCATTTTAAGATTTGCAGTCTGAGCTAATGGTCGAGTTATAAGTATCATTGACTCATTATAAATACATGCTTTTGAGATTGTCTTTAATGTTTATTAAAAAACATTAATCTATTATTACTAAATTAGAAGTTCTGTTTTCTAAATTCTAACTTAGATAACTTTATAATAGACACCATAATCATTCTATATAACTAAATGTTACTTCCAATTTTATCTCTGCTAGCGGGCTTTATCTTACTAATGTGGAGCGCAGATACTTTCACTGATAATGGCGCCAAAATTGCACGAATATTTAACATCTCGCCTCTAATCATTGGCCTACTCATTTTTGGATTTGGCACGTCAGCTCCTGAAATGTTAGTCTCTGGCCTTGCAGCATATGATGGTCACCCTGAGATGAGTATAGGAAATGCATTTGGTTCAAACATTTTAAATATAGGCTTAGTTCTTGGAGTTACAGCAATTATCCTTCCAATTACAGTTGAAAAATCTGTATTAAAAAAGGAATGGTTATTCTTATTTTTATCAACTCTAATTGTAGGTTTTTTATTATTAGACGGTTTTTTAAGTTTTACCGATGGCTTGATACTCATATCCTTATTAACACTATTCCTTATTAATGTATTTAGAGAATCTAAGAAAAATAACCTAACTGATAGTGATAATGATAGTCTCGAAAATAACTCGCAGAAAAATGATAAGGGAAGAACTTGGCTCCTCTTAATTGTGTCTCTTATTATATTAGTTTCTAGTGCACGTCTTGTAGTCTGGGGCGGAACTAGTCTTGCTCTATCCTTTGGTGTTAGTGACCTAATTATTGGCCTAACAGTTGTAGCGCTTGGAACAAGCCTTCCTGAACTTGCAGTTTCTATAAGTAGCGCATTGAAAAAGCAACATCAAATGGTTATTGGAAATATTATTGGATCAAATCTTTTTAATACTCTTGGAGTCCTTGCAATTCCAGGTTTAATTCTGCCTTTTCAAATTCCAACAGAAGTAATGAGTCGTGACTACCTCTTTATGCTAATGTTTACTCTTCTAGTTCTCATTCTCTCGATGAGACTTAAAATTAGTCGTTTTGGTGGCTTCATTCTATTAACTGCATTGGCTATTTACTTATATCAATTGTTTTGGATTTAGTTCTCAAAAATCTTCAAGAAACCCAAGAGCTTGCTAAAAAGCTTGCTCAATGCTGCTCTGACTTACAAAACTCATGCGTAATATACTTAATTGGTGATCTTGGGGCTGGAAAAACCACGCTAGCGCAAAGTTTTATTGGGCACTTTGGGTTTGATAAAGTTAAAAGTCCCACTTATACTTTAGTTGAAAGTTATCAAAATGAATCAATAGATATTCATCATTTTGATTGCTACCGACTTAGTGATCCTGAGGAATTAGAGTACATTGGTATTCGTGAATACCTTAAACCAAAAAGCCTTCAACTGATCGAGTGGCCAGAGTTAGGCAAAGGTGCTATTGCACACTCTGATTTATCTATCAATATTAGTGGAAATGGCGACATAAGAACAGTAAATATCACGTCTCAAACTAAAATAGGAAAATTAATTTTAGAATGCGCTATTGGATAAGTTTGATTATTGCTGTATTTGCTACCTCTTCATTTAGTGAAGAAAAGACTACACTCTATGATTTTAGATACTGGACAGCGCCAGATCAAACTCGAATTGTTATTGATAAAGAGCAGGACACTCTCTTTAATATAACCAACACTGACAAGGTAGTGATTATCAGTTTTGATGATGCTGAAGTATTGTCTGAAACTTTTTCAAATATTTTTTTTAAGGATGACAGGATAAAAAAAGTTCTTATAAAACGTGATAAAAAAACTATTAAGTTAATCGTGCATATTAATAAAAAATTCAGAGTAAAGCACTTCACCCTTAAGCCTAACACAAAATATAAGTTTCATCGACTCGTAGTAGATATTATTGACCTCGAGTCTCAGGAAAAAACACAAGACATAAAAGTTACAAAAGCAGTAAAAAATATAGAAAAATCAGCTCAAATAAGTCAAAAAATTATCTTAGTTGATCCTGGTCATGGCGGCGAAGATTCAGGAGCTATTGGTAAAAATAAATCACAAGAAAAGTCTGTAAATTTAGCAATTGCCAAAAAACTTGTAGCAATTATTAATAAAAATAGCGATCTAAAAGCTATTCTGACTAGGAGTGGAGACTACTATATACCGCTGACTAAAAGAATAACAATAGCGCAAAAAGAAAATGCCACCATGTTTATTTCTATTCACGCAGATTCTGTAGAAAGTACAACTGCGAAAGGTGCTTCTATCTACACCTTAAGTGAGAAAGGAAATAACAGCAAACTAGCTAAACAATTAGAACAATCTCAAAATCTAGTGGATCAGTTTGGAGGCGTTGAAACTGTAATTGATAATGATCAATTTTTGAAAAATATTTTGACAGATTTTTCAAGAAAAGATCGAGACATGCAATCATTTAACCTTGCCAAGGAGATAATCGGTGAACTTGAAAAAATTGGGCCAATCCATAAAAAAGTACCTCAAAAGGCTAACTTTGTAGTTCTAAAATCTCCTGCCATACCTTCAGTTTTAGTTGAAACTGCCTTCATATCAAACCCAACTCAAGAGAAACGTTTAACCAATAACAAGCAGCAGCAAAAGATTGCAGTCTCAATATATCAAGGAATACTTAATTACTACCAAAAACTAGAATAGTTATTTATAGCTTCTAGCTTAAGTTTCTGAATCTTTAGTTAAAATAATTGCATCACTTACTAATTGATGAACACTTACAATCATGTATGGATCAAAATCATAATTAGGCAGTACCTTAGAAAACTGTGATTTACATATAGCGCAGATAGCAGCCAATGTGTTTACGCCATTGTCTTGTTCACTTTGCTTTAGGGCGTGCATTCTTGGTTTTGCTCCCTTTATTCTTAAATCAATAAGATCATCGGTAAGAAGTCCGCCGCCGCCGCCACAACAAAAGGTAGCAGACTTTATTGTGGATTTATGCATATCTGAAAAGTTATTACATGCGGCCTTAATGACCTCTCTTGGAAGAATAAACTGGCCATTTTCAATATCGCCCATATTACTTCCACGCGCAACATTACACGAGTCATGAAAAGTTACAACTCGATGATCATTTTTGGACTTGTCAAATGATAATTTATCTCTTTGGATTAAATCATACGTAAATTCAATCATATGTTGTGGCTGAGGATAATTACTATCTAATTGGTTTTGAAGTTTTAATGAATATTCATCACTCCCTCCCCTACCCAAGCCAGTAAGGGTATTCCAAAAACTGTAAGCTACTCGCCATGCATGTCCACACTCACCAACCACAACACGTTTAACATTCAAGTCAAGTGCTGCCTTACGAATTCGCAATGCTCCCTGCCTCATAACATCATAGTTACCAATAAACATCCCAAAATTTGCAGCTTCAGAGGCATAAGAACTTAATGTCCAGCTTACGCCGCTTTGATGAAAAACTTTAGCATAGCCAATAAGCCCATCAATATGAGGTTCAGCAAAAAAGTCTGCTGAAGGAGTGACCATTAAAACTTCAGAATTTTTAAGATCAAGAGGCAACTTAACACTGACACCAGTCTCCTCTTCAATCTCCTCCTCTAGGTCAGCTAAAGTATCTCTAAGAGCTGGCTCTGGCATCCCTAAATTATTGCCAATTTTATTAATTTTTCCTAAAATTTGGTTCGGGTATTTTTGTCCCACACCAATTGCATTCATTACTTCACGAGCTGCCATTGAAATTTCAGCAGTATCAATTCCAATTGGGCAGAATACCGCACATCTTCGACATTGCGAGCACTGATGAAAATAGTTATACCAATCATCTAACATATCCTCATCAAATTCTTTAGCACCTACTAGTTTTGGAAAATACTTCCCAGCAAAAGTAAAGTGTCTCCTATAAACGCTTCTAAATAAATCTTGCCTAGCAACTGGCATATTTTTAGGGTCAGCCGTTCCTAAATAATAGTGACACTTATCAGTACAAACACCACACTTCATGCAGGAATCCAAAAATACTTGGACAGACCGATATTTGGATTTAGTTTCCGCAATTTTATTGATTGCTACTTGCTGCCAGTTATCTATTTTTTCACCTGGAAATCCTAGGTCTTTTTGAATATCTATACTCGCCTTAAAAGGACCTTTACCAGCCATTGAGTCTTTTTTTAATGGCGGAATCGCAAGATAGGTAGGAAGTTTTTCGATACTATTTTTAGACATAATTAGCTCCCTTTATCCTTGTTGTGCTCGAGATCAATTTTGGTATTTTTTTCTTTTTGCATAGCCCACTGGGAGATATGTCTCTTTTTACGTGCATCATCAACTTGATTAAGCGTTGGAGCAAAGAATATACCTGGACCATGTAATAATTTTGATATTGGGAAAATAGCTATAAGAAAGAAGACTGGAAAAATATGAACTAAGAAAATTACTTCTGATGGCAATTCAGACCACTTAAAAGTAATTAAACCTTCTGCAAAATTTTTCACAAGGAGCATGTTTGGATGATTATTTGCGAAGGTCATTACCATTCCACTTGCACCAATCAAAATTATTAATAGCAACATAAGATAATCTGATGGCGCTGAAATATATCTAACCCTATCCACAAAAATCCTTCTGCCTAGTAATCCAAGTAACCCAAAAATAAGCGGATAAGCAGCGTATTTTAATGGTTCAGTTTTAAGTAATATTAATGGAATTTCACCAGGCCAAAAATAAACCAAATGACGAAAAAAAAGAAGGACTAGAGCAAGATGAAAACTCCAGCCAAAAAGCCAAGTCCACTTACTTGATTTAAAAAGAGTTGCAAATAAAAAAACTTCTTTAGTGAGCCTTAAAAATACTCCAGATTTTGTTAATGGAGCAGGCGCAATAGGTATTTTAAGCGGTGCAGGGGTATTCCAATATTGAACAATCTTATAAGAAAGTCCTGTAATAAAGATTAATACAGAAAAGTAGAAAAAGAGTGTAAAAAAAATGCTGATTGATGACATATGACTTATTTTTTATCTCAAAATGAAAGTCAAGATTAATTTTTCATGCTAAACACAGCCTGTTGGTTTAGGGAGGCCAGCGAATCGACATCCCTGCTTGGCAGGACCATATGGAAAAAGCGAGTAGAGGTAACGAGAATTTCCTTTGTCATTACCCAGTTTTTTAGCTATTGCCTTTGTAAGAACTCTTACTGCAGGGGCAAACTCATATTCTTTATAATACGCCTGAAGAAAATTAATAACTTCCCAATGCTCAGTAGAGAGATTTATACCATCCTCTTCAGACATCGCATTTGCAATCTCAACACTCCAATCTGAAACATTTAATAAGTAACCCTCTTCATCTACTTCCGCGCCTAGTATTTCAGCCATAGTATTTCTCAATCCTTTAAGAGTTTACTAGAAAATTATTTACACTATTTGCAACCCCACGGCCTTCATTGATTGCCCAAACCACTAGTGACTGACCTCTTCGGCAGTCTCCAGCAGAGAAAATTCCTTTTTGGGAAGTAGTATACTCACCGTGCTCAGCTTTGTAATTTCCACGTTCATCAATATCAATATTTGCATCTTCACTTAGATAGTGCTCGGGAGAAAGAAAGCCCATTGACAGGAGAACCAGCTCAGCATCCCAGGTTTTTTCAGTTCCATCAATTTCATTTAATTTACCATCTACAACTTCAACATTAACTGTTTTAATTCCACTCACATGTCCATCCTTATCTTTAATGAAAGACTTTGTGAGAAGTTGATATTGCCTTGGATCTTTACCAAAAACTTTATTAGATTCTTCATGCCCATAATCAACACGAAAAATTACCGGCCACTCTGGCCAAGGATTAGTTTCAGAGCGAACTTCTGGGGGCTGACTCATTAATTCAAAATTGGTTATAGACTTAGCACCCTGGCGAAGAGAGGTGCCTATGCAGTCAGTTCCAGTGTCGCCGCCACCAATTACAATGACATTTTTGCCTTTAGCAGAGAGCTCACTGTTGTCTGCATAGCCATTATCCAAAAGACTTTTAGTATTTGAAGTCAAGTACTCCATAGCAGGATAAATACCAATAGCATTTCGATTTTCAGCTGGCAAGTCTCTTGCCTTTGTTGCGCCAGTTGTAAAAACAACAGCATCAAATGATTTTTTCAAATCTTTCGTTGATATATCTTTACCAATATCAGTATTAGTAATAAACTCAACGCCCTCTTGTCTTAATAAATCTACGCGGCGATCAACAACATCTTTGCCTAGCTTCATATTAGGAATGCCATACATTAGAAGACCGCCTATGCGGTCACTTCGCTCATAAACAGTTACAGAGTAACCTATTTGATTAAGCTCATCTGCAGCAGCTAAGCCTGCTGGCCCAGACCCTACTAGAGCAACTTTTTTTTCAATTCGAGTATTAACTAGTCTCGGCTTTATCCAACCCTCTTCAAATCCTTTGTCAACTATAGCTAACTCAATATTTTTGATTGTAACCGCTGGACTATTTAATCCAAGAACACATGAACCCTCACAAGGAGCAGGACAAACTCTTCCTGTAAACTCTGGAAAGTTATTTGTCTTTTCTAATCGCTGTAATGCCTCTTTCCATTCATTATTGTAAACAAGATCATTCCATTCAGGAATCAAATTATCTATTGGGCATCCACTTGAAGACTGGCAGAATGGAACTCCACAATCCATACAACGAGCCCCTTGCTCTTTAAGCTGATCTAAATTATGGGTATCAGCAAATATCTCACCAAAATCCTTTATACGAATTTCTACTTCACGATAGGATTCAACTTGCCTATCTAGCTCTAAAAATCCCGTTACTTTACCCATTATTTGTTTTTTAAAAATATTATATTAATTATCTCATATTATGGTTAAAGCATTTAAAAAATAATATGATTAATATCTATTTAATACCCCTTAGCTTCTTGTGTAGGATAGAAAAAATATGTATAATTACGGCTTTTTCAGAAACCCTTAAAAGGTGGAAACGTGAATTTAATTGATCAAATCGAAAGTGAGCAACTAAGATCAGACATTCCTGAATTTTCTTCAGGAGATACTGTAGTAGTTCAGGTAAAGGTCCGAGAAGGAACTCGTGAGAGATTACAGGCCTTTGAAGGTGTTGTTATTGCAATAAAAAACCGTGGTATAAGTTCTGCGTTTACTGTCCGTAAAATATCTCATGGTGAAGGAGTTGAAAGAGTCTTTCAAACTCATTCAACTATGATTGATAGCGTAACAGTTAAACGAAGTGGTAAAGTTCGCCAAGCAAAATTGTATTATCTTAGAGGACTTACAGGTAAAGCTGCCCGTATTAAAGAAAAACTTAAAAAGAAATAATCATTTTATTTAAGTTCTAAATGCCAGTTTTACTGGCATTTTTTTTGCCCCATTTACAGAATACTCACGTAGAATAATCCCCAATGAATAGTGATCTGATAGACCAATTTATTGATTTCTACTGGCTAACAACTGGCGCCAGTAAAAATACCTTAAGTGCGTATCGCTCTGATCTTAAAATTTTTAGTAAGTGGCTTAATAATATTTCGCTTATAGATGTTGACAAGAAACAGATACAAGATTATTTTTCATATAGAAAAGATTCAAATATAAGTGCCTCAACTCAATCTAGAATGCTAACTTGTCTTCATTCTTTCTATCAATTTTTATCTGACAAAAAGAACTTAAAAATTGACCCAACTGAACAATTAGATTATCCAAAATTAGAAAAAAAATTACCTATATTTTTAAATGTTCAAGAAGTTGAACACTTGCTAGAGGCGCCAAATAGTAAATCATTATTTGGTCAGAGGGATCGAGCAATGCTTGAATTGCTATACTCTTGCGGGCTCCGCGTCTCTGAGCTAATTAATTTAAGTTATCATAACATTAATCTAAAAGATGAATTTATACGCATTCATGGGAAAGGAAATAAAGAAAGATTACTGCCAATGGGCGAAATTGCAATTGATTATTTAACAAAATATGAGCTCAATTCAAGGCCAGCACTATTAAAAAATGGTCAGAGCGATAGCTACTTTTTATCAAATAGAGGAAGGGCAATGTCTCGACAAAATTTCTTCTATATTATTAAAGATTATGCATCAAAAGCAGGAATAGATAAGCCACTCTCGCCTCACTCTCTAAGGCATGCCTTTGCCACTCACCTTGTTCAAAAAGGTGCTGACCTTCGCTCTGTTCAATTGATGCTTGGACATAGCGATATTTCAAGCACTCAACTCTATACACATATTCAAAATGCACAGCTTAAGGCGCAGCATCAAAAGCATCACCCAAGAGGATAAATCATTAGACTAAAGTTTACGAGCAATCAAGATTGTCTAACTTGTATAGTAGGGGCTTTGTTAAAGCTGAAAGTGAGACTATTGGCCGCCCTTGTTTATCAAAATTGCTATTGGATAGGAACTTCTTAAAGCAATCTTCAACTTTTTCCCAATCCTTATCAATAATTGCAAACCAAGCCGTATCACGATTTTGACCCTTTACGATAGCCATTTGCCTAAAAACGCCTTCGTATGAAAAACCGAGTCTTTGGGCAGAATTTCGTGATCTTAGATTAAGAGCATTACACTTCCACTCATATCTTCTATAGCCATTATCAAATGCCCACTTCATCATTAAAAACATTGCTTCAGTTGCTTCAGTCGTTCTTTGAAGAAGTGGGGAATAATTTATATGACCCACTTCAATTAAACCATCAGCTGGATTAATTCTTAAATAACTTGCAATACCAATTGCTTTATTGAGTTTTTTACTAATAATTGCAAAAAAGACAGGATCATCTTTTTTTTCAAATGATTCTATCCATTTATGATAATCAGGCTCAGCTTTAAAGGGTCCATAGGGAAGATAAGCCCAGTTAATATTCTCCTTATCTAATGCATTAGACAAAAAAAGGTCTTTAGAAAACTTGTCTGCAACCAAAGGCTTTAGACTAACCAAGTTTCCTTCAATTGAGATGCCTCTTGGATGTGGAGGCTCTGAAAAATTATTTACAATTTTACCAAATTTCATAAATAAGTCCTTGAAACTATTTTGACTGCATTTGATAAGTTACAAAATCGATTGTTCCTGAAATCTTATCATAAACTGCTCGTGCCCTATGATTATCACTTGCAGTAATCCACCTAACATACGGCCAATCTTTCTTGTCAGCAAGTGATTTAAGTTCTTTAAATAAAGACTGAACTACACCAGTCCCCCTGTGATCTGGATGAACATATAAGTCATCTAAAAAACCAATTAATGAGCCTCTTAATGGAGATGGCATTTCTCTAAAATGCATAAAACCAACTAAATTTCCCTGAGAAGATCTAGCGCCAATAGCATAAAACTTATTTTCTTCATCAAATATCCATGACCAGACTGTATCAAGAATATCATCATTCATTGGCATTTTATAAAAGTCAGCATAACCTTGATAAAGTTTACGCCATTGCTTTTTATCATTTATTTTTAGACTCTCTACTCTCATTATGCCATTAATTGTTTAAAGGCAACCTCAAGCCTGTCCACAGCAGCATCAACATCTTTAAGTTTATCTAGTCCAAACAAACCAAGTCTGAATGTTTGATAATCATCTCCTTCATCACACTTTAGAGGAACTCCAGCTGCAATTTGCATGCCCATATCTTTAAATTTTGCACCATTGTGTATTTCTTTATCAGAGGTATAACTCACAACAACTCCTGGAGCAAGAAAGCCATCAGCTGCAACACTAATAAAATTATATTTACTAAGTAGGCTTCTTACTCTATCTCCAAGCTCTTGCTGCTTTTGACGTGCAGTATCAAAACCAAATTCAGCAGTTTCATTAATGGTATCTCGAAAGTGCTTAATTGCATCTGTAGGCATTGTCGCATGATAAGCATGCCCACCATTTTCATAGGCCTGCATAATCTGAAGCCACTTAAGAAGGTCACATGAGTAGCTTGTACTTTGTGTCTCATGTATCTTTTTAGAGGCATTTGATGAAAGCATTACCATTCCAAATGATGGCGATGCACTCCAACCTTTTTGAGGGGCACTCACTAAAATATCAACTCCAAGTTTCTCCATATCGATCCATATAGCGCCTGAAGCAATGCAGTCTAGAACAAACATTCCACCAACTGAGTGAACCGCTTCTGCAACAGTTTGAATATAGTCATCAGGAAGAATAATTCCGGCTGATGTTTCTACATGAGGTGCAAAAACCATAGTTGGTTTTTGACTTTTAATTTGATTTACAACTTCATTGACGTCAACAGGCGCAAATGGAGCTTGAGATCCATTACTGATTTTGCTAGCTTTTAAGACTACTTGCTCAGAAGGAATATCACCCATTTCAAGAATCTGTGACCAACGATAGCTAAACCATCCGTTTCTCAAAACTAAACAACTTTTATCAGTTGCAAATTGTCGAGCTACAGCTTCCATTGCATAGGTGCCTCCGCCAGGAACTAAAACAACTGCTTCAGCGCTGTAGACCTTCTTTAGTGATGCAGAAACCTCATTCATTACGCTTTGGAATGAATTAGACATGTGATTAAGCGATCTATCAGTATAGACTACTGAGTATTCTAAGAGTCCATCAGGATCAATATTTGGTAATAAACCTGGCATTTTATAACTCCATTAATTGTAATTAAATAAAAGAATACAACAATTCTACACAGAATTGAAAAAAAAATATGAGGAAAAAACTGAAATAACTAGAGAGCTAAAAGATGAACTAAACTATATATAAAGAACTTCAAGAATTTCATAAAGGATGTCACCTTTAGGAGCCTTAACAGTGACCTCATCGCCCTCTTCATTTCCCAATAGAGCATTAGCTATTGGTGAATGACAAGAAATTTTACCAATCTCAATATCAGCCTCGTCTTCTCCAACAATTTGATAAGTAGTTTCAGTATCGTCAGAAAGATTCAAAAGTTTAACCGTGGTTCCAAATACACAACGACCATCCTGGCTAAGCTGCCTAACATCTATGACTTGTAATCGAGATAACTTAGATCCAATATCTTGAATTCTTCCTTCAATGAAGCCTTGCTCTTCTTTAGCAGCATGATATTCAGCATTCTCTTTTAAATCACCATGCTCTCTGGCCGTAGCAATGTCACTTACTATTCTTGGGCGCTCTTCATCTTTAAGTCTTAACAACTCAACTTCAAGAGCTTTGACTCCACTAACTGTTATAGGTATTGTATCCATAAAACTTATTTGTGAATTGATTGTAAAGAGCGAACTTCAAGTTTATTTGGAGACATTAAACCATCAAGCATAGCAAAAGCTGCTGCAACTGTTGTCGTACATGGAATCTTATGAATCAACGCTTGACAACGAATAACTGAGGCATCTTCTATTCCTTGGGAGTCATCAGTTGAATTAATAATTAAACTGATTTCATCATTCTTAATCGCATCAACAATATGCGGCGAACCCTCTGAAACTTTATTAACCATTGTACATTCAAGGCCAGCTTGTTTGAGAATTTCTTGATTTGTGCGTGTTGCAACAATTTCAAAATTTTGATTAATTAGTCTTTGGCCTAACTCCACAAGCCTATTCCTATCAAGAGTTCGAAGACTTACTAACACTTTACCACTAGTAGGAATTATATCGCCCGCTGCAAGAAATGCTTTATCAAATGCTGAAGGGAAATCTGGACCAACTCCCATGACTTCTCCAGTTGATCTCATTTCTGGGCCTAAAAATGGATCGACTCCTAGAAATTTATTAAATGGAAAAACTGACTCTTTAACTGAGTAATGCTTGGGAATGATTTCTGTTGTAAAGTTTTGCTCTTTCAAGGATATTCCAGCCATTACGCGTGCTGCAATATTTGCAATTGAAGCTCCAGTTGCTTTAGAAACAAATGGAACAGTTCTTGAAGCTCTTGGGTTTACTTCAATTACGTAAATCTCACCATCTTGATATGCAAGCTGAGTATTCATTAAGCCAACTACATTAAGTTCCTTAGCCATTAGCTTAACTTGCCTTCTCATCTCATCAAGAACGTCATCAGGAAGTGAGTGAGGTGGTAATGAGCATGCAGAATCTCCAGAATGGATTCCCGCCTGCTCAATATGTTCCATAATTCCGCCAATAACAATATCTTTGCCGTCACTTATTACATCAATATCAACTTCGATTGCATGATCTAAAAATGAATCTAGCAATACTGGAGAATCATTAGAAACTTGAACCGCAGTTTTCATGTAGCGCTCTAAACTCTCCTTGTTATAAACAATCTCCATTGCGCGGCCACCAAGAACATATGAAGGCCTAACAACCAGAGGAAAACCAATAGAGTCTGCAATCTTAGCTGCTTCATCTTGTGATCGAGCAGTTCCATTAACTGGCTGCTTAAGACTTAGTTTTTGAATCATTTTTTGAAAGCGCTCTCTATCTTCAGCAAGATCTATTGAGTCTGGACTAGTGCCTATAATTTTTGCCCCACTTTTTTCAAGTGCTGCTGCAAGTTTGAGCGGCGTTTGCCCACCATAATGAACAATAACACCTTCAGGCTTCTCAATGTCTATTACTGCCAAAACGTCTTCAAGCGTTAGTGGCTCGAAATATAACCGATCTGAAACATCATAATCCGTAGATACAGTTTCAGGATTACAGTTAACCATAATAGTTTCAAATCCATCTTTTTGAAGAGCAAGGGAGGCATGAACACAACAATAATCGAACTCTATGCCTTGTCCAATTCTATTTGGACCGCCACCTAAAATCATAATCTTTTTATTATTGGTAGGTTTTGCCTCACACTCTAACTGATAGGTGGAATATAGATAAGCCGTTTGTGTATCAAATTCTGCAGCGCAACTATCCACCCTCTTAAAAACTGGCTTGATATCTAAAGATAATCTTTTATCTCTAAAAGCTCCTTCAGTACATTGAAGGAGATCAGATAATCGTTTATCCGAAAAACCTTTTTGCTTTAATTTATATATTGTTTCAGAGCTAAGTTTACCTAAATCAGAGCCTTCGATTCTTTTTTCTGATAGGACAAGATCTTCTACTTGGGATAAAAACCAAGGGTCAATTTTAGAAAGATCAAATGCATCTTTTAAGCTCATACCCATCCTAAATGCATCAGCTAAATAAAATATTCTATCTGCTCCAGCAGACAAAAGCTCACTTCTAATTTTTCCCTTAGCATCTTCAGCATTAATATCTACAATTGGGTCTAAACCTGATTTGTCTGTCTCAAGACCTCTTATGGCTTTTTGAAAAGACTCCTGAAAAGTTGAGCCCATTGCCATCACCTCGCCTACAGACTTCATTTGAGTTGTAAGCCGGTCATCGGCTTGTGGAAATTTTTCAAAAGCAAATCTTGGGATTTTTGTAACAACATAATCAATAGATGGCTCAAATGACGCTGGTGTTTTACCGCCTGTAATATCATTATCTAATTCATCCAGCGTGTACCCAATTGCTAGTTTAGCAGCTACTTTTGCAATAGGAAATCCAGTTGCCTTTGATGCAAGCGCTGATGACCTTGAAACTCTTGGGTTCATCTCAATAATTGTTAACCTTCCATTCTCAGGATTGACAGCAAACTGAACATTAGAGCCTCCTGTATCGACTCCAATTTCCCTAAGAACCATAAGTGAAGCGTTTCGCATTACTTGGTATTCTTTATCAGTTAGAGTTTGGGCTGGGGCAACTGTGATTGAGTCACCTGTATGGATTCCCATTGGGTCAAAATTCTCAATAGCGCAAATGATAATGCAGTTATCCTTACTATCTCTAACAACTTCCATTTCAAACTCTTTCCAACCTAAGATTGATTCTTCAATTAAGAGTTCATTAGTGGGTGATAAATCAAGTCCTCGCTGACATATTTCTATAAATTGCTCTTTATTGTAAGCAATTCCACCACCAGACCCGCCCATTGTAAATGACGGCCTAATAATGGTTGGATAGCCAACTTGCTCTTGAACCTTAAGAGCTTCATCAATAGTATGCGCAATGGCTGCCTTTGGCATATCAAGGCCAATTTTTAACATGGCTTGGCGAAATAATTCTCTATCTTCTGCCTTATCAATGGCCTCTTTATTTGCACCAATCATCTCAACATTATGCTTTTCTAATACGCCATGACGATCCAGATCTAGGGCGCAATTAAGTGCTGTCTGGCCACCCATAGTTGGTAGCAAGGCATCAGGCTTTTCTTTTTCAATAATTTTTTCAACTGTCCTCCACTCGATTGGCTCGATATAAGTCGCGTCAGCCATTTTAGGATCAGTCATAATGGTTGCAGGATTTGAATTTACCAAGATTACTCGATATCCTTCTTCTCGAAGAGCCTTACATGCTTGTGCGCCAGAGTAGTCAAACTCACAAGCTTGCCCAATAACAATTGGCCCTGCTCCAATAATTAAAATACTTTTAATGTCGTGTCTTTTTGGCATGTTTATTTAAATATAAGATTTAATTTCATTTTGACATAAGATCTATAAATTCATCAAACAGGTAACTTACGTCATGGGGCCCAGGAGAAGCTTCAGGATGACCTTGAAAACTATAAGCAGGCTTATTTTTCACCTTAATGCCTTGAATGCTTTTATCAAACAATGATCTATGACTTACTTCAATATTATCTGGAATGCCCTTTTCTGAAACCGCAAAGCCATGATTTTGGGAGGTGATCATCACTTTTTTTGATTTAAGGTCTTGGACTGGATGGTTTGCCCCATGATGACCGAATTTCATTTTCTCTGTTTTAGCCCCAGACGCAATTGATAAGAGCTGATGGCCAAGGCATATTCCAAAAATTGGAATATTTTTTTCTAATAATTGTTTAATACTTGTAATCGCATAATCGCATGGCTCAGGATCTCCAGGACCATTTGAAAGAAAAACACCATCAGGATTTTTTGCTAGTAAGTCCTCAAGAGGAGCCTTTGCATTAAAGACTGTAAGCTCACAACCTCTATCAACCAACATTCTTAAAATATTTTTCTTGACTCCATAGTCATAAACTGCAACTTTAAATTTTGAAGATGTCTTGTTAAAAGTAGAATTTTTTATGTTGAAAGATCCTTGGTTAAAGGAGTAAGTTTTAGGAGTGGATACCACTTTAGCCAAATCCATATTTTTAAGACCAGAAAAATCTTTTGCTTTTTGAATGGCCTTGCTCGAATCTATTTTATTAGAGGCCATTATGCAGCCTTTAAGTGCTCCATGTGATCTTAGGTGGCGAGTCAAAGCCCTTGTATCAATGTTTGAAATTGCAACTATATTATTACTCGATAGGTAGTTATCAAGACTCATCTCAGAGCGCCAATTACTATACGCAAGAGGTAAGTTTCTAATAATTAAACCAGAGGCATAAACGCTTGATGATTCTTCATCGACTATATTTATTCCAGTATTGCCGATATGAGGATAAGTGAGCGCAACGATTTGCTGACTATAGGATGGATCAGTGAGTATTTCTTGATACCCCGTCATTGCAGTATTAAAGACCACCTCGCCAACTGTTTCGCCAATTGATCCAATAGATTCTCCCCAGAAAACAGTACCATCTTCGAGAGCTAATATGGCAGTTTGAGGCAAAACTTTACTCCTAATAGGGGTCAAAAAACTTCGCAAATTTTACCATGTGTTTAAGCTTAACTTATCCTGAATTTTGTAATCCAATGTTATAATTAGCTTGCCTATAACAACTTAATGTATTTGTGGAAATTTTAGTAAACGGTGAAAAAATATCACTCCCTGAAGATTCAAGTATTGAAGATCTAATTGTTCATCTAGGTTATCAAAATCAGCGAATTGCAATCGAAATCAATGAATCAATTATTCCAAAATCTAAGCATTCTTCTTTTCTACTTAAAGACCTAGACAAGGTTGAGGTGATTAATGCAGTTGGTGGTGGCTAGGCAGAGGTGATAAATTTAACGATGGTTTTTATTTTCTTTTTCCGGAAATTCTAAACCATTCACCCTTATTGGCAACTTCAATATTAGAAAAATTGATTGAATAGCATTTAACCACCCTATCAACTTGTTCTTTTAAAATTCCAGATAGTAGAAGCATTCCATTAGTATGAACTAAATCTGAAAATAATGGCTCCAACTCAACCAATGGATTGGCCAAAATATTAGCTATTAATAAATCACATTTCCTATCACTCCCCTGGTTTATTGAATGAATTGTTGTAATTGTATTTTCACACTTATTTTTAGCTACATTTTCTTTGCTTGACAGCACTGCTTGAGGGTCATTATCAATAGCGATAACACTTTTAGCGCCAAACTTTGCAGCTGCTATTGCCAATATTCCAGTACCGCAACCAAAATCAATAACATGAAGATTTTTTGGTGGATTTGAATCTAAGTATTCAAGGCATAGACTGGTTGTTTGATGTGTTCCAGTTCCAAAAGCCAGCCCTGGATCCATATGAATTACAATAGAGTCATTTGAAAGGATAGATTCAGTATCCCATGAAGGGCAAACCCAAAGTCTTTTACCAAAGCGCATTGAAGGAAAATCTTTTTGGCACTCCTCTTCCCAAACTCTATCTTTAAGCGTTACAGTATCTATAACAACAATGTTACAGATGTCTGAAATTGAAGTTTCAATAGATTTTTGATTTACCTCTGAAGGAAATAAAGCATTTACTTTAACGTTATCCCACAAAGGCGTTTGCCCAACTGGAGGCTCATAAATTGCATCATCAAGAGCGTCAGAGTAAGTTATTGATACACTTCCCAAACCCATCAAAACCTCTGAAACAAGATCTGTTTCAGATTTTTTAACTTCAAAAGATATTTGTTTCCAAATCATAAAAAAATTATATCTAGCATTATGTTTGGCTTAATTAATCCGCTTAGAGTAAATCTTTAATTGAACTTAATGCCATTGGCAATTTTTCAGGCTCTGTGCCACCGCCTTGAGCCATATCCGCTCGGCCGCCGCCCTTTCCACCAACCTGAGTAGCAACATGCTTCAAAATATTACCCGCTTGGTATTTATCCATCAGGTTCTTTGTAACCACTGCAACAAGAGACACTTTTTTGTCAGAAACAACTGCCAATACAACTATAGCTGAGCCAAGCTTATCTTTTAGTTTATCTGCCAAATCTCTTAAATCTTTTGCAGGAACGCCTTTCACTTCAGTCGCTAAAACCTTAACACCTTTAACTTCTGTAGCTTTGGATAAAAGTGAGTCACCTTGATCACTTGCTAATTGTTTCTGAAAAACTGCTATCTGCTTCTCAAGGTTTTTTTGATTACTAATTAACTGCTTTACTTTGTCTAAAGCCATTGAATTACTTGATTTTGTAAGACTTGCAATCCTACTAAGAGTGTCTTCATTCTTTTTATCAAGCTGATAAGCATCAACTCCTGTAACTGCCTCTATTCTTCTAATACCTGCAGCAATGCTGCTCTCAGATATAACTTTAAACCTACCAATATCTCCTAGCCTTTGAACATGGGTGCCCCCACAAAGCTCAACAGAAAAATTATCATCGCCCATTGAAAGAACTCTAACCCTATCTCCATATTTTTCACCAAAGAGAGCCATTGCGCCTTTCTTCTTGGCAGTCTTGATATCAGTCTCTTCAGTTAGCACTTGTGTGTTGCCTAAAATTTGCTGATTAACTATCACCTCAACTTTGTCTAAATTAGCTCTTGATACGACCTCATCATGTGAGAAATCAAATCGTAGCTTTTCAGATTCAACCAGAGAACCTTTTTGGTTTACTTGATCACCAAGAACCTGCCTTAAAGCTTCATGTAAAAGATGCGTTGCTGAGTGATTATTCATGATTTTCTTGCGTCTATCTTGATCAATTGATGCTTCAACTGCGTCTCCAACTTGGAGCGCGCCTTTTGCTTGGATGCCATGATGTTCAAATGCATTTGAAGCCTGCTTTTGAGTATCAGTAACGTTAAATTGTGCACCATTTTTTGACAAAGTCCCATGGTCACCACTTTGGCCACCAGATTCTCCATAGAAGCTACTTTTATCGATAACCACAATGGCCTCTTCACCCCTATTGAGAGAATCTACAGATTTATTGTCTTTAATAATAGCGCTAATAATTGCGCTATTATTAAATTGCTCATAACCCAAAAACTCAGTTGAATTTTCGATGGTTATCGTGGATTTTTTAGAGTCAAAATCACCCGCTTTACGGGCGCGCACTCTCTGGAGCGTCATTTCAGCCTCAAAGCCGTCCATATTGACAGTAAGGCCTCGCTCTCTTGCTACGTCTGCCGTTAAGTCAACTGGGAAACCATAAGTGTCGTAAAGTTTAAAGGCCACGACTCCGCTTATTTCTTTTCCAGAAATTCCCTCGATTGCGGACTCAAGAATTCCCATGCCCATATCTAAAGTTTGTATAAATCTGTCTTCTTCCTTTTTGAGAACTTTTTCAACGTGAGATTGATTAGCGCTCAATTCTGGATAGGCGTTCTCATTTTGTTTTGCTAGGACTAAAGCGAGTTTATAAAAAAATATTTCTTCAATTCCTAACTTATGGCCATGCCTTATCGCCCTTCGAATTATTCTTCGAAGTACGTAGCCTCTGCCTTCGTTAGAAGGAATGATACCATCAACAATCATAAATGCAGTAGAGCGGATATGATCCGCAATTACTCTAACGGATGCATTACTAGCTTGGATTTTTTGCGCCTTGGGTATAAGATTTACAATCGCACTTGTTAGCTCTTTAAAAACATCAATATCATAGTTATTATTTTCGTGTTGCAAAACAGCGGCTAATCTTTCAAGACCCATTCCTGTATCAACTCCTGTTGACTTAAGGGGCGCCAATTCTCCGTCTTGCTGGCGATTAAACTGCATAAAGACCAAATTCCAAATCTCAATAAATCTGTCACCATCTTCCTCTGGCGTTCCTGGAGGTCCGCCCTGTATATGTTCACCGTGGTCATAAAAAATCTCACTGCATGGTCCGCATGGACCCGTATCGCCCATCTGCCAAAAATTATCTTTAGCTCCGCAGCGTGAAATTCTCTCTCTAGGGAAGCCTATCTCGTTGACCCAAATATCGGCTGCCTCATCATCATCCTCAAAGACGCTAACCCAAAGCTTATCTTTTGGGAGTTCAAGCTCTACTGTTAAAAAGTCCCAGGCAAAGCGAATCGCCTCACTTTTAAAATAGTCACCAAAGCTAAAATTACCAAGCATTTCAAAAAATGTGTGGTGGCGAGCTGTATAGCCAACATTATCTAAATCATTGTGCTTTCCGCCTGCCCTAACGCACCTTTGAGATGATACCGCGCGATTGAATGAGCTTTTTGTCGCTCCAGTAAAAATGTCTTTAAAGGGCACCATCCCGGCATTAACAAATAACAAAGTATTATCGTTATGCGGCACCAACGAAGCGCTCTGCTGAATTGAATGGCCATGACTTTCGAAGTAGCTTAAAAATTTCTGTCTTATTTCATCAGTTTTCATTTCAAAATTGATTTATTAAAAATAAAGATTATTATACTCACGGCTCTATTAGAGGGCAAAAAACTCTTGAAGACAGTCACATAGATTTACCTGAACACCTAATTCAAGCTTGCCTAATTTCTTGATGAAGCAAAATTTTTCTACAGCTCTAATCTGGTCAACCATAATATACCCTTTTAAGCCTTCAAATTGGCATTCAACTCTGCTTGGAAGCTCTTCACTCGAAGTTGTCATTGGAGCAACCATAAGGCTTGGCAAGTCAATTAATTCATCAGGAGTGACAATGGTGCATAAGCCAAGATTATCAACCACCCTGCCATGTTCAGGGTTTTTCATGACTAGCCAAACATCAAAACGTTTCATTGGTTTTTTCGCCATTCCCAAGTGGCAGTTAACTGATCTTGATTACTATTATTTTTCCACCCTACACGTGCTTTCTTATCAGGAGTAATCAGTAATCCGCTGTCCAAAACAACAAAATCTAACTCAATGTTTTCCAGATTAGCCAGCGCAATTATTGGCTTAGGAATCCTTATCCCCTGTGAGTTGCCTATTTTAATTATTTTTGCCATAATGTAATTATATTGTAATTACATTGCAAAGACAAGTTGAATTAATTTAAAAAATCAATACTACCGGCGCCTTCTCTTAAAATTACAACTCCATTACCTGTCAAGTCAATGACAGTAGTAGGCTCTGGCGGGCAATGACCTGCATCAATTATAAGATCGGTCGAACCATTAAGAGCAACCTTAACATCATTACAATTATAAAACTCATAGCCCTTGATTATTAATGAAACACTCATCATAGGTTCCGTCAAATTTTCGAGTATTGCCTGAACTATGGGGTTATTTGATACTCGAATGCCAATAGTTTTACTTTTTCCATTGAGTAAACGATTAGGAATATCTTTTGACCCTTCCAAAATAAACGTATAAGCGCCAGGTAATATTTTTTTTAATAGTCTAAAACCTGCATTATTTAATTTTGCGTATTCGCCAACGTGAGACAAGTCTTTTAGCATCAAAGTAAAGTGGTGATGCTTACTCAACTTTCGTATATTAACAATTTGATCCATAGCTTTTTTATTTCCAAGGGTGCAGCCCAAGGCGTAACCTGAATCTGTGGGGTAAGCTATAACGCCTCCCCTTTCTAAAATATCAATAACCTGCTTAATGAATCGTGACTGAGGGTTTTCAGAGTGAATACTAATAACAGCTGACATTATAGGTATCTCCAAATAGCCTTTTCAGGGTCCGGTAAATCTCTTAAACTACCTATCCGAACTCTTTGATTTGGCCATCCATGAAAGTCAGATCCACAAGATGCTAACAAATTATAGTCTTTTGCCCATTGACTACTCAATTTAACCTCTTCTTCAGTACTTGTACCAGTAACAACTTCTAGACCATCGCCTAGAACCCCTTTGAAATCAATTAGCAACTTTTTAATTTTAGTATTTGTCATTCTATATCTTAAGGGATGAGCAATAAGGGCTTTACCACCAGCAGCATGAATCCAATGAACAACCTCATCAAAACCTTTCCACTCAACGCTAACTCCCCCAGGCTTTTTACCCGTTAAATAGCGCCTAAATACTGCTTTCATGTCTTTGCAATAACCCTCACTAATTAACATCTGAGCAAAATGTGTGCGGGTTAGCATTTCAGTTTTACTAAAGCTTTGAGTTTTCTCTAGTGCATCCTTAATTCCAGAGCGCCAAAGGCTAAGAGCTATTTTTTCTGCTCTTTCTTTTCGTAATTTTTGATTATGCTCTAAGCCAGTTTGTAAGATATCATTATTAATGTCTATTCCGAGCCCTAAAATATGAATGGCCATATTTCGCCAAAATGCAGATATTTCAACGCCATTAATAAGACTTAAGTTTAATGAATCCGCCTCTAATTGAGCTTCTGCAATTCCATCAGTAGTGTCATGATCTGTTAATGAAAATAAATCACACCCAGTTTGGCTAGCCAGCCTAACAACCTCGCTTGGAGACAATACGCCATCTGAATAGTATGAATGATTATGAAGGTCTGCTTTCATTATGTGATTTATTATAATCTAAAAGTTGATTTAGCTCGGAAGCCCTTTAATTTCTGAGGATGCAGCTAAAAAACTAAAAAACTTCAAATTAATTTACAATAGCTCCAAAAACTTATTATTAACTATAATACTAATCATTATTTTATTAATATTATATTATGTGTGGAATTGTTGGTGGCGTTACAAATAAAGACATTACAGCACTATTATTAGAAGGATTAAACCGCTTAGAATATAGAGGCTATGACTCCTCTGGACTTATAGTCTTATCTAAAAATAATTCTTTTGATAGGATACGATCAGTTGGTAAGGTTAGAAACCTTGAAAATATTTTAAAAGCAAGAGAACAAAAAATTAGTGGGAATATTGGAATTGCTCATACTCGTTGGGCAACTCATGGAGAACCTTCTATTGACAATGCTCATCCTCATATATCAATGAATTCAGTAAGCTTAGTTCATAACGGAATTATTGAAAATTACATTGATCTTAAAAATGAGCAATTAAATAGAGGCTACTCATTTTCTTCTGAAACAGATACTGAAGTAATTGCTCATGCGATTGATTTCGCAATGAAATCATGCAACACCCTAATCTCATCAGTCCAGCTGGCGATTAAATCTTTTTCTGGATCTTATGGACTAGGAGTGATTTCATCTAAATACCCAGATCAGATTATTGCTACAAGGAAAGGCTCTCCTCTAGTAATTGGTATTGGAACTAACGGAAATTACATTGCCTCAGATCAAATGGCTCTTCTCTCCGTAACCAAAGAATTTATTTTTCTTGAAGAGGGGGATGTAGCTGAAATAAAAATAGACAAAATTACGATTTATGATTTGAATGGTAATTTGGTGGTTCGCCCAATTAAAATTTCTATGCTAAAGGCGGGATCAGTAGATTTAGGTAATTATGATCACTTTATGCAAAAAGAAATTTTTGAGCAGCCACAGGCAATAAGAGATACATTAGAGTCGCGCATAACAAATGATTCTATTGTGATTTCTGCTTTTGGATTCAAGGCTGAGAAAAAATTTAATAAAGTGAAGCAAGTTCAAATTATTGCCTGTGGTTCAAGCTATAACGCAGGCTTGGTAGCAAAATACTGGTTAGAAGATATAGCAAAAATACCATGCAATGTTGAAGTGGCAAGTGAATATCGCTATCGTCGCCCTATTATTTTGAATGACACTCTCTTTGTTACACTGTCTCAAAGTGGTGAAACCGCAGACACAGTTGAAGCCCTAAAAGCTGCCAAGATAATTAATTGCAATATTTGCACTCTTTGTATTACAAATTCTGCAGAATCTAGTCTTACCAGGCTTTCTGATTTAACCTTTTTAACACATGCTGGCCCTGAAATTGGAGTTGCAAGCACAAAGGCATTTACTACTCAGCTAGTTTCTTTAGCACTCTTGGCTTGCTCTATTGGTAAATTACAAAATACAATAAATAGGAGTCAAGAAAAAAGCATTATTAATGGATTAAAAAAATTGCCTGGCCTAATTCATAAAGCATTACATCAAGAAGAAAAAATTAAAAAGCTAGCAACACGCTTTCAAAACAAAAATAGTGCGCTCTTCCTTGGAAGAGGGACTATGCATGCTATTGCCATGGAAGGAGCTCTTAAACTAAAAGAAATTAGCTATATTCACGCTGAAGCATACCCTGCTGGTGAATTGAAACATGGGCCAATTGCACTAATCGATAAAGATATGCCAGTAATTGCCATTGCGCCAAATGATGAACTTCTAGAAAAATTAAAATCAAATTTACAAGAAGTTAAATCTAGAGGCTCTCAAATGATTGTTTTTGAGGATGAAAACTCTTTGATAGAGCCAATGGAAGCCATGGAGGTAATTTCAATTACTTCTAACGTGGGACGAATTACTGCTCCTATTATTTTTACTATTCCTCTTCAATTACTTAGCTATCATGTTGCATTATCTAAAGGAACTGATGTAGATAGGCCAAGAAATTTAGCTAAATCTGTCACTGTTGAGTGACTCCTTATGGCACCCTATTAGTTGATTAATAAGTTATGAATTCAATAATCTTTTTTCATGCAATTTTTGCAATACTAGCAATACCTCTTGGTTTATTAATTTTCTTAAAAAAGAAAGGTACTTTTTTACATAAACGTTTAGGATGGATTTGGATACTTTTCTTAGTAATTGTTTCAATATCAGCAGTTTTTATTCAAACATTAAATCCTGGTCAATTTTCAACAATTCATTTGCTAATACCATTTACTTTAATTTCATTAATATATGCTATATGGAGTATAAGAAAATTTAAGGAAACAAAAAAAATAAAATACCGTTATTCTCACATATACACAATGATTGGGGTTTATTTAGGTGCATTAATAACTGCTGGAACATTTACATTAATGCCAGGAAGAATAATTCATAGTTTATTATTTCTTTAGTAGAATCAATCAAAAAATATAGTAATTCACCTCAAACTTTGAGACCTTACTTGGAAAATATTGATTTCTAATCTGTTCATTCATTAGGTCTCTTTCGTGTTTTCTCTTTAAGACTGAGATAACTGATGAAGAGAACCACTTCTTCCCTCTAAGGGTCTTTATTCCAGTCTGATTCAACCATTGTGATATCTTTCTGTAACCCCACCCTTCTCTATCATGAAGATATTGTATAAGAACATAAATGATCTGTTGTCGTTTCGTGTATTCTTTTTGGTAAATGAGTTGGTTGGATTGAAATTCCATTGTGAATTCAAGACAAGGGATAACGTTTTCATTAAAGGGTCCATCCAAATTCATTCTGTAACTGTTGAGTAGTTTCGCTCGTTCCCCTTTACAAAATTTCGTTCAACACCAGCCTCAAATAAAGATGTCGTTCTCTCTGGAATAATTCCACACTTACAATTCACATTAGAAATATAGTCTAATAACCTTACCTATCAAGGGAACACTTACACAAAGTATCAACAATTTCTCTATGACTTATGCAAACAATTGCACGATAAGGGTTATGGTTATAGAAGAATTGCCAAAAAAAGGAAATCTTATTTTTAATTTTAGATAACAAGTTATATCTAATATGCTGATTTATCAGCATTAATAGCATCTTTTATGAAGCATGCCTAAAAGTATGACTCCACTGTTCTTTTAAAGCCTTCTTTAATACCAACTTCAGGATTCCATCCTAACTCATTTAATTTATCTATCGAAGGACAACAGCGCGATACATTGCTTTTTAAATAATTAATATTTTCAGTTTGTATTTCAAATTTAACTTTAAGCTTCTTTTCAGGAAATAAATTAATAAGAATAGATGCTAAATCTTTTATAGCTATTTCAGTTTTTGGATTACCTATATTGTAGGCTTCATTTTTTTTACCATTCAGAAGTACTGTAAAAATACCTATTACTGCATCACTTAAATAGCAAAATGATCTCTGCGCATCTCCATTACTTTTTAAAACAATATCTCTATTATTAACAATATCTGAAACAAAGTCACAAAATACTCTTCCATCATTAAAAGATAGTCCAGGGCCATAAGTATGAAATGGACGAACAACGTTCGCATGAATATTATATTGATTCCCCCAAGCAACTATCATTGTCTCACCAAGACGTTTAGATTCTGCATAACAAGATCTAACATTCATAGGATCAAGATAACCATAGTCTTTCTCATTAACAAGCAAATTAGAGTTTATTGGAGTGCCATAAACTTCTCCACTACTAATAAATAAAAAATTTTCTGATTTATTTTTTAAAGCATTGTCAAGAAGATGCATGGTGCCTATTGAATTAGCTAATAATGTTCCAACAGGATCAATACCATAAAACTTTGGACTAGCCTGACTAGCTGCATGGATTATGATGTTTGCCTTAGGAAAGTTGCTTAAAAGTGGTTTTGAAACATCTTGTAAGAAAACTTTTAAATTTTCGTTATCTAAGTAATCAATCAATCGATAATTTACACTTTCTATTTTCCTTGCTACACAAATTACACGGAGGTTTAAATTATATTTTTTATTAACATAAAGAAGAGATTTTATTAAATAAGAGCCAATAAAGCCGCCTCCTCCAGTTATCATAATTGTCTTACTATGCAATCTTTCCCATGGCAATGAAGATTGTGATATAGACTCTAAGTCATTATTGATTATATTATTAACTTTTAATGTCATATTTAACTTTAATTTTTATTTAAAAAAAGAATTTTTTGCAAATATACAGTATTACTTTACTGCGATTTGTTGAGAAAACTATGTTTTTAAATACAGGTCATAATGGATTATATTGTACAATCTTTTATCTGTCTATTTCAATCAGGTAAAGGCTTATTAATCATCTCATGAAGAAACTCATCTCTAGAAAGGTAGGGGTACATATCTTCAATTGGTTTGGATGTCATTGATCCATCATCATTTTTTATAGCACTAACTGCAGGAATTATCTCTTGGAATTCAGGACACATTACTTCACAAAGGACTGGTCCTTCTGAATCAATAATTTCAGCAATTTTTTTTCTGAGCTCAGAAACATTATTAATTTTTACATAAGGCAGATCATAGGCATAAGCAATTTTTTCTACCTCTGGAAATGAAACCCCTGAAGTTGGATCTGTTCCAATTCTTCGGCCTTCAAAAAATTTATCTTGAGTAGATCTTATCGATAAATAACCATTATTATTCCAAACAAAAAGTTTGACTGGGAGGTTGTAATGTTTTACTGTCTGCAGCTCTTGGATATTAAGTTGGAAAGACCCATCTCCAGTAATTCCAATTACTGGCTTATTTGAAGATACGCAAGCTCCAATTGCTGCTGGCAATGAAAAGCCCATATCAGCCTGACCTCCAGAAGTAATATATCGCTGTTTAATATTCTTAAACGTAAAAGATTGAGAAGTAACATAGAATGAAGAGCCAGCATCTGCAACAACAATCGAGTCTTCATTCACCAATTCAGACAATGCCTTTATAAATTCATACATATTCACTGAATTAACATCATAGCCTTTTTGATAAACTGGCCATTTATTTTTCCAATGAATACATTTTTTTTGCCAATCATTTGGCTGTTTTTTTACATTTTTTTGATCTACTTGGTTTAAAAAATTACCAACATCAGCATCTATAAATTGATCGATACTCACTGTATCTTTTTTATGTTCATTCTCATCAATATCTATAACTATAAGCTTGGCATCTCTTGCAAACAAATCATACTCAAAACCAGTTAAACAGACACTAAGTCTAGAACCCAAGCAAATGATTAAATCACTATTCTGTATTGCAAAATTTCCCGCTCGATCACCTTTAATCCCAAGTCTTCCAACATAACTTGGGTTATCTTGCTCAAAAAAATCTATTGCTAAGTAAGAAACTACACAAGGGATATTATTTTTTCTGGAAAAATTTCTAAGTTTATCAATTGATCCTGAAAGCCGAACTCCATTACCCGCCAATATTAATGGTCGTTTAGCATTATTGTAAAGATTAATAAACTTATCTATGCCCAGGATCTCTTTATTAGAAATAGAATTATCTGGCATAAAATGCCTTAAACTTTCTTCGACTACAAAAGCACCCTGAACATCAAGTGGTATATCAATCCAAACTGGCCCTTGTCTTCCATTTAAAGCCAAATATGATGCTTTTCTAAATGATATAAAATATCATTTGGCTCATTAATCATTACTGTATATTTAGTTATTGGATTTACTATAGAAACTATATCAGCCTCTTGAACTCCAAACTGTCTAAGATCAGTTTTTGAATTCCTTGATGTTTCTTTTCGTTTAATTTGGCCTGATATAAATATTATAGGAGTATTGTCTTGCCAGGCATCTAGAAGTCCGGTAATTGAGTTAGTAGCTCCACAACCTGTAGTAAGCATTACTGCAGCCAATCCATTTTTATACTTCGCATAACCCACTGCGCCCATTGCACATGCTTGTTCATGATGATTGCAAATAGCATTAATATCTCTATTCAACTCTATACCATCATTTAAAAACATTGCTCCACCACCTGTAAGTGTAAAAACATCCTTGATACCTTTTTCAACAAGGAATGAAGCAACAATATCTGCAACTCTTTTTCTCATTATCTACCCTCTATTTTTTAAAGTCTCTTTCATCTTAGAAAGAGCAAGCTGAATATTTTTAATTGAATTTACGTAACAAATCCTCACAAAATCATCTGCATTCTTACCAAAACTACTTCCTGGTAATAGTGCTATACCGGCATTATTTAACATAAGATCTACAAATTCTTCTCCTGTCATTCCAAGTCCTGATACATTGGGAAAAGCATATATCGAACCACTAGGCATATGACACCTTATACCATCAATAGAGTTTAGCCCATTAACTAATACCTTTCGCCTTTCTGAATACTCTTCAGTCATCATTCTAACTGAAGACTGATCACCATTAATAGCTTCGATTGCAGCTTTTTGAATAAATGGAGGAACACAAGAATTAATTGTTTGCAATAACAAACCCATTTTTTTAATTAAGTGCTGTGGGCCAATCGCAACTCCAATTCGCCATCCAGTCATTGCAAAAGCTTTACTAAAACCATTAAGAATAAGTACATTATTATTACAATGATCAATCATTGAAGGGCTATAGAATTCTCCTTGATCTTTAAAAACTGAGCGTGAATAGATTTCATCAGAGAGAATAAAAATACCTTTTTCATGACATAGTTCATAAATTTTGCTAATATCATCCTTGGCTATAACTGAACCAGTGGGATTACTTGGAGAATTAATAATAATAAGTTTAGTCTTTTCAGTAATTAATTTTTTTAAATCATCGAACTTTAATTGATGTTTATTTTTCTCTCTTAATGGAACTGGGATTGCCTTTGCGCCACAAAACTTAATGGCAGAGAAATAAGTTGGAAAACCTGGATCAGGGACTATGACCTCCTCTCCCTCATTAACTATACATCTTATAGCATAGTATATTATTGCATTTGCACCAGGGGTTATAAGAACTTGGCTTAAATCTGGCTTAAAGCCTCTAGATTTTAAAGTAGTTTCAGCAACACTCTCTCGCAGCTCAAAAAGTCCCATTGAGTTAGTATAGTGAGTATCACCATTTCTTAAAGATTCAATACCTACATCAACTATGTTTGTAGGGGTGTCAAAATCAGGCTCACCTAGCTCAAAATGAAGAATTTTCTTTCCTTCTCTCTCAAGTTTTTGAACCTGGTCAAGTACTTTAAACATTGGTTGACCATCAATTTGATATGCTGCATTTGAAAGTTTTAGCATAAATATAAAATTATTTAAAGGTTTCAACAGTCATTATATCAACAATTTCTCTATGACTTATGCAAACAATTGCACGATAAGAGTTATGGTTATAGAAGAATTGCAAAGATTAAATTTTAATAAGGTTAATTCAATGAATATATAATTCTATTGATTATTTGTTTAAATTTACTTAAGTAAACATAGATTAAATTAGGAACTATTTTTTTTAATAAAACATTTCTTCCCTTAGACTGACTTAATCTAAGTTCTCTCAAGGAATCATTGCTCTCAATTTCCTCATAATAACCTCGACTTTTTAATGAATATCCATGAACCCCATTATCATCATCAAGACAAGCAAATAATTCAAACTTTGGAAGTGCCGACTTAAAGGGATAGAAACTATTAACACTAGAAATTTTTTCAAAATCGAAAGGTGTTTCTTTAGGCCAACTTCTAAATTTTGGTGGCTTTAAGATAATATTTTTAAAAAACTTTGATGTGGTAATACTTTGCATTGATATCATATAGAACAAGCTGCCACGTTTCTTTTTAACAATATTAGCATTTTCTTTATTCATTTTATAAATGCTAATATTATTGGTATCTATTTTATCAATATGTGAATATATATCTTTAATTTCTTTATGAAACCAACTATAAAGTAAATAATCAACATCAAATTCTTTCATGTCTTTTAAAATAGTCTCATACTTTGATACGCTAACTAAATTTATATGATCTTCAACCCAAAAAAGAATATATTCAGTTTCTATTTGTGGCAATATTTTAGCTGAATCACTAAACCACCCTTTTTTAGATTCAAGCTGGTTTGCAGATAATTTCTCCCCAAGTTCTCTTCTAAGAAATTCAACAACTTCATTCTTAAATTTACCCCTAACATTAATTACCCATTTGGAAGTAGAAATCTTACTAAATGAATTAAATGAAATCTTCATAATTTCAAATCTTTCTTTATTATCTATTCTGAAGTTTGCAAAAACTGTTAAAGAAGAATAGCTCATTTAATCCCAAAAAATTGTATTAGAATTGATATTTTTTAAAATATCCTCAATTATTTCATTATTATAAATACCAGCTTTCATAATTACAATCGGATTTTTAATTTTAGCTAATATTTTTGGTGACTTTACTTCCAAATTAGTACCGTAAAGTCTTAAGTCTTGCTTATTAATGTCATTATCAAGAAGGTTGATAATTCGAGAAGTGTTTAATCCAAATTGAATTAATGATTGAGCAAAAACATGTGCTCCAAATAAATATATTGGTTGATTGATTTTAGTGTTAGAAATTTTTATATTGAGATCTGATATTAGTTTTTGATGATAATGAATATAATCAAGAAAAATCTTTTTATTATGTTCATATAACATTTTAGGTAAATCAGTTTTCTTGATCTTTTTATCTTTCACATAGGCATAAAAGATACTATGATCATCTTTAAAATACTTTTTTTCAATTAGACGAAAACCGTATTTTGATAAAAAAAACTCAATGTAAGGCTCTGTAATAAAGACAGTATGTTCAAAATTAAGGCAATTTGTATAATTACGTTTAAGCATTTCTTCCATATTTGGCAAACTAAAAATCAAATTTTGACCTTCACTTAAAAATCTTGAAATATGGTTTATAAATTTATCAGGATAATAGACATGCTCAAATAAGTGAGAATGAACTATTGTGTCAACGTTCTTATCAAATGTAAATTTATCATCAAAAAATCCTTTAATAAAGGTTGCATCTACTCCTTCAGCTGGTGAGGGATTTGGCTCCAGAATTGACCAATCAATATAATTTTCTTTTCTATACTCTCTACTTAATATTCCATGCGCACCTCCAATCTCTAATATTGACTCTGGCCGAAATTTTTGAATGAAAGTAGCAAATTCTTGATGATGTTGAAGCCATATATTTCCAATAACACCTGAATCGTGTTCTGATTGGTACAATATATTGAGAGGTATCAATGATTTTAATTGAATAACACCAGTATTTCTTGAAATAGCCCACGACATGTCAGCACGTAAATCGTTATCTGATTCATGATTAATACATCCCATGAATACTGGAAAATTTTTTAGATTATGAAGCGTTAAAAGATCTTCGTTCCCATCTACAACATTTTTAGTTCTTGGAATTAATTCCATAATCAACTTCCATTTCGTTTTTTAACATTTTTTTACCTAGCCCATATAAAAGAACTGAGTAAGGATAATGATGCAGTGCTGCTATATTTAAATAAATTAAAGCAGTTAAAACTCGAACTCTTTTTAAATCATACCCCATAGATAATATAAATTTAGCGAATTTATATTCACATTCGACTAAAATTTTTTTTCTGTCAAATTGGTAATTTATCTGATTATCTTCCCAGGTAGCATTATATCTTTCTGAAGCAATAACACCATGATTAACAATAATGCCATGTAATAATTTAGCTAGATCATAATAAATATCCCCAATCTCTAAATCGCCAGCAAAATCTTGTCGCCAATCTAAAAAAGTGAATTTATTTTCTTTTGCTGACCATAAAATATTTTCAAAATGAAAATCTCCATGAAATCGCCCTGCCAATCCTCTGCTAAGTGACTCCCAATCAATTGTATTAAGAATATCATCAAGTAGTGGCATTTTTTCACCATTTATCGGCAAAGTATTGTCAAATTTATTAAAATTTTTATAAAATAATTCAATCCTTTCATTTGTCTTATCTTTATAAAATTTTGAGCAGTTTTTTCTAAATTCTCTTTCTTGATTCTTATCAAGTATTTTCCTAGTCCAAAATGTTTCAGAAAATTTCATAAGTTTATCAAAAATAGGAATAGTAACTACATCTGACAACACCTTGGCTTCTATTTTTTTATAGCAGTACATATTTTCTCTAAAACTATATATCTCTGGTACAAATCCTTTTAACTCATTTGCCCTTTTTACTCTATTAGAAATAAAACTTTTGTCGTCAGAGTATTTGACTACACTGCTACCAATAAACCAAATTGCTTCATTTTCCTTTTCAAGAATATTAGGTGAATGAGGCTCAATATACGCTTTTCGTGTTTTAGTTAAAGCTGAAGTATTTCCAGTATCGAACCATTTAAATTCATAGGGTAACACCTTTGAATCTTCTATAAGAAACCTCATGGCATATGATTCACCTTGTTCAATTACATCAGGATTATTAGTTAGCATTTTATCCCAGAAAAGTTTATAGTTATAAATTCCAGCAAGGCCGATATAAGCATAATTATTTTTTTTCACAATGCCTTTTTCACAAATTTCAGCTACAATATTTTTATCAATTGATATGGTTCTGTATTGTGAATGATTATTTAGTTTTGTGAATCCCATCCAGTTATGGTCAGGTTTTTTTATTATTCCCTTTACTAATGTATCACATGAGATAAATACAAAGGGTTCCTGTAAATATTTTTTACATGCAATAAGACTTAAACCTAGTCCTGATCCAGGCCCCTCAAAAGGTACAACATTTTCGAAGTAAAACACTTTATCAGGATAAGTAAGCTCAAGGAAATCTTGGACAAGTTTACCTTTATGACCCAGAGCAATAACAAACTCACAATCATCTGGAAACTGTTCTATTACATGAGAAATAGTTGGTCGATTAGCAATGCTTACTAATGATTTATTTATATATTTTGTCAGTCTACCAAGTCTAGAGCCTATACCAGCAGTCGGAATAACAACACGATAACCCACCTATTTAATCCCTTTGGTAGTCGTCTACTAAGCGAACGACATCATCCACCTCTGGAGTGCTAGCCTCTAAATAAACACTATCTTCAGCTCCTTCCATTCGGTGAACAGTTCCAGGATCAATAGTAATAGTATCACCTGATGAATATATGCGCTCTGTAAGATTGTCTTTATCTGGTCCTGAAATTATATTTAACTTACCACTTAGGACATAAATAGTTTCTTTTTTAATATTATGTAGCTGAAGACTACACCGATGTCCTTTCAACATTGTAAGCTTCTTCATCATATAATTCTCATTAATCTCAATGACTTCTTCACATCCCCATGGTTTTTCAATTATTTTCATAAAATTACCTTTTATATTTTATATTTTTTACTATCTGGATAATACTCAAAAAATTTTTCATAGAATAGCTTCGCATATTGCATCATTTGCCATCTGCTATTGAAGCCATATTTTTTCTTCATCCACATCATGCCTTCATCGATATAAAGATGCAAATTCTCTTCATATGACTCTGTTTTAATAATAGAATTTTTGTCGAGTAAGTATGACTCATCCTCCTCAGCAAATACTTTAGTTGTAATTGCAGCTGCCCAGTTATTAGCATAAGTTTTAGCAATAAACTCACTTTCAGATAAATAACCTCTAAAGTTATTACCATCAAATAAAAAATCCATATAAGACGTATCTTTAGTATTTATTATTTGGTCGATAAATTCTCGACGTAAAAAATAAGCATTGTTATGAATAAACCAAAAATATCTAGTTGAATTTTCTCCTATCAAGTTTTTTTCACCCCATTTTTCTGAGCAAGGCGATACAAGACCAAGTCTATGGTCTTTATTTAATAGGCCCTGAAGAGTTTTAATAGTTTCTTGGCCTGCAGGAAATTTAGTGTCATTAGTAAGAAGAAAAAATGATTCATAATTATCCCAATTATTACCCTTCCATAATTCTAATAAGCCATAATTCATACCTCTGAGGTATCTTAGGCCATATTTTGAAACATCCTTGGTGTTGATGTGCCAAGTAGAGTATTTTGATAAATTATTTTTATCCGATCCTGCCTCAACTACAAAAATATCAGTACATTCCCCATCATTTTCGATTAGATGTTCAACTAAAGCATCTGTTTCTTTGGGTAAATTTCTATTCAATATGATTGTTGCTGTTTTTTTCATATCAGTTAGATAGATTAAAAGCTTTTATATATCTAAAAATACTTTTTTTTACTTCTTGTTTTAGATATAGTTCAAGGTTATTAATTTTATGACTAGCCTTTTCTTTCAATTCAATAAAATGAGTTGATGAAAAAACATAATGGCCAGCAATAATTGCCTTATCTCTATAGGTTGCAGTTGAATTTTTTAGCATCCATTTTTTCCACTTCATAGAATCATAAGCAATAGTTAAAAACTCTTCTAAAAGTTTATTCTCATTATTTCTTTCCAATAATTCAATAAAAGCTTTCGTTTCAGCAACTCCAAATTCAGGTGCAATGTTTGCAGCATGAATACCTAGCTTAGGTTGCCAACTCAGAGAATCAGTTGAAAGATAATCAGTATTATGCTCTTTCATATAAATACCATACTTATTGCACATTTCTATCATTTTAGGAATTTGAATTTCAGGTGGAAGTTCATTGGCTACTCTTATTGGTGAATCAAAAGATCCTACATTAGAAGTTTCCATTACTCTTGTTCCTACTTGAATAACAATAAATGTTGGATATGGAATAGTATTTTTTTTGCAAAATTTACGCATACATTCAAGAGTATATTCAACTTCGTCTTTGGAATTATTTCCACCACTCTGTTCTTCTGTGCCAATCTCAAAGATAATATCTCTTTTTTTTTGTTGAGCGTATGTCCAGCAAAAATCATACAACTCGTATACTCTTTCTAAAACTTGATCTGCTGAAGGTTGAGAATGTATATCAATACTTGGATCTATATGCAACATGTGAAATCCTGAATCAATATCTGAACGATAAGAGTCTTTGGCTGATTGCATAGCATCTTTTAAGCTCATTTTTTTATTTTTTTCGATCTCGTTTTGCCAGGGCCCACCATGGTCTCTGGCCAGAATAATATTTTGATTAGTGTCTTTTGCTATTACATAATTTGAAAACTCATTTGTTGTCCAGTTTTCTACATACCCACCACCAAATTGCTCAGAATCAATCTGCCTTCGACTTGCTATTAACATCAATGGTGTCTTATATTGATCTGCTAGTTCAATAGAGGCATCGACACAATTTTTACTCATTGGACCAACTCCAAGGAGGGTACAGTTTTTATTTTTTCTGTAATCTTCTAAACGTTTTTGGAGCTTCATATTGTCTATTCGCCTTGATCAAGTTGATCAGCTGGTAATTTATCTGGCTCATATGCATTAAAAAATTCACTCATAATATGGAGACAAGCTTCAGCAACAGCTCGATCACCACCAGTTCGCTCTGTTACAAAGTCTGCAGACTCTTTAGCAACTCTATCAGAATTTGCTGGAGCGATAGAATATCCAACTTCATTCATAACATAATGGTCAAAAATTCCATCACCCATATAGATCACTTCTTTTGGGTCATAGCGCTCTTTAATCCATTCCACTCTTTTTATAGTACTAACTAGATCAAGGTCAAACTTCATATCCTCTTTAATACGTTTATTACTTATTGGGAAACCTTTTCTATCACCAGTAATAAATCTAATCTCAATATGAGGATTAAGTAATGCTAGTCCATCATTATCATCAGGACCAAATATTTTCATTTGCTTTCCATCGGCAGAATATAAAAAATGGCCAGTTGTCATAACACCGTCAACATCTAATATAAAACATTTTGGATTATTTTTCATAATTGACTTAGACTTATAAAATTATAATTATAGAGAAACAAGTTGGTCTCAAACTAATGATTAACTTCAATCAACCAATAGTTGATGATGGGATTGAATACCTTACTGATAAGAAGTCGGATGGATACAATGATTTCAATGGAAAGAAGAAACTTGATATTGGAATGCTTTAAATACAAAAAGGTAGTCGTGGAAATACTGCTAAAAAAAACCATCGGATTTAGGGTGGTCACAAACAGAAACGAACTGTTCTACTCCGCGACTGTGGAATAGAATTGGGTGTACGTATTTAGAGGGAGCAATTCCACATCTAGAGTTCACTATTGAGATAGAGTCTAATAGTCAAAGCGATAAGAGACAAGGTCTTCCCAGTCAAGATAGGCAAGCTCTCAGTCAAATACTAAACTTTTGAAGAACTTCAGAAGTAGAGTCAAATTAAAGTTAAAATAGTAATAATAATGAAAAAGCTACTCATACTTCTATCCTCACTAATCTTTCTTAGTTCAACCTCTGTTTTTGGTAACTACAATAGTTGGAAACAAAATCCAGATGGAACCTATGAATTAGGATCTTGTTACAATAGTTGGAAACAAAATCCAGATGGAACCTACGTTGTTGGGGGAATGTTCGATAGATGGAAACAAAATCCAGATGGAACCTACGTTCTAGGTGGAATGTACGATAGTTGGAAACAAAATCCAGATGGAACCTACGTTCTAGGTGGAATGTACAATAGTTGGAAACAAAATCCGGATGGAACCTACGTTCTAGGTGGAATGTACGATAGTTGGAAACAAAATCCAGATGGAACCTACGTTCTAGGTGGAATGTACGATAGTTGGAAACAAAATCCAGATGGAACCTACGTTGTTGGGGGAATGTTCAATAGATGGAAACAAAATTTGGGTGGAACCTACATTGTTGGGGGAATGTTCGATAGATGGAAACAAAATCCAGATGGAACCTACGTTCTAGGTGGAATGTACAATAGTTGGAAACAAGATCCAGATGGAACCTACGTTCTAGGTGGAATGTACAATAGTTGGAAACAAAATCCGGATGGAACCTACGTTGTTGGGAAAGAACAAAATAAGGGAGATTTTGTAAAGTGTAAAAAATGAAAATAGAAAGAGCGGTTTATATTTATTTGTGAGTTTATCAGTGGGGAATGTTAAGAATATCCTCAATACTACTACGTTAATGTAAAATGATTTCGGCTTTACACTTAATTGAGGTAGGCTAAAAATAGCCTCTAACTAATCAATTCAAAATTTTAAATTTTAAAGAAGGTGTAACATAATTTTTGACCATAATAAAAATAGGGTCAGATGCAATCGGCCCACCTGGGATCAGATCAATTAAATTATTGGCAGGGAAAAGTTTTTTTATAACTTTAATATGAGAAGTAGAAATACCTTCAATGTTGATTTGAATATCTGATGAATCCCAATTATTATTATCATAATATAAATTATTATTAGTATCTGATATTGCCCTATAAATAACCAAATCCTTATTTGATTGAATTCTTATATTGTCATTATAGTGCCTAGGAATTTGCAAAAGATATAAGCCTTCTAAACGATGATCGCTAATTGAATCAAAATACAACCTGTCAAGAAATACAGGTGTGTGTTTTGAATAAATAGTGGTAACTAATTTATTACTTACCTTAACTGAAGGTCCATACTTCCATTCATGCAGCTGTGGAAAAGGAAAAATATATAAACGATGCCACTGTGCACCGATTATTAATCCAATAAATAATATAAAAATACAAATAAATAACTTTATTTTCATAAGTAAGTTTACTGAGGAATTTAGCTATTACTTGATTGAGTATTGAAGTTCATGCTTATTATTTTTTAGCCTCTACGTAAACCGTCTCCCATTCTCTTTCTTGAATATCATGCATTAACATATTATCTTGACTTTTCTGAAACGACATTTCTTTTACCTGTGTAAAACCTGCTTTTTCTAATGCAGATTTCATTTCTTCAAAGCACCAGATTGACATATGTCCACTGGCTTGTGTTAAATGATGCATAGCTAAACATTTTGAATCAAAAGCACCACTAAAATTATTATTTTGATAGTCTCCATTATAATATTTCACAAACTTATCACAATCAGGAACTGTAATTCTAATAATTCCCCCTTTTTTAACTGTCCTATGAAGTTCTTTTAAAAGATTATCTACTGTCAAATATGTTAGATGCTCAAAAGTATGCTCAGAATATACACCATCAAAAGTTTCATCTTCACATTCTAAGTTGTATCTTAAATCTAACATCCATTGCCTTTTTGGTATTTTTTTGTTCCATACTTTATAAAAAAAATCAGCATTCACAAAGCCATCAATTAAATTATGCCCACAGCCTAAATTCAAATAATTCTTTTCATTGAATAGTATTGGCCTCTTCCTAAAAAAATTTCTACCAACGAAACTCTGTAACTCGAATACCAATAATTCTTTGAGATTTGATTTAAAATTCATTTATTAATCCTTTTTTTTTTGCATAATCAAATTTAGCGTTAATACAGCTAATTTGTCATTTTATTTTTGAACAATGTTAAGTGTTTCTAACAAAAACTGCTCATTTTAATTATATATAAAATGAAAATAATTTCAACTTAAGACAATCTAATGTTTGAAGTAGACTGAATAAATATTTTTCACAAATTTCTCTACCATAAAAAACCTTAATAGCTTTCTGAAGAAGAACTGACTTTTCCCACCATAATGATAGTTGAACACATAGGAATCTGCCTTTTTATCTTTTTTTATTACTTCAGGATGAGTTAAATTACCAATTGAATAGTTTTTTAGCCCAGGCATTTTTTTAGCAAATAATGTATTAGTAGCATTGGGTCCAAAACCTTCATTGGTAACTAAGTTAACGTTGGGTGTTGCATTAAGCCCATAGTTATTCGTTATTGATGCTGAAAACCAGTAGTCCCAATAATCAACCTTGCCGTTATACATATCCTCATAGATATCACCCCAATATTTCCTCTCATTTTTATTGGGATGCATCATTTCCCAATCCTTTGAGCTTTTTAAAGATGGCCAAAATGAAAGATTTTCATCAATTGCGATATTCCAACATCTTGCCCACGTTGCCCACCCCCAACCATGGAAGTACTTTGAAAAATAATAACTTGCAGAACCTCTTTTCCTACCAGATTGAAAATTATCACCTGTAATTGTCCATACTTTTTCTTCATTTTTATACAATTCAAGTAAAGTTGAACAATAATCAAAAAAATCAGAATTTGCAACACAATCATCTTCAAGAATAATTGCACGATCTACCTTTTTAAAAACCCAACTTAACCCAGTACGAACTCTTTTAGCGCTCGTCATATTATCAGCACTATAGTTTTGGTAGACCTTACATTCCCAGTCTATATTAGATACAACATTTCTAGTTTCAATACATTTCTCAGCTTCACCAGGGTGGTCTGTACGAGGCCCATCAGCAATAATAAACAATTCTTTAGGCTGATATTGTCGTACCTTCTCGAAAGTTTTTTTTAAAAGGTCAGGCCTATTGAATATGATTAATACAACTGGGGCTTTATTAGCCATATTGTTAGCCTATATAGTTTTTATTTTATTAAAAATTTTATTCAAAAAATGCATTAAGATTCAAATTTTTACAATGGGGTCATATTGTAATTTATTCGCTATATCAAGTGATAAGTGAGAGCCGACATCTATTAATAACTCATTTAAAACATACCCACCAGAAAACCCAACTATTCTGGGCAAAAGATTGTACCCTATATCTTGCAAAAGAGCATTTTTTTCAAACTTACTTAATAATGCTGTATCAAAAATATATATCCCAGCATTTGATAAATTAGACTTCGGGTAACTTGGCTTTTCTGCATAGCTTACAATTTTATTATTAGAGTCTATTTCTACAACTCCAACTTCAGTTGGATTTTTAGCTTTAATTAAAGCTAGCGTTGCACCAAAAGAATTAGAATAGTGAAATTCAAAGAGATTTGATAAATTAACGTTGGTTAAATTATCTGCATTTGCAATAAGAACACTTTCTTGGTCTTTATAATATGCTTTGTTTTTTACTAATGTACTATAACTCCCTAGTAAATTTTCCTCATAAGATATTGTAATGTTAATAGAAGTGGTAATTGAATCTATATAATCTGAAACTTGCTGATGAAGATGGTGAGTATTTATTAAGACTTCTTTAATTCCATGTTTTTCTAGAAGCACTAACCAATACTCAAGTAAAGGTCTTCCCTTTATTTTTACAAGACATTTAGGAGTAGAATTAGTAATTGGTTGCAACCTAGTTCCTCGACCTGCAGCTAGTAATATACATTTTTTAATCATAAATTTAATTATAAAGTATTATGAAAGCAATTATATTAGACAGAGATGGTGTCATTAACAAATGTATGCCTCCTCATGAATATATTACAAAATTGATTGAAGTTGATTATTTAGAAGAAAATATTGAAATATTTAGTAAGCTAAAAAAAAATATTCCAATCTTTATCATTACAAATCAACAGGGAGTTGGAAAAGGCTTGATGTTAAAAAAAGAACTTAACACAATAAATCAAAAAATTTTAAACCATTTAGAGTCACGTAATATTTACATTAAAAAAATCTATAGTTGTACACATTTAGCGAGTGATAACTGTAGTTGTAGAAAACCTAAACCAGAAATGATTTTAAAGATTGCCAGGGATTATTTAATAGATCTAAAAGAATCAATATTTATAGGAGATTCAGAAACTGATATTCAGTGTGCGAGAAATGCAAAATGCAAAAGTATATATATAGGAAAAAGTAAAATAAATATCCTTCCAACCTATCATGCAAAGAACCCAATGCAATTACTTAGGGTACTAAAAATTGAAAAATTTATTGAAACCTCACATCAAAATACTTAAAAAAAAGACCTCTATTACTCAAAAAGACTTTTCATCACAATATGGCCAAATTGTAAATGAAAATCCTCAGTCATTTGCATATCATTCAAAGGAAAATGAACAGCAAAGTTGGATAACTTTATTAAAGACCCTCCATTGAATCCAGTTAACGATATTACCTTATTTTTTCTTTCATTCGCAAACTCAACTGCTTTTATAACATTTTCAGAGCTTCCACTTCCTGATACGGCAATGATAATATCACCAGGAGCAAGGATTGCTTTTAATTGCATTAGAAAAACCTCCTCGTAAGAAAAATCATTCGCATATGCTGATAACAAACCCACATTATCAACAAGACTAACTCCATTAAAGGGGATATTTTTATTAACAAAAGAGCTTTTTACCCAATCATTCATAAAGTGTTGGACATTTAAAGCACTACCACCATTTCCAAATGCAATTATTTTATGGCCTGCAATCCATGTTTTTCTAATTAACTCAACGGCATTAACAACTTCACTATAATCAACCTCACTTTGGGCCTTAATATAATTAGCAATGTAATCCTGTGGGTTAATTATTTTCATAATATTAATTTTGATTGTAGATAATAGAAGAGCCTTGATTTTCAAAACTAAAGACTAGTTCGCGCAATTTTAATGCATTCCTAATGGATGCATGATATTTTTTATTGGCATAAAGCAAAATAAACCCTGACTTTCCTGCACCAAGTAACTTCCCACCATCAGCCCCTGCATTCATAGCTCTATCATAAAGGCTATTAACATAGTCATTTGTTATACCATTAGCCAAACTTTTTTTGATTTGCCAACCTTGGTCCAGTATATTGCCTATATTATTAATGTTATTATTATTTAATTGATCAAATAATTCATAAGTCAACTTAACAAGCTTAGTTGTAGAATCAATGTAAGACTGATTTTTTTCAAGATTTGAAGCCTGCTCACTTAATATATCGTCTGCTGACCTCTTTTCACCTGTATAAAACATTAAAAACCTACTTTCCATTTCCTTAAGATGACCTTTCTCCATTACTATTGGTGATACAGAAACTTGATTATTTTTTTTAAACTCTATAAGATTAAGACCTCCATAAGAAGCCGCATATTGATCTTGTCTTCCAATCGGCTTTCTTAAGATATTTATTTCTAAATCACATGCAATCTCTGCCAGTTCATTTTTTAATGCCAATTTATGGTTATAGGCTCTTAAAACACTTACCAATCCAACAGTATAGCTGCTAGAGGAGCCTAATCCACTTCCAGCTGGTATATCAGCAATAGATGTAACTTCAAGACTATCAACAATTCCACTTTTTTTTATTAATTCTCTAACAATATCATGTTTGATTAAATCTACAGACTCACAATCTTCAGTCGTTGAATAACAAACTCTATAACCCTTATCAAACCTTTGATGAAGAGTAATATACATATATTTATTGATTGTGGTGCTAATGACTGCACCACCATGTTTTTGAAAGTAAAAAGGCAAATCACTACCACCACCAACAAAACTAACTCTAAAAGGGGTTCTACTTAAAATCATAACCACATATATGGAAAAAGACGAAACATCTAAAAAATAAAAAAATGATAAAAAAATATTTTTAAATTATAACCGATGCAACTATGCCCCGATTATTAATCCAATCAATAATATAAAACTTCAAATAAACAACCTTATTTTCATAAGTAAATGATATTTTAAATTACTTTATTACTGATAGTATTTGTTCTCTACTAAAAAGACACATTTCCCTTTCTGGCTCTGGCAATAAAAAGTCATCTATCCTCACTAGTGGTGTTTTTGGAAAATTAAATGGATGAAGAAATAAGTCAATACTTCTATGGTCCCCAGTTTGAATATCTGTATTTTGAAAATTGTTATTATTTTTATGGGTTGTAGTTAGTAAGTAAGGTATTTTTGAATCCACATAATTCATCAAAAATTTCTGAATATCTTCGAATGATAAGTGGAATAAACAATCCCTACAAATCATTAAATCTGAATAAGGCAAGCTATCCTTCGTTAAATTTAATTTAATAAATTCAATTGAATCATTCTTATAGTTTGAATTATTTGAATCAACCAAATCTTGAACTATATCTCCTCCAATATAATTCACATTTAATGTTGGCATTAAAATTTTCATCCAATTAAAATCACCGCACGGAAGATCAAGAATACTAGAGATATTAAAATCCTTTAAGAGCTTAGGAAGTTCTAGGCGGAGATTTTCAGTATATTCTAATGTTGAGCCTGGTCCACTTAAACTCTCATCAATGCCCCAATAATTATTTTTATAAATCCAGGTAAATTTATCTTCTGGATTACTCATAGTTCCTAAAAGCTTTTCAAAGTTTTTTATCTTCCACAAATGAAATGGATATTTCATTATTATTTTTAAAGTTTCTACCATGCCGTTGCTTCTTAATGTGGCATTTAGTTTACTTAATATCATTAACTAGTCATATTGCTCAATAAACCTATCAATAGTAGCGTGTAAACGGTTAAACATAGATTCTGTCATACCATGATGTAATGGAAGTAAAACACCTCTAGCCATAACTCTATCTGCATTTGGATAGCCCTCCTCCAAAACCTTTTTGGAGATATTCTGACACATTGGCTGTCTTAAGATGTTGCCAGTGAAAACGACTCTAGTTTGAATATTCCTCTTTTCTAAGAAAATTTGGAATTCCTTACGAGTAAATGGCGCATCATCTTTAATAAGAATGGGGAAAGCCAACCAGGCTGTATTACAACTTCGAATCTCTTGAGGATTTGAAAAATAGTCAGGGTAGTTATCAAAAAACTTACACTGCCTTTCAAAGTTGGCTTGTCGTGAAGTAATATTTTGATCCAACTTTTCAAGCTGAACCATCCCAAAAGATGCACCAAGCTCATTACCTTCAAGATTATAACCAACAGTCTCAAAAACAAACTTAGCATCATAATCAATGCCATCAAGATCAACATTGAACCTATTTTCAATAGCTTCACTTTTTTCATCGAACAATGAAGAACTTCGACCCCAAGATCTCAATAACTTTGCTTTTTCCATAGCTTTTTCATCATTAATCGCTAAAGCTCCACCATTACCAGCGCAGTTAATTATGTGAGAACCATAAAAACTAGTTATTGACATATCAGAATAGAAGCCAGATCCTTGACCATTTATTGTTGCTCCAAGGGTGTCAGCAGAGTCCTCAATGACTATTAAATTGAATCTATCCGCTATTTCCCTAATTGCAGGCCAATCACAAAGATTACCCATCAAATTTGGCGCTAAAATAGCCACAGTTTTTTCAGTAATTTGCGCTTCAATTTGACTAACATCTATACAGTAAGTTAATGGCTCAACATCAACGAAAACAGGAATTAAATCATTTTTAACCAAACATCCAATGGATGTAGAAAAAGTCAGTGCAGGAGTTATAACTTCTCCACCTTTGGAAAAGCTAAACGCCTCTACTCCAATAAAGAGCGCAGAAGATCCAGAGTTAACATATAGACAATGCTTCTTATTAAATAGATCAGCAATCTTTCGCTCAAACTGCCTAGAGTAATTACCAAACTGGGTTGATTCGGACAAACACTTAACTACAGCATTAATTTCTTCCTGGCCATAAACAGTTTTTGCATAAGAGATTTGTTCTAAATCACCAGTATCATTCTTCATTTATTCATATCCTTAGTAAAATTATCAATTTCGTTAATACATACTTTTTGCATATCAGCATCATCCAGCCAGAGTTTATGCCATCGAATTATGTTTCCCAGCGTCATTTGTAAATCCCAAGTTGGAGTCCAGCCCAGGAGTTCCGAAGCTTTAGATATATTTAATTTTAAAAAACTAGCCTCATGAGGATTCACATTATCGTCCAAACTCCAGCTTGAATTTGGCCAGTTTAAAATCATTTTATCTAAAATCCAGTTAACTGGCTTTATATCTTTCTCATCAGGACCAAAGTTCCAGCCTTCTGAATATGCCTTGTCATCATATAATTTCTGTGCAAGCAAAAGATAACCTGATAGTGGCTCAAGAACATGCTGCCATGGGCGTGTAGCATTAGGGTTTCGAATTACAACTGATTTATTTAATTCAAAAGACCTTAAGATGTCTGGAATTAGTCTATCAGCAGCCCAATCACCTCCACCAATTACATTTCCCGAACGGACTGACGCAATCCCAATCCCTGCATCATTCAAAAAAGAACGTCTGTATGATGATGCAACTAATTCTGCACACCCTTTACTGGAACTATAAGGATCAAAACCGCCCATAGGATCAGTTTCACTATAACTTTTGTCAAACCCTACATTTTCATAGCATTTATCTGATGTAATATTAATAATAGCTTTTAAATTTGAGCAATAGCGGGCAACTTCTAGTACTTTAGCAGTACCTATTATATTTACTTCATAAGTCTCAATTGGCTCATCATAAGAGAGTCTAACTAATGGCTGAGCGGCCATATGGATTAAAATATCAGGATTAAAACTCACCATACTTTTATGCAGCAGCTCTTGGTCTCTTATATCTCCAATTTTTGAATCAACTAGACTATCTATTTTTGCAGTTTCGTATAGAGATGGTGATGTGGGAGGATTTAATGCGAAGCCCTTAACAGAGGATCCTAAGTGATTTAGCCAAATAGAGAGCCAGCTTCCTTTAAATCCTGTATGCCCAGTTAAAAATACTCTCTTACCATTCCAGAATTCTTTATCAACCATTCTGATCTACCAGGTTTTCCATGGTGCTTCATCTTTATCCCATAATTCCTGTAAATATGCCATATCCCTTTGTGTGTCCATTGGTTGCCAAAAACCTTCATGTTTAAATGCCATAAGACTAAGATCAGTTGATAGACTTTTTAATGGCGCTTGCTCCCATATACAATCATCTCCTGAAATGCGGTCTAAAACATTTGGAGAAAGTACAAAAAAACCACCATTGATTAAGGCGCCATCGCCTATGGGTTTTTCAGTAAACTTCATTATTTTATTATCTTGTATTTCTAAAGCACCAAACCTTGCTGGAGAATATGTTGCAGTAAGTGTTGCATCCTTACCATGAGCTTTATGAAATTTAATCAATTTTGTTATGTCAATATCTGAAACACCATCACCATAAGTGAAGCAAAAAGCCTCTTCATTTTTTATATATTCAGAAACTCTAAGCAATCTACCTCCAGTCATTGATTTTTCACCTGTATCAATTAAAGTAACTGTCCAAGGTTCTGCACGCTTATGATGAACTTCCATAGAATTACTTTTCATTTCAAAGGTTACATCTGATTGGTGCAGAAAATAGTTTGCAAAATATTCTTTAATAACATAGCCTTTATAGCCACAGCAAATTACAAAGTCATTAATACCATGTGAAGAATACATTTTCATAATATGCCATAAAACTGGTTTACCACCAATTTCAATCATCGGTTTTGGCTTAAAAGTTGTTTCTTCACTTAAGCGAGTACCAAGACCACCTGCTAATATAACTGCTTTCATAATTTACCCATTAATTCTTAAAAATTTTGAATAATAAAATCTTAAATACCATTTCAATTAATACAATTAATTTCATTGGGTGCATTATGTTTGGGGATTAAAATCTCCACAAGTCGCGTCAACAAAATCCATCTATCCCAATTTATCATATCATTCATTAAGACATCTCATTAATATTGATAAAGCTTGATCAGATATTGAGTAATTATAAATTATTATTTCTCTTTTATATATTAATAGTATATTAATTATCGTATGATTGAAAAATCAGTATAATTTTTGACACATATGAATGACATACTGCTACAACAAGGCGAAAAGTTAACAGAAATTTTACTATTGATTTTAATGTCAATAGCAATAAGACTTGCACTTCAATTACTTGGGCAGCGATGGATTACAACTACTGCACACACAGCCACTTTGGTATTGCTGCCAATTTTAACTTACGTTATAACTAATGTGATTGCTGGTAATATTGCACTTTCACTTGGTATGGTTGGAGCTCTCTCGATTGTTCGATTTCGACATCCAGTTCGCTCTCCATTTGAGCTTTCAGTTTACTTTGGTGCAATTACGATGGGTATTGCTGCGTCAGTTAGCATTAAATGGCTTTTCTTTTTAGCTGGCTCCATTATTCTTGCTACGATAGCCCTTGTCTTTTGTTATTATCTGTCACTTATGATATTTCGAAAGCCATTTTTTACAACGTCGTTCATAGAAGGAAATGCCTTAAGTACTCTTGAAATAACGTCTACAAAAACTCTCGCTATTCTAGAGCACAATGAACATCTCACGCTTAAACGTGTTTCAGAAGAAAATGTTGAATATATTTTAACTGCACATAAATTTAGCGATTTATTAAATATCCAAAAAAGTTTTAAAGATAATAATGATATTATTAGCTATCAACTTTCTAAATAAGTTAAATTTTAGGTTTTAATTCTTTAGCATTTTAAAGACTATTTAATAATTACTTATTATGGATTAGTAAAATATGGAACTTTTAATTTTCCTAATATAACTAATGAGCTTTAGAAAAGAAAATAAGTTTCGACTTTCTCATAGTGATATGGCACAACTACAAGATCAGTTAATAACTCTTGGTATGGAAGAGTTATATCCATGTAGAGTTGTTAACAGTTGTTATTTTGACAATGAAAGTCTATCGCTCTTCCAGGAATCAGAAGAAGGTGTTTTGCCAAGAAAAAAAATACGTATTAGATGGTATGATAATAGGCAAGATTTCACAAAAGAAACCAAAATTTCGTCTATTGAAGGGCGCTTTAAATCTGTACAAAAAAAGCCTAAATTACAACATCTTGATGCTGTACTAAAGACTCGGTATTTTGATAGTTCTTATGGTATTTTAAAGCCATCCTTGATAGTAAGTTATGAGCGACATTATTTCAGTTTTAAATCATTGCGCATTACTTTTGATCGAAATATTTCTTACAAATCTCTTAAGTATAAGACTAATATTGTTGCTAGGGACAATGAGGACGTCATGGAGGTGAAATCACCTATTAACTATGGTGATGATTATATCAAAAGCATTATTTCACAACCTACATCAAGGTTTTCAAAGTACTCACGTGGCTTGTTGTGCTTTGATAGAAACTAATAAGACAGGGATTGTGATTAAATCAATTAATAAAGTAATTTTACTTATTTATGGCTTTTTAATTTTGTTTTTGATTGCTCCAATAGCAGTAAGTGCCCAAGAGATATTTTTGGAAAGTCAACTCCTATCTGATGATGAATTTCAGAAAATATTGACTGTCGTTCCAAATATCGAACCAGAATGTGAGGAGATTTATGAAGACTTAAATTCAAATAGATGGCTAGAACAGGTTAAAGTAATAAAATTAAATTTGAATGAAGAAAAATTCTATAAGAGTATCTTAAAGAAATTCAGAGAGGTCGAAGGCGTAAGCAATCTGACTAACAGAGGATGGTCAAAATACCGAAAAGTTGAAGTGCAATTCAATAACTCTCAATGCAAGCTTATTGGGGAATATAGACTGACTGGAGATATGCATGATCACATGGGAAGAGGTGGAGCAATTAAACACTCTATCAAAATTAAACTAAAAAATGGAAGGATTCATAATATTACTAAATTTAAACTTCTAGTACCACGTTCACGGGCGTTTAAGTATGAAATACTAATCGCACTCATACACAAAAAAATGGGATTTATGGCGCCTAAAACTGCAATGGTTAATGTGCAAATTGGAGGTGAAATGTTTCAAGCATTATTTCAAGAAGATATTTCAAAATCACTACTTGAAACCAATGACTTTCATGACGGATTTATTATTGAAGGTGATGAAGGGTACTACGAGCTTGCAAATCCAAAAATCGTCAACACTAAGCTTATTAAAAGTGAAAATGTTAATAGAATTGCTAGAGACATGTTAGATCTAATTAGTCCAGTTTATTTAAAAACAAATAGGTTGTCCTTAATTGATTACTCTGACCCTGCTTTAACGATAGATTTCTTGCCAAGCAATAGTCAAAATAGATTCATACATTTTCATTTACTTAATTTTGCTCTAAAAAATGCGGATGGATTAAGTCGAGATGATCATCGAATTATCTATGATCTTATATCTCGTGAATTCTTCCCAATATACTATGATGGGCATCATAATGCCCGCCATCCTGTCGATGTTAATTTTAAATTTACAAAAATCCAAAAAGACTTTGTATCGAATAATTTAAAAAAAATAAACATAAAAGAGCTGTCATCATTGCTGAAAGATCGTGGCGTAAGTTTTAAAGATAATGAAATCATCAAACTTATTAATGATGCTGTTATTTTTTTAGAAAATGTAAGCATAGCAAGTAGCTACAAGGAACATAAAAAACTGCTTGAGGAGTTTAATGGGGATAGTTACCTCAAAAAAGCTGCTAAAAAAATTGGTCGAAAGATCGAAGTTTCTTGGAAACATAATGAAAGTGAGTTGAAAACGTGTTTAATTAATAATGATTACTTTGAATGTGCGTTAGAAAAAGTAGATGGTTCATTTTTCTCTAAAGATTATCCATTTCACCCACAAAACCTTAATGATGGGCTGTTCATTCATGGTTTTGATATAGTAGCAAAAAATAAAATGTACTTCAATCCATTAGAAAAAAATTCCGTTAATATAGGTTTTAGTGGGGCAGTTCTGGAGCATACTTCGAATCTAGAACCAAAAATAGATAAGGTGAATAAAAGTATATTTATTAGACGTCTAGAATTTAACGACCAAACAGCTCAAATAAAGATATCTGGAGGAACACTTAAAAATTGGATATTGGTTATTGATGAAGATGCTAATCTTGGTTATATTAAACAAGAAGGTGATAGATCATCCGAGTTTGGATTGACTGGGTGTATCACTTTTAATGATATAAATTTGATAAACATGACAATTCAATTGAGCGAATCAAAATGTGAAGATGCAGTTCATTTTGTAAGATCGACTGGCAGCCTTAATAACTTGATTGTTGTTGATGCAAAATCTGATGCTATTGATGCAGATTTTTCACAATTAGCATTTGAAAAAATACAAGTTACAAATGCAGGAAATGATTGCTTAGATGTTTCTTCTGGCCTCTATAGATTTCAAGAAGCTCAACTTGCTTATTGTGGGGATAAAGGAGTGTCTGCAGGTGAAGGAGCTAAAGTACAAATTAGTAGTCTAGTATTGAATGAAGCACTCTTTGGCATAGTTTCTAAAGATAGTTCTGAAATAGAGGTTAATGAGGCAGCAATTACCGGCGTTAAAATATGTTTGTCTGCTTATCGCAAAAAGCAAGAGTATGGAGGAGGATCGATTAAAGTTGGCAATGATATAAAATGTGACGGAGCACCATCATTTATCCAAAAAAATTCTCGCATTTATTAATTGAATGATGCTTTTTTTTATTTTAAGATTTCCTTATATTTTTAAAAAAATTCAGAGAATATCTTGCAATCTTCTTTAACCAATTATCTTTAAAATAATAATTTGTATAGAGCTTGACTTTTTTAGCTTTATTTGATTTAGTGACAGCCATGTTTGCCATCAATTGAAATATATTATATTTATTTAAAACCATATTTCTAGCATCTTTGATTGAATCAATTTTTGTATCGTAAAGACACCCTTCAATTGCATTTTTTATTGATGCAATTGACTTATCATAATCATCAATATCAATTAGTATTATCGAATCTTTTGAAAAGTAATCATGGATATTTTCGCATCCGAAATATATTGGAAGAGCAAAACCAATATAGGCATCAGCTAATTTTTCTGACCAATAATCTTTAGATCTGGTATTTTCTATTACTAAATGATATTTGTATCTAGCTATAGCATCCCATTTATCAGAAATTGGCTTATAGCCAACGCCATAAACGTCTATATATTTTGAAATAGAGGAGCTAATTAATTTATCTAAAAAATTAATTCTTTTTTGATGTCCACTTGAAACATTTCTAGGTGAATAAACAACTGACACCTTATTTTCTTTAGTAAATGGCTTCATATTACTAAAATCATCATAATTATATTTATAATTTTTAGAAAAATGATGGCCTTTACCTATTTTCACAGATATTCCTACCCACCAAGTAAGCCAATTCATGTATGTTATATTTGGATGTTTGATATGGCGATCACAAATTACCAAATGTGAAAATTGATCCATAAATTTATTTGAAACTGAGCTAATTGTCTCATTTGGCTCCATGGAGACATAAACTATATGATTTGGATCACATAAGCATTCTTCAGTATTAGCTAGTCCCGAGCCATGCAATACAAACCACCAATCACACTCTTCAACATCAGTATTAATAAAAAACTCGCAATCTCCCCAAATACCACTCATTCCAGGGGTGTGTCTAAGATATAAATTATTAGGCTGACTAGCTGCAGAAACTTTAATTCTTAACATAAAAGTTAGGATTTAGATGGTTTTAAGAATTACTATTGTTTATTTTAACCTAAGAAAAAGACTATTGAATATATTATATAAAAACATCATCATCGTATATATTTATAAATCATATTAAATATTACTAGTCATTCTATTACTATCACTTAGTTTAGTTATAATTGAATTTTTGAAACAATAGGTAATTAAATTGATTAATAAATGTCTTTTTCCTGCTGCAGGATATGGAACTCGATTTTTACCAGCTACAAAAGCAGTTCCTAAAGAAATGTTACCCATTCTTACAAAACCACTACTTCAATATGGAGTGGAGGAAGCTTTATCAGCTGGGATCAACAATATGGCTATAGTGACTGGTAGAGGTAAACGTGCAATAGAAGATCACTTCGACAACTCATTTGAATTAGAATCACAACTTCAAGGAACTCCAAAAGAACACTATTTAACAGAAATAAAAGAAATTCTAAAAAAATCTACTTTTACTTATGTTCGCCAACAAGAAATGCTTGGGCTAGGTCACGCTATACTAACTAGTGAGCCTCTAATTGGTGATGAGCCCTTTGCTGTAATTCTTGCAGATGATCTGTGCGTGAATGATGACGATGAAAGTGGAGTTATTTCGCAATTGATTGAAGTATACAACCAACATAAATGTTCAATCGTGGCCATTGAAGAAATCCCAATGGATCAAACTAGCAAATATGGAATTATCGCTGGTAACTTAGTCAATGAGATGGAGGATACATTTCGTGTAACGAATATGGTCGAAAAACCTGAGTCAAAAGATGCCCCAACCAACATGGCAATTATTGGACGTTACATACTAACGCCAGATATTTTTGATATTCTTAGAAATACGAAGCCGAGCAAAGGCGGTGAGATTCAAATCACCGATGCACTTCTCACTCAAGCTAAAAAAGGCAAGGTGATTGCCTATAAGTTTAAAGGAACGCGCTATGATTGCGGAGGAATTAAGGGCTTTGTAGAGGCTACAAATTACTTTGCCAAGCAACAGGATCTGATCTAAGCCTTAAACAAAAAAAAATGGCAAGTGCAGTATAACAACTAAAGAAAATGCTCAACCCTAGCTTTGGAAATCTCTTATCGTCCAGCGCTTAATCGTTATATAAAATATCAGTAATATCACATTGTGGCTTAAAACTCGGCACAGCTTTTATTAATAACTGCCGCAGCATATTCTGATCGTTGTTATCAACAGCCTTTTCCAACTCATCAATAATTAACTTTAAATCATCCCACACCATCATCTCTTCCTCTGCGCGCATGATCATTGGATTATCGGTTTCAAAAACATTTTCACCAATCAGCAGCTCCTCATAAAGCTTTTCACCTGGCCTTAGTCCGGTGAATTGAATCTCAATATCGCCATCCGGGTGAAGCTTATCCTTAATCTCTAGGCCGCTTAAACGAACCATCTTTCTAGCCAGATCAACAATGCGCACAGGTTCACCCATATTAAGTACAAACATATCTCCCCCCTTGCTCATAGCACCTGCCTGAATAACTAGCTCAACAGCCTCGGGTATGCTCATGAAATAACGCAAAATTTCAGGGTCGGTCACTGTAATCGGCCCACCCCTTTTAATCTGTTCTTTGAACAGCGGCACCACCGATCCACTGGAATCCAAAACATTGCCGAATCTTACCATGCTAAAGCGAGTTCTGTGTTGCCCTGCCAGGGCCTGCAATACCATCTCAGCCACGCGCTTTGTTGCCCCCATGGTGTTGGTTGGTCGCACGGCTTTGTCAGTAGAAATCGATACAAAAGCCTCAACCCCATTCTCAATTGCAACCTGGGCACAAGTAAGGGTGCCAAAAATATTATTACTCACCCCTTCGGCATTATTCGACTCAACCATCGGCACATGCTTGTAAGCTGCCGCATGATAAATTGTATTTACATCTAAGCGCTGCATGATATGATTTAAGCGTTTTCTGTTGGTAACAGAGCCCAACATTGGCAATATCTCAACATTGGGCATACCAACATTTATGAGTTCTTGATTAACTCTGTACAGGCCGAACTCACTCTGCTCAAACAGTAGCAACACTTTTGGCTTTAAAACCAATATCTGCCGACTAAGCTCAGAACCGATAGAGCCCCCAGCTCCAGTTACCATTACCACTTTATTAGTAATATTTTTACTCAATAACTCCTTGTTGGCAGTAACAGAATCACGGCCTAGCAAGTCTATAATGCTCACATCCCTTAGATTAGAAATTCTAAACTTACCCTGCGCTAACTCTGCCACACCTGGCAATGAGCGAACAAGTACCGGATAATATTCCAAAAAATTGATAACCTCATTACGCTTAATGCGACTCAATGACGGAATCGCTATCAACACTTCAGTGACATTTTTTTTCTCAATCAGTTGATCTAAGTCACCCCTAGAGATAATAATAATGCCATTAATGGATTGACGTTGCAGTTCACTGTTGTCATCAATAAAAGCCACTGGATTGTACTCAGTCGACTGTGTTAAGGCAATCGACAACTGCCTGCCAGCGGAGCCAGCACCATATATCATTACATTACTGGTCTCTGCAATATTTGTTCTATAGTGAGTCTCTGAGAGAAGCCAGCGCCCGAACATCCGCGAACCAGCTATAGCTATCATGATCAATAGCCAATTTATTAATATAACTGAACGTGGTAAGCCCTCAATCGCAACTAAAACCCCAAGCACACTCCAAATCAAGGCATATAACGTTGACGCCTGAACAACCATCCATAGGGCCTTAAGGCCAATATAACGAATAATTGTTCGATACAGCCCAAAGTTAGCAAAGATAGGAATGGCAATAACAGGCGCACCAAATATTAGCCAAATCAAATCACCACTTGGAAAGTAAAGGTGTCCGAGACGAATCGAAAACGATATCAAAAGAACTAACACAAGAAGCAAAGAATCAATAAAAACTAAAACAAGCTGCTTGATACGCCGTGACAAATTAATGATTTTATTTAACACAGTATATCAGTCAGTTTAAATGAGTTATTTTAAAGTTGATAAGGGTATTTACCCACAAACTTTTTCTTGCAAAATAAAATGGATTAAGGACTAATCCAATTATCTTTGGATTAAACTGCTCTAGCGTGCATAGTTTTTTTAATCTTTTAAGCATTTTTTTTGTATTAATCGAACAAAGATATTACTTCTAAAAATTTTTGAATTACTCATAATCGCATCCATGAATTAGGAATAATATTCTTTGAATTAAGCTTGCCTTCCTTGAACCATTTTTTTGGTGCAATTACCTTTTTATCTGAATTCTGATTAAGCCAAGCACCCCACCAACTAAATGAACTATTTGCAATAATATTATACTTACATTGGCTCATTAAATACATCTCCTCGTGATCTGAAATATTAGATTCAAGTCTTACAAATGTTTTATTTTCAATAAAATCGAGATTACCTTTCGTCCAATCCAAATCATCACTAAAAATAAAAAAGTGCGCCTGTTTTTTACTTATTAGAACTTCCGCTACTGCCCTCTTGTAATATTCTATATCACAAGCTCCATGAACACTATTTGTGAAAGCATCAGTTACATAGTCACCGCGCCTAATATGCAAACTTACTGCATCACTTTTGATAATTTGTTGCTGGTATTCTATAGTTTTAGAATGAATATTCTTTAACGTAAACACCTCTAAAAGCTCTTTACGATATTTCTTAAAATACTTTTCATTTTGCCAATATCCATGAAAATAAGTATCTATTTTTATATTAAAAACACCTTCATCAAAAGTATAATCTTTATTCTCTTGGTAATAAAATTTAGTAAATCTTAACAACCTTCTTAACACCTTACGAGAAGCCTTACTTAGGGGGGAATTATTTTTACCATTAAGCTGATTCAAAAGAAAACTATATGTCGATTGAAGCTCTAGATTTTCTTCAATATTAAATAAGTCTAATTCATAGGTACGAAGGCTATAAGCATCAAAACCACGAATATCAAGCTTGATCTTTGTATTATTTTCCTTTGACATAGCATACCCAAATGCATATTGGAACATTTGATTGCCAAGCCCACCAACAATATTGACTATTATCATCTAAATTTATTATATTTTGGTCATTTCAAAAATACCACAACCATAACTACACCCAAAACTTTCACTTATATCTACTTTTCCTAACGCAATATTTGTGTGTAAATCACCACTATCATCAACATAAGAAAAATAATCAACAGTATATTTATCATCAAACAACCCTAACAAATACTCTACTGAAAAAACCCTATGTGCATTAAACTCAACCCTCTGTTTTCCAATTGGAACTGAAAGATAAAACTTACCGCCTGCTTTTAAGATCTGATATATACTATTTAAGCCATCAAGATAGCCATCATAGTTGACTGGATCATTGTATCTACCTAACCCAAAATGCTCCAAAGCATGTAAGCAAGATAATGAATCACAATACTCTGACATACTGTCATCAAGCTGCATTAAATCTGCTCTTTTAAAAGTAATATTCTGAACTTTTTGTCCTATTGGTCGAACATCTAAAACTTCGATTTTTCTAAATGAAGCAACATGTGCCACAAAGCCATCAACTCTCGAACCTATATCCAAATGAACATCAGGTTTGTTTTCATAAATCCTACGAGCCACCAACAAATCTTGATGAAAATAATGCCCACTAGCAGAACCGCTTGACTTGAATCTCTCATCTAAAATTGGAAATAATAAACCAAAAGAAAAATGTTGTTTTTCATTACTCTCTCGCTTCTGCCAGTAAAACACAAAAGCATCCTTAACAAAAAATGGCAACCCCAAAAAAAACCTCCACATAGAAATTGGATTTATACCAAATTTAACTAGTAAGATGAACATTGTATTGAAAAAGTATTTCATGACAATCCTAGTTTCTATCTTTTAATGCAACATAGAGTAATGTTCTTTCATGCCCGTCATCATAGAGATAGTTGCCTGAGCCTCCAGCTAAAATTATTCCTTTCATAATATACGTGCTATCCAACTGTTTGCAATCTCACAGACCTTTAGTATATCTTTTTTTGTATGGAAATAAGATATAGGAAGACTTAATGTTGTAGCATGAATCTCTTCACTTATAGGGTACTTATCCAAAAACATGCCATCCATTGCCTTCTGTTTATGCGGTGGAATAGGATAGTGTATTTCTGTTTTTATACCGTTCTCTAATAGATACTCTTTTAACTCATCTCTTTGCTGATGTCGTATATTAAATATATGATAAACATCAAAATAATTCTCGTTAACAATAGGCTTGATAAACCTATCATCCAAGTTATTAAAGTAAGTCCTTGCCAATTCTCTTTTATGGGCTGTAATGTCGTCCAAAATTTCTAACTTTTTAGACAAAAATCCAGCTTGTATTTCATCCAATCTTGAATTATATCCCAAGTCATTATTATAATATTTTTTTGAGCTTCCATAATTTCTCAAAGACTTTATCTTATTGCTATACTGTTGATTATTACAAGTAATAGCACCAGCATCGCCTAAAGCTCCTAAATTCTTTGTTGGGTAGAAACTAAAACAACCTACACCAAAGCTACCAACCTTTTGACTTTTAAACTCCGCACCATGAGCCTGTGCACAATCCTCAATAACCTCCAAGCCGAACATACTAGCAATTTGACTGATTCTATCCATCTCACAAGACTTTCCATAAAGATGTACTACCAATATAGCCACTGTATCTTCTGTGATTTTATCTTCTATCAAACTTGGATCAATATTATATGTCGCAATATCTGGCTCTACTAATATAGGTGTATAACCATTCCGAACAATTGCTAAAATAGCTGCTATGTAAGAATTAGATGGAACGATTATCTCGCTGCCACAAGGGAAATCAAATGCATCAATTGCCAGTATTAAAGCATCTAATCCTGATGCTACACCAATACAATGATTTGTACCAATAAACCTTGAAAACTCACTTTCAAACTTATCAACTTGTCCGCCTAATATATACCAACCACTCTCAATAAATTCATTAAAGCAATTATTATATTTATCAAATAATTTCTCGTTTACTTTCTTGAGATTTTCATACTCAATCATCAATATGGCTCGTCAATATAATCATCAGAATTATAAAACTCAGAGGCAAAAACTAGGAGTGTTGCACTCTCAGAAAATTTGTCCATAATATGCCAATCTTCAGGATTCAATATTAAGCATTTATCAGGGACATTTAGCAAAAAAATTTCTTCATCACCTCTGATGTTTACATATACTTCACAACTGCCACTTAAACATATCAAAGCTTGCATATTTTTCTTATGTCGATGCCCACCTCTCTTCACCACGGCATTATAAATATAATAAAATCTTTTTACATCAAATGGAAGTAAATTTTCGATAACTGTCAAACTACCCCGCTCATCTGAAAATGTTGGTAAATCAATAATATATGCCATTCTCAGCCCTTTAATAAATACTTTTTACTAACAACAGTACTTTCAAAACCCTTACTCTTAAAGTACAGCCACCTTACAAATACCCTTAAATAACTAAACCTCTTTTTTGCAATTCCATTGTAATCACTAACATTGTCAAATTTAAGTAAATCTTGTGTTATTCGATCAAGGTGTTTTGTATATGGTCTATATAGTAGATTAATGTCATTATCACTAAGCTTATAAACGCTCAAAGCGATTTTATTACCACTCCACATTCTATAGCCTTGAAAATGATAGAACACAAGTCCAAAAGATTTATCACTTAAATCATATTGTTGCACATTCCAAGGCGCAACACCACCACCCAAATTCTGCAGCTCATGAACTCCTTCAAATCTTGTCATCCAATCATTTAGATACCCCTGATCTCCAATTTTCCCATCTTCAAATTTAGCGTAACACCAGTCAAGACATGCTTCACGCCACCAATTTAAAGCTAGCATTCCATTTACATCATCTTTAAATGTCATAAACTGTACACAATACTTACCACTTGCCTTAGTTGCATCATACTTAGGTGTAAACCTATGCTCCGTAATCAGTATAGACTTGCCTCCCATTTCATCAATGAGTACAGATGGGTTACTAAAAAAGTATATATCTGCATCGACATAAGTACAGTTATCTAGCCCATAATTCTCTATGGAGTATTTAATAATAGAAGGTGTGCATGTCCAACAGTATTCGGCTATAGATCTATCACCCTTGACGTTTAAGAGCTCTTCGTCTTCAAACTTCGAAAGTGATATGATAGTGACATGCTCTAAAAATAATTTTCTTAACATTTCATCACTTTTTTCATCGAATGCAAAAATATAAAGATGAAAATTATCACTATATTTTTTAAGCGATTCATACATAGCCAAACCACGAGTTAAATAGTTGCTATCAAATAAAGTGCAGTAGCTATACATCTTTATTTTTTTTTGCTAAAACAATATTATCCAAATATAAATCATTATTTTTTGGTAATATTTTTGAAAAAAACAATCCGATAATATTAAATGGTGCAATCAATAATAACGCTATAAGTAGATTTAAATATGAATTCTTTGTTACCAGGGTTTTCACTACGTAAGCATTAATTAATTGAAAAATAATACTAAAATCATTTACACTTTTTTTAAAATGTACTATTTTAAAGCCATTGTTATTTAAAATATGCTCCAACCCAAAAGATGAATATCTAGCATAGTCATAAGGCTGTGAATGTTCATCCCAAACAAATGGAACTGTTAAAAGAAACATTCCCCCTATTTTTGTAACTCTATTTATCTCTTTTAAAAAATCATTTGGGTTAAATACATGCTCAAACACTTGGGTTGATAAAATACTGTCAAAAATTTTATCTTCAAAAGGTATTACCTTACCATCATAAAAAATATCTGCAGAACTATGACTTCTATTATCTTCATTATCTATCTCCAATCCAATATATTTCTCTACGTTGCACATACATTGATAAGCCTTGGTACCGCAGCCAACATCAAGTAGCTTACCCTTTAGATTGGGAGTTAATTCTGATATATTTTTATACAAACCTTTTCTTGCAAAATAAAACGGATTAACAACTAATCCAAGTATTTTTGGATTAAACTGCTCTTGCTTGTATATTTTTTTTAATCTTTTAAGCATTTTTTTGTATTAATCGTACGAAGATATTACTACTGATATTTTTTGAGCGTTTCGTACATGGTAAGCCACGAGTTAAGTAGCTACTATCGAAAAGTGTGTAATAGTTATACATTCTGATTATTGACCTTCTCTATAATCATTCCCTTAAATTCAAATTCATCGTGATCATCATAAGAATGAAAATCCTCTAATATACTATACTGATGTTTTATAAAATACTCCTTTAAAGTTGCTTCCTTAAAAGACCTACAAGGATAGCTCCCCTTATAAATGCTTGGCGGAACAATTTGAAGTGTTATTCTTTCATTGCTTTTGCTAAACTGAGTTTTATCTATTAATATATATTTAAAATCATATTCTAATAGGGTATCTAGCAATTCATAAGGCTTCTCTATGTACATAAGAACACTCGAAAGCAGTAATACATTTGGGTTTTCTTGCCTTATACATTCACTCACATCATAAAAGAATTTCAGCTTATCGTCTTCAAAATATTTTTTTCCAGTATCTACAAAGTGTTTCTGCTCAACGATGCTCCAGGACACATCATCAAGTTTATCTAAAAAAAATTTATTTTGATAATAGCTAGTTCCCAAACTTCCTCCAAAATCAAGAACCTTGAGCGCACCTTTTCCCACGCTACTTGCAAACATAAGTCCTGAAAGAAGTTGCCAAGAATATTGGATTTCATCAAATATTACACCATCTCTCTCATATGCTGCCTCGCCACTCTTCACCTTTAGCATTGATGTTTTTACTTTTTGAAGTATTTTTTCACTATCGTATCCAATAGAGTCGTTTTCAGCGTCCTGCCAAGTGGCATAATCACCTTTCCAGCCATATCTATAGAATCTGATTTTTTGCAAAGTTTTTAGTGCAATTGGGGGAATTAATGATTTAATAAAATTTTTCATAAGTAAATAATATTTTTAATGTTATTCTTCTAAGCACAGAAGGTTTTATTTTTTTAAAAAATAATTCAAATTTTTTTCTTGCCTCAAGATTTTCATTAGTTTCTATTCTTTCTAGAATAAACTCTGTGTTTAAATTTGCATTAAAAACATCAGTTTCTGTAGAGTGTGTGCCCTGAGAATCGAATCCAATATTTTGTACATAGCTTTTCCCTGGATATAAAGTAACCATATTTTTTAAAAATGCACTCATATTCCATCTAACGGCCCAAGAGTCGTTCTTACCATTTATTTGACCTTTTAACATTTTTATAAAACCAAAACTATTATTAAAGTCAGCTTCTTTTAATAAGTTTTTAGCAGTTAATTCGTTCAAAAGTTTTTGTCCATCAGGTTCAAAAATATCCCACTTATTTTTCCATGTTCCCCACCCCCAACAATCAGCACCTCTTATAAAAAAATTATCAGGCAAGTTTTCTATTGGGTAGATATAGCCATGTATAGATGCAACCTGATTATCTTTTTCATACATATCTAAACTTTCATTCATAAACCTCAAAAAGTAAAAACTAGTAACCAGATCATCTTCAAGAACAATTATCTTTTTATATTTATTAATTACGTCTGTAACGCCATTAATTATCGATCTTGAAAGTCCCCAGTTTGTTTCTCTTTTAATGACTGTAACTTTTTTAAATCCGTCTATCTTATTTATATACTTTCGCACCTTATCAACAGCTATCTGAGCATCGTCATTTTTTGCTTCATCACTATATATAAAAAGTTCACTTTCACTTGCTAACTCATTTTTCTGTAAAGCTTTTATTGTTTTCACTGTATGGTCTGGACGGTTATAGACAAATAAAACTATTGGTGCTAAATTAATCATTTAATTAGTTGTTTTAATGTAATTACTGCAGCTTACATTATTATCTTTTAAATTACTTATCCATGTACTTAAATCAGGCACATTTCCATCAGTCCATTTAAAGAAGCCGTCCCTTATCTCATCTTCATAAATATCTCTTGACTCCTTACCAAACAATAATGTTGGTACATTAAATATTGCTGCCTCATAACAGCATGAGCTATATGCAGTTATATGGGCTGTTGAAACCATAAAAACATCATACAAATTTTTATTGCCAAAATCTAATGAGTATAAATCTTGACTAATTAACTTTAATTTATGTTCACAATAATCTCTTCCCACAATATCATTTGGGTGGAGTCTAAAAGTAAAATGAACATCTATCATCTGTCTAGATGACATGAAGTCAATAATAAAATCTGGGATTCTCACTTTATTCTCGCCCTGTGGGGGTTGCATTGTTAGAAGTACGTTGACCATTTTGTTATGAATATAAGAAGTAGTTGGAATTATTTTTTTCTTATAGTAATCTATCCAAGGATAGCCCCCAATGAATGGAGTGTGGTTTTTTCTTCCTGCAGATGATGCAAGAATATGGTCACAACTTGGCTGACCCCAGCACCAAAAATTATTTGGCATTAAGGCATAGCCGCTTTCAGTAATTTTTGTCCAACCACTATACATGGCTTGATATTTTCCTTGCTTGCCATGTTGCACATCTATTGTTTTAATACCTAGCTCGCTTGCAGCGGCACAAATTCCCATCATATCTGGAAAATACCAGCTCGATAAATATATCTCTTTTAATTTTTTCTGTTTTGATAAAATTCTTTTTGCTGAAATAAACCACCTAATAAATGAACCTAAAAAAATTTTATACCTTTGTTGCAACTCTAATTCATTAATACCTGATACATGCTCGATTTGATGTATGACTTTTTTTTGTTCAATAGTGAGAGTTGGAACGTTAATAGAAATACTTTGGCGCATAACCAAAGACTCATACATCAACTCTTTCTCTTTTGATGGCTTTGAAACGTAATATTTGGTTATTTTTTCATTTACATCTAACGACTCAATAATTGGATCTACTATTCTATCAAAATACTTCCCAGAATGTAATTCCTGTAAATAAGTTGGACGGGAGATAAATATTTTTGTATTATTTGTGCTTACTTGTTCCCTTCTGAATGAATAATACATAGTTGATACTAGCCTTGTAATCTTTACAAGAACTTCTAGAAAAGTTTTCTGGGTATCTAGTTTATTATTTAAAGAACCATTTGTTAACTCAAACCATAATATTTGCCTAACGATTGGCCAGGTGTTAAAACCTTTCCATGTAAATACGTCAATATTAACCAAATTCTCTACCTGGACAATTAATTTAAATGCATCAGAAGTCTTCAATTTAAATACCCTTAGTAGCTAATTGATTGTTTTTTTACTTTTTATAACAGCTGCAGCTACCATAAAGTCTATCTCGTTATCGATATCAGCTGAATCAATATCACTCATTATGTATGGGATTGCACCTTCATACAAAGTTGTTAATTCATTTGATCTTAAATCATTAATAGGCCGTAGATAAATAGCGCCGTTTGGATGATAAATTTCAGCCTGATCTTGACTACGAGTATTGCCTGTTATCATTGGACTATCCTCAAATACAGCTTGCCAATTATTATCACTTTGTGTAAATGCAAATGAAATGGAAAAACCATATTGTACTGCTGAGAAAACTGGCTTCCCTAGGGTTTCGTATAAATCTATTGCCTCATTAATATGAGCTGTTGTTCGAAAAGGCGCTGTTGGTAATGCCAAAATAAAAACACCATCCCTATTGTCAAATATTTTCTTATTTTCATTTTTAAGATAATCAAATATCTTGACTGAATCTCCAGCCTCCTCTGAGCTCCTAAAATCTAAAATAAGCTTATCTGATTTAATATATTCTTTTACTATTTGCCAGTATTCCATAGAATCAGTTGAAAAAATAACTTCACCAACCTTGCTAGAGTTAATAAAAGCCTCAAGGGTCCAAACAACCAATGGTTTTCCAGCTAATAATTTAATATTTTTGCCTGGTAATCTTTTAGAGCCAGATCTTGCTGGTACAAATGCAGTATATTTAATTTTATTCATAATATAAATATTTTTTTATACCCTTTATAGCTTATTGTTTAGTTTTTCAATAAAAGATCTATAACTGAAACATAATAAGGATTGCAAATTACGAACATCAATCATAATTTTTTAATACTATTTTGGATATTTTTTAAAGTATCAGAAATTTTATTATACGAATCTAAAGGCATTATTGGATGAGGGAATCTCTCATACCTCATTCCATAGCCAAAAAACTGTAACGCCGCTTTGTGTGCTAAATGCCACCCAAAAATTTTCACAATTTCATCAAAAAAAGGCTTCTCTATGTTTTCAATATAAAAGGAGATTTCTCTATCATTATTTTTCATAATTGCAGGATATATCTTATCTATAATTTTTGGGCAAAAAATAGTTGAGCCATTAAGCCAAGTGTTTAACCCTTTGTCTATATATTTTAACGCTTGCAGCTTACCCCCACCAGCAAGAATGCATACTGAACCTTTTTTCTTGCACTCTTGTAAAACAATTTGAGTAATGTTTTCATCTTTAGAATCTTCTTTCACCCCAATTACTGAATCTAATCGAATAGCTTTACGTAACAAATCTGCAGGCCAATTAATAAGGGAGCCGTCAAACCCTGATACCAGTTTCATTTCATGAAGCACAGACTTTAAACCGAACTTTTCCGGTAACTTTAAAAAATCAATAATTGGCTCATCTATTCCGTAATACCTTTCAGGATAAAGCATTGAGATGCCTGCAGGATTATATTTAGAAATACTCTCTAAATAGTCCTCTAATCTTTGTCTATTAAAAATATAAGGATGTCCAACATAGCATACTAAATTATTTTCTTTAGCTAATCTCAGAATCTCAATATTAACCTCTAGAACCTCTTGTTCGCTCAACATTCTGTAGCGAGTATTGTATGCCATGCTATATATGGCGGCAATATATTTTTGCGTCCCAAGATCCTCAATATATTTAGTTAATGTTTTGTAATCAATTGATTCATTTTCATTAAAAAATAAAGGAATACTTACTGTTAATCCAGGAATTTTGTTTGCCATTTTTTCGCTTATAGTCATATTATTGTATAATTTAATATCAATAAATATCCTCTAACTTCCAAAAAAACTATTGATATTTTTTAATAATGAAGTTCATTTAATTTTTCTAGTGCAATTTTAAATCCTGCTCCAAAATTATCATGCCCTTGCCATACCTCTGGCAAAAGTGTAGCATTATTTTTTAAGCTTTTTAATGAATCTAACATATGTACAAAATTTATATCCCCTCTACCAATTTGTAAGCCTTCTTCAGCTTCACCTGATGCATCTGAAATATGAATATGTGTCACATGGCATGAAATTTCATCTATAAATCGATTAAAATTTTCAGAAGTATGATTACACCACATATAACTATGGGATGTATCTAGGCATATTTCAATTTTAGCTTTCGTGCTATTTAAGATAGCATTAATATTCTCTGCGCTGGTAAACTGATTGTGAAAAGATTGCCCTCCAAAGTGCCATGGATAGGGTGGCATAGTTTGTGCGAGAAACCTGCAACCAGAAAAATCTAACTTTTCAATATTAGTTGCAAAATTATTAATCATCCTTTTGACATCTATATCACTTAAAAAACCATCTGTTGTATGTCCCCCACAGTTGATGATAATCTTGGGTTTATCCTCATACCCTATAAGACTAGAAATTTTTCTTGCTTTAATAAAAACCATATTAAGTAATTTTATAGATTGTTCAACTATATTATTGTCGTCAGAAAATAGGTCAATAACAAAGTCACCATCAAACTGCTCTGGCGCATGGATAATTACTTCACACCCCAAAGGCCTGGTTAATATTTTTTTATCATCTATTAACAAATCCTTGAAGGATAAATGAAATTCTATTGCTGGAGGGTTAAATATTTCATACAATCTATAAACATCCCTATGCCTAACAGGAATACACCATTTAAAATATTTCGGTGGATTAATCTTTTCTATTTTTTGCTCAACCTCTAAATCTATTGAGTAGAATGGCTGCCCTGACTCTATATCACGATTAGACGGTCTGCCAATTAGTGCTTTTCTATGACGAGGACTCAAACCATTTCCTGGTGACATGACAACAATATTTGACTCTAAAATTAATTCCCCTTGCTTGATAGGGTTAACACAAAAAAGTGACTTAGCTAGGGCAACCTTGTTAGTTGCTTCACCTTGAGTGAGCTGTCTTTTATAGCCAATACCTAATGCTTGAGATAAATCAGAAAGGCATTGATTTAAATCAGATAGCTCACCAGGCAGTAGACTAACTTTATGGTCATTACCTTCTAAACTCTTATCCAATGTAAAGTGTTTTTCAATAATCTGTGCGCCCTTAGTAAATGCTGCTAGCGGAATGTGCCACCCCCTTTCATGTCCTGAATAACCAATTACAGAATTTGTTCTTCTTTTTAGATTATCAATGTAGTTTAGATGTACATCTGAAAATGGCACAGGATAAGTAGAGTTTGCATGACAAAGTGCGTAATTCACATAGTTTTCCTCTAATAATGAAATTGCAGCATCAATATCTTCGTCACTAGACATGCCAGTTGAGACAATTAATGGTTTTTTAGTCTCTACTAATGCAGTCAGTAATTCATGATTCGTCAAATCAGCAGAAGCCACTTTATACCCATCTAAGCCATATTTTTCTAATGTATCAAGACTAACTAAATCAAACGGAGTACAAAGTGGCGTAATACCAATCTCTTTACAATAATCGAAACATTGGCACATCTCGTTATTAGTAAGCGACATTTTTTTCAAAAGATTGATTACATATTCAGTTGAAAGATCATGTGAAATAGAATTATCCCCATAAAGGCTATCTAAATCTCGCATCTGAAATTTAGCAATATCTGCTCCGCTACTTTTAGCATGTCTAATTAATTCAAAAGCCTTTTTTAAACTTCCATTATGGTTATTACCAATTTCTGCGATTAGAATATAATCTTCTTGATTTTTAATTTGGTGATTACCAATTTTAAACTCACGCTTTAAAGGGTCGCCCGCCATTATTAATTTGATTTTTTTATTACTGTCCAAGACAGGAACAAATTTATACTTCTCCAAAAGATGGATTAAGGTATTTTTCTTGTCATGTTTCTTTGCATAGGCAAATTTACTATTCATTACGCCTTCTGCTGTAATATTTTTTACAGAACCGTTTTTGGCTAATGCATTCACAATATCACCAAGTGAAATAATGCCAATAATGCAATTCATAGAATTTATCACACAAAGAAATTTAATTTCGTTTATTTTCTGCAACTCTACAATCTCAGTAAGCTTTGTATCTGAATAAACTTGATAATTATCTATATCTCTAATATAGTACAAAATTTTCTCCTAAAAATGATATCTATTAAATTTATATCCGCTCTTCGTAAAGTAGCTTGCCATCTGAAAACTTGAAGTATTTATTATTGTAACAATCGTTATTTTCCCACTATCGTTGCAACAAAAAATCCTACAACCCACTTAAAGTGTCCCATAGTAACGATATCAGTTTGTAAAGATTTATTATAATACTTGGCATGCATTAACAATAAAGTGTTTAATTTAGACATAAATACGGTGTCTTTATCTGAATCCATGTTTTTTACACTTCTACCTATAATTACCTTTTTAGGAGATGGAATTAATAACAAGCTGCTTATGTCTTCTGATGTGTACTCTATTATTATGCCCCATATTGAGTGATTAACATACAAGAACTCCCGCATAGTATTGTCTGCGCCCCATAAAACTAGTTCAGCATCATTATTAAACTTATCATAAATTTTTTATACATTACCAAAGATATCAATCCTTTAACATGGCTAGCATTAATATAAATCATCCTCTTGTATTTGCTCTTGTTAGTCTTTTATTCGGAATATTTCTTATTGCACTATTTTTTAAAAACTTCATTAAATTTAAAGGGCTTTGAAGCCACCAGTGAGTATCGAAAAATCTTGCTGTATATCCTCTATTTGGAATCGGGTGTGATTGCCCTCTTATTACTTTTCTTTGTTGACCCTCCATAATAATACCACCCCTATGAAATCCATCTGGATCAAAAATAATTAAGTCACCAGCATCTGCTATAATTGTTGTTGGGTTATGTAGCTCATTATCTGGGATATCATTGGGAATGTCCCCTACTTTTACTCCAGATAAAATGTAAAAATTAGCGCGAAAATGTCCTTCCCTATGAGAGCCAATATCATATTCAAATGCCCCATTAGTTTTATTAACATTCACTAGATTGATATAAAATTTTAAAGACTGCTGCCTGTCAAAATGCCACGGCAAAATTGGAACATTTGACTCTTTTTCATGAGTAAAAAAAATATCGTCACACACTGATGATTTTGAACCAAAATAACTATCAGAAATATCTTTTATAAAATCAGATGAAAAAATCGATCTTACTGTACTAAGTTTATCATTAAATTTATTTATTTTCCCTCTAGAAACTAAGCCATATTTATTGTTTGGGTGTTTTTCAGTGCTATAAATTCCATCACAGTTTTCAAGATTAAAACTTCTTTCATGTTCGATAAGCAAATTTGAAATGTCAGACGAAGACACGTAGTTTTTTAATACACAAATACCATATCTATCAAGAGTATCGAGAGCACCAGGAACATTTATCGAATGAAGTGTGATTAAGTCTAAATTTTTTTTCATAGATTTTTATTCATTGTTTTTTAACATATCTCACTCTTAGTCTAGTCAAATTAAAACAATAAAATTCTACTTAATGGCTATAAACCCTTCAAATGTTACGTATTTATAAATTGACATTACATCTTTAAAACCAGATCTGGATAGCATATCTAAATTTCCCTGAGTTGAAAAAGGCTCTAGAATACCTTTCAAGCTTCTAGTCTTGTTTAAAATTTCTTCGCTTGAATATCCACGTTTAATTTTATAGTCGCTATATAGTGAAGTTGTCATATCTTGAAACCTTGCATCAGGAGCTCTCACCTTTTCAAATAATAGAAGAGCTCCACCCCAATTTAAAGATTCATAAAGCTTGTCCACAAGAGCCTGTCTTAACGACGGCTTAATAAATTGAAGTGTGTAGTACATTATTATTAAGTCGGACTTTTCAAGATCATATTCAAAGACATCTTTGCAAACAAATTCGCAATTGTCCTGATTATTTTCAGAATTTGCAAAATCAATCATTTCTTCAACAACATCAATTCCAATAAATTTTGTGTATTTCGAATTACATGATAATGATAATTTGTTTATTAATGAGCCAGTTGAGCACCCAATGTCGTAACATACAGACTCATTATTTATAAAAAAATGAGACAAGTCACCAATAAGACTATGGCATTCTTTATAAAATGGTACTGAATTAGAAATGTGACTATCAAATGTTTTTGCTACATTGCCCTCAAACGACCAAGAGCCTTCCTCTACTTTAATGCCATCTCCAGCATCTTTATTATTTCTTATTACTCCCATATTTTGACTCCTTAAAATTACTCTTTTAAGATATAAGCAGGCACATCATTATAATTATCTCCTGCAACTAATTTACAACCAGCCTCTTCACAAAATTCAACTAACGCCTTCCACTCTCCACCTTGTTTACGCTGATCAATAGCTATAATACCTCCAGGGACAACTAGTTCGTATAAAGCCTCCAAAGACACTTTTGACGGGGTATATGATGAAGTATCAATATATACCAATCTGCAATAAAGCGAATCACCACCATGCCTAGCATGTGACTCTTTAATAAATTCAGGAAGTGAGCGTCTTATATCACCAACAATAAATTCACAAATTTTGTTAAGTCCATGATTATCTATTCTATTTTTTACAAATTCAATGCTATTATCTTTCCATCTAGTTGAACTAAGTCCATCATTTTCTTTCAAGTCTAGTTTGGTATAACTTTCAAAAGTATCAAATCCAAAATACTTTGCATTTGAATGTTGTGACGTAAACTTTAATAACTTCCCAAGTACTATGGCATTTCTACCTGCTCCAACGCCTACCTCAACTATATGACCTGGTACTTTCTGTACTCTATTGAATAAGTTGAACATGCTATAAAGATAACTTAACTCTATTGTCTCTAAATACTTGTCTCTTGCATCAGGCTCATGATATGTATCTCCATGTAACTTTAATAAAGTCTTAACCTTTGCTTTTAAAGATGACAATACATTCATTGCTTTATCTCCCTTTGTATATTAAATTTGAAAAATTCTCTATGTTTTTTACCAAAAATACCAAAAACTTCATCCATCCTTCCAATATGTCTAAAAAAAACATACTTAGATTTTCCATTAATGTTAGATTTTGATTTATATATGTGAAACATTCCAAACTTAAAAACTTTTTTAAAAGTAGTTGCTGGAAGACATAGCCTATTCAAGTCACTAAATATTTCTTCCGCAGTAAAATATAATAAATTATCTGAAAATAACACTAAACAGTTCTCAGACATCCTATCTTTTAACATATTTATAAGCTTTCCTCGTTCTTCCACCTCATGAATAAAGCCAAATAGTAGCACTATATCGATCTCTTTATTTTTTATATTTTCTAATGCTAATAGTGCATCATCATTATATATAACAGCATTCTCTTCTATATACTTACCCTTAAAAACTTTTGTTGCAACCTCAGAAAAATCAATAAGATAACTTTTTTTTATTGCAATGTCGGATTTCATCAACATTCTATATGTTTTATCTCCATGCCCGCACCCTAGGTCCAATGTTGTTGTTTTATTTGCAAATCTACTTGCTTTATCAATAAGCAAATTTCGCCAACCCTGTAAATCATGCTTAGCATGAAGATTGTATTCAAAAAGGGAAGAGCTCGCTTTTGAATACTTGTCGTTCTTATGTATTATATTTTCCAAACTTTGTAATTTTATAGGTTTCATTTTGTTCTATTCTTTTCTAATAAGTCTTCTAAAATCTCTTGATACGTTCCACTATTGACAATACGCCCTTGTTTCAATTCATATATACGATCACAATGCTGTAAGGTGGATAATCTGTGTGCAATTACAATCATAGTTATTTCACCTTTTAATCTCCCTACTTCTGCTACAACCTCTCGCTCTGTATCGTTGTCCAAGGCGCTCGTTGACTCATCCATCACTAATACGTTCCTACCGTGATAAAAAGCCCTTGCCAGGGCTATACGTTGGCGTTGCCCACCTGAGAGTCTTACTCCCCGTTCCCCAAGAGAGGTTTCCTTTCCTTGTGGTAGTTGATTTACAAATTCTAGAAGATGTGACTGTTTCAATGCTAAATCAACTCTTTCCTCATCAATTTTTTCATCATTGACTCCTAGTGCAATATTACGCTTAATTGTACTATCAATAATAAACACATCTTGCGGAAGGTATGCTATTTGTGAGCGCCACTCTTGCAATGATTTTTCAAATGATTTTTCATTATATTTTATCGTTCCTTCTTGTGAATCTAATAATCCTAACATGAGATCTACTAAGGTTGTCTTCCCAGAACCAGAAGTACCAATCAAACCGATTGAATCCCCAGACTTTATAGTCATAGATATATTATCTAGCGATTTCTCAACCTCTTTTGAGTATTTAAAACTTATTTTTTTTAGTTCAAGTCTATTGAACGGCGTAAATTGAATATCGGCTGGTGAATAAAACTTAGTTAACAATTGACTATCAGTTGTTATCTGCTGATGGATTTTTAGATCTTTATATAGACGTGATACCGCATCTCTTTTATATCGTAGATTAATTAAACTGCTTGATAATATACTTGCAGCTGGAAGTAGCCTTATAGCTGCTACACCAAACATTACCAGTGTTGGAAACATTGCTTCCATGGTGCCACCTTTAGAAATAGTAATAATTATTAACAAGACTACAAAGATTACTATTGTTAATTCTAAAAGGTATCTTGGGACTATGCCAGCTACCTGAGAGTATGTATTATATTTAGCGTACTTTTTTGCATTAATATCTACCAATTGGTAGAAGAAATTTTCTTTATTTAAGATCCGTATCTCTTTTAACCCTTCCATTCCTTCTTGAACTGCTTTCACCAAAGTTGTGGACGCGATATTGACTTCTTTTCCATATTTTTTAATTTTACTTCTTAATAATCTATCATATCCAAAAATAACGGTGCTTAACAAGATTGCAAACAGAGCCAAAGCTAAGATATCTTGCCAAGCTAACAAAATCAATAATGCTAGTGAGAGTATGCCATTACTCACAATATAAAGGACAGGCTGTAAAACTTGTGCATTATATTGACCAGTAAGAGTTTGAATGTTATAGATATATTCAGAACTGTTACGCTGTACATATTCTGAGTAGGGCATAATTTGGTATGTTTGCATTAGCTTAGAGCGCAAATCAGCCATCTTATTCTGACTAAAGCTGACAATGTTACGATGCACAAGAACTGCCAATATTGTTTTTATAAAAAATATGGCTATTAGTATTAACCCTAATATAATGAGCAAGTCAGATTGTTGTTGTGGTAAGCCTAGTAAGATAATGATATTACCTAGCCATCCTTGTGACACAGTTGGATCTAATACTAGTGCGACATATGGCCCTATAATACTTATTCCAATAACGTCAAATATCGACACACTAAAAAATAGAATTAATAAATATGGGGTTCTTTTTTTATCCTTCCCTAGAAGGAAAATTATCTCTTTTAAATAACTGCGCATATTAGTCTAATCAATCCTACCATTTTTATGTACATACAAAAAATCACTCAGCAGTGACCAAATGAATTTGGATGGGGCCCTTTAATGAAAAAGTCATTCCATGTTTTTAGTTCACAATGTAATTCCAATCCAACCAACTCATTTATCAAAAAGAATACACTAAACGACAATAGTTCATCTATGTTCTCATTAATCATCTTAAAGATAAAAAAGATTGGGGTTAAAGTAGGATATTACAAAGGTTGACTACAAATATCTCCTTAAAACATCGCATATTTTAGAGGAAGGCTTTGTAAACAAAGATATAATATTATCAATAATATTTTTTTGGCTATTAAAACAATGAAAAAACTTCTATTAATATTTTCTAAAAAAATATTTTTTTTGAAAAATTTACTTGAATTCATAACTGAGTTTGAATGCTATATTGCTGCACTTTGGGTCAAAAATGCTCATAAGAGGCTGATGTTTATTCATTGGGGTCTTCCCCCTGGTCCTGAGTTTTTTGACCATAATATTGATTTATATTATCAATGGGATAAGACAAAAAACCCATTGTGGCTGGAACGAGGTGTTTTTGGTGGACTTGCACTTAAAGGAGGATCTGTATTAGAATTATCGTGCGGAGACGGTTTTAATGCCAAAAATTTCTATAGCCATCGCTCTCAAAAAGTTATTGCATGTGATTTCGATTTAAAGGCAATTAAGACAGCAAAAAAGAAGAATAGTGCGAAAAATATTGATTTTGTGTTGGCTGATATCCGAACTCAAATGCCACAAGGTCTATTTGAAAATATAGTTTGGGATGCTGCTATAGAGCACTTTACAGAGACAGAAATAGACTTGATAATGAAAGACATAAAAATAAGACTTGCAAAGGATGGTATTGTTAGTGGCTACACAATAGTTGAAAAAATAGATGGCTCTAAATCTCTTCATCAACATGAATATGAATTTAAGAGTAAGGAAGATTTAATTCGGTTTTTTAACCCTCATTTTACCAATGTAGTTGTTTTTGAAACAATTTACCCTTCAAGGCATAACCTATATTTTTGGGCATCTGATGGAATTTTGCCTATGAGTAAAGAATCGGAGCATAAAATTGAAAGTTTAAATAAACTGTCTGTTGAGAATCATTCAGTAAGCGCCTCCTGATTTTTGCTGTATCAAAGATTCAGACAAAATGGAGAGTTTTCTTTTTTTCTACTTGAATATGGATATGATAAATTTATTGTTGCAGACGAGGATAGCGAGTTCATGTTTGGTTCATCTCTAAATCTTTTGCAGATAAAGAATTTATACTTGTCATGATCCATACTTAAAGTAATTAATAAATTTCTAGTTAATGGCTACAAACCCTCAAACGTTAAGTATTTATAAATTGACATTACATCTTTTAAATCCGATCTGGATAGCATATCTAAATATCCCTGAGTTGAAAAAGGCTCTAGAGTAGCCTTCAAGCTAAATGAATGATTCAAAAATATTTATTTAATACTCACTAGTGTAGAGTTATTTTTTATCTCGTAAATTTTACTACATAATTTAATTGTACTCAGCCTATGCGCAATAATAATCAAAGTCTTGTTTTGAGCTGCAAGATAAATTTCATCCATTATTTTCTTTTCCGTTTCTTCATCAAGTGCGCTTGTTGCTTCATCTAGAACTAAGACATCTGGCTCACTGTAAAATGCTCTTGCAATAGCAATTCGCTGCTTTTGACCTCCACTTAATTGAATACCGCCCTCACCAACCAAAGTATTAATACCTTGCTTAGTTTCAAGAAAATCAAAGATATTTGCTTGCTTTAGAACTTTCTCCAATAAGCTTTTATCTAGCATTTTTCCAAAGCAAACATTTTCTGCGATGCTACCATCAAACAAATAAACTTGCTGTGGAATATAGCCAATCTGTGAGCGCCAGTTTTGTAAATTAGTGTTATTTAATGGCATGCCATCGATAGTTATTTCACCCTGATTTAACTGATGTATACCAATAATTAAGTCTATCAAAGTGCTCTTTCCTGTACCGCTTGCACCCACAATTCCTATTTTTTCACCTTTATTAATAGTTAGGCTTATATCACTTAAAACTAATCTGTCCTGGTAAGAAAAATTAACATTTTTTAGCTCAATTCTATCTTTAAATACTATACTTTTATCTGATAAATCCTCCTTTAAGGTATTAAGTTCTTCAGTAATAATATCAATTGATTTATGGTGCCATAAAACTGCATTATAACTATTGACAATACGATTGACCGATGGCAATAAACGATACAAAGCCAATACGAATAAACTTAAAGTAGGTAAAAAATAGCTCACATTTCTTTGGTTTAAATATAAAAGAAGTAATAATAGGCAAATAACTAAAGAAAAGCCAATAGTTTCTAAAACTATCCTTGGTATTATGCCTAAAAAAGCATTAACAGAATTTATATGTGTATATCTATTTACTGTCATTTGAAATTCATTATTATCTGCATTTATTCTATCTTTATCTTTTAACTTACTTTGCTTAAAGTTTCCAAATAGTCGATTAACTATTTCAAAATATTTTCCTTGTACTTGAGCTCTTTCTACACCAATTAACTTTACTCTTTTAGAAATAGACATAGTTAATAGCAATACTAAAGTTGCTAGAATAATCGTAAAGACAAGGGTTATTTTCCAACTGACAATCAGCATTGTCGTATATAAGAAAATAATTACAAAGACTTCGGTTAACATCATCAATACAGCAGTCACAATAAAACCCATAAGTTGTGCCTCTGTAACAATTGCCTTAGTTAGATAACTACTATTTTTTCTAGAAAATAGTAGATACGGCATTGATAAATATGTTGTAAATAATCTTTTTGTTACTTTTGCATAAATAGTCTCTGTAAATTTCGCCATAACATATCCATATGACAAATTCACACTGGCTCTAAAGATATAAAACCCAATCAAAGTCAAACCGAAAACAATAGAAAAATTAATTTTTCCATTTACATTATTATTAAAGTCAAAAAAATCAAACACCCATTTATAATATTGGTTATTGTTGATATTATCAAAATTTGTTGCAACATCAATAAATGGCATAATTGCTGTAATACCAACTGTTTCAACTATTGACATAAAGATTGAAAATACCACTAACCACATCAATTTGCGTTTTGTTTCAATGTCTAATAAGTTTTTAAGTTTTTTGATATAGTCCATTTTTATTCTTTGGTTTTTGAATGCGTATGAAATACCTAAATATTACATAGTAAGCTTTGATTAATTCAATACAGGTATTAGAGCCAGTCCTACTTGTTAACAATATTTTTATAATTATTTAGTAGCCAGACTCATGACAGATGAAATTGCATCGAGCGTTTGTTGGATTTCATCTTTAGCTAAAGTTGGATGCACTAAAAACACTAAAGAAGTTTCCCCCAGTTCTTTCGCATTGATCAGTCTTTCTTTAGGCCTAAATGCAGTATCACTAAAAGCCTTCTCTAAATATACCTCAGAACAAGACCCTGAATAACACGGCACACTTAATGCGCTTATCTCTGTAATAATTTTATCACGACTCCAGCCATTTTTTAATTCTTTTAATTCAATAAACACATAACATTTATAAGCAGCATGCTCAATATAATCAGGAATACTTGGTGTACGTAAACCTTTACACTTCTTAGTGTTATTCCATATTTTATTGGCGTTAATAAGGCGCTTAGTATGCCAGTCTGACATTCTTTTTAACTGAATTCTACCAATTGCTGCTTGCATTTCAGTCATGCGCCAATTACTTCCAAATGACTCATGTAACCATTTAAATCCTTCGGGATGCTCTCGTTCATACACAGCCTCATAACTCTTACCATGGTCTTTATATGCCCACATCTTGCGCCAAAAAGATTCATCATTAGTAGTAACTATGCCGCCCTCACCACCAGTAGTCATTATTTTATCTTGACAAAAACTCCAGCAACCAATATGTCCAATTGAACCAACCGATGTACCTTTGTATTTTGCTCCATGAGCTTGTGAACAATCTTCAATAACATATAAATTAAATTCACTAGCAATCTGCATTATTGCATCCATTTCACATGGCCAGCCTGCCAAATGAACACAAACTATTGCTTTAGTTTTATTTGTAATTACGGATCGAACAGACTCTGCTGTTATATTTTGAGTATCTAAATCTACATCAGCAAATATAGGCACCAACCCAGAGTTTACAATAGAGAAAATGGAGGCAACAAAGGTGCGCGAGGTCACAATCACTTCATCGCCAATGCTAATGTCCAAAGCTTTAAATGCAACGTCCAAAGCTAGAGTGCCATTTCCAAGAGCTACTGCATATTTAGCATCTGACCAAGCCGCAAACTCTTTTTCAAATTCACGACACTCGTTACCAGTCCAATAATTAACTTTATTGGATAGTAAAACAGATTGAACTGCATCAGCTTCCTCTTGGGTAAAAGATGGCCAAGGAGAAAATTGATTATTTATCATTATTCAATTTACGCAACACTTTAGCAGGGATGCCAAAAGCAACAACATTATCAGGAATATCTTTATTTACCAAACTGTGTGCACCAATTATCGAGTTTTCACCAATGGACACACCTGGAAGAATCGTTGAATGACTTCCTATCCGACAATTATGTTTTAATACAACCTTACCATAGGAATTATCAATAGAAGATGTCGAATAAATAGAGCAGTGTGACCCAATCTGCACCTCGTCTTCAATTACAACTCCATATTTGGCATTAATGTATGAAAAAGCACCAATATCGGTTTTGAACCCTAAATCTAAACCATCTATATTTTGCACAACCCAATTATATTTTGTGGGCTTCCCATCTTCAATATCTGGATACTTCCAATTAGAAAACCTATCAATTTCCATTATTACCCTTAAAGCGTTCTACTGTAGCATGATTAGCTTGATTTATTCCATTACCGGCAATCACTTTTCTTACTGTAAGCCATAATATCTTAATATCTAGCCAAATTGATTGATTATCGACATACCACACATCTAAATTAAATTTTTCATCCCAACTAATTGTATTGCGTCCATTAATCTGTGCCCAACCTGTAACTCCTGGCTTAACTTCATGACGTCTAGCCTGTTGAATAGAGTATAAAGGCAAATATTCTACCAATAATGGACGAGGTCCCACTAAACTCATATCACCTTTTAAAACATTCCATAAACTAGGCAACTCATCTAAACTCGTTGATCTTAAAAGTTTACCTAATTTAGTCATCCTAGATTCGTCAGATAGAAGCCTTCCATTTTTATCATAATCATTAGTCATTGTCCTAAATTTAAGCATTTTAAATATTTTTCCATTCAAACCTGGACGAGATTGTTGGAAAAATATTGGCAGTCCTAACTTACTTATTAGCACTAATGCAGTTAGCATTATTACAGGCAGCAGTATTATTAACCCAAAGAAAATCGTAACTAGATCAAATATACGCTTCATTTTTTCATGCCCAAGGCCAAATTAACCATAAAATCTTATAACCACTTTCTATTAAAATACTATTGAAACATTTTTAGATCAATATCTAACAAACTTTACCTGTTGGATGGCACCACCCAAAATCAACCACTATTTTGGCAGGGTTAACCGTATACAAAAATATTATAAGGGCATATATCAAAGAACTTTCTTAAATTCATTTTTTAACTCTTTCCAAAAATAATTTTGATCATATTTCTTTATGATCCTATCTCTGACATTATCTCGTATATATGAATAAAGTTTCTTATTAACTATCAGTTTTTCTATGCCTTCTTCTAAACTCTTTACATCTTTCTTTTTCACAAGTATGCCCGTTTCATTATTTTCAATAATTTCATTACATCCATTTATATCAGTTGCAAGCAAAGGTATACCAAAACTGCCAGCTTCAAGCAGTGAATTTGGTAAGCCTTCTCTGTATGATGGGAGGGTAAATAAATCTGTAATCCCTAAAAACTTTCTAATGTCATTTTTAAAACCTACAGTTATAATAGATTCAAATTCATCTATAAATTTCTTATTTTTTTTATTAATTGGATTTAAATCTTCTTCATAATCACCCACTAACAAAAGTTTTAAATTTGGGTATTTTTTTACAAGATTTATAAATGATTCTACCAATTCATTTATCCCTTTATCTTTTACAATTCTTCCAATAAATGTTATAACAAAGTCATCTTTCAATATATTATATTCACCTCTTATTTTAAGCTCCTCCTCTTTGTTATATTTATTTTTAAAGTACTTTGTATCGACGCCATTAATTGAACCTTGGCCTATTACAGTAATAGGTAATGAAGTTAAGTTGCTATTAATATGTTCTTTTAGTCCAAAGCTATTACAAAAAATCTTAGTGGAAAAAAAATATGTCAATCGCTCAGTAAACTTTAATAGAATAAGCTTTTTTCCATTAGCTTCCATCAATGGCATACCTACAACATTATGTATTCTTACTGGCACTCTGGCTAAAAAAGAAGCCATCATACCAAGGAGACCAGCTTTTGGAGTAAATGTATAAACAATATCAGGATTTTCATTTAAGATAAACTTGTAAAGCTTATATAATGCCCTTAAGTCCTGAAAAGGAGTTATTTTTCTAGACATGTCTACAGTCTTAACCTCCACCCCTTCAAACTCAGTTATTCTAGAATTTATATGAGAGTTAGATGTAACAAGTTTAACTTCATAAAACTCACTCAAATATTTAGCTTGGCCCTTAAGTAAAGTAGCTAAACTCATAGGTATTGTTGTAAGTATGAGAATCTTCCTCAAAAGCTTAACTCTTTTTTAACATAATCCTCTATTCTTAAAAATGATTCTTTATTTAGAAGTTCATTTAAGAGATTAATATTTGCAGTTGAAGTTTCTAATTCGTCTCTAAAAATATTATTGATTTTGATATTGATATTGTTTTGTTTTAAAAAATCAATTATGCTCTTAACAGAAGTTCCTATTCCCGTTCCAATGTTTATAAGTTTAATGCCCTCAACCTCTAAAAGTTTTTTATACACATCAACTACATCATCAATATGTATGAAATCTCTTATAGAATTCCCATAATTTACAATTGATATCTCTTTATTGTCTCTTATCGCAGAAATAAGCTTACTAATGATAGAGAACTTATCAAACCCTCCATACATATTAAATATTCTTACAATGGTATAGTTAATCTTGTTGTTTTCACAAAATTTTTCAATCATCTTTTCATTTGCAACTTTTAAAGAAGCATGCAAACTCGAGGGCATAATTTCATCAGTTTCAGTGCAAAATATATTATTGCCATACGCAGAACTACTGCTTGTATATATAATTTTATTTATATTTATATTAGCAACTAGGCAATAGTTTAATACTTTAGAGGTTACACCAATAGAATTCATTATGTATTCTTCAGTATTAAGCATTTCATTTAGTTTTACTGCTGGCTGAAAATTATTAAATATTAAATTCACCTCCTGCTCTTTATATTTAGATAATATATTTATATCAGACATAATATCTCTTGAAGATATAGCTGTTGAATTGTTTAATTTACCTATCAAATGATGTGATAAATTACTATTCTTGCCTATTATTATAGTCATATTTGTCGCCTCATCCTTTTATTGACAATCTACAATAGCTGGTATATAAAATATGTTGCCTGTAATTTTAAAGTAAAGAAATAAGCATTCTAAATTGAAATTAGTATAGCCAATCATTCAAAATCACTCAGGCAGATCCAATCATCTATTTAAGTTTAGATAGCTCCAAATTTTTTAGCAATAATTCTTACTATATTAAATAAACTACTCATTGAATAATGAAATAATGAAATATTATTATTTAATAAAAGACAGGAGAGCATATATAAACCTTTTCTATATCCTAAATCTAACCCTCTCTGTGAAATTGAACTATTATGAACCCTATAGTTAACAAGTATTTTTTGTTGAAATGTTATTTTTAAACTTTTTTGAGCCTCGATCCAAAAATACCAGTCCTCTAACGCAATTAAATTTTTATCTTCTGTAAATTTTATATTATTTGAATTTTTCATCATTACAGTGTTTATATTAATATAATTAGTATAAAAAAGTATATTTTCATTATTCATTATATATTTTAATTTATTAAAGACTCTAGAGTCTTTTGAGGGACCTTGCTGTTTACCATTTTTATCAATAATATTTGCCATTGCATAAACAATATCACAGTCATTATCTTTCATAAACTCTATCTGTTTTTCTAATTTATTTGCTAACCAAACATCATCTGAATCTAAAAAAGCAATATACTTACCTTTTGCATTTTCTAGACCTATATTCCTAGGTCTTGAGGGACCTCCAAAGTTTGTTTTAGATTCTATTAATTTGATTCGATTATCTTTACGCTCAAACTTTCTTACTATATCTCTACTCGAATCGGAAGAACAATCATCAACTATAATCATTTCCCAGTTTTCATAAGTTTGATTTATCACGCTTTTTACAGTTTCTTCAATATATTTTTCAGCATCATACAGTGAGGTTACAACTGAAACTATGGGCCTATCTTCTTCAAGCATTTTCATACTCCTCTAAACAATTTTATTAAAGCTAAACTTACTTTTCATCTGATACACAATAAACATACAAGCAAAAATAGAAAAATAACTTGGTATTCGCAAACGAACTGCTGTACCTAAATTATCATTTCCTAATACCCAAACGGTAGTGTAAATAATAAAAAATATCAGTAAGAAACTCGAAAACCTAGTCATAAATCTTATATTTTTAAGTAAATAGATAAATGCTATAATAAATGGAACAGACTCAAGAAGAAAAACTAGTACTGCAATAATATTTACCAGAAATAAACCAAACAACTGCCCAAAGAGACTGTACAAGTAATAAACAAGAAACATAATTGGATTTTTATCAAGCAACCCAATACCTAATGTTGAGCCTCCAGATTGAAACCCCGCTCTATAGTCAAGTATTGGGTCAATCACCCCGGTAACTTTAGCCAAAACCAATATCCCAAAATACAAAAATATCCATGACTTAATATACTTTTTAGTTTTAGAAAAAATCAAATAAACAAATGGTGTTACGCCTAGTGCAGCACCCAAATAAGGCCGCAGCATATATAAGAAGAAAGTCAAGCCCAAGAAAATAAGGAAATAGATGGTACTTCTTAGCAAATTAACCTCAAGGCTTTTTTTGTAAACCAATAAAGAGAGCAATAAAACACCAAACATAAAAACTTCACGATATACATCTAATGAATAGTAAAACAACGTTGGATAAAAAATAATCAAAAGAAATGATCCAGCTCTAACAGGTTTAATTATATTGGCTTGAACTTTTACAAGCTTGTAGAATAAATAAGGTAATAAAGTTATGGACATTACGAATAAAATTAGGCTAAATATATCTCGATTATATAAGCCAGAATCACTAAAGAATCGTAACAATACTGGCCAAAAACTACTGCCATCAGATACCTCAAAACTACCAAAGTTTATAGCATATCTATGGTAATAATCAGCATCACTTCCACCACCAAGATGAGCATCAGGGAAAAATACAATTAAATAGGTAAAGAGTAAAAATTTTAGCACTACAATAACAATAATTGACAACCAAAAAAGATTTGTTGATTTCAGTAATCGTGATAAAGTTAATTTAGAATTCATCGAGTACCAGCACCAAGCAATCTTTTTTTAAGGTCTAACCCAGATTGCCAATCCGAATTGCCACCAATCAAGAAGAAAGTATTCATTCTTTAATAACCTGCATGTATAAATCAATATAGTCCTTGGTCATTTTTTCTAAAGTAAATTTTTGAGAATGCTGATAAGACTTTTGAGCAATATAAGCCTGATCATTTTCTAAAGCATTAATGCATAATTTAATTTTATTAAGCCACTCACTAATCTCATTTGCATTTTTGACTAAAAAACAGGAATCAATAGAATCAGAAACAACCTCATTCAGGCCCTCTATATCAGATGCTATTACTGGTAATCCAGTTGACATGGCTTCAATTGCTACAAGACCAAACCCTTCAGATCTAGAGGGAACAAGCAGAATATCAGCGTTATGGTATTTTCCTTCTAACATGGAGCTCCAACCAGACATTACAACCTTATCTTGCAAACCAAGCGAAGCAATTAACTTTTCAAGCTCATGCCTTAAAGTGCCTTCACCTATAATTTCATATTGCCAATCAATATTCTCAAGTTGAGAGAGCGCTTTAATTGTTCTATCAAAACCTTTTTTAGATATCAAGGAGCCAACGGAAATAAATTTTATGCATTTGCCAAGTGGCTTTCTATCTTTAATAGGAAAAAAACGGGCGCCATTAACAATAGTAGAGATTTTATTAGACAAACTAAAGCCTATCCAATTTTGCAAACTATCTTTAACCCCTTCAGTAATAGTAATTACATGGGCATATCGATCATAAAATACTCTTTCAATATATTTTAAAAAAAAGTAATTTCTCCGGCTATTAAAAGTGGCATGCTCAGTAAAAATCAACTTCACCGGAAGCCCTAAACTTGCAAAGGGCACAAAAAACATTGGCCATGTTAAATGGGTATGAATAACCAAACTAGAAGATTCTGGTAATTCCGATAATTCTGACTTAAACAATTTTCTTAATTTAATTATTGCAAAAGGATTTCGATAATTCACATGTAAATTCAGTTCATAGTCAAAAAACTCGATTTTTTTTGCACATTCTGACGAATAATTAAAATATACCGCTTTACAGTTAACGCCCAAAGCATTTGTTCGTTGAGTTAATTCTCTTACTAGAGTTTCTGCACCACCACCACATGGAGATGTAATAACATGAATTACTTTAAGTTTATTTGAAATTTTAATATTTTTCATATACTTTATTAATCAGGAATGTATAGAACATTTTGCACTAAAATTCCTAGCTAATTGAACAGGATAAAGTGCATGTTTAATTAATTTTTATGCCACAAAAATATTATCTTAATACAGAATTAGAATCAGACGTCATTTTAATTACTCATTTTTTTTAAAATTTTAAACCAAAAGTAAGAAGTGGAAATAACATTAAAAAACCTGAAAATAAGAAATTTTGTTACAATTCTATATTTCCATTTTGAAATATTAGAAGTAAATGAACCTTGCTGTCTTATCCAATTAAACCACCACAAATATCTAGACAAAAAAACTGATTTTGATTCTCTATCAATTCCCTCTGAATAAGCATATCTTAGATACTTAAGTCTATGAGGAATAACTTCAGTAGCACTATCTCCCTTCAAGTGAACTCTATAATACATTAAAGCTTCTGGAATCCAAGCGATTGCTCCATAATCTAACAATGAAGCTAGTAAAGAAACATCAAGATGCTTCCCTGATATAAGAGATTTAAATGGTATTTTTTGTATAAATTTAGTCTTGTAGATATACCCTGGAAAAGGCGCTATCCCTCCATTACCAACAAGGTATTGTTGAAGAAAATCCTTCTTATTATCAAATTTTTTTATACTTTTGAAGTTATGCGTTTTTTTTGTAGCGTCACCAATTTTATTATTAAACGTCAGTGCATTACAACCCACTGCAGCGATAGAATCATTCAATATCAATGGAGTTATTTGCTTAATATAATCAGGGTGCAAAATATCGTCATCATGAAAAATTACTGCATATTTAGCATTTAGTTCAGAAATAACCACCTCATAATGAGCATTTCCTGATAACGGAGGCTCCCTTCTAATATATTTAATTTTATTGCTTTTTAAATAATATTTATTTATTAATTCATTTACATCGTCATTATCAGAATTATCAGAAATAATAATTTCGTAGTCTAGCCCAGGTTCATTTTGAGCTATTGCTGAATCAATTGAATTTTGAATAAGATCAACTCTATCTCTAGATAAAATAATAATTTGTAAAAAATCAGTCATTAAAAATGCCGTATCCGTGCTTCTAATCTTAAGCCTCGCCCTTTCAAATTTAGATATCTATTTTTCATCAAACACCTTTTTCCATTTGTCAACAATATCCTTATGGCTAAAGTTATTTTAAAAATTTTAATGCAATTTTAATAATACTAGCTGCATACTTATTATTATCAAGATTATCAATAACTAACCTTCCACGACGAATCAACTCTTCCTGTAAGGATGAGTCACTTAACACTTTCTGAATTTTATTTTCAATATCTTTAGTATCTTTTGGGTTGAATAATAAAGCCCCCCATTTGTTTGCTCAGGCAAAGCAACCACATTGGAAGAACAAACTGGAACCCCTATAGAGAATGCCTCATATATAGGAATACTGATACTTTCAAATAATGAAGGCATAATGAGTAATTTAGACATCTTATAGATATACGGCATGTTATTCTTATCTACATAGCCTAAATGTAACACCTTATCTTCAACATTCAAAAGTTTGATAGTTTCAATAACACGCCAATAGTTATTTTCCTTCACTCCAGTTATTACTAAATGCAACTCTGGATTCTTTTTTATTAGTTCAGAAAATGCATGTATTAACCTAATATGGTTTTTATGCATCCATAATTGAGCTGGATAAAAAATATATTGATCTGGAAGGGAATATTTCAATTTTACATTAGAGGCTTCATTCTTGTAAAAATAAAAATCACTAAACAGTTTTGCTGGTGGAGATGGAACGACACTAACCATGGACTCTTCTGTTTTTAAAAAATTCAAAATATCTTCTTTTACATAATTAGACTCACATATGATGTGTTGTGCAGAATTTGACAGTGTTTTTTTCATCAGCCATCTAGTTATTCTATCAACTTTTGAAAAATTTTTTGGATAGTATCTTTCTTGAAAGTCATGTAATGTAAATACAAATGGAGTATCAAGATAAAAATTTGGATATAAAGATATGGTTGGATTGAAAAATAGATCTATCCCATTAAACTTTAGAATTTCATCCTTACTTAGCCCCCATTTTTTTTTTAAATTAAAAAAAAGCTGTGCCATAATAATACTTTTTTTAAAATATCCAGTATTTGGTTTTTTAACAACTCTAACTTCTGCATTCCCAGAATCAAAAGTACAATCTTTAAAAGTAAACACTACCAACTTATAATTTTCACCACTACCTTCATTAAGAGCATCTATTAATGTTTGAGTATATTGCAATACGCCCCCAGTATGTATACTGGAGAAAGCAAGAACCCCTACTTTTTTCACTTAATCTTCCATCTAATTTTCATTGAATGCGCTAAAAGACTAGGGTTTAAATTTAGTGTATATTTATTTGCAATAAGCTTCGTTAAAATTTTTAGTAATAAATTTTTTCCACCATAACCTGTGACCTGGTATTCAACTTTATCTACTTTTAATCCTAAATTGTTACCCATTTCAAATACTTCTTTAGGTCTAAAAAATCTAATATGATCATAGTTATAGCTTCTAAATTTCTCATAGTTTTCCCTTCCATAGCATAGATTGTCCATACTAATTACGCTTCCTGTAAATAGAATTTTAAACCTGTCAACTATATCAAAATATAATGGGATAGTTGCTATTATATATCCATCTTCAGTAGTAATTTTTTTTGACTCTTTTAATAACAAATAAGGATCAAAAAGATGCTCTAAGATATCAAGAAGTAACACAACTTCAAACTTTTCTTTTATATTTAATTCTTTGGTTATATCACATTCAATAACATTGAAATTCTTTTTCTTGAGACTTGCAATTGCTTCTTGATTTATTTCCACACCAGAAACATGAAAACCTTTTTTAATTAAATTATGACAAACACCCCCATGCCCACAACCTATATCAAGTATTTTTTCATGTCCATTTAATTTTGGCAAAAAAGACTCTATCTTTGTAAAGTTATTTCCAAGTTCATCTAGCCTTGAAAGCTCTTTATAAAAACCGTTATAATAATCTTGCATAGTGAATTTAGGAGTTATATCTTTGAATTATAGAGACTATTTTATTATTTTTTATTGTAATAGCTTTTTTAAATTTTTGCATACATAACCTACCTCTTCTTTTGTAATATCAAAAAAACTAGGTAAATTTAATCCAGTTTTTGATGCTAAGTGTGCAATCTTTGTATCATTTGATTTGTACATTGGCATATCAGAGACTGGATAAAAAAATGGTCTAGAATCAATTCCAGAAGCCTTAAGAGCTTCAATTAGAGAATCTCTTTTTTCTTCATCAAAGCCATTAATTTCTATGCAGACAACCCAATAAACATTTTTATATCCTTCACTTTCAAAGTTTAGTTTGATTTTTGATTCATTATGCAGTTGTTGTTCATACCACTGAAATATTTTCTTTTTTTTATCAAGTATTTCATTAATTCTTTCTAATTGAGCAACACCCATTGCCGCCTGTAAATTTGTCATTCTATAATTAAAACCAACCTCTTCATGCCAGTACCTTTTATCTGAATCCATAGCATGATCTCTTAAATACTTTAGCCTATCATAAATATTTTTATCGTTAGTAGTAACCATTCCGCCTTCACCAGTTGTTAAAACTTTATTGCCATAAAAGCTAAACGTACCTGCATGACCAATCCCACCAACCTTAATACCATTAATTTCAGCTCCATGCGCTTCTGCAGCATCTTCAATAACTATAAGATTATGATTTCTAGCAATTTCATTTAATTCTATCATAGCAGCAGGATGGCCATAAAGATGGACAGGTATTATTGCTTTTGTATTTTTAGTGATGGCTTTCTTAACTTCATCTTCATTAATACACAAGGTGTCCTTATCAATATCAACTGTAATAACTTTAGCGCCAGAATATTTGACTGCATTCGCAGTAGCAATAAATGTAAGGTCTGGAATTATTACTTCGTCTCCAGGCCCTATTCCAAATGATACTAAAGCTAGGTGTAATGCAGCAGTTCCGTTTGAGGTGGTTACTGCATATTTTGTACCGCAATAATCAGCAAAATTTTTTTCAAAAATATCAATATACTTACCAAGCGAAGAAACCCATCCAGATTTTACTGCGTCCAAAACATACTCTATCTCTTTTTGAGAAATACTGGGCTTAGATATTGGTATAGAATTCATTTTGATAACCTATCTTCCTTCAGATACCAGTCATAAGTCTTTTTAAGTCCTTCTTTCAAATCTACACTATACTTCCAACCCATATTAGATAAACGTGATGTATCAATCAATTTTCTTAGCGCACCATCTGGTTTTTTTGTATCAAAAATCAATCTTCCTTTAAAGCCAATTACTTGCTTCAGCATCTGCGCCATATCTCTAATAGTTACATCTTTACCAGTACCAACATTGATATGTGACAGCATTGGTTGAACATTACCTTGATAAGTATCCTCATCTAGCTCCAATATAAACAGGGAGGCTTTTGCCATATCATCTACAAATAAGAATTCTCTCAGGGCATTACCCGTCCCCCATACTACTACCTCAGGATCATTATTGACCTTTGCCTTATGGAACCTTTGCATTAGTGCGGGAATAACATGTGAGTCGTCTGGATGAAAGTTATCATTTATGCCATATAAGTTAGTTGGCATAGCTGATCTAAAATCTGTACCGTGCTGACGATTATACGATTCACATAGCTTAATACCTGCAATCTTGGCTACAGCGTATGGCTCATTGGTTGGCTCTAGTAAATCAGTCAATAATGCATCTTCACTCATAGGTTGTTTAGCTATTTTAGGATAGATACAGGTACTGCCTAAAAATAGTAAACGCTTAACCTTGTTCTCATATGCCGAGTTAATAACATTAACTTCTATCATCATGTTTTGATAAATAAAGTCTGCAGGATAAGTGTTATTCGCATGAATGCCTCCCACTTTAGCAGCAGCTAAAATAACATAGTCGGGCTTTTCTTGTATGAAGAAGTTTTGCACTTTTGCTTGATTGGTAAGATCAAGTTCTTTATGCGTGCGCATAATAAGATTAGTAAAACCTCTTAACTTTAATTGCCTGACAATAGCAGAGCCTACCAAGCCCCTGTGTCCTGCAATATAGATTTTATCGTTAAGATTCATTAATAGTTTACTTGTGCTTATTCTACTCGTTAAAGTTTGGCACTTTAAAACCGTGTTTTTTAACTAATGAATCACGCTTAGCAATGTTTATATCATTTTCCATCATCTCATGTACCATCTCTTCAAAAGTTATTTTTGGTTCCCAGCCTAGTTTTTCTTTAGCTTTAGACGGATCACCTAATAATGTTTCAACTTCAGTTGGACGGAAGTAACGCTGATCAACTGCTACGAGTAAATTGCCAGTTTCACTGTCATAACCTTTTTCATCCATGCCTTCACCTTCCCAACGAATAGACCTATCTAGATGACCCCAGGCAAAGTTGACAAAGTCACGAACTGAGAATTGTTGGCCTGTGGCAATACAAAAATCATCTGGCTCATCTTGTTGAAGCATTAGCCATTGCATTTCAACGTAATCTTTGGCATGACCCCAGTCTCTCTTGGCATTCATATTGCCAAGATAGACTGTTTCTTGCAAGCCTAAGGAGATACGTGCAAGCGCGCGGGTTATTTTACGGGTAACAAAAGTTTCACCGCGAACTGGTGATTCATGATTAAACAAAATTCCGTTACAGGCATAAATACCATATGCTTCACGATAGTTAATGGTAATCCAATAAGCATATAGTTTTGCTGCAGCATATGGAGAGCGCGGATAGAATGGTGTAGTCTCTTTTTGCGGGATTTCTTGTACTTCCCCATATAGTTCTGAAGTAGAGGCTTGATAGAAACGGGTTTTCTTCTCTAAACCCAAGATACGAATAGCTTCTAGAATACGGAGCGCCCCAAGACCAACTGTATCTGCTGTATATTCTGGAGTTTCAAATGAGACTGCAACGTGGGATTGTGCACCAAGGTTGTAGATCTCATCAGGTTGGATTTGTTGAATAGTACTTACCAAACTCATTGAATCAGACAGATCACCATAGTGGAGTATTAATTTACGCCCTATCTCGTGAGGATCTTGGTATAGATGATCAATACGATCAGTATTAAATGATGAAGAGCGACGTTTAATTCCATGTACCTCATAACCCTTATCTAGTAAGAATTCTGCTAAGTAGGCACCATCTTGTCCAGTGATACCAGTTATTAATGCTACTTTATTATTTATCATATTTAACTTTAAAATAATTCTTATACGTATTTATGTACTTGTTTACTTATTAACAACTCATCAATAGTTAACCATTGATATTTATTATGTTGTTCAGCAGACGGATTAGGTATTTCTTCTATTTCAACCTCATAAGACAAATTAACATAGTGTTGATATATGCAGATAAACACCGTCACTATAAAAATGTTCAAATACAACTATCAACCTATAAACCTAGGCGATAATTTTAACTCAATATTTAGTGCATTTTGACTATAAAATTTTTTTCATCTAACTTTAATCTTTGACTCTACCGTACACATCTTCATATCTGACAATGTCATCTTCACCTAGGTAGAAGCCGCTCTGCACTTCGATAACTTCTAGGGGCTCGTTGGTTTGGTTTTCTAAAGCGTGGATAGTACATATTGGGATGTAGGTAGATTCGCCCTTGTTAAGGGTAAATGTTTGCTCACCACTAGTAACGGTTGCCGTGCCAATAACAACTACCCAATGCTCTGCTCGTTTATGGTGCATTTGTAGTGAAAGCTTAGAACCGGGCTTAACTCGTAACCTTTTTACTTGGAAATGTTCACCTGATTCAATAGAATCGTACCACCCCCAAGGGCGGTAAACTTTTCGGTGTGTGGTAAACTCGCCCCGTCCACTGGCTTTTATGGATTCAACAATACTCTTTACTTCATGAGCTTTGTCTTGTGTGGCAATAAAGGTTGCATCAGGTGTATCTATAATAATTAGATTATCTATACCTATAGCTACCAACATATGCTGGTTAGCGTTGATGTAGGAATTGGTGACATCTTGAGTAATAACATCACCTTTAAAGACGTTACCTTGACTATCTTTTGTACCAATATCATATAGTGCTGGCCATGAACCAATATCACTCCACTGAGCATCCAGTGGAACAACCACTACATTGTTAGATTTTTCCATAAGAGCATAGTCGATAGAGTCCGATGGAGATGACTCAAAATCTTGTTTTTCTAGGCGAATAAAGTCTAGATCTTGTAGGGCATTATTAACAGAATTATTAACAGATGTAACGATATTAGGAGCATATCTTGTTAGCTCATCAATAAAGGTTTGTGCTTTGAACATGAACATACCAGAGTTCCAAAGATAACTACCTTGCTCTAAGTAAAATTGAGCGGTTTTTAGATCTGGTTTTTCGACAAACTCTTCAGCCTTGTGTGCGCCATTGTTATTCTCTTTTGATGATTTAATATAACCATAGCCAGTATTTGCATCAGTTGGTACAATGCCAAAAGTAGCTAGCTTACCACCCTGAGCTTGAAGACTTGCTATGTCAATAGCTTCATGAAAAGCACCAACATCTTGAATGACATGGTCGGCTGATAAAACTAGCAATATCGGATCCTCTAAATCTTTTAAAGATTGTAATGCTGCTGCTGCTATTGCGGGAGCAGTATTCCTGCCAACAGGCTCTAATAATATTGTTGGATTTTTAATGCCAATTTGCTGACACTGCTCTGCGACTAAAAAGCGATGACCTGCATTACAAATGATAATCGGGTCTGAAAGACTATCTAATCCGTTAAGACGCAGGATGGTTTCTTGCAGCATAGTGTTATCCCCCACCAGCGGTAAATATTGCTTAGGGTGTTCTTCGCGAGATAGCGGCCAAAGGCGCGTACCTGAGCCACCTGATAGAATAACTGGAATTATTTTAGACAATGCCTACCCCTTCAGTTGCCAAACATTAAAAATGACACCAACTATTAATTCTTAACTCTTCAATATAATCTTTAACACTTATGCTACACTTCCACCCCAAAGCTTCTGTCTTAGAGCTTATAACATCAGCTGTCATTCTATTACCTTTTCTTTCGGGCAACATTTGTACTTGTCCACCATATATTGTGGCTATATCAAGAACACTAAAAGCCTCACTACTCCCTATTCCAAACTCATCACCATATCCATTTTTGCCTACTAAAACGAGTCCGTTAGTAATGTCATCGATATGTGTAAAATTTCTTTTTTGAGTTCCTGGACTTACCACTGTAAGCGGCTCATTGTTTTTCATTTTTTCTTTAAATAGCGCTATTAATGTTGCATATTTTCCCATTTGTATTTCTCTAGGTCCATATACATTATAAAAATATGTAATTGCATAAGGCACATTAAACCAATTACCATAGTTCATTACAAGCTCTGTATTTGTAGCTTTTGACCATGCGTAGGGGCTAGCACTTCGACCTAATCCTTCGTCTCCAAATTTTGAAGAACTTCCAGCATAAAGAATTTTACACCCAGCTTTTCGTACAAACTCTAAAACTGCAAAGATTCCATCTTTATTGTATTGCCAAACTTTTTCTACATCATCAAAACTTTGTTCAACTCTACTATATTCACCCAAATGATAAACCATATCAGGATCAAAAGAAATTAAAGTGGATATATCTAATGTATTACCTTTTATGTAAGTTACATTTTCTACGTGATTATCTGCACTTCCAGTAAAATAATTATCTAAAGAATACACCTCATTATTATCATTTTTAGTAAGTCTTTCACAAAGATGAGAGCCGACAAACCCTGCTCCACCTGTGACTAATATTTTTTTTTTATTCATTACATGTCACCTCTAAATATATCTCTGGTATATACTTTATCCATTACATCTTCTAAAGTTTCATCTAGTCGATTTGCAACTATTATGTGAGATACAGATTTAAACTTTACAATATCTTTTATCACTTCTAAACCTTCAAAGCTGCCCTCTTCAAGAACTGGCTCATAGATTACTACCTCTATATTTTTAACTTTGATTTTTTTTATAATATCTTGAATGGAGGAGCTTCTAAAATTATCTGATCCTGACTTGAAAAGTAATCTATATATGCCAACCACTTTAGGATTTGTAGATAATATTTGACTTGCAATAAACTCTTTTCTTGTTTCATTTGAATCTACTATTGCACTAATTAAATTATTTGGAATGTTTTTAAAGTTTTCTTTTAATTGCTTTGTATCTTTGGGAAGGCAGTATCCACCATAACCAAAAGAAGGGTTATTATAATGCGTGCCTATTCTTGAATCTAATCCTACACCATTGATAATATCCTTAGTGTTTAAACGATATTTTTCAGTAAAAGAATCTAGCTCATTAAAGTATGCAACTCTCATTGCAAGATATACATTGGAAAATAGCTTTATAGCTTCCGCTTCTGTCGAATCCGTATATAAAACAGATACATCTTTCTTGATAGCGCCTCTTATTAGAAGTCCAGCAAACATAACAGCTCTATCAGATCTTTCACCTACAATTATTCTACTTGGATATAAATTGTCATGTAAGGCGCGACCCTCTCTTAGGAATTCTGGGGAAAATATTATATTATCTGCATTGAATTTTTTTCTTACAGCTTTAGTATATCCAACTGGCACAGTGGACTTTATGATTATAGTTGTATTTAGATTTATCGCTAGAATATCTGTTAGAGCAGATTCTATTGATTCTGTATCAAAATGGTTTGTTGCTGGATTATAGTTCGTAGAAGTTGAGATGATAACAAAATCTGCATTTTTATACGCTACTTGCTTATCTAAAGTAGCTGAGAAGTTTAAGTCATCTTTCTTTAAATATTCACTAATTTTTTTATCTTCTATTGGAGATATTTTATTTTGAAGCATCTTTACTTTTTCTGGAATTATATCAAGAGCTATTACTTCATTGTGTTGAGCTAAAAGAACAGCATTTGAGAGTCCCACATATCCAATTCCTACTATTGTTATTTTCACTATTTTATTTCCTTTGTAAATTACATCATCCTAATTCTCTTCAAGAGAATCTATTAATGGCTCTTATCATCTTTTAGTAGCTATTACTTATAAGTCAGATTTTAGGTTACTGGTTTCATCGCTTAGTATAGCAAGTTCCTTAGTCTTTGTTTTTAAAAATGAGGCTGCTAGTGTTAAATGAATGGACACATTTTAATAGTCAGCTTTGTGAAAACTATTAACTACCAATTTTACTAACCACAACTAAGTGGAAAAAGGTCTTCAATCATAAACATATTGGTGGATATATGTTTTAATGAGTAGCGATCATTTTCCTTTTTTATTTTTCTTAGTTATGCTCTATAATTATAGAAGACTATCAATACAAACAGATGAATAGCATTATCGACTCCAATACAAAAAATTTGCTCTACACTATTGGTGAGAATTTTACTACTTATAACCTCTCCTGCAGTTTAGAGCCCTTAACCCCAACCAAGCTATGAATATTATTTGTATGAAATGGGGTGACAAGTTCACAGTAGAGTATGTAAACCGTCTTTATGCAATGGTGTCTCGAAATATGGACTCCAAGTTCAGATTTATATGCTTCACTGAAAATAGCTTAGGTATTAGGCCAGAAGTAGAGGTACAAGAACTCCCAGAGCTAGCTCTCCCTTCTGAATCACCTGAGCGCGGCTGGAGGAAACTTACTGTATTTAAAAAAAATTTTGGTGGACTTTCTGGGCCAACACTTTTTCTTGACTTAGATGTTGTAATTGTTGGGAACCTAGATATATTCTTTAGTCAGCCTGGTGATTTTTTGATTGCACGTGACAAAAAGAATACAAAAAAGAGGGAGGGGAACTCCTCAGTATTTCGATTTGAAATTGGAAAATACCCACAAATTTTGGACTACTTTGAGGAGAACTCTGAGCAAGTAAAGAATGAGGTGCGTCATGAACAAGCTTATCTATCACGTGAACTTGATAAGCTCGGTAAATTAGAGTTTTGGAATGAAAGCTGTGTCCCGAGCTTCAAGTATAATTGCTGTCCATCTTGGATTAAATCATGGGTCTTAGCTCCCTCAATACCTAAGGGGGCTCGAGTTATTTTGTTTCATGGCCTACCTAACCCTCCTGAGGCAATTATAGGTCGCAGTGGAAAATGGTATCGGCACATTCAACCATCTCCATGGATTAAAGACTATTGGACAACTAATGAGTAAAACACACAAATCTGCAATGAAAGGGATTATATTGGCTGGTGGCTCTGGTACTAGGCTATATCCCATTACCAAATCCATATCTAAGCAATTAATGCCCATTTATGATAAGCCAATGATTTATTACCCGCTGTCAGTTTTAATGTTGGCTGGCATAAAAGAAGTCTTGATTATTTCTACTCCTGAAGACTTACCAAACTTTAAACAACTTCTTGGTAGTGGTGTTGATATTGGTATGAAATTTTGCTATGTAGCTCAACCTTCTCCTGACGGACTGGCTCAAGCATTTATCTTGGGCAAAGATTTTATTGGTGATGACGATGCCTGTTTAATTCTGGGTGATAACATTTATTATGGCCATGGTTTGACTGGTATGCTGGCTAATGCTATTTCAAATGCTAAAGATAAAAATATGGCTACTGTGTTTGGTTATCATGTTAAAGATCCTGAGCGCTATGGTGTCGTTGATTTTGATGCCAATGGCAAAGCACTCACCATTGAAGAGAAGCCAGAAAATTCTAAAAGTAACTACGCAGTAACTGGTCTTTACTTCTACCCTAATGACGTTGTTAAAAAAGCTGTAGAAGTTATTCCATCTGACAGGGGTGAGTTAGAAATTACCTCAGTTAATCAGATGTACTTAAATGAAGAACGTCTTAGCGTTGAACTAATGGGCAGAGGATACGCTTGGCTAGATACAGGGACTCATGAGAGCTTATTAGAGGCCTCAACCTTTATAGAAATCATCGAGAGAAGACAGGGCTTAAAAGTAGCTTGTATCGAAGAGATTGCTTATGAAAAAGGCTATATTAATAAAGCACAACTCATTAAATTAGCCCAACCCATTGCTAAGAACCAATATGGCCAATACTTAATTAAGTGTGCAGAGGAAGGGAATTGAACTTTATTCCTCAGTCAATTTCAGATGTGTTACTGATTGAACCCACTGTGCATAGTGATGATAGGGGCTACTTTATAGAAACTTTTAGACAAGACCTGCTTGAAGATGCCATTGGATACAAAGTTAACTTTGTGCAGGATAATGAATCTAAATCTACTAAAGGTGTAATTCGAGGCCTTCACTATCAACTAACGCCATATACACAAGCTAAACTCGTTAGAGTAATTGATGGAAGTGTATTGGATATATCAGTTGATATACGCAAATCAAGCCCTACCTTTGGCCAGCATGTATCTATTGAGCTTACAGCACAGAGTAAATATCAACTATTTATACCACGGGGCTTTGCCCATGGCTTTGTGGCACTTACTGATACCGCAACATTTTCATACAAGGTAGATAATTACTATTCAAATAAACATGAAAGTGGTATCTCTTTTGATGACAAACAGCTAAATATTAACTGGGGCTTGCCTTATGAATTATTACAAATTTCAGACAAAGATAGTCAGCTACCTTCGTTAGATAAGATAAAAAAAACTTATTTAATAAAAAAATAAGATGAAAAATATTCAAGTATTAAAGCCCAAATTTAGAGTAGATGAATGCCTTTCTGAAATAAAAGAGTGTCTTGATTTAGGCTGGACAGGTATGGGCTATAAAACCATTGAGTTTGAAAATCAATGGAAAACTTATACAGGTCTAAATAATGCACATTTCTTAAACTCTGCATCGGCTGGCTTACATCTTGCAGTTAAGATATTAAAAGAAAAACATGGCTGGCAAGACGGTGATGAAATTATAACAACTCCATTAACATTTATATCTACTAATCACTCTATTGTGTATGAAAACCTTAAGCCTTGTTTTGCTGATATTGATGATTCATTAAATTTAAACCCTCAATCAGTTATAAAGAAAATTAATAAAAAAACCAAGGCTATTATTTTTGTAGGAATAGGTGGAAATACAAAGAACTTGACTGAAATTATTAGTATTGCTAGTGAAAATAACTTAGCAATTATTCTTGATGCTGCACATATGTCTGGCAGTCATATTAATAGTAGACATGTTGGATTTGATGTAGATGTAAGTGTTTTTTCTTTTCAGGCAGTAAAAAACCTTCCAACAGCTGATAGCGGCATGATTTGTTTTAATAGCGAAAATGATGACATAAAAGCTAGGGAGTTATCTTGGTTAGGAATCAATAAAGATACCTTCTCTCGGAGTGCTATGAGTACATATAAATGGGACTACAATGTTAATCAAGTAGGTTATAAATACCATGGAAACTCAATAATGGCAGCTCTTGGAATTGTTGGACTTAAATATTTGGAAGAGGATAATCAATATAGAAGAGATTTAGCAAATCGGTATAAAAAAAATTTAAAAGGTAAAGTTGATTTCATTGAGCATGACTCAGATCAAACATCAAGGCATATCTTTCAAGTAGTAGTTGATTATCGAGAAGAGTTGATAGATTATTTATCAACTCACAATATTTTTCCTGGAGTTCACTATCGCCAAAATACTGACTATGGCCTTTTTAATACTAAATCAAAACTCCCAAAATCCAAATATTTTTCTTCACGCATACTGTCTTTACCACTTCATTTAGAATTAAGTTTTGAAGATATCGATAAAGTTTCTAAAACTTTACTACAAGGCATCAATTCTCAATGAAGAAATTTTTAATAACTGGTGGTGCAGGCTTCATTGGATCAGCCTTAATAAGACATCTTATTAATAATACACATCATCATGTTATAAATATTGACAAGTTGACCTATGCAGGCAACTTAGAATCATTATCAAAAATAAATAGTAACGAAAGATACTCATTTGAAAAAATAGATATATGTAATTTTGAAGAAATAAAAAATATTTTTGAAAAATATCAACCTGATATAGTTATTCACCTTGCCGCTTCAACTCATGTAGATAGATCAATTGAAGCTCCAGATGAATTTATACAAACCAATATTTTTGGGACTTACGTTCTACTTGAGCAAGCTAAAAATTATTGGTTTGGATTAAAAAATGGTATAAAAAAAGATAATTTTCGCTTTCATCATGTATCAACTGATGAGGTTTATGGTGATTTAAACCTTTCAGATGAGCTTTTTACTGAAAAGACATCTTACGCACCTAGTTCTCCTTATTCAGCTTCCAAAGCTAGTTCAGATCACTTAGTTCGAGCTTGGCAAAGAACTTTCCAACTTCCTACTCTCATTACTAACTGCTCAAATAACTATGGGCCCTGCCAGTTTCCAGAAAAACTCATTCCACTTACTATATTAAATGCGCTTGAAGGAAAGACTATTCCAGTATATGGGAATGGCAAACAAGTAAGAGATTGGCTTTATGTTGATGACCATGCTAAGGCGCTTCTTCTAGTAGCACTTTCAGGGATTCCAGGTGAAACTTATAATATTGGTGGCCATAATGCCATTCAGAATATAGATGTGATTAAAACTGTTTGTCAAATACTAGACAAAGTAAGACCAAGTAAAATTAAAGGTATAAGTAAATATGAAAAACTAATCACTTTTGTTGATGAAAGACCAGGGCACGATTTAAAATATGCAATTGATGCATCCAAAATATTCAAGACATTAGGATGGAGTCCTGATGAGAATTTTAATTCTGGAATTTTAAAAACCGTCGAGTGGTATCTTAACAACAAAGCTTGGTGGGAAGAGTTAAAAGATGACAGAAATAAAGGAACTGGAGAGTAAAATATGGAACATACGAGCCACTTAGATATTGGTTGTAACTCCAATCCTAGAAACCCTTATAATGCTGATAAGCTTTATGGTGTTGACATAATTGATCTAGATACAAAAGAATTTAGCTACCAAAAATGCAACTTAATATTTGATTCTCTTCCATTCCCTGATTCAACCTTTGACTCAGTATCAGCATATGATTTTTTAGAACATGTACCAAGAGTGGCCACAATTAATAATGCTGGAGTATTTCCATTTATTCATGTTATGAATGAAATATATAGAGTATTAAAACCTGGTGGTATGTTTCATGGCATTACGCCTGGTTACCCTAGAAATGAGGCTTTTGTTGATCCAACCCATGTTAACTTTATAACCAAAAAAACTCATACTTACTTTACTAGTCCTAAATATAAAGCTCGTATGTATGGATTCACAGGAAAATTTAAAATTGTTAAAAAGGTCAAGTGGGTAAAATTAACTCAAGAAACTAGAAATGATATGTGGCTTTTAAAAACTCTAAAAAATATTTTCTACACTATTTATTTTATAAAAAAATCCCATTTAATTTGGGAGTTTAAAGCTGTTAAAAATGAGGAAAATATTAATTAATTTAGCCATTTGGTGATTTTTAAAGGCTTTTTTAACAGTTAAACATTTGATAAGTTTATATAGAATCCAGTCACAATAAATGAAGGAATATTGAATTGAGTAAAATAGATTTATCCATTATTATTGTCAATTATAGAAGTTGGGAGGTTCTGACTAAATGTATAGAATCATTCAACAAATGGTCACCAAACTCAAGTTATGAAATTATAGTTGTGGATAATGACTCTCAAGATAATCAATTTAATAACTTTAAGCAAAAATTTCATGAAATAAAACTTATTGCCAATAAGGGTAATTATGGTTTTTCTAGTGGGTGTAATCTTGGCGCTGATAATGCTAAAGGTGAATATTTATTATTCTTAAACCCGGATGTAACTCTAACCAAGAGCAATGCTATCGATGATATGTTTATTTTTGCAGTGGCTAATCCAAATGTAGGAATCACATCTTGCAGAACGCTCAATTCAGCTGGTAAGAGAGAAAGAGAGATTGCATTTATAAACCCATGGCTTACCATAGGTTGGCTTCGTACATTTTATAAATTAGCTTTTTCACGTAAAATAGCAAAAAAGTTTCCAGAAAATAATAATGTTTGGTATCCAGAATGGGTTGCAGGTTCGGTGGTTTTAATACAAAAAAAAATTTTTATGGAAATTGGACAATGGAGTGAAAACATATTTTGGATGTATTCAGAAGATCCTGATTTATGCCTCAAAGTAACTAAATATGGCAAAACAATTGCTCTTCTCCGGAATGTAGAACTTGAACATTTACATGGTGGATCATCTAGAAGAAATCCTAAAACTATTGCTATAACTAAATCTGAAGTGGTTACATCCAGTCATGTTTTTATCCAAGAACACACTAGAGGCATAAACAGGTTGACTTTGCATCTGGTGATTATGATCAATACTTTAATATCATGGATATTACGAACATTAATAACCTTACCTTTATTTTGGAAAAGTATCTTTAAAGCAAACCTATTAACTCTTGTTATGATTATTAAGTATTATCGAAGTGCACTTATTCGAAGTTCCTGGAAAAGTAAAAGGTTAAAAAATAATGAGTCGTAGAGATAAAACTAAATTTGAAAAATGGTTCTCATTAAGTAGGCATAAAAGGCGTTCTGGAGCAAAAGAATTGTCAGAGCATATATCAATAGACTTTTCTCAACAGAAGCAAATAGTTATTGATGGTGATAAAATTAAATACACTCATGGCAGCTCAAATAATCTAGACGAGCATTTTGTTGCGCTGAGAGATGAGTTTGTTGGTCAAAGTGAACTCTGTTACACGCATGCTAAAATCGTCGTACTTATCAGGCGCGACTTTGATACAGAAAATCACTTTGCTTTGTTACAACAACTCTGGAAAGAAGAGAAAGATTATTTATTAAAGAATTTAAACATGCGCTGGCTTTTATCTGCCACAGATACTTTTGCAGATTTTTCAGATAATGATGCTATCAAGGGTCTATCTCTTGCCTGCTCATGTCTTCTTAATACTGTAAAAATACAAGAAAGTGAGCGCTTTATTACTAATTTTAATAATAACGTAGATGATAAAGAAAAAATTACGAGGCTAGACAATGAAGAAAGAATCCCTCTCTTTGATGGAACATCTGTCTTTAAAATTGGAACAGACGACACCCTTAGAAATATGAGATGGAGAATTGACAAAGTAGCCAAAATAAACATTGCTGGTGAGATACTTCTAGAAATATTCCTTCGCTTACAGGAACACGATACTATATTCATGAGACTAAGAGAGAGACATAAAAGAAATAAAACAGGCTGGTGGTAAGTGCAGATATTTGTGATTAATTTACCTTGTTCTATCGAACGCCGTAGGCTCCAAAAAGATCAGCTAACTAAACTAGGTCTTGCATACAAAATTCTAGATGCAACAACCGTTGAAGATATTAGCGATAACACTTATAAAAAACATTATTATGACTGGCAAAGGCCTTTAAGAAAAACTGAAGTTGCTTGCTACTTCTCCCATAGAGCAGCTTGGAATAGGGTAATAAAAAGTAATAAACCTGCACTTATATTAGAAGATGATGCAATCATGTCAAGACTCCTACCGGAACTTCTTCATAGCCTTAATACAATTGAAAATACTGATCTAATTAACTTAGAGAATAGGAGTAGAAAGAAATTTGTTTCAAGATCATCTATAGATATTGGTTACAACTCAAAATTACTTAGACTATATCAAGATAGAACTGGCGCAGCTGGCTATATATTATGGCCATCAGGGGCAAAAAAACTAACTCTACTCGAAAAAAATAAAGGGATCGGGTTAGCTGATGCACATATAACTTCCTGCCATTCACTTAAGGCATTTCAAGTTGAACCATCTCCAATAATTCAATTAGATCAGTGCAAAGATTATGGAGTTAATAACATTTATTTGAGCGTTATATCAAAATCCACTGTAAGTAACAATCACAACTATAAAGGGGGTATTTACTTTTTTATAAAGAGATTGTACTATCAATTTAAATTGGCTTTAAGACAGCTCTACATATTAACGAAATCGCAAAGGCGATATATAATAATTAAAAAGAGTGATTTCATTGTCTAATAGAGTATTAAAAGATTTTAAATTTAGATTAATTTAAAATTCATACAAGGGAATCTTTCCAAATACATAACGAGCAGAGTGAAGCAGAATGAAAATTATTATATATGTCATGAACCCAGATAAGAATTACGAAAGAAGAATCGCATTAAGTGAATTACTTGAAAAAATGCCATTTGAATTTGAATTTATGTCTATTAATGACGATGTTGAATTAACCCCTGATGCAATTTCTAAAAATCATGATTCAAAAAGGGCGATAGATGCTTTAGGTAGAGATCTAACTCGTGGAGAGTTAGCAAGTACATTTAATCACATGCTTTGTTTTAAAAAATTTTTAGACTCAGAAAGTGATATTGCAATTATTTTAGAAGATGATGCTGATTTCATTGTTGATAAATTTATTTATGTAATAGAGCTTCTCACAAAAAAAATAATCAATAAAAACAATCATCACGTATTTTTACTAACTCCAGTAATTTCATATTTGAATAACAACTCAATAAGTTTAAATAAAGATTATAAAGTTGTGGAAGTTGTCCAATCCTTGGATAGTGCAGGATACATTGTGAATCGTAAAACAGCAAAAAAATTATTAAGCGTCAACTCCAAAGCATGGTTTATCATGGATGATTGGGTTAGGTACAAAAGGCATGCAAATGTTAATATTTTCAGTGTAATTCCACCAATTCTCAAACAAGATATGGTTACTTTTAAATCAAATTTGATGAATTCAAGGAATAATGCAATTAAAAGTAGAACATTAAAATATGTTGTAACTAGAATTAGTTATAAGATTTTAGCTGATGCTAAAAAGTATTTTTGGCTGATGCCATTTAAGGGTTACGTTAGGAACAAAGATGTCTAAGAATCTATGTTAACTAACAAAATTAATTCCACCAACATTTTGGTAAATGACGTGATGGTCTATGAGGTGCGCATTGCTCATCTAAGTCATGTGGAAATTTTAACTTTTCGTCACTCAAATGAACCCTATCATTTCGCAAGAACGTAAACTCTAGCAGCTCTGGTATTTCGATTGAGTTTTTACTAATGATTGGGCGTGAGTTATTTGGGTGAATATGAGCCACAGTAAAATCACTACTGAATTTATCAAATACTGCTTCAACCATCTTAAAAGCATTTTTGTTAAAAATCATATCAAGGTGGTGAAATTCTACCACCATAATTCGAAATTTTTTAAACACATCTTTTGGCGTGTCAATAATCACCTCGTATTCCGCACCCTCAATGTCCATTTGTAACAGAAGATCAGAATCATCATTAGTATTGTTTTGTACCCAATCCTCAAGCCTTATAAACTTTTCATCATTTTTATTACCTAAGAATTTTTTATCAAAGTGAAAGAATTTACTATCAATTGATGGCTTATCAACAGAAAAATCAGTCATAAATGAATATATATTATATCTCTCAGCAAGCTCTTCTTCAAAAGTAGACATTTCATCAACCCCTGGAGAAAAGCATTTGCTAATCCCAGAAAGGTCATCGGGTAACAAATAAGCACCATCCCCTTCACCCCCAAAACGAATGAGTTTTTTACCGACTGATTTAGGGCTAAATTTTTTAATAAACCGCTCAAGATCTTTTATATCTGTAGCCTCAGCAATAGACTTGCCAGAGGTTAAAAATAACTGCCTTACTAAATCTCTTAGATTCATTGTATTGCCATTAGTAAAATTAAAGTTTATACAATCTTTTTAAACATATGAAATTCAGCATATCAAATAAATAAATTAAAGGCAAGTATTTCAAACTTCTGGTTTCTTTATGAACTTAATAGTTAGAAGTAAAATAATGGCTAAAAAGAATACATAGAATCCGTTCATGTATGTGTCACCAAATAAAATATTCACAAAGCCAAAACTAGCATATCCTAAGGATAACAAAGCACCCGCAATAAACACTGGGTCTTCACGGTTTTGAATATTGGCTTTTAAAAATATTCTAAGTGGAGCAAATATAAGTAGAAGAAGAGCTCCTAATAAAATAACTCCACCATTGAAATAGTTTGTTAAATAAGCGTTATGTAAATGATTGTAGGTATATGCTAGTTGGCCAGATGAGCTCTTTACATCTTCAAAAACAACAACATTTGAGGTACGGTATCCATGACCAAAAAAAGGAACATCTTTAATTTTTTCTATTGCTAAACTATACATATCCAATCGCACACTAACAGATTTATGAAGCACTCCAGAAGTCGCAGATGTATCTCCTGATACCCAACTAGTAATTTCTGTATATGCACTCTGGGTCCTGTCCTTGAAAGATTGACTAAATACAGGTATTGAAATGATAAGAGCAATAATAAGAACTATAAAAAATTTTGATTTGATATTTAAGTTATTTTTTTGCTTGTAAAGAAAATAAAGATAAACACCTGATAATAAAAAAAAAGATAGCCATGCGCCACGAGTACCTGAAGCAATTATTATAAATAAACCAGACAACAACGATAAGAGAGAAAAAGCCTTATTTTTAAATGATTCTTTTTGAAAAAAAACAAGAATAACAAAAAATAACGAGACTGCAAGATTTCCAAGCACTGCAGAATTCATAACACCAGATGGAAGTGTATACCCTGCTTCAAACCGATACAAGATAACTAGTCCTATAAATAGTAGTCCCAGCTTAATACCCGAGAGTAGATAATTGATATTAATTTCTGCCTTGAACAGAGCAAGTGCAATAAAAGGGGCAAATAAAAAATGAAAATCTCTGGGTATGAAGTGTGCCAATGCTGTCGCCTGACCTGAAAAAAGTACTGATATGCAAACAGCCAAAAAATACCCAAATGTTAGGTATGAAAAAACCTTAATCTCTTGAATGGCGAATGGGGATAGTTTTTTTGAAATAGCAATAAATATACCCATCATTGCCAGGATAAATAAAACTAGATCTCCAGCAACTTGTAATGAAATTATAACTATTGGAAAGATAAAAATTAATAAATTTACAGATTGAGAATAATTCTTACCTAATAGTTGCTCTTTCATGGACTACTGATCTTTAATGATATAATGCTGCGATATTTTACATGTAAAAAATGAAAGAATGAGGGACACTATTTCACTAATCAAACCTACTAACTTTATACATAATCAAATTAATAAAGATTTAGATTCTGGACTTCATAGCTCAGTTCTTACACGTTTTCCGCCAGAGCCAAATGGCTACCTTCACATCGGTCATGCAAAATCAATATACATCAACTTTGGAGTAGCCAAAGATTATGCCGGCTATTGCAATCTAAGGTTTGATGATACAAATCCTGCTAAAGAGGATATTGAGTATGTTAATTCAATTAAAAAAGACATACAATGGCTAGGCTTTGATTGGAATGGTGAAGTCAAATATAGCTCACGTTATTTTGATATCTTTTATAAATGTGCTGAAGAACTTATCTCTAAGGGGCTAGCATATGTTTGTTTTTTGACTAATGATGAAGCTCGAAAATATAGAGGAACACTCAAGAATCCTGGCTTAAATAGCCCTTATCGTGATACTAGTATAGAGCAAAATAAAGCCCTATTTAAGAAGATGAAAGAAGGTGAGTTTAAGGAAGGAGAGTGCGTATTGCGCAGCAAAATTGATATGTCTTCTAGCTTTATGTGTATGCGTGACCCAACTCTTTATCGGATTCGTTTTGAGACACACCACCAGACAAATGACGACTGGTGTATTTATCCGATGTATGACTTTGCTCACTGTCTTGGTGATGCTATTGAAGGTGTTACACACTCACTATGCACTTTGGAGTTTCAAGATAACCGTCGAATTTATGATTGGTTATTAGAGCACTTAGATGAATTCAATAAAATTGATCGCCCGCACCAATACGAATTTTCTCGCCTAAATCTGGAGTATGCAACAACATCCAAAAGAAAACTAAAACTATTAGTTGATAATAGCTATGTTTCTGGCTGGAATGATCCAAGAATGCCAACAATTTCAGGACTGAGAAGAAGGGGATATACTCCGGAGTCAATAAGGAACTTTTCAGAGCGGGTTGGTGTTTCAAAAGTTAATAGCCTGACAGATGCTTCAATTTTAGAATCTTCGATTAGAGATCATCTAAATATTACTGCACCTCGAACAATGGCTGTAATTGATCCAATAAAACTAGTAATTGCAAATTACCCTGAAGGCAAAATTGAATCCCTTAAAGCCCCAGTTCATCCTCAAAATAAAGAAATGGGAACAAGAGAGATTTTCTTTAGTCGTGAAATATATATTGACAAAGAAGACTTTGTAGAAATAGCGCCAAATAATAAATATAAACGATTAGCGCTTAATAAAGAGGTTCGCCTTAGAAATTCTTATGTTATTAAAGCAACTCATTTTGATATTGACAATGATGGCAATATTAAAACCGTTTATTGCACATATGATCCTGACACTTTAGGTAAAAATCCATCCAACGGAAGGAAGGTTAAAGGTGTCATTCATTATGTTGAATCCAGTAAGGCTATTAACGCTGAATTTAGAATATATGACCGCCTTTTTCTAGAATCAAATCCAGCTAAATTTGACGACTTATCATCTTCAATAAACCCCAGCTCTCTTGAGATAAAAAATGGACTTGTTGAGCCAAACTTATCAGATGCAAAAGCTGAATTTTCTTACCAGTTTGAACGAGAGGGTTACTTTTGCAGAGACAGTGAGTCTGAAGGACTAGTATTTAACAAAACTGTTGGGCTCAGAGATACCTGGAATCAATAATCCATTTTTTGAAGCCAGTCATTCACTCGCTTTACTTCAGAATGTTTAGTTGTATCAATCTGAAGAGGAGTGACTGAAACAAAGTTATTAGAAATTGCATGGAAATCTGTACCCTCTAAATTATCGTCCTCCTTCCCATTCTCACCAATCCAATAAAGAGATGTATCCTCTTTATCCTTAATACTTGGTTCAGATTTATGCCTACTTCCTAGATAAGTACTCTTAATACCATTAATTTCACTAAGAGGAATATCTGGAACATTAACATTAATAATGGTGTTAAAGGATAGTCCAGATTTGTCAATTTGAGAAACTAATCTCTTGGCAATTTCTCCCGCTGTCTCGAAGTGATTACACTCCCAACTAGCTAAAGACATTGCAATTGATGGAAGTCCTAAAAAACGCCCTTCTATAGCACCGGCAACTGTTCCAGAATAGATTGTATCGTCCCCTAGGTTTGCCCCAAAATTAATACCAGTTACCACCAAATCAATTGACTCCTTTATAAAACCACACAACGCTAGATGAACACAATCAGTCGGTGTTGCATCAATTGCATAAATATTTTTCTCAATTTGGATTGGTTTTAATGGTCTTCCAAGAGTTAATGAGCTACTTGCTGCAGATTTATTCTCACTCGGAGCAACAACAATGACTTCTGCAATTTCACTCAGAGATTTTGTAAGCTGTTTGATACCCTTGGCCTTGTAGCCATCATCATTACTTATAAGAATTCTCATTAACTGATTGTTAAGGCAATCTTATCTTTACTAACACCTACTTTAACAGTTCCACCAGAGCTTAGCTTTCCAAAAAGAAGTTCGTCAGCGAGAGGTTTACGCACCTCTCTTTCAATTAATCTCATCATTGGGCGCGCACCCATCATGGAGTCATAGCCATTCTCTGCAAACCATTTTCGAGCTGCATCTGAAACGATCAATGAAACATTCTTTTTTTCAAGGACGTCTTCCAGCTCAAAAAGAAATTTATTGACTACAAAGACAACAACCTCTTCATTAAGCTTATTAAAGTAAATAATTTCTGAGAGACGGTTTCTGAATTCTGGAGTGAATATCTTTTTAAGCTCGCCTTCATAATCAAGGGAATGATCTTGCTCATTAAAACCTATGGAAGCTCTTTGAACATTTTGAGCGCCTACATTTGAAGTCATCACAAGTATCACATTACTAAAGTCAACTTCGCGGCCATTAGCATCAGTAAGCTTTCCATGATCCATGACTTGTAATAGGATATTAAAAATATCAGGATGCGCCTTCTCAATCTCATCTAGTAAAAGAACCGCATAAGGATTACTATTTACTGCCTCAGTTAATAGACCTCCTTCGTCATAACCTACATAACCTGGAGGAGAGCCTATAAGTTTAGAAATAGCATGCCTCTCCATATATTCAGACATATCAAATCTCAATAATTTGACGCCCATGATCCTTGATAGCTGCTTACAAATTTCAGTTTTACCTACTCCTGTAGGGCCAGCAAATAAAAAAGAGCCCATTGGTTGCTCAACTGGAGAAAGTCCAGAGCGAGAAAGTTTTATAGCAGTTGATAAAGACTCAACAGCATTATCTTGGCCAAATACACCGAGTTTAAGATCACTCTCTAAACTTTTAAGTAAAGATTTATCATCACTAGTGACTTGGCGCGAAGGAATACGTGCTAACTTAGCAACAATATTTTCAATATCAGGAACACCAATATTGACTTTACGTTTTGATTTCGGAAGTATCTGCTGAAGCGCACCTACTTCATCAATGACATCAATCGCTTTGTCTGGAAGGCGTCTGTCTCCAATATGTCGATGCGTTAACTCTGCTGCAGAAACTAAAGATGCAGCTGAATATTTAACTTTATGATGAGCTTGATAATATTTTTTTAAACCATGCAAAATCTTGATTGTATCCTCAACTGAAGGTTCCTCAATATCTACTTTTTGAAAACGCCTTGTAAGCGCATGATCTTTTTCAAAAATCTTACGGTATTCATCATAGGTTGTAGATCCTATACATTTAAGTGAGCCATCTGCTAGAGCTGGCTTAAGAAGGTTAGATGCATCCAAAGACCCACCAGAAACACTACCTGCACCAATTAAAGTATGGATTTCATCAATAAAAAGTACTGAATTCTTATCTTTTTCTAAATCAGTAAGTACTGACTTTAGTCGCTTTTCAAAGTCACCCCTATACTTTGTGCCCGCAATTAGTACACCAACATCTAGAGAATATATAGTTGTCTTTTTTAAAATTTCAGGGACCTGTCCATCTACAATTCTCTTGGCTAAACCTTGAGCAATAGCGGTTTTACCAACTCCAGCTTGTCCTACAAATAAAGGATTATTTTTACGCCGTCTTGATAAAATTTGTACCGTTCTAAGAACTTCTTCTTCTCTGCCAAGAAGAGGGTCAATTTCACCAAGTCTAGCTTTTTCACATAAATTAGTTGTAAAAGATTCAAGAGAAGACGGCCTAGCTTGCTTCTCACCTTCAACTTTTTTTGTTTCTTCAGCTGGATTATCTGCTAAATGGGAGGAAATTCCCTCCATAACATCCAATCTGGAAATGTTATTTAATTTAAGCATATAGACAGCATGCGATTCTTTTTCAGAAAAAATACTAACAAAGACATTCATCGCGTTAACCGAATTTTTTTGAGCAGACTGTGCCTGATAAACACTCCTTTGGAGAACTCTTTGAAACCCAACTGTTGGAACAATATCTATTTCAGCATCTTCAGAGATAATGGGTGTGTGTGAGTCAATATATTGATCAAGTTCAGCACGAAGTTCATCGATATTCACTCGTTTACCCCGAAGAAATGCAACAACCTCATCCATATTAAGAAGGGCTAATAATAAATGCTCCACTGTTACAAATTCAAGGCGACGATTTCTAGCCTCAGTCATCACCATATTAATCTCTTGCTGTAGTCCTTGTTCAATCATAAAATACTATTTTTGTTATTAACTCAATTAATCCTTAATTTTAACATCACTGTATGCAATTTGAATCAAAATAAAATTCAAATTAATCTTAAATAAATATTTAGATAGATCTCAATTTACTTTCAAAATCTTCCCTGTTATGATAGCCACCACAAAGTTGTCGATACCCTGTCAAAGATGAACGCGCATGAAGGAGACGCCAATTGTCAAACGTTAATACTTTTCCAGGATCCAACATAAACTCAAATTGACGACTTGAGTCATTTGCTAGATTATGAAATATTTTATAAGCATCATAAAACTTAACCATTAGCTCATTTTCCAACCTAAACGGCGCGCGGTCATGGTTATTAAAGCTTACCTGAATAACTTCACTATTATCATTGACACGGAATAAAGGTCGATGTGCCTCTAAATAAGTATTTGGCTTAATATAGCGCCCAGGAATATTAACATTACACAGAATATTAAATGCATCAGGATAATCTTGCCTCATTTTTTCTGCAATTGCAAGGCCGTCAATTAATTGATTTTCACCACCAACAGAATCTCTTTTTATGCAGTGCAAAGTTTGAAGTCCTGGCGCGTCATGAACATATGTTCCATCTGTATGAGGCTCAATAGCTAGTGATGTAAAGGCAGTATCATCAGGATTTTCAAGTTTATTATCCCAAACAGAAAAGCCTCCAAAAATAGAGTTTCTAATATAAGCCATTCTCTCCATAAGCTCTTTTGTTGCCTCTGGAGTTTCAGGAGTCTCTGTTACTAAAGCAAAGCCAACTCTTTGAATATGATTTAGCCAAGTTTTTATTCCTCCATCACTCATAAGTTCCTGATAGGTTATTTCAGGAAATTCTTTAATTTCATTTGAGGAATTCCATACATTTGTCAAATTCAATATATATGACTGAGGAAGGCTAGGCACTGACATAGTTTGAAGTAATTTAAAAGAAAGACTACTTTCAGACTGATCACTCCATTTAATAAAAATACTTTCAGAGGAGACATCAAGCCATATGTCCTTGACAGTATTATTTAGTGGCTCACTAAATGAATCAATCTGACGCTGCTTAGTATCTGGATGCAAGTCTTCTTTGCTTTCACTATGATCTCTAAGCCAAAACCAAGGATAGCAACTCAAGGAATCATCACTCCAAAAAACATTTAAACCTTTATCTAATGATTCAATAGATTTGATTAACATTTTTCTTCCTTATTTAAATTAATATAATAATAAAATTTTATCATCTCAATAGACATTAAATTAAAAAAAATTATATACCTAGCTCCCTTAATACAGCCATCAGTGGCTGTTCATTTTCTCTAGAATAACCTATAACTTGCTTAACTTTTGTTTGCGCAACATCATAAGAATATGACCCACATACCGCTTCTCCATCTATATGGATTTTAAGCATAATTGCTTCAGCAGCTTGAAACTCTTTATGAAAAAATCTCCGCAAAACATCAACTACAAACTCCATTGAAGTGAAATCATCGTTTAGCAAAATAACGTCAAATCGATTAGGCATTTTTAGATTTTGCTTTACAGTCTTTAAATTAACCTGGCTCATTTGATTAGCTAAAAGATTTTTTTAATAATAAAATTACTGCACTAAACATGACCACAATAGATGGCAATATAGAGCTCAAAAAAGGGCTAAAGTCCAATCCTAATGCCATTGCGCTAGCAACTCTTGATAACATTTCAAATGACAACCCAAGCGCAACTCCAAAAAATATTTTTCTCCCCAATGTTACATCCCTTGTAGATCCAAAGATAAATAACATTGCAAGCAAGATCATTGCAATAAGAGTTATAGGTTGAATTAAACGCTTATAGAGTTCTACCTTAAATACCACTGAGCGTAATTTATTATCAGACAAAAATCGAATCTGCTTAATAAGAGTCCAAGTCGAAAGATCTTCAGGTTCTTTTTCTAAACTATTTATCAAATCCTGATCAAATGAAACTGTTTTATCATAAGAATTTCGCTCTTTTAAAGAAATTCTATCAAAATAGTTTGACTCATCAATAGAAAAAATTTCGCTGCCACTCATGTCTAAAGAATCCCCATCAAATATAGCATTTTCTGACTTAATAACTCTTTCAATCTTATTTAATGAGTTGACTTCAATAACTGTAATTCCACTAAATAATATGCCATTAATATTTTTTTTAACATTAATGAAATTATCGCCATCTCTAATCCAAAAACCCTCTTGATTAAAGGATGTACTAGAATTTCCCATAGCATTTAACTTGCTACTTTTAGCAAGATTACTTGAAATCGGAGCTAAAAATTCCCCTATACAAATAAAAAAAAGTACAAAGATAAGGGAATTTTTTAAAGTAAGTAACGTAATTTTAAATATAGAAGCACCAGAGACTCGAAAGATAAGAAGCTGCCCAGTTGTAGCTAAGTGTCCCATACCTAAAATACAGCCCAATAATATTATTGGTGATGCTTGCTTATAAGCAACTTCTGGTAATTGAAGAATAATATTGGTAAATGCTGCAAGGATTGTATAGTCCTCTGTGCCAACGCTATTTAACTCTGCTAAAAAGTTAAAAAAACTGTAAATACTAGTCCAAACCATAAGAACAACTATTGTGTAGCTTAAAAGTGTTTTAGCAATGTAACGATCTCTAATTTTCATTAAAATATAAAGTATTAATAACTGTTTTTAAAAGCATATCTTTTATGACTAACATACAACAAAATAAAATCTTAATAATTGATTTTGGATCACAATATACCCAACTCATTGCAAGACGAGTCAGAGAAATAGGCGTTTACTGTGAATTAGTGCCATATGATGTCAACCCCTATTTTATTGAAAAATTTAACCCTAGTGGCATTATTCTCTCCGGCGGTCCTGATACAGTTAATCAAAACGATTCAGCACGAGCACCAAATATCGTATTTGATTTAAAAGTGCCAATATTAGGCATATGTTACGGAATGCAAACAATGGCAGTTCAACTTGGAGGCGAAGCGAAAAGCTCTAAAAAAGCCGAATTTGGGTTCGCTCAAATTAGGGCTAGAAATCACTCAAACCTTTTAACTGATATTAGTGATGAAATTAATTCACAGGGCCATGGATTATTAGATGTATGGATGAGCCATGGGATAGAGGTAACGAAACTACCAAAAGACTTTGAATTAATTGCATCAACCGATAGCTGCCCAATTGCAGGCTTTGCAAATAGTAAAAAGAACTACTTTGGTCTTCAATTTCATCCGGAAGTCACCCACACCAAAAAAGGAATTCAAATTTTAGAAAGGTTTGTAACAACTATTTGTCAGTGTGGAAAGAGCTGGACTACGAAAAATATTATTGATAACTTATTAGAAAAAATAAAGTCTCAAGTAGGTGACAAAAAAATTCTTTTAGGCCTCTCAGGCGGTGTTGACTCCTCGGTCGTAGCAATGCTTCTACATCAATCTATTGGCGATCAACTAACCTGTGTTTTTGTAGATAACGGCTTACTGAGGCTTAATGAAGGTGATGAGGTAATGAAGACTTTCTCTCAAAATCTTGGCGTAAAGGTTATTAGGGCTGACGCTCAAGAGTACTTTTATGATCAACTTTCAGATGAAGCTGATCCTGAGTTAAAAAGAAAAATAATAGGTGGAGCTTTTATTGAAATATTTAATCAAGAAGCACAAAAAATAAAAGACATAAAATTCCTCGCCCAAGGCACCATTTATCCAGATGTCATTGAGTCGGCAGGAGCCGCTTCGGGCAAAGCTAAAGTTATCAAATCTCATCATAATGTTGGCGGACTACCAGATAATATGCAGTTCGAACTGGTTGAGCCATTAAAAGAGTTATTTAAAGATGAAGTGAGAGAGATTGGAGTAAAACTTGGCCTTCCAAAAAAAATGCTCTATCGCCATCCTTTTCCTGGACCAGGACTCGGTGTTAGAATTCTTGGTCAAGTTAAAAAAGAATACACTGATATCTTAAGAAGGGCAGATCATATTTTCATGGAAGAGCTTAATAATCAAGGCTTATATGAAAAGGTTGATCAAGCCTTTGCAGTATTTCTTCCAGTTAAATCTGTAGGAGTCACTGGAGATGAAAGAAGGTATGACTTTGTTATAGCACTTCGCGCTGTTGAGACTGTGGATTTTATGACTGCTCGCTGGGCAAGACTTCCGTATGACTTCTTAGACCACGTCTCTAATCGCATCATGAATGAAATTTCACGAGTTTCGAGAGTTGTGTACGATATTTCAGGAAAACCACCATCTACTATTGAGTGGGAGTAACTACAAACTCTACAACCCCTACTACTAAAGGATTTTAAACTTACACTCTACTTACACACACTTACTTTAAACCTCCGTACAAGTGCATTTCTGAATTTGACTTACACACTTTCTTACACACTTTTTGTTCTTATTCGTTTTCATATAAAGCATGAACTCGAAAACTATTCCATAGTGACTGATTGACTTTGTATGTTGGAGTTTATTTATTTAAACTCTAAATTAGAGTATATATGAATTGCTGCATCATCATTATCCTGTAATGGGTTATCTCTACAAAATTTAATTACTGCATAATAAAGTGAATCTACATCAATATGATCTACCTCTCTACTAAGTTCATAGTTTCTTGCAGTTATATATCCCTGCATCCATACGCCAACTACTAATTCAGTAATTTTATTGTTGTCTCTATCGCTTGATAATAAATCTCCACATGTTCTAGTTCCCAAAATTGTGTAAGCAAAACTAGAACTGGTCATAAATAAACTTACCAAAAGAAGAAGTAATAATTGTTTTTTCATAAGTAGATGTTATTTTGAACTATGAGAGAATTCTACTCCTGCAACAATCGAATGTAAAATATACTTACACACTGTGCAAGGAAACAATGGAATCCATACAAAAAGTAATATAAATGAATATATTTGATACCCTTAAAACTTACACACTACTTGGACACTTTTCAGAAAATACTTTTAAATCAATGACTTATAAGAGTGTTCTCATTGAGTGGGAATGAATAAAAATGCATACAAAATAGGTATTGCATTTTGATACATTCTTTTTTAACTGGTTTTTTTCTTGGATTTTCTTTAATCGTAGCCATTGGAGCTCAGAATACTTTTGTTCTAAGACAAGGTATTCTTGGTCAACATGTCTTTTATATAGCTTTATTTTGTGCCCTTTCTGATGCTCTGCTAATTTGCATTGGAGTTGCAGGTATATCATTTTTTTTAAGTAATTTCATTAGCCAAAATTCAAACATTTTATTTGGCTTATCTGCTGTTTGGCTCACTGTTTATGGTCTTATAAGATTAAGATCTGCACTTAAATCTAATAATACTATTGAAATTGAAGCCTCTATATTAAGGGATCTTCTTCCAACTATATCAATTGCGGCAGTATTAACTTTTTTAAACCCACATGTGTATCTTGACACCATGATTCTTATTGGGTCAATATCTCAACAATTTTCTGGATTTCAAAAAATTACATTTGCGTTAGGCGCCTGCTTAGCTAGCTTCGTTTTTTTCTTCAGCCTTGCATACGGAGCAAGGTTATTAACACCAATAATGCTACGCCCTTTTTCATGGAAAATCCTTGATGGACTAGTTGCATTTATTATGTTTACTATTGCATTCCAATTAGCTTCTGCAGGAAACTATCTTTAAAAAATAAACTTTTGATAAAATCAAACTATGAATGAAGATAAAAAATGGATGAATCTTGCACTCGAGCAGGCCAGAAAAGCTGAAGAGCAAGGTGAAGTTCCAGTAGGAGCTATCTTGATCAAAGATGGACTTATTATCGCAAAAGCTCATAATCAGCCGATATCAAAAAATGATGCAACTGCACATGCTGAAATTCAATTATTAAGAGCCGCAGGTAAAAAGCTAGAAAACTATCGCATAACTGATACTACACTTTATGTAACCCTTGAGCCCTGTGCAATGTGCTTTGGAGCAATTATACATGCCAGAGTAGGTCGTATTGTCTATGGAGCCTATGATCTTAAAACAGGAGTTTGTGGATCATGCACTGACTTCAGGAGTTTAAGTTGTTTTAAACATCAGGTTAGTATTACTGGAGGCATTCTACAAAAAGAATGTAGTGACATATTACATAAATTTTTTAAACTCCGCAGGTAGCTACTTTTGGTTTATGTGATAATATAATTCAATTTTATTGTCACAGAAAAAAAATAATGAAAAATAATAAACTAAATAATGACTTACTTGAAGATGAAATAGACTTAATAGAGATAATTAAAATTTTGATTAAATCAAAAAAATTAATAATTTCAATTACCTTAGCTTTTCTATTATCAACTTTCATTTATAACTCATTTCGAGAGGAAAGATTTGTATCAAGTGTTTTGTTAGAAATCGGATCTTATGAATTAGTTAATGGAGAAGAACAATTAATTGAGCCTATTCCAAGTCTAGTCTCGCAATTAAAAGTTGATCTAATCTATAGACAACGTCTAAAAAAGAATAAATTAAAATTGGACTCTATAGAAGACAAATTATTGGAAATTAGTTACATATCACCTTCATCTGAATTTAATAAAAACCTACTAGAAAAAACCATAATATTCATCCAAGATAGGCATACACGCATCTTATCCAATCTTATAGAAACTCAGAAAGTTAGGGCTACTAATGCAATAAAAGCTATCAATAATAAAATAAATTATATTAATAAATCTTTAGAAGTTCAACAAGCAACTCAGAAAGTTAATGCTACTAATGCAATAAAAGCTATTGATAATAGAATAAATTACATTAATAAATCTTTAAAAGTTCAACAAGCAACTCAGAAAGTTAATGCCGTTTATGCAATAAAAGCTATCGATAATAGAATAGATTCTATTAATGAATCTTTAATAGTTAAAAAAGCAACTCAGAAAGTTAATGATACTAATGCAATAAAAACTATCAATAATGAAATAACTACCCTTCAAGGTAAAATAAAATTATTAATAGAACTAATTCCTGTAGAAGAAAATAATTTGGCTCTGTTAGAGGCTGACTATGCTGCTACAATAAAAAGAATTTCTTCATCTCCAACTTTACAGCAACTTATTTATTCATATAATGCTAAAGTTCTTACTTTAAAAAATGAAATACAAAATTTAATTACAGAGAAAGACAATCTAGAGCTGCAACTTAACTCCGACTCAACAACAGATTTGGCGTCTGAAGAGTTGCTTGAATTAAACCAAGAAAAAAACAATTTAGAGCTGCAACTTAACTCCAACTCAACAGCAGATTTGGTGTCTGAAGAGTTGTTTGAATTAAACCAAGAAAAAAACAATTTAGAGCTGCAACTTAACTCCGACTCAACAACAGATTTGGCGTCTGAAGAGTTGTTTGAATTAACCCAAGAAAAAGAAAATTTTGAGCTGCAACTTATATTAGTTAGAGATCAAAAAAATACAACTGGACCAATTCATGAGATTGCAAGTGGAGCACACAATAATTCTAAATTCCTTTTATTGCTTGCCCCTTTTCTTGGCTTTTTCTTTTCAGTTTTTTTAGTGTTTATCAGACAGGCATTCATTAAAGAGCAGAATTAGAATAGCCATTGAATTCCTTAAACAGTATACATGCCACCATTTACATGGACTGTTTGAGCAGTGATATAAGAGCCACTATCACCAGCTAAAAATAAAACTGCCTGTGCAACTTCATCAGTAGTGCCCAATCTAGCTAAGGGGATCTGCGAAGCTAGTGCTACTTTTTGGTCTTCAGGAAGCTTATCAGTCATATCTGTTTGAATAAAGCCAGGGGCTATTGCATTAACAGTAATACCTCTAACGCCAACTTCTCTCGCCAACGACTTAGTAAAGCCCATAATCCCAGCCTTTGCAGCAGCATAGTTTGACTGACCTGCGTTCCCCATAGCACCGACAACTGAAGTAATAGAGATAATTCGCCCAGATTTTTTAATCATACCCCGCAGCACAGCCTTTGACATCTTATAGACAGAAGAAAGGTTGGTATTAATAATATCATCCCACTCATCCTCCTTCATTCTGACAAGGATATTATCACGAGTGATGCCAGCATTATTAACCAAAATATCTACAGATCCGTAGTCTGCAGTGATACTCTTTAAAAGCTCAGAAATTTGTTCATTATCGGTAACATCAAGCCTCATACCCTTACCAAGGATATTGTTTTCAGTAAATATTTTAGATATCTTATTGGCGCCCTCTTCACTCGTTGCCGTTCCAATAACTGTAGCACCAGATTTACCTAAAGTTAAAGCTATTGCTTGGCCTATACCTCTACTTGCACCAGTAACTAAGACTAATTTTTCGTTAAGCATTTGATATCTCCTCAATTGTAGATTTTAATGAAGTCAAGTCTATTATAGCCAAACCACTCAAAGACTTATCAATGCGCCTTGTCAGCCCAGCCAATACTTTCCCAGGACCAGCTTCAATTATCTTTTCAACGCATGATTCTTTCATTTTTTGAACTGTTGATGTCCAAAGAACTGGCTTATGAAGCTGTTCAACTAATTTTAATTTTATCTCTTCAATATTACTTGAATAATCCGCATCAACATTATGAATTACTTTCTCACTACCCATTTGAAAATTAATATTATCAACTGAGTACTTATATTCCATTGCGGCGTCTTTCATGAGTGAGCAGTGAGATGGAACGCTTACCGGGAGAACCAATGCCCTTTTTGCTCCAGCCTCTTTCATTAACTCACATGCATGGGCTAATGCGTCTTTTTCTCCAGCAATAACTACTTGTCCTGGTGAATTGAAATTCACAGCTTCAACAACCCCTTTATCGCTCGCTTTAAGGCATATCTCAATCACTCTTGTATGATCAAGTCCGAGTATAGCGGCCATAGAACCTGAGCCGCTTGGCACTGCCGCTTGCATGAGTTCAGCTCTTTTTCTCACTAATTGAACCGCATCAAAAAAACTTAAAGAACCAGAAGCCACAAGCGCCGTATATTCACCTAGACTGTGCCCAGCAATAGAGATAGGCGTTAAATTAACCTCGCCTGCTAAAACTTTATAAGTGGCATAGCCGGCTGCCAGCATTACTGGCTGAGTGTTCTCAGTAAGGTTTAATAGTTCTTGATCTTCATTAACAATCTTCCATAGATCTAAATTGATTGCGTCGCTTGCTTCTTGAAAAATCTCATTAACAACTGAGAAATTACTTCGAAGATCAGATAGCATGCCTAGAGATTGAGAGCCTTGACCTGGGAATACGATTGAATATTTCATAATAAGACTAATTATAATTGAGATTAATAACAAAAAAGCGCCAGAAGGCGCTTTTTAAAATAAGTAACAGTAAATTACTAAGCTGTCTGAATTGAAACGTATTGACGATTAAATTTACCTTTCTTTTCAAACTGCACTTTTCCATCCGCAACTGCAAATAAAGTATCGTCTTTACCTTTCTTAACGTTAGTGCCTGGATGAAATTTAGTTCCTCTTTGGCGAACTAGAATATTTCCAGCAAGTACTACTTGGCCGCCAAAACGTTTGACTCCAAGTCTTTTAGACTCTGAATCTCTACCGTTATTAGTACTACCGCCTGCTTTTTTATGTGCCATAGATTACCCCTTATGCCTTAATTTTATCAATTTGAATTTCAGTAAACAGCTGACGATGCCCTTGTTGCTTCATAGAGTGCTTACGACGTCTGAATTTTAAAATGTGTACTTTTTTACCTTTGCCTTGAGAGATTACTTTCGCTTCAACGCTTGCTTTCGCAACATGTGGAGAGCCAACTTGTACTTTATCACCATCTGCGACCATTAAGACCTCATCAAAGGTTACTTTCTTTCCAGGCTCTACTTCAAGCTTCTCAATTTTTAGAGTCTCACCTTCTGTAACTCTGTATTGCTTTCCACCTGTTTTAATGACTGCGTACATAACAAATCCTAATCTGATTGCTAAAAAGGAAGGAATTATACTCGAACGTTGCTCTTAATGAAAGCACTGTTAATGAAATAAGTTATAATTCTCTGTTTTAAATCAACAGAGACAAAACATGATTATTTTAGAGACGAACATGGGTGAAATTCACATCAATGTTGACGCGGATAAAGCGCCAATTTCAGCTAAGAATTTCACTGATTATGTAGAAGACGGTTTTTTTGATGGAACCATCTTCCATAGAGTTATTCCTGGCTTCATGGTGCAAGGCGGAGGCATGACTGAAGACATGCAGCAAAAACCCACGAAAGCTAATATTGAAAATGAGGCTAAAAATGGCCTAAAGAACGTTAAGTATAGTCTTGCTATGGCAAGAACTGCCGCGCCCCATTCAGCCAGTTCGCAGTTTTTTATTAATGTTAATGACAATCAATTTTTAGATTTTCCAGGTCAAGATGGTTGGGGCTATTGCGTTTTTGGTGAAGTCGTTGCAGGCAAAGATGTGGTTGATAAAATTGAAAAAGTTGAAACAATAAATTTAGGTGGTCATTCTGATGTCCCTGGCGAGGCTGTTATGATTATCAAAGCCTCTATTAAAGATTAATTTTATGGGGCCAGATTAATTCTGGCCAATAAAAGCATGTTAACTTCATTAATCATCTCTGATTTACACCTTACAAACGTTGAGGGTGATAAGGTTAATTTTTTTAATACCTTTTGTGAGGATCATGCGTCCAAAGCAGATCAGCTATTTATTTTAGGAGACTTGTTTAACACTTGGCTAGGCGATGACGTCTCACTTACAAGTCACAAAGCTATTATTTCCACGTTAAAGGAATTATCAAAAAAAACTAAAGTCTTTGTAATGGTTGGTAATCGTGATTTTCTGCTCTCACATAATTTTGAAGCTGAAACTGGCTGCACATTAATCAATGAGCCTTACGAACTGGAGCACGACACAAAGAAGTTTCTTCTAATCCATGGAGACAGTCTTTGCACTGATGACATTAACTATCAAAAGTTAAAAAGGGTTCTTAGAAATCCACTGGTTCAGTATATTTTTCTGCATTTAACAAAAAATATTCGCCTCAAGTTAACGGGCCAGCTTCGCAAAAAAAGTGTTGAAGCTCAAAGTTATAAATCCTCAAAGATTATGGATGTAAACCAACAGAGTACTGACCTCTTAATGTCAAAGTATCCAGGCTATGATTTAATTCATGGTCACACCCATCGTCAAAAAGCTCATACTATGAAAAATTACACGCGCTATGTCTTGGGCGACTGGTCTCAAAACAAAGGCAATGCTATCAAATTGAGTGACGGCCTAGAGTGGCTTGAAATTAACTGACCGCTCAAAAAGATTAATTGAGCCAACCTTTAAGTTCACCTTATCTTCAATATTAATTTTTGATTTGAATTTGATTTGAGTCATCATTGCAAGAGATGGAATATTTATTAGAGCCTTCTCACCATTTACTTCAACAACAACGCCCTTCCCTTCCCAAGTATTATTTTGCTTCAGGTATAAACACTTGAAGTGCTCAATACTTTGACGACTTGCCTTATTTACTTTTGGCATCGACGAGTTAATTACCTTAATTCTATCTTTAACAGCGTTGTCATCCAAAGTAGGTTGATTGCTTAAAAACCTTACCAATTGCTGCTGAACTAATAAATCTAGATAGCGCCTCATTGGACTCGTAGCCCTTGTGTATGCTGAGAGTCCTAAGCCTGAATGTATAGAAGGCTTTACTGTTATCTTAGATCTTTTAAATCCTCTAGAGGCTTCGAACGCTTTTGCAATAGTTAATTTTTGTATATTATCAATAACTTCTTCGCTAAAACTCCCAGCCTCTTGAGTTAGATAGGGCAATGAAATATTATTTTCAATTGCAAACTGCGCAATCGTGCGCCCAGCAATTACCATCATCTCAGCAACTAATTCTCTACTAGCACTATCCACTTGAGGCCTAATAAAAACCTTTTGATCTTTAACTTTAACATCAACATTTGGAAGGTTTAATTTGATTGCGCCATTATCTCTCCTAAAGGCTTTATGAGAAATAGCAATATCATTCAATTCAGACAAAACCTCATTTTCATTTATGACTCTATCGGCATGCTCATAACTCATATTTGTAACTTTTATTTTACTTAAGTGAATCTCGATATCATTTATTTCTGAGCTATCAAGTCTTAATCCAATTGAGATGGCATATGAAATCTCACTACTCCCCAAAGAGCAAACAGAAGATAACTCTGGAGGCAGCATATGAAGAATTTGATCAGGAAGATATAAATTTGAGGCTCTTTTTTGGGCAAAAATATCAAGCTCGCTGTCAATCTCTACATAACTTGCAACATCTGCAATGTGAATCCAAAGTTTATCTCCATCAATGCTAATAGCGTCATCTGCATCACTAGAGTCGCTATTATCTATGGCAAGGGAGGTTAGGTGGGTTAGGTCTTTTCTTGAAAGTTCTTTTGATTCAACTTTCACTTCCTCATCTAAATAAACCTTATGTCTCTGAGGATAGGGGTTTGTAAACTCAGACCAGTACTTAAGCTTAACAAGAAGTTCGTGAGCATTTTCTGAAGTATTTTCAATAGATAAAGTGCTCATCGCCTTACTATGCTTTGATTGATTTAAGGCGACTTGCTCTATTTCATTGATCCAAACAATGTCATCATTATCAAAAATATTATTATTTAAATTAATAATACATCTTTCCAAGCTTTCTGCTGCCAAAGCTTTTTCATTTCTTTGTTTTTGAATTATTTTAACTTGCTCTATTGGGCGAAGCATTAAAACATCTTTAGCCCAATAGAAGTATAAACCGTCTTCAGACATCAAGTAAGCGCACCAAGCGTTTTGGCTTGTAAAGTCATCAAAAATCCACTCGGTTATTTCTTGAAGCGATAATGAGTCTTCTTGAAGATCATTGAGGATGCTTATATCAGCCTTACTGCATTGATCAGTTACATTTGAGTACTCAGGATGGATATAACGAAAATCTTTTTCTCTCACTTTTTGTGAAGATCCATCAGAAAAACTGACTTCATACTTATGGGTAGTTGAGGCAACAATCTTTGCCGGCTTACCTTTGTATGCAACAAGTGCACCAATTATTGACAAGAATTACTCCAATGTAAAGAATTTAATTACTGAAGACAGTAGATTTTCTATTAAGACTCAGCCTGCTTTTCTTTGATATGCTTGCTAATTGAAAGCACAGTAATAACTATTAAGATCAAAGTAAGGCCTAGAGTTCCAAATAATTTAAAGTTTACCCAGGCTTCTTCAGTTCTTTGAGCAGATAAGCACAGATTTTCTAGAGGCGTTTGAGCGCAGTCAAAGTTACTCAGGTCTATCTTTGGATCGACTAGTATTCCGCTGTCTAAAAATTGTTGCCTAGCAGTGAGTGCAGTATTTACAAAATAGGCATTAACGATGGCAATACCTACAAAACCAAAACCCCAAAACCACGTTAAGCGAGTCCAAATAGCTTTAGGAAGATCAAGCTCTTTACCCATCATTCTTTCGAGCAGCGTCTTACTTCCAATCCAGTTACTGCAGATCAGTGCAATTGCAAATATTACGTACAGAACGCTTACTTTCCACATAACGAATGCAGGATCTCTTAATGCAATACTGATTCCGCCAAAAACTATCAGCAAAATAAAGGTAAGGACCTGTGAGGTCACAAACTTTCCAGTTGTTATTCTGGCGTACATCATTTGCGCGAAGGTTGACGCAATCATTGCATATATAGCAGCGTAAAGTCCGAAGAATTTATACACAACAAAGAAAAGGATTATGGGGCCAAAATCAAATAGAAACTTCATTTATTTACTCCGAATGCTCTTTAGAGCAAAAAATTTTACCATTTTTAACAATAGCATCTTGCTCTGGAATGTAAGTTTCACAAACTGAACATGCAAGCATTTTTTGCCCAGTTTTTTTCTTTGAAGAACTTGCTGGGACTTGACTCATGAATTTCTTAATAAGAGAGAATCCAACCCAACCCAAAAGTAATGCTAATACATAACTCATTATAGAAACAACCTCAACAAATTTAAACTCATAAAAGATAAATTTTACATAAATAATTTATCTTTCTGCGTTAAAGGTTTAATCGCTTCATTATATTTATTATTTGTAAGTATTTATTAAATGGGCTACTATATTATTTGTAAGTGATTAAAGAATAAAATTATTAATTTTATGCAAACCGAAATTCATCAAAGCCCAACTGGCTCAAAAATTAATCTACATAGCCTTTTACCTTTAGGTGAAGCTAGGGCTGTGGTCCATATAACTCATGGAATGGCTGAGCACTCAAAGAGGTACTCTCGATTTGCATTGGAGTTAATGGGCGCTGGCTTTGCAGTTTTTGCTCATGATATGAGGGGACATGGACTTACTATAGCTGATGATGCGCCGCAAGGAGTGTTTGCTAAATCTGATGGACTCAATAAAGTATTAGAAGATCAAAATGAAATTATAAATCTAATTAAAGAAAGGCTTCCTAACAGGCCAGTAATTTGCTTTGGACACTCTCTTGGCTCAATCATTAATTTAAACTTTGCATTAAAGTATCCAAATCAAGTCAATGCTCTTGCATGCTGGAATAGCGGAATTGAAACAGGTCTCTTGCCAAAAGCTTCAAGAATAATATTAGCAATAGAAGGTTTTTTTCGTAATCAAAACCTTCCAAGCTTAATTGCCTGGAAGCTTTCTTTTGAGGCTTGGAACTCAAAATTTAAACCCAATCGTACTAAATCTGATTGGCTATCTCGGGATGAAAATGAAGTGGACCTATATGTCAACGACCCTTATTGTGGGTTTGAAATATCAATATCTATGTGGAGAGAGGTGCTGGGTGGCATTTTCTATGCAGGCAATAAAAAAAATATACAAAAATTACCTAAAGCTCTTCCAGTACATATTGTTGGCGGAGCTGAAGATCCATGCACTCTAAATGGAGGTGACATGGAAAAACTAGCAACAAAACTTCAAAACAGTGGACTCTCTGATGTCACCTGCACGATTTTAGAGGGCACTCGTCATGAAAGTTTAAATGAAATTAATCGCGATCAAACAACCAAGCAGTTTATTAAATGGCTTGAGAAAAGGTTTTAATAATTCTTTAGCTTTTCTTAATGAGTAATTGATAAAAAAAATATTATCGATAGTATATAATTTCCCGTTCTTAATCCTTCTTCGCCCGGATGGTGAAATTGGTAGACACACAGGACTTAAAATCCTGCGCCTTTAACGGGCGTGCCGGTTCGATTCCGGCTCCGGGCACCATCTTCTCAACTCGACTAAACTTTCTCCTAATTACTTTATCTTCAGAAGATTCTTTTTATAGGTCAAATTTAGCCATAAATAATATTATTTAATGGTAATATGCTAATTGTTAAGAATTATTATTGGTAATTAAAATACCTTCAATATGACTTCACAAAGTAGGATAAATATAAATAATATTAACTAATAAAAGGAGAATGAATATGAGCGATGGAGAGACTCAAGATTCAGAATTAATTTACGAGCTAGAGGCGAATCCGCCAACCGCTGAAAAATTCTTTGCAGCACTACAACACGTACTTGCAAGCTTTGTAGGCGTAATAACCCCAACCTTAATCATTGGTGGCGCACTTGGACTAGGTGAACAGATACCTTATCTTATAAGTATGGCGCTTATGGTTTCAGGTGTTGGAACAATTATTCAAGCAAAAAAACCTATGAATATTGGTGCTGGAATGATCTGCGTTCAAGGAACAAGTTTTGCGTTTCTTAGCTCTGTTCTTGCAGCTGGCTTTCTTGCGAAGGCTCAAGGTGGTGGGCCAGATGAAATTCTTGCAATGATAATGGGTGTGTGTTTCTTAGGAGCGTTTATAGAGATTGGCTTAAGTCAGTTTTTACCGCAACTTAGAAAACTGATCACTCCAATTGTAACGGGTACAGTAATTACTATTATTGGTATTAGTCTTATTAAGGTTGGCTTAACGGATCTTGGTGGTGGCCAGTGGCTGCTAGATAATAAGCCACAGTTTTGGGGTTCTTTAACTAATATAGCCCTCGGATTCATAGTGATGATTTCAATCATTATATTGAATCGTTCTAACAATCAGTGGATACGTTTATCATCGATCGTTATTGGACTAGTTATAGGGTTTGTTGTAGCAGCAGTTTTGGGTAAGATTAGTTTCAGCTCATTGTTCGCTGTTCAACAAGTTATAAGTATTCCTATACCTTTTAAGTATGGCTTTGATTTTGATATTATTGCCTTTATACCTATTGCGTTAATTTACATAATTACCACAATAGAATCTTCTGGTGATATTACTGCTAACTGCATGATATCAAAACAAGAGATCAAGGGCGAAGGTTACTTAACTCGTATCAAAAATGGTGTTCTAGGTGATGGCGTTAATTCAGCAATTGCTGCTGCTTTTAATACGTTCCCTAATACAACGTTTAGCCAAAACAATGGTGTAATTCAGTTAACTGGTATTGCAAGTAGGCATGTAGGAGTTTGGATTGGAATAATCCTTGTTATTATGGGCCTATTCCCTCATGTAGGATCAATCCTTAGAGCACTGCCAGCCTCTGTTTTAGGCGGTGCTACGATCGTAATGTTCGGAACTGTTGCGGTGGCAGGAATCAAGATCCTTTCAACAGTAAATATGAATCGTCGTAATATGCTTATATTAGCTGTATCTTTTGGTATGGGTCTAGGTGTTTTACTAGTTCCTCAGTTTGCAGGAGCTCTAGCTAGTAATATAGGCGGTACATTTGGAAAGCTTATGGGAAGTATTTTTAGTTCAGCAATCACCACTGGTGGTATAACTGTTCTTATTATGACTGCTCTTATGGGCGAAAAAGTAGAAGACTAGTATAGTTTTCTTAATAAAAAAGGGTAGCTTAAGCTGCCCTTTTTTTTATGGCTGCAATCAAACCTATAAACTCATTGAATTAGACCTCTTTTGACACTTTAATATAACTAAATTAGTAGAATTCATAATGTAATTTGTACCAATATTAGAAACACTCACTTAATTATGTATGGTATATTTCATTTTGTTATATAAAATTTTATTGAATTAAGCTCAATTTAAGCTTTATACAAAGCCTTCAATAGGCAGTTTGAATAAAACCTAAAAGTTTAATATAATGTAATTATTTAGTAACTAAAACAGACGGTCAAAAGCCGCCTTTTGAGTTTATTTTTGTTTAAAAAAAGTGTTTATCTATGAGTAATAAAGAACCGCTAGTAAAGTTTGAAAATGTGCAAAAAAGTTATGATGGTGAAATACTTGTTGTTAAAGACTTCAATTTAGATGTCGCACCAGGTGAGTTTGTTACAATGCTAGGGCCATCTGGCTCTGGAAAAACGACCTGCCTAATGATGCTTGCAGGATTTGAGCCAACAACTAATGGCACAATCTACTTAAAAGGAAAGCCAATTAACAATGTCCCTCCTCACAAACGAGGCATTGGTATGGTATTTCAAAACTACGCCCTCTTCCCGCACATGACGGTTGCTGAAAATCTAGCGTTTCCTCTTGAAGTACGCAAATTTGGCAAAGCTGAAAGAGAGGCAAAAGTTAATCGCGCTCTGGATATGGTTCAGTTAGGTGAATTTGGTCAAAGACGCCCAATGCAACTATCAGGCGGTCAGCAGCAGCGCGTTGCTGTAGCAAGATCTCTTGTATTTGATCCTGATTTAGTTTTAATGGATGAGCCCTTAGGCGCACTGGATAAAAACTTAAGAGAGCAGATGCAGTATGAAATTAAGCACCTTCACGAAAGCCTTGGATTAACAGTGGTCTACGTAACGCATGACCAAACTGAAGCGCTAACTATGTCGAACCGAATTGCTGTTTTTAATGATGGTGTGGTTCTTCAGTGCTCTTCCCCAGAAGATCTTTATGAAAAACCTGAAAACTCATTCGTTGCAAACTTCATTGGTGAAAATAATCGCCTAATGGGAACCGTTGAAGCCATTAAAGGAAATACAGCCACAGTAAAAACAGACTCTGGAGATATCGTTGTTGCCACCAAGGTTAATGTTGGCAAGGTTGGAGATCGCGCGACACTATCATTAAGACCAGAGCGCATCATGGTTGCACCAAAAAAAGGAAAAACGCCAAACACATATTCAGCCAAGGTAGAAGAACTTATCTATCATGGCGACCATATTCGCACACGCTTTAGTGTGTGTGGACACGACGATTTTATCGTCAAAATTCCTAATTCAATCGATAATGTTGACCTCAAAAAAGGTAAACAAGTTGATATTGGTTGGATGTCGGAAGATTGTCTTGCTTTAGATGGTTAGAGCTTAGACTTAACTTTAGGAGAAATATATGAAAAATGTAATAACAAAAACTCTGGTTGCCGGTGCTATTTCAACAGCGATGTTGGCTGGTGCAGTCCAAGCAGAAGTAACTTTTGTTTCTTGGGGTGGTGGCTATTCAGCTTCACAACAAAAAGCTTACGTTGACACTTACTCAAGTGGAGATGTAAATATGATTAGTTACAATGGTGGATTGGGTGAGGTTCGTGCTCAAGTTGAATCTGGAAGTGTTCAGTGGGATATCGTAGACGTACTTGCATCGGATGCTCGTATTGGTTGTGATGAGGGTCTTTTCGAAGAGCTAGATCGCAGCATGTTCCTACCTTCGCCTACTGGTGTAGCAATGGATGATGATACGATGGTACCGGTTCCAAATGATTGCGTAGTTCCGCAAATTTGGTGGTCATACGTTCCTTTCCATAAGGCTGACACCTTCTCAGGTGATCAACCATCAACTATACAAGACTTCTTTGACGTAGAAAAATTCCCAGGAAAGCGTGGTATTCATACTTGGGCTAGTGCTATAACAGAAATGGCATTGTATGCTGACGGTGTTGCTATTGATGATATCTATGATGTATTAGGTACTCAAGCAGGACAAGATCGTGCTTTTGCTAAACTTGATACAATCAAAGATCACGTAGTATTTTGGTCTTCAGGTGCTAAGCCACTTGATCTAGTTAATTCTGGTGAGGTTTCTATGTCACTAGCGTATAACGGCCGTATCGGTGGTGCTGTTCTTAATGACGGCGCTGACTATGTTACTGTATGGGATGGACAAGTACTTGAAGAGGAATGGTTAGTTCTTCTTAAAGGTGCTCCAAACCGTGCTGCAGCTATGCACTTCTTAGTTCATGCTTCTAGCTCTCAGGCGCAAGCAGATCAAGCTAAATGGATCAACTATGGTCCTATGCGCACATCTGGTCTTGATATTATGAAAGCGGGTGAGCCATGGTTCAATACTGGTGTAGCAATCATGGAGCATATGCCTAATACTGATGAGCATATGGCAGGTGGTATTATGGCCAATCCTGATTTCTGGGCAGATAGTGGTCAAGCAATAAATGATCGCTATGCAGCTTGGATGGCTCAATAAGTAGCTAACCTAAAACGAGCTTATTTATTTAACCTCGTTTAATAAAACAGGTCGGGTTTTATAACGACCTGTTTTTATTTTTTAAAAACTAACAAACAAGTTATAGATTTAATGAATATTTTATGAGTGATACTTCGATAACAAACTCTCAAGAACCATTACTAACAAACGATGGTGTACCGCTTAAAGTAAGCTTACGCAAATCTTTGCGTAGAACAAAAATTCGCTCTTTTCTGTTAATTCTACCCCCACTATTATTCTTATTATTAATGTTTGTAACGCCTATTGGCTCGCTTCTATCAAGAAGTATTGATGACATCCAAATTAATAATGTATTTCCACAGACATTTGCTCAGTACGAATTATGGGAAGATAAATCCCAACTCCCTAGTGAAGAAATGTTTGCCGCAGTTGTAAACGATATTAGAGTCACAATCAAAATTAAAGATGGTGAAGGAAATGTTATTGGTAAGAATTTACTCGGTAGATCTGGCACTCGAATGACTTATGAGTTCTCTGGCTGGAAAAGTTTAATAAATAAAACAGTCAAAGAAGCTCTAAAGGTTGATAAAAAATCAAAGGAAGCAGTTAAACCTTTTAAGTGGGAGGCGCCCTACAAAGAAAAGATGATTAAAAGAGATAAGCGCTGGGCCAAGGTTGAATTCTGGCAGTCGTTAGGGGCAATGAAAGACCCCTACACGATGGGCTATTATCTAAACGCTGTTGACCTGAAGTATGACGCCAATAAAAATATCATTCAGAAGGCAGAGTATTTAAAAATTTATAACACAATTTGGATTAGAACTCTCCAAGTAAGCCTGATGGTGACTATTTTCTGTTTACTGCTTGCCTATCCAGTTGCTTATTTACTAGCAACACTTCCAATGAAAACCTCAAATCTATTAATGATATGCGTATTGATGCCATTTTGGACGTCGCTCCTAGTAAGAATTGTTGCTTGGATGATTATGCTTCAGCAAAATGGTGTTGTTAATGACACATTAATGTATATTCTGCCTTGCTTTGAAGGAATGGTGGACCTGCCATTTTTTGGTGCTACCAATATTGACCTTTGTTTTAGTGATGAAGATCGACTTCCTATGATGTACAACTTTACTGGAACCATTATTGTAATGACGCAGGTACTTCTGCCATTTATGATTTTGCCAATCTATAGCGTCATGAAGGGAATACCTCCAAGCTACATGAAGGCAGCTCAAAACCTGGGTGCCACTCCTACGCGAGCCTTTATTCGTGTTTATATGCCTCAATCAGTTCCAGGTATTGGCGCTGGATGCATATTAGTATTTATTGTTGCCATTGGCTACTACATCACGCCAGAATTGGTTGGCGGAAAAGATGGAATAATGATTGGTAACTTTGTTGCGCGTGAAATGCAGAGAACATTAAATTGGGGTCTTGCTGCTGCTATGGGAGCAATTCTTCTAGCTGCAGTTTTGGTTCTATATTGGGCATATGACAGACTGATTGGCCTTGATAACTTAAAAATGGGATAGTCATGAAATTTCCTTCATACACAACACCTCGAGAAAAACTATGGCACTATACTTATAGGATATTTTGTGGGCTTGTATTGTTTTTCTTAGTTGCCCCACTGATTGTTGTTATTCCACTATCATTTACTAATTCTGTTTTCTTGCAATTTAGCCCTGAAATGAAATTCTTTAGCTTTGAGACTTGGTCTTTTAACTTTGATGGCTATGGAACTCGCTGGTACAAAGAAATGTTTGGTATTTGTTCTGAAAATTCAGGAACAACTGTCTGCACAGATAGGTGGATGATTGGCTTTAAAAATAGTGCTATCATTGCAATTTTTGCCACTTTCTTTGCAAGTGTCTTAGGCACATTAGCAGCACTTGGTTTGTCTAATAGACATATGCCGTTTAACCGTTTAATAATGGCGCTTATGATTTCTCCAATGATTGTCCCGCTTATCATTACTGCTGCCGGAATGTTTTTCTTTTTTGCTAAAGTCAACCTTGTTGCAACCTTACCAGGCCTTATTATTGCCCATACTATTTTAGGGATACCATTTGTTGTCATAACAGTCTCTGCTTCACTCTCTGGATTTGATAGTAACTTACTGCGCGCTGCTTCAAGTTTAGGCGGAACACCGCTAAGAAATTTTTTCAAAGTTCAAGCGCCACTAATAGCGCCAGGGGTTATAGCAGGTGGACTATTTGCATTTATTACCTCTTTTGATGAGGTCGTTATTGTGCTCTTTGTTGGTGGCCCCGATCAGTACACGCTTCCAAGACAGATGTGGTCTGGAATTCGCAATGAGATAAGTCCAACGATTCTAGCTGCTGCCACTCTTCTTGTGATTTTCTCGATTGTATTACTTTCCACACTTGAATGGCTTCGCCGTCGCTCTGAAAAGATCCGAGGCATAACCCCTCACTAAAGCTTTTAATTTTTATCCAATTGTTGATTCTTAATGTATAGTCTCATTAATGGAAAAACGTACCCCTTCAGAGAAGAATAAACAATCCTTAGTTATCATTTCGTGCCTTTTAATTACTTTTTGTATGGGCACTATTCATGCATTTAGTACTTTAATTGAAGGCATTGAACTGCAAATCAATGCAGGCAGGATGGCATCAAGTCTTATCTATTCAACTGGGTTAATCAGCGTAACAGTTGCTGTATTTTTTGGATCCACCCTATATCGTAAATTGTCTCCATCATTGATCATCGTTTTAATAGCAATATTGCCCTTAATTGGCGTCCTTATATCAAATACAGGTAGTTGGATTGGATGGATAGTTGGCTATGGCTTTTGCTTTGGGTTTGCAAGTGGCCTAGGATATGGATTTTCACTGTATGCAGCCTCCTCTGTAACCTCAAGCCAAAAGCTCGGCTTGGTGCTTGGCGCTGTGTCAGCATCCTATGCGTTTGGTGCTGTTATTTTCTCGATGCTTTACCCACTACTTTTTAGTTATTTTGACTTTAAAGCTGGCTACATGATTGGTGTTTCACTACTAACCATTGTTATTATTATTAGTTTAATTCTTTTTCGATTAGCAAAAAAAGACTTAACTGCAAAAACAAAATCCATTAGCAAAAATCAAAGTGTTAAAGGAAAAATTATTAAGCTATGGCTGGCCTTTTTCCTTGGTGTTTTTGCTGGCCTTATGACAATAGGTCATGCAGTGCCAATTATTAAAGCATCAGGAGGGTCATCTGAAATTGCAATAACTGCTATTTCCCTAATGGCTCTTGGAAGTGGTATTGCAGGTATATATGCTGGCTGGCTTGCAGATCGATTTGGTTGCAAGCGCCCTATTTTAGTAATTTTGACTATAAGCTCTCTCGCCCTATTAAGCCTTTCAACATTTACAAGTATTAATCTAATGTTAATATTTTTGACTCTTATCGCTTCTCTTTATGGCGCCTTAATTGCAATTTATCCAACCTTAGTGAATCACGTATTTGGACCTGATTACTCAGCTTGGGCCTATGGAAGAATTTTTACCGCATGGGGAGCAGCGGGCTTAGTGTCACCTTCTCTTGCCGGCTGGTTATTTGATCAATATAATAACTACAATTCATCATTATTTTTTGCCTTCATTTTATCCATTTTTGCTGGATTAATCATTTGGAGTCTCAAATATGACGTTAATGGTGCAACACATTAACTATTAAAGAGTTCTCCAAAAAAATGACGATCCAGAATATAATAAAACATATTTATTACTTAAATCTATCATCATGAAAAAACATATTATTTCCACCAATAAGGCCCCTGCTGCAGTAGGAACATACTCTCAAGCTGTTGCTGTTACAGGCGGAACTACGATCTATCTTTCAGGGCAAATTCCTTTGGTTCCTGAAACAATGGAAGTAGTGGAAGGCGGCATTGAAGAGCAAATTCACCAAGTATTTAAGAATTTATTAGCCATGTGTCAAGAATCAAAAGGCAGCTTAAGCGATATCGTTAAACTTAACATTTTCTTAACAGACCTAAGTAATTTTGCTACATTAAATGAAATTATGGCTACCTACTTTACAGAGCCATATCCAGCCAGAGCAGCTATTGGTGTAAACGAACTCCCAAAAGGTGTGAGCGTTGAAATGGATGGCGTAATGGTAACTGACTCAAACTCCTACAGTTTCTAATTTTATGCCTTCACTCTCTGATCCAATTATTTCGATTAGTGGATTAGGACAGAAGACTTCATATAGGTTAAACCAACTAGGGATTCATACGCTTGAACACTTACTGTTTCACTTGCCAAGTCGTTATCAAGACAAAACAACTATAACGTCGCTTTCCAGAGCAAGTGTTGAAGACGAAATCCTAATTGAAGTAACGATTGATAGAATTGAAGTCATTCCTGCAAGGCAGAGACAGCTTCTTTGTTACTTATCGGACAATCAAAACCAAAGAGTTCTATTACGATTTTTTCATTTTACGCAGTACCAAAAGCAAGCACTTATTCGCGGTGAGACTCTACAGTGCTTTGGTGAAATAAAAATCGGCCGCCAAGGCCTTGAAATGCACCATCCTGAATATCGAATTATTTCGCAAGATCAAAAGCCACTCCTTGAGTCAACCTTAACACCGGTTTATCCTCTTTGCGCCGGCGTTAGTCAAAATAAAATGAAACAATGGGTAAATAATGCTTTAGACGTCTTAAAAGCGAGCGTAATTGATGATTATTTTGAAAAGATAACACAAAGTATGATGCCAAGCTTAAAAGACTCTTTATTCTTGCTTCATCACCCTAATAAAAATGAAGATTTATCAAAAATTGAAACCTTTACTCACATTTCTCAGCAGAGATTAATTATTGAAGAGCTGGCAGCCCACCAACTAAGTCTTCTGAAAATTAAAGAAGCAAGAAAAAGTAAAGAATCAAAAAAAATTTCTATTAAAAATGCATTGAGCAATAAACTTCTAAGCTCACTGGAGTTTGATCTAACTTCTGCTCAATCTCGATGCATTAGCCAAATTAATGAGGATCTATCAACCTCTGAACCAATGCATAGATTACTTCAGGGTGATGTAGGTTCTGGAAAAACAATCGTAGCAGTGTTTGCACTTCTTCAAGTAGCTGAAAATAATTTCCAAACTGCCGTAATGGCGCCAACTGAAATTCTAGCTCGACAGCATCTTCAAAATTTTAGTAATTACCTCACCCCACTTGGTATTCACATTGCTTTTCTGTCAGGCTCTCAAAATACTCAAGAAAGAAAAGATAACTTAAGTCTTATAGAAAATGGAAAAGCAAAAGTTATTATTGGAACCCATGCATTATTTCAAGAAAATGTTTACTTTGAGGATTTAGCATTAGTGATCATTGATGAGCAGCACAAGTTTGGAGTTCATCAGAGACTATCACTTTCTAAGAAAGCTATCTTAACACCTCATCAATTAGTCATGACCGCTACGCCAATCCCCAGATCATTAACGATGAGCGCTTACGCTGACTTAGATACTTCAATTATTGATGAGTTACCTCCAGGTCGCCAAACAATTGAAACTGTTGCACTAAGTAACGCTCGAAGGGATGAACTAATTACCAAAATTAAACAAATTTCAAAGGAAGGACGTCAAATTTATTGGGTGTGTACTTTAATTGAAGAGTCAGAAGCTCTTCGAGCCGAGTCTGCTGAAAAAACATATACATATCTCACAGATAACCTTAGAGATCTAAAAGTTGTAATGATTCATGGGCGCTTAACAAAGTCAGAAAAAGAAATTATTATGTCAGACTTTTCTAAAGGAGAAACCAACCTTCTCGTTGCTACAACTGTAATTGAGGTTGGGGTCAATGTCCCTAATGCAAGTCTGATGATTGTTGAGAATGCAGAGCGTCTCGGTCTGGCTCAACTTCATCAACTAAGGGGCCGGGTTGGAAGAGGCTCTGAAAAAAGTGCTTGTGTCTTACTGTATCAATCACCCCTTAGTCAAACAGCCAAAGAAAGGCTTGATATTCTTCGTCAGAGTAATGATGGATTTTTGATTGCTCAAAAAGATTTAGAGCTGCGTGGTCCGGGTGAAATTTTAGGGACACAGCAAACTGGCATTGCATCAATGAAAATTGCAGATATTGTTAGAGATTCTTACCTACTCAAGCAGGTGGGATACTACTCATCAAAAATGCTAGAAGCAGAGCATACTAGTCAAAATGCTCTAATGACGCGCTGGATTGATGAAGAGAAAACTCACTATTTCGATGCCTAATGTCTTCTAGAACTCATTAAAATTAAAGACTCTTGTAAAATACCTAACCTATGTTCAATCCAGATAAGTTTCAATGGCGAATTTTTAATCCTCAAGAAGGGGTTCCTGAGCACGTCTGCAACTGGCTACTGGATGGCCAATCTTTAACTGCTAAACTTAGAGATAAATATGAAGATTTCAAAGTTAATGTTCTCTCTCAAGAGCAAGATAATCCCTATGATTGCGAATTAAAGCTTCTCGCAGCTAGTAATAATCAGACTTTTATTGTAAGAGAAGTTGAGCTTATTGGATCTCAAAGACCCGTTGTTATTGCACGCTCATTAATCCCGTTGACAGCGGATACAAGTGAAATTCTAAAAATTGGAGCCAAGCCATTGGGAGAAATTTTATTTAATGATCCTCAAATTAAACGTGGTCATCTTGAAGTTGGAAGTTTCAATAAATCATGGGCCAGGCGTTCAACTTTTAAAATTGGGAAAACCAAATTACTTGTTTCTGAAATTTTTTTGGAGTCACTTTATGCGTGATAAATTGTTTAACAGTATTGTTGATATAGCTGATTTTCGTTTCGATGCAGATGTGGTTAAGGTATTTGATGATATGGTTAGAAGATCTGTTCCTGGATATGACTCTATGATTCAAATGGTTGGCCTTGTCGCCCGAATGTATGGGCAAGATAATACTAACTATTATGATCTTGGCTCGTCGACAGGAGCAATATCATTTGCGCTAGCACTAAATAATAAAAATAAAAATAACAAATTTATTGCTATTGATAACTCAGCTGAAATGGTAAAAAAATGTCAAGCAAACTTATCTAATAAAATTGATAACTTGCAAGTGCTTTGTTCAGACATTACTGACACCGAGATCAATGATGCGTCTATTGTTGTTTTGAACTTAACGCTGCAGTTTATTGATGTTGGAGCAAGAGCTGCGCTCTTAAAAAAAATATATGATGGCCTAAACCCTGGAGGCGTATTAATAATTAGTGAAAAGATACACTTTGAGGATCCTGAAACACAAGATCATATTACAAAGCTTCACTTAGATTTTAAAAGGGAAAATAGCTATAGCGAGCTTGAAATTGCAAACAAACGACAAGCAATTGAAAACGTGATGATTACTGAAACTAAAAAAACTCACATTGACCGACTAAGAGATTGTGGCTTTAGGGAGACTAGCTGCTACTTTCAGTGCCTCAACTTTGTATCATTTTTATCTGTAAAATAAATTTCGTTTAATCGGCTTTAAATTAGGTTTTTCTATGTTACTAATGATCGACAACTACGATTCATTTACTTATAACTTGGTTCAGTATTTTGGTGAACTTGGTCAAGAAGTTGTCGTCTATAGAAATGATGAAATCTCTATTAATGAGATTGAAAGTTTAAACCCTAACTATATCGTAATATCGCCAGGCCCATGCACTCCAAATGAAGCTGGAATTTCTTTAGAGCTAATCAAAAAGTTTGCTGGAAAGTTTCCTATACTAGGCGTATGTTTAGGTTTTCAGGCAATTGTTCAATCATTTGGTGGAAATATTATTGGCGCCCAGAAGATTATGCATGGTAAAGTTTCACCTGTTCATCACACCTCTAAGAGCGTTTTTAAAGGCCTTAAAAATCCTCTTAATGCAACTCGTTACCACTCACTAGTAGCTGAAAAAACGACCTTACCAGATTGCTTTGACGTAACCGCTTGGACTAATACAGAGTCTGGAGATATTGAAGAAATAATGGGTGTTCGTCATAACTCTTACCCAATTGAAGGCGTCCAATTTCATCCTGAATCTATTCTCACAGAACATGGACATCAAATGCTTAATACTTTTTTACAGGACAATCAATAATCATGGAATTAATTCAATTTTTACAAGGTGAGCTTTTACTCACTGGAACCTTACTTGCTCTTATTATTCTTCTTATAGTAAACATCTATGGAGACACGTTTAAAAAATATGCAGTAGTTGATACCCATGCTGCAGTTTCTTTGATGGATGATGATGAGCTGATCATTCTAGATGTGCGTGAAGAAAAAGAACGCTCTTCTGGATTTATTAATAATGACATTAATATCCCTATGAGCCAAGTTAAAAATAAAATGGGCTCACTTGATAAATCAAAAAATATACTTGTCTATTGTAAAAGTGGCACTCGATCTGATCAAATTTCAGGCTTTCTTTCTAAAAATGAATTTCAAAATGTATCTAGCCTAAAAGGCGGCTTTAATGCTTGGCAAAAAGCTGAATTACCAATTCAAAAATAACTAATATGAAAAAATCTTTAGCGATTATTGGAGCTGGTGCATGGGGAAGCGCTCTTGCAATTGCTCTAAGTGAAAAATTTGAAAAAATTTTTCTAATTACAAAAGATAAAGCAAACACTAAGGGACTAGGTAATCAGCATGAGACACTATCCGTACCGTTTAACTCTAACATCTCTATAGGCAATAGCTTTGAGGTTATCGAAGAATCGCAAGCCGTTCTTATTGCAACCCCAAGCTCATCATTTAATAGCGTACTTAAAAACCTCAGCCCTCATGTAAAAAGTAAACCCATTGCTTGGGTAACAAAAGGGTTTGATCCAGACAATGGACAACTTCTTCACGAATCGTTTAGTAAAAAATTTCCTAGTCATCATCCCTGCGCAATATCTGGACCAACTTTTGCTGCAGAAATTGTTGAAAAAAAACCTGCTGCCATAGTTGTTGCCTCTCAAGATAAAATGACAAGAGATTTTTGGGCTGAAACAATACAAACTAGTAATTTACGGGCTTATACAAATTCTGATATAGTTGGTGTTCAAGTTGGTGGCTCAGTAAAAAATATACTAGCAATAGCTGCCGGAATTGCAAATGGACTTGGTTTTGGTGCAAATACACAAGCCGCTCTGATTACAAGAGGCTTGGCCGAGATGACTCGACTAGGCGAAGCTCTAGGAGCAGATAAGGTTACTTTCCAAGGACTCTCTGGAATGGGTGATTTAGTTCTCACCTGCTCGGATGATTTGTCTAGAAATCGTCGTTTTGGTAAAGAACTGGCTAATAATATACCTACCGATAAAGCTCTAAAAAATATCAATGCTACAGTTGAAGGGTTTAAAGCTTTAGAGCTGGTAATTATGATTGCAAATAATCATCAAATCGAAATGCCAATTTGCGAACAAGTTCTTGCAGTAACTGAAGGTAGGACCACTCCCAGGGAGGCTGTTAATGAGCTCCTTTTAAGAAAGCCTAGCGAAGAGTAAACCAATTCAAATAAAACCCTTAAGTTCCTAAAAAATGAGCCTAATTAACAGAAAAATTTCTAGTACTGAAAATATTCAGAAGCAAGACTTACGTCTCCTGCTTCGATTAGCACCCTTTTTAAGACCTTATAAAAAAATTGCCTTAATTGCTATTATTGCGCTCATTTTTAGTTCGTTAGCATTTTTATTATTTGGACAAGGCATTAAATTATTTATAGATGAGGGGATTTATACCCTTGATAATAAGGCAATGCTACTCATTGCAGTAGTTTTAATCACTATGGTAGTAGCAACCTTTGTACGCTTTTACTTCGTCTCATGGATTGGCGAAAGAGTCAGTAATGATGTTCGCCTAGCAGTATTTAATCACTTACTTACTTTACACCCTCATTATTTTGAAGTAAACCGAAGCGGAGAAATAAATGCACGATTAACAACTGACACCACTTTGCTTCAATCTATTTTTGGTTTCTCAATATCAATGGCCCTGAGTAGCGTCCTTCTATTTTTTGGCGGACTCACAATGATGATTATTACCAATTTAAAACTTGCTATTATTGTTCTTGTTAGCGTCCCCATTATCCTTCTCCCTATGGCAATATATGGACGACGCTTAAGATCGCTTTCAAGAAAGAGTCAAGACACAGTTGCAGATATTGGAACCTATGCTGGAGAAATAGTACAAAACATTAAAGTAGTCCAAAGCTTTACTCGTGAGCCTGAAGAATCTCAAGCATTCAGCGAGGAAGTTGAAAAAGCTTTTACAGTTGCAAAAAAGCGAATAATGCAGAGCTCCCTGCTAATTGCAGCGGCAATGATTCTAGTTTTTACGGGTCTAGGCTCTATGATATGGGCTGGCGCTAAAGATGTTGCAAATGGACAAATCACAGCCGGCGAACTAGCAGCATTTGTTTTTTATGCAATCATGGTTGCAAGGTCCGTTGCTGTTATTTCAGAGATTTATGGGCAGTTGCAAAGAGCAGCTGGAGCAACAGAACGACTTCTTGAATTATTAGCAGAAAAATCACAGATTTTTGCCCCAGTTGCGCCTAGAAAATTAGATAATGGCGCCCTCTCTCTAAGCTTTAACAATGTTCACTTTAGCTACCCATCAAGACCAGAACAGTCAGCTCTTGAAGAACTTACGTTTAAAGTCAAGGAAGGTGAAACAGTTGCAATTGTTGGCCTCTCAGGTGCAGGCAAGACAACTATTTTTGAGCTACTACAAAGATTTTATGATCCATCTAGAGGCAGTATTGATGTTAGTGATATTAACCTAGTTGATCTCGATCCTAAGACTCTTCGTTCAAGTATTGGAGTAGTGCCGCAACAGCCAACATTGTTCTCAGCTGATGTCACGCATAATATTGGATATGGCAACCCAGCTGCAAATTTAAATCAAATAAAGGATGCTGCAAAAGAAGCCTATGCGTTAGAGTTTATAGAGCAGCTTCCGGATGGCTTTGGTAGCTATCTTGGTGAGCAAGGTGTTCGCTTATCAGGAGGCCAGCGTCAACGTATTGCTATAGCGAGAGCAATACTCAAAGACCCGTCGATTCTTCTTCTAGATGAAGCCACCAGCGCTCTAGATGCAGATAGTGAACAAAAAGTGCAGGACGCTTTAAAAGTCTTAATGGAGGGCAGAACTACATTGATAATTGCTCATAGACTTGCAACAATTATGCATGCAGATCGTATTTTACTGATCGATAAGGGTCGATTAATTGCTGAAGGGAGTCATCAAGATTTATTATCCAGCTCAAAGCTCTACAAGAAGCTTTGTGAGCTTCAATTTAACTTCTAGCACAGCCATATAATTTAAAGATCTATTGGGATATTAAAGACTAGTTATTATTTTTAAAATTAGAAAGATAAAACTGTGTTTTTACTGGATAATAATCTTAAATTTCAACTGTAAATTGATTAATTAATGGTCAATAAATATAGAAATATAAAAAAAATTCTAAAAAACCTCTGTCTTTTAGTCACGCTATTTTCAGTAAGTACTCTTGTTTCTTCAGCATCACTTTCATCGTTTAAGCCTAGTTTTGATTCCATTAAAAACACTGTTGTAAGAAAAGAAGTTTTTTTTAATTACCTTCTTCCAGCAATTCATAAAAAAAATGCTGAGATAATTCAGCTTAGAAATTCTATTTTGAATAATGAATTAAGCGTCAATGAACTCGAAAAATTAGCATCAAAGTATCGGGTCAAACATCCAGCTACTCAAGAAGAGTTATTAAAAGTTATTGATATTCTCCCCCCTTCCCTTGTTCTTGCTCAAGCAGCAAATGAGTCAAATTGGGGAAGATCAAGATTTGCCAAGGATTTTAATAATTATTTTGGAATCTGGTGTTTTTCTGAAGGTTGTGGAATAATTCCTAAAGAAAGAGATTTGAGCGCAAAGCATGAGGTTGCGAGCTTTAATTCCTTAGAAGAGTGCATAGATTACTATGTACTTAATATTAATCGAAGCTATGCCTATGAAGAGCTTCGACAGATAAGAGAAAAGCAGCGCAATGATATGCAGCCCATTAAAGGGATCGTTCTAGCAGAGGGTCTAGGTAATTATGCATTTCCTGGCATTGAATATATTGATTCAATTAAATCAGTTATCCAATTCAACCAACTGGGTCGTTACGACTATACAAACTAAGTCATTAGAAATTTAGGTATAAAAAAACCCGCGAGTAGCGGGTTTTTTGAATTAGATTTTGTTTGCAAGATTAACGTTTTGAGTACTGCTCACTCTTACGCGCCTTCTTCCTACCAACCTTCTTACGCTCAACTACACGTGCATCACGTGTCACTAGTCCAGCACTTCGTAATCCAGGACGAGTTGCCTCATCATAAGCCATCAAGGCTCTAGTAACTCCAAGTCTAATAGCACCAGCTTGACCTGTGTCACCACCACCTTTAACCATGATAGTAAAATCAAACTTGTTATGCATTTCAACCACATCTAGCGGTTGGTTGATAATCATTGAAGATGTCTCTCTACCGAAATATTCAGCCATAGGCTTTTTATTAACTGTAAAAATACCCTTACCTTTAGTCATGTAAACACGAGCAACTGATGTCTTTCTTCTTCCAGTTGCGTAAAACACTTCTTTATCTGCCATAATAATATGCCTTAAATATCCAATACTTGTGGTTGTTGAGATTGATGGGTATGTTCACTACCAGCAAAAACCTTCATTTTTCTAAACATTTCTCTGCCTAATGGGCCTTTTGGCAACATTCCTTTAACAGCTTTTTGAATAACTTCCTCAGGCTTTTTAGCAAGAAGATCTTTGAATGGAACTGATTTCAAATTACCAACATAGCCAGTATGGTGATGATACATCTTGTCATTAAATTTGTTTCCAGTAACAGTTATTTTAGCTGCATTCACTATCACAATATAATCGCCTGTATCAACATGAGGGGTAAATTCAGGCTTATGCTTACCACGAAGACGAGATGCAACTTCAGTTGCTAGACGCCCAAGAGTCTTGCCATCTGCATCTACTAAAAACCACTCTCTTTTCACTTCTTCAGCTTTCGCACTAAATGTTTTCATAACTCACTTCTATATGTCGGATCAGAATAATCGGACTATTATAATCACTTTTTATTCTTGATGTAAGTTTTCATATGGCAATGACATTAAATATCTATTCATAAAATGAGAAACAATTTCCGGACTATTTTGACATTAAATCAAGACTCTCATCATAAAGCTTAGTTTCAACGTCCATTAATCCCAATAAAGTGTGAAATAAATTGTCATGGGAGAGAGGAAGCTCTTCTTTTTTCTTTATTGACTCAACATCAAAAACCTTAGACATTGAATCATTTAGCCACATCACTGCTGGAACATCAATCTGCTCGTCTGGCGCCATAAAATATGGCATTCCATGTAAATAAAGACCGTTTTCTCCTAAAGACTCCCCGTGGTCACTAACATAAAACATTGCTGTATCTAGCTGTTGTGAATTTCTCTTTAAAAGCCCTATAACTTTTGAAAGAAAATAATCTGCATAAAGAATTGTATTGTCATAAGCATTACTAATTTCTTGATCATTACACTCGTTTAACTGGCTTGTTTTACATACAGGAACAAATACTTCAAATTCCTCTGGGTACCTCTTGTAATAAGCTGGACCATGACTCCCCATAGTGTGGAGAATAATCAACGTATCTTTATCATTTTGATCATCAATATAGCTTTGCATATTAACCAGCATCCCTTCATCTCTGCACTCAGGATTGCATATAGAATTTTGCTTTGATGTACGATAGTCTTTAAAAGCAATACGATCAGCGACACTCTTTGAACTGGAGTTATTTTCATACCAAATAACACTGGCACCTGCATGGCTTATTAAATCGAGAACATTACTCATATTTTTTCCCTTTGCATGAGAGTATTCATCCCGTCCTAATAAAGAAAACATGCATGGAACAGACCAAGCAGTATCAGTTCCACACGAAGTCAAATTCTTGAATGAGATGACCTCCTCTTTTTCCAAATAAGGGTTAGTTTGAAGGTCATAACCATTAATTGACATATGATCCCTTCTTACAGTCTCTCCTATGACAAAAACCACCAAACGCCTTTTGTCAGACTTCTTGTTAATTTGTGCATCGAGACCAATTACCTTAAAGGGAGCTGCAGAGGTCGTAATCTTTGAATCAATAAACTTAGCTGCAGAATATAAATAATATGTTGGATTGATGTAGAGTCTTAAATCACGATTCTCTCTTGCAAAAGATGTGTAATGCTTTGAAAATGACAAGACAACTACTACAAAAACAACTACCAAAACTATGAAATATTTAAGCCTCTGAAGAAATTGTGCATTTAACTTTAATTTTTTTAACTCAACTTTGAATACAATAAAGGAAGGTAGAAGCCCCAAAACTAGAAAATATAAAATTGATTTATAATTTACCAAGTCAAGAAATTCACTAGTATCTGTTTCAAATGTATTGGTTATCATGTTATGGTCAAATACAATGCCATAATTATTTGTACTGTAACTAACTAGTGATGAAGTTAATAGTAATAGAATTAAAATTGGCTTAGTTGACTTTTTATAGCAAATCAAAAGCAGTAAAGCAGCCAAGAAAGTAAATAAAAATAAAAATAAAGACCCTAAAAAAAACAAGTTCTCAAAAAGAGGATAAACCAGCAATGTTTTTTCGAAAAATGTAAAATTACCAGTTAACGTTAAAAAACCTGCAATAAGCAAAACTAGATGAATCTGAGATAATTTATAAGAAAAAAGTTTCATTTGTTTTGTTTACAAAAAAATATTATTATATTATCCATTAGATTAAAAAGGAAATAATGCTTAACTCACATATACACTTAGATTTTGATAATGTTAACTCCCCTTCTAGCTCTACAACTGGGGTTATTGTTCCATCAACTGGGAAAGATAACTGGGATAGCGTTATTGCTTGCTGCTCAGCAGACAATAATAGTCACTTTGCACTTGGAATTCATCCTTGGTTTATTGAAAATCATCAAATGATCGATTTATACAATCTTGAAGTTCGTATCGAGGAAGAAAAGCCAGTTGCGGTTGGTGAGTGCGGCCTTGATTATGTTAAAGTTAAAGATCAGAATACGCAGAGATTTATGTTTGATGAGCAGATATCTTTGGCAACTCGCTTTGATCTGCCTTTAATAATTCATTCAGTCCAAGCAACTGAAGATGTGACTGACTTACTCAAATCGCACTCTAAATCTCGAGGTGTAATTCACGCATATTCAGGCAGTATTCAACAAGCTGAAAATTTACTGAAAATTAATTTTTCGTTTGGTTTTGGTAATACATTAACCAATCCTCAAGCTTACAAACTGCACGATATTGTGAAGTTTTTACCAATTGAGTCTATTGTGATTGAAACTGATGACCATAAAAACCCTGATGAATTAATTCAGGTAGCTGAGAGAGTTGCAAGAATTAAAAAGCTCACTGTTGATGAGGTAATTGATCAGTGTGACCAAAATACACGTAATATTTTTAATATAGATTAATGTCAGGAAGTTGTGCACGTACTGAAATATTAGTTGGTCAACTAGGCCTAGCTCAATTAGCAGAATCACATGTTGTCATTGCTGGATTAGGCGGTGTTGGAGGAGCATGCGCTGAATCACTCTGCAGGGCAGGAATTGGAGAGTTGACTTTAATTGACTACGATACTATTTCAAATACGGATCTTAATCGTCAGGTAATTGCTCTGCATTCAACTTTAGGTGGCTCAAAAGTCAAAGTTCTTGCGCAGAGACTTAGAGATATTAACCCTGATACTGTAATCAATGAAAAAAACCTTTTTATTGATAGCAAGGAAGCAGAATCAATAGCCAAGAATGAAGATTTAAATTTTGTTGCGGACTGTATTGATGCAATTGCCTGTAAGACAAATTTAATTGATGCCTGTAATCGCTCAGGCAAACCAATAATTTCTAGCATGGGAGCTGGGGGTAGACTAGACCCAACCAAAGTTACAATCTCTAGAATGGATAAAACAGAATATTGTGGTCTTGCTAGAGAGCTAAGAAGACAACTCAGAAGTAAACACGCATCTTTAAAATTTCCAGTTGTTCATTCCACAGAGGTTCAAATAAAAGCCCTCCCACATGAAGATTTGGATAAAAACGAATTGTGTCCTCCAGGAAGACCAAGAGCGGTGAATGGAGCAATATCATATATGCCTAATATTTTTGGATTAATGATGGCAGGACACATCATCCAAACTATATTAAAATCATAGTCATTAGGATGTTGAGAAAATTATGGTAAGGACTGAAAGCCCAATTTGTGATTTTAATTTACCCGCAATTGAATTTGAGCTGAAGGGGGTTGATGGGAAGCTTTATGACCTAAATAGTCTTAAAGGATCCAATGGCTTACTAGTAATGTTTATCTGTAATCACTGCCCTTACGTCAAATCAATTATTGATCAAATAATTCTTGACACAAAAGAGCTTTCTGAATTAGGCATAAATAGTGTCGGCATAATGTCAAATGACCCTAATGAATATGAAGAAGATTCATTTGAAAATATGAAAAAAATTTCTTCCGATTTAAATTTTCCTTTTCCATATCTAATTGACGAAACGCAGGAAGTGGCAAAAGCATTTGGCGCTGTATGTACACCAGACTTTTTTGGTTATAACAAAAACCTTGGACTCCAATATCGTGGGAGACTTAATGAGTCAAGAAAAGAGTCAGTTGATGGAGCGAAAAGAGAGTTATTTGAAGCCATGAAAGAAATTGCAATTTCAGGAAATGGTCCTAGCAATCAGACTCCCTCAATGGGCTGCTCAATCAAATGGTTTTAATTTATTTTTATGATCTTCATGCTAGTGATAAATACTGGTTATAGATGTAAAATTTCAAATTAAGGTATAATACGCACCTTTTTACTCCCCCCACTTCACATGTCTGAACATGAATCAAGCGTAAATTTTAAAAGTTTTGGTCTTTCCGAGGCCTTAATAAAGGTGCTTGATGAAGTTGGTTATGAAACGCCTTCAGCAATTCAAGAGCAGTGTATACCTTACTTGCTAAATGGTCACGATGTTATTGGACAGGCGCAAACTGGTACTGGCAAAACAGCAGCATTTTCACTCCCATTAATTGATAGAATTGATATTAGTACTAATCAAGTTCAGCTTTTAGTGTTAACCCCGACAAGGGAGCTAGCAATCCAAGTTTCAGAGGCCATTCAAACCTATGCTAGGCATCTTAAAGGACTGCATGTACTTCCTATATATGGTGGACAGTCTTATGATATTCAGCTAAGGCCATTAAAAAGAGGAGTCCATGTTGTTGTAGGAACTCCTGGAAGAGTAATGGACCATATAAAAAAAGGTACCCTTAAGCTTGGCTCACTAAAAGCATTGGTGCTTGATGAGGCTGATGAAATGTTAAGAATGGGCTTTATTGATGATGTAAAGTGGGTAATGGAAAAGCTGCCGAAAGAACGTCAAATTGCACTTTTTTCAGCAACAATGCCTGACGTAATAAGAAGAGTTGCAGAAAAATTCTTAAACGATCCAAAAATAGTTAAGATAAAAACAAAAACTGCTACAGCACAAACAATTAGTCAAAGATATTGGCTGGTTAGTGGCGTTAATAAGTTAGATGCATTGACTCGAATCTTAGAAGTAGAAACATTTGATGCACTTTTAATATTTGTAAGAACAAAAACAGCAACAGTAGATTTGGCAGAAAAATTATCTGCAAGAGGTTTTTCATCTGAAGCGATTAATGGAGATATTGCTCAAAATCAAAGAGAGCGAACAATCCAGCAACTTAAAAAAGGGAAAATTGATATTCTAATTGCCACCGATGTAGCTGCTAGAGGATTGGATGTTGAGCGCATTTCTCATGTTGTGAATTATGATATTCCTCAAGACCCAGAGTCTTATGTTCACAGAATTGGAAGAACAGGTAGAGCAGGTAGGGAAGGAAAAGCAATACTATTTGTAGCGCCAAGAGAAAGAAGAATGCTTCAGACAATTGAAAGAATTACGCGTCAACCAATCACACCAATGCAGCTTCCTTCTGCCAAAATTATTAATGAGCAAAGGGTAACAAATTTTAAACAAAGAATAAGTGATACTCTTAATAATCAAGAGTTGGGAATCTTTGAAGAACTCATCCTAAGTTTCCAAAAAGAGCATGAAGTTGATGCTTTTAAAATAGCATCAGCATTAGCATTGATGGCGCAAGGTACAGAGCCATTACTTCTTAGTGAAAAGGAGTTAAGCCAAGGCTCATTTAAGGAAGGCAGTAAGGCTAAAATTTCTATTTCAGTTCATGCAGATCCGCTAAAAAATAACCCTTCAATTAAAATGCGAAGGTATAGGCTAGCTGTTGGTCATAAAGATAACATTAAGCCGGGTAACGTCTTGGGTGCAATAGCTAATGAGGCTGAAATTAGTAGTGAGTTTATTGGAGCAATCCAAATATTTCAAGACTTTACCACAATTGATCTTCCCGATGAAATGACAAAAGAAACGCTTGCTATTTTGAAAAAAACTAGGGTTTTTGATAAAAAACTTAATATTGAAGAGCTATCAGAAAAAAATAATACGACTTCTCCTCATCAAAAAAATGATGATTTTAAAAGAAATTCTTCAAGAAGGGGTGGTGAAAGAAAGTTTGAGAGAAAGCCAAGAGGCAAAGGTGGAGATAGGCCTAATAGACATAAAGATAAGAAATTCTCACGAGGCAAGCCAAAAAGAAAAGATTAATTGCTACTAATTACAAGCAAATAGGCGTATTTAAGGCAAAAATATAGGTTAAAATCACATTGCTGGTTAAAATACAGCTAATTTAATAGTGTGTTGTTGCTTCGTAGTAAGTCGGTTTCACAGTAATTTGGGTTGGTTGCGTCTTTTCCATGTTTTATTTATTTTTAGGAGACGGAATGTCTACAACAACAGGACGCGTTAAATGGTTTGACGCAAAAAAAGGTTTTGGTTTTATTGAGCAAGAAAGTGGTGATGATGTGTTCGTTCACTTCAGAGCAATCCAAGGTGATGGTTACAAATCACTAGAAGAAGGTCAAGAAGTTGAATTTGAACTTGAAGATGGTGCCAAAGGACCTCAAGCTGCCAACGTAGTACCAAAATAATTTAAGAATTATTTAATGAAAACCCAGCCTAAGTGCTGGGTTTTTTATTGCCTGTCTTAAATCAAATTGCTTTCATTTAATCTTGTATCGTTTAAAACCTCTATGACCTCATTTTTTTAATCAAAATAATATCTCTTTCAATTACAAGTATTTGTTACATATATAATTAATCCAAAAAAACAATCTATGAAAACATTCTATTGGTACGATTATGAAACTTTTGGATTATCGCCAAAAGTTCAAAGAATTGCACAGTTTGCTGGCATTAGAACTGATGAAAATCTTAATATTCTTGAAGAACATATGTTCTACTGTAAACCAACCCATGATTCCTTGCCTGCGCCTGAGGCATGTGCAGTCACAGGTATAACACCACAATTATGTGAGAAAAAAGGATTAATAGAGCATGAGTTTATCAAAAAGATACATCAAGAATTTTCAAAACCTGAGACCTGCATTGTTGGTTACAACTCTATAGCATTTGATGATGAATTTACAAGGCACACTCTATTTAGAAATTTCATAGACCCATATTCTTGGCATTGGCAAAATGGTAACGCAAGATGGGATATTCTCAATGTTGCACGTTTCTGTTATGCTCACAAAGAAGAGGGGAGCCTTAAGTGGGTTAAAAATGATAAGAATAGGCCAATTTTCAAACTGGATACACTTGCGCCTGCAAATAACATTGAGCATACTAATGCGCATGATGCTATGGCTGATGTAAGAGCCACAATTGGGATTGCAGCTATTATTAAAAAAAGTCAGCCAAAGTTTTTTGATTATGCCCTTAGCTTAAACGATAAAAAAGAAGTTAGCAGACAAGTTCGTTTGCTTCATCCAATGCTTTTAACAAGCTCACCCTTTGGCTATAAATCATCTTTTACTCGATTAGTAACTGCAATATGTTATCACCCCGATTATTCAGATCGCGCAATCGTCTTTAATCTTAATCAGGATCCTGAAATTCTAATGGAGCTTGAGATTGATGAATTGAAAACACTCACATTTTCTAAAAAAACAGACCTCCCAAAAGGGATCAATAAATTAGAGCTAAATGAACTAGTTTTTAATAAAAGTCCGATGTTTGTATGTAGTCCAAATTCAACTAGCTTTAAGTTGTCTCCAGCCCTTGTGGAGAAGTTTAATTTAAATATGGAGAATTGTTTAAAAAATTTACTTTACATTCAAAACAACATAAAAAAAATTGAAGAAAAGGTCCAATCGATTTATAATGACAAAGGGGAAAGAGAGCCAAGTAATGATGTTGATCAATCTCTATATGATGGCTTTATTAGTAATAATGATAGAGCTATATGCAATCAAATTCAAAGCCTTTCAGAAGAGGAAATAAAGCACTTTGAACCAAATTTTGAAGATAGGAGGCTCACAAAATTATTCCTGAACTTTAAAGCTAGAAACTATCCCCAATTATTAAATGAATTTGAACAGGAGCAGTGGTTTGAAATTGTTCAATCACGAGTGCAAAATGGTGAGAATGGCTTCTTATCAATTGATAATTTTGAGCGCAGCTTATTTAACTTACAAGAAAAATCTCCTGAGAAACAAAATTTATGGAGAGATCTTGAGAACTATGCACAGACATTTCTATAATCAAAATACCTTGCTATTGAAAAATAAGCAAAGTTTAAGTATAATATTCGACCTTAGTTTAACGAAAAAAGGTTCAAATGAACGCAGAAACTAGAAGTGAAATGTTTGCTAGGCTTTTAAAGCAAATTCCAAACCCGACAACTGAACTGAACTACTCAACATCATTTGAATTATTAGTGGCTGTGACATTATCAGCGCAAGCAACTGATAAAAGTGTAAACCAAGTTACTGATATCTTATTCCCTCTTGCAAATACTCCTGAAAGCATTTTTGAGCTAGGTGAGGATACGCTTAGAGACACAATTAAGTCGATTGGCTTATTTAATTCAAAAGCAAAACACATTATTCAAACATGCAGGATACTAATAGATAAATATAGCTCAAATGTTCCTGAAACTCGAAAAGAATTAGAGGCGCTTCCTGGAGTGGGCCGCAAGACTGCAAATGTAGTTCTTAATACAGCATTTGGACAACCAACTATTGCAGTTGATACTCACATATATAGAGTAGCCAATAGAACAGCAATAGCCTCAGGAAAAACAGTTCTAGAAGTTGAAAAGAAACTAATTAAGTTCATACCTGATGAATTTAAAGTCCCAGCTCATCATTTAATGATTCTTCATGGAAGATACGTCTGTAAGGCGAGATCACCACATTGCACAGAGTGTAAGCTTTTAGACTTATGTGAGTATGAAGAGAAAAACCTTTAAGATCTAACGAACTATAGTGTTCTCAAAAGATAGATCTAAACAAAGAGAATTTCTAGCCAGCTCATGGCAAAAACATATCAATGGCGAAATACTAGAGCCTCTTGAGCTTCAGCTTGCGTTGATAGTTCAGAAGCATCCAGAGTATCATGCTCTCATTAATGATATAAATTTAGAGTATTTCCCAGAGCAAGGAAAAACAAATCCATTCCTTCACATAAATCTTCATTTAGCTCTTCAAGATCAGCTCACACTTGATCAGCCGATTGGAATTAATGATATACACAAAAAACTTATTGCAAAGCATAGTGACACGCATGAAGTTGAACATCTGATGATGGAATGTATAGCCGAAATGATATTCAATTCTCAAAAGAATAACACTACTTTAGATCAAGGTAATTATTTAGTCAATCTAAAAAAACTAATCAAAAGCTAATTTACTATGACCAATTAGTAAAGTTTTTAAGTAGTTGCAGCCCATCACTTTGTGACTTTTCTGGATGGAATTGCACGGCAAAGAGTTGATCGATTGCAATTGCAGATGTAAAAGTATGTCCATAATCTGTCGTTCCGGCAACACAACTTTCATCGACCTCTTCTACATAATAACTGTGCACACTATAAAAGCGACTGTTATTGTCAATTTTATGCCATAGTGGGTGATTCTTTACTTGATTTACTCTATTCCAACCCATATGTGGTATTTTAAGATCACTATTTTGAAATTTTATGACTTTTCCTGGAACTATTGAAAGCCCTTCAGTTGTATTATTTTCTTCACTATAGTCAAATAATAATTGCAAACCAAGGCATATTCCAAGAAATGGTTTTGATTTCGAAGCTAATTTAACTTCATCAATTAGTTCATTTGAAGCAAGAGCGCTCATGCACGAACCCATCGCCCCTTGTCCTGGAAAAACAACACGGTCAGAATCTCTTATGACTTTTGGATTATTAGTAAGAAGGCACTTATCATTTGGCGCCACATGCTCAATAGCTTTTTGAACAGAACGTACATTTCCCATTCCATAGTCAACAATTGCAATTGTTTGCATGTTGCTCTTCCTAATTGTCTTCTAAAGTGAGCCCTTGGTCGAAGGGATTGTATTTGCTTGCCTCTCATCTGGAGTCACAGCCATTCGAAGCGCTCTTCCAAAAGCTTTGAAAACAGTTTCTGCTTGGTGATGAGAATTTATGCCTTTCAAATTATCAATATGGAGAGTAACTAGGGCATGATTTACAAAACCCTGGAAGAATTCTCTAATTAAATCTAAATCAAATGTACCTACCCTATCTCTTGTAAATTTAACCCCAAGATCCAGCCCAGGTCGGCCAGATAAATCTATAACTACTCTTGATAATGCCTCATCTAAAGGAACATAGGCATGGCCATAACGCGTCAATCCTTTTTTATCACCTACAGCATCAAAGAACGCTTGTCCAAAAGTTATTCCAACATCTTCAACCGTATGATGATCGTCTATTTCATTATCACCATCACATTTAATTGAAATATCCATTAACCCATGGCGAGCAATTTGGTCTAGCATGTGATCTAAAAATGGAACGCCTGTTTCAATCTCAGCTTTTCCACTTCCATATAGCTCTAGACTAACGGCTATGTCAGTTTCATTTGTCTTACGTTCTTTAGTAATCATAATTTGATTTTATCTTAAGCAATATAGTCTCTGATGAGTATTTCAGCTATTTGAATACTATTAAGAGCAGCCCCTTTTCTAATATTATCTGACACAACCCATAAATTTAAACCTTTATCATGACTGATATCTTCCCTAATTCTGCTTACATATGTAGCGTCAGTATTGGTTGCTTCAACAAAAGGTGTTGCATATCCACCATCTTTTCTTTCGTCCATAACAATGACACCTTCTGCTTTTTCAAGTAAGTTTCGAGCATCAATCGCAGTAATTTTTTCTTTAGTCTCGATATGAACAGCTTCTGAATGGCCATATACTACTGGAATCCTTACAGCAGTAGGATTAACAAGAAGGTTATCATCCTCAAATATTTTTTGAGTCTCCCAAACCATTTTCATTTCCTCTCTTGTATATCCATTATCTTGAAATGTATCAATATGTGGAATAGCATTAAAAGCAATTTGTTTGGTATAAACATCTACCTCTACATCATTACCATTTAATAAATTAGCAGTTTGATTAGTAAGCTCAGTAATCGCTTCTTTTCCACTTCCAGAGACCGCTTGGTATGTTGCAACATTAATTCTAGAGATTCCAACAGCATCATATATCGGCTTTAAAGCAACGAGCATCTGAATTGTTGAACAGTTTGGATTAGAAATAATATTTCGATTAGTGTAATTAGCTATCGCGTGAGGATTAACCTCTGGAACAACCAGCGGAATGTCATCATCCCTTCTAAAGTGAGATGTGTTATCAATTACAATGCACCCTTGTGCAGCAGCAATTGGCGCATATTTTTCTGAAATATCGCCGCCAGCAGAAAATATACCTATTTGAACTTTAGAAAAATCAAAAGTATCTAGATCCCCAACAATCCATGACTTTCCTTGGCATGAAACCTTGCTTCCAGCGGAGCGTTTGGATGCTAGTGGGTACAAATTTTCAATAGGAAATTTTCTTTGATCAAGAATTGAGATCAATGTTTCCCCAACCGCACCAGTTGCGCCAACGATAGCAATGTTATATTTTTTGCTCATAATAATTTGAAGAAACTAAAAAAACTATAGATTATACGAAGGACTGGGACTAATATTCATAAATATATTCAATACTTTAGGATATTTATTTCATTCAGCCAAGTCAAAGTATTGTTATTTTAAATAAATTAAGGAAGGCGCCATGGCAGAACACCATCATTAAATGATGCAGTATAAAGCTCAAACCAAGTCTCACGATCCATCTTAACCTTCATTGCATCAGAAATTTTTGCAATCCTATCTAAATTATTTGTACCCATTACAGGGCAAATTTTGGCTGGATGAGCTAATATCCACGCAACGGCAACAGCTGCCATATCAACATTTTGATTAGCTGCAATCTTTGCGAGTGCCTTGCCAAGTAATCCATTATTACTCATCAATTTCCCACCCCCAAGTGGTGACCAAGCCATTACAGTTGTTTTTTCCTCTTGATGAAAAGCAAGATCTCCATTTGTAAACGCATCAGTTGCAGCTAAAGACATCTCAATTTGATTTGTTATCAATGGGCTTTTCATACCTGACTGCAACAACCTATAATCCCAAGGCTTAAAGTTTGAGACGCCCACTTCCTTTACTTTTCCAGACAAAACAAGATCATCTAATGCCTTTCCAGTCTCAAGATGATCCATATAAGGATCTTGTCGATGGATTAATAATAGGTCTAGATAATCTGTAGACATATTCTTTAAAGATGCATCAACAGAGTCAAAGATATGCTCTCTTGAAGTGTCATAATGACTAAATGTTGCACTAGAGTATCTATCAGAGGGATTTACTATGCCGCATTTTGATACGATTTCAATCTTATGCCTTAAGGATGGAGTTTCCTTCAAAACACTTCCAAATAAGCCTTCTGCAGTATACAAACCATATACTGCAGCTTGATCAAACGTTGTGATTCCCTGATCTAAGCATAAATTAACTTTGTTACTAATATGTTTGGTTGATGTATTAGCGTCATTAGCTAAACGCCACATCCCATAAATGATTCGACTAAAGTTAGAAGAACTAGAAAAATTTAACCGCTCCATACTAACTCCAAATAGTAATAAGATTAAACAGAATTATCAACTTCAATATAGTGGTGTTGTAATTTGAATTGAGAACAAAGATGTTTGCATAGAGCCTGCACCCCATATCTTTCTGTCGCATGATGGCCAGCAGAAATAAATGTAATATTGTTTTCTTTAGCAACTGCAGGGGTCTTTTCTGACACTTCTCCACTCAAATACAAATCGACGTTAAGATTGATTGCATCCTCAATAAAACCTTGAGCAGCTCCCGTGCACCAAGAAATTTTTTTAATCTTCCCACTCTGTTTGCCAAATACTTGAGGCGCCCTATCTAGTTTTTCTTCAATCAATTTTGAAAAATCACTTATATTAGTGTTTAGCTCCCCTTGCCATAGCAAACCCCCTACAACAGGCTCCATATTTTTTATCCCTAAGCGCCTTCCAAGCTCGACATTATTTCCAACCTCATCGTGGTCATCAAGGGGAAGGTGAAAACCAAAAAGATTGATATTGTGTTTAAGCAATAAAGCAATCTTAGCTCTCTTTGCGCCAGATATTGTTTTTGATTCATTATCCCAAAAAACACCGTGATGAACAAAAATAGCATCTGCTTTTTCTTCAATAGCTCTCTCGATAAGCTCTAGATTAGCACTAACACCACTTACAATTTTAGTGATATTTAATGAACCTTCAATCTGAAGTCCATTAGGGCAATAATCCTTAAATTTATCAATATCAAGATAGGTATTACAGTAATTTTTTAACTCTTCACGATTAACCATAGTAATCCTTGATGCACTCTAAAAGAACATTATTCTCTTTTGCTTCACTAACACTGATGCGTATGAAATTTTCTAATTGCGAACCAATTGCAAAACCCTTTATAAGAATTCCACTTTCTTTTAATGATTCTAATAAAGATTTTGCATTGTCAGACTTTACTAAAAGAAAGTTAGTTTGAGATGGATAGACAGTAAGTCCTGGAATTAAAGAAAGCTCGTCATAAAGTCGGCCCCTTTCATTCATAATTATTTTGGCATTACTTATAATACGCTGACTATCTTTAAGTAAAAAATTTGCACTCACCTGAGTCAAAATATTTATATTATATGGAAGCCGTAATTTGTTTAATTGTTCAATAGTTTCTTCGCTTCCGACTAATAAACCAAGTCTTAAGCCTGCAAAACCAATTTTTGAAATGGTTCTAAGTACCACTAGGTTTGAAAAATTGTCAATTTCAGTCAAAAAACTTCGCTCCGAATATGCATAGTAAGCTTCATCAAGAACCACTAAAGCATCAGTAGACTGAATAATTTCTCTAATCACATCATAATCAAAAGCATTTCCAGTTGGATTGTTTGGATAAGCTATAAAAATTAACTTTGGTTTTTTAGTTTTAATAGCTAATATCGTAGCGTTTAAATCAATATCAAAATTCTCATCCAATGGAATTCCATGATAATTTAATTGTGCAAATTTTGAAACCAGTTCGTACATCACGAAACTTGGCTCAAAGCTCATTATCGAGTCACCACTGCTGCAGGCTAGTGACAATAGTTGAATTAACTCATCTGAGCCATTTCCAAGAAGCACGCCAAAATCTTTTGGGATGCCCATTAAGTTTCTTAGAGTAACTTGAAGTTCTTCAGCACTTGCATCTGGATAGCGATTTACTTCTGATCTTGATATATACTCTAAGAATTCATCTTTTAATTCTTCAGGAACACCAAATGGACTTTCCATTGCATCCATCTTGAGCATATTCTTTGCAGAAGGAACATGGTAAGCATTGATATTTCTAATATCAGATCTTAGCCATTGATCAATAAAGGTCATAATTGTTTAGGAAAAGTTCTATTTGGATGATACTGCATTTTACCAACCTTTTTAGCGCTTAATAAAGATTGGTAGGTATAGTCAAGAGCCTTTTTACAGGCATCTTCAACAGGTACATTATCTGCCAGCAAAGCTGCAATGGCACTAGATAATGTGCATCCAGAACCATGATACTGGCCTGTCAATTTCTTATAGGTAAATTTACTTATCAAATTAGCATTATGATATAAACGATGTTCAACTTGAATTTCAGAGCTATCAGAAGTCGTTAAAAGTACCCAAGGGCAATTTAAACTAGATATTGCTGACTCTTCATTGAGTCCAGGAGCCAGAGCGTTTAATTCAGCTAAATTAGGTGTCACTATTAAGCACAAAGGGATGAGCTCATTCTTCATGGCATCAATCATCTCTTTGCTGCTTAGAATATCATCTGTACTCGAACTTATTATTGGATCAAGAACGATATTTAGTCCCTGCTTATTAGATAGCAATTTTGAAATAGTTTTAACTTGTGACGATGTGCCTAGTAGTCCTATTTTGACTGTATTAAAACTAATATCCTCATCAATTAACTTAAACTGCAACTCTAAAAGGCTATTTTTTGTTGGCTCAAGAGATAGAACTCGCTGAGTATTTTGAGCAGTAAGCGTAGTAATTATTGGAAGTGGAGTCACTCCAAATTGATTTATTGTTTCAATATCCGCTGAAACCCCTGCTGCTCCAGATGGGTCTAGCCCCGAAAATAATAAAACTGAATCGGCTTCAAGCCTAACCATATTTATTATTGAGATTCTTTTTGAATTAGATAGTCAATTACTTCAAAAATTTTCTCAGAACTTCCAGCACTGGTTCCATTAACCATATACTTGCCATTTACAATAAAAGCTGGGACTCCAGGAATACGATATTTATAAGTATTAGCCTTTGCCTTATTAACAGCAATTTTTACTGGGAAGGAGTTATAAACTTTATTTGCCTTCTCTTCATCTACTCCATTAAAAGCGAGCCATGCAACAAAGTCTTGTTGTGTTTTAAACTGTAATTTTTGAATATGGATTGCATTAAATAGGGCTCCGTGTAATCTATCCACTTCGCCTAATTCCTCAAGAATATAGTAAAAACTAGCTCCATACTCCCAACCTGGAAAAACTGCCGGCTGAAGAATAAATTGAGCAGAACTATCCATTGTTTTTAACCAATTATCTAGCAAAGGATGAACAGTGAAACAATGAGGACAAAAATACCAAAAAAGTTCTCTAACTTCCACTTGACTGCCAGTCTCAGTTTCAATTGCCTTATCTAAGACAATATAATTTTTACCAGCAACAAATTCTGCTTGAGTGGTGTTTGTAAAAAACACAAAAACTGAAAGAATGATCAGAGAAGATAGTGCTGTTATTTTTTTCATATTTGTACTCATTAATCAAAAAGTTTATCAATATTATACTGGTTTAAGTCAAATTCCTTGCTTGATTGGAACTCCTTCCAAAGATCCAAATAGGAAATTCTTTCCTGAGGATGAATACCATTTGGATTAAGCTCTGCAAGAGGTGCTAAAACAAAAGCATACTTTAAAATATCGCGTCGAGGAATATTTAATTTATCGTCAATGACATCATCATATAAAACAAGATCTAAATCTATTATTCTAGAAGAGAACTTTGGTAAGTTACGATCCCTACCCAAGGTATTTTCAATATCATGCAAAATATTTACAACATCATTAATATTTTTATCTGTTTCAACATTAACGCCAATATTATAAAATTTACTCCCAACAAAGCCTTCGGAGGGACTCTCAAAGAGTGATGACATAGTAATTTCTGTAAAGTTTGATTCAAGACTATCCAATGCTAAACGAATATTTTTTCGTCTATCTTGGTTTGAGCCAATGTTAAAGTGCAGTAAGCTCATTAGCCAGCTGACCTCTCAATAATTACACCAACACCTTCAGCGCCAGTAATTGCCTCTCCTTTGTTTAGTTTTAATTTAACCCAACTAACATCAAACTCATTAAGAATAATCTGGCAAATTTTCTCTGCCAAGGTTTCAACTAGTTGAAATTCAGACTCTTTCACAAAACCTATAATACGCTTACAAATATTTTTATAGTTTAAAGCCTGATCAATATGATCAGTAGCTGCTGCTTTAGCAATATCTGAAGACATCTCTATATCTAATATTATGTCTTGGCGAATTTTTCTTTCCCAATCATAAATGCCTATAACTGTATCTACTTTAAGACCCTGAACAAAAACAATATCCATATTTAATCTACCCTAAAAAAAACTATTATGATACCTTTGAGAAATCCTTTGATTGCTACAATAAAATGTTTTCATTGATATAATTTATAAATAGTCCTAAAATTCATTAGGGTCAAAATCAGGAGAACTACTTGTTTTACTTTCTAATTGCTAGCTACTTGCTTGGTTCAATCTCAAGCGCTATTATTATTTGTAAGATTATGGGCCTCCCAGACCCAAGAACTAAAGGCTCTAAAAACCCTGGTGCTACTAATGTTCTTCGTATAGGGGGTAAAAAAATAGCCGCATTCGTTCTGTTGTTTGATGGCTTAAAGGGAACTTTACCGGTAATTCTGGCTCATTATTTGGGCTTTAGTTTATTTGAGCTGACAATCATTTTACTTTGTGCATTTCTTGGGCATGTATTTCCAATTTTTTATGGTTTCAAAGGAGGAAAAGGTGTTGCAACTTACCTTGGAGGATTAATAGGTTTAAACTTCTTTGTGGGATTAACATTTTCAATTATCTGGCTTTTCGTTGCAAAAGTAATAAAAATTTCATCTGTTGCAGCGTTAACTGCTACATTACTTTCTCCTGTATATTTTTATTTTATTACCACTCATAACTTTAAAGCCACTCTAGTAATTTTTCTCATAAATCTTTTTATTTATTTTACTCATCGCGAAAATATTAAAAGAATTATGAGTGGAGATGAGGGAGCTATTGGGTCATAGCTAAAGTCCTCTATGAGGTATGAGGTGTGGTCATGAATTATTGACTAATATTTTTTTCATACTTCCCAAACAACATTAGGCTCATTATCTTCATCTATATCACCATCTTCCGTCAAGGTAAATTGGAAAATCTTTATAGGTTTCCAAGCATCAAACTCAAGTTCCCCATAATTCTGATTTGCAAAATCTTCTAGTTCAATTTGAATTTCCATATCTTCTTCTAGGGTGCGTAATACTTCTTCTAGGTCTAGAGCATCAACAATGATAGGCACATCTGCCTCTTCAATAGCCTTTCCTTTATAACTCAACTTTAAGATAACTCCATACTTTGCCATTCTTACTTCTCCTAACTAAAAACTTCTCCTTACAAAAATACTATTGATTCAGTAACTCATTTATGAGTTGCTTTTTGCAAATCATCTAGATCATACCCAAGGGAATCTACCCGAGCCACCAAGCTTGAGTAGTCTTTTTGGGAAATCGTTGGCGTTCGTGCCATAATCCATACATAGTCTCGACTGGTTCGCCCAATAATGGTTTGTTGGTAGGTATCATCTAAATACACAATTCTATAATCCGCCTTTATTGGCCAGACAAACTGCATACCCCAAATCGCGTTGGTGCGCTTATCTTTAACAAATCCACGAGGTCGATATATCTTAGTTGGACCGTTCAAACTTCCTTTATTAAAAGTAAAGGTCGTTGCAATACTTCCATCATTATCACGCTTATAGGTTTCAATGGGATTGTAGGCGTCCCTTTCGAGAAACGTTGGGATAGTAGCAATTACATACCAATCGCCCATGAACCGATCAAGGTCGACATAGTCTACCACTGGCATAGGCTCTGGTGAACTGCCAACAAAAATTTGGTTACTAGTACACCCAATTAAACCAAGAGATATCAATAAGATTAAGAGTAGTTTTTTCATTCTATTATTTTATATCAACTTGAACTGAGGTAGTGCATTCTAGTTCTCGTTATTTCATAATTTATAAAAAAATATTTCATAATAATCCCTATTATGAAAGGCTTTATAGTGAATAATTTTATTGTAGAATGTCTTTCCTTTATATTAACTTAGGAATGATGACATGAAAAAAATACTCTCTCTTACTTTTATAGTTTTACTTTTGCCTTCTATGGCTTTTGCTGGAGCATGCCCAATGCTAACATCACAAGTTGAAGATAAAATTGCAACATTAGATCAAGCAAAGTATGCAACTTTAATTACTGCTGCACTTATGCTTCATGAAGAAGGTGTCAAAGCACATGGCTCTGGAGATCATGGGATGTCTGAAGTTTATCTTAATGGCGCTCTAAGACTGCTAGATGTCTAAACTATAATTTTAAATGTGCCCTAATTTAATTGGGCACATTGCTAAAGATTTTTTATGCAAAAACTCATTTCAATTTTATTTATTACTAGCTTGTTAAATGTTTCACATGCAGGTTATCTTGATGATTGGTCTAATGATGATCTTTGTGGATGGATGGAATCATCTTCAACCCCAAAAAATATTCTAGATGAAGTAGATAAGAGAGAAATATTATGCTACGGAGGCATTGAGGTTTCAACTTTGCCAGAATCTGATTCTTCTGAGGGTGAAAATGGAACTGTCTTTCCTTCACCTGATCCATCATTAATTCCAGAAGCGATACCTGATAAGAAAAAGAGTATGGTTAATTATTAATCTATGCAATTTCAGTCTTATTGAAAGTCATACTCATCCCTGCAAGACTTACATTCAAATTCAAATCCTATAAAGTCATTACGTCCGTTATCTGACAAAACCCATTCTCTTTGTTGCCAAGGTGGATTATTCCTGACATGCTGAGTGTGGCCACAAGATAAGTCTGCTACCCAGTGATTATCTTCGTCTAGATGAAAGCCAGTTATTTTTTCAATAAAAGATTAGATGAATTTATTCATTTCCATCACCAACATTATTTATGATTATTTCACCATCATAAACTTCATATTCGAGTTTATTTGGATTACAACATATCTCACAGTCATAAATCTCAACGTCATTACCAATAAAAGATGGGCCAATTTCTAATGAAACTTCAAACTGCTCAAAACAAAAAAAACAGGTAATCACTTTATGTGTCATTTTTTAAATTCTCCATTTTACTCATCTACTGCATATTTTTTGAGAAGCTCCATTGGAATTATTTCCAATGCTCTTATATGCGTACTTTGTAAATTCAGTCTTGGTGCCATGCCACTTTTCTCTGCTTCTAACCAACGCCCAGCACATACACACCAACTATCACCTGGTTCTAAGCCTTCAAAGCCATAATCCAGCATAGGAGTAGATAAATCATTTCCTTGCGATTTTGTGTAGTCTAAAAATTCCTGCGAAGTTTCAATACAAACTGTATGAGAGCCAGAGTCATCTTTACAGGTATTACACTCACCATCTCTGTAGAATCCAGTAACTGGATCCATGCCACAGATTTCTAATTTTTCACCAAACACGTTAATTGATTCATCCATTGTTAAAAGTATTTAAAACAAAGTCAGCATTATATTTAAAATTTCGTTTGATGTGGGAGGGGTTAGATTAGTACTTTTAATATACATTTAACATACAAATACTTGAAAAACCTTTCGCAATAATGTCTGTAGAGCATTCTGCCTATTCTGTCTTTATACTCACTTCCCTACTAAAACGCATAGGTACAACATATCTTTAATATACATTTAATATACATATGACTATTTTTCCTTTTAGGTAGTGGGCTAAAGTTCTCGTTAATATACACTTTAATATACATTTTTTATTTAAAAGAAGGTCAGAACTGACTCACATTTAATTGAGTAGTTTTTCTCAGTCTATTCCTTCCAAAACGGCACCATTGAGGACCAAACTCCGTCTTTTTTTAAGCGATGATAAGTTGCAGCGACAATATGGAATCCAATAAGCCAATAGATAATTGATACTGTAAATTCATGAGTTGCAATTACTGAATTAATTAAAAACCCATCCTTTAAATCTAACCAAAATAACCAGCCAATTATTAATCCAGTAAATGGAATTAATGCAAGGCATATATACATTCCATAATGAACAATTTTAGCTGCTAATTTTTGAGATTTAGATGTGTGTTCTGGTATTGATGACTGTTGGGTGGTTTTCATATAAACAAAGCGAATAATGAGTAATAATAAAAATGCTAAAGCAAATATTATTTCGAACATTAATAGATTTTCATCTTCTAATTGATTAATACTGTCTATTTGCTTTAGTAAACCATAAAGAAATAATAATACAAAACCCCAATGCAGTAGTTTTGCAAAAGAACTAAAATTTTTATTAATACTCTCTGTTTTTAGATTCATTAGTTAAAAAGTATTTAAAAATGAATTCGATATTATATTTAAAATTTCGTTTGATGTGCGAGGGAGGGTTAATTAATGTGTAACTAAGTTCATTGACCTCATTCGACCATTACATCTCAAACCTTACATAAGGTTTTGAATTGCCATTACCAATTCTAACTTTGGATTATTTGGTGGTGAGCATTTACCGTAGCTTTGAATGCCAAGAGCGTAAACAGGCAAGACACAGCAGATAGTGCAACTCGGACCCAATGTAAGTTGTACCAGAATTCAAGATTTACACGAGCCTCTTCTGGTGTAAATGATTGCGCAACAAACCCATTATTCATTGGTATAAAGTAGACAGCAGATAGGCCAAGCCCGATCAAAGATAGAACAAGCGCACAAAGCCAATAATTTCGAGCGAGTATAGTTTTCCATGTGCTCCAGATAGCAAAAATTATTGCAAGTAAGCTAGGTAAAAACGTTAATGGCAGAGTCATCAAAAGCAAATCAAATTTACCTGCGAAGTCATTCATGAATGCAACTGGCTCTAAGGTTAACCAGAAAGCCGCATGTACCACCCCCATATTGATTAAGTTACCCAGGTAAGCACCTGATGTAATAATGGCAATCGCATAGATTGAGAAGCTTAAAACATTTAAATCCACATGTTTTGATCGAGCCATATTAGTCTCTCCTAAAAAAATATGGTTATATGTTAACTTAAATTAAAGTCCAAATTTCGTTAGATGTGTGTGAGGGGTTATATTAATACTTTTAATATACATTTAATATACAAATACTTTAAAACCTTTTCGCAATAGGGTCTGTAGAGCATTCTGCCTATTCTGTCTTTATACTAACACCTCGACTTAAAAGCCTATTAGCGATTAATGCCAAAATAATAATCATAATACAAGGCACTAAAAAAGCCTTCCATAATTCAACAGAGCCAATACCTAAAAATCCCATTCTAAAAGCATCCATCATATAATAAATTGGATTAAAAATTGATACGCTCCTCCAGAAGCTAGGCAATATATCAATACTATAAAACATACCGCCAAGATACGTTAATGGAAGCAAAACGAAATTTGGAACGATTGAAATATCATCAAAAGTCTTGGCAAAAACTGCATTTATAAAGCCAGCTAAAGCGAACATAACTGACGTTATAAGAAAGGTTGTACCTATAACTATAAAACTATGAATTTGAATTTCAACAAAAAATGATATTGTAAAGGTTACTGCAAGACCAATAGTTAGCCCCCTACAAACACCACCACTCACAAAGCCTAATAAAATAACCCAATTAGGAGTTGTAGAAACTAATAACTCTTCAAAGCTATTATTGTATTTAGTCATAAAGAATGAGGAAACTGTATTCGCATAAGATTGCATAATTACTGTCATAAGAATAATTCCAGGAACTATAAAATTCAGATAATCAACGCCCTGCATTTGACCAATTCTCCCACCCATTAAACCACCAAATATTAGTAAATAGAGTGAGGTTGTAATAACTGGAGGAATTATCGTTTGAATCCAAATTCTTACAAATCTTAGTATCTCTTTTGTAACAATGGTTTTATAAGCAATCCACATAATAATATTTAACTAGTAATTGATAAAAATAAAGCTTCTAAGCGGTTTTGTGAACTACGAAGGTGGGACACATTAATATTTTGAGCTGACAAACTTAAAATTACATCTGAGATTGAAGTATTTTCTCCTTGTGCAACCTGTAAAGTAGTGTCATCTATTACTAGACAATCACAATTAGTGATAGAAACATTGTTTGTCAATTTTTCGATAGTGTCTAGAATTAGTACTTGCCTCTTCGCTTTTAAAAGAAGCTTCTTCATATTAGTCTGCTCAACAAGATCGCCATCATTAAGAATTGCAATATTCCTGCATAAAGATTCTGCCTCTTCCAAATAATGAGTAGTTAATATAATTGTCATACCCTCTTTATTAAGCTGAGTTAAGTAATCCCACATTGATTTACGAATTTCAACGTCAACTCCTGCAGTTGGCTCGTCTAGAATTAATATGCTTGGTTTATGCATCAATGCTCGAGCCAGCATCAGTCGCCTTTTCATACCACCAGATAGGGATTGAGCAACATCAAATCGTCTATCCCATAACTCCATCTTTTTCAAAAGAACTTCAGCTTGAATTTTAGCTTCTGCGCGAGAAATTCCAAAGTAACCAGCTTGGTTCATAAGAATTTCCATATTAGGCTCATGGGGATTAAAGTTAAACTCCTGAGGCATTAAGCCAATCATTTGTTTTACTTCATTTGCATGTTTATTTTGATCTAGACCATTTATCTTTACCTCACCAGAGGTGCTCTTTAGCAAGCCTGAAATAATTCCAATTGCCGTAGTTTTTCCAGCGCCATTAGAGCCTAAAAGTGCAAAAAAATCACCCTTTTCTACCCTTAGATTTACACCCTTCAGTGCCTCAAGATTATTAGAATATATTTTGGTTAGATTATCTGTGGAAAGTGCTAATGTCATAAAATTATCTTACTTAGATTATAAAAAAATAATTAACTTATTATATAAAAATAAATTAGTTTTGACATGTAAATTTATTTTCATATTTATCCCACTTCACAAGCTAAATTTGGGATAATTACATGCTTAAAATACAAAGCTATTTAATAGTCTATATGCCAACCCAAAAAAATGTCGAGTTACCAGATATAGGTGATTTTGACTCTGTTGATGTTATTGAAGTTTTAGTGAAAGTTGGAGATACTGTCAATGAAAATGACAGTCTTATTACATTAGAAACTGACAAAGCTACAATGGAAATCCCTGCGCCCTTTCCAGGAAAGGTAGCCAGTCTTAAAGTAAAAGTTGGAGATAAAATAGCTAAAGGCGAGCTCATTCTCACCATTGAGAGTGATTCTGAACCTGAAGAAGAAGCTTCAAATAAAACAGCTGCTCCTAGCAATTCAGAAGTAACGGGTTCAAGTAATCAATCTAATACTTCACAAAAAAATGTCGAGTTACCAGATATAGGTGATTTTGACTCTGTTGATGTTATTGAAGTTTTAGTGAAAGTTGGAGATACTGTCAATGAAAATGACAGTCTTATTACATTAGAAACTGACAAAGCTACAATGGAAATCCCTGCGCCCTTTCCAGGAAAGGTAGCCAGTCTTAAAGTAAAAGTTGGAGATAAAATAGCTAAAGGCGAGCTCATTCTCACCATTGAGAGTGATTCTGAACCTGAAGAAGAAGCTTCAAATAAAACAGCTGCTCCTAGCAATTCAGAAGTAACAGGTAGTTCACATATTGAGATTGAAGAACCAAGTGTTTCAAGCTCAATAACTGAAGACCCTAAAGAAGAAATTTCTTTAAATACTGATTCAAATTCTCACGCCTCTCCTTCTATACGAAAATTAGCAAGAGAACTTGGAGTTAGCTTATCAAAGATTAAAGGTACAGGTAAAAAAGGTAGGATCTTAGAGGAAGATTTAAAGTCTTTTGTAAAACAAATAGTTATTAATGGAGATACTGATAATGAAGTAGAGGTAGTTCCATTATCTAGAATTAAGAAAATATCCGGAAAACACCTCTCAAGTAGTTGGAGCTCAATACCTCATGTCACTCAATTTGATGAAGTCAATATTGAGCAATTAGAGAAATTTCGCAAACATCAAAAAGAAAGAAATATTAAATTAAGTCCCCTAATTTTCATTATGAAGGCTGTCGTTCAAGTTTTAAAACGTCATCCAAACTTTAATGCTTCTTTAGATGAGAGTGGTGAAAATTTAATAGTAAAAAAATACTTTAATCTTGGTATTGCAGTTGATACGCCAAATGGCTTGCTGGTTCCAGTTGTAAAAGATGTGGGTAAAAAATCATTAGTTGAACTCGCTGAAGAACTTGCTGATATTTCTTCACGAGCTAGAGAGGGTCAATTACAGGCAAGCGAAATGAAAGGTGCGGGCTTTACGATTTCAAGCTTAGGTGGAATTGGTGGGACCCAATTTACGCCAATTATTAATTCACCTGAAGTTGCAATTTTAGGAGTCTCTAGAACACAAATAAAGCCAGTTTGGAATGGGACTTCTTTTGAGCCTACGGCAATGATTCCACTCGCACTTTCATATGATCACAGAGTTATAGATGGTGCAGAGGGAGCGAAGTTTATGGCTGAACTAAATCAAGTTCTTAGCAATATTATGGAGATGTTATTATGATTAAAACTAAAGTTTTAGTTATTGGATCTGGTCCAGGCGGGTACACAGCTGCTTTTCGTGCGGCTGACTTAGGTAATGAAGTTACCTTAATTGAAAGTCATAAAACTCTTGGTGGGGTTTGTTTAAATGTGGGCTGTATTCCTTCTAAAACACTTCTTCATACTGCTGAAGTAATCAACGAAGCCAAGCATGCAAATGAACTTGGTGTTACTTTTAAAAGCCCTAAAATAGATATTGATGGTGTTAGAAAAAATAAAGAAGCTATAGTAAGTAAGCTTACTGGTGGCATTCAAGCCCTCGCTAAAGCAAGAAAAGTCAAAGTAATTACGGGCTATGCAAAATTTCTTTCAAAGAATCAAGTGGCACTTGATGGGACTGATGAAGTCATTGAATTTGAGCAATGTATTATTGCAACAGGCTCAAGAGTAACAAAATTTCCAATGTTTCCATTCGAGGACAAGCGAGTAATGGACTCCACAGATGCCCTGATGTTGGATGACATACCTAAAAGAATGCTGGTTGTTGGTGGTGGCATTATTGGCCTCGAAATGGCTACAATTTATGATGCCCTTGGAAGTGAGATTACTATGGTTGAGCTTGGCAATCAAATTATTCCTGTGGCAGACAAAGATATTGTTACTCCATTATTTAAAAAAATAAAAAAGACTTATGCTAATGTCTTTTTAAACACTAAAGTTACCAAAATGACTGCAGCAAAAAAAGGAATAAAAGTTGAGTTTGAAGGTAAAGATGTTCCAGAGTCAGACACATTTGACAAGGTTTTAGTTGCTGTTGGGCGAACCCCTAATGGCCTATTAATTGATGCTGAAAAAGCTGGTGTTAATATTGATAAAAGTGGATTTATTGCTACAAATAATCAAATGAAAACTAATGTTGATAACATATTTGCTATAGGAGATATTGTTGGACAACCAATGCTTGCTCATAAAGCCACTCATGAAGCTAAAGTTGCAGCAGAAGTAATTAGTGGCAAAAAAACTGGATTTAATGCTCTTACAATTCCCTCAGTCGCTTATACAGATCCAGAGGTAGCATGGACTGGTAAAACTGAAAAAGAACTCATAGAAGCTGGAGTTAAGTTTGATAAAGGTGTGTTTCCATGGGCTGCATCTGGAAGAAGCTTGAGTATTGGAAGAAGTGAAGGTGTATCAAAGGCTTTATTTGATGCTGAGTCAGGTAAGATTCTTGGCATGGGTATTTGTGGAAATCATGCTGGTGATTTAATTTCTGAGGCTACTTTAGCCATTGAAATGGGTTGTGATATGAGCGATATTGCTTTAACGATTCATGCACACCCTACTCTTTCAGAAACGACTGCATTTGCAGCTGAAATGGCTGAAGGGACAATTACAGATTTGATGCCACCAAGAAAGAAAAAATAGGTGAAATATGGATATTAAACAAGCCAGAAAAAATGTTATTGAACAGCAAGTAAGGCCTTGGGGTGGTCTCAATGTGAGAGCAAATCAAGCATTAACAGATACCCCACGTGAAAACTTTGTTCCAGAAGAATATCAGAAGTTAGTATTTGCTGATATTGAAATACCTCTTAATAAGGTAGGCAAAATGCTTTCACCAAAAATTGAGGGTAGGATTCTAGATAGCCTTGATCTAAAAGGCCATGAAAATGTTCTAGAAGTTGGCACTGGAAGTGGTTACTTTACCTCCGTACTATCTTTACTATCAAATTCAGTTATAAGTATTGATGCTGATAAAGACTTACATGCTTTAGCAAAAAGTAAGATTAATAAACTTAATTTAAGCAATATAACCCTTAAGCATGAAAGCTTTCTAACTTCTAATTTTGAGAATGGACAGTTTGATGCAATTGTTCTAGGATGTGCTCTTCCTGAAATTAATAAAGACTTAAAAAAACTTCTAAATTTAGGTGGAAAATTATTTGTAGTTGTTGGATCAAAAAACCAAATGCATGCAACTCTTGTTACTCGTCTAAATGAAAATGAATGGCACTCCAAATCCCTTTTTGAAACGCATTTAGACATCATGAGAGGTTCTGAGCTATCTGTCAAATTTACCTTTTAACTTGAACTAGGCAGATATGCTTAATTCTTTATTGAATTTCTTAATTAAGAAGCCAGCATGGTCTTTAGCTCTGTTTTTAATTGTTATTGGAGCAACATTTCTACAAATTCAAAATTTCTCACTTGATGCCTCCTCAGAGTCATTATCACTAGAGGGTGATAACAACCTAGAACTTTATTTTGATACTCAAAAAACTTTTGGCTCTGATGAATCGTTAGTAATTAGCTACACGGCTAATGAAGAAACTATACTTGGCACTAAACAGATATCTCACCTGCGCTCCTTAAGAGATGACTTACTCAATATTGAAGGTATTAATTCAGTAATATCAATACTTGACGTTTCTCTATTTGAATCTCCACCTCTTTCTCTTATTGAACTTGCGAGTGATGTTTATACAATTGATAATGGCAAGGCAGAACTGTCTTACATTGAAAATGAATTTAAAAATAGCCCACTTTACGCTAACAACCTAGTTAGCACAGACTTAAAAACAACAGCGTTGTTAATTCCACTTGCTACTGACAATCCAGAAATATTAATTAATCAAGAAACTTTGAAAGTAATAATCGAAGACATACGTCTAACGATGAATGAATATCGAAATGAAGCAAGCTTATTCTTGGGCGGAGTTCCAATGATAAGAAATGATGCAATTGCATATATCAAAAATGATTTAATAGTATTTAGTCTTGCTGTTATTTTGGCAATGTCCATAATGCTAGCATTCTTTTTTCATAAAATTCGATGGGTTGCAGTTCCAATAATGATTAGTATTATTGGAGCTCTTTTCATGACTGGAGTAATAAGTGCTGTTGGCTGGAAAGTTACCGTTATTTCAGCAAATTTTTTCTCTCTTCTTCTTGTTATGACCCTATCTGTAACTATTCATTTAGTGGTTCGCTATAGAGAAATATCGAGCAATAATCCTGATGCAACGTCTTCAGAATTAACAAAGCAGACTTTGACAGAAATGATTAAACCATGCACCTTCACCGTAATTACAACTATAGCTGCATTTGTTTCATTAACTACAAGTAATGTTAAACCTGTAATTGACTTTGGCTTAATGATGAGTATAGGAGTAATGATAGCTTTTGTATTATCATTTATTAGTTTTGCAATATTTACGATGCTTCTACCAAAACCTATAACTGCAAGTCATCCAGATCAATTCTTAGTATTAGAAAAATTTGCAATTATTACAGATAAGTTTGGTAAGCGAATACTAGTAACTCTCATTTTAACTATGATTATTGCTTTTATTGGCGTAAGTAAACTTACAGTAGAGAATAGCTTTATAAACTACTTTAAAAAAGATACAGAGATTTATCAAGGGCTTAACTTAATTGATAAAGAGCTGGGCGGGACAGTTCCATTGGAAATTGTTTTTAATGATATTGCAAATGCATATTGGGCAGATTCAAGTTTAAGGGATGACTTCCATGAGGTTCATAAGTTCCTTGATGGCATACCCAGCATTGGAAAGGTTTTGTCAATTGATACATTCATGCAGATCCTTAAAAAATCAAACAATGGCAAAACACCTAATGGATTTTTGTTAACTTTAGGTAAAAATAATATGCCTGAATTTGCTAAAGAACAGATTTTAAAGCCACATATATCAGATGATAGTGACCAAATAAGGATAGTAGCAAGAATTAAAGAAACAACAATAGGGTTAAATAGAAACCAACTCATTAATGACATCAATAATGAGTTGATTAAAAACTTTAACTTTAATCAAGAAGATTTTTATTTCACAGGGACATTTTCACTTTACAACAATCTTCTTCAAAGTTTATTTAAATCTCAAATAAAGACTATAACTAGCGTCTTTATAATTATCTTTATACTTTTTTTATTCATATTTAGATCAGCATCAATTGCACTTATAGCTGTGTTGCCAAATGTAATTCCATCGCTATTAATCTTAGGGGTTATGGGTTTAGCAAATATACCGCTAGATATTATGACAATAACTATAGCAGCCATTGCTATTGGAATCGGAATTGATAATGCAGTCCATTACATCAGTAGATTTCAAAATGAGGTTTTAAAGGATGGTGACTACTTATCTTCGATGTACAGAACGCATAGCACTATTGGTATCTCAATGTTTTATACAGCTGCCACAGTTGCAATTGGGTTCTTAGTACTAATATTATCGCACTTTACTCCGAGTATTTATTTTGGTATTTTTATGGCGACTGCTATGTTGAGTGCTGTAATTGTTAATCTAACATTACTTCCCAAGTTACTAATAATTTTTAAACCCAAAATGAATAACCAAAGGCTTATAAAATAAAAAACCCCACCTCGAATAAGAGAGTGGGGTTAGTCTACTATTAAAAGGAGAAATAAGTTAAATATAGTAGTTTTTAACTTACGCGAAATTATATATAAAAATTAATTTAATAATTTTTATTTTGTGTCTTTTTGTATCAATAAATTATGGCAAACAATTATCAATTTGACGTTCTTATTATAGGCTCTGGAGCTGCAGGCTTGATGAATGCAATTCAGCTTTCTGAAAAGCTCTCAATAGCTGTAATAGCAAAAGATAAAGTATTAGAAGGCTCTTCTTATTATGCTCAAGGAGGCATATCTGCAGTGCTTGACCCAGAAGATAACTTTGAGTCACATATTTTGGACACAATAAATACTGGATTTAACTTAGGCAGTGAAAAAAGTATTAGGTTTATGGTGGAGCAAGCTCCTTCAGCAATTTCAGACCTTGAAAATACTGGTGTAAAATTTTCACACGTCAATAACAACTACGACCTAACTACTGAAGGTGGTCATAGTTCAAAAAGAGTAGCTCATGTTGCTGATAAAACTGGTCAATCAATCCAAGTTAACTTACTAGCAAAAGTTAAACAAAAAAATAATATTACACTTTTTGAGCAATATGTAGCAGTTGACTTGCTAGTTAATGATGGAAACTGCAATGGAGCATATGTTTTCAATAAAAGTACAAAAGAGGTTAGTACTTTTTCTTCCCATAAAACTATATTAGCCACTGGAGGAGCATCAAAATCCTACCTTTATACTTCAAACCCAGACACCTCAACTGGTGATGGAATTGCCATGGCCTATCGAGCTGGTTGTCATATTACTAATATGGAATTTACACAATTTCACCCAACGTGTCTTTTTCATCCTCATGCTAAGTCATTTTTAATCTCTGAAGCATTAAGAGGCGAAGGAGCAAAACTTCTTCTACCAAATGGTAAAGAATTCATGCACAAGTATGACAGCAGACTTGAACTTGCTCCCAGGGATATTGTGGCAAGAGCTATCGATAATGAAATGAAGGTTAATGGGTATGACTGCGTTTATCTTGATATATCATTCAAAGATGCCAAATGGATCAAGTCACGCTTCCCCACTATTTCACAGCGATGCAATGAGCTAGGTATTGATATATGTAATGAAGCCTTGCCAGTTGTCCCAGCTGCTCATTACACCTGCGGTGGAGTTGATACAAATTTAGATGCACAAAGTAATATTAAAAACCTTTATGCAATTGGAGAAGTAGCTCATAGTGGTGTGCATGGTGCCAACAGATTAGCAAGCAACTCTTTACTTGAATGCATTGTTTTTGCAAAATCTTGCGCCAAGCATATTAATGAAAGTGTCTTCGAAGAAGTATTCCCTTCTATTACAAAATGGGATGCTTCTAGAGTAGCCCCTTCAAAAGAGAAAGTAGTAATCTCCCACTTATGGCTTGAAATCAGACTCATTATGTGGAACTTTGTAGGCATAGTCAGAAGTGATAATCGACTTAATTCAGCCTATTTAAAAATTCAACAAATAAACAAAGAAGTTGATGAATATTACCGCATTTATACTATAACTGATGATTTAATTGAACTAAGAAACTTAGCTCAAACATCAAAAATTATTGTAGAATCAGCCATCTCAAGAAAAGAAAGCAGAGGCCTGCACTTTAACCAAGATTATCCAAATCAACTTAACGAAATACATAACACTGTTATGATTAAAACATGATTTTAGAAATTTTAAAGTACCCCGATAAACGCTTAAGGACGGTTGCAAAAGAAGTAGACGTCGTTAATACAGAGATCAAGAAGCAAGTTAAAGACATGTTTGAAACTATGTATGACGCTCCTGGAATTGGTTTAGCCGCAACCCAAGTTAATTTTCATAAGCGCATCATTGTCATTGATACTTCAGATGAATGCAACCAGCCACTATGTCTAATAAACCCAAAAATAATTGAAAAAAATGGCGAAATTGAATGGGAGGAAGGATGCCTTTCAGTTCCAAATTACTATGAAAGTGTTAAAAGATCTAATGAAATAAAAGTTAGTGCGCTTAATCAGCTTGGTGAGTTGTGTGAAATTCATGCAAGTGAGATGCTGGCAGTTTGTATACAACATGAAATGGATCACTTAAATGGCATATTATTTGTAGATCATTTATCTAAATTGAAACAAAAACGCCTAAAAAAGAAAGCCGAAAAAAATACCTTAAAGTTTTAATTTTATGAATATTGGCCCTTACTCTCTTCCATCACAAGTTTTACTTGCGCCAATGGCAGGTACGAGTGATAAACCCTTTAGAATGATATGCAGAGCACAAGGTGCTGGTCTAACAACTTCTGAGATGGTCGTGATGCAAAACCACCTTCTTAATTCAAATAAATCCAAACACCGTTTAGACTTTACGTCAGAACAATCTCCTATTAGTATTCAAATAGCAGGCTCAGAGGCAGAAGAATTAGCTGAATCCGCCAGAAAAGCGGTTGATTTTGGGGCAGATATTATAGATATCAATATGGGCTGTCCTGCAAAAAAGGTCTGCAATAAAGCTGCCGGTTCAGCTTTAATGCAAAACGAAAAACTTGTTGAAGACATTATTAAGTCTGTCGTTAATGCAGTTGATATTCCTGTTACTCTCAAAATGCGCACAGGATGGAATGAAGAAAATAAAAATGCCCCTATTATCGCAAAAATTGCTGAAGAGTTTGGCATACAAATGCTGGCAATTCATGGGAGAACTAGGTCACAAAAATATAATGGTGAAGCTGAATTTAATACAGTTAAAAAGATTACCAAAATGGTATCAATTCCTGTTGTTGCAAATGGTGATATCACCTCCCCAGAAAAAGCTAAAGATGTATTAGACTTCACTGGTGCGGATGCCATCATGCTTGGTCGAGCAACACAAGGAAATCCTTGGCTGGTTGGTCAGGTTAACCATTTTTTAAAGACAGGAAACAAAGCAGAAGAGACTTCTTTAGATAAAAAAATTCCCCTTATCTTGAGCCATATTCTTCAAATTCATGATTTTTATGGACATAAAATGGGCACACAGTTATCCAGAAAGCATATTTTTTGGTATTCTATGCACCTTGACCAAGAAAAAGGGACAGCATTTTGGCCAAACATTAATAGAGTGTCTGATCACTCTGAACAATATTCAATTTTTCATGATTTTTTGTATTCAATATGACACAAAGGGGTTTACAGGATTGTATCAAAGATAGTCTCGAGAAGTATTTCTCGGACTTGAATGGTGAAACATCAAATGGAGTTTTTAAGATGGTTACCCAACAAACTGAGTCAGCTACTATTAAGTTTGTCCTCGATAAAGTCAATCAAAATCAAAGCGAAGCTGCCAGAATCCTTGGCATAAACAGAGCGACCCTAAAGAAAAAAGTAAGCCTTTATAACCTGTAAGAGTTTATAATCAATTCCTTAAAATATCTAAATTTTAATTCTTAAAAGATGTCTATTAAGCGAGCTTTAATTAGCGTTTCTGACAAAACTGGAGTAGTTGAATTTGCTCTAGGACTTTCTTCACTAGATATCGAAATTATTTCCACGGGTGGAACTGCCAAACTTCTAAAAGATAATAATATCCCTGTAATTGAAGTATCGGATTTCACAGGCTATCCAGAAATGATGTCAGGCCGTGTTAAGACTCTCAATCCAAAGATCCATGGTGGAATTTTGGCTCGAAGAGGTAAAGATGAAGCTGTAATGTTAGAAAATAACATCAGCCCAATTGACTTAGTCGTTGTAAATTTATATCCTTTTCAACAAACTATTTCAAACCCAAACTGTACCCACGATGATGCCATTGAAAATATTGATATTGGTGGACCTGCAATGCTACGTTCAAGTGCAAAAAATCATGAATCAGTAACTGTAATAGTTGATAGTGCTGATTATCAATTTATTCTAGATGAATTAAATAATAATAGTGATACTGCATTGGATACCAGAAAAGCTCTAGCGCTAAAAACCTTTGAACACACTGCACAATATGATGGCGCTATAGCTAATTATTTAGGACGAGAACAAGATGGGTTTTCAAATACTTTAAATTTGCAATATGTAAAGTCTCAAACCATGCGTTATGGAGAAAACCCTCATCAGAGTGCTGCATTTTATAAGGAGACTAACCTTACTGAGGCATCTGTTTCTTCCAGTAAACAAATCCAAGGAAAACCTCTTTCCTTTAATAATTTGGCAGATGCTGATGCAGCATTAGAATGCGTTCGAGATTTTGAAGAGCCTTGCTGCGTTATTATTAAACACGCGAACCCATGTGGAGTAGCAACAAGGGAAAATATTCACTTGGCCTATCTTAGTGCTTATCAAACGGACCCAACATCTGCATTTGGGGGAATTATTGCGTTTAATCGTGAACTTAATGAAGAGACAGCTCAATCTATTACCAAGCAACAATTTGTTGAAGTAATCATTGCCCCAAGAATCAGCTCTAAAGCTAAATCTATACTATCTAAAAAAGAAAACATTAGGGTTCTTGAGTGTGGTGATCTTCAAAAGGCTAAACATGCTTTTGACTATAAGAAAATATCTGGAGGCCTTCTTATTCAGGATAAAGATTTAGTTATTTTAAAATCTTCTGATCTCAAATGCGTATCTTTAATTCAGCCTACTAGCAAACAAATGCTCGACTTATTGTTTGCTTGGAAAGTTGCTAAATATGTAAAGTCTAATGCAATTATCTACGCAAAAAACCAAATGACGATCGGGGTTGGAGCAGGTCAAATGTCAAGGATCTACTCTGCTAAAATTGCTGGCATTAAAGCTGCCGATGAAAACCTTGAAGTCAAAGGCTCAGTAATGGCGTCAGACGCTTTTTTTCCTTTTCGAGATGGAATAGATGCTGCTGCAGAAGCTGGAATTAGTGCTATTATTCATCCTGGTGGGTCTATGCGTGATGAGGAAGTAATTGCTGCTGCTGATGAACATGGAATAGCAATGGTATTTACGGGTATTCGTCACTTCAAACATTAAAACACAACTTTATTAACTATTAAGGGATTCTCAATGATCAAAAGTGCAGGTGAATTAATATCAGATGCTCAAACAAAAATTAATTGCGTTGATGCAAACGCAGCAAAACTTCTCTATCAAAATTCAAATAATTCTGTAATTATTGATGTTCGTGAAGTAAATAATTATGAAGAATTGAGTCTCAATGATTCGATAAATATTTCTAGAGGATTAATTGAAATGAAAATCGGCAAGCAGTGTCCCAATCCTGAAACTTTAATATTGACTCACTGTGCTGGTGGAGGTCGGGCCTCACTTGCAGCCCTAACAATTCAACAAATGGGTTACTCAAATGTTCATGCTATAACCGCAACGTTTGAAGAAATTAAAGAAATATTTGATTAAATTAAAACCTTGATCATTAAACTTAAGAATTTCCTAGTACCTCAAAGACAAACAGCTTAAACCTCCATCAAGCTTTTTGAATTCTGAAACATCAACTTCAATTATTTTAAAACCTGCATCTGAAATCCTCCCTTTTGATATTGGATATCCAGATGGAATAATTACAAAGTCATTGACCCAAATACAGTTTGCCGCATAACTTTCTTCTTGTGGTATTTCTATAAAATCATAATTTTCAAAAATTGGATTACTCAGGAACTCTCCACATACTACTAACTTATTATTTTCTAGATAAGAAAGGCCAGTCTTAAGGTGAAGAACATCATTTAGCTCAACAGTTGAGCCCGTTAAACCATATTTTTGCAGCAGTTTAATTGCTTGCTCAGCACCATCAACATTAGTTCGATCTGACAAACCAATATAGTAATGACTACCCACCATCATAATATCTCCAGCCTCTATTGTTCCTGGCGCTTCAATATATTCAATATGGATAAATTCTTTTCTTAATACAGAATCTATTTGACTCACCTCATCTCTTCTGGTTGGAGCTCCTGGGCGCGTAATTATTACGCACTCTGGAGTTACTAGAGCTACGTCTTCAATAAATGTTGAATCTGGGTATTGTTCACAAGACTCAAGAACATTAACTTCAACACCACAAGATTTCAGTGCCTCAATATAAGCCGTATGCTGAATAATTGCATTATCATAATTTGGTAATCCTAAATCTTTCGAATCGCTTAATCCATTAATTAGACTCTTTCCAGGAACCCTAACAATCGCATGAGAAAACATAAATTAAACCTTAAAATCAAAAAAATACTTACTTGAGAATACCTTGGACTAGTTGCACCCAATAGCTACTTCCAAGAGGAAGAATCTCATCATTAAAATCATATTCTGTATTGTGGAGCATGCAGCCCCCCTCAGGACCATCCTCAGGAACTAGCCCGTTCCCAATCCAAATATAAGCACCCTCTGAGGCATTAAGCAAAAAAGAAAAATCTTCAGAGCCCATACTTGGCTTCTCATTTCTCAAAACATTGCCACTTCCTACAACCTCTGCTGCAGCGTTTGCACAAAGCTCAGCATGTTTTGGGGTATTAACTGTTGCTGGATAATTTGGCGTTGAACTGAACGTTGCTGTCGCTCCCATTGAGTGACTTATACCCTCAACAATTTTCTTAATTTTTGCTTTGACTTCATTCCCTACATCTGTTGAAAAGTATCTTAAAGAGCCAGTTAGGTTCATGTCATTTGGAATAACATTAGAGACAAAGCCTGCATCAAGCATTGTAATACTTACGACAGCAGAATCAAGAGGGGCAACATTTCTTGAAACCACACTTTGAAGTGCAGTAATAATTTGAGCTCCAATTACTACAGGGTCAACGCACTGATCTGGCATTGCTGCATGGCCACCCTTGCCTTTGATAGAAATTTTGAGTGTTTCATTAGCAGCCATTACAGCCGTATCATGAACAGCAAATTGCCCTTCAGCCATTCCTGGCCAGTTATGCATCCCATATACAGCTTCACAAGGAAACTTTTCAAATATACCCTCTTCAACCATCACACGACCGCCACCACCGCCTTCTTCAGCTGGTTGAAAAATAAAATGAACTGTTCCTGAAAAATTATTATTTTCTTTTAAGTGAACAGCAGCGCCAAGTAGCATTGTTGAGTGACCATCATGACCACATGCATGCATCTTTCCATCATGAACTGATTTATGACTAAAATCATTTTTTTCCTGAATAGGAAGAGCATCCATATCTGCTCGTAGACCAATAACACGTCCTTCTTTTTTTCCATGAATAGTGGCTACTATTCCTGTAACTGCCAAGCCACGATGCATTTCGATACCATTGGCCTCAAGAACTGCAGCTATATAGTCACTAGTTAGGTCTTCTTTAAAGCTAAGCTCGGGATGTTTATGAATGTGATGACGCCATGTCACCATGTCTTCGTGTAACTCAGATTGTTTTTTAATAATAGACATTCTTTAGCTCCTTAGGCACTCATTCGTTGAGTCAAAAGGTGACTCTTCTATCACTATAGCTTTATACCTTTCACCCAATATCTCAATTTCAAGTTCTGTTCCAAGAGTTGCAAGTTCAAGCCTTACAAGCCCTAGAGCGAGTGACTTTTCACAGCGCCAGCCATATCCTCCAGATGTAGCTCTTCCAACAACCTCGCCATCTTTATAGATCGCCTCTGAACCGCGTGCATCTGCATCAACTACTCCTAAAACCTCCAGAGTGACAAATCCATTTGAAGGCCCACGATCCTGCCACTCTTTGAGAGCAGATTTACCTATGAAATCATTTTCTTTATCAAGCTTTACAAAACGATCAAGACCAGACTCATAAGCGGAATATTCAATTGACATCTCTCTTGGAATTAATCGGTAAGATTTTTCAAGGCGCATACTATCCATTGCACGTATGCCGAATGGTTTAATTTCAAACTCAGCTCCAGCCTGCATTAGCTGATCAAATATGTAATTCTGCATTTCAATTGGATGATGGAGCTCCCAACCAAGCTCACCAACAAAGTTAACTCTCAGGGCTTCTGCAGTTGCGTAGCCTACATTAATTTTTTTACCTGTTAGCCACTTAAAGTTGTCGTTTGATAAATCAGTATCAGTCAGTTTTTGAAGGACATCACGAGACCTTGGACCAGCTAAAACAAGCACACCAGTTTGTGTTGTAACTCGCTGGATATTCACACTTCCATCTTTTGGTGCGAGCTTAAATAAATAGTCATGATCATGCGTTTCAAATGCACCTGCTGAAACTAAATAATAACTTCGAGGACCGGTTTTATAGACTGTAAATTCCGCTCGAACCCCTCCATTTAAAGAGAGCATATGAACTAGACTAATTCTACCAATAGCTTTAGGCATCTTGTTTGCAAAGATATATTCTAGCCATTCCTCTGCTCCAGGTCCTTTAACTATACACTTTGCAAAAGCAGACATATCTAGTAGTCCAACTTTATCATTAACATGCTTGCATTCATTTCCAACATGTTCAAAATAATTAGAGCGCCTAAATGAATTTTTTTCTACAATTCGTCCATCCTCTAAAGCTGTCGCATGGTTTTTATTCATCAATACTTTTGCTGGATCTTCTTGATTTAACTCCTCTACACTCAGAGAATAATCAGCACTAGGCATGAACCAATTTGGACGCTCCCAACCATATACACTTCCAAACACAGCCCCCAAAGCTTTCATACGATCATAACAGGGTGCGGTTTTCAAGGGTCTTGCAGCACTTCTCTCTTCATCGGGATAGTGAGTTGTAAAAACATTTGCGTAAGCCTCTTCATTTTTTTCTTTCAAATATCCTCGAGTAGCATAAGGACCAAAACGACGAGGATCAACGCCCATCATGTCAACTGTAGGCTCTCCATCAACAATCCACTCAGCCAACTGCCATCCAGCTCCACCCGCAGCAGTTATGCCAAAACTATGGCCTTCATTGAGCCAAAAGTTTTTTAGTCCTGGCGCAGGACCAACAATTGGATTTCCATCAGGAGTGTATGCAATAGCTCCGTTATATACATCCTTAATTCCTACTTCACCAAACGCAGGAACACGATTTATACAGCGATCAATATGCGGCATTATGCGATCAAGTTCACCATTAAATAACTCATATTGACAGTCGTCTTTAGGGCCATCAACATAGCATACAGGTGCGCCTTTTTCGTAAATTCCTAAGATCATTCCGCCAGCCTCTTCTCGCAAATAATAGGCTGCATCAGATTCACGTAGAACGGCCATTTCAGGAAGTCCTTGTTTTTTTCTTTCTAAAATTTCTGGATGAGGCTCTGTTACTAGAAACTGATGTTCAACAGGAATTACTGGAACATCTAAACCAACCATTTCACCAGTTTTTCTGGCAAAACTACCTGTACAAGAGACAACATGCTCGCAGGCAATGTCGCCTTTATCGGTGGATACAATCCAGCTCTGGTCTTTTTGTTGTGTAATTCCTTCTACTAGTGTGTGCTCATAAATCTCAGCACCACGATTTCTAGCACCTTTGCATAATGCTTGAGTTAAGTCTGCTGGCTGTATATATCCATCGTCAGGATGCTGAATAGCGCCCAACAACCCCTCCGTATTACATAAAGGCCAAACTTCTTTAATTTCTTCTGGCGTTAAAAAATTTACATTAACACCTACGGTGCTTCCAACGCCAGCATAATACTTATACTCGTCCATTCGATCTTGAGAATTTGCAAGGCGGATATTTGATACGACACTAAAGCCAACGTTCATCCCAGTCTCTTTTTCTAGCTCATGATAGAAGTCGACTGAATATTGATGTAGTTTTCCAACTGAATAACTCATATTAAAGAGTGGCAATAAGCCAGCTGCATGCCATGTTGAGCCAGAAGTTAAATCTTTGCGCTCAACCAATACGACATCAGTCCAACCTTTCTTTGCTAAATGGTATAGGGTCCCTGCGCCAACAACTCCACCTCCAATAACCACCACTTGTGTTTTATTTTTCATCAAATCCTCAATGTAAACTCTCACCAAAAAAAAGCGAATTATATACCTAAATTATAGCAATTACATCAATTAGTTAATGGTAGAATTTTTCAAAATTTATTCCGGCTATAATTTACTATATTTTTTGGAGAATTAGATGAATTTAATAATAAAGAAATGGCGCGATATACCAACAATGGTTATCATTAAAAAAAGCAGAAGAGAAGTTGAAAAAGTTCAGCTAGATAATCGCTTTATGGAGGCTGTTGACTCTGCAGCGTCAGTTGCAGATGCTACAGATTCTGACTCATACCTTACTGATTGGAATGATGAAATAATTGAAATAGCTGATGGCGACCTAAGAGAGCCGGTAGAAAAGAAAGCAGCGGAACTAGAAATAGAATTTTCTGATGAAATATTATTAAGTTACGTCAATAACGGCGGTTACAAGCCTTAGCCTTTATTTAAGTATATCTTCCATGCAGAAACTTTAATGTTTCCCTAACCTTTGTTTCTTTAAGAAGATAGCTGATAATATTTTTAGGTGAATCTAAAAGCTCAGCATAATCAAGATCAGCTGGTTTTTTAGAAACCTTATTATTGAAGACAACAGAAATCGTAGCCCAATGCCTGCTCAACTTATAGAAACCTAGTTTTTCTTCAAGTTGCGCTAATTTATCACTTAAATAAACATCATCGTTAAGTAACAATCTTCTTGAGTCAATATATACAACGCCATCGACATGACTTGAGGCTTTATGCTCAAGCGCAAATTCTATTAGCACCATATTATCTCGATGAGCAATAGCAACAACCTCTTTTTCAGATGCTTCTTTATGATGAATAGTCGTTCCAATTGAATTATTAAAAGTGTTTCTTGCAACAATTGGTGTTTTAGTTTTAATCGAGGCCTCAATTGCTCGAGGGTGAATAACTCTTGACCCTTCATCAGCCATAGCTAACATTTGCTGAACACTGATTGACTCAAGATAACTAGAGGCTTCCACCTGTCTTGGATCACAATTTGCAATACCATCAACATCAGAAAATATTTCAACCTTCTCTGCACCTAAAGCTGCCGCTAATGCTACTGCAGAAGTGTCACTTCCGCCCCTTCCAAGTGTGCGAATATCACCCCTTTCATTAACCCCTTGAAAACCTGCCACTACTGCAATATCTCCTTGATCAAGCGCCTCAACAATACGAGATGGATTCACATCGAGTATTTCAGCATTCCCAGCATTATCATCCGTCAAAATTCCTGACTGTCTTCCATTAAATGAAACTGCAGGCATTCCGTTACAACTTAAAAGATGCGCACAGAAAGCTGAGCATAGCGTTTCACCAACGCTCATAACGAGATCTAGTTCTCTTGGATTAATATTATGACCCACATCTTTTAATAGAGCTACAAGTGTATCCGTTGCATATGGTTCACCCTTCCGACCCATTGCAGAAACTACAACCACAACTCTTTCACCAGAATCAGCATAATGTTTGATATGATTTAAGACATGGGAACGAGAAATCTCATCCCTAAGACTTGTCCCACCAAATTTCATTACTATAGGTGCAGAACTTTTTGACATTTCAATCTTCAAAAAAAAGAGGCAATTATAGCTTGTGACTTACAACATAGCAAATCAGTGCTTTATAGTTAAATTGCAAATTCACTAAACTGGAAGGTTAAAAAATTAAATACCAAATGTTTGTTTAATTCCATCTAATATAAAGTCAACCGAGACCATCACCAATATTATGCCCATTAACCGTTCAATTGCGATTAATGCCCTATTACCAAGTTTTCTTCCTAGTGTTTCTGAAGAGATTAATATGACACCTGATATTAAGCAAGCAACAAATACAACAAAGGTCCATTCAACCCATCTATTTGGCTCTTGAGCCATAAATAATATAACTGCTGCAATAGCTGAAGGGCCAGCAAGCATTGGAACAGCTAGAGGAACAATAAGAGGCTCTGTTGTTTCATTGTGACCAAATAGAGGCTTAGTACCTGGAAAAATCATTCTTATAGCAATGATGAACAATATAATTCCTCCTGTAACCCCAAGTGAAGATTGTTCTATTTCTAGCATCTGAAGCAAATATCTACCAACAAACATAAAAAACAATAAAATTATGAAAGCGATTAACAGCTCACGAATAATTATTATTCTTCGTCTTTCGAGTGGTATATTTTTGAGAATACTTAAAAATACAGGGACATTCCCAATAGGGTCCATAATGATAACTAATAATAAAATTGCAGCTAATATAGTCACTTAGTAAACTTGTAGGAAATAATGAATCGGGTAATTCTATACGAACAACCTTCTAAAAATTAAGTATATTTTTAAATATTAAGAAGAAACTGTATTGCAATTAAATTAGTCAGAGGTGATAATTAATCATCTGTTGTGTTCGTGCTTTGATTTATTTCCCTGAGCCGATTAAGTATAGAAAAGGAGATGAGATTGGTTGCTATTGTGTAAGCCCACCTTGAAGTGGGAAACCTGCGGTAAACATCGAACTTCCGCCTTGAACCAGAAAGGTTCAGGACAATTCAACACGGCACAATGGACCTATCTGAAGAATATTAAACTTCACTCTATTACATTACTTTACTAATTAAACAGCTTTTCTCTTAAAATCTTCATTAATGATAGAACTAAGAAGACAACTCAGACAACTCCGCAAATCCATTGATGAAAAAACCCGCAAGGAAGATGGTCAAAAAATCCTGCACCAATGTCAAAAAAATGGCCTTTTCGAAAATGCCAAACATATTGCAATTTTCATTCCTAATGATGGAGAAATTGAGACAGGAGATACTATTAAATTCTTAAAAAATAATGGCTGTTTTGTTTACCTCCCAATTCTGGTTGAAGAAAAACTTAAATTTGCTGAAATGGGTGAGCACTTTAGAAAAAATAGATTTGGAATCGATGAGCCAATCCATACCCCTGTAATGGAGGCTAAACAAATGGACCTTATTTTTATGCCACTTGTTGGATTTGATAAAAATAAAAACCGTTTAGGAATGGGTGGTGGCTTCTATGATAAGACATTAAGTTTCAAACTAAAAAGTAAGAATTACCAAGCACCAAAACTCTTTGGTCTTGCATTTGATTGTCAAGAAGTTGACCATTTGGACTCAAAGCCATGGGATGTTCCAGTTGATAGCATAGTCACTCCAACCCGCTTCCTCGAGTAGCTAGTCGTTTTTAGCCTTACCGAGCGCTTGTTTTTGGAAAAATGATTTGAGGATTGGGGTCTCATCAATAATGTTCATGCCAAAACCCCTAAGCCATCGAAATGACTCATTATTTTCTTTATATGCCCAATCAAGTCCTGTCATTGTTTTTGACATTAACTCATTATCTAATCGGCGTGCTCTTGCATACTTCCTTAAAACTAGGGGATCGCCCAATGATTTATCAGTATTTTCAACTATCTGCTTACTAAGCTCCATTGCATCTGAAAAACCTAAGTTAGCGCCCTGGCCAGCTAATGGATGAATACTATGAGCCGCGTCACCTATTAAAGCAAGATTTGAAAGCGTATAGTCCTTAGCACTCCTTGAGACTAAGGGAAAAATATTCCTTGAGCTTTGTAGCTTCAAATCACCAAATCGATATTCAACTGCTTGAGATAAAGATTGGTTAAAGCTAGTAGCATCCATCTCTTCGAGCTTATCAGCAAACTCATCTTTACAGGACCATACAATTGAAGCCTGATTTTCTGAAAGAGGCAATAGAGCAATAATACTATCTGATAAGAACCTCTGCCAAGTTGTATTCTCTAGTGACTTTTCACTAACTACATTAGCAATAATAGCTTTTTGCTTATAGTCATGTGAAGATACTTCAATATTAGCAAGACTTCTTACTTGGGAATTAGCTCCATCAGCGCCAATCACCAACTTACAAAATAAGCTTTTTTTATTATCAAGGGCAACCTCATAGCCAAATTCATTTTTTATTAACTCGTCGAGTTTTGCATGAATAATTTGAACCTTAGTTTGAGCGATTGCATGATATAAAGCAGATTGTATTAAATCATTCTCTACAATGAATCCAAGATGTTCAATTCCTTCATCTTTTGCATAAAAGTTCAGGTGTCCATGAGAGTTTTGATCCCATACCCGTGTTGACACAAACCCTTGTTTTCTATTAATGTCATCCCAAACATTAATAGAACTAAGAAAATCTTTTGACGATGGAGTAATTGCACTGACTCTGGTGTGGAATGAACTGCTGATCTCTGGGTTGCATTCATTTGGATCAATAATTGCAATTTTAAGGTTTTTTTTTCTTGAGAGCGCTAAAGTAAATGCAAGACCAATCATACCGCCACCAATAACGATGACATCAAATTCTTTCAATTACCCTTCCCCAGCAATAGTCATTTCACTTACCAAAGTTGAGCCCACTTTTAGATTACTTCTATTATCAAAATCATTACCTATTGAAATCACATTCTTCAACATATCTTTTAGATTTCCAGCAATAGTAATCCCAGAAACTGGATATTGAATTTCACCCTTTTCTACCCAAAAACCACTTGCACCACGAGAATAATCACCCGTTGTTGCATTAATGCCCTGCCCCATTAAGTCAGTAACAATAAGGCCTTTATCCATATTCTTTGTTAATTCTTCAATTCCACCATCATAATTAGAGCTAACTCGGCAGTTGCTGACGCCGCCAGCATTTGCGGTTGACTCCAATCCAAGTTGGTTTGCAGAGTATTGGCCCATTAGGTACGTGGTCACCCTTCCATCTTCGACAAAAAACTGTTTTGATTTTAATACCCCGTCTAAATCAAATGCCCTTGAGCCAAGAGTTTTTAATTGAAGCGGGTCTTCATAAATATTAATAGAACCTGGTAGGACTTTTTTGCCTAACGAGTCTAACAAGAAGGATGTTTTTTTATACTGCCTCGAGCCACTCAGAGCTCCTAGCAATTGCGAAAATAAACCGGATGATTGTCGCGCAGTAAATATAATAGGACATTTTTGAGATTCCAAGTTACGCGAACCAAGTTTTTGTTGGGCCATTTTTGCAGCTTCAAGACCAATTATAGATGGGCTCGTTAAATCTCTAGAGTCAAGAGCAATTGCATATTCATAGCCCGTTTGCATTTCAGAGTCTCTTTTTGCTATCAAAGAGCAGTAGAGCGAATGCTTACTGTTTTTTGACTTAGTGATCAGTCCATTTGAATTAGCGTAATAGCTTTCGCCCTCAAAACTTGACAACTCAGCGCCATCTGAATTATCAATTTCAGTCTGCTCTAATGCAATCTGCTCACACTCTTTAGCAATCTCAATGCTTTCTTTAGCGTCCAGAGTCCAAGGATGGTAAAGGTCTAAATGAGGTGCATCCCAAGCCATCCTGTCCTTTGGAGCTAGTCCATTAAAGGGGTCTTCTTGAGTATATTTAGCAATTAAGCATGCAGAATCAATAGCCTTCTTTAGGCTCTCTTTACTGAGGTCAACACTTGCAGCCTGGCCTTTATTTTTCCCAATATAAACGCTCACATCAAAACTAGTGTCTAGACTGTATTGCAATGTTTCAACATTTGATAATCTGACTGCAGTAGAAATACCAGAGCTTTTTCCAACAGAAAACTCAAAATCTGTCACTTTATTTTTTTTAATTAGGTCAATCGCTAACTGCGTTGTTTGTTCGAGTGAATTCATAATGCTGGATTATACTAATTGATTGATAACTTTTGACAAAACAATTAAGAACTAACTTTATCTTTTGAGGACTTAATGTCTATTATTTTGCGTTGCACTTCAAGTAGCAGGAGTCTACGAGTATCAGTTTTTAGAACCTTAAACTCAAAGCCATGAAGGCTAATTTCACTCATTTGCTCTGGGAGATAGCTAAAACCTGAAATGACTAAACCAGCTACAGTGTCGTAATTATCACTTATGATATTACATTCAAAAAACTCATTAAACTCTTCTAGAGATGTATTGGCCTGAAGCAAATAGCGCCCATCTCCATAATCAATAATATTATCTTCTTCCTTGTCATGTTCGTCCTCAATTTCACCAACAATCTGCTCAATCACATCTTCTAGAGTTACTAATCCAGCAATCTCTCCATACTCGTCAAGAACAACTGCCATATGCGATTTATTTTGTTGAAATTCTCTCAGCAAAACGCCTAAAGGCTTACTTTCAGGAACAGATAAAGCATCCCTAAGATACTCTCTGTAGTTAAACTCGTCCTTATTATCTTGAGCAAAGTGAGCTAGCAAATCTTTAGCTAATACAATACCCAGTATTGAGTCCTGCTCAACATTGTGAATTGGAAAGCGGGAATGTGATGAACTGACCATGATTTGAAGCAAATCCTCAGTGGATGACTCTGAATTTATCATAGTCATTTTTGATCGAGGAACCATTACGTCTCGCACTTTTAGGCTTTCGACTTGCAACGCGCCTTCAATAACAGACCTGCTATATGGATCAATAACTAGGTTTTCTTCAGCCTCTTCTAAGGCCTGCATTAACTGTGCTCGGGGCTTTAAAGTTCGTGGGAAAACCTTATCAAATAACCTATTAAATAATGGCCAACTGGGAGGTTTTTCTGCGTTCATAATTATAATGAATGGATTGTATGTTGCTTATTTTACCTTGGATTGGTTTTTTTTATTGCTTCGCATTGCTTTTCCCTCAGCTGCCCTCTCCTTACGAGCTTTTTTAGGATCAGCTACAAGAGGTCTATAAATTTCAACTCGGTCCTTTTCACCAAGGATAGTATCAAGGGTTGCAAACTTAGAAAAAATACCAACCCTATCCTTTGTAAGATCAATCTGCTCAAAAACTTCAAGAATCCCAGAAGCCTCTATAGCTTCTTTTAATGTAGATCCACTTTCAACCTCAATGCTTATGAGGCTTTGCTTATTAGGCAGAGCGTAAGCAACTTCAACTATCATAAATATCGCTCATCGTTTGTGCATCATGAAAGTCAAGTCTTCCCTCATAAATAGCTCTTCCAGTTATGGCGCCCATGATGCCATGATGCGCATTTTTCAAAAGTGCAGCAATATCATCAAGATTAGTTATACCACCAGACGCAATTATTGGAATGGAAGTGTGCTTTGCAAGATTAGCTGTTGCCTCAACATTAACGCCCTGCATCATTCCATCTCTAGCAATATCAGTATAAATAATTGAATTAACACCATATTGCTCATATTTTTTTGACAAATCTACGACATTTAAATCTGTCTGTTTAGCCCATCCCTCTGTCGCCACAAGCCCATTATTTGCATCAAGTCCAACAATAATTTTATCTGGGAATTCTCTACATAAATTAGACACAAACTCAGGCTTTGTTACAGCCATGGTTCCAATAATAAGATAGCTTATTCCAGCATCAACATAGGCACTAGCAGTTTTTAAATCACGAATCCCTCCACCAATTTGGACAGGTAAATTTGGAAATTTTTTTGTGATTTCATTAACGCACTTTGCATTAACTGGCTTCCCTTCAAACGCACCATTAAGGTCAACTAAGTGAAGTCTCCTTGCGCCCTCATCAACCCATTTAGCTGCCATCTCTGTTGGGTTATTAGAAAAAACCGTACTATCTTCCATCAACCCTTTTCTAAGGCGAACACATTCACCATCTTTTAAATCGATTGCAGGAATTATAAGCATAGAATTTTTAATTTAATTAACAACCATATTATATGCACCTTAATCCGCAAAATGATTTCTTTAAATAGCAATACAGGAAAATTTATCGAGCACAAATCTAAACTGGTTGAAGCTCTTCAAGACTCCAGCGAGGCTTAATTGATATTTCGTAATGGTCATTAGTCTGCCCAGCAAGAAACCGGTAGTGGCCAGCTAAAGCAATCATAGCACCATTATCTGTACAAAAATCAAGTGCTGGATAAAAGACATTGGAACCAAGTTTATCAGTCATTTCATTTAAGGATTTACGAAGTGAAAGATTAGCACTAACTCCTCCAGCCACAACCAAAGTTTTAAACCCGGTATGTTTGAGTGCGCGGCTACATTTAATTGTTAGCGTTTCAGTTGCAGCAACTTCAAAAGCTTTTGCAATATCTTCTTTTTCATTTGGAAACTCAATAAATGTATTTTTAGCAAATGTCTTTAAACCACTAAAACTAAAATCAAGGCCTGGCCTATCTGTCATTGGTCTAGGAAAGATAAATCTATCTTTAGCGCCTTTCGTTGCAAGTTTTGCAAGCGCAGGGCCACCAGGATATCCTAAACCGAGTATTTTTGCGGTTTTATCAAAAGCCTCACCAACTGCATCGTCTAATGATTCGCCAAGGATTTTATATTCACCTATTCTGGTAACCTCGACAAGTAAAGTATGGCCACCCGAAACCAGAAGCGCTACAAATGGAAACTGTGGCTTATCAACCTCCAATAAAGGAGCTAAAAGATGGCCCTCCATGTGATGAACTCCAAGTGCTGGAATTCCAAGCCCCCAAGCTAGGCTCTGAGCAATAGAACCTCCAACCAATAAAGCTCCTGACAATCCTGGTCCAGCGGTATAGGCTATGCCTGTAAGGTCCCTTAATTGAATGTGACTATCACTAAGCGCTTCCTTAATCAAAGGAAGGGCTCTTTGAATATGATCTCTCGAAGCTAGTTCTGGAACCACGCCCCCATATTCAGCATGTAAATCAACCTGAGAAAAAAGTTTGTGCGAAATAAGGCCTTTTTTACTGCTGTAAACTCCTATTCCTGTTTCATCACATGAGGACTCAATCCCCAATGTAATTAAATTTTTATTAGCCACCTGCCGTTTCACCTAAATAAACCTTCTTCACCTCTTCATTTGCCAAAATAGAATCCTTTCCACCTTGTGCAATTATCTTTCCATCGCTTAAAACATAAGAATGATTACAAGTATCAAGCATTTCTCTATAGTTATGATCAGTAATCAGAATGCCAATTCCCTTATCTCTGAGCTGATAAATAATTTCTTGTATATCACCAACAGATATTGGATCTATTCCAGCAAAAGGCTCATCAAGCAAAATAAACTTTGGATCCATCGCTAATGCTCTAGCAATTTCTACCCTTCTTCTCTCACCACCAGACAAAGTAATACCTTTAATATGACGAACATGTTCAACCTTAAATTCATTCAAAAGTTCTTCGAGTCGGCGAGCTCTATCCTTTGGTAAGATTGATTTATTCATTTCAAGAACAGCCATGATGTTATCTTGGACGCTTAATTTTCTAAAAATTGAAGGCTCTTGTGGAAGGTAACCAATACCAAGATTAGCTCTCTTATGAATTGGCATATGGCCTATACTTTTATTGTCAAGAATAACCTCGCCTTTACTAGATCTGACTAACCCACACGCAATATAAAAACATGTAGTTTTTCCTGCACCATTAGGGCCCAAAAGGCCAACAATTTCTCCAGCACTAACCGAAAATGAGACGTCATTAACGACTACTCGTCTTGCGTATTTTTTGTAAAGATTTTTTACTTCTAATTTATGTTGTGACATTCTATTTTAATGCGTTAATACTGTTAACTATCTTACCCTAAATGTATTCAATATTCTTGGAGCTATAGAGCTCCTTGGTGCCATTTTCTGTTAAAACTTTTAATGCGCCTTGATTGGAAATTCCTACCACCTCTCCCTCAAAAGATTTGCCAAATTCTATTGATTTTAGCTTTGCACCTTTAAGCATATCGTATTGATCCCATTGAGAAAGGAGATCTGATAAACCATTTAATTTAAAATAATCTGACATGGATAAGATATTATTAATAATTGATGCTGTAAGTTCATGAATATCTGGCAATGTCTTGGCAATTTTTGAAAGATCAATCCAAGGAATATCGAAGGACATTTCTTGCTCTAAATGATAGTTAAGGCCAACCCCAATAATGACAGATTGAGACCCTTCCTGAATACTGTTTTCCAACAAAATTCCTGCTAATTTTGCTCCCCTAAAATAAATATCATTAGGCCATTTAATTTTAAACCCATCAATTCTACATTCTTTCTCTAAAGCCCTAATAATTGCCAAACCAACAACTAAACTTAAGCCGTTTAAATTAATATCAATTCCAAATGTTTGACGAATTGAGAGAAGAATACTACCATCTTTCTGAGATAACCATTCTCTACCATGCTGGCCCTTTCCCTGAGTTTGCTCTCGCGTGACACATAGCTGGGTTATATTAGAGCTTGGCAAACTATTTAGAAAGGAGCTAGTACTCTCTAGAGAATCAAAATAATGACACTCTAGATCATTTTCAATCAGGCTTTTTAGAGAAGAATAATGATCCATGTAAATATGAAAATAATTAAAGATATTGAAACTGCTGCTGATGCAACGTCCTTAGCAAAGCCTGATAACTCATGCTGCTCAAGACTAATCCTATCAACAACAGCCTCAATTGCTGAGTTTAACATTTCAACAATCAAAACTAAAAATATAGGCGTAATAAGAAGTACTTTTTCAACTGGTGATTCGCCAAGCCAGTAACCAAGCGGAGTCAGCACAACTGCCAACCACACTTCAAGTCTAAATGCATATTCAGACTGATAGCAAGCCTTAAAGCCTTTTGCAGAATAGATTGAAGCAGACCAAAGTTTTTTAATGCCCGTAGGCTTGTTATTTTCTTTCATAAAGTTCGTATTATCCAGAATAGACTCATTTAGATAGTTACAATAGTTTGTTAAAATATTATTATCGATTTTACAATAAAAAAAATTAGCGGTTGCTTATGAAAATTGCACTTGGTGTTGAATATTTAGGTACGGATTTTCATGGGTGGCAAATCCAGAAATCTGGCCTAAGAACAGTCCAAGGTGTTGTTGAGCCTGCTTTATCTAAGATAGCAAATCACCCTGTAAGGGTATTTTGTAGTGGCAGAACCGATGCTGGCGTTCATGCACAAGAGCAAGTCATTCATTTTGAAACTCAAACGAGTAGGATCGATGGAGCGTGGCTCTTTGGTGGGAACGCGAACCTACCAAGTGATGTAAATTTTAAATGGGCTAAGGAAGTTAATGATGATTTTCATGCAAGATTTAATGCTCACGCACGCTCTTATGAATACAAAATTCATCATCATCCTGTTAGGTCATCACTAAAGACTGGCTATTATTTATGGGAGCCTAGGTCCCTCAACATCGATGACATGAGAAAAGCAGCTGCTTTTTTGGTCGGTGAGCATGACTTTTCATGCTTTAGAGGAAGTATGTGCCAAGCAAAATCTCCTATTAAGACAATCGAATACCTTCAAATTGATGAAGTAGGTGACGATCTAATTATTAAGGTTAAAGCAAATGCTTTTCTGCACCACATGGTTCGCAACTTGGTAGGAACACTTTTAAAGATTGGGAGAGAAGAAGAAAGTACTGAATGGATGCTATCAGTATTAGCCAGTAAAGATCGAAAAGAAGCAGGACCAACTGCAGAACCGCAAGGCCTCTACTTTGTAAAAGCTCACTATCAAAATATATAATTATCTTATGTCATTAGAAATTTACCTGAACCATCATTCTAATTCTCCGCTTAAAAGCGTCGTCAAGGCTATAGATGAATCTGCTAAAAAATCATTTGAAGAAGCATCACCGATTCCAGCTGCAGCAAACCACTCTATCGAATTTTATAATCATGAACAAGAGCGGATTTTCAATCAGGAATGGATTTGTATTGCTCGTACTGATGAGATTCCAAATACTGGCGACTTCCTGACCCATGACATAGCAGGCACGCCTGTGGTAATTATTCGACAAGAATCTAACGAGATTCTGGGATTTGTAAATGCCTGTGCCCACCGATTTACTTGTCTTATAGCAAAATTAGCTGGCAATGCTTTTGCTTTTACCTGTCCTAATCATGCATGGACATATGGGCTAGATGGGTCCTTAAAGCATGCGCCATTTATGGAGATGAAGACTAATTTTGATATTGAAAAGCATCATTTAAAAGCTCTTCATATCGAGATCTGGGAAGGATTTATATATATAACGTTAGCAAAAAACCCTAATAAAAAAGTTTCCTCTGCACTTGAGGGTTTACGTAAAAATATTGTTGGTCAATATGACATGGGTAGCTATCAAACTATAATACGTGAGAGCATGTCCTGGGATGCAAACTGGAAAAACTTAATTGAAAATTTTACTGAGAGTTATCATGTTCCAATTGCGCATCAAAAAACATTTGCTAATCACAAAAAACCTATAGAAGACTATATCTGTGGTGAGGATAGTGATCATTATTGCTATCATTACGCCCCCCAAGAGTCAGAAAGTGGTCCTGGCTCTGCGCACCTGAATAATACCAAACTGAAAGGTAAATGGCGTCGTACGATGGTTGATTTTTGTATTTTTCCTAACCACTTGGTTACCCTTATGCCAGATTATTTATGGTGGGTTTCAGTTATGCCAGATGGCATTGGATGCTTTAAAGCAACTTGGGGGGTGGCCGTTCCACCAGAAATATTGGCAGAAGTTCCAACAGCAGAATATGGCGCTTGGGTGTTGCAAATGGCTGACTACATGAATACTGCAAATAGTGAGGATAAAACTCTTGTTCAAGGCCTTTATCGTGGTTCAAGCTCTCAATTATTACCCAAGGGAACTCTTCATCCAATTGAGAAAAATCTTTGGCAGTTCACTAAGTATCTTTCAAGAATATCCAGTTAATGCATCACTAAAAAATGAATCTAATTTTGAAAATTTAGCTAAAGTAAAAACACTTATTGTTGCTCAACCTCATTATTACTATCTTCTAGCTCTTGCCAAACATATTTCAAGGCATCCGCTCTTAAATCAAAAAATCGATTATCGCCAAATCGCTTTTTGAAGCCAGAGCGAAATAACTCTGCTTCTAATCTTTCAGTTCTAGCAAAAAGAATTTCAACTCCTGAATTTGAGCATGTTTCAACTAAGCCAGATAAAACTTGCTCACCAGATGCATCAACCTGAACAATTGAAGCCACATCAACAATAATGTATTTTAATTCTTCATTATTTTTAGCAATTAATTCAAGCAACTTAGTTTCAAAATATGCTGCATTAGCAAAATAAAGCGACCCACTCCATTTTGCAACTTTAACAACATTGCTAGCTTCATTTGAGTCATCCGCAAACCTTGAGGCAATAATCGAGCCGTGTTCAACTGATAATTCAGAAAAATTTGGCTCCATAGTTCTATATAAAAATAATCCTAGAGACATAATCACCCCAAAAGCGATACCGTTTTCTAAATTCGGTGCAAAAACTAGAGTCATCACAAACGTTAATAAGCCAACCAGTCCATCATGCTTCTCAACCTTCCATGCATGCTTAAGCGGAGCAAAATGAATCAAACTTGCTACTGACATTAAAATAATAGCAGCAAGAGTAGCGAGGGGAAGATGATAAAGCAAAGGCGTCAGATAAAGAATAGTTATACCAACAATAGCTGCTGTTACTACGGATGAGAAGCCAGTAACTGCACCTGCAGTTAAATTAACCGCTGAACGCGAAAAAGAACCTGAGACAGGGTAACCCTGAAAGAAGCTTGCAGTAACATTTGATAGTCCTTGACCTATAAGTTCCTGATTCACATCTAGGCGCTGCTTCGTCGAAGCTGCCATAGACTTAGCAACCGATATTGCCTCCATAAAGCCAATTAATGAGATTGTAATTGCATAGACAAATAATGTTCCCATAACATTAAAGTCGAATCGAGGTATCTTAAAGCTAAACAAACCATTTATGTTTATTGAATTTACAATGTCCCCTCCCATCCCTTGATAATCAATCAAGAATGAAGCTGCTGTTGACAGAACAGCTACCGTAAGAATCGCAGGCAGTCTAGGGAAAAAACGCTGCAATATTAAAATTCCAACTACGCCCATTAACGCCATAGCTAATGTAGGAAGATGGGTGAAATAAAGTGCAGCTTCAAGAAGTCTGGCAATAGTTTCATAGCTTTGGTCTGCGTTACAAATCGTATGAAGGCCTCCAACATCTACACTCTCAACTCTTTCAGGAATAGAAAGTGCTTGGCAAGCACTTACCCAATCCGAATCATTTGAACTTATAACCCTTATACCAAAAACTTTAGGTAGCTGAGATGCTCCAATAATAATTGCAGCTGCACTTGTAAATCCAGTTACTACAGGGTGTGACAAAAAATTAACTACAAAACCTAGCCTAAGAACGCCTAATAAAAACTGAAATAATCCCACAATGAGCGCCAGTAATGCAGCATAAATTGCGTAGCTCGATGGATCTGTAACTATTTCCCCAAGTGCGGCCGCAGTTAACAAAGATACAACCGCAACTGGTCCTGTAGACAGCTGCCTGGATGACCCCATAACTGCAGCAACTAAGACTGGCAAAAACGCAGCATAAAGACCATATTGAGGGCCTAATCCAGCTAACTGTGCGTATGCCATTGATTGAGGAACGATTACAAAACCAACAGTAAGGCCGGCTAAAATATCCGCTTTTAAAGTTTTGGGATTGCTTAAATCTTTAATCCATAACAAAAATGGAAAGAGTTTTGTTATCCAGCTCATGAAATATGTTTCTGAAGTTTAGTATTTAAAATTTAAGTCTACCAAACTAAAACAGTCAGACAAGAGATTTTTAATTAAACTTATGAAAATTACACTATATTAAAAATCTTCATCCCAATCAACAATAATTTGCTTAGTTTCTGCATTAGTAGAAATTAAAAATGGTTCAATATAGGGAATCCAATATTCTTTTTTGCCTTTGGTGACCAGAACATTGTTTGATCCTGTCTCAACAAAGTAATCAACTACGCCTAATTTTTCATTGTGCTGGTTAATTACCTCAAAACCAATCATTTCATACCAATAATGCTTACCTGGATTGAGCTTAGGCAGTTGTTCTTTATCAATATATATATCTTTTCCAATAAATACCTGAGACTGTTCTCGATTATCAACATCCTTAATATGGGCAACAATGGTTTTGGACTGCTCGCGGCCATTCGTTACCTCAATTTTTTCATAGACACCGTCACTCAAGAAGTACCATGGTTGATAGCTTAGAATATTTTTTCTTGGATCAGTATAAGACAAGAGCTTTACCCAGCCCTGTAAACCAAAAAAGCCATTAATCTTTCCAACTAATAGCTTTTTATCGTCTAAATGAGGCGCTTTTGACACCAAATTATTTTTCTGCAGGCTTCTCTTCAGCTGCTGGAGCTTCTGCTGTGGCTTCTTCTACTGGAGCTTCTGCTGCGGCTTCTTCTACTGGAGCTTCTGCTGCGGCTTCTTCTACTGGAGCTTCTGCTGCGGCTTCTTCTACTGGAGCTTCTGCTGCGGCTTCTTCTACTGGAGCTTCTGCTGCGGCTTCTTCTACTGGAGATTCTGCTGCGGCTTCTTCTACTGGAGCTTCTGCTGCGGCTTCTTCTACTGGAGCTTCTGCTGCGGCTTCTTCTACTGGAGCTTCTGCTGCGGCTTTAGCTGCTGCTGAAGCCGCTTCTGCCGCTTCTTTAGCCTCTGAATCTGCTTTAACTTTTTCTTCAGCTGCAATTTTTTTAGCTTTATCATCAGCTTTAGCTGCATGTTTGGCTAATTGTTTTTCACGAATTGAAGGATCTCTGTATTCTTTCACAAGCTGTTTTACGCGATCAGAAATCTGTGCGCCTTGTGAAATCCAATGTGACAGTCTGTCTTCTTCTAGTTGAAGCCTGACTTCTTGTCCGCGAGCAACTGGATTAAAGAATCCAATACGCTCAATGTAACCACTATCTCTTCTCTTTCTAGAGTCAGTTGCTACAATCGAATAAAAAGGGTTTTTCTTGGCTCCACCTCGGGCTAGTCTAATCTTAACCATGGGTTTTTTGCTCCTTTTAGATTGTTGAAATATTAAGGCGAGAAATTATATCAGTTTTAAATGTCACGTGCCAAATTAATCGCATTACCAATATAATTCATTGGGGTTAGCTTACGAAGCTCTTCTTTAGCCTCTGCGGGGATTTCCAATGTATTTATAAAGTCATCTATTATTTTGGAATCAATTTGCTTGCCGCGAGTCAAGTCCTTAAGTTTTTCATAAGGATTTTTAACACCATACCTTCGCATAACTGTTTGAATTGGCTCCGCTAAAACTTCCCAAGCTTTATCCAAGTCCTCAGTTAACTTGCTCTCGTTAATTTCTAACTTTCCAATGCCCTTACATATCGATGCATATGAAATTAAACTATGGGCGCAGCTAACACCTAAGTTTCTTAATACAGTAGAGTCTGTTAAATCTCTCTGCCACCTTGAAATTGGAAGTTTTGTTGCAAAGTGATCGCCAACTGCAATAGCTAAACCTAGATTTCCTTCAGCATTCTCAAAATCAATTGGATTAACTTTATGCGGCATAGTCGATGAACCTATCTCTCCCTCAGTTGTTTTCTGAGTAAAGTAGCCTAACGAAATATAGCCCCAGATATCGCGACAAAAGTCAATTAGAATTGTATTAAAGCGATTTAATGCATGAAAATACTCAGCAATATAGTCATGCGACTCAATTTGAGAACTATAAGGCGCAAAATTTATACCGAGCTTTTCAATAAAATCCTTTGAAACATTTTGCCAATCAATTTCTGGGTACGCGCTTACATGGGCATTAAAATTTCCAACAGCGCCATTAAACTTGCCCATTATCTGAACTGCACTAAGCTGGTCAATTTGCCTGCTTAGTCGATAAGAAAAATTTGCCATCTCTTTACCAAGAGTGGTTGGTGATGCGGTTTGACCATGAGTCCTAGAAAGCATTGCAACTTCTGCATTATCTTTTGCTAGTTTTGTTATTAAACTTAGCGTGGCATTCATTTCTTCAAGAAGGACAAGCCTTCCATTTTCTAGCATTAGGGCATGAGACAGATTATTTATATCTTCTGAAGTGCAGGCAAAATGAATAAATTCACTTACTTTTTGAAGCTCAGGGATTGAAGAGACTTTTTCTTTAAGGAAGTATTCAACAGCCTTAACGTCATGATTGGTGGTTCTTTCAATTTCTTTTATTGATTTAGCATCTTCTAATGTAAAGTTATCTGTAATAGCCAATAGAGCTGCATTAGATTGAGGGCTAAATTTTGGAACTTCTGAAATATGAGGGTTGTTTGACATTGCTTCTAACCATCGCACCTCAACAAGAAGTCTATACTTTATTAGCCCAAATTCACTAAAAATTGCTTTAAGTGGGCTTGTTTTATCGCTGTAACGACCGTCAATGGGTGAAATGGAAGTGAGGTTATTAAATGTCATAATACGAACTATTGCTTTAAAAAATTTAAGCTTTCATATTAAAAAGGATAAAATTATACTCTTTTATTTAAACATCTAATAGTCAGTATTATTATGAAAGAAACCTACTTAAAGCATTGCGATGAAAGAAAATCAGAAAACCTTCCTCCCCTAGTACTTAATGCAAAACAAACCAAGTCAGTAGTTGAAGGCCTCATTTCAGGCTCAGATGATGACTTTTATCTAGATTTATTAACACATAGAATTCCGCCTGGCGTTGATGAGGCGGCCTATGTAAAGGCTGGATTTTTAACAAGTATTGCCAAAGGTGATGAGTCTTGTAAGGCTATTTCACAAAAACATGCCACATTTTTATTAGGAACAATGCTTGGCGGTTACAGCATTACTTCATTAATTGACTTACTTGATATTGATGAAACTGCTGAGGAAGCATGCAAAGCACTTTCTCACACCATCCTTATCTATGAAGCACACCAGAGTATTTTAGAAAAATCAACTCGCAACGAGCATGCTAAAAAAATAGTTGACTCTTGGGCCTCAGCTGACTGGTTTACGTCGAAAGAGCCTCTTCCTGAAAGCATAAAAGCGGTAGTTTTTCGCGTAGATGGTGAAACAAATACAGATGATCTCTCGCCTGCAACTGAAGCTTGGTCTCGCCCTGATATTCCTCTTCATGCAAAAGCAATGCTTATCAAAAAAATGGATAAGCCGCTTGAAAAAATTGAGCAGCTTAAAGAAAAAGGACTTCCTTTAGCCTATGTTGGTGACGTAGTTGGAACGGGATCTTCGCGTAAATCTGCAATCAATTCAGTTTTATGGCATATGGGTAAGTCCATAGACTTCATCCCTAATAAAAATAGTGGCGGCATAGTTCTAGGAGGGAAAATTGCACCAATATTTTTTAATACCGCAGAGGATTCTGGAGCACTTCCGATTGAATGTGACGTTTCGAAGCTTCAGATGGGTGATGAAATTACAATTTATCCTTATGAAGGAATTATTAAAGATGCATCAGGTGATACGGTCTCTACTTTTAACCTGTCGCCCAGCACAATGCCAGATGAAGTCCGTGCAGGAGGAAGAATTCCCCTTATTATTGGACGAGGACTTACTGACAAAACAAGATCTGAGCTTGGCTTAAATGTAAGTGATGTTTTTCTGCGTCCAGTTGATCCAAAAAATAGTTCTGCAGGATTTACTTTAGCTCAAAAAATTGTAGGCAAGGCTTGCGGAGTTAAGGGCATTAGGCCAGGGACTTATTGTGAGCCTCGAATGAGCACTGTTGGCTCTCAGGACACTACTGGCGCTATGACTCGTGATGAATTAAAAGAGTTAGCTTGTTTAGGTTTTTCTGCAGACCTTGTAATGCAAAGTTTCTGCCATACCGCGGCCTATCCTAAACCTATCGACCTTGAGCTTCAGCACACTCTTCCAGATTTTATGCATTCTCGAGGTGGAGTTTCGCTAAAACCAGGAGATGGCATTATTCACTCTTGGCTAAACCGTATGCTTTTGCCTGACTCTGTTGGAACTGGTGGAGATTCACACACACGCTTCCCAATCGGCATTAGCTTTCCCGCGGGCTCTGGGTTAGTTGCTTTTGGAGCTTCTATTGGAGTTTTGCCACTGGATATGCCAGAGTCAGTTTTAGTTCGATTTAAGGGAAATATGCAGCCTGGAATCACCTTAAGAGATCTAGTCAATGCCATACCTTATGTTGCAATTCAAAAAGGTCTGCTCACTGTAGATAAATCTAATAAAAAGAATGTATTTTCTGGTCGTGTCTTAGAAATTGAAGGGTTAGGAGATCTTAAAGTTGAACAAGCATTTGAACTTGCTGATGCTACTGCTGAAAGATCTGCAAATGGCTGCACTGTTCAGCTTAACAAGGAGCCAATCGCAGAATACTTAACTTCAAATATTACTCTTCTAGGCTCAATGATTGATGCTGGTTACGATGATAAAAAAACCATTGCCAAAAGAATCCAAGATATGAAAAAGTGGCTTGATAATCCGGAGCTTCTTAAGGCCGATAAAGACTGTGAGTATGCTGAAGTAATTGAAATAAATCTAGACGAAATAAAAGAACCAATTCTAGCTTGTCCAAATGATCCAGATGATGTCAGACTTCTTTCATCGGTTGCCAAAACTTCAATTGATGAGGTTTTTATTGGCTCTTGTATGACTAATATTGGACACTTTAGAGCTGCAGCTCAGCTACTAAAAGATAAAACTGAGTTAAATACAGTCTTATGGGTAGTCCCTCCAACACGAATGGATGAAAAACAACTAAGGGCTGAAGGCATTTATGAAACATTTGAAAGGTTAACAGATCGAACCGAAGTTCCTGGATGCTCACTTTGCATGGGGAACCAGGCAAGAGTGGAAGAAGGTGCTTCAGTCGTTTCAACCTCAACAAGAAACTTTCCAAATCGACTTGGTGATAATAGTAATGTTTTCTTAGCCTCTGCTGAGGTTGCTGCAATATCAGCAAAACTAGGTTATATTCCAACTCCTGAAGAATATCTATCTTTAATGAAAGATATAGAGCCTATGTCTGGTGAGATCTATCAATACCTGAACTTTGATAAGATTGCTGACTACCAAAAATCAGCTTCAAAGGTCCCGCTTGAAAATATTCTTCAAAGCTAAATAGATTAGACGTTAAAAAAGCCGCTAAAAAGCGGCTTTTTTAATAATATTTTATAAAGAATTACTTAATCTTAGCTTCTTTATACATCACGTGCTTTCTTACCACGGGATCAAACTTCTTAACTTCTACCTTTTCAGGATGAATACGCTTATTTTTAGTAGTCGTATAAAAATGACCTGTTTCTGCTGAAGATACTAATTTAATTTTTTCTCTCATAAGTTACTCCCTATACCTTTTCGCCGCGTCCACGGATTTCTGCTAAAACTTCATCGATCCCTTTCTTATCGATGATACGAAGACCCCTAGCACATAGCTTTAACTTAACAAAGCGGTTTTCAGCTTCGACCCAAAAACGGTGTGTGTGAAGATTTGGATAAAAACGACGACGCGTTCTATTGTTAGCATGTGAAACGTTATTTCCACTTATTGGTCGCTTACCAGTTACTTGACATACTTTTGCCATAACGACTACCTTAACAAAATTCTAAAAAAGGGAAATTATACGCAAAAATTTGCGGTTTTTTTATATAAATTTGATTTACTTTATTGATAAAAACTGTATCATACCCATCTTCTGGAGGGATGGCAGAGTGGTCGAATGCACTGGTCTTGAAAACCAGCAAGGGTTAATCCCCTTCCAGGGTTCGAATCCCTGTCCCTCCACCATCTAAAACCCTATACTAAAGCACCCCAAAAAAATTGTTGCCTTAAAATGTGTCTAAATAGGGTTATTTTTATCTAATTAGAGCAACATTAGGGCAATATTTTCAATATTAAAATTGAAAGATTATTTTGCATTTAATTCTTGTCTTCACTTAATTAACGAAATTTGGACTTTGGTTCAAGTCACAATAAACAAAAACAATTCATGATTTTAATAGCGGCAAGTTTGGTTACTTAGAAAAATTTGTATTAAAAATATAATCTGTTACTTATGGCTCAGAAACACTCAAATACAATTTTGGTATATCAATTCCTATCTTCCATAAAAAAGGATCAGGATAAGCAGCTTCATCCTCCCGAGATAGAAACTCAATAAAATTGATATTATCTTGTTGAAAATTAAGCTGGTACAGAGTTTTATTTGTAACACTGAAAGTCTCATCTAAAGCAGTGGTCATTAGTAATTTTGCAGAATTTTCACAAGCTGTTGCGAATGAATTATCCATCTTTAAAAGGTTCACAAAAAAATTACCATTTTTAATGAAGCCGTAATCCTGCCTATCACCTTCTGCATCCGTTTGATTTGCATTAGTATCAGGGTGGTGGCACATACTAAGCTTCCAATCCTCTTCTCGCGAAAGGTCATTCAAAATCTCATAGGTCCATTGAGGCGTTCCTGGTGAAGTGTTACATTCCATCAGGAGTGCATCTTCACCTACTACTGCTTGAGCATGATCTAAAAACAGCGTGTCATTATTATTTATAGTGGTTGGCCCAGGGAGGCTTGACCAGCAATATTTGCCTAGATTAAAGCCTGTATTTGGGTTACCACTTTCGATTGTATTAGTGGTTTCAAAGGAAATCTTAGAGCCGAACTTATTACTAATAACAACCGCTACATAATCATAACTACCTGGCTTAATTGTTAATATATCAGTATTAATGGGGCTAGAAGTAAACTTTTTAATAGTGTGCTCTATGCCCTCAGTTGAATTCACAATAAATTGACAAGAACTTAAATCATTATGAGAAGTATCTTGTTTACATAAACCTATCTTATAAATTTTAATCCAGGTTTCTAGAGGGTCTTCATTACAGGAACGTTCGAGAGAGCCCCCATCCTCATTTCTGACAACTTCTCCGTTAACATCTCCCGGAGCATCAAGGGTTATAATTTTACCAGAGGCATCCTTTACACAACCCCGTTGATCATGAGACGCATTGGCAACTGTTGAGGTGAGAGTTAAGATTAAAAAAATACTAGATACTAATAGCCTTGGATACATGATTTTTATGTTAAAAAAAACGCATTGTAATCCATAGCTAGGGAAAGATAAACAGCATAATGAACTACATATATATATAAATAATTTATAGCTATACATACCACCTTCAGAGAAACCATCCCTCGCATATAAATAAAGACTTTGAAGGTATGGGTAGGCAGGCTCATGGAACTCGGCTAACTATTAATAATACCTCCCTCACAGATGAAACGAAGTTTGGACTTTAATTCAATCTAGAATATAATTCTATCATGCAAAAATTAACACAACAAAAAGTCAATGAATTCAAATCTCACGGCTTTCTCGTATTAGAAGATTTTGTTAGCTCAGGAGTATTGTTAGAGCTTAAAGAATCACTCAATGACATCTTTAAAGAAATTGATAAAGAATCGAATAGAGTTAAGCAATCATATAACAATAAGCATTATGGTGATATTTCAAAAGCTGGTCGAAAGTTTATTAAAAATCAAAGTAGCTATTATCCTGCAATTCAGAAATATCTTAAAAGCAAACCTATAAAGGAAGTTGTTACAAAGTTACTTGATGGCGATGCATTTATTTTCAATGAACAATTCGTAATGAAAGAGCCTAACACGCAGTCGAGTTTTAATTGGCATCAAGATTCAGGATACATAAATTTTGACCACAAGCCCTATTTGACAACTTGGCTGGCGCTTGATGATACCCATTCATTGAATGGACCTTTATCGGTTATCCCTAAAAAATAGGGACCACTGCAGAAGTATTAACTCACCAATGGTCAGACAAATCAAAAGACCTATTTATTGAGGTCGATGAGGCCAAAGCAAAGACTTTACATGTTGCTGCAGGGGCTCTTGTGGTATTTTCTAGTCTTACGCCTCATGCCTCTGGAGCAAATCAATCATCCAAAACAAGAACAGCTTATCTAGCTCAATATTCATCGGAGCCAATTATCGATCCTAATACAGGTTTAAATAGAAATCAAGCGATTCAAATTTAAATTAATTACTAACTTGAAGTTATTGGGGACCCTCTATTGAACTTAGCCAACTATTAATAATCCCTTCATCACACATCAAACGAAATTTGGACTTTAGTTAAAGTTGATATACAATCTTAGGATGACTGAAAAAAAAGGTTTAAAAGATGCGTATTCATTGAAGACTCCTGAGGATTCAATAAATTTATATAAAACTTGGGCATCTACATATGATGATGATTTTGCCAAGCAAAATGACTACCGCTCTCCGATAGAAATAGCTAAATATTATGCTAAATATTCCAATGATACAGATAATCCAATCCTTGATGTTGGCGCAGGAACAGGTCTGATTGGAGAATGTTTAAACCAGAGTGCAAGCGAAATAGATGCTATTGATATTTCTCCTGAAATGCTAGAAATTGCTAGAGCAAAAAATTGTTATTCAAAAATAATCGAGGCAGACTTAACGAAAAGATTATTGATAAATGATAATCATTATGGAGCAATTGTAAGTGCAGGAACTTTTACTCATGGGCATGTTGGACCAAATGTATTAGATGAGCTTTTAAGGGTTACTCGCTCTGGTGGTCTTTTTGTTTTTACGATTCACTATAAGTTATTTAAAAAGGCTGGTTTTGATAAAAAATTTATAGAAATTAAAAAAAATATTACTAAGCCAATTTTCTATGAAGTAGATGTTTATGGAAATAATCCAGATAAAGACCATGGAAGTGACCATGTAATTATCACAGTATTTAGAAAAAAATAAGTATTGAATCCCCATATAATATAGTTTTTATATGATCTGACTATTATCTTATATGCTGATAAATTCATTAAAAATTTCAAAAATAAGTTATTTTTTATTCCTAATAGTTATGATTACTATTAGCTCAAAAGCGATTGCTGTTGAAGACCTATCGTTCCCATTTAATGCTGATAGTGGTAAGTACTGGCAGTACACAAGTGATCGAGTAATGGGCGGGGTATCGGATGGCCAAGTAACACTTGAACAAGATGGAGAAACCTATTATGCAAGGCTTACAGGCAATGTTAGTACAGCAAACAATGGTGGCTTTATTCAGTTTCGCTCTGGGGTCTCATTTGCAAGTTCTGAAAAGGAAGGTAAAAACCTTCAAGGTGTTCGACTCAAGGTAAGAGGCAATGGGGAAACTTACTATATTCACATTCGAACCAATGAAAGCTGGTCTCCATCAGACTATTATGCTACAACTTTCATAGCGAATGAACAGTGGCAAATGATTGACCTGCCCTTTAATAAATTCGAACGAAGATGGTCAAAAGACTCAGCCTTGGATCCAAAAAAAATTAGAAGATTTGGTATTGTGGCCTATGGCAAAGATTTCATAGCTGATGTCTCAGTCTCAACAATAGAGTTTTACTATTAGAGAATAAATATATGAAGACAAAAGCGAAAGTTGTAGTTATTGGGGGAGGAATTGCGGGCTGCTCCACCTTATATCACCTTACTCAAGAGGGCTGGTCTGATGTTGTTCTTGTCGAACGTAATGATCTAACTAGTGGAACAACTTGGCACTCTGCGGCACAGGTTACGAATTTTGGCATGAACCAAACAATGGTTGGCTTAAAAACACATTCAATTAAGTTATACAAAGAATTATCTGAAGATCCAGATCACCCAATCAACTACAATTACGGTGATGGAGGAATAAGACTTGCGAGTACAAAAGAACAAATACAGGGCTACCATCACTTCGCTTCAATGGCTCGAGGTATGGATGTTGATTTTGAAGTAATTGATGCAAAGGAGTGTCAACGACGTCATCCATTGATCTCAACAAAAAATTTAATTGGTGGATTATGGGACCCACTAGATGGAGATATAGATCCATATCAATTGTGTCACGCATTAACCCGAAAAGCGCGTCAAGCTGGTGCAGAAGTTTATACAAATACCCCTGTCATTGGCCTAAAACAATATAAAGATGGCACTTGGAAAGTAACCACTGAAAATGGTGATATTGATTGCGATATTATTGTTAATGCCTGCGGCTATAGAGTCAATGAAGTCGGCGCAATGATGGGAGTTCATCATCCTGTAGCGTCGATGGAGCATCAATATTTTTTAACAGAAGATATTCCTGAAATAGCTGAGGCAGGTCACCGCATGCCCCTACTTCGTTGCCCAATATCTGACTATTATTGTCGACAAGATAAGGGTGGGCTTTTGATTGGTTTTTATGAACAAAATTGTAAGACATGGGGAATGGATGGCATTGATCCAAACTTTGTGAATGCTCTCTGTCCAGATGATTTAGAGAGAGTGACTGATGTTTTGGATGGGGCATTTGAGCGCATGCCAGCTCTTATGAATGCTGGCATCAGAAGCATCATTAATGGCCCAATTACCTACACAATTGATGGCGCTCCACTGGTTGGAAAAATTCCAGGCAAGGAGAATGCTTTTTGCATTATTGGTCTTCGTGCAGGACTAGGTGAAGGTGGTGGACATGGCTGGCTTCTCGCTCAGCAGATTGTGCATGGTGAGGCTTGCTATGATACCTGGTGCCTTGATCCTCGAAGATTTACAACTCATGCTAATGTTGAGATGACCTCTCTCAAGGCCATTGAAGACTACCAAAACGAATTCCGTTTTCACTTTCCACATGAGCATCGCCCAGCTGCTCGCAATGCGAAAACTACTCCTCTTACCCCAGTAATGGCAAAAGAAAATGCAGAATTCACAGTCATTAATGGATGGGAGCGTGTGGAATACATAAAACCATCTGAGGACTTTCATCCTTCGCTTTCATTTCACTTTGATGAAGCATTTGATATTGTCGCAAATGAAGTAAAAAATGTCCAAAATAATGTGGGGCTGACCGAAGTTAATGGCTTTAACCGTTTTGAAATAAGTGGCTCAGATGCCGAGAGTTTTATTGATCGAATGTTTTGTGGCAATATTACTCACAAGATAGGTCGGGTTGGATTAGGTTACCTTCTTAATGACTTTGGAATGATAAAAAGTGAAGCAACAATTTCTAATCTTCCATCCTCAGATCGAGGTCCAAAAAGAATCTGGTATGGCTCAGCTGCAGCATCTGAGTTTCATGACATGGATTGGCTAAAACAACACTTAAAAGCCGATGAAGAGGTTGAAATTAAAAGTTTAACGAACGACCAAACTATTCTTCTTTTAGCAGGGCCAAATTCCAGAGAAGTTCTATCTAGTTGTAGTCGTGAAGATTGGAGTAAGGAGGCCTTTCCATGGCTTAGTGTCAGGGAATGTTTCATAGGCTTTTCTCCAGCCACTGTAATGTCAGTAAGTTTTTCAGGTGAGCTTGCTTATGAAGTGCATGTTCCAAATGCATTTCTGTATGCAGCCTATCTATCAATCTCTAATGCAGGAAAAGGGTTTGGAATGAAGCTGTTTGGGTCTAGAGCTGTAGAGTCCATGAGAATGGAAAAAGGATTTTTAGCATGGAAGTCAGATTTATTAACTGAATTTGATCCCTTTGAAACTGGTCTTGATCGCTTTGTTAACCTAAACAAAGATAACTTTATTGGTAAAGACGCATTACAAAATCGCATTAAAAATAGCCCAAAACAAAAACTTGTATGTCTCAAAGTTGCTTGTAAGCACGCTCCTGCTTATGGTGGAGCCTCACTTATGGAGGATGGTAAGGTCATTGGAACAATAACTTCGGGTGATTGGGGACACAGAGTAAACCTTAACTTAGCATACGCATTTGTAAATCCAGAAAAATCAGAGCTGGGAACTCAAATGCTGCTAGATTTATTAGGAGAAATGATCTCAGTGGAGGTTATTCCATTTGCACCATATGATAGTAACTTCAGTAGAATCTTATCTTAATAAAAAATACCCATCTTAGAATACCTACTAGGACATATCTACGCTTCGTTATATTGTTTTTTTAGCTCTGTTAATAATTGAATAACATGGCTATACCCACTTGGACCTAAACCAGCAACTACAGCATCTACCACAGGTGAGATATAAGAAACATGGCGAAAAGATTCACGTAAATGTGGGTTGGAAATATGCAACTCTATTTTGAAACCTGAAAAAGATTTTAATGCGTCATGAATTGCAATCGAAGTGTGGGTGTAAGCTGCTGCATTAATAACAATAGCATCGATTTTTTCTTTGATTGCATGCTGAATCCATTCAACTATTTCGCCCTCATAATTTGACTGCATAAATTTAACAGAATGGTTATCTTTTAAGCCTTGTTCTATACATTTTTTTTCAATATCACCCAATGTTTCGCTACCATAAATTTCTGGCTCCCGCGTTCCAAGAAGGTTTATGTTAGGTCCATTGATTACGTAAATATTCATCTAATTATGGTTTAGTTTTTCATGAATTGCTCTAATAGCTAGTTCATAGCTATGAACGCCAAGGCCACATATAAATCCGACTCCACTTTTTGAAACTATTACAGGCTCAGAGATGCCCTCGTTATCATGGAAAATATTTGTAATATGCACCTCAATCACGGGTTTATTTTTAAGAATATCAAACTTTATATTTGAAGCATAGGCATCTAAATCAAAAGTTGATTCATGCGAGTACCCAACAGGGTTGATAATTAATGCATCACACTCTGTTATTCCTTCAACTATTTTTTTTGTCAAAGAAGCCTGATCATCAGTTTGAAAAAAATCTAGCTCCATGCCTAATGATTTGCACGTCTCCAAACATTTTTTTTGCAACTTTTCCAAGGTCAGGTGCTCATAACCATACTCATTAAAGTTACTTAAATCGGAAAGCCCAGGGCCATTGATTATTAGTAATTTATTGTTATTCATTAACTGGTTAAATTTAATTTGTTAGACTAATATTATACTTTCCCAATGAAGACATGTATGACGATTAAAAATAGAGAGTATTTTTAAGTTAAATACTAATATTGAACTAATGACTCTACTAAAGGCCTGAAGTATGAAAATTGTGGATGAGACTTTGAAGAATCTTTAGCTTCCTCATCCCAGTAACGCAGTTTTATGCAATCATCCAAATAAATATTTTTTTCAAACTCTTTAACTTCATCTTTACTCATTGGGCCACCTTGCAAATTAAGAGTGTGTATTGAGGCTTGTGTAAGACGTTCAAAATAGTCTGACTTAACAGAGCATAGATAGCGCTTTGCAGAAACATGTTGACGTATTGGCTCAACAACTGATGTTGGAAAGTAGTCTTCTAAAAAATTAGCGCCCGCTTCTTCATGAAAATTGTTCATACCCTTGGCTAGTACTGACTCAGGTATTTCATTTTTATAGTGCCCTATATCATGAAGGAGTGCAGCAACAATTAGACTGGCATCTGCACCAGATTGCTCAGCGCACTGTGCAGCTTGAAGCATATGCTGGGCCATTGTTACGTCTTCACCTAAATAGGATTCAGCACCACGCCTCTTAAAAACATCTTCGATATGATTTACAATATTATCACTATTAATCTTAGTCATTATTTCGATTTTCTAGAATATTAAGAAGACTATAAAGGCCATCTAAATCTGTATAAGCACCCTGTAAATGGCGCTTACCTTTATCAGAAAAAGCGGTCCTTGCATGCATCACTCTAGTGTTGTCAAATATAATTATTTCCCCAGGTACTAACTGAAATATAACCTTTAACTCATCTCTCTCTATTACCTCTCCCCAGTGCCGATATGCCAAATAAAATGGGCGAATCTTCTCTGAAGGCAGGTTAATTGTATCGATAGATCGATTGTTATATCTCACCTTGATAACTTCATGATTATCATTAACTTCTATCATTGGCACTCTAGACCTAAGATCTGTTTTATCATCAGAAAAACGAAAATTAATCCAGTTATTTGTTAAATTTTCAAAATTTTTACTGCTTTCTTCTCTCAGTTTTTTTGCCGCATTAAAGCCATCCACCAAAACTGACTCTCCACCCTGTGTTGAGCTTTCTAGGCAATGTAAAAGCTGTACTGTTGGAACAGGGTCTCGATACGGATTATCAGTATGGGAACCAAGTCTCATATTAGTATAAGCAAGATTATTTGGTTTTACTTCAGTTCGAACTTCAAATAATTTTCCATAATTTGTCTCTCTAGTAAATCCTAGCTGAGAAATTACAGATTGAACAAGCCCTTCTTTGATAGAAGCATCTTCGATAATGCAAAAACCCATATCTCGAACTGCACGCAAAACCTCTAGCCTACCTTCATCGGTTTCTTGAAAATTTTTATACTTGGTCCTAGGCATGCCATCTTTAAAGCTATTTTTTTGCCACAAATGTTTGTTTTTTTCACTTCTATCATCGAAATGATTATTAAGGTTATAACAGTTTATCCATAGCCAGTTCTGAGAAAAGATAGACCAATAATTTTCAGGCATGAACCGAATATGTAGATCACCTCTTTCATCTTGCTTAACCTCTTCAATAGAGGTATTTTTGGGTATGTTGATAACACTAAATAATCGCTGCCCATTATTAGCATTTCTTGATTGAGGCATTTGGCAATGATCTCTTAGCCAATGACTATAGAGATTACTTTGACTGCCATCTTGCCAATCAATCACTAGCTCATCATTAGCGAGATGAAACTTTTTAATCTGATTAATAGAATTATCACTTTTCATTAGAATAAGGCCATTCAACTAAAGGAATTATAATTACGAACAGTAAAATTATTACATCATTGAGCTCTTAGTTTTATCCTGCTGCCCAAAAAAAGAAACCTCTTTTGGGTACTCTGGTAACTCCACACTATAACTTGAGCACCTTACTGTATCGGTCTTTATACCTCTAACTATCATTCCATCTAAGTCACTTGGCAATGGGTTTTCAGTTAACGGTATTGCATCTTCTGCAGTATAGCTAACAATATATAAAGATCGTGGAAATTTTGTTCGATTCGAACTAGAGCCATGCAATAGTTTAGAGTGCATCAAGCAAGCTGAGCCCGCCCTTCCAGTGCAGCTTACGGCTTCACCTTTATTAGCTAACTCAATTTCAGAACCCACCGCCCCAGTAAAAACTCCATCATGCCACAAAGAATAAAGAGGCCCATTGTGTGAACCTGGAACAACTTCAAGTGGCCCATTTTCAAGTGTAACGTCGTCTAGAAAAAAAAGAACTGTCATGATATCTTCGTTTGAATGGGGCTCGAAAGGAAAATCTTGATGAAACTTAACTTCTGTCCCTGAGCTGGGTAATTTGAGATTTAGTTTATTCGTCCAGTGCTTAATATTAGGCCCAAATATATCAGCAACAAGATCTAAAGCACTATTGTCTTTAACAACATCAAGGCAAGAATCTGATATTTCTGCTGGTGATGTAATTCTTCTTAAGGCCGGCGTATCTGCGCTATGGCTTTTTGTATCAACATCAAAACGTGGCCTACCATCCTTAATCTTACCAAAAGACTCTGAATGAAGTTTGCTTTCATCAACCCAAGATAATAATTGATTATTGACTGCTAATAATTGAGACTCTGTAAGAGCTTTTTCAAGAAATATATATCCATCTCTATGAAATTGATCAATTAAATCTTGGTTTTTTAAAGTATTTTTAGTTTGCATTTAACGCCTCCAAAGCGAATTATGTACTAAATTTAAGAAAAAATAAAGAAAAATTTAATACAACTTAAGAAAGAATATAAAATCTTATGTCATGGAATTCTTATTTGAAGATTTAAACTTTATCCACTGGCTGATTCTTGGCATTGCTTTAATAATTTTAGAGCTATTTGTCTGGACAGTATTTCTACTTTGGATTGGCTCATCAGCAATTACTGTTGGTATAATTTTCTTTCTGCTTCCTAATGTTTCTGGTTTATTACAGCTGCTGATTTTTATAGTTCTTGCAGTTGTGGCAACTCTTTTATCAAAAAAATACTACCCTGTAAAAACAGTAGATGAGCAGCTGCATGATAAGGCAAAGAAACATATTGGGAGAGAATGCATGATAGTATCTATCGAGGATGAAGTGGCTAAAGTCCAGATAGGAGAGTCTCTTTGGTTTGCTAAAGGTTCAAATCTTAGCGCTGGACAATCAGTAAAAATTATTGGTGTCGAGTCTTCAACCTTTATTGTTGAACTGTCGAAATAACGACTTACATAAATAAATATTACGTTTCATAATAGCTGGATTAGTTGATGCCATATTGAGATCTATAGCGCTCAATTCTTAGAACAGTGCCTTCATCTTTTGAATCCTTTAAATAGTCAACAATGTGGGACAAGTTAATAATACTTAGAACCATAATTCCAAAAATTTCTTCAACCTCTTGAATCGCTGAAAGCTCTCCATTTCCTTTTTCTTGACGATCTAATGCAACTATGACTCCTTTTGTTTTAGCGCCATTGGTGGTGATAATATCTTGCGCTTCTCGGATTGCAGTGCCAGCTGTAATAACATCATCAATGATTAGAATATCGCCCTCTAATGAGTGCCCAACGATACTTCCTCCCTCACCATGATCCTTGACTTCTTTGCGATTAAAGCAATAAGGAATATTCCTTCCAAGGCTATCATTAAGGGCAATTGCTGTTGCTGTTGCTAATGGAATTCCTTTGTAAGCAGGTCCAAAAAGTACATCAAACTCCATGCCACTTGCTTCAATAGCTTGAGCATAAAACTTTCCTAACTGAGATAAGTGACTGCCTTTATTAAAAAGCCCCGCATTAAAAAAGTAAGGACTAATTCGCCCAGATTTAAGAGTGAATTCACCAAACTTGAGTACCCCAGTTTCTAACGTAAAATCTACAAAATCCTTTTGATACTGTTCCATTGGTTATTCCTAAACTATTAAAATAAGTGCAATGAGAATTATAACAATTAATGTTAACGGTATTAGAGCTGCTGAGCGAAAAGGTCTGTTTAGCTGGCTCAAGACAAAAAATGCTGATGTCGTTTGCCTTCAAGAAATTAAAGCGCAAGAGGATCAGCTAGATGAAAAGTTCTACCCAGAAGGAATGAATACCTATTACCATAGTGCAGAGCGCAAGGGTTATAGTGGAACGGGGCTATACTGCAAAACTAAGCCTGATAAGATCTCTTATAGCCCCTGGGAAGATATGAATTTGGAAGGAAGGATTATTCAAGCTGATTTTGGAGATTTAAGTGTTCTCTCAATTTATCTTCCATCAGGGTCGTCAAAAGAAGAGAGGCAAGCATTCAAAATGGAATTTATTACTAACCGCTTTATGCCTCATTTAAAAAAACTTCAAAAAGATGGCAGAAAATATATTATCTGTGGTGATTGGAATATCGCGCATAAAAAAATTGACCTAAAAAACTGGCGGCCTAACCAAAAAAATTCTGGCTTTCTCCCAGAAGAGAGAGAGTGGCTTGATACACTTTATGATGATGTTGGCTTCATTGACTCTTTTAGAGAAATCAACCAAGAAGAATATCAATACACTTGGTGGTCAAATAGAGGACAGGCATGGGCCAATAATACAGGCTGGCGACTTGACTACCAGGTAGTCAGTAGCAATTTAGCTGGCCTTGCCAAATCATGCGAAATATATAAAGAGCAGCGTTTTTCTGATCATGCTCCGCTAATCATTGATTACCAACTATGACAGAAGTAAAATATTTACGAAAAATACAGAGCTTTGTAAGGCGCTCAGGAAGAATCTCCAAGGCTCAATCTATTGGTCTTAATGAGCTATGGCATGATTATGGCGTTGATCTTAATGAAAAAAAACTTGATTTTAAGAAACTTTTTCTATCAAAAAATAACGTCACACTTGAAGTTGGATTTGGAAATGGTGACAGCCTACTTGAGATGGCAATCGATCAGCCTAATCAAAACTTTTTAGGGATAGAGGTTTATGAGGCTGGCGTTGGAAGGCTTATTAATGAGGCTAATAAGAATAAACTTAGCAACCTCAAAATTATCAAGGATGATGCGGTAGAGGTTCTAACAAACAATATTTTAGATGACAGTATTTCACATTTTCAGCTATTCTTTCCTGATCCTTGGCACAAAAAGAAACATCATAAGCGTAGAATTGTTCAAATAAGCTTTTTGGACCTTCTATCCAACAAACTTAAAAAAGATGGTATTGTTCATATAGCTACCGACTGGGAGAACTATGCTGAGCATATTATGGAGTTGCTAGAATCACATTCACACTTTAAAAACTGTGCTGGTGACCATATGTATTCTTTAAGACCAAAAAATAGGCCTTTAACTAAATTCGAAAATCGAGGTCAAAAATTAGGCCATGGGGTTTGGGACATAATTTTTACAAACATAAAAGGAGGTTAAATGTTATTTCCTATATTTGTTGTTGTCACACTTGCTGAAATCTATGTTCTGGTAACTGTAGGTCAAGCTATTGGTGGACTTTCAACAGTACTACTTGTGATTATTACTGCATTTATTGGCTCTCGTCTTCTGAAACAACAGGGCTGGTCAACTATGGCAAAGGCTCAACAAAGTATTGCTGAAGGAAGGACTCCTGCAGTAGAGATGTTTGAGGGGGTTGTCATTTTAGTATCTGGTGTTTTGTTATTAACACCTGGGTTTATTACCGATATTCTGGGCTTGCTTGGCTTAATGCCCTGGAGTAGAAGCTATTTCATAAACCACTTTTTAGAAAAAAATGCAGAGCGCGTCTTTAGTAAAAAAAAATCAGCCTTTATCAATAGAGGCGAAACTAGTGAAACAAAAAAAACTAACAAAGATGAGACTATTGAAGGTGAGTTTTGGGAAGATAAATAATTTAAACTTTTTTTTGATTTAGTAAAACTACTCTTCAATATGCAAAATAAAAGAACTCTCGATGATTGGCTGAATTGGCAAGAAACATTAATGGAGGAAACCATTGTTTTAGGCCTTGATAGAGTTCAAATTGTCTATGATCTGCTGTTTCCAAGTGGAGTTCCATATGCAGTTATTACAGTAGCAGGAACAAATGGGAAAGGCTCTACCGTTTCTTTTATTGATAGTATTTATCATAAATCAAAATACAAGGTTGGTCGCTCTACCTCGCCTCACCTATTAAAGTATAACGAACGCTTTGCGATTGATGGTAAGGAAGTTTCTGATGAATTAATCATAAAAGCGTTTGAATTAATTGAGACAAAAAGGGAAGGTGTAACGCTCACATATTTTGAATTTTCAACACTTGCAGCTTTAATTATATTTGCAGAAGCTAGTGTGGATCTTGCAATTCTAGAAGTTGGTCTTGGCGGAAGACTTGACTCTGTGAACGTGGTTGATAGTGATGTAAGCATTATCACAAATATTGCAATTGATCACACAGACTACCTAGGCGATACAAGAGAGGCGATTGGCAGGGAAAAAGCAGGGGTGATGCGAACCGCAAAACCATGTATTTGTGGTGATCAAGACCCGCCTCAAAGTTTATTGTCATACGCAAAACAAATCAAAACTCCCCTTACCCTTATCTCTGAAAGTTATAAAAATGAAATAGGTCTAGAAGGAGCGCATCAAAAGCTTAATGCTGCTGTCGCAGTTAAGGCCATTGAAAGTCTTGCAGATCGTTTTCCAGTATCCATCTCTATGATTACTGAAGGGATTAAAAAAGCTAGAGTCGCAGCGCGATTTGAAAAAATAACTATAGGCGATAAAACAGTAGTTCTTGACGTGGCACACAATCCAGCAGCAGTAGAGGCTCTTATAAATACATTGTCAGAAAACCCAATGGAAACCGTCGCCATTTTTTCAGCGCTGGCTGATAAAAACATTGTTGATATGATTGAACTCGCCTCTGGAACCATTAAACATTGGTTTTTAGTTCCAATTTCAGCGGAGCGCTCAATCGATTTAGAGTCTCTAAAAAATAAGTTTAATGAGCCTAAATCGACCACTATCTGCCTTAATATGAATAGTGCGATTAGCCAATCACTTGAACTTAATGAAATTAAACGAATTGTTATTTTTGGCTCTTTTTATACAATTACTGATGCATTCAAAATCATAAAAAAGTTTAACGTTAATAGTTTCTGGAGTTAACGACAAACCATAAGAAACTGTTGTAAAATTACACCTATCTATCAGGGAGCTCATGGGCAATTTTTTTGACAATGTTTGGAGTGCTATAAGTTTACTGGCTTGGTCAGACTGGCTTACCTTGATTATTCTAATTATTTTTGTAGTTAGGGGCTTTATTCAAGGACTTGCTAGGGAAATCATTAGCTTTATTTTTGTTATATTTGCAATTATCTTAGCTTGGCTATATTACGACTCGTTTGCAAAGACTTTCCTAAGTAGCTGGATTAGCCCAGACAACCAATCTATTTTTGCCTTATCTTTTGGTGGTATATTCCTTAGTATTTGGCTTATCAAAAAAGGTTTTTATAGGCTTACTGAAGCCTCTTCAAATAATGATAATCCAAACGCTCTAAATCGACCTTTTGCGGTTACAACAATATTAGCAATTACTGCAGTAATAAGCTTTAACTATCGAGGGGCTGTAGCTGAATTTCAAACAATTGAATCACTAATAGCAAACGACTCATTACGAAATTTTATTACATTTGCTGTAGTTTTTGCAATTTTAGTAATTGCGCTAATTGCCTTATCAAAACTCCTTAACATTAAAATTGACTCAGAAAACCCCTCTCTTATGGCACCAGTTTATGACAGCATTATAAGAGTCTTGAGCTCACTTGACACTCTCATCAATGCTAGAAATGTTGGTGGAATAACTAATAATTTCCTTGGTGCATTTTTAGGGTTATTTAAAGGTGGCATTTTTGTTCTAATCATTGTACTAATCCTTCAAAGCATGACTTGGGTCACTCAAAACCATGCATGGGTTGAAACTAGTGGCGCTCTAAGAACATTTCAAGATTGGTCGGTCGATGTAAAGCCTGTATTGTCTAAACATTTATTATTTATTGAACTTGAGCCCGGTGATAAAATTGTCGAGTTCATAGAAAGTGAGATTACAGGGGATTAACTTATGTGCGGCATTGTTGGAATACTATCAACTACAAAAAAAGATGTGAGTCTTTATATTTATGATGCTCTCACAATTATTCAGCACCGCGGTCAAGATGCTGCTGGAATAACAACTGCCAGTAAGGGTCGTTTTTATATGCGCAAAGGTAACGGCCTTGTTCGTAATGTTTTTAGAACAAAACATATGGAAAAATTAATTGGTGATATGGGGATTGGTCATGTCCGTTATCCTACAGCTGGGAGTTCTTCTGAAGCAGAGGCGCAGCCTTTTTATGTAAATTCACCTTATGGAATAGCATTTGCACATAATGGAAATCTGACCAATGCAGAGTCATTAGCAAGTGAACTTTTTGAGCAAGATCTTCGTCATATTAATACAAATTCAGACTCAGAAATATTACTCAACATACTCGCGAGCGAAATCGCTGAAGAGCAAAAACATCGAATTAACGAAAATGATATTTTTAATGCAGTAACAAAACTTCATAAAAGAGTAAAGGGAGCTTATGCGGCTATTGGAATGATTCCAGGCTATGGTATTTTTGGATTTAGAGATCCCCATGGAATAAGGCCTTTAATCCTTGGAGAAAGAACTACAAGAAATGGCACTAAGTATATGTTGGCCTCAGAAAGTGTTGGCCTTACAGCACTTGGCTTCAAAATTACCCGAGATGTAGAACCTGGTGAGGCCATTGTGATTGACCGTAAAGGTAATGTTCATTCTCAGCAGTGCTCAGATAATTCAATATTATCACCTTGCATATTTGAATTTGTTTATTTTGCAAGGCCTGATTCAATTATCGACAAAATTTCAGTTTATAAATCACGCCTCAGGATGGGCGAAAGACTTGCGATTAAAATTAAGTCTGAGTGGCAATATGAGGAAATTGATGTTGTAATGCCTATTCCTGATACCTCAAGAACATCCGCTCTTCAAGTCGCTAATGAGTTAAATTTAAAATATCGAGAAGGCTTTATAAGAAACCGTTATATTGCTAGAACCTTTATTATGCCTGGACAAAAACAAAGAAAAAAATCTGTTCGTCAAAAACTAAGTGCGATTGAACTCGAATTTAAAGACAAGAATGTACTCTTAGTTGACGACTCTATTGTTCGCGGAACAACAAGCCAGGAAATCGTTCAAATGGCAAGAGCTGCTGGTGCGAAAAAAGTTTTCTTTGCTTCCGCCGCGCCTCCAGTTAGATATCCAAATGTTTATGGAATTGATATGGCTAGTAAAAATGAGTTTGTCGCCCACAATAAAACAACAGAAGAAGTATGTAAAACTATTGGCGCTGATAAATTAATTTATCAAAATCTTGATGACTTAATTTGGTCAGTTCAACAGGGAAACTCTGATATTAAAAGTTTTGATTGCTCATGTTTTGATGGCAACTACCTCACCAAAGACATAGATGAGCCTTATCTTAATAACCTTGAAGCTCAAAGATCTGACAATGCCAAACTGGGTAATATTTCCAATGAAAGCTCAGAATTAATCTACAATGATGCTGACTAATTGAGCATAAATTATGAAAGACCTTAATTTTCAAACAAAAGCAGTTCGCGAAGGACATCATGCAACAGAGGAGCAAGAGCATTCTGAAGCTATCTTTTTGACTTCGAGTTATAGATTTAAGAGTGCTGAACAAGCTGCTGATCGCTTTGAAAACAAACAAAAAGGGAATGTTTACTCGAGGTTTACTAATCCAACAGTTGACGCCTTTCAAAATAAATTAGCTGCTTTAGAAGGTGCAGAAAAATGCCAGGCAACTGCTAGCGGAATGTCTGCCATCTTTGCAACAATTATGACTCTTCTTAAGCCTGGAGAGCACATGGTGGCCTCTCGATGTATGTTTGGAACAACCATAGTTCTTCTAAATAATATTATTGAAAAGCTTGATATTCAAATTACTTTTGTTGATTTAGGGGATTTAGATGGATGGAAAAAAAGTGTTAAAAAAAATACCAAATTATTTTTATTAGAAACACCCTCAAACCCACTTGGTGAAGTTGTTGATATAGAAAAGCTTGCAGCTATATCAAAGAAAAACAATATAGTACTAGCTGTTGATAACTGCGTCATGACGCCTGCGCTTCAAAAGCCACTGACTTTAGGGGCTGATCTGGTCATTCACTCTGCCACTAAATATATTGATGGTCAAGGCAGGTGTCTTGCAGGTGCTGTAGCAGGAAGTGAATCATTAATTGATGAAATAAGTGCGTTTACTCGAAGCACTGGTCCAACCTTAAGTGCATTCAATGCCTGGATTGTCCTAAAAGGTTTAGAAACACTCAAGATAAGAATGGATGCTCACTGTAGAAGTGCAAAGAAATTAGCTGTTTGGCTTAATGACCAATCTTTCGTTAAAAAAGTTCACTATATTGGTCTTGAAAACCATCCAAATCATGAAATTGCAAAAAAGCAGCAAACAGGCTTTGGTGGAATAGTTTCATTTGAGGTTAGTGGCGGCAGAGCCGAAGCTTTTCGTCTAATAAATAATACTAAGATGATTTCAATTACTGCAAATCTTGGTGATACTAAAACTACCATCACGCATCCCTCTTCTACAACTCATGTTCGACTCTCAGATGAAGAGAAACGACAAACTCATATCACTGAAAACCTTATTCGTATATCAGTTGGGCTAGAAGATATTGGTGACATTATTGCTGACATTAGGCCATAAGTTGAATTTCAATAGTAATTTAACTATGATAAAATTCTATCAGTACTTGATTTATTGGACTTTATGAAGCAAAACAACTTTTCTTATGAAGATTTAATTACCTGTGGTAAGGGCGAACTTTTTGGCCCTGGCAATGCCCAGCTTCCCAAACCACCAATGCTGATGTTTGATCGCATTACAAATATTACTGAAACTGGTGGAGAATATGGTAAAGGTGGAATGACTGCAGAACTTGATATTAATCCAGATTTATGGTTTTTTGATTGTCACTTTAATGAAGATCCAGTAATGCCTGGTTGTCTAGGTGTAGACGCAATGTGGCAGTTAGTTGGTTTTTATTTAGGTTGGCTTGGTGGGCCAGGAAGAGGTCGAGCACTTGGTTCTGGACAAATTAAGTTTACTGGCCAAGTCTTACCAACAAGTAAAAAGGTTACTTACAATATAAGTCTATCTCGAGTTATTGCGAGAAAACTCTATATGGGTATAGCAGATGCAACCATGGAAGTAGATGGGAAAACTATCTACGAAGCAACAAACCTTAGGGTAGGATTATTTACTGATACATCTTCCTTCTGATGAACAGAGTAGTCATTACAGGAATGGGTATTGTTAGCAGCTTAGGCTCCAACAAGTCCGAAGTTCTTAAATCCTTAAAGTCTGCTAAATCTGGAATAGTATTTAGTGAAAAATATTCAGAAATGGGACTTAGGTCTCATGTTCATGGTGCAATTGCAGAGGTCAATACTAGTGATGTTATTGATCGAAAAATGCTGCGATTTATGGCTGATGCGGCGATATTTAATGCAATCGCACTCGATGAGGCAATCAAAGAATCTGGATTAAGTGAAGAAATGATTTCGAATGAAAGGACTGGTTTAATTATGGGTTCTGGTGGAGCTTCAAATCAAAATATTGTTGAAGCTGCTGATATTTTAAGAGAAAAAGGCATCAAAAGAGTTGGTCCATACCGCGTCCCAAGAACTATGGGTTCTACCACTTCTGCCTGCCTTTCCACACTCTTTAAAATAAAGGGAATAAATTACTCAATCAGTTCTGCTTGCTCTACCAGTGCGCACTGTATTGGTAACGCTATGGAGCAAATTCAACTTGGCAAACAAGATGTTGTGTTTGCTGGAGGGGGAGAAGAGCTTGATTGGTCTTTAACTATGTTATTTGACGCTATGGGTGCCCTTTCTTCAAAATATAATGACACTCCTGATAAGGCATCACGTGCTTTTGATACAGATCGAGATGGATTTGTAATATCTGGAGGTGGCGGAGCCCTTGTGCTTGAGTCTTTAGACCATGCAGAGGCTCGAGGGGCAACTATCATTGCAGAGTTAGTTGGCTATGGCGCTACTTCTGATGGTTATGACATGGTCGCACCATCAGGTGAAGGTGCTAAACGCTGCATGCAGATTGCTACTGATGGGCTTAATGGTTCAATTGATTATATTAATGCTCATGGAACATCAACACCAGTTGGCGATGCTAAAGAGTTAGGTGCAATCAAGGAGGTATTTGGTACTACCTCAACGCCTCTTATTGGCTCAACTAAATCTCTTTCGGGTCATGCGCTGGGAGCAGCTGGAGTTAACGAATCTATTTATTCACTTTTGATGCTTCAAAATGATTTTGTTGCCGAATCTGTGAATATCGAAAATCTTGATGACGCAGCAATAGGCTTACCAATTGTTAGGAAAACCAAAAGCGTTAAACTAAATCGCATTCTCTCAAATAGTTTTGGTTTTGGTGGGACCAATGCGTGTCTTGTTTTTGAAAGATTTAGCAAATAAAGTTATTTTTACGGTCTAGCGTCAATCTCTTTTTTCTCTTTTTCTGAAGGCAGCATGTCTTCTTTGGAAATTCCCATCGCAAGAATAGTTGAACTTGCAACATAGATTGAAGAGTAGGTACCAATTACCACACCGATAAGAAGTGCACCAGCAAAACTATGAATCACCTCTCCCCCTAGATAAAATAGAGCAAAAAGAACAAGTAAAGTTGTGAGGGATGTCATTAATGTTCGTGATAAAGTTTGATTAAGAGCCTCATTAATAATTGATCCAGACTCCACTTGGCGACTTGCAAGAAAGTTTTCTCGAATTCTATCAAAAACTACGATCGTATCATTAAGAGAATAACCAATTACTGCAAGAATAGCAGCCAATACTGTCAAATCAAATTCAATTTGCAGTAATGAAAACACTCCTAACGTAATAATCACGTCATGAATAAGGGCCGCAATGGAGCCTAGAGCAAAGCGATACTCAAATCTAAAGGCAACATAAATTAAAATTCCAATAAGCGCATAAAGCATTGCCAGGCCGCCATCATTGGTTAGCTCTTCACCAACCTTTGGCCCAACAAATTCAACTCTGCGAACATCTATTCCCTCACCAAGCATCCTAATAATTGATGAACTGAGTTTTGCACTTGAAGTAGCTTGTGGCTCCAACTGAATAAGAACTTCAGTATCTGATCCAAAATATTGAACATTGGCACCTTTAAAATCCGCAGCAGCAAGCTTTGAACGAATACCTTCAAGATCAGCTGATTTTTCATAGCCTAATTCGATTAATGTACCACCAGTGAAGTCAATACCAAATTTGAGACCTTGAAATCCTATTGAAGCTATAGAGACAATTAATAAAATTGCAGAAAAAATCATTGCATATTTGCGTCTACCTACAAAGTCAATAACTGGAATATTTAATGATTTAAGACTCATATTGCCAACTCCTTATCTTTCTTTCCACCATAAATAAGGTTTATCATTGCCCTAGAGACAATAATTGCTGTGAACATAGAGGTAATAATTCCAATTGAAAGTGTAACAGCAAAACCTTTAATTGCTCCTGTACCAAAACTAAATAACACCAAGGATGCTATAAGGGTTGTAATGTTCGCATCAGCAATAGTCAACAGTGCTTTCTCATAACCTGCAGAAATTGCTTTTTGAATATCTTTAGCTGAGCGCATTTCTTCTTTGATGCGTTCAAAAATTAAAACATTAGCATCAACCGCCATACCAACTGTCAAAACTATACCTGCTATTCCTGGCAAGGTTAAAGTTGCCTGAAGCATAGATAGTATTGAAACTATAGTGATTAAATTTAATGTTAAAGCCACATTTGCAACCAAGCCAAATACGCGATATCGCCAAGCCATAAATACTAACACTAGGGCAAAACCAACCAAAACAGAAATGAATCCTTTTTGAATATTATCAGCACCCAAGCTTGGGCCAATTGTTCGCTCTTCAATAATTTCAACAGGCGCTGAAAGCGAACCTGCTCTTAATAGTAACGCTAAGTTTCGCGCCTCTCTAGAGCTGTCTAGGCCAGTTATCTGGAAACGATTAGAGAAGGTTCCTTGAATTGTTGCTGCATTTATAATATCTTGCGTCTTACTGCGCTTCTTCACAGCAACACCATCCTCAATAATTGTTTCTACTTGATTTTCAATAAAAACAACAGCCATTCTATAACCTATAAATTCTTTAGTAGTTTCCAGCATGGTTCTGCCACCAGAACTATCTAAGACAATACTAACTTGTGGCTGATTATCTTGATCAACACTAGAAGATGCATCTACTATGTTTTCACCCGTTGCTATGACAGTTGTTTTGAGTAGTAAAGGTCTTCCATCTTTAAACTTATAAAGCTTTGAGCCCGATGGTGTTTTTCCTGATTGGATGGCAGTTTGAACATCATTTTGCTCATCAACTAACCTAAACTCAACGGTTGCCACAGCTCCTAATATTTCTTTGGCTCTGGCCGTATCCTGAACTCCAGGCAATTGAACAACAATTCTTTCTGAACCCTGTTGCTGAATTATCGGCTCAGCTACGCCTAGCTCATTTACTCGATTACGAAGGGTAGTAATATTTTGTTTTAGTGCGCTAGATTTTGCTGTAGATTGAGCACTTGATGAAACTTCAAGACCAAACTCTAACTCTAACTCGCTACCTTCAACAATTACCAAATCAGGCAAATCATTTTTTAAAACCTTTTTTGCCTTGTTCTTAAGATCTTCACTCTTAAAGCTAACAACTAACCTATTATCTTCTTTACGAATTTTTTTATACAACTTATCCTTACGTAAAGCAGTTCTTAGCTCATTGTAATAACGATCTAAAGAGGTTGAAACTACTGCCTCCATATCTACTTCAAGTAAAAAATGAACGCCTCCTCTGAGATCAAGCCCTAAAGACATTGCCTTACCCCCCAGATTCCCAAGCCATTGTGGAATTGAAGGAGCAAGATTAAGAGCAACCACATAATTTCTGCTTAGTGAGTTCTTTAAAAGTGTCTTAGAAGAAAGCTGTGATTGGGAGTTGTTAAAACGAACTAGAATATTATTGCTATCAATCTTTATAGATTTAAAGTCAACATTATTTTCTGTCAGTGTGCTACTTATAGACTCTAAATCACTATCTTCAACAATATAGTCGCCTGTTCCCGTAATCTGAATCGCCAAATCTGAACCATACAGATTTGGCAATGCATAAAGAGTTGAGAGGAATAAGAAAAATACAATAAGTGCATTTTTCCAAGCTGCGTAATGATTCATATTGAGTTTTTATATATTATTTTTCTATCTCTTTTTTGCCGATTGCTTTTGTTTTTTTAGCTTTGGGGATTGCTTTTTCCTTAGAGCCTGACTTAGTCATAGATTTTGCGCTTCCCTTTGGCATCTTTTGATTAATGCCCTGTTTTTGTAATTTAACTATAACTCCTGAAGCAATCTCTACTTCTGCAAAAGACTCATCAACTGCAGTAATTTTCCCAATGACACCGCCATTAGTAACAACTTCATCGCCTTTTTTTAAGGCTTTTAATAGGGTTTTGTGATCTTTAGCTCTTTTTTGTTGTGGTCTGATTAATAAAAAATACATCAGTACAAACATTGCTATCAGAAATAGTTCTGGTGGTAAATTCATTTCTCACTCCAAATTAATAAAGGGGTTATTTTATCTTAGTTGAGCCGCCCATGTAGCCCTGTAAGACTTTTGGTATTGTAATACTGCCATCCGCATTTTGATAATTTTCTATCACCGCAACCAAAGTTCTGCCAACTGCAAGTCCTGAGCCATTTAAAGTATGTAAAAACTCTGACTCTTTGGTATCTGAGTTTTTCCAACGAAGCTGCATTCTTCTCGCTTGAAAAGCTTCAAAACACGAACATGATGAAATTTCGCGATATGCAGACTGGCCAGGAAGCCACACCTCTAAATCATAAGTTTTGGCTGAAGAAAAACCTAAATCACCAGTACACAATGAAACTTTTCGGTAGGGTAACTCTAGTAGCTTTAGTATGCCCTCTGCATGCGCTGTAAGCTCCTCAAGAACATCGTAAGCATCACTAGGTTTAGAGATTTGAACTAATTCAACTTTTTCAAACTGATGCTGACGTATTAATCCCCTAGTATCTCTTCCATATGATCCTGCTTCAGATCTAAAACATGGCGTGTGCGCTACAAACTTTAGAGGCAAATCAGACTCTTTTATAATTGAGTCGCGCACAATGTTGGTTACTGGAACTTCAGCAGTTGGAATTAAGTAAAGTGATTTCGCATCACCCTCTTCTCCATGGAGATGCGTTTTAAATAAGTCGGCTTCAAATTTTGGTAATTGGCCAGTGCCCATCAGAGAGTCTGCATTTACCAGGTAAGGAACATACGTCTCGGTGTAACTATTAACCTCCGTATGATGGTCAAGCATGAACTGAGTGAGTGCTCTTTGAAGTTTTGCAATCTTACCAGTCATAACAACAAATCTAGCACCTGAAATCTTCGTGGCAGCAGCAAAGTCGATGCCATGCATTTCGCCTAAATCCACATGATCCTTTGGCTCAAAGTCGAATTTTTTGGGCTCCCCCCACTTAAGAACTTCAAGGTTGTCATCCTCACTAAAACCTTCAGGAACTGAAGGATGAGGTAAATTAGGAATTGCCATGGCAATCTCATCAATCTTAAATTGGAGTGCATTTAATTCGGACTTAGCACCATCAAGGCTCTCTCCAAGACTAGAAACTTCATCTAACAAAGGCTTAATGTCTTCTCCAGAAGCTTTCGCTTGACCTATTGCTTTTGATTTAGTATTGCGTAAATTTTGCAGCTCTTGTGTTTGAACCTGGATCACTTTCCTTTGATCCTCAAGCTTATTAAACTCATCAACATCAAACGTAAAATTACGCCTTTTAAGTTGCTCAACAACAAAATCAATATTTCCTCTTAAAAGCTTGCTTTCTAACATTATATAAACCTAAATTATTTTAGCTAAATTATACAATATCCTATGCTATAAGAGGGATTGATGCTTTAAGTTGACTTAAAAATGCAACACCTTAACTAACTGAGTCATTAATGCTGGTACTTAACTTCCAAGTTAACTCTTTGGTACTGGTCAAACAAACTTAGCGCACGGTTTGGCTTAGCATCTGCATATGTGACGCCCAATGAAGCTTTCCAGTGATCATTAATATCCCAGTCAAGTCCAGCTGAAGTTAGTGAAAGATCATTGTTTGATAATATTATATGGGAGGTATTCCAGCTCCAGTCTGAATCACCAAACTTGTCATTTACTCTTGCCATATATGTCGTACTATTTTTATCTGCACTGACACTTCCTGTTAAAGTTGGCGTTAGATAATCACTGTAGAAATCTAATAGGTACTGAGAGTTAACTGAAATCAAGATCGTTCTATCATTTTTTTGAATATCAAAAGCCAAGTCCCAATCAATTCTATCTACCTTTACAAATTGTCCTGAACGGTTTTGTTGCAAGTTATGTTTATAGGCAACATCAAATTTAAGCAAATAATCATCAAAGGCTTTATTCATTCCAAGCCCTAATAATTGATATGGTGTTGCATAAACCAACCCATCTGTTAGGTTAATGATTGCATCATTAGGAACTAGCTGACCAGCATAAAAAGCCATATCACTTCCCTCCCCACTTATTCCATAGCGCAATCCAAATTCATCATAGCTATCATTTTTAAGTGTCATTAATGTGCTTTTTGCAATTCTAGGATTTGTATTATAAAAAAAACTTAAATCACTATCTTCAAAGTAACGAGTAGAGCTCAAAATCCATTGGGAAATCATGGATGGGTCTGTAAGCCCTCCTGAAGGATTAATTACGTCAAGTGCGCCACCCTCAAGCTCACCCCAGCCAATAGTATATCGACCTAGCTTAGCACTCCAGTCATCAAAACTAAATTGCAAAAATGCCTTCTCTACCTCAATATCACTGGCCTCAATTACGTTGTTGCTATCACTCGGCCAATATTTTATTGCTTTAATTTCTACTTCGCCATAACCTGAGTCAAAAACAGAGCCACTTGTTCCTAACCTCAACTCAGTTCTTTCCATAGCAGTGCTATAACTATTTGCAGGATTAACACCATATTTCTGGGAAACACTTAAGTCCAGCCAAGAAAAAGATTTTTCTAGATTTATGTCATTATCACCAAAGACATCACTGTCATCATCCCACTCACCAAACTCTTCATCAGAATCGTCAAATACTAATTCATCGTCAAATAATAATTCGTCCTCAGCAATAGAAATGGAGTTAATTCCAAAGCTAATAATTAAAGCAATAATTCCTTTATAGATAAAATTTAACATACTCAGAATTTATTTAGCTTGTTTACGTAAATCCTTCAGAAATTTCTCTCTAAATGCTTGGTCAGTCAATGCTCTTTGAGTTAAAAAATCTTCTTTAATATCCATATCAAAGTTTATCGCCTCAAGTTTCATATTTGTTAGCCTATTGCTTACCGTATTAAAAAATGTCAGACTTCTTCCCATCCAAACATCATTAATTTTTTCAACTTTACCAACCTCGAGCTTCTTGATAGGATTGTTGTATTTATCGAACATTTGTACCTTAAGAGTTATAAACCTTTCAGTATCAATCCAATTTTGCGTTTTCCCATAACTGCTTTTGCTAATTCGATGTTTTTTTGGTGTCGCCTCAACAACTGCAACCTCTCTTCCTCTAAAAGTTCCGAACTCTAGTAATTCGTATGTATAGTCATCAAGCTTTCCTGTTTCTTGATCTTCAGTGGTCATCTCAGTTCCAAAAATACTTGCAGATTCAGTTTCCTCATCATCACTGTTCCTAACACTAATTCTCTTTACTTTTCCAAGAGCAGAAAGATATAACCAGGTCTCATTATCTCGGTCACTGTCATCATAACTATATGAGAGCATTCCAATTCCTTTTTCACTTGCTGGCTCAAGGATTATGGCAATACTCTTAGTATCTTGGCTACCCTCTCCAGTATTAATTTGTGCATTTTCTATTAACTTAACTCGGGCTTTTTCAGCGCACTTTACCTTACCACCGCTGAGACCATACTTGCAAGTAGTCAACTTCATACGGGTGAATGCTGAGTCAGTAGACTTCCTACTCTCAACATCAACTCTCTGCATAATCTCTCGTGCACTTAAATTAGTTTCAGCATATACATTTGGCGCTTGTAGAGTTAAAAATGCACCAAGTACAAAAGTAAGCAAAGTAGATTTTGAGTAAGTAAGTATTAATTTATTCATTTTGTAGCCTCTATAAAATTTAAATTATCTTCAACATCTTTCTGACCAAACTTCGGCTTGAAAATCATAATCAATGCCGGGAAAAACAATAAGTCGCATAGCAGCGCAACAAATATAGCTAAAGAACCAAAAGTCCCAATCTTTGCTAATCCTAAATAGTCACTAAATGTAAGCATTAAAAACCCACAGCCTAGGATGAGAGTTGTAAATGTTACAGCTTGGCCCACCTCTTTTATAGTTTCCACGAGCGCAAGCTTCATATTGTGATTTTGTGCAAGTGACATTCTATAGTGACTAATAAAGTGAATCGTATCATCCACTGCAATACCAATAATTAAAGGAGCAATCATTAATGTGTCTGTATCAAGCGGAACTCCAAGAAGGCCCATTAATCCAAATGCTAATGATGCGGGTATTAGGTTAGGAATAATCGACATAACGCCTGCCTGAAAAGAACCTAGCGTTATCATCAATAACAGACTAATAACCACAGCTGCTATCGACAAACTCTTAAACTGATTATTACTAATGTCATCAGCAAGCCTCATCATTAAAGCGAATGATCCAGTAATTTGAACTTTTATATTAAGATATCGATCTTTTAATCCATTAAACTCTTTATTTATATCAGCCTGAATATCGTTAAAAAATTCCTTGTATTCGTTAGAGCCTGCATTTTTTAATTGAACACTTATGTGACTCTTACTGTAATCATCACTGACAAGGGCTCTTCTCTCTTCAGGATTTGAACTGTTAAACAAGTAAAGCAATTGGGATACCGCAATTTGACTATTAGGAATATTTCGATAATCTTCTGAGTCTTGCATAATAGCATGAGTGTCTATTACTAGATCTGCCAAAGAATTTGTTCGGATAATAAATTCACTATAATTTTCCTCAATTGTATTTTGAAGTCTATTCATAGCATTTAATACGTCTGGGTCCATTATTCCATCTGAAATTGCTGTGTCTACAACGATTTCCATATTTCCTGTGCCCATCATGTATTCATCAACAATTTCATAGGCCTGACCAATAGGAACATCATCAGAATAAAGTTCAACTAGATTGGAGTCAATTTTGACTTGAGTTGCGCCATATATGCAAATTACAAATACACTCACAAAAATAATAGCTATAGAGTATCGGAAGCGCTCCACAAAAGCTGGAATTCTATTTAATAAAGGTTGAAGCCATTCTGCACCTAAGAGCCAATTCAAACCCATTCTCTTTGAAAGTTTTGCTATTGGATTTACAAAGAAACATGAAAAACTCAACATTTTTGATTTCAATAAAGACACTATCGACCTTACTCCCGTTTTTCTACTTGCACTAATTGCCTGGATCTTTTTAATTTGCATTGGGTGCCAATAATTGAGTAACACTGGCAGTAAATATATTGTGTATAAGAAAGCAAAAAAGACACCAGCAGCAGAAGAGAAGCCAAATTGCACAAACATTGGCATCCCAGTTACCGCTAATGATGACATTCCCGCCATCGTGGTAATTGTTGTTAATAAGATAGGAACGCCTGTCTTACCATAGGCCTTTGATAACGCCTCATCATGCTCTTTACCATCACGTCTGAAAAACAAATAAGAACTCATCACATGAACGCAGTCAGCTACGCCAACCGCAATAATAAGCATCACTGTTAATGCAATAAGAGTTGTTGATGCTAAATTGAGCCAGCTCAGGCTTCCAATAACAAAGAGAATACTGAGGCCAATCGCTAATTGAGGAAGAACGACTGCACTTGCAGAGCGAAACAATGACCAAAGCAACAGGTTAATGATTGCCACCATGCCTACTAGTAGAAAAGCAGCTTGAATGAGCGTATCCATAGCTAAGGAAATCATTGCAGAATTGCCAATTGGATAAAAATTAAAATGCTCTGACATCTTTTGCTGTTCCGTTATCGCCGTTATAGCCTTCATAAATGGAATATAAAGTCCTGGCTCATCTGGCTGATATTCAATTTTTTGAATAACAGCATTGTCATCCATACCTTCATCAAAATCATCACTCCACGCATCATCATCAAACAAAGAGAACTGGTCATTTAATTCTTGAATTACTGGGATTGCTCCAAAGTCTGTTTGAATGGAAATTGCCCCAAAACGATGATCTTTTGAGAACATAAAGAGCGGCAAACTTGGCTGATTATCTGCCTCAGAACTAATTTCACTTAAAACCAAGGGGTCACTTGGAATTTTTTTAGGAACTAAACGAGGCGAACTTAAAACATCATCTTCATTTTTTTGAATTCTAATATTAGATAGTGACTGAACACGCTTAATATGAGTTAATGACTCAACAATTTCAGGAGTTAGTCCATATTTTTCAAGCCAAACATCATCACTTATCTGTCTATAGTTATCTAAAACCTCTGTTATTTCAGAGATTAGTGTTAGAGATTTATTTGAAAATACATCGCCATCTTTAGCCTCATAAACAATAAATAAACCATCGTCACTCCCAAACTGGTCACGAAAATCATCCAAAGCTTCAATTGCAGGATCAGACTCACTAAACCAAACATCAAATGAAGTATCTAAAACAAAGCGAGAAGCACCATACCCCATAAAAATAGTGGATAGCAATGCTAATGCAAGAACTGTTTTACGGTAAGGTATAAGCTGCCCTGGAACCTTCGCAAAATAATGGTTTAGATATAGTAAAAGATTTTTCATAGTTAAGTTTAGAAAGCAGAGCTATATGATACTTATTTAATATTTAATTAATGAAATTCAAGTCTCAATTTATACTATTTTTTGCCAATAAATTAAACCTTGAGTATTTATTTTGATATCAAGCTCTAACCTTTCTCTGCAAAAATCAAGGTCTTTGACGCCAATCTTTTTAATTCCTTCTAAAAAATAATTCATCATCTTTTCTTGAATCACTTTTTCAGCATCACCCTCAGTTGCATATTTTTTTGCCAAATTGCTAACAAAATGGATACCATCTATCAACTGTTCAACTACTTTTTGAGTTGGTCTAATTGCAGCAAAATGTGTTAAGCAGACTCGCTTAGGCTTGTACTTCATTATTTTATGTATACTTTTAATCAATTCCTCTGGATCAAACTGAACTGGGCTTGTGCTTGGAAAAATATACACTTCATCATTATGATCTAAATCACGATAAGAGATGCCAAACGTATCACCAGTAAACATCGATTCTGTTTGCCTATCCCAAATGCAAAAATGATGTCTTGCATGTCCTGGGGTATCAATAAACTTTAACTCTCTTCCATTAAAATCTAAAATAAAATTGTCATCAGCCTCAATAACTCTGCTTGCCTCAATTGGAATAATTTCACCGTACAACTTCTTAAATTTTTGCTCGCCATACACAGCCATAGCTCCAGCTATTAGCTTGGTAGGATCAATCAAGTGTCTCGCCCCGCGAGGATGAACTATTAGAGTCGCATTTTGGCATTGCTTCATAAGCTCACCTGCACCACCTGCATGATCAAGATGGACATGAGTAGGGATTATATAAGCAACATCCAAAAAGCTTAGGCTATCATTCTCAAGTGCTTTTTGAACATTAGAAATACTAAAGGTGGTTCCAGTTTCTATAATCGCAACCTTATTATTCTGCTTAATAATATATATAGCTGCAAAGTCATTACTGAAATAGCCAGAATCAATTACGCTGACTCCGCTAGCAATACTCCTTACTTTAAAGTTATCAGTCATAAACTATCTGCATGATGCTTGGGATAATGGTGGTTATATTTTACGTGATTAAGATTCAGAAAAAAAAATACCCCGCCTTAAAAGGTCGGGGTATTTAGAATTAAAGCCTAGCAATGTCCTACTCTCACATGGGGAGACCCCACACTACCATCGGCGCTAAGTGGTTTCACTGCTGAGTTCGGGATGGGATCAGGTGGGTCACACTTGCTATTGTCACTAAGCAAACTGCTTACTTGAATTAAGTCTGAACTTATTTCAAGTGAATTAAAAAGTTTTTATACCAAAAAGGTATAACAAAATGGATTAAGTAAAGTTTATAAGGCATATTGCCTGTTGACACAACAACATCTCCAAATATCTTGGGTGTTATATGGTCAAGCCTCACGATCAATTAGTACTAGTTAGCTCAATACATTGCTGCACTTTCACACCTAGCCTATCAACCTCGTAGTCTTCGAGGATCTTTAGGATTATTAAATAATCAGGGAGACCTAATCTTGGGAGGGGCTTCCCGCTTAGATGCTTTCAGCGGTTATCCTTTCCACACATAGCTACTCGGCAATGCCACTGGCGTGACAACCGAAACACCAGAGGTGTGTCCATTCCGGTCCTCTCGTACTAAGAACAGCTTCCCTCAAGTCTCCAACGCCCACGGTAGATAGGGACCGAACTGTCTCACGACGTTCTAAACCCAGCTCGCGTACCACTTTAAATGGCGAACAGCCATACCCTTGGGACCTGCTTCAGCCCCAGGATGTGATGAGCCGACATCGAGGTGCCAAACACCCCCGTCGATGTGAACTCTTGGGGGGTATCAGCCTGTTATCCCCGGCGTACCTTTTATCCGTTGAGCGATGGTCCTTCCACTCAGAACCACCGGATCACTAAGACCTAGTTTCCTACCTGCTCGACGTGTCAGTCTCGCAGTCAAGCATCCTTTTACCTTTGCGCTCATTGCACGATGTCCGACCGTGCTGAGGATACCTTTGCGCTCCTCCGTTACTCTTTAGGAGGAGACCGCCCCAGTCAAACTACCCACCATGCATTGTCCCCGATCCGGATTACGGACCAAGGTTAGAACCCCAACCATACCAGGGTGGTATTTCAAGGGTGGCTCCACTCTAACTAGCGTTAAAGCTTCAAAGCCTCCCACCTATCCTACACAAGTAGGATCAGAGTTCAATGCAAAGCTGTAGTAAAGGTGCACGGGGTCTTTCCGTCTGGCCGCGGGTATACTGCATCTTAACAGCAATTTCAATTTCACTGAGTCTCGGGTGGAGACAGTGTGGCCGTCGTTACTCCATTCGTGCAGGTCGGAACTTACCCGACAAGGAATTTCGCTACCTTAGGACCGTTATAGTTACGGCCGCCGTTTACTTGGGCTTCGATCAAAAGCTTCGCGCAAGCGCTAACCTCATCAATTAACCTTCAAGCACCGGGCAGGAGTCACACCCTATACGTCCACTTACGTGTTTGCAGAGTGCTGTGTTTTTAATAAACAGTCGCAGCCACCTAGTTTTTTCAGCTCTTCTTTGCTCAATCAGCAAGTGATATCACATAACAAGAGCACACCTTCTCCCGAAGTTACGGTGTCATTTTGCCTAGTTCCTTCACCCGAGTTCTCTCAAGCGCCTTAGAATTCTCATCTCGTCCACCTGTGTCGGTTTGGGGTACGGTTTCATATAACCTGAAGCTTAGAGGATTTTCCTGGAAGCATGGTCTCACTCACTTCGCCCAAAAGAGGGCTCGTTATCACGCCTTGAAATAGAGGTTCCCGGATTTTCCTAAGAACCATTTCTACACGCTTGAACAAGGACAACCATCGCCTTGCTGAGCTAACCTACTCCGTCTTCCCATCGCAGTTATATGAAGTACGGGAATATTAACCCGTTTCCCATCGACTACGCATTTCTGCCTCGCCTTAGGGGCCGACTAACCCTACGCCGATTAACGTTGCGTAGGAAACCTTGGACTTCTGGCGAGGGGGTTTTTCACCCCCTTTATCGTTACTCATGTCAGCATTCGCACTTCTGATACCTCCAGCAAACCTCACAGTTCACCTTCAACGGCTTACAGAACGCTCTCCTACCATCGCAATAAATTGCGATCCGCAGCTTCGGTATATAGTTTAGCCCCGTTAAATCTTCCGCGCAAACCGACTCGACCAGTGAGCTATTACGCACTCTTTAAAGGAATGGCTGCTTCTAAGCCAACCTCCTGGCTGTCTGGGCCTTTTCACATCGTTTCCCACTTAACTATAATTTTGGGACCTTAGCTGACGGTCTGGGTTGTTTCCCTTTCCACTACGGACGTTAGCACCCGCAGTGTGTCTGCCGCGCTCATACTTTCTGGTATTCGGAGTTTGCAATGGTTTACTAAGCCTTGACGACCCGCTAGCCATAACAGTGCTCTACCCCCAGAAGTAATACGCGACGCTCTACCTAAATAGATTTCGGAGAGAACCAGCTATCTCCGGGTTTGTTTGGCCTTTCACCCCTATCCACAGTTCATCCCCTCATTTTTCAACATAAGTGGGTTCGCGCCTCCAGTTAGTTTTACCTAACCTTCACACTGACCATGGATAGATCACCCGGTTTCGGGTCTACTCCCAGCAACTAAACGCCCATTTAAGACTCGGTTTCCCTACGGCTCCCCTAATGGTTAACCTTGCTACTGAGAAGTAAGTCGCTGACCCATTATACAAAAGGTACGCAGTCACAGAACAAGTCTGCTCCCACTGCTTGTATGCATACGATTTCAGGTTCTATTTCACTCCCCTCCCGGGGTTCTTTTCGCCTTTCCCTCACGGTACTTGTTCACTATCGGTCAGTAGAGAGTATTTAGCCTTGGAGGGTGGTCCCCCCATATTCAAACAGCGTTTCACGTGCGCCGCCTTACTCGATTTCACAATTAAAAGATTTTCGTATACGGGACTATCACCCTGTGTCGTTGAACTTTCCAGAACATTCTACTAATCTCAAAATTGCTTAAGGGCTGGTCCCCGTTCGCTCGCCGCTACTAAGGGAATCTCGGTTGATTTCTTTTCCTCTAGGTACTTAGATGTTTCAGTTCCCTAGGTTTGCCTCCTTAACCTATGTATTCAGTTAAGGATAATGATCTTATGATCACTGGGTTTTCCCATTCGGAGATCTCCGGGTTAAAGCTTATTATCAGCTAACCGAAGCTTATCGCAGATTATCACGTCCTTCATCGCCTTCTACTGCCAAGGCATCCGTCGTATGCACTTATTCACTTGACCATATAACCCCAAAGTATCTGGGTTAATGGTTCTTTTTACACCGAGAAGTCACTAACTGCATCTTACGATACAATCGGTGAATTCTATTTTTTCAATGATAGATAAATCTATCAATGAGAATCCATATTTTTTGAAATTGTTGTGTCAATGCAATACACCTTTTTACGTTGTATTGTATTTAACAAACTTTACTTCATATCCAAATTGTTAAAGAGCTCCGAACCAAGGAATAAACCAAGGCTTGGTATAAAAACTTAAATAAGACATATAAATAAATCTTATTTAAGTTTTCATTTGAGAAAAATGGTGGAGCTAAGCAGGATCGAACTGCTGACCTCCTGGATGCAAACCAGGCGCTCTCCCAGCTGAGCTATAGCCCCAATAGAAAAACTAATAACCCAGAAAAAATATGGTGGGTCTGGGTGGATTTGAACCACCGACCTCACCCTTATCAGGGGTGCGCTCTAACCAACTGAGCTACAGACCCTTAATATCAATTAAATTGAATTTGGGTTATTGGTCTTTTTCTCTTTCTTTAATATTATCAAACAACTTGTGTGAACACTCGTACATTTCTTAAGGAGGTGATCCAGCCCCACCTTCCGGTAGGGCTACCTTGTTACGACTTTACCCCAGTCATGAATCACACCGTGGTGACCGTCCTCAATAAAGTTAGACTAGCCACTTCTGGTGCAACCCACTCCCATGGTATGACGGGCGGTGTGTACAAGACCCGGGAACGTATTCACCGTAGCATTCTGATCTACGATTACTAGCGATTCCGACTTCATGGAGTCGAGTTGCAGACTCCAATCCGGACTACGAAAAGGTTTCTGAGATTAGCTACACCTCGCGGCTTCGCGGCTCTTTGTCCTTCCCATTGTAGCACGTGTGTAGCCCTGGTCGTAAGGGCCATGATGACTTGACGTCGTCCCCGCCTTCCTCCGGTTTATCACCGGCAGTCTCCTTATAGTTCCCACCATGATGTGCTGGCAAATAAGGATAGGGGTTGCGCTCGTTACGGGACTTAACCCAACATCTCACGACACGAGCTGACGACAGCCATGCAGCACCTGTCACTGAGTTCCCGAAGGCACCAATCTATTTCTAGAAAGTTCTCAGGATGTCAAGACCAGGTAAGGTTCTTCGCGTTGCATCGAATTAAACCACATGCTCCACCGCTTGTGCGGGTCCCCGTCAATTCCTTTGAGTTTTAACCTTGCGGCCGTACTCCCCAGGCGGATAACTTAACGCGTTAGCTTCGCCACTAAGGGGTAAATCCCCCCAACGGCTAGTTATCATCGTTTACGGCGTGGACTACCAGGGTATCTAATCCTGTTTGCTACCCACGCTTTCGTACCTCAGCGTCAGTATTGGTCCAGAAAGTTGCCTTCGCCATTGATGTTCCTTCTGATATCTACGCATTTCACCGCTACACCAGAAATTCCACTTTCCTCTACCATACTCTAGTTGACCAGTTTCAAATGCAGTTCCCAGGTTAAGCCCGGGGCTTTCACATCTGACTTAATAAACCGCCTACGCACGCTTTACGCCCAGTAATTCCGATTAACGCTTGCACCCTCCGTATTACCGCGGCTGCTGGCACGGAGTTAGCCGGTGCTTCTTCTAAAGTTAACGTCAAGGCTAATGGCTATTAACCACTAGCTTTTCTTCACAATTGAAAGTGCTTTACAACCCTCAGGCCTTCTTCACACACGCGGTATTGCTGGATCAGGGTTGCCCCCATTGTCCAATATTCCCCACTGCTGCCTCCCGTAGGAGTTCGGGCCGTGTCTCAGTCCCGATGTGGCTGATCATCCTCTCAGACCAGCTAAAGATCGTCGCCTTGGTAGGCTTTTACCCTACCAACTAGCTAATCTTACGCAGGCTCATCTGATAGCGTGAGGCTCGAAAGTCCCCCACTTTACTACGAATAGATTATGCGGTATTAATCCGAATTTCTTCGGGCTATCCCCCACTATCAGGTAGATTCCTACGCGTTACTCACCCGTCCGCCACTCGACGCCTACTAGCAAGCTAGTATCGTTTCCGTTCGACTTGCATGTGTTAAGCATACCGCCAGCGTTCAATCTGAGCCAGGATCAAACTCTTCAGTTTAATCTTTGACTTTTTAGAACACTTGGCATTTTATAACCAATAGTTCAATTTTTTAAAAAGCTTATCTGCTTTTGTTTTTTATGTGCACTGCACAATTTCTTGCACGAGTGCCCACACAAGTTGCTTGATAAATTTTTAAAGAGCTACCAACTAAAAAAGTTCTTTTTGGTCGGTGAAAGCGGGAAATTATACATGCTCAAATAGTATCGTCAAGTGATATTACGAATATTTATCAAATAAACTTTAATGGGTCTAAATTGATAGGTTAAATCACCTATAAATAGCCATTAAAATCAATAATTTAGAGACTTATTTTGAACTTTCTAACTTCCTTTATTTTTTCTTTCGATAAGAAATAATTGTACGCTATTTGCCAATACAAAATGAAGAGAAGATTTCACCCAATAGATCATCCGATGAAAACTCTCCAGTAATTTGCCCAAGAGACATACCTGCCTGACGCAAATCCTCTGCTACTAACTCACTCGCCCCTCCCTCTAATTGCTTAAGAGCACTATTTATGTATATAAGAGTTTGATCAATTGAGTCAATATGTCTTTTTCGAGCAAGAAAAACTCCTTCACCATCAGAATTTAAGCCGGCAAATTGAGCTAGTGTCTTTCTTAGCAAGTCAACTCCATCACCATTCTTGGCTGAAAGACTAACCTCCAATTGGTTGTCTAGCTTTCTAACTTCAGATCTAGCATTTGACAGATCAATCTTATTTCTTATACATATAACTGGTTTATTTTTAACCAAATCAGGCAGTATTGAGAAATCAGGTGAATTGTCTTTTGTATCAAATACCAGTAAAACTACATCTGCATTATTAATTTCAGTATATGCCCTTTTAATGCCCTCTTGCTCAATAATGTCATCACTGTTATGAAGTCCAGCTGTATCAATAATATGAAGCGGCATTCCATCAATATGAATTGTTTCTTTTAAAACATCTCTAGTGGTTCCAGCAATATCTGTAACAATTGCACTCGGCTGTTTTGTGAGTGCATTAAGCAAGCTAGACTTTCCTGCATTAGGTTTTCCAGCAATTGCAACGTGAAGTCCATCTCTTAAAATTGCCCCTTGATTGGCACTCTCGAGTATATTCTTAAGTAAATCTTTTAAATTTTTAAGTTTAGTTGAGACTTGGTGAGACTCAAGAAAATCTATTTCTTCATCAGAAAAATCAATAGTTGCCTCGACAAAAACTCTTAATGAAGTTAGCTCTGCAAGTAAATGATTAATCTTTTCTGAGAATTCACCCGTTAAGGATCTTACAGCGCTCAGGGCAGACTCTTCTGAACTCGATTGAATCAAGTCTTGAACTGCTTCAGCCTGAACCAAGTCAATCTTGCCATTTAAAAAGGCCCTTTTACTGAACTCTCCAGGCTCAGAAAGTCTTGCTCCTAAAAATAAAGCAATTTCTAGAAGCTTTCTCATAACGCTCATACCGCCATGACCCTGGAATTCTACAACATCCTCACCACTATATGAGTTAGGTCCAGGGAAGTATATTGCTACTCCTTTATCAATAGTGTTGCCTTCATTATCATAAAAAGCCCCATAAAAAGCGTACCTTGGCTTTAAATCCGTTTGTAGTATTTTTTTAGAGATAACTTTAGATAGAGGGCCTGACACTCTTACAACTCCAATTCCGCTTTGGCCAATGGCAGTTGCTAATGCGCATATAGTATCTATCTTAAGCGTCATCTTCAAAATACTTTTCTAAAAATTGATCAAAATTTATAACATCTTTAGATTCAACTTCTTGTTGCTCTTTTATAGATCTAATTGAATGCTCATCTAATCTAAGGAAATAGTCTTTAACAAAAGCTTTCTCCTGATTTTGTGTTTTATATTTATGACTATATTGGTCAGTGAATTCGAAAAAACCTTTCTCCTGGCGCTGCATTTCATTAAGCATTATTGCTGATGGCGTTAAATCAGGATTATTAATTCGAATTGAAATACTTTCTACCGATTCTTGATGCGCATCACTTAATAGCTTTGAGCATTGCTTTATTTTTTCAAAAAGACTCTCACCCCAATCAGTAAGAGTTACTTTCTCACCAACATGCTCAAGAATTAAGTTAGGCTGTCTACCTTGGTGAGCAACCAAGAGAGCATTTGAGTCAATTTCTACTAATTCGGATGATGAAATCGCTGGTGAGTCCTCCAAAAGACAGAATAATAAGAAGGCTTCTAAAAACTCAATTTGCTCTTTATCAATTCCTACTTCAAGCAAAGGATTAATGTCCAGTGATCGTATTTCAATATAACCTATACCATTATTATTTAGAGCTCTAAGAGGCCTATCATTTCCATATAAAATAGGCTTTGGACGAACAGAAGAGTAGTACTCATTTGCGATTTGAAGGATATTTGTATTGAGCTGCTGGTACTCTCCATTTTTCTTTAAACCAATCTTTTCAAAATCCTCACAGCTAGTTTTCATTGCCGCACGAAGACTGTATATATAATGACATAAGCTATTATAGTTGGCCTTAACTCCTTTCTCATCCTCCTGAGAATTCTGATAACCAATATCGCCCATTCTTAGGGAAGTCGCATAGGGTAAATATAAAGTGTTGTCATCAAATTCTTCTAGGTTATGCTCATGATAGTCATGCATAAATGACTTGCAGACTGTTGCAGAAGCTCCAAATAAGTAGGGAATTAGCCAGCCATATCTCAAAACATTCCTAGTGAGTCCCATGTAGTGAACATCCATGAAGCCCTTGGAGTCAGTATCATTTGGTGATATTAATTCACGATATGACTGCCAAAACTCTAATGAAAATGAATAGTTAAAATGAATTCCAGCAATCGCCTGCATTACACTGCCATATCGATTAGAGAGGCCGCGCCTATAAACTGTTTTCATCATTCCTAAATTTGAACTGCCATAATTCGCAATAGGTATATTGGTTTGACCTCTTAATATACAGGGCATACTGGCAGGCCAAAATCGCTCATTTTCTGGCAAGTGGTGGTAAATATAATTGTGGATTGTCGTGAGCTCATCTAGAACTTGATCAGCCCCCTTTAAAGGCTGAGTGACTAATTCAAGTAAAGCCTCGCTAAAGTCTGTAGTAATTGCAGGATTTTTAAGAGCAGAGCCTAATCCCTCTGGGTGCGGCGTTTGAGCAATACTTCCATCATCTGAGACGCGTAAACCCTCTTTTTCAATTCCCATAAGGTTGGTTTTAAGGCTATCCTTAAAGGGCATAAGTGATTGGATTTTTTTGTCAAGTTTCACTATATAATTTTAAATATTAAAGTCGTTATTTTACCTCGGACTTGCGTTAACGGTGATAATAGAAAATGCATCCATCAAATACCTGAAATTAAAATCGTGCTTTATAAAAATACCAGTATTGAAGTAGTAGTCGGGATAATACACAATAGTAACAATGAGGTATTTATTGCTAAGCGTCAAAAAAATCAATTTATGGCGGGTTATTGGGAGCTTCCTGGCGGAAAAGTAGAGCCAAGAGAAGATCACCTTAGCGCAATCAAAAGAGAACTTTTTGAAGAAACAGGAATTACCGTTAAAGGCTGTAAGTTAGTTCAAAAGATTCAGCATATCTATCCTGAAAAAACTATCAATTTATCGGTTTATAGTGTTGATGATTATCTTGGCGAACCATTAGGGTTTGAAGGACAAGAAATTACTTGGAGTAGTGCAGATAAATTCAAAAATTTCAAATTACTTCCAACTATGTGGAGAATTATTCATAAATTTTCACTTCCAAAATTTTATTGGATTACGCCTGATAATCATCAATCTGATATAGTCATTAACGAATGTAAAAAACAGTTAACTAATGGGGTTAAATTTATACAACTAAGAAGTAAGACTCATCTTGATCATACTTACATAAAAAAAATAAACAGGCTCTGTAAAAAAAATCAGGCAAAACTTATCCTAAATACACCAAACAAAACCTTTAATGAACCTTGTGATGGCTGGCACCTAACGAGTTTGGAGCTAATGTCATTAAAAGAAAGGCCAGTTATTGAAGAAAAACTAATTGGCGCATCAACCCATAACATAGATGAGGCGCTGCACGCAGAGAATATTTCTGCTGATTACATCAGCTTATCACCAATAGAAAAGACACTCACTCATCCAGACTCTATACCTTTAGGATGGGAAGATGCCTCTGGCATTATTGAGAAGTGTAATTTGCCAGTTTTTTTACTTGGCGGGATGAAGAAAAATCTAGTTGAAAAAGCTTTGAGTATAGGCGCCCAAGGCGTTGCTGGAATTAGAGATATTTAAATGCGTGAACCAGTAATCTCAAAAACTTTATTATGAATATCTTCTTTGCTCATTTGTGCTAATCCATCAGACCCACCCTTACATAAGAGCTTATCATTTACAAAAATTTGAGGGACAGTTCTAAAGCCAGATTTAACAAAAAAGTCTCGCGCATCTTTGTCTTCCTGAATGTTGAGCGTTTCATATTCAATATCAAGATTATCGAGATAGTTTTTTGCTCTTGTGCAGTAAAAGCAAGAGTGCGAAGTATATACTTTAATCATTAGTAGTTTTTACACAGTAAAAGACTGGAAATAATACCAGTCAAAGGAATCAGAGGCACTTTAAATAGTTTTACAAATATTGTGGGCTTTAGTCTCTGAGATAAACCCAAGAAGAGTCACTAGAAAGTTCTTTATCAAATCTATAGCCTTCATCGACAAAATCTTTTAGTCCCTCCGGACTCTTCAATCGATTTCGTATAATGTAATTCACCATCAAACCTCTTGCGCGCTTAGCATAAATACCTATAACTTTGTATACTTCCCCTTTTTTTTCCTTAAACACAATATCCAAAACATTCGCATTTAGTGTTTTTTTATCTACAGCTTTGAAGTATTCATTGGATGAAAGATTTACTATAAGTTCAGACTCATCCTCATTGAGGACATCACTAATCTCTGTTCCCCAATACTCATAAAGATCCTTGCCTTTAGAGTTAGAAAGCTTTGTTCCCATCTCTAAACGATAAGGCTGTATTAGGTCAAGTGGCCTTATAACGCCATAAAGGCCAGAAAGCATTCGAACACTGTCTTGCGCAAAATTAAGATCATCAGTTGACAAAGTTGGGGCATCAATTCCGTTGTAAACGTCTCCTTTAAAAGCAAGTATTGCTTGCTTTGCATTTTCTCGATTGAACGGCAGTTTAAACTTTTGAAAGCGATCAAAATTCAACTTAGATAATTTCTCACTCAATGACATCAGTTTAGAAATTTGAGATTGGCTTTTCTTTTTTAAAATGCTAACCAACTCACTGGAGTTATCTAAGTTGCGAGTTTGAGAGTAAAAATCAACATCACATTGAGAAAAATCTTGCGTTTTTGAAGGTGAAATAATTGCTAACATATTAGTAATAAAATAAAAATATTCTACCTTAATATCCCCACTATAACAATATAAGTAGACAAATTTGAAGTTTAAAAATCAGCTAAAATAAGGTATTATATATTTTCAGTTTTACATTCAGTTTCCATGAAAAATAAACAATTACACCTCCCAAAGGCTCGAGGACTTTACCATCCTAATAATGAGAAGGAGAATTGTGGTGTTGGTTTTATTGCCAACGTCAAGAGTCATTCTTCTCATAAAATTACGAAAGATGCTTTAGAAATGCTCTCTCGGATGGACCACCGTGGTGCGTGTGGCTGTGAGGCAAATACTGGTGATGGTGCTGGAATCTTAACCAATATACCTCACGAATTTTTTTCTGAGGAAATTAAAACGCTATTTGGCATTGAAGTGAATGCTGGAAGTTATGGTGTTGGTAATGTTTTTCTACCTCAAGATAATAAAGAAAGTAAACATTGTATTTCAGTCATTGAAAAAGTTATAAAGGACGAAGGGCAAACTTTAATTGGTTGGCGTGATGTTCCTGTTGACTCTGATAAAGCAAATGTAGGAGATACAGCTCGTAACTCACAGCCAGTAATGAAACAACTTATTATTGGTAACTCAGAGAATATCGCTACAGAGGCTTTTGAAGCGGTTCTTTATATTATTCGAAAAAATGTCTCGAAGATTATTCGGACTGATGAGTCACTTTCTCAAGCATTGCTTTTTTATATTTGTAGTCTTTCTACTAGGGTAATTATTTATAAAGGCATGCTAATGGGCTCGCAGCTATTAGACTTTTATCCAGATCTAAATGATAAGAAATTCAGCACCTATTTAGCAATGGTTCACTCACGCTTCTCAACCAACACATTCCCCTCATGGGATCGTGCACAGCCTTGCAGGTTTATGGCCCATAATGGTGAAATTAATACTCGTCAAGGTAACTTTAACTGGATGAGGGCTCGTGAAGGAGTCTTAGAAAGTGAGATTTTTGGAGATAATTTATCAAAAACGTTACCCATAATTGAAACTGAAGTTTCTGACTCTGGTAGCTTTGATAATGTTCTAGAATTTCTATTAATGAATGGAAGATCTCTTCAGGAAGCGGTATTAATGATGGTTCCAGAAGCTTGGCAAAATGACACAGAAATGAGTCAAGAGAAAAAAGCTTTTTATGAGTATTTCTCAAATGTAATGGAGCCTTGGGATGGTCCGGCGTCTATTGCCTTTACAGATGGAAGATATATTGGAGCTGTTCTTGATAGAAATGGTCTTCGACCGTCACGTTATTATCTAACGCATGATGATCGTGTGATTATGGCATCTGAAGTAGGTGTTGTAGATGTTGCAACTAATAATGTTAAAACAAAGGGCCGCCTCAGACCTGGAAAAATGTTTCTTGTTGATTTTGAAAAAGGCAGGTTAGTTGATGATGATGAGATTAAAAATAGCTTTGCGTCTAAAAACCCTTACGGTGATTGGCTAAAAGAGCAACAAATATCTCTATCTGATTTAAAAACCAATACTAGTGAAAAAGGTTTTTTTCCAGATACACTTATCAACCGCTTACAAGCCTTTGGTTATAGCACTGAAACTCTTAAGTTTATGCTACTGCCTCTTGTAACTGAGCTGAGAGACCCAGTTGGATCAATGGGCAATGACTCGGCACTTGCGTGCCTTTCAGATCAGTCAAGAATAATTTATGACTACTTTAAACAGCTTTTTGCTCAGGTTACTAATCCAGCTATTGACTCAATTCGTGAAGAAGTTGTGATGTCCTTAAGCTGCTCAATTGGCCCTGAAGGAAATTTACTTACGAATAAAGCTGAAAATGCAAACCGATTAATCATTGATCACCCAATTCTAACAAATGAAGAAATATCCTCACTCAAAGAGTGCAATCATCGAGGATGGACAAGTAAAACAATTGATATCACCTATGACATAAACGAAGGCCAGAGCCTAAGTAAAATGCTTGACTCAATTTGCGTACAAAGCACCCAAGCTATTAATGATGGTCATAGCCTTGTCGTATTATCTGATAGAAAAATTGACTCTCAGCGAAATGCTGTAAGCGCACTCCTAGCATCTTCTGCAGTTCACCGGCATTTAGTGGCCACCCATAAGCGAACTCAAGTTGGAATAATTGTTGAAACTGGTGAGGCTAGAGAAGTTCATCACTTCTGCCTATTGACGGGCTTTGGTGCAGATGCTATTAATCCTTACCTAGCTTTTGAAGCCTTATGGCAGGCAAGAAGAGATAACTTAGTAAATCTAGAAAATGATGAGGCTATAGTCAGTGCATATCGTAAGGCAATAGCAAAGGGAATGCTCAAAGTGATGGCTAAAATGGGCATTTCAACACTTGCTTCATATAAGGGCGCTCAAATCTTTGAGGCTGTTGGTTTGTCTGATGAGGTCATGCATAAATGCTTTTTCGAAACGGCGAGTCGCATTAGTGGTGTTGGATTTGACGTCATTCAAACTGAATCTGAACAGCAACATAAAAAAGCATTTCTCTCTAACTCGCTCAATAATCTTGGTCATTATGCTTGGCGAAGTGGTGGTGAAAAACATATGTGGGAGCCAGAAACTATTACAAGCTTGCAGCAGGCTGCTAGAAGTAATGATCAACATGCTTACTGGGAATTTGCTAAAAAATCTAATGAAGAGGGTACTAGAAATTGCACTCTTAGAGGGCTCATGTCATTTAAATCAGGCACCTCAATTGATATTGATAAAGTTGAATCAGCAAAAGAGATTGTCAAAAGATTTGTTACAGGAGCAATGAGCTTGGGCTCAATATCTCCAGAATCCCATGAATCTCTTGCAATTGCTATGAATCAAATAGGTGGTAAATCAAATACTGGTGAGGGCGGAGAAGATCCAAATCGTTGGACTCCAGATGCCAATGGAGACTCTAGGCGAAGCGCGATCAAGCAAGTGGCCTCTGGTCGATTTGGTGTTACCATTGACTACCTAAATAATGCTGATGAACTCCAAATTAAGGTTTCACAGGGCGCCAAACCTGGTGAAGGTGGGGAACTTCCTGGTGGCAAGGTGGATGATTTTATTGCCAAAATACGCTGCTCAACTGCGGGTGTTGGTCTAATTAGCCCACCACCGCATCATGATATTTATTCTATTGAAGATTTATCACAGCTTATTTTTGATCTTAAAAGATCTAATCCTGCAGCTCGAATTAGTGTCAAGCTAGTTTCTGAAGTTGGTGTAGGAACTGTTGCTGCAGGAGTAACTAAAGCAAAATCAGATCATATTGTTATTGCTGGACATGATGGTGGAACTGGCGCCTCTCCGTTAACCTCAATTAAACATGCAGGACTTCCTTGGGAGCTAGGCGTTGCTGAAACTCACCAAACACTGGTAATGAATGATTTGCGCTCAAGAGTAGTTATTCAAACTGATGGGCAACTAAAGACAGGTAGAGATGTTGCAATAGCTGCATTATTAGGGGCTGAAGAGTTTGGTTTTTCTACAGCACCACTTATAACATTAGGCTGCATTATGATGCGGAAATGCCATCTCAATACTTGTCCAGTTGGCATTGCAACTCAAGACAAAGTCTTACGTAAAAAGTTTACTGGTAAGCCAGAACATGTCGTTAATTACTTGTTTATGGTGGCAGAGGATTTACGTATTATTATGGCGGAACTTGGGTTTAAAAAACTAACTGACATGGTTGGTCGAGTTGATGTGCTTGAGATGAACAAAGCAATAAATCACTGGAAGCAAGACTCAATTGACCTTAATAAGATATTAACACCTGCTGATAATCAATATAGGAATGCGGGCACCTATCAAACTATAAAACAAGACCATCAACTCAATGAACAACTGGATCATGATTTAATTGCTAAATCAAAAAAGGCTATTGAAGGAAATGGTAAAGTTAAATTTAAATCAAACATTTCTAATGTTGACAGAGCTGTTGGTGCTATGCTTTCCTCACATATTGTCAAAACTAGAAATGGTAATAATCTAAAAAATGGCTCAATAGATATTGATTTTAAAGGCTCTGCAGGTCAGTCTTTTGGGGCATTTCTTGCAAATGGAGTAACTCTATCGATTGAGGGTGATGCTAACGATTATGTTGGTAAGGGCCTGTCTGGTGGTCGGATTGTTATTTATCCACCAAAAGACTCCACCTACTTAGCGCATAATGAAATTATTGCTGGAAATGTTTGTGGATATGGTGCTACTGGAGGTGAAATGTATTTATCAGGACAGGTTTCAGAGCGTTTCTGTGTCAGAAACTCTGGACTGATTGCTGTTGTTGAAGGAATTGGCGATCATGGTTGTGAATATATGACAGGTGGGCGCGCAGTAATACTGGGCGAAGTTGGTCGTAACTTTGGCGCCGGGATGAGCGGCGGAATAGCCTTTGTATATAATCCTAACTTAACTCTTCAGGGGAGGTCTAATTCATCTACGATAGACTTTGATCCAATGGATAAAGAATCCACTTCAGAGTTATTTGAATTTATAACCAATCATTTCGAATTGACTGGCTCAAAAATAGCTGAAAAAATACTCAGCAATTGGAATGAAGAAATAACTCATTTTGTCAAAGTAATGCCAAAAGCTTTAAAAGAAGTTCTTGCTGCTAAAAGTAAGCAGTTACTTCAAGCAAGTTAAATAGGTATTGCGTCGATTACATCAGCGCTTGCGCCCAAGACACTATTTACTCCATCGCCAACTACTGGTATTACAGATATAACTGCTCCAGTAACCCTCATAGGAACAGTAACAACTTTAGTAAAAACGCAGCCTGATAGGTACAAAGCTATTAAACCAAATAAAATAATATTTTTCATGATTGCCTCTCTAAGACGAGAAAGTGATAAGCATGCTGATTCGATGCATCAGGAAGATGGGAGTCACAGCTAACCTGTCGCCAATCCGACTCATCATATTCTGGAAAATAGATATCCCCATCAAATTTACCTTCAATTTTTGTAATATAAAGTCTACTAACTTGGGGCAATAATTGCTCGCAAAGACTTGCTCCCCCAATGATCATTACCTCATCTTCATCTTCAGTGATTGAGAGGACATCATCAATGCTAGATAAAACTTCACAGCCTGTGATTAAAGTTTTTAAATTTCGAGAAATTACAATATTACGACGATTTGGTAAAGGCCTGCCAATAGAGTCATATGTTTTTCGACCCATTACAATTGACTTTCCCGTAGTAATTTTTTTAAAATAAGCAAGATCTGCAGGAAGATGCCATGGCAACTTATTGTCTTTACCAATCAGACGATTTTCATCCATTGCGACTACTATTGATAAGCTCATAAATTCTGCCTGATTGAAGTAAAATATTAGAATATTTTACAATTTTTAAACTTCTAGTGTCACTCATTCTAGCCTCATCGTCGCCATTTAGAAAAGCTATTTTAGAGAAGCTTCGTATTGACTTTAAAGCAGCAGCGCCAAACATTAATGAAAGAAGAAAAAATGGAGAATCTCCTTTTAATTTAGTTAATCGCTTATCTAAAGAAAAGGCTCTAGAGGTCGCCAAATCTCATTCAGGTTTGATTATTGCATCAGATCAGGTAGCTACCCTTGGTAATGGAAATAATGAAGATGATGAAATTTTTACAAAGCCAGGTAGTCATGAGAATGCTTTTTTGCAGCTAAAGAAAAGCTCTGGAAAAACTATTACATTTCTTACTGGATTGGTTCTCTTAAATACTGAAACCTTAAAAATTCAAACTCATGTTGAGCTTTTCAAAGTTACCTTTAAACAACTTTCTGATAATCAAATTTTGTCCTACCTAAATAAAGAAGATGTTCTTAATTGTGCTGGTAGTTTCAAGTCTGAAGGACTAGGAATTGCATTATTTAGCAGTATGGAGGGCAATGACCCTAACAGTCTAATTGGACTGCCAATAATCCAACTTATTAAAATGCTAGCTAAGGAAAATGTTCATATCTTATGAGCATTTTATATTCAGAAGAATTTAAGCCTTTCTCATCTGGCTTAAAAAATTATTGGGGATCTCTCTATGGCTCCTCTGAAGCACTAGCGCTTATTGAATTTGCTGAATCTCAAAAGCAAGTAGTGCTCTATATTGCAAAAGATATTACTCATTATGATGAGGTTAGAAAAGCACTCAATTTTTTTAATACCTCTTTAGAAATATTAGATTTTTCAAGTTGGGAGGTTTTAGCTTTTGACCATTTTTCGCCACATCCAGATATTGTCTCATCGAGGTTAGAAACACTTTCAAAACTACCCTCTCTTAAGTCTGGCATCGTAATAACAACACTTGAGACGTTATCTCAAAGATTATGTCCAAAAAATTATATTGAAATATATAGCCTTCACCTAAAAACTAAACAAAATCTTGAGATTAAGTCATTTTCTGAAAGTCTTATAAAAATAGGATATCGCAGAGTTACAACTGTAATGGAGCAAGGTGAGTTTTGCATTAAGGGCGCCCTAATTGATTTGTACCCAATGGGCACTAAAAATCCATATCGAATTGACCTATTTGATAATGAGATAGATTCAATCAGATCTTTTGATACATCTTCGCAGAGGTCAATTGAAATTATTAAAGAAATCAAATTACTGCCTGCTCGAGAATTTGCAACAGATAGTGAAAGTATTTCAATCTTTAAAGATAACTATTTATCTGAATTTGGAAATACTGATGGATTCATTTATAGCGAAGTTAGTGAAGGACGTTATCCAGGCGGAATAGAATTTTATTTACCTTTATTTTTTAAAAAAACTGAAACTCTATTTGATTATATTTTGGGTGAGCCTGTAATCTTTTATCAAAAAGGACTTAACGAAGCGATGGAGCTTCAAGCTAAAGAATTATTAGAGCGTTTTGAATATTGTAAGGGTTCACTAGAAAGACTCCCTCTAGAAATTAATAAAGTATTTTTAAATACTGAAAGATTTTTCAAAAAACTTTCAGATAAAAAACAAATACAAATACAAAGCTCAAAAATAGAAAAAGAAGAAGGCTATAACTTCTCATCTTCTATACTTCCCCCACTTAAAATAGAAGCCCAAACAAAAAAGCCACTTAATAAGTTAATTAAGTTTATTGAAAATTTTGATGGGCAAGTATTAATCGTTTGTGAATCAGAAGGTAGGCAAAGTGTTCTCACTGATCTACTTTCCACTCACCAACTTAAAGTAAATGATTGCTCTAACTGGAGTGACTTTCATAATCAAAATAATGGACTCTGCATTACTAATGCAAGTCTGAGTGAAGGCGTTCTTTTTGAGCGAATTGCAATTATTACTGAAAATAATTTGTTTGGAAAAGATGCTGTAAAACAGCGGAGAAGACGAAGAGCAAAACATAAAGATTTTGATGAAGCAATTAAAAGTCTTGTTGAGATCCAGTTAGGTGATCCTGTCGTTCATGAGCACTATGGTGTTGGCCGATATTTAGGACTTAAAAGTAGAAGTTTTGATGGCAATCAACAAGATTTTCTTTCACTTGAGTATGCAAATGGCTCAGTACTAATGGTTCCCATTGCAGCCCTTAACCTTATCTCTAGATACTCTGGTGCAAGTTCAGATAATGCTCCTCTTCATAAGTTAGGAAGTCAGCAGTGGACCAAAGCAAAAAGAAAAGCAGCAGAAGCACTTTATGATGTGGCCGCTGAACTATTAGAAATTTATGCAAAGCGTCAATCTCAAAAAGGATTTGCTTATCCAGCGCCAAATGACTCTTATAGTTCTTTTGTATCTAGCTTCCCATTTGAGGAAACACCAGATCAATTAAAAACAATGGATGATGTTCTTTTAGATATGCAATCTGAAAGACCAATGGATCGACTAGTCTGCGGAGATGTTGGGTTTGGTAAAACTGAAATTGCAATGAGAGCTGCTTTTATAGCTGTTGAATCTGGCAAGCAAGTTGCAATTCTTGTTCCTACGACACTTTTAGCTAACCAACATGAACAAACTTTTAATGACCGTTTCTCCAAATTTCCAATTGTAATTAAATCTCTTTCAAGGTTTAAAAACACAAAAGAACAAAATGAAATTAAATCTCATCTTAATGATGGAAAGATTGATATTATTATTGGGACTCATAAACTGATTCAAGGAACTATTAAATATCATAATTTAGGTTTGATTATTATTGACGAAGAACATCGATTTGGCGTAAAGCAAAAAGAGGCACTTAAAAAAATCCGTGGTCAAAGTGACATATTGACTATGACTGCAACACCTATTCCTAGATCACTAAACATGGCATTAGGTTCACTTCGAGAAATGTCAATTATTGCTACTCCTCCAGCTAAAAGAACAGCAATACAGACCTTTGTTGATGAATGGGATAAAAATACTATCAAGGAAGCATGTTCTCGTGAATTACATCGAGGTGGGCAAATTTTTGTTGTACATAATGATATTGATACAATTGATAATATGGCAGAGTCTTTGAGCGATCTTATGCCAAATCTTCAAATTCGAATTGCGCATGGCCAAATGCCAAGTAAAGAACTTGAGCAAATAATGGCTGATTTTTATCATCAGCGCTTTCAGCTCTTAGTTTGCACTACAATTATTGAAACTGGAATTGATATTCCAAGTGCTAATACAATTATTATCAATAATGCACAAAACTTTGGACTTGCCCAGCTTCACCAACTTCGAGGCAGGGTTGGCAGATCTCATCATAAGGCATATGCTTATCTTATAATTAAGTCTCACCAGTCAATTTCAGAAAATGCAAGAAAACGACTAGACGCTATAGCCTCACTAGAGGAGCTTGGAGCCGGATTTATGCTAGCAAATCATGATCTTGAGATTAGAGGTGCTGGAGATCTTCTAGGAGAAAATCAAAGCGGTAAAATCTCAGAAATTGGGTTTAATTTATATCATGACTTATTAAAACGCACTATTAAGGCAATAAAAAATAATACCAAATTTGATATTAAAGATGCATTAGTTGAAGAAGTTGAAATTAACTCAGGCATTGCTTGCATCATTCCTGACACTTACTTACCAGATGTTCATGAGAGATTAGTTCTCTATAAGCGTATTGCAAGTGCTGTGAATGATGATGAATTAAAAGATCTAAAAATAGAAATGATTGATCGTTTTGGCCTCCTCCCAGATCAAACTAATAACCTGTTTGAATCAACCTCATTAAAAATACAATCTAAGGAAATAGGGATACTCAAAATTAATATTTATGATGAGAAGCTAGAAATAACTTTAAATGAAAAAAATCTCATTGATACATCAAAAATTATTAATTTAATTCAAATGAAACCACAGCAGTTTCAATTAAAAAACCAAAATACTCTAATATCTAATGAAACTATGGAGGCTGATTTTTCTCGTATTAGAAGTGCAAGTAAATTAATAAGTAACCTAGTTTAATTATTAGCTTAGAAAAGCCAATAATTATAGTCTACTTAGATTTATATTCGGATGGCACAAAGTTAGGAGCAAGGTATCGAATTCCAGGCACAATAACTAAAGCAGCAAAAAACAAAATAATAAGAGAGCCTAGAATATCTCCAATTAAATAATTTTTAATAAATTGAGAAGCATCAATTAAGAGTGGGCCTCCGTTTGCTGAAGTGAGGTATGAATAAGCAAAAAACTTCATAATTGTATTATATAGGGCGGTAAGAACCCCTAAAAAAAGTAAGTGCTGAAAGACTATCCTTTCACCGTCAAAAAAATATGACAATTTAAAAAATTTCATACTAGCAATGGCTAATAGTGGCGAGAATGTGCCTACGAGATGTAAAAGATTTATACCTATAAGAGATGAGTCATGAAACCACATAGATGACAATGTTATAGCCAGAAAAACCGCTATAAAAATATTAAAGCCAAATAAAAGATAGCATAAAGATACTGCCCCAATAGGGAGCCAAATAATATTTCCATTAATAAATGCTTGGCCATTAATGAATGTTACAAAGACAATGACTAGAAATGCTATGATATTTTGGTATAGAAATTCTGTTACATTCTTTTGCATCAAACTAATCCCTTGTTAACAATAACTGAATTATCAAGGAGATATGAGTAACTATGTTCTTTCATAGTTTTATCCAAGTTTAGAGTCTGTAAAAAACCTACATCAGACTTGCAACATCTATATATGTAATAAGAAAGAGTTTTTATTTCCTTAATTTTATCGAACCATCATAAATGATTTTTACGAGTCTAAGGAGAATCTCGTGCTTAGTATTTTAAAGAGGCCTGCACAAACTAGCTTGCAAACTTAGCAATGCCTCTAAGAAACAATATTAGTTAAAAACTAACAAATTCAATCTTATTATATCTTACATAATACTAATCAAATTTTAATATCATCTCGCGCTTATCAGTTGAAGACTGATATGCACTAACTATACCATTAGAAGTTAGAAATAAAACTGCACGTTTTATAGTTGATAATGAATACTTAGAGAAGTATGGATCATTTTTTATTGCAGTAATTGTTACATTAGAATTAGAAGTGATGAAAGAAAAAACCGCTCTTTCGACTTCTGAAAACTCGCCTAATCCAAATTCTTTTTCACATTCATCTAACGCTTTTCTTAACTGAAATAACCTACTGACTGCTTTTTTCATTTTATGTCCCTCAAGTACCTTAGCCCCTTGAAGAAAATTATAGATTAAAATGAGACATAAGATATCATTTTATAGAACCAGTAACCTAAAACCTAATAGTCCAGAATAGAAGCTGCATTTTTTTAACTCTAAATCCCTTCCCTACTATTTCATTATTGAATATTAAATTGTTGCTTAAGGCTAATATATTCAATCACCCTTATTCTTGGTCCAAATTGACTAACCACCCTCGATGAAGCAGCATTAGCAAACTCAGCAGCCCAAGAAAAGTCCTTACCAAGACCTAGTGCATATAAAAAAGCACCAGCAAACATATCACCAGCACCATTCGTATCAACTGCACTTGCAAGAACACCTGGGGTATGAATCATATTGATTCCATCAAAAACTAATGACCCACCTGCACCTCTTGTAATAGCAAAGGTTTTAGCATGTTTCTTTAATTCTTCAGCAGCCGCTTCTACTGTATGAGTTCCAGTAAAACTCCTAGCTTCATCACCATTACAAAAAATTAAATCCACACCGTCGTCACCAATAATTGTTCTTATGTTATCCGAAAAAACCTCAACAACAAATGGATCAGAAAGACTTAATGAGGTTTTAACCCCGCTCTTCTTAGCATAGATCATAGCATCTCTTGCAACAGCTGTTCTTTCATCATCAGTCACAACATAGCCTTCAATATATAGCCATTCTGAAGATGCTAAAGCCCCTTCATCAACTTCGCGATATGAAAGCTCCAGGCTAGCACCTAAATAAGTATTCATGGTTCGCTCTGCATCCGGACTAATCATTACCAAGCATTTACCAGTGGTTCCACTAGAAGGATCAACTTGATGGAAATCCACGCCCGCACGATTTAAATCTTTAACAAAAAAAATACCTTCTTCATCATTTGCAACTTTGCCAGAAAAGAAAGCTGAAGATCCAAATCTACTGGCCGCTACTACTGAATTGCATGCAGACCCTCCACAACTCCTTTTAACAGGCACGCGTTGACTGGTCAGCTCCTCCATTAAGTATTTTTGTCGTTTTTCGTCAACAAGAGTCATCAAGCCTTTACCAATATCATTTTCACTTAAAAATGAATCACTAACAATAACTTCAGTATCAACTATTGCAGAACCAATTCCATAAATACCATATTTTTTCATAAGTTCAAATTCCTAATCTTCTATTAATTTAATTAATACTTTTAGACTCTTAGCGCCTCAGGCACTGGAAAATTTACAGACTCGCTAGCGCCGCTTACTTCAATAATTTCACGACCACCATTCATCATCAGATAAGACACCACTGCCTGAACTAGAACTTCTGGAGCTGATGCACCAGCTGTAACTCCAATAGAAGTAATACCATTCAGCCAATCATTTTCAATGTCAGTTGCTCCATCAATTAAATAAGCGGGCTTACCTGCATTTTCTGCAATCTCTTTAAGTCGGTTCGAGTTAGAAGAGTTTTTTGAGCCAATAACAAGGAGCATTTCTGAATTTTTAATCATAGACTTGACTGAGTCCTGGCGATTTTGAGTTGCGTAACAAATATCACTTTTTTTAGGTGCTTGAATTTTTGGAAATTTAGCTTTAAGAGAGTCAACAATCTCTTGGGTATCATCAACCGATAAAGTGGTCTGTGTTGTATAGGAAATGTCCAAATCTTTAGACAACTCTAGATCTTTAATGTCTTTAATTGACTCTACTAAAGTAATACGGCTAGATGAATTTGACTGTCCTAAGGTTCCCTCAACCTCTGGATGACCGGCATGGCCAATCAAAATAACTTGATGATTTTGTTTTTGGCGCCTTGTGACTTCTTTATGAACTTTCGTTACTAACGGACAAGTTGCATCATAAATAATATCTGAAATTTCAGCAGCATCTTTTCTTACAGCTTGTGATACTCCGTGCGCACTAAAAATTACAACACTTCCCTTTGGAACTTCATTAATCTCATCAACAAAAATTGCGCCTTTCTTTTTTAGGTTACTTACAACAAATTTATTATGAACGACCTCATGACGGACATAAATTGGTGAGCCATGTTTTTCAATTGCACGCTCGACTATCTCTATAGCACGATCAACGCCAGCACAAAAGCCCCTAGGATTGGCCAAAAATATCTTCAAAATTTATCCAATTGATTCACTTAAAAAATATTACTATTATTTTTCGTTATTAAGGTGAAGTGCGGAGAGGATCTGAAAAACTTTTTGACGTAAGTCTGACCTATGCACTATCATATCAATAGCACCCTTCTCAAGTAAAAATTCACTTCTTTGAAAACCTTCAGGTAACTCTTCTCGAACCGTTTGTTCAACAACTCTGGCTCCTGCAAAACCTATTCTTGCATTGGGCTCAGCAATTTGAATATCGCCTAACATTGCTAAGCTAGCTGAAACGCCACCCATAGTTGGATCAGTTAAGACTGAGATAAATGGGATTTTATTATCAGCTAATAATTTAACAGCAAGCGAAGTTTTTGACATTTGCATTAGAGAAAAAAGGCCTTCCTGCATTCTAGCGCCGCCACTTGCAGAAAAGCAAACAAAAGGGTGTTGGTTTTCAATAGCAATATTCGCAGCTCTTACAAATTTTTCACCAACAACTGACCCCATTGATCCACCCATAAAACTAAAATCAAAAGCTGCAACAACAATTGGCATCCCTTTTAACACTCCAGTTTTAACAACTAACGCATCTTTTTCCTTGGTCTTTTTTTGGGCATCATGATAACGATCTTTGTATTTTTTTTGATCTTTAAACTTGAGTGGGTCTACAGACTCAATATTAGCAGCAATCTCATTTTGCTGCTCAATATCCAAAAACCCTTCTATACGTTTTCTTGCAGATATTCTTAAATGATGGTCACACTTTGGACAAACATAATGAAGACGCTCAAGCTCCTCTTGATAAAGAACTCGTCTACACTCTGGGCACTTACTCCAAATTCCTTCTGGAATATTTTTTTTAATATTTATGCCAATAGATGGCATAATTTTTTCTAACCAACTCATAGTATTTGTAAATTAATTAATAGCATTTGAGATTTCCTTTGCCAGATTCCCAACCTTGGTAATCATTGTATCTTTGTCACTGGACAATTCTTCAATAATTGAAACTAGAGCACTGCCCACAATTACCGCGTCAGCATTCTCGCCAACTTGTTTCGCAACTTCAGCGTTACTTATTCCAAAACCAACTCCCACTGGTAATTTAAAATAATTTCTCATTCTTTCTAAATGATGATTAACCGATGCAACATCGAGATTTCCTGCGCCTGTTACGCCCTTCAATGAAACAAAGTATATGTAGCCAGTAGCCATTTCTGCAATATATTGTAAGCGTTCATCCGTGGTTGTAGGGGCGACTAAAAAGATAAGATCAATATCAACCTTGTCGAGCTCTTCCTTAAGATCATGGACCTCTTCTGGAGGCATATCAACAACCAAAATTCCGTCTACTCCGGCTTCATGAGCTCTGAGCGCAAATTCTTTATAGCCAAACACCTCAATTGGATTTGTATAACCCATTAAGACGATACCAGTAGACTGGTTATGTTCTCTAAACCTCTCAACTATTGCAAAAACATCATGCAAGTTAACGCCGCCTGCAACAGCCCTCTCATGTGATTTTGCAATTACTGGCCCATCAGCCATTGGGTCTGAAAAAGGCATCCCTAACTCAATAATATCTGCGCCACTATCTGCCAAAGTAAAAACCAATGCCTCTGAGTTATCTAGGCCACTATCGCCAGCAGTGATAAATGGAATAAAAGCAGTCTTGTTCCTAGCTTCGAGTTGTTTGAAAATATTTAAGATTCGTGACATAATTATTGATGCTATTTTTTAATTAAATTTTAACATAGACAAAGTTAAACTCAATTTAATGTCCATATTATTAGGATTATTTAGTTTTGGTAGGGTATGAGTGAACTGCGTCCACTAAAACTTTCATACTTTCTGGGTTAACATCAGGAGTAATCCCATGCCCAAGATTAAAAACATGCCCAGTTTGCCCCTTGAATTGGTCAAGAACTTTGAAAGCTTCAGCCTTGATTACGTCAGGTGATGCATAAAGCACTGATGGATCAAGATTACCCTGTAATGCTACTTTTGAGCCCACTCTCCTTTCCGCCTCACCAAGCTCAATTGTCCAATCAATACCCACTGCATCGCATCCAGTTGCAGCAATTTGCTCGAGCCATGCAGCGCCGCCTTTAGTGAAAAGTGTCACCGGAATCGTTCTACCTTCATAGCTACGGTGAATCCCATCCACAATTTTTGACATGTACCTTAATGAAAAATTTTCATAACTACCCATACTTAGAAGCCCACCCCAGGTATCAAAAATCATTACTGAATCCGCACCAGCCTCAATTTGAGAATTTAGATAGTCTATGACAGTATCAGCCAGAACATCAAGCAGTTGGTGCATGTGCTTTGGGTTTTCATACATCAAGCCCTTTACCTTTGAAAAAGTTTTACTAGTGCCGCCCTCAACCATATATGTTGCTAATGTCCATGGACTTCCCGTAAAGCCTATTAATGGAACTCTGCCTTTAAGGTTTTTTTTGATTACAGAAACTGCTTCACTAACGTAATTAAGCTCAGTTCCAACATCTGGCTTGGCTAAGTGTTCAATGCTGCTGAGCGTGTGAAGAGGATTAGTAAATTTTGGCCCCTCTCCCTCAACAAAATGAAGCCCCAACCCCATAGCGTCAGGAATAGTTAATATGTCAGAAAAAAGAATTGCCGCATCAAGATCAAAACGCTCAAGGGGCTGAAGGGTAACTTCACACGCCAGATCACTTGACTTACATAAAGTTAAAAAATCACCAGCTATTTTTCTTGTGGCACGGTACTCTGGCAAGTATCTGCCTGCTTGCCTCATCACCCAAATTGGAGTACGCGATACTTCTTTTTTTAGTAACGCATTAATGTAGTCAAATGCCATTATTTTTTCCCAGTAAAAGGTTGATTATAATCATTGTAGAGATTTATTTTGCTTTGCTTCTGACACAAAAAAAGCCACATTTGTGGCCTTTAGAGTGAATCAATTAATATTTAACGCTTGAATGCGCCGTAACGTGACTTAAATTTCTCAACACGTCCAGCAGTATCCATAATTTTTTGCTTACCTGTATAAAAAGGGTGACAACTTGAACAAACATCAAGATGAAGTTCGTCTTTACCCGAAGTTGAGCGCGTTTCAAATGAATTACCACAACTGCACACAACTTTAATAGTATCGTAAGAAGGATGAATGTCTGTTTGCATAACTTTATATCTTCAAATTTAAAAGAACGTGAATTATATACTATCTCTCTGCAGGGGTAAATGTTTTAACACTTAATGCATGAAGCTCACCGCTCTTTATCTCTTCTTTAACCACTGCTAAAACTGCTCTCTGCCTTTGCAATAAAGATAGTCCTTCAAAAATAGGTGAAACAATTACAGCAGAGCAATTACAACCATCACCCTCCATAGTGACTTCAGATTGCTCTATTCCTAGTTCAAGTTTTTTCTGGACCTCTTCTAAAGTCATAATGCATCTCTACTTATAGTTTTATTATTAAACATTTTACTAAACTTCATTAGATTATGACGAGCCAAAAATACCTTTTAACATAAAGAAAAATAAAATCGACATTATGGCGCCAGCTGGAAGCGTAATAATCCAAGAAAGAAAAATTCGGTTAATAACTCTCAAGTTAAGTGAAGCTAGGCCTCTTGCAATGCCCACACCAAGTACAGCTCCCACCAATACCTGCGTAGTAGAGACTGGAAGGCCTGTATAGGAAGCAAAAACAACAGTTGTTGCTGCAGCAAGTTCAGCAGCAAAACCACGACTAGGCGTAAGCTCCGTAATACTTTTACCAATTGTTTTCATTACCCTGTAACCAAAAGTTGTTAGGCCAAAGACAATGCCGCCGCCTCCGACTAGTAATATCCATGAAGGTAAGACACTCTTAGAGACGATCTGCCCTCCTGATTCAACAATACTATAGACTGCGGCTAAAGGTCCAATTGCGTTAGCAACATCATTTGATCCATGCGCAAATGCCATTGCACAGGCAGTTATAATCATTAGTCCACCAAATAATTTCTCCATATTAGCGTATGAAAAGTCACTGTCATCTTCGGGATTGATCTTAATACGCCTAATAATAATAGCTGCAAGAATAGCTGCCAATATTCCCACTGCAGTTGCAATCATCATGCTGGTAGGTAGATCTTTGCCAAGGTGCTTTAAGGATTCAACATGTTTAAGTCCTTTAAGTAGTGTCACTAAAGAGATAATAAAACCAACAAAAAATACATAAAAAGGGAGGTATTTTTTAGCATTCTCAAGAGGCTTTTCGGTATCAATAATATTGCTCTGTAAGCTCTTAAAGATTACAATTGCAAGCGTTCCAGCAATAATTGGAGAGATGACCCAACTCGCTATAATTGCATAGACCTTGCCCCAAGCTACAGCATCAATTCCAACTCCTACAGCGCCAAATCCCACAATCGCCCCTACAATAGAGTGCGTTGTCGAAACCGGCCAACCAAGAGAAGATGCAATCAATAGCCAGGTAGCTGCAGCTAAAAGTGAAGCAAGCATTCCGTACACCAGTAATTCTGGATTAGAGACAAATGATCCAGAATCAAGAATGCCTTTTCGAACCGTTGCCGTAACCTCGCCGCCTGCAAGAACTGCTCCAGCGAACTCAAATATAATTGCAATAACTACCGCTTGCTTAAATGTAATTGCACCAGAGCCTACCGATGTTCCCATTGCATTTGCAACATCATTAGCACCAATACCCCAAGCCATAAACAAACCAAAACCAATAGCCAGCATGATAAGAATATCACTATTTTGTACAATAATTTCCATGAAGAGCTCCGGTTATTTAGTTAACATTACTTCAAAACGTGACCCTACCTTTTGGGCAGCATCAGCGGTCTCGCCTAACCACTCAATAGCTCGGTAATAAAACATGACATCTACAGGAGGTAATTCAGATTCAAGCAAAAATAATTTATTACGAATATCATTCTGAGCTACATCAGTATCATGCTCTAGGACATTAATTTTTTTGACCATCTCTGCAACAATTTTACGTTCACGAGAACTAAACGCTGTTTCTAACAACTCATCAAGTTCATTAATAGCTACCATTGCAGAAGCTGAAGTCTTAATACAAAGATCAGCAAGCTTTATAAAGTCCTCTGCAAACTCTTTAGGAAAAACCATATGACGAGTCATCATCAAGCCAGCAAGGTCTTTAGTAATGTTGGCAATAGAGTCTTGGATTAAGAGAACATCAAGCAAATCTCTTCTTGAGAAAGGCATCATAAAAGTACTAGGCAAGTTCATTCTTAATTTTTTCTTTAACTGGTCAGCTTTTTTCTCTTTATTTCCAATTGAAACTCGAGCTTCTTGCGCCTTGTCCCAATCCTCAGATTGAGCAGCTTTAGCAAAAACTCCAAACTCTTTGATACAGGAATGAACCTGCTTCATGTGTTTTTGCAAAGGGCTTATTGGCGACTTTCCAAATAAACTAGTAATATTTCCTGATTTAGTCATAACTATTTATCTCCATAAAAAGAATTATTTAGTACTACTTATCACTACCTCTAAAAAAACGAATTTTATATAAATAACTAAAAAAAAGTAACTAATTTAAAAAATATTTTACCAGTGGAATTAGTTTCGATTTGACCTGCTTATAACACGCCTCAAATTCTTCAAAATCCTTGCCATCTGGGTCATCAAAACCTAAATGAACTAGCTCTGTTTTTCCTGGAAATATAGGGCAGGTTTGACTTGCATTATCACAAACTGTAATGACCAGGTCAAAGTCAATATGCAAGAGTGTTTCCAGTCTTTTAGAGTGGTACTCATCCTTCCAAATATTCTTAACTTCTAATATTTTTTTTGCATTTGGATTTACTAAGCCGCTAGCAGATACGCCGCTCGAATATGCTTCAATTCTCTCACCAAGCTCACTATTGATTAGCGCTTCCGCAATAATACTTCTACAGCTATTTCCAGTACACAAAACCAATACTTTTTTCATGGGAACTAATTAAGACTCGGATTGAAAAAGCTTTAAAAATACTTGCGCAGCAATTACAGCGCCAATGATAGTCGCCGCTATATAAATCCATAGATGCTCATAATTACCGCTCATCACTGCAGGCCCAATACTTCGAGCTGGATTCATACTACCGCCCGTTATAGGCCCTGCAAACATTGCCTCAAGGCCAACTGTTAAGCCAATAGCCAATCCCGCAAAATCTTTTGTAGCTTTGCCATGAACCGCAGAGGAGCAGATAACAATCATTAATATAAAAGTCAAAATCAATTCAAACCCAAAGGCTTGAGTTACTGAGCCGTAAGGAAGAGTCGCACCAAGATAGCTCACCTCGGACATGGTGACAAAGTTCTCATTAAGTAAAAAATATAGGCTTGCACTTGCAGCTATCGCGCCCAAAATCTGAGCGCCAATGTATGGAATAACCTTCCTACTATCAAATTCTCCTATTGACCAAAAAGCTATCGTCACAGCAGGATTAAAATGAGCTCCCGATAAATGGGCAAAGCTATAAATTAGTGCCACTACGACAAAGCCAAATGTTAGCGCTATACCAACATGGCCAAGAGCTCCAGTAATATCATTAATCATCACGGCTCCAGTTCCAGCAAAGACCAGGATGTAAGCTCCAATTAACTCAGCAAGTAATTTTTTACGCATTTTCACTTAGCTTAATTTCTAAAGTGTAACATTATACAAACTATTTTTTACTACCTAACACTATACTTTTAATGCCAAATCAATCAACTAATAATGAAGTCAATGTAATCATTTTGGCTGCAGGTCAAGGCACAAGAATGAACTCAAGTGTATCCAAAGTTCTTCATGAAGTTGGTAATAAGACTTTAATCCAGCATGTCATAGATGCAGCAACGCCCTTGGCAAGCTCAATTAATGTAATTATTGGCCATAACTCAGAATCAGTAAAAAAATCAACACAGAATAATTTGATTAAATGGGTTTTACAAAAAAATCAACTTGGAACTGGGCATGCAGTAATTCAGGCAATCCCTAATATTCAAGAAAACTCAATGTGTCTTATTCTATATGGTGATGTTCCTTTAATTCAAACCCAAACATTATTAAAGTTGCTTGAAAAAGCAAATAAGACTGGCTTTTCTCTTTTAACAGTAATTCAAAATGACCCTTCAGGGTATGGCCGAATCATAAGAGACTCTTCAAAATCCATTAAATCAATTATTGAGCATAAAGATGCTAATACTGAAGAACTTAAAATTGATGAAATTAATACGGGCATTATGGCTATTACTGGTGCATTATTAACAAAGTACTTAAACCAGCTTGAGCCAAATAATTCGCAGGGCGAACTATATCTTACTGATATTGTTGAAAAAGCAGCCAAAGATAATGTTACTATTGCTTCATTTATTTGTGAAAATTCAGCAGAAGTAATGGGTATAAATGATAAAAATAACTTAGCCAAGGCTGAAAGGGCTCACCAGTTAAAAAATGCTGAAGAGCTAATGATCAATGGCCTCACTATTAAAGACCCTAGTCGTTTTGATTGTCGGGGTAATTTAACTTTTGGAAATGACTGTATTATCGATGTAAATGTTGTTTTTGAAGGTGAAGTTAGGTTAGGAAAAAATGTTCTAATTTCGCCAAACTGCATTATAAAAAACTCTAAAATCGGTGATAATGCTCATATCATGCCAAATTCAATGATTGAAGGCTCTGTTATTGGAAGTCACACTAGTATTGGGCCTTTTGCCCGCATTCGTCCTGAAACTCAAATAGGTAGTCATGCAAAGATTGGCAATTTTGTTGAAGTAAAAAAATCAACAATTGATGACAACTCAAAGGTATCCCATTTAAGTTACATCGGGGATAGTCAAATTGGAAAGGGTGTCAATATTGGTGCTGGCGTAATAACGTGCAACTATGATGGTGTAAATAAAAGTCAAACAATAATTGGAGATGGAGCATTTATAGGCTCAAATAGTCAATTAATTGCCCCAGTATCGATCGGAAAAAATGCAACCATTGGAGCGGGCTCAACTATTACTCAAGATGCCCCCGATGATAAGCTTACCTTGAGTCGCAATAAACAATCAACAATGAGCAAATGGAAGCGGCCTCAGAAGAAATAAATTTTTTCTACCTCACAGGATAACTGCTCAATGTTAAATCTTCCTAAGAATGTTTGGATATTAACTGCCTGTTTAGCCCTCTTTATGTCCCTTAGCGTTTTTATGCTATTTGTCGCGGGCATTATTGGAAGCGTTCTTGCGCCCTTAAAAAGTTTATCTACCTTACCAGTTGCAACTATTGTAGTAGGCACTGCTGTAAGTATTATTCCAGCCATCCGGCTGATGTCAATTTTTGGTCGTAAGAAAGTTTTTTTGAGCTCTTGCATTTTCACCATATTTCTAATCGGCCTGTGTATATTCTCAATCATCAATAAATCATTTTACTTATTTTGTTTTGCGTCTTTCTGTTTAGGTGGTACAGTTGCGGTTATGCAGCAATTTAGGTTTGCAGCGATTGAAAGTGTGGAGCCTGAACAAAGACCAAAAGCAACTGCAGTTGTTCTTTTAGGTGGGCTAATTTCTGCTTTTCTTGGCACGGAAATTGCAACTTTAGGCAAAAATTACTTTGATACCGACTTTGTTGGCTCTTTCGTCATCCTCTCCCTTTTGTTTATAATTGCATTTATATTGATGTGCTTCTTTAAGCCAGCTGAAAAGTTTAAGCAGCAAATTGATAATTCTAAAAGGTCATTGCTTAAAATTATTAAGCAAGGCTCTTTCATAGTTGCAGTTTGCGCGGCGACAACAGGCTATGTTGTTATGAGCTTTGTAATGACAGCCACGCCGGTCAGTATGCATATAATGGATGGCTATTCACTTCACCATACTAAATCAGTTCTTCAAGCTCACGTTATCGCAATGTTTCTTCCGTCACTATTTACAGCTTACATTGTTAAATATCTAGGGCTTACTCGGATGATGCTCCTTGGAGTTATATTTTTCTTTGCTTCTGTCTTCATTGCATACAGTAGCCATGCTCTTAGCAGTTACTGGTGGTCTTTAGTTTTTCTTGGTCTTGGATGGAACTTCCTATTTATAGGAGGAACAAACCTACTCCCAAGATCCTATAGTGAAAATGAAAAGTTTAAAGTTCAATCAATCAATGATTTTTTAGTTTTTGGTCTTCAGGCTTTTGCAGCACTTTCAGCAGGCTGGTTTGTTTTTAATTTTAGCTGGGAAGTAGTTCTTTTATCAGTCATTCCATTGTTATTTTTTCAATTATTTATTCTGTTATGGTGGTTGAAAAATAATAATTAATAATTGGTGATTGTTTTGTAATAAAATTCTTTAAAACTCTATTGGACCTTATGATGTTGAAAGTCACTCCGCTAACTCCTTCAATTGGAGCAATAATCTCAAAAGTTTCACTAAATAAGGATTTAAATAGTGGGACCATTGAGCAAATATACAGCGCACTCATAAAGCATCAAGTTGTTTTTTTTAGGGACCAGAATATTTCCCCAGAAACTCACCTAAAATTAGCAGAGAGTCTTGGCGAAATTGATCCAGGTCACCCTGTCTACCCACATGTTGAAGGATATCAAAGCATTGTTTTACTTAAAAATGATGCAAATAATAGGCCAGATACAAATGATTGGCATAAAGACCTTACTTTTAAAGAAAGTCCTCCCTTTGCAAGCATATTACATGGCGTAAAGGTTCCTAAAGTTGGTGGTGACACGCTTTGGGCTAGTATGAGTGCTGCATATGATCAGCTTCCAAATGGATGGAAAGACCACCTAGAAGAACTTGAAGCGATTCATGATATGGGTACATTTAGAAATGACTTTTACAAAGAAGGTGGTATCGATTCGGTTAATAATGCTCTAAAGAACGTTGGCTCAGCAGTTCATAAAGTTATTGGAACTCACCCCATTTCAGGTCTCAAATATTTAAATATAAACCAATCCTTTACTCGTAATATTGTCAATGAAAGTCAAGGTCCAAGTGATCATATACTGCAATTTTTATTTCAGCATATTTCAAAACCTGAATTCCAAGTTAGATTTCACTGGGAAGATAATTCAGTTGCTATTTGGGATAATCGCATTACTCAACATTATGCAGTTTTTGACTACTTGCCAGAATTCAGGCACATGCAGCGAGTTACAGTTGTAAACGATAAAAGGGATAAGTCTTAAATACTACCCAAGAACCCTGAAGCCTTGTTTTAGGTCTTCAATTAACTCACTTGAGTCTTCAAGCCCTATGCTAAGTCGAACTAGATGTTTTCCATCATGAACCCATTCTCCATCTCGCTTGTATGGCCTTGCAGTTAAGAGGCTTTTATAACCTCCCCAACTAAAGCCAAGGGCAAATATTTCAAGTGAATTTGCAAATAATGCAATTTTTTCATCTGAATATGACTTTTTGAATGTGAAAGCAAATAGCCCTGACGCGCCACTAAAATCTCTCTTCCATAAGTCATGCTGAGGGTGTGACTCAAGACCAGGATGAATTACAGTCTCAATAATATCATTCTTATCAAGCCATCTCGCAACTTCAAAGGCTGATTTTTGGTGCGCCTCTAGACGAACCTTTAGTGATCTCAGTCCCCTCAAAGCCTGATAGCAATCCTGTGGATTGGCGTAATTTTCAACAGTTTCAAAATATTTAGAAAACTCATCCGCATATTTTTGGTTTACCGTTGCGCAGCCCAACAAGATATCAGAATGGCCACAAATATACTTAGTTACAGATTGAATGGTAATGTCGATACCAAGATCCAAAGGCTTTAAGAAAAGAGGTGTAGCCCATGAATTATCTAAAATTGATAGTACGTTAGCTTTTTTTGCCTCTTTAACAATTGCAGAAATATCTTGTATTTCAAATGTATTAGAGCCAGGAGACTCTAAAAAAATTAATTTAGTTTTATCATTAATATAGTGCCTGATTTCAGCACCTATATTGGACTCTATATGCGTTATCTTTACATTATATTTTTCAAGAATATTATGGCAAAAGCTTGCAGTAGGACTATAAACATTGTCACACAATAAAACCTCATCCCCACTTTTAGTAAAGGCCATTAGTGTATTTGTAATAGCACTGATACCAGAGGGAAATGCATAAGAAATATGACCATTTTCAAGCTTACACATCGCTTCTTCAAAGGCTTTTTGAGTAGATAGCCCATGAGTTCCATAGTCAACACCAGGATAATTGTGATCCATTGCTAACTGCATATCTTCAAAATGATTAAACAGAACTGTTGAGCCACTCTGCACATCAGGATTAATGGTTCTTATTTTTCTATCACCATATTTCTGAGTGTAATCAATCCATCCAACGATATCATTTTTCTTAGTCATATATTTATAGGTTTAATAAATTGGAAATCATCATAAGTACAATTAAGGAATTTGTCCAGCAATTTTTCAATACAAAAACAATTAAATTATTATTAACTGACTTGCAGCTGGGCAGTAAAGAGCAACCTTTGAAGGGAGTTTAAAAAAATCATCAAGAACCTCTTGATATATTTTGATTTGTTTTTGGTGTGACTGTTTTTGCCGCCCAATAAATGAGCTCATAGATTCACCATCGTTAAGCGATGCCGTCTTGAAATCTATAATCCATAAAGTGCCATCTTCAATAAACAATCGATCAATTATTACTGTTTTACTTGAATTACTATATTCGGCTTCTACTTCAGTAGAGTCTCGATATTTAAATAGCCATTCAAAATCTTTATCACGCTTTGTATTGAGAAGTAAAAGAGAGGCAGCTTTAGTATATGACTGAATTAGTTTTGTCGGCAATCCAAACTCCTTAAATCTTGCGTCAATACTTTCAAATGATGGCTCAAATAAATAATGCTCTAGAAAGTAATGCACTATTGAGCCCAATGCACTTTGATAAATTAGATCAATATTACTGGGCATATTTTTAGATTGCTTAATGTCATTAATGACTCGACTAGAAAGAGTTGAAAGCATCTTATTACGCTGAAGTTTGGGCAAAGAAGTCTCTACTGGAATTATTGCATCTTGAATTGGAATGTCATCGATAGATTGTTGAAAATAATTACTTAAAAATGACAGCAATGAGCCACTGACAGCTCTTCCAGTTTTTGAAACGCTACCTAACAAATGAATCTTATCTTTTGCTCGGCTCATCCCAACATACAGAACTCTCATTAATTCAAAGTGTGCCTGTTGTTTTTGTAAGTACTGCAAATAAAGGTAAGTTTTACTCTCAGAGTCTTCATAAGAAGATTTTAAAGGTGCCAGCAAAATATTATTATTTGAAAACTCTTGAATTTGTATTAAGGATAGTGAGTCATTTTTTCCTTTTTTACCAAGGCCAGGAATAATTACAGTATCGAACTCTAAGCCTTTAGCCTGATGAATTGTCATTAACTTAACAGAGGCAGACTGGGAGGGTGCATATAAATCTTTAACCATCAATTCAATTGTCTTGATATCTAAACTTTGACTTAGTTCGCAATGATTCAGTAATGAAAGAAATTGAGATCTAATACTTTTTTCTTGCTCATTAAGTTCAATCTCATTACATAGCTGACTTAAGGCATAAGAAAAACGCTCTACAAAAGAAAACTTACCTTCACTATAAATAGCCTCTTCAGTTGCTAGGAATAAATGCCTAGAACGTAAAATACCATCATCACTCAAATCTTTAACGATATCATCATCTATTAACTGACTAAAAATTGTCTTATCTATTGAATCACTAAAAACTAATAAATCTTCTAACTTTAAGCCACACCATGGAGCTCTGAGAATAGAAAGCCAAGCTAAACGATCCGCCAAACTAAGCAATGCTCTAGCTAAACTTAGCAAGTCTCTGGTAAAAAGATTAGACCTTAATGGCTCAGTTTTTAAGGCTTCAAAATTAACCCTGCTTTCCTGAAGCAATAATGTAATGGCATTTAAATGAGATCTAGATCTTACAAGGACTGCAATCTCTTGATGTGGATTATTTAAAATAGATTTTTTAATAATACTAACCACCATCTCCGCTTCTTCAGAATCTTGATCTACACTAAACGGGTAAAAAGTGAGCGCATCATTTTGCTCAATATTTGAAGCAGAGCTTGATTCAGAATAATGAATAGCGCCCAACAATAAATTATCTTGGTTTGGAAATATTTGAGAAAAAATCTTATTATTTTGCTCAACAATACTTTTATTTGACCTAAAGTTAGCCCTTAATACTAGAGGCTTAATTTTAAGACTACCTATACCACCTTTCATGACTTCAAGGAAAATTCCAACTTGAGATTCACGAAATTTATAAATTGATTGCATTGGATCACCCACAAAAAAGATTGACTTTTCATCTCCCTCTTGCCAGCTATCAACAAGCTTTTCAATTAAGCTTAATTGTGAATATGAAGTGTCTTGAAACTCATCAACTAGTAGATGCTTAATTTGATAGTCTAACAATAGCGCAATATCACTTACCTCTTCACGACTATCAAGCACATTAATAGCTTGCATACCAACTTCTGAAAAATCTTGCAAACCTTTTTCTTTAAAAATTACCTTCAACTCTGCAACACTTAACTTTAAGACTTGTGCAATATCATTGATACTTTTACTCGTTGATTCTGGAAAATACGCACTTGGTAAGTTAGATAAATTATTAAGTATTTTTTTGAATTCAACTTCAGAATCAAAACTCTCTAATATTTCTTTAAATATCAGTTTTTCTTCCTTAAGTTCAGCTGGAAATCCAATATTAGCATCAATTTTCTTTCTCCAGTTCCCAGTACTTTTCGTTAAAAGTAACTCAGAAATAGTTTGCCAATCACTCAAATCTTCGATAGTTGAGCCTGGTAACTTTTTAATCTTAGAAACATCATGCCTGGTACTAACTTCTAATAAATTAAAAAAAGATTTATCAAGCAAACCAGATGCTGCACCTCTCAAGGTTCCAAGATATTCAACAATTAATTCTTGCGCTAGAATTTCTAATAAATTAATATCAAGAGCACCCTCAATATATAGTTTTGGTAGCCACTGCTCTCGCTTTGAGAGCATCTGAACTATGAGCCGATAGAACCTATCAACATGGTTATCAAGGTACAACAAAACAGATGAGATGCTAGCTTGATACTCACTCTCCTCAATTAGTAGAAGGGTATTTTCTGCTGCCTCTTGATAAATTTGCTCATACTCATAAGTATTAATCATTGTTTGAGGTGGGATTAATTGATCAATAGATGGGTACCTTGAGACAATTAAACTTGACAGCGAATCAATAGTAATTATTTTTATTCGAGAGGGGTGATTCAGTAAATTCCAATCTTTCAGACTTGATTGCTCTAACACTTTATTGGCAAGATCAAAGGTTTTGAGCTTGTGTGGCTCTTCAGGTGGGTGCAATCTTGCTCGATTAAGCGAGCTAATTATTCTATGCTTTAACTCATCCACCGCTCTGTTGGTAAATGTCATAACTAAAATATTTTCTGGCACATCTGCAGAGCTAAGTAATTTTAAATAACGTTGAGTTATAAGTTCAGTTTTTCCTGAGCCAGCAGGAGCTTGAACAATGAAAGAATCACCTATATTTAGTGCTTGATCTCTTTGCCTCTGATCATTCACATTGACTCTGGCGAACTAACCCCTAGAATAGTTAGCCCATTAAAGAGAACTTGTTTCGTTGCGTGGATCACTGTCAACCTAGCTTGGGTAAGATCTTGATCATCCAGTATAAAAGGACAGGCATTGTAGTAACTATGAAATTGAGAAGCCAATTCACGTAAATAGTAAGCAAGTTGGTGAGGTTCATACTGCATGGCAGCAGACTCTATGACACCTTTATAACGACTTAGCTCTCTTAAAATTGATTTTTCACTTTCTTCTGATAATAATCCTAAATCAGCATCTTGATAATTAAACACTATGCCCTTTTCTTGCGCTTGCTTAAAAACAGAGTTAATTCGAGCATAGGCATATTGAATATAGAAAACTGGGTTCTCGTTTGTCTTTGATTTGGCAAGGTCTAGATCAAAATCCATATGCTGCTCTGACTTTCTAAGGATATAAAAGAAACGTGCGGCATCATTTCCTACCTCACTTCTTAAATCCTCTAGGGTCACAAAAGACCCGCTTCTAGTTGACATTTGTACTTTTTTTCCACCTCTATAAAGGTTTGCAAATTGAACCAAAAGGATTTCTAATTTTTTAGGGTTATGATTAAATGCAGCTACAGAAGCCTTAACTCTAGCAATATAACCATGATGGTCAGCTCCCCAAACATTAATTACTTTATCATAGCCTCGCTCAAATTTTTCAAGGTGGTAGGCAATATCTGAAGCAAAATAAGTATGATTTCCATTATCACGGACTACTACACGATCTTTTTCATCTCCATAATCCGTTGTTTTAAACCATAGGGCGCCGTCCTTTTTATAAACGTGCTTACTGTCTTGAAGTCTTTTAATGCTAGCCTCAGAAAGGCCGTTATCAATCAAAGATTGCTCTGAAAACCACTTTTCAAAGACCACTCCAAAATCAGCTAGATCTTTTTTGATGCCACTTAGAATACTTTCAATACCTACTTTAAAAATAGATTTAAAGCCTTCACCCAATAACTCTTTTGACCTTGAAATTAACTCATCAATATGAGACTCTTTGTTTCCTCCTTCAAGCTCATCTTTGCAGATACCTTCAAAAACTAATGCGGATTCTTTGTGAAAAGCGTCACTATAAGTCTGCATAATATTACTGGCGATATCATTAATATACTTTCCTTGATAGCCATTATCAGGAAACCTTATTGTTTCTCCGCAGAGCGCTAAATATCGCAAGAAAATGCTTACAGATAAGATGTCCATCTGCCTACCCGCATCATTTACATAGTACTCATTATCAACTTTATAACCAACAGATCTTAGTAGGTTAGAAACAGTTGCCCCATAAGCGGCCCCTCTTCCATGTCCAACATGAAGAGGTCCTGTTGGATTCGCTGAAACGTACTCCAAAAGAATACTTTGGCCTGCTCCTATATTAGATGTTCCATACCCATCACCACTTTCAATAATTTCATTTATCACGGCAGTACTCGACTTGTCTGACAGAAAGAAGTTAATGAACCCTGGGCCGGCTATTTCTGTTTTTTCAATAAAATCAGCGCCATCTAATTGGTCGATAATAGCTTGCGCCAGATTCAGTGGGCTGGTTTTAGCCTGCTTTGCCAGCATTAAGGCTATATTTGTTGCATAATCACCATGACTTTTATCTTTGGTGTGATCTAGCCGAACTTTTGATGGCATCTCACTAAGTAATCCTTGATCAATTAAATCATGGATGCATTTAGTAAGTAGGTTTTGCAGTTGCTCTTTCATATAATTAACTCATTATTACTTTTTTGGTTATTAGAGCCTATTTTAATTTAACACATCAATAAGTCGATACTCAAATTCTATACTTAAGGTTTAGTGAGCCTCTTGCCAGTTTGTTCCAATTCCCACATCAACCTCTAATGGAATACTTAACTTCAAAGTATCTGACATCATAGACCTAACAATTTCACCATACTCTTTAGCTTTATCAGCTCGAAGTTCAAATACAAGCTCATCATGAACTTGCATGATCATTTTTACTCCATTATTTTCTCTATCAATCCAGGACTGGATATCGAGCATAGCTTTTTTTATAATATCTGCAGAGGAGCCTTGCATAGGAGCATTAATTGCAGTTCTTAGTGCGTGTTGCTGCAGCATTTTATTTTTCGAATTAATTTGAGGCAAATATAGCCTCCTACCTAAAATTGTTTCTACAAATCCCTGCTCTTTAGCCCTTTCTTTAGTTTCGTCCATAAACCTTAAGACACCAGGATAATTCTCAAAATAACCATCAATATATTGCTTAGCTTCAGTTCTAGAGACATCTATTTGTTTAGCCAAACCAAACGCACTCATACCATAAATTAAGCCAAAGTTTATCGCCTTAGCCTTTCGGCGCTGATCTTTAGTAACATTTGAAAGCTCAGTATCAAAAACTTGAGAGGCTGTTGCACTATGAACATCAACATTATTATTAAAAGCCTCAATTAAGCTCTTATCCTGTGAAATATGCGCCATTATTCTAAGCTCAATTTGAGAATAATCAGCAGCAAGGATTGCATTATCTTTATTTGCAATGAATGCTGATCTAATCTGAGCACCCCTCTCTGTTCTAATTGGAATATTTTGAAAATTAGGTTTTGAAGAAGAAAGCCTACCAGTTGCAGTTACTGCTTGATGATATGAGGTATGAAGCCTTCCAGTCTTTCTGTTAATTTGTTTTGGTAAGGCCTCTAAATAAGTAGAATTTAGTTTTGTTAAAGTACGATAAGCCATTATTAAATCAACTAACGGGTGATCAAGTAATTTTAGAGCTTCTTCATTTGTTGAAGGCTGGCCCTTTGCTGTTTTCTTTTTTGGCTCTAGGCCAAAACCCTCTTCACTAAATAAAATTTGCTGAATTTGTTTTGGAGACTCAAGATTAAATTCATCGCCAGCAACCTCATATGCTTCAGTCTGAATTTTCATCATTTCAGCTTTAACCTCAATCTGTTGGTTAAAGAGTGAAGTTTCATCAACAAACGCACCATTTCTTTCTAATTTCAACATAATTTTTATTAATGGAATCTCTATGCTTTTATAAAGCAGCATCACTTTAGGATAATCTTGAAGCCTTGATTCCAAGACATTATTTAGCTCATTTGTTACAATGACATCTTCACACGCATAAGGCATTGCTTCACTAATATCAACCTGGTTAAAGGTTAGTTGTTTTTTTCCGCTACCAGCAACATCTGCATAATGAATTGTTTTGTGCCCCAAATAATGTAAGGCTAAATCATCCATATTATGGCGGCTTGCAACTGAATTCAAACAATAAGATTTCAACATAGTGTCGTCAATAATGCCATTTAGACTAATATCAATATTAGCAAGAATATGGGCATCATATTTTAAGTTTTGACCAACTTTGCCAATAGCTTTATTCTCGAGCAAGGGCTTTAAAGATGCCATTACCTTATGTCTAGCCAACTGAACTGGCGCATCTAAGTAGTCATGTGCAACTGGTAAATAATAACTATCTTTCTCAATAAGAAAAACAAGGCCAACAATCTCAGCCTCCATATAGTTAAGACTATTCGTCTCTAAATCAAATACAAAAGATTCACTATTGGTCAGCTTAGTAAGCAATCCAGAAAAGTCTTCATCTGTAAGTATTAGATTTTGAGAATATTCTTTAAGAGCAATACTAGAAACAGGGCTGGGAGTTTCATCAGTCACCTGCTCATCATTTTGAGCAATTTTAGGTACAGTCTTTTCACCTAATTGCTTAAGCCACATTGAAAAACCATACTCTCTAAAAAGATCTAGTAACTCCTCTTTGTTTTCTCCGGGCTCATCTAATAAGATATTTAAAGGAAGCTTGACATCAAACTTTAGCTGAACTAATTTATAAGAAAGATCCAATATCTCAAAAGATTCCCTTAGTTTTTCACCAACCTTACCGCCAATCTTTTCTGCATTAGCCTTAACGCCTTCAATGTTTTCATAAAGCTCAAGCCACTTTGACGCAGTTTTTGGTCCAACACTAGGCACTCCAGGTATGTTGTCAGCTGAATCCCCCGTTAATGCCAGTAAATCTAATATTTGGTTTGGATTAACTCCCATTTTCTCTTTAATTTCTTCCTCACCATAGAGCTTACCTTTCATGTCAAGTTGCTTAATATTGCCTCCGACTAATTGGAAAAGGTCTTTGTCCCCACTAGCAATAATTGTTTCAATGCCCTCTTCACGAGCAAGCTTAGATAACGTCGCAATGACATCATCTGCTTCGACACTCGGCTCGCATAAAAAATGAAAGCCCATTGCCCTAACTATTTTATAAAGGGGTTCAATCTGAACAACTAAATCATCCTCTGCTGGGCTTCTATTGGCTTTGTAGTCAGGAAACATTTCGTGACGAAAATTTGAACCTTTTGCATCAAAAATCATAATAATCTTTGCGTCCTGATACTTCCTTTGTAGATGTTTTATCGCATTTACAACACCAAACATAGCTCCAGTAGGAAAGCCACTTTCATTTGTCAAGTTTTGAGATAGCGTTGAGAAATAGGAGCGAAATAAAAACGCCGAGCCATCTACTAAAATGAGTTGCTGATTCATTCTCAAATTTTACCTCTAAACCAAGTTTTTTTATTGGAAACTACTTGATGAATTTAAACTTTCAAACTTTATATTTTGAGCTCATGCATGAATTGTTAGATAAAATATACTAATGTCAGATGCTCTCATAACTCTAAACAATATTAGCCTTAGTCATAATGGGAAAAATATCCTTGATGATGTCAGCTTTAAACTTCATCCTGGTGAGTTTATTACATTAATAGGTCCTAATGGCGCTGGAAAAAGCTCATTAATTAAGATTCTTTTAGGTGTTATTAAACAAGATTCTGGAGAAATAATACATAGCGATAATTTAAAATTTGGTTATACGCCTCAATCATTTACAGCAAATCCATACATACCTATATCTGTTATTGATTTTTTGACATTAAATCAAAAATTTGATCGTGAGTTCACGCGTCAAACTTGTGAGCTTACTGGTATTGAAGATTTACTTAAAATGCCGCTCAAAAATCTTTCAGGTGGTGAATTGCAAAAAGTCTTACTAACTAGAGCGCTTCTAAATAAGCCTAATGTGTTGATTTTAGATGAACCAGCACAAAACCTTGATGTTGATGGGCAAATGCAGCTTTATAAATTAATTCAGGATATTCATCAAAAGCAAAACTGTGCTGTACTTATGGTGTCACATGATCTTCATAGAGTAATGAAAGAATCAACTCAAGTTCTTTGCCTTTATCATCATATCTGCTGTGAGGGACTCCCCGAATCCATATTGAAAGATGCTCAATTTAATGACTTATTTGCTGATCAAATCCATGACTTGATGGCAACTTATGAGCATCATCATAACCACCAGCACGATCATTAGAGAAGTCCAAATGGACTCTAAATGATATAATTAACTTTTTTTTATTATGACAATTATGAAAGATATTATTGAAGCTGCATTTGAAGATCGAGCGCATATCACCCCTGACTCTGCAAGCAATGAAATTAAACAAGCTGTTGATGAGGCAATTCACCTCCTAGACTCAGGAGAAGCTAGAGTTGCAGAGCAAAAAAGTATCGGCAACTGGGAAGTTAATGAATGGCTAAAGAAAGCTGTTTTGCTTTCATTTAGGCTTGCAGATAATGTCCCTATGCAATCTGGCTATACGCAGTACTATGACAAAGTGCCATCCAAGTATGCAAATACCACAGCTGAAGAGTTTCAAGCGTCGGGTGTTAGAGTAGTTCCTCCAGCCACTGCAAGGAGAGGTTCTTATATAGCCTCAAATACGGTTTTAATGCCATCTTATGTAAATATTGGTGCATATGTTGATTCTGGAACAATGGTCGATACATGGGCAACTGTAGGTTCTTGTGCACAAATTGGCAAAAATGTTCACCTTTCAGGCGGCGTAGGCATTGGTGGGGTGCTTGAACCTTTACAAGCGAGTCCAACAATCATAGAGGATAACTGCTTTATTGGAGCAAGATCAGAAGTAGTTGAAGGTGTTATCGTTGAAGAAGGTGCTGTTATATCAATGGGCGTTTATATTGGCCAATCAACTAAAATCTTTAATAGAATGACGGGTGAAGTATCATATGGACGAATACCTGCAGGATCAGTTGTAGTTTCTGGCAACCTTCCATCGGCAGATGGAAGCTATTCACTTTATTGCGCCGTTATAGTTAAACAGGTTGACGCTAAAACAAGGTCTAAGGTTGGAATTAATGAGCTTCTTCGAGGGATTTAACTCCATCTTTTCCAAATAATAAAAAACCCGCTTAGTGGCGGGTTTTTTGTTGAGTTAATATGTATTACTTAGTAAAGATTTTGTACAGCAAACCAACGGCAATTAAACCAACCAAATTTGCAGCTCCAAGTCCAACAATAATATCCGTAAGTCTAGCGATAATATCGCCAGGTAAGAATGCAGCTTGACTTCCAAAAATTATTTGAACAACAACTGCAAGTGCAATAAAACTTACACCTACTTCAGTTAATTTTTTTACCCATCCAATTACATTATCTAACATACTCTCTCTCCATTTGTTTTAAGACAACCAGATTTCCAGCTGATTGATAAACTTTTTATAGTATCAAAATCACTATGTCAAGTTTTCTAGGTGCGTGATGACTAAAAAATTAGCTTTAGCACAATAAAATTAAGTACTTAATAAAATTTCATTCAAATAATAAAAAACCCGCCTTATAGCGGGTTTTCTATTGAGTTAATACGTATTACTTAGAAAAGATCGTGTACAACAATCCTGCTGTAATTAAACCAACTAAGCCAGCACCACCAAGTGCGCCGATCATATCAGTAAGCCTAGCGACAACATCGCCAGGTAGGAATGAAGCACTTGAACCAAATATTACTTGAACAACAACTGCTAGTGCTACAAGACCCACACCAGCTTCAGTTAATTTTTTTATCCAACCAGTTACATTACTTAACATATTTTCTCTCCATTTGTTTTTAAAATAATCAACATACTTGCTGATTGATGGACTTTTTATAGTAACAAAAACAGAGTGTCAAGTTTTCTTGATGAAAAAAAGCAAAAAAATAGGCCAAAATGACGTAATTTTGCTCAAATGTTGCAAAAAAACAACAAAACTTATGACTTGATGATTACCGAAAGAAAAATCCCTAAAAATGCAGTCATACCAATGAAATTATTATTAAGAAATGCCTTAAAATATTCTTCTTTTTGGCGTTTTTTCAGTAGAAATTGATGATAAATCATAAAAAATGAAATAATCACCAAAGAAAAGTCATAAATTAATCCTAAATCGAAAACATTGCCAATTAATATAAGCACAATAATTAATAAAATTTGCAACAAAGTGATAATAATTTGATCGTATTTTGCAAAAAGAATTGCTGTTGACTTTACTCCAATCTTTAAATCTTCATCGCGATCAGCCATCGCATAAAAAGTGTCATAAATTAAAGTCCAAACTAGGGTTGCAATAAAAACTAGCCATGCAGTTAAAGGAACCACTCCAGTTTGAGCGCTAAAAGCCATAGGTACGCTCATTCCAAATGCAGCACCTAAAACTAGTTGCGGTAAATTAGTCCAGCGCTTTGTAAAAGGATATAAAGTTGCCAGAAGAACGGCAATTAAAGACAATTTAATAGTTAAGATATTAGTTTGAAGAACTAAGCCTAATGCAATCAATAATAATAGGCCAAATAATACTAGCGCGGAGTTAGATGAAATTTCTCCAGTAGCAAGAGGCCTTTGCTGAGTTCTTACGATGTGCTTATCAATTTTTCGATCTGCAAAATCATTTATAACGCACCCAGCAGTTCTCATTATAAAAACTCCTGAAGTGAAAATGAACAATATATCTAAATCAGGCCATCCATCTGCACTTAGAAATAAAGCCCAATATGTGGGCCATAAAAGTAGTAATGACCCAATAGGCTTATCAAGCCTCATTAAGCGAATATACGCATTCATAGTTTATTTAAAAATTCTTCAAGATCATTTGGTAATGGGGCCGTTACCTTTTGTATCTCATTAGTAATAGGGTTTGTAAAAACAATTGATTTAGCATGCAAAAAAAGTCGACTCAACCCTTTCTTTTTCATCAATTGATCAAAACTATTATCGCCATACTTATCATCTTGGGCAACTGGATGCCCAGCATGCTTTGCATGGACCCTGATTTGATGAGTCCTTCCAGTTTCTATAACAACTTCAACTAACGAGGCACTTTCATCACCCATAAGAAAATTTTTAATAGGGTGGAAATGACTTACTGAGTCTTTTCCTTTCGAATCAATAACACTATTCCTTGAGTTTTGATAAATTGGCGCATCAATGGTATGCTTTTTCTTACTCCAGCTATTTTTAACAAGTGCAATATAACGCTTTTCCACTTGATGATGAACTAGCTGCTCATGAAATGATTTTAAGACTGACCGTTTTTTTGCAAGAATCAAACACCCTGATGTTCCTCTATCAAGCCGATGGACAAGTTCAATCGGTTCTTTGTATTGACTTTTAAGTGCTTCAATAATTCCAATAGTAACACCACTTCCCCCATGAACTGCCATTCCATGTGTCTTATTTAGAACTAATAAGCCTTTATCCTCATAAAGAATTGAGGAATTAAGCAACTTAAGTAGTCCATCAGATGGCTTAATATCCTTTTCAGTAGAGGTTCTAATAGGTGGAATTCGAATAATATCTTCAGAAACAAGCTTATAGTCTGCTTTCTTTCTGCCTTTATTAACGCGGACTTCACCTTTTCTGATAATGCGATAAATGCGAGACTTTGGGACACCTTTAAGCTGCTTAATTAGATAATTATCAAGACGCTGTCCAATTGAAAACTCATCTACAGTTATATATCTTGGGGCATCATGAGTAGTCATAAAGTCACGAAAAAAATAGCCGATTAAAGTTATCAGTAGTAACTTTAGCAATCTCAGAAATACTCGTATTACGAATTTCTGCAAGTTTTTCTGCTACATAGTATGTATAGGCTGGGCTGTTAGGCCTTCCTCTATTTGGAACAGGGGTTAAATATGGTGAGTCTGTTTCAACCAAAAGACGCTCAGCAGGTATTTTTTTTGCAACATCACGCAAAGATTGAGCACTTTTAAAAGTCAAAATACCCGAAAAAGAAATGTAATAACCAAGATCTAATGCCGCCTTGGCAGTTTCCCAATCCTCAGAAAAGCAATGCATAACAGCTGACTCAGCCTTCTCTTCAGAGAGAATTTTAATAGTATCAGATTTAGCTTCTCTAGTATGAATAATCAGAGGCTTGCCTGAAATATTGGACGCCTTAATATGCCTACGGAAGCGATCTCTTTGCCAGCCAGCCTGATCCTCCTTGACATGAAAATAATCCAAACCAGTCTCGCCAATTGCAATGATTCTGTCGCTTGTTGCATATTCAAGTAACTCTTCTGTAGTTGGGTCTTTACAATTAGTTTCTGTTGGATGCACGCCAACTGATGAATATATATTAGAGTGCGCTAATGCAAGATCGTGAACTTGATCAAAATGCTCCAAATCAATACAGACGCATAGAAATTTCTTTACAGAGAGCTCACTGGCATGCTTGAGCATTGACTCAATACTTCCTCCAAAAGCATCTAAGTCAACTCGGTCTATGTGGCAATGAGAGTCTATTATTTCCATAAATAAAAATTATAGCTGAATTTCTAAAAGTGAACGATTATCTGAAACAAATGGAACTTTTAAAATATGCACTTTTGCCTTCATTTTTTGAATAGTTTCTTCATCAATATTGTCACCCTTCATCATTAAGTAGCGACCATCATCCGCTATTAAATGTTTCACTTTTTCAATAGTACTCGCAACATCTGAAAATGCTCGGGATGTTATTTGAGGAAAAGACTCATGATAACTAAATGACTCAACTCTACTATTAACTACTGTCAGATTGGTCAAAGACAGTTCTGTTTTTACAGTTTGCATAAATCGACATTTTTTGCCAACACTATCGATGACAAAAACACTAGTTTTAGGCATCATAATTGCAATGATAATCCCAGGTAAGCCAGCGCCAGAGCCGACATCTAGTAATAATCCAGGCTTTATGAAACATACTATTGAAAGGCTATCCAAAAAGTGTTTTTTAATTGACTCTAGAGGGTCGCGTATGGCACTTAAATTGTATACCTTATTCCATTTAATAATTAATGCATGAAACCTAAGGAGCTGCTGCACTTGAAACTCTGAAAGATCAACATTCATTAACTCCGCCCCTTCACAGAGCAGCCTCTCGTTTTCATTCATGACAGGGCTTTGTAAGTTTTCAGAAAAACCAATAGAATAGAAATTGATGCTGGGGTTACGCCTTGAATTCTACTAGCTTGACCAATTGTCTCAGGCTTGTATTCATTAAGCTTTTGCCTAACCTCATTGGATAAGGCTTTAATCTCACTGTAATCAATATTTGATGAAAGCTTAGTGTTCTCATTTTTACGATATTTTTCAATTTCATCTAATTGTCGTTTTATATAGCCCTCATATTTAATTTGATTTTCTACTTGCTCGATAATCATCCTATCTTCCAGAAAGGGCTTTGCATTTTCGATCTTACTGAGCAGCTTATAGTCAATATTTGGTCTTTTTAACAGAGCCTCTAAACTATATTCATGACTAAGCTTTATTCCCAAAACTTTTTCTGCTTGGGCGTCTCCTGACTGAACCCAAAAAGACTTTAAACGTTTTTTCTCATTCGCTACTTGCTCATATTTTCCATTAAAAGAAAGCCAACGTAAATCATCAACTAGTCCCATTTTTCTAGCTTGTGGAGTTAATCTCTCATCAGCATTATCTTCTCGAAGTAAAAGGCGATATTCAGCTCGAGAGGTAAACATCCGATAAGGCTCTGATGCCCCCTTGGTCGTCAAATCATCAACCATAACGCCAATATAAGACTCGTCCCGTTTAGGGGTCCAAGGGTCTTTCTCTTGAATCTGTAATGCAGCATTAATTCCAGCAAGCAAACCTTGTGCAGCGGCTTCTTCATAACCAGTAGTGCCATTAATCTGTCCTGCAAAGAAAAGACCTGATATTTTCTTAACTTCTAGTGTTTGTTTTAACCCTCTTGGATCAAAAAAATCATATTCAATGGCGTAGCCTGGACGAATGATCTTTGCATCTTCAAAACCTTTAATAGAGTTAACAAAATCCTCTTGAACTTCAAATGCTAGCGATGTTGAAATGCCATTTGGATACACTTCATGAGTTGTAAGTCCTTCTGGTTCAACGAATATTTGATGTGAGTCTCTTTCTGCAAATCTAACAACCTTATCCTCAATTGAAGGGCAATATCGAGGGCCAACGCCTTCTATTTTTCCACTATAGAGTGGCGAGTCTTTTAGACCATTAGTAATATATTCATGAGTTTTTGCATTCGTATGTGTAATAAAACATGGAATTTGTTCTGGGTGATCAGTTGATCTCCCCATAAATGAGAAGGTTGGTAGTGGGGTATCACCCTCTTGTTTTTGTAAGACATTATAGTTAATTGTTCTTCCATCAAGGCGTGGTGGAGTTCCTGTTTTGAGCCTCCCTACACCTAAGTCATAAGAACGTAGCCGTTCAGATAAAACATTAGCTGGTGCATCACCAGCCCTTCCTCCTTGATAATTCTGTTTGCCAATATGAATAATTCCACCTAAAAAAGTACCTGAAGTTAAGATAACTTTATCTGCAAAGAACTCCAAGCCCATTTGCGTTACAACGCCTTTAACTCTGTTATTTTCAATAATTAAATCGTCAACTGGCTGCTGAAATAAACTTAGATTCTTTTGATTTTCAATTTTGCTTCTTATGGCTGCTTTATACAATATTCTATCTGCTTGAGCCCTGGTAGCTCTTACAGCTGGCCCTTTAGATGCGTTAAGTGTTCTAAACTGAATACCTGATACATCAATAGCTTTTGCCATTATGCCGCCCATTGCATCAATCTCTTTTACAAGATGGCCCTTACCAATACCACCAATCGCAGGATTACAACTCATCTGCCCAAGTGTCTCCACATTATGAGTTATTAGCAATGTATCGACACCCATTCTAGCTGATGCAAGAGCTGCCTCAGTTCCAGCATGGCCTCCACCAACAACAATTACTGGGTAATATTTACTTTTATTCATTCGTTTTTGTTTTTACAATACAAAAGGCCCGACATAATTCGGGCCTTTTATTATACGCTTTAAGCTTTAAACTAAATTCTTAAGTCTAAATCTGATAAAAAGCAAAGATTAATACTTATAACCAGCTTCGAATAATGTGTCTTGAGATGAAGGCTGAGAACCAGCAACATAATCACCAGTAGAAGACTCTGAATTAGCTTGGCATCTTGCCATTAAGGCTTTTTGGCCTGCTTCAATATCACTTCCTTTCCAAGCCTGTAAACATGATTGCTGTAAAGCCCTTCCATAAGAAAACGTCAAACTGGTAGCGCTCTTATGTTCAATACTATTCATAGTATTAAGATAAACAGAAGCGTCTTCTTCAGTTAACCCGCCCGAAAGAAACATAATTCCTGGAACTGCAGCTGGCACACAACGATTCATTGTGCGAACTGTCATCTTGGCAACCTCTTCTGAGCCAGCTTTATTGGAATTATCAGCGCCAGAAACAGTCATTGAAGGTTTTAATAATGTTCCCTCTAAGAAAACACTATTTTCTGAGCAAGCTTTATAGACTTCAACCAAGACCTTCTCTTGAACTTCTGCTGTCTTCTCAATAGTGTGATTCCCATCCATTAAAATTTCAGGCTCAATAATGGGAACAAGTCCTGACACCTGACAAATTTTTGCATATCTTGCAAGGCCCCAAGCATTCTCCCTTATTGCAAGATCTGTAGGGCATCCATCAGCAGTAATTTGCAATACAGCGCGCCATTTTGCGAAACGTGCTCCTTGTTTATAGTACTCAGCAGTTCTTTCAGCAAGACCTTCCAGACCCTTACACCACGTCTCTACTTCATGCCCCCCAGCTAATGGACTTAAGCCTTTATCTACCTTAATGCCTGGAATTATTCCCAGCTTATTAATTTTAGAAACCATAGTTTCACCATCAAGGTGGTTTTGATAAAGTGTCTCTTCAAAAAGGATGACTCCACTAATATATTCACCAATTCCTTCTGCAGTAAAGAGCATTCCACGATAGGCTTGACGATTTTCTTCTGTGTTTTCTACATTAATCCCAGCAAGTCGTTTTCCTATAGTCGGAGTAGACTCATCTACTGCAAGCAGTCCTTTGCCTCTAGCAGCCAATAAATTTGCAGTTTGTCTTAATTCTTCTTGATTATTTATCATAATTTTTCACCCTTATAATTTACTTTTAATAATTTCCATCGCCTACACGCAAAATTTTCATCAGGTTTGTACCACCTGATTTATCCTTATGCATCCCCTTTGTAACAATAACAATATCTCCTTTCTCAACTTGGGATTTATCCTCCAGATTTTCTATAACATGGGTATTAACATGATTCCAATCATCCGCACTTGTTTTATCTATATAACAAGGATAGACTCCTCTATAAATAGTAACTTTTTTTAAAGTTTTATAATTATCTGACATTGCAAAAATTGCAATATTAGAACTAATTCTCGACATCCAAAGCGCTGTTTTTCCAGTTTGAGTGAGAGTTGCCACCACCTTTGCACCCAAATGGTTAGCAGCATACATTGAGCTCATAGCAATTGTTTCATCAATACCCTCAAAATGCTCATGAAGTCTGTGATGAGATACTTTTGCTGTTGGGCTTTTTTCTGCTTCCAAACAGACATCACTCATTGTTTTGACTGCCTCTACAGGATGAGCACCTACTGCAGTTTCTGCAGAAAGCATCACTGCATCAGTTCCATCTAAAACTGCGTTTGCTACGTCAAAAACCTCTGCTCTAGTTGGTATAGGGCTAGTAATCATTGATTCCAACATTTGAGTTGCTGTAATAACAAATCTATCATTTGCCCTTGCCAATAAGATTAGGCGTTTTTGTTGCGCAGGAAGCTGGGGATCTCCAATTTCAACACCTAAATCACCACGTGCGACCATTATTCCAGCTGATTCTTGAATAATCTCATTAATAACATCCTCTTGCAATGCTTCAGCTCGCTCAATTTTTGCAATAACACTAGCATTCGATCCAGCCTCCTTAAGAAGCCTCTTGGTCTGACGAATGTCATCTGCATGTATAGGAAAAGAAATAGCGACATAATCAGCATCCGCCTTAGCCGCAGTATGAATATCTTGCTTATCTTTTTCAGTTAAAGCGCTTGCGCTTAGGCCGCCGCCACGTAAATTTATTCCCTTATTGTTAGATAAAGTTCCGCCCTGTAGAACTTCGGTTAAAATTTTTGGCCCATCTATCTGCAAAACTTTGAGAATTATTTTTCCATCATCTAACAGTAAAGTATTTCCAGCACTTAAATCATTTGGGAGTTGTTTATAAGCTATCCCAACTGCAGTCTGAGTCCCTTCAGATTTTGGTAGCTCCGCATCAAGAGTAAATTGATCTCCCCTGCTAAGTAATACCTTATTATCTATAAAAGAAGAAATTCTAATTTTTGGTCCTTGCAGATCCATCAATACACCAATAAAGGTATCATTTTCTTTTTCATACTTTCTGACTTGAGCAATTCGCTCTAAGTGTTCTTTTTCATTATTATGCGAAAAATTAATTCGAATAACGTTTACGCCAGCATCTAAAATTCCTTTTAAAACCTTAGGATCGTCAGTTGATGGTCCAAGAGTGGCTAAAATTTTTGTTCTTCTATTAATTATTTTTCTCCTGCATTCTTTTCTCTAACACTTCAACAACTGGGAGTTTCTTTCCTTCTAGAAATTCTAAAAATGCACCTCCACCAGTTGAGATGTAGGATATTTTATCTTCGATATTAAATTTACTAACTGCTGCCAAGGTATCACCGCCACCAGCAATCGAAAAGGCATCTGAATCTGCAATTGCATGCGCTATTTTCTCAGTACCATTTGCAAACTGCTCAAATTCAAATACGCCAACAGGCCCATTCCAAACTATGGTTCCTGCATTTTTCATAATCTCACATAACTCTTCAATAGAATTAGGGCCAATATCAAAAATCATGTCGTCAGAAGCAACACTACTTGAATTTTTACTTTCTGCAGTTGCAAACTCAGAGAATTCTTTACCGCATACTACATCACCTGGGATAGGGATTTGACAATGCTCCATTAATGCTTGGGCTGTAGGAATAAGATCATGCTCACAAAGAGACTGACCAACACTATAGCCTTGAGCCGCAATGAATGTATTAGCAATACCTCCACCAACCACTAACTGATCAACAATTTTAGAAAGTGCATCTAGAACAGTTAGTTTGGTTGAAACTTTTGATCCTCCAACAATAGCAACCATTGGTCTTTTTGGGTTTTCAAGTGCTTTACCAAGAGCCTCAAGCTCACCAACGAGAAGCGGACCCGCGCAGGCAATTGGTGCGAAATCAGCAACTCCGTAGGTTGAGGCATGGGCTCTATGTGCAGTCCCAAAAGCATCTTGCACACAAACATCGCATAAAGATGCCATTTGTCTTGACAAGGCCTCATCGTTTTCTTTTTCACCAACATTAAATCTGACATTTTCACAAAGAACAACTTCACCAAAATTCATCTCTACACCATCAAGCCATTTTGATTCAAGAGTTACTGGATGGCCTAGTAAATCAGAAAGATGTTTAGCTACTGGTTTAAGTGAATATTTTTCATCAAACTCACCAGCATCTGGTCTTCCAAGGTGTGACATTATCATAACCTTAGCGCCAGCTTTAAGTGCGTGAGTAATAGTTGGTAATGAGGCTAAAATACGCTTATCACTGGTTACCTCACCATTTTTTATTGGGACATTTAGATCTTGCCTAATTAAAACTCTCTTTCCGCTTAAATCAAGATCAGTCATCTTAAGTAAATTCATTAAACCCCCAAGTCAAATTAAAACTATTGTGAAACGTGTTCAGCTAAACGCAACAAGTTGCACGTATAACTATACTCATTATCATACCAAGAGACTATTTTAACAAATGTAGAGTCCATTGACATGCCTGCCTCTGCATCAAATATTGAAGCAAAAGTACTTCCAACAAAGTCTGTCGAAACAACTTTTTCATCTGTATAGCCTAGAACGCCTTTCATTGGGCCCTGAGAAGCTGACTTCATTGCCGCGCAAATTGCCTCATAATCCGACTCATCATTCAACTCAGCAGTTAAGTCAACAACTGAAACATCAGAAGTGGGAACTCTAAAAGACATTCCAGTTAATTTACCATTAAGTTCAGGCAGAACCTTACCAACCGCTTTTGCTGCTCCTGTTGATGATGGAATAATATTTTCTAATATACCTCGGCCACCACGCCAGTCTTTCAAAGAAGGGCTATCAACAACTTTTTGAGTCGCTGTTGCTGCATGGACTGTAGTCATCAAGCCACGCTTAATGCCCCATTCATCATTAAGCACTTTAGCAATTGGAGCTAAGCAATTTGTGGTACATGAAGCAGCTGATATTATCGACTGACCATCATAGGAGTCGTGGTTAACGCCATATACAAACATTGGTGTGTGATCTTTAGAAGGGGCTGACTGTATTACTTTTTTAGCACCTGCATCTATATGCGCCTGGCAGCCCTCTTCTGTTAAGAAAAAACCGGTACAGTCAATAACTAAATCTACACCAACATCTCCCCACTTTAAATCTGCAGGATTATGCTCAGCAGTTAAACGAATCTTTTTTCCATCAATGACAAAATTATTTCCTTCTACTGAGACATCTTTACCAAATCTTCCATGTACTGAATCATATTTCAGCATATAAGATAGATAATCATTATCTAGTAAGTCATTAATTCCAACTACTTCTAAATTATCAAAATCCTTATCGATTGCACGAAAAACCATTCTACCAATTCGGCCAAAACCATTAATTCCAACTTTTATTGTCATCTTAAACTCCTATTAAAAAAATTAACTTAAAACTTTGTTAACGGTGGAAATTACGTTATCCACTGTAAACCCAAAATGTTTAAATAGTTCTCCAGCGGGGGCTGATTCACCATATGTGGTCATTGACACTATCCCTCCCTCAAGACCTACATACTTATACCATGACTCCGCGACACCGGCTTCTATAGCAACGCGCTTAACTCCAGGCGATAATACTGAATCCCTGTATCCTTGATCTTGCTCATCAAACGCATTTGTGGATGGCATTGATACAACACGAACCTTCTTATCGCTCATCATTGTTGCAGCATCAACTGCCAATGAAACTTCTGAGCCAGTAGCAATTAAAATTATGTCAGCATCGCCACTACAATCTTTAAGCACATATCCACCTTTCTCAATATTACTCACTTGCTCAATGGTTCGCTCCATTGGGGTCAAGTTTTGTCTAGAGAAAATTAATGCAGTAGGTGCATCACCTCTTAACATAGCTATTTTCCATGATACTGCGGACTCAATGGCATCACATGCTCGCCACGTTTGAAAGTTAGGTATGACTCTCATAGTAGCTATCTGCTCAACAGCCTGATGAGTTGGACCATCTTCACCAAGACCAATTGAATCATGGGTATATACAAAAATTGTTCCAATCTTCATCATTGCAGACATTCGAAGAGCATTTCTCATATATTCCATGAACATAAGAAATGTTGCGCCATAAACCTTAAAGCCACCATGCAAAACCATGCCATTCATCATTGCAGCCATACCAAACTCACGAACTCCCCAGGAGATATAGTTTCCATCTGCATTTTCAGCGTTAACTGCAACGCTTCCAGACCAATTTGTCAAATTTGAACCAGTTAAATCTGCAGATCCACCAAATAATTCAGGAACTATGGGGCCCATTGCTTCGATTGTATTTTGGGAGGCTTTACGTGATGCTATATTGGGCATATCTTGCTGTGTTTTAGCAATAAAGTCGTTCATTTTAGAGTCAAAATTATCTGGTAAGCTTCCAGAAATTCGACGCAGAAATTCAGCAGCTTCACTTGGAAAGCTAACACTATAAGCTTTAAATTTTTCATTCCATTCATCTTCTACTTCAGCACCTTTAATCTTATGATCCCAGCCCTCATAAATCTCTTCAGGAATTTCGAATGATCCATAATTCCAACCAAGTTTTTCTCGTGTTTTTGCAATTTCCTCATCACCTAAAGGTGCGCCATGACAGTTATGAGAGCCTGCTAGATTAGGAGATCCAAAACCAATTACAGTTCGAGTGCATATTAAGGTGGGTCTATCATTCATTGCTTTGGCTTCAACTATAGCAGCATTGATAGCTTCAGAATCATGGCCATCAACATCAGATATAACATGCCAATTGTAAGATTTAAAGCGACCAGGGACCCCTTTTTCCATCCAATCACCAATATGCCCATCGATTGAAATATCATTGTCGTCCCAGAAAGCTATTAGTTTTCCCAGACCAAGAGTCCCAGCCATTGCGCAAGATTCATGCGACAGCCCCTCCATAAGACAACCATCGCCCATAAAAGCATACGTATGGTGATCTACAATAGAATGGCCTGGCTTGTTAAACTGAGCAGCAAGAGTTCGCTCCGCAATTGCCATGCCTACTGCATTACAAATACCTTGACCTAATGGGCCTGTCGTTGTCTCAACTCCATCAGCATAACCATATTCTGGATGTCCAGGTGTTTTAGAGTGAAGTTGACGAAAATCTTTTAGATCATTGATACTTAAATCGAACCCAGTCAAATGCAGTAAAGAATAGATAAGCATTGATCCATGACCATTTGATAGCACAAATCGATCTCTGTTTGACCAATTTGAGTTTGATGGATTAAACTTTAAATGTTTATTCCATAAAACTTCTGCAATATCAGCCATTCCCATTGGGGCGCCAGGGTGCCCAGAGTTTGCTTTTTGCACAGCATCCATGCTCAAGGCTCGGATAGCATTTGCTAATTCAATTTGTGTCGCCATTATTTAAACCCCTGAAAATATTGTGAACCATAAATTATACATTTTTTTTGTACTTTTCTATCGTCAAAAAAGCCCATATAAAAGCAAATAGTAGGAATAATATTCAATTGCAATATAGTATCATTATCAAATTATGAAATACTTTACAATCTATAATTCACTTCATTTTTAATGTATTAAAATTATACTTTTGATGAAAAACTCTTGTATTACATTTTGTGTCAAAATGAATGCTACTTCATCAAATCTTGAGTTAATAAATAATATAAAAGGACCTTAATGTTTGAAAATATAGTCTGGCTAGATGATGTTGGCATGTCTGATGTTGAAAAGGTTGGAGGTAAAAATGCTTCTTTAGGTGAAATGATTAGTGGGCTGAGTTCGCAAGGTGTTCGAGTTCCTGGGGGCTTTGCAACAACAGCTGAGGCATTTGAATCTTTCTTAAATCATTCACATTTAAAAACTCAAATCAATGAACTTCTAGTTTCGCTAGATATTACTGACATTAAAGAGCTCACCAAAACTGGAGCATTAATTCGTCAGTGGGTTGAAGACGCGCCATTTCCCGATGACCTTCATAAATCTATTGTTGAAAGTTACCAAAAATTAACTGAAAAATATGGTCCATCTGTAACCTTTGCAGTTCGTTCATCAGCAACTGCAGAGGACTTACCTGAAGCATCTTTTGCCGGTCAACAAGAAACTTATCTGAATGTTAGCGGTATCGATGATATTTTGAGTTCTATTAAAAAAGTATTTGCATCACTCTATAACGATAGAGCCATTTCCTATAGAGTTCATCAGGGTTTTGAACATGAAATGGTATCTCTTTCTGCTGGAGTCCAACAAATGGTTAGAAGTGATATTGGAGCAAGTGGAGTAATGTTTACTCTAGACACTGAGTCTGGATTTGACGAAGTTGTTTTTATTACGTCTGCTTATGGACTTGGCGAAACTGTCGTTCAGGGCTCTGTAAACCCAGATGAATTTTATGTTCATAAACCAACACTAAAATCAGGAAAGCCAGCAATTTTGTCTAGAAGTCTTGGCTCTAAATCAATAAAAATGATTTATTCAGATGCAAAATCAAGCTCACCAGTTACAACCACTGAAGTTGACGCTCAAGAGCGCCTAAGATTTAGTTTAAATGATGCTCAAATTGAAGAACTTGCTGAATATGCAATGAAAATTGAGGTGCATTATGGAAGAGCAATGGATATTGAGTGGGCTCTGGATGGATCTGATGGCAAAATCTATATTGTTCAAGCAAGGCCTGAAACTGTTAAAAGTCGACAAAGTTCTCAGAAAATTGAGCGCTATAAGCTCCTTGAAACCTCTGAAATTCTTATAGAAGGTCGCGCAATTGGTCAAAAAATTGGAGCTGGTCAAATCAGAATAATTAACAGCTTATCAGAAATGGATTTGGTGAGTAAGGGTGATGTTCTAGTAACTGATATGACGGACCCAGACTGGGAGCCTGTTATGAAACTAGCATCTGCAATTATTACAAACCGCGGCGGCAGAACATGTCATGCAGCAATTATAGCTAGAGAGCTTGGAGTGCCGGCAATTGTTGGTACAGGAAATGCAACTGAAATACTTAAAGATTCTGAGGTAATTACAGCATCTTGCGCTGAAGGGGATACCGGAAAAGTTTATCAAGGGACTTTAAAATTTGAGCATACATTTTCTGAAGTAAGCAACCTGCCAGAAATTCCTGTCAAAATTATGATGAATGTGGGAAACCCCTCTAGGGCATATGATTTTTCAAGTATTCCAAATTCTGGAGTGGGCCTTGCTAGACTCGAATTTATTATAAATAATACAATTGGTATTCATCCTAAAGCTTTACTTGAATTTGATAGCCTTCCAAAAGATCTTAAAGATGAAATTCAAAAAAGAACCTCTTGCTATAAGTCTCCTATAGATTTTTATATTCAAAAATTAACGGAAGGAATTTCAACAATCGCTGCAAGCTTTTCCAAATCGCCAGTAATCATTAGAATGTCTGATTTTAAATCTAATGAATATTCAAATTTATTTGCAGGTGAGCTATATGAGCCACATGAAGAAAACCCAATGATTGGCTTTCGTGGTGCATCAAGATATATCTCTGAAGATTTTAGAGAGTGCTTTGAATTAGAATGTCTTGCAATTAAAAATGTTAGAAATGAGATGGGTTTTAAAAATGTTGAAATAATGATTCCTTTCGTTCGAACTACATCTGAAGCTTCAAAAGTAATTGAACTCTTAAAAGAGAATGGGTTGGAGCGAGGAAAAGATGGTTTAAGAATAATCATGATGTGTGAACTTCCATCAAACGCCATTATCGCTGAAGATTTTTTACAATATTTTGATGGCTTCTCTATTGGCTCAAATGATTTAACACAATTAACACTTGGGATGGATAGAGACTCCGGCCTAATAGCTGAAGGATTTGATGAAAGAAATGATGCAGTTAAAAAATTGATTACCATGGCCATTGAGGCGTGCCATCGTCAGGGCAAATATATTGGCATATGCGGTCAAGGACCATCAGATCATATTGATTTTGCAGAGTGGCTGCTAAAACAACAGATAACTAGCATCTCACTAAACCCTGATACTGTTGTTGAAACTTGGAATAAGCTTGGCAAGCTTTAAAACATTAATATGAGAACTGTATTTTTTATTTCAGATAGAACGGGTATTACAGCTGAAGCACTTGGTAACAGTCTTCTTACGCAATTCCCTGAAATAAACTTTAAAAGGGTTAATCTAGCATTTATAGATACGCAAAAAAAAGCTCAGACAGCTGCCTTATTAATTAAAGAAGCCTCAGAAGCTGATGGCGAGCCTGCCCTTATTTTTAGTACCCAAGTGTCAGCTGAATATGCCCATCTACTTGAAAATAGTGGTGGGATTATTTTTGATTTTTTTGAGACTTTTATTTCAAAAATGGAAGATACTCTAGAGACTAAATCATCTCATGAAATGGGGCTTTCTCATGGAGTAGGAAATAAAAATACATACTCGGGTCGAATTGATAGTATAAATTTTGCACTCAATAATGATGATGGGTTATCCACTAAAAATTATGATCATGCAGACATAATTCTTACTGGCGTATCAAGATCAGGTAAGACGCCCACATGTCTTTTTTTAGCGCTTCAATATGGAATATATGCTGCTAATTATCCATTAATTGATGAGGACTTAGATTCAGTTAAACTTCCGAGTGTTTTAAAGCCATTTAAAAACAAGCTTTATGGGTTAAGTATCAATCCAGTTCGACTTCAGAATATAAGGGGTGAAAGGAGGTCTAATAGTGGCTATGCATCAATTGAACAGTGTCAAAAGGAAGTTAGAAGAGCGGAAGATATGTATGTTCAAAATAATGTACCCTTTATAGATACAAGCCACATCTCGATTGAAGAAATCGCAGGGCGGATATTACAAAAAAGTAAGCTAGAAAGACGCTATTAATTTTTTTAAAGTGAGCCGATAAAGACTCACTTTATTTAATCTACTAAGAAGCTTTTAAGACGTCTACAGCTACAATCTTGTATTCTGGACACTTAGTCTCTTCATCAGTAACTGCACTTGTTACCTCATTAATTAACACTTCAGGAAAATGAAAAGTAGTTCTTATGACTCCTTTTTTCACACGATCAGTAACCTCAACATCAAGAGTAATTTCACCTCTATCAGACTTCAAAGTTGCGCGATCACCAGTTATAAGATCTTTCGCCCTTGCGTCTTTTGGGTTTAGCATAATTACATCTTTCGTCAAGATTTTTACGTTTGATGTTCGCCTTGTCATAGTTGCGCAGTTGTAATGTTGAAGTTCACGACTAGTAGTCAGAATAAATGGATACTCATTCTTATGCTTAGTAAGTTCTTCACTTTCCTTCCAATCATGATAGTGAAACTTACCCTTACCTCGCTTAAATTCACCAATATGAAGTATTTGAGTGTCTTCGCCTTTTTTATTAACAGGCCACTGTAAGCCCATTGGGCTTGCGCGCAAACCCTCCCAAGTTACACCTTCAAAAAATGAAACCACACTGGCTATTTCTTTCAAAACAAGCTCAGCATTGAAATCAGGCTGTTCAAAGCCTAATTTACGCATCATTTCTACAATAATTTGACCGTCTGTTTTTGTTCCAGGAAGTGGCTTAACTGCAGCATTAACTTGCTGAATTCGTCTCTCAGTATTTGTAAATGTACCACTCTTTTCAAGAAAAGTTGTTCCTGGCAGAACTACGTCAGCCATTTTGGCGGTTTCACTCATAAAGATTTCTTGCACAACAAGCAAATCCAGGCCTTGCATAGCCTTAACAACATGATGCGTATTTGGGTCTGTTTGAACAACATCTTCAGCAAAAATCCATAGCGCTTTAAGGGATCCATCTACTGCGCCATCAAACATTTCTGGAATCTTTCTACCTTGAGTTGTTGGCGAAGGAAGTCCTAACTTATCTTCATAGAAATCTTGAACTTCTTTTTGATCCATCCATAAGTATCCTGGACCATGATGAGGTTGGCAGCCCATATCTGCAGCACCTTGCACGTTATTCTGGCCACGAAGTGGGTTAACACCCACACCAGGACGACCAAGATTACCTGTCATCATTGCCAGATTTGAAATTAACATAACTGTCTTTGTACCCTGAGAATGCTCAGTTACACCTAGGCCATGAAACTCCATAGCATTTTTTGCAGAGGCATATGCAATCGCTGCTGCTTTAACATCATCTTTGTCAAGGCCACTAATTTCAGCCATTGCGTCCACATCAAGCTTTTTAATTTGTTCAATAAACTCTTCACCGCCCTCACATCGCTCTTTAATAAATTCTTGGTCTAGAAGATCAGCCTCTACTATGAAATGCTGAAACATATTTAATACCGCAACATTTGTTCCAGGTTTAAGCTGTAAGTGGTGATCAGCCATCCTTGCCAATTCAGTGCGAATTGGGTCAATAACAATAAGTGTCGCTCCAGACATGGCTTGCTGCTTAATTTTTGCGCCAGTTACAGGATGCGCAGAAGTTGGATTTGCACCAATAACCATCATGCAATCGGCTAAAGGAATATCAGCAGTTGAATTAGTACCAGCACCTGTTCCAAAACTTTGCTGCATTCCCCAGGCAGTAGGTGAATGGCAAACACGAGCACAACAGTCAATATTATTAGTGCCGACTATTTGACGAATCATTTTTTGAAACATATAGTTTTCTTCATTAGTACAGCGTGCAGAAGAAATACCAGCTATTGCATCTGGACCATGATTCTCTTTGATTGATTCAAATTTGTCTTTAATAAAATCTAAAGCTTCATCCCAAGAACAAGGAACCAACTCTCCATTTTTTCTAATAAGTGGTGATGTTAGCCTGTCTTCGTGGTTATAAAATTTAAATGCATAGCGCCCCTTTAAGCAGGTATGTCCTGCATTAACAGCATCTTGAGGTGCTCGGATTGATAACACTTCATCATTTTTTACAGCCACTTCTAGATTACAACCTACTCCACAGTATGAGCATGTCGTTCTAACTGTTTTGTCAGCTTCAACTGATTTTGACTGAAATACATCAGATATTGCTGATGTTGGGCAAGTTTGTGCACAGGCACCACAAGAGACGCATGAAGAGTCTCCAAAGAGCATGTCATTATCTGTTGTAATACGAGACTCAAAACCTCTTCCTGTCATCGTCAACGTAAATTGACCTTGAACTTCATCACAAGCACGCACACATCTTGAACAGTTAATACATTTCGACAGATCCATTCTCATATAAGCATGAGACAAGTCTTTTTCACGATCACAATGGTTTTCACCTTTTGCATAACGTATTTGGCGAACGCCTACACTTGCCGCTACGTCTTGTAATTCACAGTTACCATTGACTTCACAAGTCAGACAATCAGGTGGATGATCACTTAAAACTAGCTCAACAATATTCTTTCGCAGTTTTTTAATACTAGTAGAATTTGTATGAATTCGCATACCTGGAACAATCGGCGTATGACATGATGCTACTGTTCTCTTTGGTCCATCTTCTGATTGTTGAACTTCAACAGAACAAACCCTACAGGCCCCATATGGCTGAAGATTATCGTCGTTACAAAGGGTTGGAATAATTTTGTCTCCAAGAGCCTTATCAGTAAACGCTAAAATAGATGATGAGTCATCAAACGGGAACTCAACATCATCAATAAATACACCTTGCGGGTTTTCTGACATACTACTTCTCCATCATAGGTTGGAACTCGTCACCGCAGTGCTCGAGTAAATTTTTAATTGCAAGAGGAAGACCGCCGCCTAGTGCGCATAACGACCCTACTTCCATTGTCTCTAATAAATCATAAATCAATTCTTCAGAAAATTTTTGTTTTCCTTCTATTGCGGATTCTAGCATTTCTTTGCCACGAACAGAGCCTAATCTACAAGGAAAGCATTTGCCGCATGACTCATGCGCAGTAAAAGCAAACAAGTGTTTCGCATACTCAACTGCCGAAAATGACTTAGGAATACATACAAAACTAGCGTGTCCAAGCAAGAATCCGCCTTCAGAGAAAGCTTCAAAATCTAATGTTAGAGTTTTTAAGATATCAACTGGAACAATCCCACCTAAAGGACCGCCAATCTGCAGAGCTTTGATATCATCATTGAAGCCGCCGCCAATCTCATCAATAATAAAACTAATTGGGGTTCCCAAATCAACTTCATAGAGACCTGGATTATTGAAATAACCATCTAAAGAGATTAATTTAGTACCTAATGATCTGCCGTTTCCAATACTCTTGTAGGCCTCACTTCCGAGTTTGAATATTGCAGCAACCGCTGCTAGGCTTTCAACATTATTAACTACAGTTGGTTTTTTGTATAAACCCTCTACGACAGGAAAAGGAGGTCGTACATCAACTTCTGCACGTCGCCCTTCAATAGAGGCTATTAATGCAGTTTCTTCACCACAAATATAAGCGCCTTGACCCTCAACAACATTCATATCAAAGTCAAAGCCAGTGCCTAAAATATTATCCCCAAGCAGCCCTAGTTCACGAAGTTTTTCTAATGAGTCATTCGTAATAGTAATGGACTCAGGATATTCCCCTCGAATGTACAAAAAACCTTGTTTTGAACCAATGATATAGGCGCAAATTACCATACCAAATAAAACTTTAAGTGGCTGCTCTTCCATCAAATATCTATCAGAAAATGCTCCAGGATCACCTTCATCAGCATTACACACAACATACTTCGTTGAAACTTTTTGATCCTTACAAAACTCCCATTTCATTCCAGTTGGAAATCCTGCACCTCCTCGCCCGCGAAGTCCTGAATCTTTTAAAGACGCTATTAAATCGTCTTTATCAGTTGCAAAACAGACTTCAAGTAAATCTTTAAAATCGTCATAAGTAGAGAAAACACTCTCTTCCACTAAGAATGGAGTGTTTGAAAATGATTTCATTGTGTAAGCAGGGCTAGTATGCTTTCCAGCAATGATTTGATCTAATTTATTGATGTCATCGCCTGAATAGTTTTCACCATTGTAGTTAAATGCACTATTTTCATAGCACCTTCCAAGGCAAATCATCTCACCAACGTTCTCTTCTCCAAATTTTTGATTCAGCTTATCAGAAACAACATCTTGGGTGCCCCTACAAAGACAAGCACTTCCAGAACATACATAGGCTTTTTTACTTTGAAAGTCTTCATTAAGAAAGTCATAGAAGCTCTTAGTACTGTGAACCGTAGAGACACCTAAATTGTATTCAGCTGCAAGCTCCGAGTCACTAGCATCTGTTGGACTGACCGAAATCTTTCCAAACAAGCTATTTTTGTCATCTTTTTTTCCTGACAATAAACTGATATTTCTAGACATTTAATCTCCTAAGATCCTTCACTAATGCGCCAAGCACCAGTATATATATTATAATTATTTTTTTTGATGAAACCTATCAAAGTAATATCAAATTTTTTCGCTAAATCAAGTGCTAATGAAGTTGGAGCTCCGATACCAACAATCATTCCTATTCTAGACATTACTGCTTTTTGTATGATGTCGAATCCTAGTCGACCAGAACACATAACAAATTGCTCGATTGGTCTTAGCATATCATTGCACCTTACGTGGCCTATCAATTTATCAAGCGCATTATGTCTGCCCACATCTTCTGCTAAATGGAGCACTTTCCCGCCCTCAGTCAATAGTGCACTAGCATGAACTCCTCCGGTATTAGCAAATTGTTCTTGTCTCGCTCTTAATATATTAGGTAGTTCTGTAATCAAATCAATACTTACAATTGGACCAGCTTTATCAATATTTGGCTCATAGGCAATTTCAATGGCATTTAAAGTACCTTTCCCACAAACTCCACAACTAGAATTAACCATAAAGTGACGCTGTAAATTTTTCAAATCTAACTGATTGCCTTTTGATAAAGTAACAATTAGTGAGTTATCAACATCGTACTTTCCTTTATTTTCACCATTTACATCAATCGTATCAATAGCATCCTTATCTTGAATAATGCCCTCAGAAAACAGCAGTCCACTAACCAAAGCTTCATCGTCCCCTGGCGTTCTCATGGTGACCATAAGTGGGTCTACAATCCACTCATTATTTTTGAAATAACGAATAGCAATCTCTAGTGGCTCTTCAATAGCAATGCAGTCACTAGACTCTTCAAGGGTCGAATTTTCAACCCTATGAATGTCGTAATCAACTGTATCACTAATAGTCATAGCTTAAAAAAGACCTTGGACTAGTCCATGTTCATCCAGCTTAATTTTATCTGCTGCAGGAACTCTTGGTAATCCTGGCATAGTCATAATTGCACCACAAACCACCACAACAAACTCAGCACCAGCTGAAAGCCTAACTTCTCGAATCGACATTGAGTGTCCAGTAGGAGCGCCTAATAATTGAGGATCGGTAGAAAAACTATACTGTGTTTTAGCGATACAAACTGGTAAATGACCAAAACCGTTATCTTGATACCTAGTAAGTTCAGCCCTAATAACTTTATCCGCTAGAACCTCATCTGCACCATAGAGTTTTTTGGCAATAGTTTCTACTTTCTCCAATAGGGATAGCTCATCATCATACAATGTTTTGAATTGCGCAGTACCCGAGTCAGCTAGCTTAACTACCTTTTCTGCTAGGTCAATTGCACCTTCACCGCCATGTTCCCAGTGACTTGTAACACTCACTTCTACATTAAACTGCTCACAATAATCTCTGATTACTTGAAATTCAGCCTCAGTATCCGATACAAATTTATTAATACCAACGACAAGTGGAACTCCAAACTGGCTCAGGTTACGAATATGTCTTCCAAGATTAACGCAGCCTTTAGCAAGTGCGTCAGTATTTTCATTATTTAAATCTGCCTTAGCAACGCCGCCCTGATGTTTTAGAGCCCTAACTGTTGCAACTAAAACAACAGCATCTGGCGCAAGTCCTGCTTTGCGGCATTTAATATCAAAGAATTTTTCTGCGCCTAAATCGGCTCCAAATCCAGCTTCTGTGACAACATAATCTGATAATTTAAGCGCTGTCTTTGTAGCAATAACTGAATTACAGCCATGAGCTATATTTGCAAACGGACCACCGTGAATCAGCGCAGGATTGCCCTCTAAAGTTTGAACTAAATTTGGTCTAAACGCGTCCTTTAGTAGGACTGTCATTGCATGATGGGCATTAATTTGTTTTGCTCTTACTGGCGTTAAATCACGAGTATAGGCGATTATGATATTTCCTAATTTTTCCTCAAGCTCTGTCAAGTTTTGTGACAAGCAAAAAATAGCCATGACTTCAGAGGCAACTGTAATATCAAAGCCATCTTCGCGCGGATAACCATTTGTTGAGCCGCCCAAAGAAGAAGTAATTGTCCGAAGGGAGCGGTCATTCATATCAACAACACGACGAAATACTACTTTTCTGCTATCTATATTTGTTGAATTTCCCCAGTAAATATGATTATCAATCATTGCAGAAAGCAAGCTATGCGCTGAAGTAATTGCATGAAAGTCGCCAGTAAAATGAAGATTAATATCTTCCATTGGAATTACTTGAGCATAACCGCCACCAGCAGCTCCACCTTTCATACCAAAACATGGTCCTAAACTTGGCTCGCGCAAACAAACTGTTGTTTGTTTGCCAATCTTATTAAGGCCATCAGTGAGACCAACAGAAGTAGTTGTCTTACCCTCGCCAGCTGGCGTAGGCGTTACAGCAGTAACCAGAATGAGTTTGCCATTTTTATTCTTTTGGACCGCGTCTATAGCGCTCCATGAAATCTTAGCCTTGTCATGCCCAAAAGGAACCAAGTCAGCTTGATCAATATTGAGTTTTGCACCAATGTCATTGATGTGTTCACCGGTAACTTCTCTGGCAATATCAATATCTGTTTTATACTCGCTCATTTTTTCTCCTAAATACTCACGAAAGTAAAAAAATAAAGAGCAATAACACCTGTAATTTTCAAGTGAAAATAGCTCTTTAGCTCTATATATATAATAATTGGAACATTATCTTACAAAATCAATCACACTTTAATAATTAAATTCATAACTGCTTGAATTATAATAAATATGAAAATTAAAATTATTAAATATTTGAATCTTCAAAACTATCTTTACGGTCTTTAATATATTTTAATAAAGCTTCATCTATAGCTGCATCAAGTGGGGGGAATTCATACTCAGATAACATTTTTTTGTATACACCATTTGCAATCATTGCTGTGTCTCTTGAGCCATCTTGAACCCACTGCTCAAAACTATTATCATCAAGAACATCTGACATATAAAAAGCGCTCTTGAAATTCTTCTTTGTATGTTCACACCCAAGATAATGCTTGGGTACATCATCAGACATAGCTCCAATTTCACGGATTGCATCCATTGCTTGGCCATTTTCGCTCATATCAATCCCTTCTGCTGATACTCTCATCATGCCTGCTTGATCAGCATCCATTATGAATTTCTCATAGCTCATACATAAACCGCCTTCCAGCCAGCCAGCAGTATGTAAATTAAAATTGACACTTGCATTTAGAGTTGCTTGCATTGTATTAGCAGCCTCATAGCCTGCTTGAGCATCAGGCATTTTGGCGCCATTAAAGCCGCCACCACTCCTAAATGGAACGCCAAGTCTTCTGGCTAAAGCTCCAGAAATATTCATCATATGCGCAGCTTCAGGAGTTCCAAAAGTTGGAGCGCCAGATTTCATAGACATTGCAGTTACAAAATTACCATAAATAACAGGTGTGCCGGGCCTGATGAGTTGAGCAAATGCCATGCCTGCTAGCCCTTCAGCAAGACTTTGAGCTGCAACGCCTACTGCAGTTGTTGGAGCCATCGCTCCAGCAACAATAAACGGGGTTACAATTGTTGCCTGATTATTTCTTGCATAAACCTTAAGCGCCCCAAGCATAGTGGCATCAAACGACATTGGTGAGCTTGCATTAATTAAACTTATAAGTACACAATTTTTATCAACAAAATCATCACCAAATAATATTTTGACCATATCAACAGTGTCCTGAGCTCTCTCAGCTGAAGTAACAGATCCCATAAAGGCTTTGTCTGAGTATTTGATGTGACTATAAACCATATCAAAGTGACGCTTATTAACTGGCAAGTCTACTGGCTCACAAATAGTTCCGCCAGAGTGGTGAATATTATCTGACATATAAGCAAGCTTTATAAAGTTCCTAAAATCTTCTATTGTTGCATAGCGTCGACCCTCATCAAGATCATGAACAAATGGAGGGCCATAAGCAGGAACTAAAACCATATTATCACCGCCAATTTCAACATTTCTCTCAGGATTACGAGCGAATTGAGTAAACTGCTTTGGAGCATTATCTTGTATTAATTTACGGCACATTCCTTTTGGAAATCTAACTCTCTCACCATCAACACTAGCACCAGCTTTTTCAAGTATATCAAGTGCCTCTTGGTCTTCAGAAAATACGATTCCAATCTCTTCTAAGATAGTATCGGCATTGTCTTCAATAATACTAAGGTCATCATCACTAAGAATGCTGTAATGGGGAATTTTTCTTTTTATATACGCAGGCGCTTTAACCGCCTCTTGTGCATCAGAATCATCTGCACCTCCTCTACGTCTTCTTCTTTCTCTAGCCATTACAATTTCTCCTAATTTATAACTAAGGCGCTCTTTTGCGGCGTCTAACTTTATTGGTTTGCTGTTGTTTTACTGGTGATACAGTGAATTTCATTGCATCAACAAAATACTCTTGGAATTTTGGCTCAGTAGCAGTTTCAATTTTAACAACTTTGTCTACTGCATCAATAATTATTTTTCGCTTTTTAACATCTAATAATGCAGCGCTAGCACCAACGCCAGCAGCATTACCTACTGAAATAATCTTTTCTGCAGTTGAGGTTGGAATGATATCCAAAAGAGCAACATATCTGGCATCTAAGTGAGCGCCAAAAGCCCCTGCTAATAATACTTTATCAAACTCAGTGCACTCAAGATAATCCATCAGTATAGAAACACCAGCAGATAATGCGGCCTTAGCCAATTGAATAGAGCGAATATCTACTTGTTCTACATAAATCGATTTATCACCTTGCTCAACTAATAAAAAACGAGATGTATTTCCTTTCTTTGAGAAAAGCTCTGGTGCAATTGATTCAACAAAAAGTCCACTTTGATCAATAATACCTGCCTCAGCAAGCGCCACAATAGCTTCAATAATTCCACTTCCACATATGCCAACTGCCTGCATTTTAAGCATTTCATAGTCTGGCTCGTCTGACCACGCATCGCATCCAATCACTTTAAATCGAACCTTCAGAGTATCTTTATCTATCCTTACTCTCTCGATAGCCCCATAGGTTGCTCTTACTCCAGAGGAAATTTCAGCGCCCTCAAAGGCTGGTCCTGTTGGAGAGGATGTGGCATACACTCGCCCATCTTTAGCAAGCATAATTTCTGCATTGGTTCCAATATCAACCAGTAAGGTTGTTTCAGAGTGCATTGTGTCCATTTGACTAAGATAAGCTGCAGCAGTATCAGCGCCAACATGGCCCGCAATTAACGGCAAAAATGACAGTCTTGTTTTAGGGTGTAAATCAAAGCCCAAGTCTTTTGCGTCAACATCAAGCCAGCCCCTTATTGCCAATGTAAATGGGGCCTGACCAAGTTCTACAGGTGAAATCCCAAAAAATATATGGTGCATAATTGGATTGCCAACTAGCACAACCTCTAATAATTTATCCCACTCAATCTCTAGATTTTCACAAGCCTCATGCAGCATCTCTGTAATCTTATTTCTTACTGCAACAGTCAATTTTTCATCACCACCTTTATTCATCATTACATAAGAAACTCTACTCATTAGGTCTTCGCCAAATCGAATCTGAGGATTCATTGCAGAAGACTCAAAGACCAACTTACCATTTTTCAAATCATATACATAAAGGGCTAAAGTGGTAGAACCAATATCAATTGCACCTCCAAATACTTTATGACTCCCTTGGGGATAGGCTGCAACAATTTGATTTTTATCCCTAACCGCAACAGTAAGATTTCCCTTAGTTTCATGAATTAAAGGCTGCAAACCTCTTAATAGGTTGAAGTCAATACTTGCCTTGACACCTTGCTTTTCAAGTTGCGCCAATAGGTTTTCTGAGGCGGAGGGATTTTCATCCAATGTTGACTCTTCAAGTGTGCAATCTAAAAGAGTGATTGAACTTGAAATAGAATAATTTTGTTTAGCATTTTTTTTACTTATATAGGCCTTATGTTCTTGGCTATCTTCAGGAACATCTACTACTAAGTCACCCTGGATACAAGTTTGACATGCGAGTCGCTTACCTTTGTAACTTGGATTATCGATGATTAATTGTTTTTCTAGACTGGTAATTCCGCTAACATTTTCAGGCTTACAATCAACACCAAATTTAGGATGTGAGCCCTCAGACACCTCAATCCAGCATTGATGGCACTGCCCATAGCCACCACATAATGAGCGTATAGCTACTCCTGCATCTTGAGCAACTTGCAGCAAAGTATCTCCAGCCTCACCCTTGAATTGGCGTCCTGACGGGGTAAAGCAAACTTGCTGGACATCTTCCAAAATACTACTCCTTGCTATTATGGCTTTTACCATAGCCCTCAATTTGAGTTTCATTGGGGCTAATTGTGTAATAACACCCTTTCTCTTCAGTAAAAATATTATGTTTCACATTCAAATTTTTTGCATCTTCTAAACTACCGGCAGTTACGCTTATAGTTGACAAACTGTCGTTTTGCCAAAACATATGTGCTCCACAATTATCACAAAAACCATGCCTTGAGTCCTCATGAGTATAAAACCATTTAATTTTTCCAATAATTTTAATTTTATCTCTTTTGGCTTGGCATGCAGCCATATAGTGACCAGTCATTTTTCGGCACTGCACGCAGTGGCAATAGGATACGTCAGCCAAATCCAAGGCGCTATAGCTTGTTTGGCCGCAAACGCAAGATCCTCTATAGTCAATACTGGTCATTATTATTGTTACGCACGTTTTCTGCGGCGTCTCCCATCCCTAACATCACTTCCATCAGCTGTTGGCTCTCTGTAGGCTTTAATCCAACTTCCACAACCATCATCAACACCCGTTAAAACATCTCCAGCTCTAATTGCCTGAACTAACTCTGGGTGTAATGGGTTTACAATTGCAGAAGTCATTCCTGCTGCAATTAACATAGGAAGGAAAGCATTATTAATACCATTTCGTTGTGGTAAGCCAAAACTAACATTTGATGCACCGCACGTTGTATTAACTTTTAACTCACTACGAAGCTTCCTTACTAACTCAAAAACTTGATTGCCAGCTTGAGAAATCGCACCAATTGGCATAACTAATGGGTCAACAACTACATCTTCTGGCTTAATTCCATAGTCTGCAGCGTGTTCAACAATCTTTTTAGCAACCTTAAAACGCTCGTTTGGATCTTCACTAATACCAGTTTCATCATTAGAGATCGCTACAACTGCTGCGCCATACTTTTTAACTAGTGGAAGCACTCTCTCCAAATTTTCAGTTTCACCCGTGACAGAATTTACTAGTGCTCTTCCCTGATAGGCTTCTAGGCCAGATGCAAGGGCTTCAATAATTGATGAGTCAATTGAAATAGGAACGTCCACAACGGCTTGAACTTGTCTTATTGCTTCAGCAAGAATTGCTGGCTCATCTGCAAGAGGGATGCCTGCATTTATATCTAACATTTGTGCGCCTGCAGCAACCTGCGCAATAGCATCAGCAACTACACGTGAGTAATCACCAACCTTCATTTCTGCAGCTAGAATTTTTCTGCCAGTTGGATTTATTCTTTCACCAATCATTACAAATGGATGGCCAAAGCCAATAGTTACCTCTTTTGATAATGAGGATAGTGTTGTTGTTGTCAATTTACTTACTCCTTCTATGAATTATTAATTGCATTTTTAATCCATGAAGCATTTGTATTTATACCACCTAGAGGGAAAAAATGAATATTACTGATATTAAATTTTGGATTTTCTTTTTTATGTTTAGCTAAAGTCTCTAAAAAGTCATTTGGATCAAATGGAAGTAATAGTTTCTTCACATCTTTTGCTCTTTTTTGCAGTACCTTTAATGAAGGACCAACTCCACAAGCAATTGAAAACTTAATTAAAGTTTGAAGTTTTGCGGGTCCAGCTACTCCAATATGAATTGGTATATTTATTCCATTATTAGTCAATGAGTTTGCCCATTCGATTACTGGCTCTGCTTCAAAACAAAACTGGGTTGTTATTGCGATATCAATATCTGAGCGCTCATTAAATTTTTGCTTCCATTGCAGCGCGTCATCGACATTTTTATTTGAACCATCGTTGTCAATATCTTTATTACCTTCCGGGTGGCCTGCAAAGTGTAAGTTTTTAAAATTATATTTTTCAAATAGCTCTGTCTCTACAAGCTGCATTGAATCTTCAAACACACCATGTGGCTTGTCCACTCCCCCAGCTAAAAGCAGCGCTTGATTAATGCCCGCCTCACCTTGATAAATATTTATCCACTCTTCTAAGGCACTCTTATCTTTAATGATCCGAGCTGGAAAGTGAGGCATAACATTGAAGCCTTCGCGGCTTACCCGTTTAGCTGTCTGCACCATCTCTTCAATAGGAACACCTTCAATATGAGCAATATAAACCCTTGTATTTTTTGGAAGTATCTCTTCAAAACTTTCAATTTTTGCCGCAGTGCGAGGCATAACTTCAATCGAAAAATCAGTTAAAAACTCCTTAAGATGATTACTTACTTTTGGGCTTTCTTCTTTAGAAGAAAAGAGATTTAATAATGACATTATTTACCCAGCCTAGCTTTCCAGCGATTTTTTATAATTACTTCTTTAAACATTTTACATACTCCATTAATCTTTTATTTCCAATGGCTGGATATCAATTTCTTCAAAAACAACATCAAGGCTTCCGGTTCCTACAAGTCGATATTCATACTCAAAGCCAAAATCTTTAGCATACTGCTGAGCATCTTTTTGCCACTGCTCATTTTCAGTTTGAGCCAAATACACTAATTTTTTATAATGCTTAAAATAAACCTCAAAAAGCTCAGGATGCTTATCAAGCCCCAAACCCTTAATCATGATTCTATTAAAATTTTTAACTAAATAATCTGTTAAATAAAAAGTACCTAGCTCTTCTTCTGATAACCGCTCAAAAACATCTGTTCCAGCAAAAAACTCATAGCAATGCGCACCCTCTATACGTTTTGCATCAAACTTTTCTAGAACTCTATCAAGCGCGCCTCCAGTTCCGCAGTCTGCATACGCAATATATATCTCCTCATAAAGATGAGAATTCTCAGATAAATATTCTTCAACGCCAGGAGCAATTAATTGAGGGCTGTTATGCCAGCTGGCTGGCAAACATTGCAAATTTACTTTATCTGAAAGTGATGGGTTTTGCTTGATTAGCCTTAGAAGGTCATATACTAATGCGCCACAGCCTAAAACTAATCTTTTTTTAGTCTTGTCAATATTTTTCTTATCGATGATCACGCTTTTTACGCAAACTAAGAACATGCTCCTCAGCCATTTCAGCGCTTCTTGCAGCATCGCGGCCATATGCAGGGACTCCAATTGCATCAGCAAATTCTTGGTTCAATGGCGCACCACCACACATTATATGAGTATCTTTACGCATCCCTCTTTTTTCCATCTCTTCAACAACAACTCCCATATAAGGCATAGTTGTTGTAAGTAAAGCAGACATACCAACAATTACTGGCTCATGCTCATCAATAGCTTCAAGATAATTTTCTACAGGATTATTGATACCTAAATTAATAACCTCAAACCCAGCACCTTCACACATCATAGCAACTAAGTTTTTACCAATGTCGTGAATATCGCCTTTAACGGTTCCAATAACAAACTTGCCTAATGAAGTGTCTTCTGCAGACTCTGCAAGAATAGGCCTGAGTATTCCCATTCCGCCCTTCATAGCTCCAGCACACTTAAGAACCTCAGGTACAAATAAAATACCATCCCTAAAGTCTACTCCTACAATTTTCATGCCCCCAACCAAAGCCTGACCTAATACATCGTTAGCGTCCCAGCCCCGAGCAAGCAAAATTTCAGTGCCTTCAGTGACCTCTGCGTCAAGGCCGTCATAAAGATCATCTTGAATCTGCTCGACTAATTCCTTATCATCTAAGTCATTTAGGTCAAAATCATCTTCATCACTCATTAGTTTCCCCTTAGCTAGGATGTAAAATAAAACACTTAAAAAACGGAAAGATACCTTGAATTAAATTCGGTGTCAATCATTAAATTTACATTTTATTTTATTTAAATAATTCGTATGATAATTTAGAACGAATTTACCTTTAAGATGTTGTTATATATGATTATTTTACTTATCTATAGATGTGAAATAATTCACAAAAAAACTTGAATTCAACTAAACTTTTAATTCCATAAAATTTTTATAAATTTGTTATGTAAAAAACTTGAATTTAACTAAACCATTACTTGCATAAAGTTTTTATAAATTTGTTTTGCGCAACTCAAACATTGACTCATATTTTCATCAGTATTTTTTTTAAGATCTGACAATGCGCCCTGGCCAAGTGTATTTATTAAAGCTTCTGCATAAGCAGGGATAGCGCCCCAGTTTTCGACAGTATCTGACTCTATTTCAACATGATATTGCATTGACCATGCGTTTACTCCTATCCGCATTGCTTGAATAGAGCAGGCATCTGACTTAGCTAAAATAACAGCACCTTCTGGAGCTTGTGCCACCCTGACAGAGTGCCATTGAAGGCATTGCTGATGATGAGCTGTACCTTTGAAAAGTGGATCTGACTTTCCCTCATCAGTTAGTTCAACTTCAAGAACGCCAATTTCAGGTATTTTTTGAGGGCCGCAGGTTCCTCCAAGCGCATCTGCAAGCAACTGATGGCCTAAACATAGTCCTAAATATGGTTTACCTAAGACTCGGACCCAATGCCTAATTGCTGCTTTTTCATCAACCAACCAGGGATTTTCCTCTATATCCCAGACATCCATTGGGCCGCCCATTACCCAAAGCGCGTCATAATTATCAAAGCTTGGGATTTTATCACCTCGATGCAAATAAACTGCATCCCACTCAATTCCATCCTCAGCTAAAAACTGCCTTAAAGATCCAGGATGTTCACAGTCGACATGTTGAAAAACCAGTATGCGCATATAGCTCTCTAATTAAAATTAATTAAAACAAGTGTGGGCTATATTAATACTTATATAAAGGCTCGTCAAATAATTATGGTTATACTATCGCAACGTTAAAAGAATATTGATCTGATGCAAAATAAAAAAATATTAAGTCTAGCAATTGCATTAGCGTGCATCCTTTTGGCTATTAATTTTGGCTTTAGATCATCACTAGGACTTTTTCTTAAGCCAGTTTCTGAAACCTTTGGCTATGGTCGTGAAGTCTTTGCTTTCTCATTAGCCCTGCAAAATCTTTTTTGGGGCTTAACTCAACCTCTTGCAGGCGCATTTGCTGATAAGTTTGGAACTGCAAGAGTAGTTATAGTTGGGACCATTCTTTATTCTTTAGGTCTATATGTGACGGCCACTGCAGATAGCTTTATGAGTCTTCATATAGGCGCTGGAATACTTATAGGAATGGGAATTGCCGGAACTGGTCTGGGCGTTATTCTTCCTGCTATGGCGAGAATGGTTAGTCCAGAAAAAAGAGCACTTGCCTTAGGTGTTGGAACTGCTGCAGGCTCTGCTGGACAATTCCTTTTTATTCCTGTTGCGCGAGAATTTCTAGTTGCTTATGGATGGCAAACAGCACTAATAATAATGGCAATAGGCGCACTGTCGATGATTCTTTTCGCGCCAGTATTTAAAGGCGATGAAAAAACGAACAGCAATGTTGATAATGAGCCCTCTCAAAACCTCAGAGAGGCCCTTAATGAGGCATCAGGACATATTCATTATTGGCTTTTAATTGCAGGTTTTTTTGTTTGTGGCTTTCAGCTGGCATTTATCACGGTTCATATGCCTTCTTATCTTGCGGATAAGGGTTTTGACAGCTCAATTGCTGCAGCAAGCCTAGCAATTATTGGCCTTAGTAATATTTTTGGCTCTTTAGTTTCGGGTCACCTTTCAGGTATTTATTCAAAAAAATGGATACTAGCTTTTATATATGGCGCAAGGTCTATTGTGATTGTTTTATTTCTTGTAATTCCAATTTCAACTTTTACAATCTACGCATTCTCCTTTGCAACCGGGTTGCTTTGGCTAGCTACAGTCCCCCCTACTTCGGGCCTAGTCGCGCAGATGTTTGGATTAAGATTTATGGGCACCTTATATGGTATTGTTTTTTTGAATCACCAAATTGGCTCATTCACAGGCGTATGGCTAGGCGGATACCTTTTTGATACAACAGGATCATACAACCAGGTGTGGTGGTGGGCTGCAATTATTGCAGCAATTACAGCGCTTATTCATGTCTTCATTGACGAAAGGCCAATTAAAAGATTAAGGGCCGCCGAAAGAACTAGCTAAAGTTGTTACGAAAGTATTGCTGCACTTTTAACTTGCGCAAAAACCTTTGATCCTTTTTTTAGATTTAAGATCTTAGCGGACTTTTTTGTTATCAGCGTGAGTAAAGTGATTTCTGTTATTTTAAGCCGAACCATAATTTGAGCCTTTCCTTCAGGTGACATTTCATCAACTATTGCTGGAAAGATATTTAAGATACTAGTATCAGTCTGCTTTTCTCTTGTAAGACTTACATCACGCGCTGAAACCCTCAAACGAACATTACTGCCAATTGGCAAATTATTATCTGGAACTAAAAATTTACCTCCTGGAAAATCTAGATGCATTAGATTAAATTCTTTTTCACGGCTGATTACTTTAGCTTCAACCAATGAAGTGGCTTCCCTGCCATGGGACATTGGAAGGTCAAACCTGGTGAGCATATCGTTTATTGGCCCAGACCCGATGACCTTCCCATGATCAAGGAGTAGTAAATAATCAGCCAATCTTGAGGCCTCATCAGGAGAATGGGTTACATAGATAATTGGAATATCTAAATCATTATGAAGCGCATCGAGGTAGGGCAGAATTTCTTGTTTACGTTTAATATCAAGCGCTGATAATGGCTCATCCATTAATAAAATTTTAGGCTTAATCAGTAGAGCTCTAGCAATTGCAACTCGTTGCTTTTCACCGCCTGAGAGTTGCGCTGTAGATCGATTAAGTAATTTTTTTATATCTAATAAATTAAGGATAGAGTCTATAAATTCTTTTTCTATATTTGACGATCTTTTAATCCCATAATCGAGGTTGCCCTGAACATTAAGGTGTTCAAATAAAGTAGTATCTTGGAACACATAGCCAATTTGACGCTTATGAGTTAAAACAAAATTTTCACTATCCTGCCAAATTGAATCGCCTATTTTTAGAAATCCCTTACGGGTCTTTTCTAGGCCCGCCAATGCTCTTAATAAACTTGTTTTGCCAGATCCTGAAGGACCAAAAATAACAGTTACACCTTTATCAGGAATACTAAAATTAGCATCAAGAATGAAGCTGTCTAAATCAATTTTTATCTTACATTCAATCACTAATCACTCCTCATAATAGAAAATCGGCGATTAAAGATATACACAACAAGGAGCATGACAAAAGATAAGATAAGTAAGCCCCCAGCTAAAACATGGGCCTGGCCATATTCCATTGCCTCAACATGATCATAAATGGCTATTGATAAAACTCCTGTCTCACTTGGAATGTTGCCTCCTATCATCAGGACAACTCCAAACTCTCCTACTGTGTGAGCGAAGCCTAAAACACTTGCAGTGATAAAACCAGAGCGAGCCAAAGGGACTGCTACTGTAAAAAAGCGATCTAGTTTTGATGCGCCCAAGGTTGCTGCAACCTCCATGGGCTGCTTTCCAATAGATCCAAAAGAATTCTGTAGTGGCTGAACTACAAAAGGAAGTGAATAAATAACTGACCCAACAACGAGTCCAGTAAATGTGAAAGCGATTGAACTTCCACCTAGTGACTCCAAAAAATTTCCTATTGGACCATTAGTGCCCAAAGTCATAAGCAAATAAAAACCCAGCACCGTAGGAGGAAGAATTAGTGGTAGAGCAATGATCGCTTCAATTACTGCCTTAAATTTAAAACGAGTTTGTGAAAGCCACCATGCAATTGGGGTGCCAACTAAAATGAGAATAACTGTAGTTATCGAAGCTAACTTTATTGTAACTAGAAGGGCTGAAAGATCGTATTCATTTAACATTATGGTAAGTCATATCCATATTTTGAGATGATATTTAAAGACTCATCTGATTCAATAAATGACAAAAAGTCTTTTGCAAGCGAACTTTTCTTCAACAGCACTACTTGCTGCTCTATTGGCGTATAGAGTGTTTGGGGCACTTCCCAAAATGAACCAGCCACAGGGTAATTAGGATTCATAAGTTGTGAGTAAGAAATGAATCCTAGTTTAGCATTGCCACTATTAATAAATTGAAATGTCTGTGCAATATTTTCACCTCTTACTAGCTTACTTTGCAAATTTTCCCATAGATTCATTGATATCAGAGCCTCTCTAGCTGCTACTCCATACGGCGCAATTTTAGGATTAGCTATTGCTAAAAACCTTAAATCATTATTATAAAGCCGCTCGTCATTCTTTATAAAACCATCTGATGAACTCCAAAGAATAAGCTTACCTAGTGCGTAGGTGAATCTTGATCCAGTCTTAGATATTCCTTTTTTTTCTAATAGAATTGGCCTTGCCTTATCAGCTGAGAAGAATATGTCAAAAGGAGCGCCATTCAAAATTTGCGCGTAGTGTTTGCCCGAAGAGCCTGAAATAAGGATTATCTTATGATTCTCAGAAGATTGATATTTTTTTAACTCATACTGTAATACAACTTCTTTCATTGCTGGATAAAAATTACTTGCAACTGCAACTTTAATTTCATCGGCAGCAATTTGAGTGAAACTTAGCCCAATAGAGATTAATAAAAAATTAATCATCTTAAACTTAGCGTTAAACATATTATTTTTAATGGCCTATTGCAAAAATTAATAAATATATTCTATAGTGAATTGCCTAATTAATTAATACAATTAGAGTCATTCAAACCTGCAAATTTTTAAGCAAATATGGTAATATATCGCACATTAGGCTTACCACTTAAGAACTACTTAAACTTTCAGGGAAAAATATGTCAAAAAATAAGATTCTTGTAGCTTTTCTATTCTCACTTACCATACTCAATAGTGCCTTTGCTGATTACATAGATGGACAAAGAGAATATGCCAGTGGTAACTATGAAGCTGCTGTGCTTGAATGGACTCAAGTTGCTGAAGATGGACACGAAAGAGCTCAATATAACCTCGCTTGGATGCATGCGAATGGAAAGGGGACACCGCAAGATTTTGCAGTAGCAATTGAGTGGTATAAAAAATCTGCTGAACAAGGCAATGTTAACGCACAATATAATTTAGCAAACCTATATCTTAGAGGTCAGGGTGCTGCCCAAGATGATAAACTTGCTTTTAGTTGGTTTATGAAAGCAGCTGAACAGGGAGATGCTCCATCTCAATATAACATTGGAAGAATGTATTTACTTGATAAGGGTGCTGATATAAATTTCTTAGAGTCGAGATTTTGGATTAAACAAGCTCTAGAGAATGATGATGCATACATTGGTGCACTTGCACAACAACTTTGGGATGACTACAAACTTGGAACTTACTAGCTAAAATATTACTATCAAAAGCCTAAATATTAAGTTAGGCTTTTACAGCTTCAACCGAGCATGTTTCAATACTTATTTTCTCAGCCTCAATAATCGCAATTGTCTCTGCTGCTTGAAGCAATAAATCAAAATGTTGTTATTGTTTTAGATAGTCTTGCAGCATCTGAATTAAAGTTGTATGATTACTATATACACACCGAAATAATGTACCTTAAATTTATGTGTTGAGTGTTAATATTTATTTAATAATTTAATTCCAATATATTGAGTCCAATAATATGAGTTTAATTTTCAAACAACTATTTGAAAGAGAAAGTTGTACTTTCACCTATCTTATAGCAGACAGTGATTCTAAAGAAGCTGCAATTGTTGATGCGGTAGACATTATGATTGACAGAGATACAGCTTTGCTAAAAGAGCTAGATCTAGACTTAAAATTTATTATTGAAACGCATATCCACGCTGATCATATAACCAGTGCGTGCCCTCTAAAAAAATTCTATCCTAAAGCTAAAATTGTTATAGGCATTGAGAATGTTGACGCTGAAGCATGTTCAGATATTATGGCGGGCGAAGGCCATATTCTTTCGATTGGTAATTATGATATTACTGCAATAGAAACCCCAGGGCACACCTTAGGGTGCATGTCGTATAAGATTGGTAATAAAATTCTTACTGGTGATGCATTATTTATACGAAGTACTGGAAGATGTGATTTTCAAGGAGGTTCAGCCATATCTCTTTATGAATCAATTCATAAGCTTTTTAAATTTCCTGATACTACCGAAGTATATCCAGCACATGATTACAACGGATTATCAGTTAGTACCATTGGTGAAGAAAAGAAGTTTAACTCAATGATTAGAGAATCCTTTGATCAACAAACATTTATTAAAAATGTAAACAATTTAAAGTTAAGCATGCCGAAAAAAATAAAAGTATCAGTTCCAGCAAATCAAAGCTGTGGATTAGTAACTGCTATAAATTAGTATTAAGAAAAAACTATTACTCCCTCATACGCACTAAAATTTGACTAGTAGATCAGAGCCAAAAAGATAACGCTAACTATTACGTTAAATAGAATCCAGAGGATGAAGTAAAAGTTATTTTTACTCACTGTCTTCATTTTCAAGAAGATCAAGCTCTTCATCAAGATCTTTATCACTGCTACTCTTAATACGCAGCTCTTCTAACTCTTGCTCTAAAGCTCTCTTTCTCTTGCGCCTATCATTTGGAGAGCCATTTTTCGTATTATATTTAGCAAGTGTCATAAACGCTCATCCTTAAATGTTTCATTAAAGATTGCATCTACTCTTCTTTTAAACTCCTCTTGAGAGTTATTCTCTATGAATATACCTTGAACATACTCTTTAAATTTTTGAGCCTTTTCATACTCTTCTTGCATACTTTCTAATTGTGGTTCTAGTTGTTGGATTTCCATTTTATCTCCTCTCTTAGTTATTTCGTTAGTTTATTATCTCAATTGGAAGCTCGCCTCTAGCAAATGTCTGCTTTAATACTACCGTCGATTCAATACTGGCAATACACGTCAAACTACCAAGCGATTTTTTAACAAAACTTTCATAGCCAAGTAAATCATTTGCAATAATCTTTAAAAGATAATCATGTGAGCCAGTTATGACAGAGCACTCTAGCACTTCTGGTAATTTTTTCATTGCATTTTCAAATAAATCAGCGCTGATATTTGAATTCTCAGTTAGCCTTATAAAGACATAGACCATTGCATTAAAGCCCATCGCTTCAGGATTTATATTTGCACTATATCCACTAATGACTCCGGCCTCTTCAAGTTTTTTGACCCTTCTAAGGCAGGGTGTATCGGACATATTTAATTTTGCAGCCAACTCTGAAATAGCTATTCTTCCCCTATTCTGAAGAATAGACAATATGCTTAAATCCTTAGTATCAATATTAGTATTCATTCTTAATTTCCAATAAATTAGCGATATTCAATAATAATATACTTTAATTTAATGAATATCTCTATTATTATACTATTTATTAGTTAATTTTAGTGATTAAAACTCGATAAATAATGATATTATGCCTTTTTTTATATAAATAACTATAGAAATGACTCCAAACTCGCAGACCTTTGATTACTGGATTAGAAATCGCTTTGTTGAATTAAATTCAGAACTTGAAGAGCTTTACTCTAATCAAAGCGAACGCACTAATGTTGAGTCTGTTGGTGACGATTTAAAGCAAGCTCTTGAGGATGAAGGCAGGGAGATAATTAAAACACTTTTATCCGAGGGAAATACGGATGAAGGCTTTGATAATGCATTCGATTTATTAGGTAATGTTGGTCTCTATATGGCGGCATGTCGAAGACATGAAATCACCGACCCCTCAAAACAATCCACTTCACCACTGAAAGAGGCCTCAGGACTTGCTATGAATATAGGCGCCTCAATTGGTGTTACGCCTCGCTTTGCTACTGCGCACCTTTCAACACATAATAAGGCAGTTGATGGAGTATATAAAAGCTTTACAAACCTGCCTGCTGAAAAATTATTTCTTGATTACAACACTAAAGCAATTCTTGCCTATAAAAGAGCCGCTGACGCATTACTTAAATTGCATCCACTAGGCATTTCGCATCCGATGTGTCCTGAACTATTAGTAGTCGTTAAAAAGGCGCTTGAAGAAGTCATTGAATCTAACGCTGCATTATTTAATAAGCTTAGTGTGGATGACTTCTTTTACTGCGTTCGTCCCTACTATAAGCCCTATCATGTTGGATTTCAGGTCTATCGAGGAGCAAATGCAGGTGACTTTGCAGGAATAAATGTCATTGATATTTTGCTTGGACTTTGCTTTGCTAATGAGCCCGCATATTCACAAATGCTTGTTGATAAATTTCTATATATGGTCCCAGAAGATCAAAGTATTCTAAGAGACTGCATGAGAAGAACCAGCATTATGGACGATTTTCTAAGTGCTGATGTTTCCTCTAAAGAGTGGTACAAGGATAATCTCACTCTGTTCCTTGAAATTTGTCAGCTTCATGGTGACGCTGCAACTCAGCATCATAATCAGCTCGTTGAGAAGTATATAGCGCAGCCCTCAACAGACCTTAAAGAATCTCAACTTAGTAATATTACCGCGAGCGGTCCACCATTAAAAGTTTTACTGGACTCACTTGAAAAATTAAGGGATCGAAGGGCAGCTGCTGATCGCAGTGATATACGAACTCGCTTTGCTGATATTGCGCTCCTCAAAAAGCGCTTGTCAACTAATGGCAAAGTAAATAAGCATAACTTTAAAGAGGATTTTATTTTAACGAAAGCAAATTATCTCCTTAATCACTCTGTTGGAAGACCATTAAAAACCTCTGAAAAAAACTTTTCAGAGCAGCTTTACACTCCTTGGAAAAATTCACTGAGCGAGCCTTGGGAGCAGTGGCTTGGAATTATTAATGAGTTTACTGCATCCTTAGCGAAGCTCTTTAATGCAAAGCAATCTGAATTCTGCCCACAAATTAATTTATCAAGTGGACTAACTAAAATACTGATGTCTTTAGACCGAGCTCAAAAGAAAAACTGCGTCATCTTGGTCAGTGAAATTGACTTTCCAGGAATGGGCTTTGCCCTTAAAAAATCACTACCTAAAGACTGCGAGATTAGATTTATTCCCTCCAATATTGATATAACGAATGCAAGCGTATGGGACGAGTACCTGACTAAGGATGTTGATTTAGTGTTCGTCAGTCATGCATACTCAAATACGGGTCAGCTGTCGCCAATCTCACAGGTGCTTTCAATGGCAAGAGCTAGAAATATCATCTCTATTTTAGACATTGCCCAATCTGTAGGTGTTGTGCCGATAGACCTGAAGGCGTTAAACCCAGATTTTATGATTGGATCAAGTGTTAAGTGGTTATGCGGAGGCCCTGGGGCTGCTTATTTATGGGTCAACTCAGATTGCCTAGATACTTGCAATCCTAAAGATGTGGGCTGGTTTAGCCATGAGAATCCATTTGAGTTTGATATTCATAATTTTCGCTACCGTGACAGTGCACTTAAATTTTGGGGAGGCACTCCATCAATTGCGCCATACGCCATAGCTACTCACAGCATAAATTACTTTACTAATATTGGTTTAAAAAATATAAGAAAACACAACCAGTTCTTAATAGAAAAGACTGCAAATGCGCTTGATTTAGAATTCGTCTCACCCAGGGAAGAGGCGATTAGAGGCGGCACGATGATATTAGACTTTGGGGCTAACCAACAGAAAATATTAAAGAATTTTAAAGAGCATAATATTAGTGTTGATCTTAGAAGTCATGGAATCCGTATATCCCCTCATATCTATAATGATGAGGAAGATATTGATCAGCTATTAAGCGTAATAAAGTCAACCAAACTTTAAAACTAGTCTTACTAAATCAGGATTTAAGTACATTGGGGTAGATTACTAATTAAAATAGGGTGTTATGGATATGACAACACCCGCACTGCTTTTCCCCGCAATTTCACTACTATTTGTAGCCTATACAAATCGCCTTCATTCTCTCAGTGTCCTTATTAGGGCAATGACAACTGAGGGTAGTGATGAGTCCAAGACTAAACATACTGAGGAGCAACTGGATATTCTCAAGAAGCGCGTTACTTATATTAAAAGGATGCAGGTCTTTGGAATTGTAAGTTTTATTTTTAACCTAATGACAATTATTTGTTTTTATATTGAGCAAATTTCTCTTGCGTATTATATTTTTGGTTTTGGTCTTTTAATGCTGTCAGCATCTTTAATTTTTGCGTTGCTGGAAACATTAATCTCTACTAAGGCGCTAGATATTCACCTTGAAAATTATAAGGGTTAAGTTTCTATATCAAAAACAATAATCCCTTGGTGTCCACCTTTACACATCGAAACTAGTTTACTACCAAGAAGGGCATGCTCTGGATGCTCGTTATATTCAAGCAATGCCTGGCGATTCTCAAAACTTGCTATAAAGCCAGAATTAAAGTCGGCTGATTTTTGCTCAAAATCTAGATTATTTCCATATTCAAAATCATTTAAACCTTCAATCTGATTCTTGAGATTTGAAAGGCCCTCAAAAATATCAAATTGCTCAGACTCACTTGTTTCAGATTTAAAATTAAGAAATACGCAGTGCTTTATCATTAGCTACATAAAAATAAGTTACGGTTTTTTGCCAATATTATCAGCAATTAGGCACACTATTTCAAACATGATCGCGTTGGCAACATGCGCTGTGATTTGGTTCGGCGAATCAACCGTTGGCATTAGGCAAACTACGTCACCACCAATGACATTCTTACCACGAAGCCCTTGCAGCATTTGAAGCACGTCCGGCATCTTAAAGCCCTCAATTGCCGGCTCAAGATTTGAAACACCTGGCGCCACAGTGACGTCCAAACAGTCTAAGTCAAAGGTCACATAAATAGGTGAATCCCCAACACGCTCCTGAATCATCTCAATACATTTTTCAACGCCGTACTCGTCATACTGGTCTTTGGTAATTATTTCATAGCCCAGCTCGTAACTTGAATTCAGCCAATCCAGGGTTCTAGTATTGCCCCTGATTCCAACCTGAATACTTTTTGAAGCATCAACAAAACCATCTCTAACTAGGTAGCTTGCCCAATGAGCAGCTGATTTAACCGCGCCCAAAAAATGATCGAGCTGATGAAACGCATCAGTATGGGCATCAAAGTGAACAAGCACCGCTTTCTTACCGCTGGTTAGTTTGGACTTTGGACCTGCAATTGCCTGAAGGATTCCGCCAGTAATCGAGTGATCTCCCCCAATTGAAACTGGCCTTACTCCAGACTTGGCAATAATGTCATAAAACTCAGTAATGTGCTCTATACACTTCTCATTGTTATTTGCCTCTGGCAGTGGAACGTCACCAAAATCTCTAATTTCGCACATCTCCCATGGAGAAATACCAAACTTAAGGTGTCCGCGTCTTCCCTGAGCAGAAATATTTCTAACTGCCCTCGGGCCCAAATGCTGATCGCGCTGAGTAGTCCCATTTCCAGTGCTATGAGGGACGCCAACAAGTGCAATGTCGCAGCCCTCGGTCTCGGGATTATGAGGACAACGAAAAAGCGTTGGCACGCCCCACCAATAGAGGCCATTCATCATCGCAGCGTTATCTCTGGTTTTCTTATCCATTCTTTTAGTACCTATATTTGGAAAAACATCTACTCAAACTTCTCACTTACTTTACTTAGAATAGCTTCTTTATAGGGCACCTTTAACTCCTGTGAAGCCCATGATGCAAACCCTAAGTCAACCTGCTGCCCCCATGTTTCGATAGGGTTTTTAAAGACTGTGACAGAGGACTCTGTCGGCGCAGATAAAAAGAGCGCCATCTCCGCAGCCTCAGCCTCTTCAGTCTGATCCTCTGGAGAAACATACTCACTGATATTAATAAAGTTGGCAATGTCTGTCATCCAATAAACGCAGTGACGGTACTCTACTGCAAGATTAGCACCCTTTATATACTCTTGAGTGAGCTTAGTTATGGCCTCTGTTTGAGCGGCAACAATTTGACCATTAGTCATCTCCATATCCGTTCCATCAATGGCGTGGTAGGCATAAATTCTATTCATGATTTCTTCACCTGCAGTAAGGCCGGCCATCTCTGTTCTAGTAAGCTGAATATAAATAAGCGCTGAGCACCTTATTGCCTCTTCTGAAACTTTTGTGTCGGCATAAGATGGGCTCATAGAGCCGATGGATAGTAATAAGATAGTAAATAGTTTTTTCATAAATAAAAGTAAATTAATTTGAAGAATTAATAAAGTATAAACAAAATAGTTATCCAAATAATATCTTTAGTGATTAATAGTTGCTAAAATAATGAGCTTATCTTTTCACTCATTTAAAAAACTTATATGTCAAATAAATATCTAATTTTTGGTGCTACCGGATCTATTGGATCAAGCCTTGCCGAGCAGCTTACAAACTCAGATCATGAAGTGCATTTAATTGCTAGAAATGAGGATGAATTAAAACCATTATCAGAAAAACTTGGCTGCACTTATTCTGTTGCTGACGTGCTAGAAGAAAACTTTATAGACAAGGTTAAAGCAGATACCTCAGACTTTGATGTGAAGGGAGTCGCATACTGCGTCGGATCAATAGACTTAAAGCCGCTTAAGAGAGTGAGCGAAAATGACTTACATAACTGCATGAAGTTAAACCTCTACTCGGCAATTGAGTCGATTAAAGGTTTTCAAGAAGACCTTAAAAAAAGTAACGGCTCTATTGTCTTATTCTCATCGGTTGCTGCCCAGAAAGGTTTCACCAACCACACTATTATTGCTACTGCCAAGGCAGCAATTGAAGGGTTAACGGTTACACTTGCTGCTGAATTTGCGCCAAACATTCGTGTTAACTGTATTGCACCAAGCCTTACGAACTCTAAGATTGCTCAGCCAATGTTAAAGAATCCAATTGTTGCTGAGGCACTTGCTAAGGCACATCCGCTTAAGAGAGTTGGTGAGGGAAAAGACTCAGCCTCAATTGCAAAGTTTCTACTGAGCGAAGAGAGTTCTTGGGTTACAGGTCAAATTATCGGTGTTGATGGTGGCAGGTCTCGACTATCCTAGTCTTTTCCTATCCACCAAAAAATTAATCGGTAACGGTTAGATACAACTGAACAGGGTCTGCGCCCATCTTCATGATGTCATTGTTTGAACCAACTACCGGAGTAGCGTCTGGGTCCACTACACCACTATCAAAATCAATAGAGACTGAATCCGTTGTTCTCATATTCAGTTTCCAAGTTGATTCTGTTGTCACCACATAAGGCGTTGTAAGCGTTGTGGTCCAAAGAATTTTTGCGGCATCTGTGCAAGCTGTTGCAAATACATCTGTTGACTTAAGAAGAGAGACTTCTGCTGTACCATTTCCAACAGTTGCCACATTATCATCTTCATCTACAACTTGATATCTGTCACCATTTGCTAACCAAGTAGAAGAGCAACGCTCTCCAGTTAACTTATTGATAACCTCATAAGAGAAAATAGGGGCCGAAGCAGCCGCAGCTCCACAACTAATTAATTGAATACCATCTTCAATCGTATCGCCATGTGGCGTTGTAATGGGCTCATTCGTATAAGCACTAGGACCAGCAACAGAAGTCCAACAGGACGTTCCAGTACTAGAACTTGCACCAGTAAGACTATTTGTAGCTGTAAATGAGTGCTTTACACCTAACTTATTACTAATAACAACAACCATATGGGTATATGTTCCTGGATCAATTGCAAATTCTGGAATCGCCATTGCACCAGTAGTGCCTGCAACAATTACATGGTTTACACCAGCGGCATCATTTACAATATATTGACATGAGCTCAAATCATTTGCAGCAGTAGTAGCAGTGCAAATCCCTAACTTATAAAACGTTAACTCATACTCATCCGGTGTATCTGAACATGCATCAGAATACCGGCCCGCTCTAGTTTCATAAACCTGGTATTGTTGGCTTCCAGATTGAACATCAAGCAATCCTGCAGCTGTATACCTACAGCTTGCATCCGCTGCCGTTGAAAAAACAGCTGATATTAGAAATAAGCTAATTAATAGTAATATTTTATTTAAGTTTAATGTTTTCATATTAGTACCCACTCACTGTTAGAACGCCAGATTTCTTCTTAACGATTCGATTCTCACGCTTGACAAGGTCATAGCGCTGATCGCCAAGCTTCTTAAGTTCGTAAGCCGAGCTTGCAAACTCTAAGAGTTTAGGTCTTGTATTCTGTGCGCCAAAGCCCCACGTGTAGTTCAGGTTAATGCTGTTGTTATCTTTAGTCGCTTTGTTTTTATAGTCATGACGCTCAAAGCTAATCGAGACGTTGTCAGAGAGGTAACCGCCGAGCGTGTACTTCCTGCTCTTCTTGTCCTTCATGCCGTCAATACCCTTCCACTGCACTGCGTTCATGCCAAACATCATTCCGGGGAGGTAAGGCAGCGCTACCTTGAAGCCCATGTCTCTGCCGTCAAGTGCTTTCGAGTTAGTACCACTCTTGTCTTTAATGTAGCCTGTGGTGCCGTGGTATGAGTTCACCCTTGCCTCAAAGGCGGAGCTAATAAGCTCAAAGCCAACGCCGTTACGTTTGTGATCGTTCGGGAACTCGTGATCGTAAAATGCGTTAACGCCGCCCATCCAAGTCTCGTCAGCGTTGAGTCTTCTATAGCCTAGACCAAGGTTTAAAGTGGTTCTATCATCAAAACGATTAAGATTGATCTGATTAAAGATAAATGAGTTTGGGTTGTCACCAAAAGCTCTAAGGACGCCAATGTCAACCGATGAGTCACCCTCTTTAAGGTTAGTGCTAACCTCAACGGTATTAAAGTTGGGGCTCAGTAGTGCGCCAATACCTGTTGAGATAAACGAGCCAGTCGAACTGGTCATTCTGCTCATCAGCGTAGACTTAATTTGCTCTGAGTCATCCGCGCTGACGCTCAGGGAAAAACCGAGTGACATGGTTAAGAGTGCGCTCAGCGCGGTCTTGGTTAGATTTGAATTTGAAAAACTCATATCATGCTTCCTTGTAATGATAAATTTGTAAGATGCCAATTATATAGTTAAAGGTGCATTAGGTCTATAATTCAAAATGAACTATAAAAACTCATAAGTCAATAAAACTAATGGATTAATACCTCAATTTTTTCATAAAGGTCCTTGGAGATGGTGATGGTTTGTGACATCTCTCGTACCTTCCTCTTTTCAATGCGCTTATCACCTGGAAGCCTTGTTGAGGGCTGATCAAGGATTGCACCTACTAGGGTTTCAGTTCGCTCACCAAAACTCTCTCCAGAGAAAAAACTAGGGTCAATTGCAATAATCAGCTGACCAACACCCGGTGAATCACCTTCAGCATTAAGAAAAGAACTCGCCTCAAAGCCAAAGTTTGAACCGGTAAGCCCAGCTGCAAGCATCTCTACCATCAGTGCTAGAGCACTCCCCTTGGCATCTCCAATTGGAAGCATTGCCCCCTCAAGTGCTTTTTTTGCATCGGTTGTTGGTCTGCCATCTTGATCAATTGCCCAGCCCTCTGGAATTTTCTCATTGAGTTGATTGGCCACCATAACCTTGCCGCGTGCTACCTTACTTAAGCTCATATCAATGACTAATGGAGCAGCAGTTTCTCTTGGCGAGGCAAATGCGATTGGGTTTGTTCCAAACAAGGGTTTCGTTCCACCCCAAGGCGGAATCGCCTTAGGGGTATTACCGAACATTAAACCAATAAGCCCATCTTCAGCAAGTCTTTCAACATGCCTTCCAGCCTGACCAAAGTGATGCGAGCGAGAAATGCTTGCAGCTGCAATACCAAAGCTCTTGCAAGTCTTTGTTATTTCACTGAGGGCTAATGAGATCGCAGGAAAAGCAAAGCCATGATTGGCATCAACTCGAATGACGCTCCCCTTTGAACTTAGAAGTGAGGGAGATACATTACCAGCAACCTTACCAGACAACACCTGCTCAACGTAAGAAGGTATTCGCGATAAGCCGTGCCCAGCCTGTCCATCAAACTCAGCGTTGATTAAGGCGTCAGCAACTTCTCTTGCATTATCATCAGAAGTCTGGTTATTTATTAAGGCATTAAATGCCAAATCCCAGGCCTCTTTCTCGCTTATCTGTAATGTTTTTATCATCGAAAGTCTCTATAAATTTGCAAATTAAATTATAGTTACCTTAAGGTTATATAGTGCAATCATTTCTGATGATAAGTTTCTCATTAAAAACAAGAATTAGTTTTTACTTCAGTATCTTTTGGATACTGTTTTCGTTTTTCATTGCGACAACATACTCAAAACTAAATAATCAAATATTCATCAGTTGGTTTGATCTTTATAACGTTTATTGGCATATATTCTATATCGTTGTTGCGCCTGTATGGATATATTGGATTATTATAAAGCCCTATAATTGGATTAAGAAAATTCGTAAATCGCGAGAAAAAAATGAAAATTAATGCAGGCATATTTCAATACAAAATGCGCGATGAAAATCCTTTAAAAAGGATTCAAAGGCTAGAGGAAAAATTACAGCAAACTGATGGGCTAGATTTAATCGTTTGCCCTGAGCTATTTCTTTCGGGGTACGGGAGCTTTGAGAAAATCAAAGAGTTTTGTGAGCAGAGTGATGGTGAGTTCGCAAACAAAATAAGCCTACTTGCAAAAAAGTATTCAACTGCCATTCTTTATGGATATCCAGAAGTGGTCAAAAACAGTCTGTTTAACTCAGCTCAGTATTTTGATAGTAAGGGCCTGTCTCTTGCAAACCATCGCAAAAAAATGCTGCCGCCTACTGCCGATGAATCAAAGATATTTAAACCAGGCAGCAAGAGTTCGATCATTATGGTCAACGGGATAAAGTCTGCGATCGTCATTTGTTATGAGCTAGAGTTTCCAGAGATAATTCGTAAATTAGCTCTACAAGACGTTGAATTGATTATCGCTCCAACCGGCCAGTCATCCCTTTGGCCAGCTGCAGCTCTTTATAATTGCAGAACTAGGGCATTTGAGAACGGAATATATGTGATTTATGCCAACTCTACTGGAAGCTTAAATGGCATCAATTTTATGGGTGAGAGCAAAATTATTGGGCCAGATGGGCTTGATGTTGTAAACGCTGGAACAACTGAAAAAGTTATCACAGTAGAGATCAACACCGCTGAAATATCATCAGTGCGTAATAAGCTCTCCTACCTTGATGACTCGAGAAAGCTCAATTAGCTCACTTTATATGCTGTCTGGAACGCCAAAGCTATACTCATCATCTCGAACTTTATCGTGGTCATAGGTCTTAATTTTCCAGGCTCTGACGCGTGGATTTTTATTGATCTCGTTGTATAGTCTGACCAAGCCATCAAATGGGCGAACAACCTCCGCTGAGATACCATCAATAACGCCCGAAGCGATCCATCCTAAAAGACTCCAAACTGCAAGGTCAGCAATAGTCATAGTGTCTCCAACAAACCAACCTGAATGATTGGCATCTAAAATATCTTGTAAATAACCAAAGTATGTTGGCAGTTCATTAGAGGTCAACTCTTTTCGCATTGCCTTCTTTTTTAATGGATCACTTTCTTTCATTGAGGGACTTAAAAGTGCATTAATATTTTCAACAGCAACAACGATTTGATCGACCTTGCCCGCCTCAATAATATCCTCTGGATACATTCCGCCAAGCTTGCCACATATTCTTGCAATTGCCATTGTTTGCGCAATGCTTTCACCATTTATAGATAGAACGGGTAGTTCACTAAATGGGATTTTTGTGCCGTCCTTCATTTTCCCATTCTCTTTAGCATAATCCCACTCCTCATCACTTGGCCTGAAGTCTTCAAAGTCTATATTTGCTATGAACAGAGGTAGTCTTGATATTTCAGCACGCCAAAAAGGTAAATCAAAATATATAATTTTTATGTCCACTAGCTCATCTCCAAATTATCCTATAAGCTCTAATTATAGTTAATAAAAACATTATCCTTAAACTCTCCTTTCAAGCGCCTACCATCATTTGAATAAATCATAATTCCCTGGCCATTTCGCTCGTCATCTAACCACTCTCCTTCATAGCTACTGCCCTCTTCATATTTCCCTCTATCTTGATAGGTCATGACGCCAAAACCATTGCGCATATTATTTTTAAAGCCGCCCTCATACCTTCGGCCATCAGGATAGGTCATGATGCCATTGCCATTGCGTATATTATTTTTGTAGTCACCCTCATACCTTCTGCCATCTGAGTAGGTCATAATGCCTTTGCCATGAATAGCACCATCTTTAAAATTTCCCTCATAGGTTTGGCCGTCTAGATGTCTAAATAAACCACTACCATTGGGCTTATTACCCTTAAAACTTCCAAAATATTTTGAGCCATCTATGGAGTCATAAACCCCCATCCCAGACATACAGGTTGCTTTAGTCAATTCAATTAAGCATTCATCAACTTGTCCTTTATAAATACTTCCATCGGAAAAATCAATCCTGACAACCCCCTCTAATCCCTCAAGGAATAAATCATTTTTGTCTGCATAGACTTGGCCTGCAAGAATAAAAATAATTAGTGGCAGTATATTTACCTTAGCCACAAGCCCCGCCAAAACGACTTCGAATGATAATTTCTTTAGCTACAGGAGAGCTGACGTTAAATTTCCGAGCAAGATAATCAATGCTTTTATGTTGGTAGGTATAAAGCATTACCATCATATAAATTTCATCATCGGTAACTGCTGGACCATTATTAGAATGCTTAAATGATTTTTGTCCTCTTGCCATGTGATTAGTTACTCTGCGTTTTTGCTTAGCTTTATGACTAAGATTTTATTTCATTTTTAAATGATATTAAAACCTAATATGAATAATTATTAACTCTACAACAAAAATTGAGATACAGTTAACTAGAGCCTCGATGTTTTTTTATCAGCTCATAAGCACTAATAATTTCCTGGGTTTTTTCATTCGCCATCTTTGTCATTTCTTCAGGCAGGCCTTTAGCAACTAACTTATCTGGGTGATGCTGAGATAATAATCGCCTATAAGCTGTTTTAAGCTCCTTATCAGTTAAGTTTTTATCAGCACCTAATATGACGTATGCATCATCGATTGTTAGTTTGCTAGATTTGCCACTCGCAATAGAAAACTGCTGAATAAGTCGCTCTAATTCAGGAATAGGGAAGCGCAGTTTATTAGCAATATATTTAAGAGCGTCATACTCTTTATCATCGAACACACCATCTGCATATGTAGCTTGAATTTGAATCTCTAAAAACATCCGGACTAGGTGGGTGCGCCTATGAGATTCGGTGCGAAACTGCTCAAGCACCTCGTCAAGGTTAAAATCATTTTGTTTGCCTTGGTTAAAGAGCTCTTTTGCAGCTTTTTGCATATCTTCAGATAACTGCATGTGCTGCATAACTTGCTGAGCTAGCAGAATTTCAGACTTTGAGACTTTACCATCTACTTTGGCAATGTATCCCATAACTGAAAATACACTACTAAAAAATGCTGCTTGAACGCGCTGTTGATCACCGGGCCGATAATCTGAAGCAGATCCACGGAAATTAGACTTACCTTTTGAAAGGTTACCCGCGAATGCAACACCAAGCATCGCACCAAGTGGGCCACCAATCATATAGCCTAGCGCCCCGCCTAAAACTGATGTCCACCAACTCATAGTCGAGGTTTCTTCATAAAGTTATCTTATAGGTGAATCTAAAACGCAAACCACTACCCATATTTGCTTTTACAGAAGGCTTAGGCGAAGGAAAAACAGTACCATTTTCATTAATATAGGTGGCTTGACTTGTTAACTCAATAGCCTCAGAATCGTTAAGGCATATAGTCTTTCTCGTATAAATCTCTTCTGAAATATGCTCAGGAATTAAAGCTGCATCCATCCATCTGCAGAGGTCCTCATCCGTCCAATCATCCAAATAATTTGCATGTGAAAGACTTACAATACTGCTTAAGAACAAAGATAAATATATTTTAATCATACGAGTAATTATAAATAATACGTTAAGGGGTAGGTGTAGATTAGGAGTTTTTTAGATAAATATTTATGCCACTAAAAAGGTCAAAATTTCTTTAAATGACTGAGGGGGATAATATCTCCATCAATAATCAAATAAACGTGATAATGTTGTTTTTTAGTCTTTTATAACTAAAGCCACACTCAATGAGCTCAAGCAGTAACCAAACTAAGGCTTACGATTTTAAAACCAGGGATATTAAGGTTTTAAAAAAGCTCTTGCCGTATTTACTCAAAATGCGAGCCCGTGTTATTTGGTCTGTTAGTTTTTTAATGTTAGCGAAATTGGCTAATGTTGGTGTTCCCCTTGCGCTGAGAGAGATCGTTGATGGACTTGATCAGACTAATTTAGTCTTGGTGTTGCCGCTTGGCATGCTCCTTGCTTACGGCCTTTTACGATTGGCAAGTTCACTGTTTAATGAGCTTCGTGATGCCATTTTTGCCAAAGTTCGTTATCACGCAATGAATCTGATTGCACTTGGCGTCTTTAGGCATTTACACACTTTAGATTTATCCTTTCATTTAGATCGTCGCATTGGCGGTATTACCCGTGATATTGACCGGGGCACTCTAAGCGTCTCCACCTTACTCTCCATTTTTGTCTTTAACATTCTGCCTTCATTATTTGAGATATGTTTAGTAATCGGCATTTTATGGCTAAATTATAACCTTCTTTTTGCTGGCGTCTCTTTATTAACTGTGTTCTTTTATGTTACGTTAACGTTGGCCATTACCACTTGGCGGATGAAGTATCGCTACCAAATGAACGATATGCAATCCGAAGCCAATACCAATGCAGTCGATAGTTTGATTAATTATGAGACCGTCAAATACTTCAATCAAGAAAAATTTGAAGTCGATCGTTACGGAGAGACGATGCAGCGCTGGGAAGATCTGGCTACCAAGAGCTTTACCTCCATGACAGCACTTAATTTTGTCCAAGGCGCAGTGATTGCTTGCGGTGTGACCATTGTTTTGATTATGGCAGCACAAGGTGTAGTCGATAAGAGCCTTAGCTTAGGCGACCTTATTATGATTCAAGCACTCCTCTTACAGCTCTTTATTCCGCTCGGTGGTTTGGGCATTATTTATCGTCAAATTAAACATAATTTCATCGATATGAATAATATGTTTGACCTATTGGATCGCTCCTCCAAAGTCACCGATGTTGCTAATGCGTCAGAACTCAAAGTCACCCAAGGTGAGGTTAAATTTAATAACGTCTCTTTTGCTTATGCTGGCAAGCAGGAGGTGCTAAGCAATATTAACTTTGTTCTTAAGCCGGGGCAAAAAGTAGCGATTGTCGGTCCTTCTGGGGCAGGCAAATCAACACTTGCTAAGCTGCTCTTTCGTTTTTACGATATATCTAGTGGTGAAATATGCATTGATCAGCAAGATATTAAACAATTCACCCAAGACTCGGTGCGCGGCTCGATGGGCGTCGTACCCCAAGATCCAGTGATGTTTAATGAAAGCATTTATTACAATATTGCTTACGGTCGTGCGGGTGCAACCGAAGCCGAAGTCAAACAGGCAGCGAAGCTCAGTTTTATTGACAGTTTTATTGACTCCTTGCCGCAAGGTTATGACACGCTGGTTGGCGAGAGAGGCTTGAAGCTCTCAGGCGGTGAAAAGCAGCGCCTAGCGATTGCACGAGTGCTGTTAAAAAATCCAACGATATTGATTTTTGATGAGGCCACTTCTGCGCTTGATTCATATTCGGAAAAAATGGTACAAAAGGCGTTAGCGAGTTTAGCGCATAAGCACACAACTCTGGTGATTGCTCATCGCCTTTCCACCATTGTCGATGCCGATCAAATTATTGTGCTTGGTAATGGCACTATTGTCGAGCAAGGCAAGCATCAACAGCTGCTTGATCTTAATGGACAATATGCGAGACTTTGGCAAATACAAGTTAATAAGCAAACTCAGGGGTAGCATTATGAAAAGTAAAGTTCTAGAATGGTTTGGAGTTGTAACAGCAATAATGTATTCAATGATGGTGGCATTGAATATTGGAGTCGAATTTACTGGCTTTCTTTTATTGTTAGTGTCAGCCTTTTCAATTGGATTTTGGGCTTACCTAGGAAAGCATAAAGGGATACTTTTTCTTCAGTTCTTTTACGCAACAGCAGGAGTTATTGGAATGGTTAGATGGTATTAGATTAATTCTGACTTGGACTAAAGTCCAAACTTCGTTTCATCTGAGAGGGAGTTCTTTTTTGCACTATAATTAATTTTCTTTAAAAACAATACTAGGAGTGCTAATGTCAGTAGCAAGAATTACAACAGTAACCTTTGAATCAAATGAAGCGGCAGATATTGCTGCTGCAGCCTACGTTCCAAATGCACCAAGTGACTTTCCAGAAGCAGAGCAATTGATAGCAGTTAAGTCTGAAGGCAACGTCAACATATCTATAACTTTATATGAGAATAATGAAGCAATGGAAAGAGCAACTGCTGCAAAAAATAAAGTAATGGACGCTATTCAAGGGATTGTTTCTGTAGATACTAAAGTTGGCTCTGTAATATTAGACCATAGCAACTAACTAAAGTACAAAACTACTAAGTCCAAACTTCGTTTCATCTATGAGGGAGGTAATATTAATAGTTAGCCGAGTTCAATGAGCCTCCCCCACTAGGTATCAAAGTCTGAATATATATGCGAGGGATGGTAGATTAGTTCATGGTATCAATAATCTTTTGTTTCATTTTCTCAAAATCATCTTGATTGATAATTCCTGAGTCTAGAAGTGCTTTGACTTGCTTAAGTCTTTCAACATAATCTACTGACTCATTTGTCTCTAGGGTGGATACTTCTTTGGAAGCTGACTTCGATGCCTTTACAGAGTCATCCCAAACTGAGCCATCCCAAACTACCTCACCTGCTTCACCATAAAGTTCACAGGTTCCAACAATATTGTTTTCTTCCTGCCATTTTGTACACTCATTAAATGCGTCTTCTTTAGTTCTCCCAACACCGTGTTCACAGCGACCATCTTCTCCCACAACTGCAAAAAAGTAACCACTAGAATTATGCTCCATGTAACCCTTCCAATTTGCTGCAATATGTCCCTGACATAGTTCTTTGACGTTTGTGTTGTAATCAACTGTTGGGAATGATTCATTCGTAGTTGCTTTTGAAGCATCATAATCTAATAAAATTTCTGGTGAAAATTCATATTCTTCATTGTTCCAATTACTTAATACAAATTTCATTTCATCGCTATTTTTGTCAAATTTTAACTCTCTCGCACAATCATGAAATAAACTACCATCCATAATTTCACTTTCATTAATTAACCCTCTTTCTATCATCAACAAAAGTATTGCTGCGCCAACGACGTCCTCTGCATCACCTAAAACCATTTTGTTTTCATAGATTGGTCGAAGAATTAAATCTTTAAAGTCAGCTTTTGGGAATGGGAGTAAGCGTTCAGCAAAGTATCTAGCTCCACCTTCAATCATCCAGCTACTGTTACTATTCTTTTTATCTCTCCTATTTCTGCACTCACCTGTATTTGCTAAGTCATGCTGAAAAGCATGATAGAGCTCGTGTTGAAGAAAACCTTGGATATCAATAAAAATAGCATCTTGGCCATTTGGGTTACTTCTCATCTCCTCAGGAAGGGCCATTACGATTAGTCGTTTATTAGTGCAAAGAGTCCATTGGGATGACCAGTCTAATCCTTTATCTAAGCCCACTTTAATGTCATTCATAAGGCCATAATCAGCGCCACCAGAACAGCCTGAATTTATAAACCAGTCTTCAATTAACTTTTTACTTTCATTGATTTCTTTTGGAGACATTAATACTTGGTGAAGACGAAAGCTTCCATATAAATTTTTAACTGGGTTAATTACTTGCCCAACATCATACAAAAGAACCAATATATCTGACTCACGTGAAGCCATTTTAGAACTAGCAGAATCAGCCCACTCCTGTAAAGTTTTTGTTGGAAAGCTTGATTTGTTGACAATAGTTATGTCGTAGTTTTGATTAGCCGATGAACTGTTTTGAGTATTATTGTTACACTCAAATACAAAATAAGTACCGTCCGCAGATAAACTCTTGACTGGCTCACTGCCATCAGGACAGCCTGCTGCGAAACCTTGAATTGAGAAAAAGAATAATGTTAGAAGTAGTAATAGTTTTTTCATGGAGGCTATTATAGACTGGTGAAACCAAAGACCAAACTTCGTTTCATCTGTGAGGGAGGGATTATTAATAGTTAGCCGAGTTCAATAGAGGGTCCCCCGTACCTTCAAAGTCTGAATATATATGCGAGGGATGGTAGTTTTTTAATAGTATTTAACTAAACCACTGGTTGTATGCTCTCTAAACCACTGGTTAAAGCATATTAATTAGAAAACAATTATTAAATATATAATTATTAGCGATTAATTAGGGTGAAGGAAGAAGGGTCGAAATCTGTATTAATGAGTACCAGTTGAGTACCAAAACATTATTTTGATTTAAGTGAATTAGCTTAAAGCCTTATGGGATATGGTGGTTATGGGTGGACTTGAACCACCGACCCCAGCATTATGAATGCTGTGCTCTAACCAGCTGAGCTACATAACCAAAAAGAGCGCCTATTATCGAAATTTTTCTTGAAAAAGTCAAGCTAAACCAGCAAATAAGCACCATATTATTATCATTCTTCCAGTATCAGCTAGAATTCAATATAAAATTTAGTTACTTTCATGCACTTAACTTAATTTTAATGGAACAGAAAGTTCTTAAGATTGCCCTTACAGGCGGAATAGCTTCAGGAAAAACTCTAGTAAGTGACTTATTAGAAATTCATGGTTGTTATATTATTGACCTAGACATTATTTCTCGGGAAGTTGTGTTACCAGGATCAGATGGCCTAAAAGAACTCGTAGAGGCTTTTGGAAAATCAATACTTCTATCTGATGGGACACTTGATCGTAAAAATCTTCGTGATGAGCTCTTTAAGAAAGGAAGAAATAGAGTGCAAATTGAGCAGATACTTCATCCAAAGATACTCCAGAAAATGAAATCTTCAATGGATGATTGTAGAGAAGGGATTATGATTGTAGTAATACCCCTCCTGGTAGAAAAAGAACTATGGGGGCCATTCGATAGAGCTATAGTTGTAGATTGTGAAACCGAAACGCAGTTGATACGACTAATGTCGAGAGACAATATTGATAAAGAAAAAGCAAAAATAATGCTGCTTTCTCAAACAAGTCGAGAAAAACGCCTTCAATTAAATAATTATATTCCTACTGATGTTATTGAAAATAACTCAAAAATAAGTGAGCTAAAAGATAAAGTAAAAACCCTTAATCAAAGACTACTTGCTCTTCTTTAGTACTTAAATTACTTCTAGCTCCAACAATTACTCATTACGAATAAGTGGATATACTTTGGGGCTAAAGATACTTTTATTTGCCATCAAAATAAGTACAAAAGATACTGTTGCAGTTGTCAATAAAATCCAAAGCGTCAGCCCTAAATCAAATTTCCAAGTTAGCTGAAGGGTATTCTCAACAACAAGATATGACCCCAAGACTGCAACTGATAGTGCAAAGAAAATCAAGGTGAAGTATATAACAGCAAACTCTATCGTCATTGCTTTAAGTATCGTTGGAAAATCCACACCTAATATTTTGTAAATCAAATTATTGTATCTTCTAAATGTAGTTTGAACCATGACTGCGCTGACAATTACTATCAAACCAATCACAATAACAATTAAAGATATTCCAGTTACGGCTATAAATATCTTATTTAATACGCCGCTAATTTGGGACAAAATCCTATCAACTTTTATAGCTGATACGTTAGGAAACTTCTCGACAACAAGGGCCAGAATATCATTAGAGGATAGGTCTGACTTAAGCGTTCCAATATATTCATAGGGGAGCTTGTTAGCAAAAGCTTTATTAATAATAATTGCAAAGTTAACAGAAATATCCCGATAATCAACCTCTCTAAAATTCTTTAGAGTTCCAGTGACATCCCTGCCCAATATATTCAGTGTAATCTTGTCATTGATCTTCATGCCTAGATCATAAGCAGCTCTACTGTCCATTGAAATGAACATCTCATCCTCATTACCAGGCTCCCACCATTCACCCTCAATAATTGGGTTATCTGGCTTTGGTTTTTCTGCCCATGAAATGCGCCTATCGCCCCTAACAACCCATGCAGATCTATTGTTTTCTGAGACAAGCTCTTCTATAGGCGTTCCATTTAGGAAGATAAATGAAGCACTCGCCATTGGGCTAAATTCAAGAGCTACATTGGGATCCATATTTTTAATAAAAGACTCTAAGTCACTTTTAATATCTCTATCGATGCTCACAAAAAATAAATCTGGCGCCATCGATGGGATGCTATCTGATATTTCTTTTTTTAAATTATTGGCTACAAAACTCAAAGTGAGAAGGAGCGTTAAACCTATGCCTAAAGATATTGTCATGATAGGTGCAAGTGATTTTTTTGCAACAATATTCCTATACGCAATCCTATAGCCATTATTAGAAAATTTATGAAACCTTCTAAGAAAGAAAATTAACAGTTTAGATACGCCATAAAATATAAGCATCGTAATAAAAAATGCTAAAAAGTATAGGACTGTGTAATATTTTTGCTCAGTCTGAAGAACAAAATAAGTAGTCAAAATTGTAACCAGAATCGCCAGTAAAATAATATTCTTTAAAGAGAAGTTTAGGCTTACTGGCTGAAAAGTATTACGAAACAAAGCAACTGCTTTGATCTCGCTAATCGAATACAGCGATGGTATTGAAAAAATTAAAACAACTAATAGGCCAATGAAAAAAATATTTAGATAGCCTATCAAGCTGACAGTTGGCTGAAGATCGATTCCTAAAGATTTTGGTAGAAATTCATTCGCCAACAAAGGACTAAAAACCCCAAACAAATAGGCAATAATTGATGTGCCTATTAATATTAGAATAATTTCATAAAAGTACATGAGTTGAATAAAATTCGAAGAAAAACCTATCGACTTTTTAACCGCAATACTAGTATTTCTTTGGTTAACGAAAGAAAGCAAGGTGTTGCTGATTCCAATGCCCGCAATTATCATCGCGCTGACTGACACTAAATTTAGAAAGTTAGAAAAGTTATCAATTATCCTATTTAAACTCCGCCCACTCTCTCCTGGAAGTCTAGTTTCAATAGTATCATCATAGGCAATAATTGATTTAACCAATCGAGTTTGCTCGCCCTCTTGATTAGAATTACTAAACTTTAGGCGGTACTCGTGATCAAGAAAACTGCCGCCCGAACTCAGCTTAAATTGATCGTAACTCGACTTACTAATTATAGCAAATTCACCAAAAACAGCTCGCTCTGCAAGGTCTGGAACTGATAAAACCAAACCACCCACTTGAAAGCTTTTACCCATGATTACAACATCATCGCCAATCTCCACTTGGAGCATGTTTTGAATGCTCTCATTAATTAAAACAGTTGGCTTTTCTGTATTTAAAAATATTTTTTCAGCAGCGCCCTGAGGTGTTGTAATAATCTCGCCATAAAGTGGGTAGTTATCATCTACTGCCCGAAGCTCAGAAAAAACAGGCGACTGACCTTTTTTTGAAACCATGGTTGCAAGCTCAATTGTTGAGCTAACTTTACCTAAATCCTTTAACTCTTCAAACACTAAACTAGGTAACGGGTCAATACCACTTGTAATTTGAATGTCGCCACCTAATAACTCTTTAGAGTTTGCTTCAATTTCATTATTCAAAGCCTCCTTGACGGAGAACGTCAGAGAAAGCAAGAGTAAACTAATAAAAAGGGTGCTCGCGATAACCCATAATTTTTTATAGCTTCTAGAAAAATCTCTTATTGCATACTTATTAATTAAGCGTAGTTGCTGAATATCAAACAATTTGACCGTCCTTAATTTCAATAATACGATCGCATCGCTCAGCTATTAGATTGTCATGGGTTACCATGACTAGTGAAGTTTTACTTTTTTTGGTGTAATTAAAAAGCAAATCCATCATGCTTTCTGAATTAGCACTATCTAAATTTCCAGTTGGCTCATCTGCCAGAATAATTTTAGGCTTATTTATTAGTGCTCGAGCAATGGCAACTCTTTGTTGCTCGCCGCCAGAAAGTTCACTAGGAAGATGATTGAGCCTATGGTAGAGACCAAAATCTGCAAGCAATGCTTTAGCATCATTATCTTGATTGTATTTTTGATTTGCCTCGAGTGATAATAAAACATTCTCAATAGCGGTAAGGTTAGGAATTAGATAGAAGGATTGAAAAACAATGCCAATATTTTTTCTTCTAACTTCTGATAGTCTGTCTTCCTTCAGCCCAACAATTTCTTCATTATTAATCTTAATTGAACCTTCAGTAGCAGTTTCAAGGCCTGAAGCAAGCATAATGATTGATGTTTTTCCTGAACCACTTGGCCCAACAATAGAAATAATCTCTTCACTGTTTACTGAAAAATTGATACGCTTTAAAACTTCTACTACATCGTTTTTAGAGCCGTAATTTAACGAAACATTATTGAACTGTATAGCTTCACTCATCACTTAATCTAATATAAAATTCGGGCAATGATTATCTCAAAAAAACTAAAGCTAAAAGCACTATTTACTGGCTTAATATGCATATTTTTATTTACCGGTGCTTACGCTGCAAACCCCATCAAAATTATGCTCTATGGAGACAGCCTGATGGCTGGATATGGGCTATCTCAAAACGAGAATTTAGCCTCAGAGCTCATGCGTAATTTTGAAGATAACAATTTTACAGTCAGCGTTATTAATGCTAGTATTTCTGGAAACACTTCTAAAAATGGCCTATCTAGAGTGGATTGGTCTCTTGGAGATAAGCCAAACATAGTGGTTGTGTGCCTTGGTGCAAATGATATGTTAAGGGGCCTTAACCCATTTCTGACAATGGAGAACCTTGATTCAATAATCACTAAGTTTAATCAAAGTAACTCGATTGTAATACTTGCTGGAATGCAATCTCCTGAAAGTATGGGGCCAGAATATAAAATTAAATTTGATGGAATTTATCCTGAACTTGCTGCCAAATATGACTTAATTTTTATGCCTTTTTTACTTAAAGATGTTGCTCTAGAAAAGAAGAACTTACAGGCCGATTATAAGCACCCTAATAAAAAGGGTATCAGGATAATAGCGAGTAACTTATACCCATATATCCTTGAGGGCATTAATCGACTTGAGAAATAATTAAAGCTATTTAATTAGTAATCGCTCAACCACCTTACCGCCCTCTAAGTGAGATGTAAGAATCTCGTCAATATCCTCTTCATCTATGTATTGATACCAAATATTGTCAGGATAAACAACTGCAACGGGTCCATCCTCACAGCGACCTAAACAACGGGATTCACTAACACCAAATTGGCCTTTACCCAATGTAGAATTCGCACGACATTGGTCTTTAGCGTAACGATAAAGCTCTTTCGCGCCGTTTTCTGAGCAGCACTGCTTCCCATCTTGTCGAATATTGTTACAGAAAAAAATGTGGTGTTTGTAGAAATTATTCATAACTCTATAGCCTTATTGTAGCAATGTTTTTTATCGATACCAGTAATTTTAGCAGCCAATTTTGCCGCTTTTGATGCGCCCATTTCAGCGCAAAGGATTGGCAAAATTTTCCCTAATTGGTTTTGAGCATCAACAAGATCTATTTTATCAGCTGAAGATATTAGTATTACAAATTCACCTTTTTGATGCGCTAAATCAGCAGCAAGGTATTCGATTACATTCTCTATTATGTCAGTGCGGATTGTTTCAAAGGATTTGGTCAGCTCTTTAGCAAGACAGACCTTGCGCTCATTTCCAAATACTTCCAACATGTCCGTTAAAGTTGTCAATATTCGCTTAGGCGACTCGTAGAAAATAATTGTCTCATTAAGGGCGATTTTATTCTGAAGATATTTAATTCTTGCAATTTTTTTTGAAGGCAGAAATCCAAAAAACGAAAAGCTATTACTTGCTAAGCCAGAAGCTGAAAGGGCTGTAATTATTGCACTAGGTCCTGGGATAGGCACAACCTCAATCCCTTCTTTTTTTGCCTGTGAAACTAAAAAATAGCCTGGATCACTTATCAAAGGGGTTCCAGCATCACTTATAAGTGCAAGTGAAATACCAGAATTTAGCTCAGAAATAATAGATTCAGTCTTCTCTCGCTCATTGTGCTCATGAAAAGCTTTTAGGGGCGTTGAAATTTCAAAGTGTGCAAATAATTTTTTGCTATGTCTGGTATCTTCAGCTAAAACTATATCGACATTCTTTAGTGTTTCGATTGCCCTATAAGTAATATCATTCAAATTGCCAATTGGAGTTGCTACAATAAAAAGCTTTCCTATCATTTTAAAGTCTTAACCAAGGTTCATATATTTTATTACCATTATGCTTTATTAACTTGCATTATTATCAAAATTTATCTATGTCTTTAGCTTTAATAAATACTGATACTACTTTAAAATACAGACATATCTTTTTTTGAAACTTTGGCTAACTAGAAACAAGGAGTATTAATGAAAAAAGTAATTATATTATCTGCACTTCTCATATCATCCAATATCTTAAGTTCATGCGTTCCAATAGTTCAAGGCGCTGCAGCAGTTACTACTGTTGCCACAATGTCTAATGATCGCCGCACAATGGGTGAAATTTTGGATGACAAAACTCTTTATATGAATTTAGGGAACATTGTCAGTAAAGATTCCATGCTAGAAGATACGCATATTAACTTTAATGTCTATAACAAATCAGTATTAATGGTTGGTGAAGTGCCAACTGATGATCTTAAAAGCTATCTTGAGGAAACAGTTAAGAAAAGAGCGCCAAAGATGAGCCAACTGATTAATGAAGTAGCAGTGATGCCAAATAGTAGCTACTTAAATCGCGCTAGAGACGGAGTAATTTCAGTTCAGATAGAGGCTCTATTCCTTGATCAAGAAGTATTTCATCCGGCTCATGTTTCTGTTCTTACTGAAAGGGCAACAGTCTACTTAATGGGATCTGTAACAAAAAGGGAAGCAGAACATGCTACCAATGTTGCTAGTAAAGCAAAAAATGTAAAACAAGTTGTTAAACTTTTTAACTATCTAGCAACAAAACCTGCAGCAGAAATTGAAAAGGATAACAAGAAAAAAGAAGAGGCAGAGAAAAGAGCTATTCTTGAAGCAAAAAAAGCAGAGCTTGAAGCTGCTCAAAATGAATTACAGCAACAAATCTACGAACTAGAAACAAACTAAAGGTTTTTTATTGGCCGAAAAGTGAATCGATGCTGTCCATCAATTGGGCCATGATTTGATAAGGCAATAAGGTGCTCTTTCGTGCCATATCCTTTGTGGTTTTTAAACCCGTACTCAGGAAACCTTAAGTCCAGTTCCTTCATTTGCCTGTCTCTTGTAACCTTTGCAATAACTGATGCGGCCGAAATAACGGGCTCAGTCAAATCTCCTTTAACTATTGCACGGCAATTATCAACATCTGGACAACGATTTCCATCAACAAGAACTTGAAATATCTCATCTTGATTTTGACTTAACAGCTGGTGCTGTAAACTATTTATTGCTCTTGTCATCGCAAGCATTGTTGCTTGCAATATATTGATCTCATCAATTTCAATGCTGCTAGCCTCAGCCACTGACCAAAAGCACTGGTTAGTAATCTGGCAGTAGAAATCTTCACGTTTTTTTTCTGTTAATTTCTTAGAGTCAGTGAGACCCTCAATATAAAAATTAACAGGAAAAATTACTGCTGCTGCCACAACATTCCCAACTAAAGGGCCTCTTCCAGCTTCATCTACGCCAATAATGTTAAGCACCCTATATACCTTTAAAGCCAATGTCAGTTCTAAAGTAGCCCCCTTCCCAACTTACTGAATTAATAAGCTGATAAGCTTTTTCTTGTGCCTCTTTAATGTCCACGCCTAATGCAGTTGCGCAAAGAACTCGCCCACCATTACTGGTAATATTACCTGCATCTAACCTTGTTCCAGCATGAAAGATTTTAGAGTTAGATTCTTCTATAGGAAGATTAATTATTTCTCCTTTTTTATAAGCCTCTGGATACCCAGAAGCAGCCATTACAACGCCCAAAGAAGTCCTCTCATCCCATTCAGCTTTTTCTGAATCCAAATTACCCTGAGTTGCTGAAATACATAATTTAGCTAAATTAGATTTCAAGCGCATCATTATTGGCTGCGTTTCAGGATCTCCAAATCTACAGTTGTACTCGAGTACTTTTGTCATGCCTTTATCATCGACCATAAGTCCCGCATATAAAAAACCAGTGTATGGCATGCCCTCGGCTTTCATAGCCTCAACGGTTGGTTTAATAATTTTTTCCATTACATCATCAAAAACTAAAGGGCTTACTATTGGTGCTGGTGAGTACGCCCCCATCCCTCCAGTATTTGGACCCTTATCACCATTATCTCTTGCCTTATGGTCCTGTGATGTAGCCATTGGAAGTATATTACTTCCATCAACCATAACTATAAAACTTGCCTCTTCACCCATTAAAAACTCTTCTATTACTACTCTTGATCCAGCCTCTCCAAATCGATTTCCTTCAAGCATATCATTAATAGCAAGTGTTGCTTCATTTAGAGTATTTGCAATAATTACTCCTTTTCCAGCAGCTAGTCCATCCGCCTTTATAACAATAGGCGTGACCATCTCTTTGACATATTTAATTGCAAGCTTGGATTCAGTGAAGACCTTATAAAATGCTGTTGGAATATTGTTTCTATGCATAAAATCCTTAGAGAATGCTTTTGATCCCTCTAATTGAGATGCTAGTTTTGAAGGTCCAAATATTGCCAGTCCTTCCTCTTGGAAATCATCAACTATGCCCATAACCAAAGGAGCCTCTGGCCCAACAATTGTAATGTCTATAAACTCACTTTTAGCAAACGAAATTAGCGCTGGGATATTTTCAGGGTCTATAGTAATATTTGATATTTTTTTCTCTAAGTCTGTGCCAGCATTTCCAGGTGCTACAAATACATGCTCTACTTCATCAAATAAAGAGCACTGCCAAGCTAACGCATGTTCACGGCCACCAGAGCCTATTATTAAAACTTTCATAACTACTCCTTTTAAAAACTAAGCTTGAAAAATTTTCCTCTCAAACAAAAACCCTTTTAGGCCAAACTTCAGATAAGACATTATTCTCACCAATACCAATAAACTGTTTTTTTTCGTCATAAAGCTTAATTTTTTGCCCAACATCTAGACCAGAAAACTGAACCTTTCTTCCGTGCTTAATATCAAGTGTTTGTTCAGCATCCAAATAAAGCCCTTTAAGGTTTGGTAGCATTTCATCCGCGCAAAGAAGAGTTGAATCAAGTTCGCTTAAACCTTTATTTTTTAGTTCCACTAGCTCCTCAAAAGTTCTGGCTTGAGGTATATCAAAATGAGTGAACCCAATTCTTCTTAGCTCAATAACATGCCCACCACACCCTAACGATTCTCCTATATCTTCAATCAAGGTTCGAATATACGTGCCTTTTGAACACGAAACTTCTAGGCTTAAAATTTCCTCTTCAAAGCCTTTGAACTTTATCTCATGAATTTTAACTGGCCTGGCTTCTCTTTCAACCTCAATGCCTTTTCTTGCAAGTTTATAAAGAGGCGTTCCGTTTCTCTTAAGTGCAGAGTACATCGGCGGAACTTGATTGATACTGCCTGCAAAATCTAACAAAACATTTTTGATGGCTTGCTCATTAACTCCTTTTGAGGAACCAAAATCAACGACCTGGCCATCTGAGTCTCCCGTGTCACTTATTTGGCCTAATTTACCACGCACAAAATAGCGCTTATCGCCATTCAACAAGAACTGTGCAACTTTTGTTGCTTGCCCTAAACAGATTGGCAAGAGTCCACTTGCAAGAGGGTCAAGACTTCCAGTATGTCCAGCCTTATTAGCATCGAACAAACGTTTTACATCTTGCAGGACAGTATTGGAACTGTGGCCACTAGCTTTATCAAGAAGTAAAACTCCGTTGATGTCTCTACCTTTTGGGTTGCGTTTAGACATTATTTATGGGTTTAAATTTTACTTAAGAGATCATCCATTCTAGCTCCAGCATTTGGAGCTGTATCATAAATAAAGTTTAGTGATGGGGTATGCCTTAAGTCTAAAGTTTTTGATAAAGATTTTCTAAAAAAACCACTAGCCTTATTAAGCAAAGCTGCGACAGATTTCTGAGAAAGCTCTTCGACTGAGAAAAAAACTTTTGCGCTGGTTAAATCACGAGTAACAATGACGTCAGTAATAACAACCTCTTGGAGCCTAGGATCTTTCGTTTCCTTCGATAACAAGAGGACGAGTTCACGCTTAATAAGTTCGTTTACTCTTTCGGTCCTAAAACTTATTTGTTGTGCCATTTAGAATCTCTGTCCTATAATGTTCTAGCGCGCTCTATACGCTCAAATACTTCAATTTGATCTCCAGGCTGAACGTCTTTGTAATTTAAAACTCCAATTCCACATTCAGTACCAGACTTAACTTCTTTTACATCATCTTTAAAGCGCCTTAGCGACTCTAGCTCACCTTCATAAATTACAACACTCTCTCGCAACACACGAATTGGGCTATCTTTCCTTACAACTCCCTCTTCAACCATACAGCCCGCAATATCACCAAACTTAGGCGATCTAAAGACATCTTTAACGCCCGCAATTCCAATAATATTTTCACTTAATTCTGGACTTAATAAACCGCCCATAATTGCTTTAATATCATCAATTAAATTATAAATAATACTGTAATACTCAATTTTAACACCTTCAGTATCAGCAGCCTTCTTAGCAACAGAGTCTGCCCTAACATTGAAACCAAGAACAACGGCTTCTGAAGCGCTGGCCAAAGAAATATCGGTATTATTAATTGCTCCTACGCCTGAAGATACAACTTTCACTTTAACTTCATCAGTCGAGAGCTCTTCTAAAGCCTCAACCAAGGCCTGTGCTGAGCCACGTACATCTGATTTAATTATCACATTAACTGTAGAAATTTCACCCTCTTCCATAGTGGCGAAGAAGTTATCCATCTTTTCAGCTTGCTGCTTTTGAAGCTTGGACTCTCTATCTTTTGACTTTCTAAAGTCTGCTACCTCTCTTGCCTTGCGCTCACTAGCCACAACAAGAACCTCAGCTCCAGAGTCTGGGACACCTGATAGACCTAAAATTTCAACTGGTGTTGATGGCCCTGCCTTATTAATTGGCTTACCATTATCATCAATAATTTGCTTAACTTTTCCATACTCTTGGCCCGCAATAACAATGTCACCTTTCTTAAGTGTGCCTGACTGAACAAGTATAGTAGTTACTTTTCCGCGTCCTTTATCTAAGCGAGCCTCAAGAACTACGCCACTCGCTGGCTTATCAACAACAGCCTTAATTTCTGACATTTCTGCCGTTAAAGATATACTTTCTAAAAGCTCATCAATACCTGCCCCTGTGAGGGCTGAAACTCCAACCATTAAAACATCGCCGCCCCATTCATCAGAAATAACGTCATGTGTTGAAAGCACTTGCTTCACTTTATCAAGATCTGCACCTTCTTTATCTATCTTGTTAATAGCCACAATAATAGGAACATTTGAAGCCTTAGCATGCTTAATGGATTCAATAGTTTGGGGCATAACGCCGTCATCTGCTGCGACTACAAGAATTACAATATCAGTTGCGGTTGCTCCGCGAAGACGCATTTTTGAAAACGCTGCATGGCCTGGAGTATCAATAAAAGTAATTAAATTTCCCTTTTGTTCAACTTGGTATGCGCCGATATGTTGAGTAATTCCACCCGCCTCAGCAGAGGCTACTTTCGACTTTCTAATATAGTCTAGAAGTGATGTTTTTCCATGATCGACATGGCCCATAATAGTTACTATTGGAGGTCTTGGTGCAGAGTCTTCGTCATCATATGTCTCTTGAACTAAAGTATCTTCAACTGTCTCCTCACTACTTGCAACAGGCGTATGCCCCATCTCCTCTACCACAAGCATCGCTGTATCTTGATCGATTACGTCATTAAGGGTGGCCATAACGCCCATACCCATCATGACCTTTAGTACTTCACCTGCTTTAGTCGTCATTTTGATCGCTAACTCAGATATTTTAATAGTTTCTGGGATTAAAATTTCATGCTTTACGGGCTCAACTGGCATATGAAAGCCATGCTGCGCCTGCTCATCCTGAGTTTTCTGAGAAATATGTGTTCTTTCTTTTTTCTTAAGTTTTCGATTTGGATTATGTCTAGCAACGTGAAGCTGTTTTCTATTTGATGCTGGGGATGGAGTAGACCTTAGTCTCTTAGGGCTCTTCTTTGAATCATTTGATTTTTCTGCCTCTAATTTTTCCTTCTCTTTTTTATCCTGCACTTCCTTTTCAGTTAATTCTTTTTGTGTTTTTTGAGCCAACTGCTCTTCATTTTTAATTTTTTGCTGACGAACCATGTCATTTCTTTTCGCGTCATGCTGCTCATCTTTTTCTTCCGCAATTTTTCCAGCCTCCAAAGCTTCTTTTGCTTTTAATATTGCAGCGTCGTCAACCTGTTCAGTTGGAGCAGCCTGAGGAACCTCACGTTTCTTTTTCACCTGAATCTTTACGCCACCGGAAGAGGATGTATTAGAAGCAGGTTTTGTTGTTTTCCTAGATACAGAAATACTTGACTTAGTGCTGGAGCGCTTACTCAAGCTAGACATTAGAACCTGCCTCTCATCTGCCGAAATATTCGATTCAACTGTTTTTCCTGAAATGCCTGCCCCAGATAAAATAGATAAAACCTGGTCAGGTGTTTTTTTGAGTAATTTTGATAAACTTTCTACAGTATGTGCCATATTTTTGCCTATATATTCTAGTTATTGATACTTAAAACACCTATATTAAAATTAGTCAAACCAGCCTTCTTTTTCTCTGGCTGCCATAATAACAGCAGAAGCGCTATCATTTCCAACATCTTGAATTTCCAAAACCTCAACAATTGACAGTTCAGCTAATGCATCTACTGTAGTAATTTCAGCTTCAACAAGTGCTGCTGCTAGGGCCTCGTCAACACCCTCAACGCTGAGTAAGATTTCTGTAGATTCTGCATCTGTTAATGCCTTAACTAACTGCGCATCCTGGGCTCTTTCTTGAAGCTCACCCACCATATCAGAGTCAAATTCTTCAATTTTGGATAATGCATCCGATTCAGCTTCAGCTATTTCATCAAGATTTGTATAGCCCTCATCAATCAAGACAGCGGCTACTTCTGCATCAACACCAAGTTTTTCAGCTAGCTTTTCGCCTGTTTTCTGTAACTCTTTCGCCTGGATATCATCTGCATCGCTAATAGACATTACATTAAGTTTCCAACCAGTAAGTCTACTTGCCAGCTTAATGTTCTGACCGCCCCTACCTATTGCAAGTGCTAATTGATCTTCCTCAACCGCAATATCCATAAAACCTTTCTCTTCATCAACCACAATTGAGCTAACCTCTGCTGGAGCCATAGCATTAATTACAAACTGCGCAGGGTCTTCATCCCAAAGAATAATATCAACTCTCTCTCCATTTAGTTCGTTTGAGACTGCCTGAACGCGTGCGCCCCTCATGCCAATACATGAGCCAATCGGATCTATCCGCTTATCTTTTGCCTTAACTGCAAGCTTAGAGCGAAGACCTGGGTCTCTCGCTCCAGCCTTAATTTCTATTACGCCTTCACTAATTTCAGGAACTTCCATAGTAAAAAGCTCGATCATCATATCGTTGACGGTTCGGCTCAGAAAAATTTGTGCACCACGAGGAGTAGACTTAACTTCTTTAATATAAGCCCTTAAACGATCATTTTTTCTAATTGACTCATTCGGTATCAAGTCAAACTTTGAAATCATGCCATCAATTCCACCCATATCTACAAAAACGTTTCCTCTATCAACTCTTTTGACTGTAACCATCACAACTTCTCCAACACGCTGCGTATAGTTATCAACAATAACTGTTCTTTCGGCTTCACGAACTTTTTGAATGATTACCTGTTTAGCAACTTGAGCTGCAATTCTTCCAAACTCTAGAGACTCCATTGGCTCTTCAACAAAAGCATCAATATCTAGACCGTTTGAATCTGCTTGGTAAATATGGAGCTCCGGATCAAACATTTCTCCATCATCATCAACAAATTTTTCACCATCCTCAATGACAAGCCATTGCCTAAAGGTATTAAATTCACCAGTATGTCTGTCAACCTCAACACGAACTTCAATATTATTTCGCTTCTTTGTTGCAACAGCTAACGCCTCTTCTAATGACTCTATAACATCATCTTTGGTTATATTCTTTTCGTTTGAGATTGCCTCAACCATTAAAAATAACTCTTTACCATCCATGCGCTTCTCCTAAAAATGAGCAACTAAATTTGCTTTTTCGATTAAATCTATCTCCAAAGTAACAGGGCCTAGCTCTGTTACTAATTCCAGTGAATTACTAGCTTCGCTAACACTACCAATAGCACCAGTAAAGTTTCTTCTACCATCAATTGGCCTGAATGTTCTCAAACGAACATCATGGCCTAAAAAACGTTGGTAATGTGCAATATTAAAAAGAGGTCTCTCAATACCGGGCGACGATACCTCAAGATTGTACTGCCCACTTATTGGATCCTCAACATCCATTATTGCACTTACTTGGCGAGAAACAACCTCACAATCATCCACCCCAATGCCTTCCTCTGAATCTATATAAAGCCTCAAAATAGAGTGTTTTCCACTGGCAACGTATTCAACGCCCACCAGCTCATAACCCAAATCATTGATACTTGGATTAATTAACGCAACTACTTTGTCAGATATCTTAGCCACAAAAAATTCCTAATAAAAACCCCCAAAAGAGGGGGTCTAAATTGGTAGCGGGGATAGGATTTGAACCTATGACCTTCGGGTTATGAGCCCGACGAGCTACCATACTGCTCCACCCCGCACTAAAGAGGCGAAATTATACGCCCTTAACCTCGCTACTTCAACATATTTTGACGGGCATGTATATTATTAATTAATCTGAATACTTTATACTATCCTAATGAAGCCAATTATACTCGCCGTGCTGATGGATGACATTTCCAGCATTAAGCCAATTAAAGATTCCTCATTTGCCATGATGCTAGAAGCGCAAAAACGTGGATGGGATATTTACACTTTTGATAGCACTGATATGTTTTATGGGGACGGAAAAGTTATTGCTACTGCGCGTAAGACATTAGTCAAAGATTCTGAGCATAAATGGTATAAATGTGAAGCGGCAGAAGAACTCCAGCTAACTAATATAGATGTTGTGTTTATGCGCAAAGACCCTCCGTTTGATATGGATTATATTTATGCAACTTATCTTCTAGAGCAGGTAGAGGATAGCGGGGTTTTAGTTGTGAATAAACCAAGCTCACTAAGGGATGCTAACGAAAAACTTTTTGCTTTAAATTTTCCAGACTGCATTCCAGAAACACTTGTCAGCTCAAATATCGAAAAGCTTTCAGAGTTTATCTCCAAAATTAAAGCAGTAGTTGTTAAGCCGCTGGACGGAATGGGCGGAACTGATATATTTAAACTTGCAAATGGTGATAAAAATATCGAGGAAGTACTCCTAAAAATAACCAACCAAGGAAGTCGCTATATTATGGCTCAGGAGTTTTTGCCTGAAATAAAGGACGGTGACAAACGTATTTTATTAATTAATGGAAGGCCTGTTGATTATGCGCTCGCTCGAATACCAGCAGAAGGAAACTTTAAGGGAAATTTAGCTGCAGGGGCAAAGGGTGTTGGTCAACCATTATCAGAAAGGGATCAATATTTATGTAGTCAAATTGCTCCAATGCTCATTGAAAAAGAGCTTATGTTTGTTGGGCTTGATGTTATCGGTGATTACATTACAGAAATAAACGTAACCAGCCCAACCTGCATTCGAGAGCTTGATAGTCAGTTTAATCTCAATATCTCATCTATTCTCTTAGATGAAGTTGAGGTTAAGTTAGCTCTGCGCTAAATTAAAGCCGTATTTTGCAAGCATTACGCCAAAGCTTGCAGCAAGAAGTGACAGCCCTAAATTTAACAAGATATTTAATAATGCCTGGCCATAGTTACCGCCGCTAAGCATCTCAACAGACTCAATTGAAAGCGCTGACATGGTAGTTAGAGAGCCTGCCAATCCAACAAGTAGCATTAACCGATACGTCTCACTAAGAAAGAGTTTTTCTAAGACAAAAACTACCAATAGACCTGCGATGAATGAGCCAATAATGTTTGAAATTAAGGTTCCATAGGGGAAGGCTTTATCAAAATAATGCATTGAAAAAACGCCAATATAGTATCGGCAAGTGGCTCCGACAGTGGCGCCTATACCAATGCTTACAATAGACGTTAAAGTGTTCATAAATTTGACCTAAGCTGTTTCAACTTTTCTTTAATTTTAATCTCTAGACCTCGGTCAGTGGGCTCATAATATATTTGCTCGCCCATCTCTTCAGGAAAATAAGTCTGGCCCTTACTAAAACCATCAGGCTCATGATGCGCATAGCGATAACCCTTTCCGTGCCCTAACTCTTCCATTAACTTGGTACTTGCGTTTCTAAGATGAGTAGGCACTGCAAAGTCACCTGTATTTTTTGCTGCCTCTATAGCTTGATTAAATGCGCTATAAACTGCATTTGATTTTGGCGCACACGCACAAAAAACAGCCGCTTGAGCGATGGCTCTATTTCCCTCTTTATCTCCGAGGCGCTCATAAACATCCCAGGCATTAATAGTAATTTGGAGCGCCCTTGGATCGGCGTTACCTATATCCTCTGATGCAATTGCTAAAAGCCTTCGAGCGATAACCTTTGGATCGCAGCCTGAAACAATCATCCTTGCCATCCAATAAAGAGCGCCATCTGGAGAAGAGCCCCTGACAGACTTATGGAATGCAGAAAGCTGTTGGTAATAAATATCGCCGCCCTTATCAAAGCTGCTTACTTTTTCCTGGAGCGTTTTAGCAATATCATCTCTATATAGAGTTTTTTTTGGTGTTTCAGTTAGCTGCTCAATGATATTAATTAAGCGCCTGGCATCGCCATCACTGCCATCAATAATCAGAGCTAGTGATCCGTCGTCATCTAGAAGGATATCTTGATTCTTTAATGCTTTTGAGGCTATAGTTGAGAGGTCCTCACTGCTTAACTTATCAAGAATATACACCCTTGATCTTGAGAGTAATGATGAGTTAATTTCAAAAGAAGGATTTTCTGTAGTTGCTCCAATTAATGTAATTAATCCAGACTCAATATGAGGCAGAAAAGCGTCCTGCTGAGCTTTATTAAAACGATGAATTTCATCAACAAATAGTATCGTATTTTTATCCTGGTGCTTATAGAGCTGGGCATGCTCTATTACATTTCTAAGCTCTTTAATGCCGTCAAGTACTGCTGACATTTGTTCAAAATGGGCACCCATCTGCGAGCAAATAATACGGGCAAGGGTGGTTTTTCCAACACCAGAAGGCCCCCATAAAATCATTGAGTGGAGATGTTTGTCGGCCAAAGCCTTACCAATCGGCTTATCAGGGTCAAGCAAATGACGCTGGCCAATAAATTCGCTCAGCGCACTGGGTCTTAGTATTTCTGCAAGGGGCCTATAAGTTGGCATTAAATTAAGGATTGATTTTATAATTTTATAATTATCTTCTTTATTTCATATTAATAGCGCAGATAATTTTAATTTATTTCTAAATAATGTTCTTTTTTCCCATCCATCGCCATCATTACTGCAAAAAAGTATTAAAATAAGAACGTATTCACGCACTATTATTTACTTATGTTTTTAAGATTTTTTTGTCTCATTTTTCTCACTACAAGCGTTTTTGCAAGCTCACATTCGTTTGAAGAATTTCTAGATCAGGTCCGCAAAACTGCAACTGAGCAAGGAGTTTCTAAATCAACCATTGATAAGGCTTTCTTTGAGCTTACGCCAAGACCTTCTGCCATTGCATCGGACAAAGCTCAAGCAGAGTTTAATCAAAATTTTTGGCATTATGTAAACAAAAGAGTTAATAAAGTTCGCCTTAATAATGGCAAAGACACGTTAAAAAATAATGCTTCATTACTAAGTAAAACCTCTGAAAAGTACGGCGTCCCAGCCTACGTTATAGTTGCATTTTTAGGACTTGAAAGTAACTATGGAAATTATATGGGTAGTGATAGCCTTATTCGCTCTTTGGCAACACTTGCCTATGACAAAAGACGATCAAAATTTTTTACAAGGGAGCTTATTGCTGTTTTAAAGTTGATGGATAAGAAAACCATTCCGTTTGATGCAACTGGATCTTGGGCCGGCGCAATGGGCGCAGTGCAATTTATGCCAACTAATGTCATCGCGTATGGTGTTGATGCCAATAATGACGGCAAAGTAGACCTGTGGAATGAGAAGGCTGATATTTATGCTAGTGCTGCTAACTTTCTAAACAAACTTGGCTGGAAAAAAAGTGAAAAATGGGGAAGAGAAGCCTTAATTCCTAAAAACTTCGACTATCAATTAACTGGATTAGATAATGAAAAGACAGTTAATGAATGGGCGGCACTTGGGGTTCGACGAGGGAACAACTCAAACCTACCAAAATCAAACTTTAAGGCCTCTTTAATTGTACCAATGGGCCACAGAGGGCCGGCATTTTTAGTGTACCGAAACTTTAATACAATAATGGGATGGAATCGCTCTATCTTGTATGCTCTTTCAGTGGCTTATCTATCCGACAGGCTTAACGGCAACGCAAAACTATCTGCAAAAACTATTGATGAGCCCCTCCTTAGCAAAGAAGACATTATGCAAATTCAAAATACCTTGAATTTACTGGGCTATGATACCGGCACTCCTGATGGTATGGCGGGATCTAAAACTCGAAAAGCAACTAGACAGTTCCAGTCTGACATTGGTCTTACAGCAGACGGTTATGTCGGTTATGAATTATTTCAACAGCTTCAATGACCGTCAAAACCTACCTTGGTTTTGATGTAGGAACTAAACGCACCGGTATTGCTATTGCCAATAGCCTGACCTCCCATGCAAGCGGAATTGATACGGTTCTTCATCACAAAGATGGCTCCACAAATTGGGAGCATCTTGAGCTAATCATTAATCAGCATGAGGCTGATGCTTTTATTGTTGGGCTGCCTCTTGACAAAGAAAATAAAGAACAAGAGATGACCTTTATAGCAAAGTCGTTTGGCAAAAAACTAACTAAGCGATTTAATGTTGAGGTCTTTTTTATAGACGAGTATTTATCCTCTTCAGAAGCAAAAAAACAACTAAAATGGCACTACGCCCATAAAAACGCTGATAGAGGTGATGTAGATAAGCGTTCAGCTGAACTAATTTTGCAAACTTGGCTCAATGAAACCACACACGATTAGCAACGATTCTCAACTAAACTCAAAAGGAAGGCTAGCTCATCTTTTAGGTTTAAAAGGTCTTCCAAAAAAACAACTCGAAAAAATATTAGACGTAGCTGATGGCCATGTCGATAAAAATGGTCAGCTCCAAAAATCTAAGATCTTAAGAGATATGTCTGTCGCCAATCTCTTCTTCGAGCCTTCAACTCGAACAAGAAATACTTTTGAAATAGCTGGCAAACGAACGAGCGCTAAAACAATTAACGTTGACCTTGCAAATTCAGCAACTAAAAAAAATGAAACCTTGATGGATACTATGCACACCCTCAAGGCAATGCAAATCGATATGTTCGTGATTCGTCACAAACAAAATGGACTCCCGCATCATGTTGCAGAAAACATGAAAGGCGTATCCATTATAAATGCAGGGGACGGAATTAATGCTCATCCGACCCAAGCCCTTCTGGATATGTTAACCATAAGGCAGCGTAAAAAAACCTTTAATAACTTATCCGTTGCAATTGTTGGTGACATAAGACATTCGCGTGTTGCGCGATCTGGAATACAGGCCATGCAAACTTTAGGCACAACCGACATACGATTGATTGCTCCGGACACCCTTCATTACAAAGAAGAAACGCCTGGCTTAGAGCGCTTTGATAATCTTCAAAAAGGCATCGAAGGTGCTGACGTTATTATCTCTTTGAGACTGCAAAAAGAAAGAATGATTGCCGCAGATATCCCAGATGAGCAGACTTACTTTGATAGCTTTGGAATTACAAATGAGATCTTAAAATTTGCAAAGCCCGATGCAATTGTCATGCATCCAGGGCCAGTTAACAGAGGAATTGAGCTTGAATCATCCGTTGCGGATGGGCCTCAATCAGTTATCCTTCAACAGGTAACGAATGGCATTGCAGTTCGAATGGCCGTCATGGAAATTTTAGCTGGAGCGTTTTAAAAATGAGTCAACCTATCAATTATGATCTGGCAAAAGATGCCCTTCAAAAGCTTAATACCGATGACACAATTTCTTCAGCCCATGGATTATTGTGCGGATTTTATTGCGTCAAGCAAGATATTCAATTAGATGACTGGCTAAATGAAATACTAGTTACTATTGATTTAAATAACCTAATTGAAAAGGAAGCTCATCATGTGCTTGCAGAGATATTTAATAACACCAATGAACAACTATCAGACCCTACGTTAAATTTTTGGCCGGTTATTGCAGATGACGAGTCACCGCTAAGAGAGCAAGCAAATACTCTTATTGAGTGGTGCCAGGGATTATTGGTTGGTCTTGGACTGAGCTCGGTAGAAGCCTCAGATGAAGAGGTATTAGAGATGATCAAGGACATTAGTGAGATTTCTCAGATGGATGCTGACCTATTAGATAACGAGGAAAACACTCAAGACTTTTATGAAATCGTTGAGTTTGTTCGAATAGGCGTTCTCTTTATTCAAGAAACATTACAGCCCTCAAAACAGGACTTTATCAGCCCTACTCAGCTTCACTAAAAAGCTGTCGCTTGATTTAACAGGAATTATTCCTATTAAAGTTTATAATTATATTTAGCTCATTTTGAGCTTAATGGAAAACTTTGATAACTTTAGGAGTAAAAAATGACTTTACAAAATCTACTTAGAGCTCAAGCTATTTTTGTTTGGGTGTATGCATTATTATTTTGGGTTGCGCCTGAAATGGCCGCACAGGGAGCTGGCTGGACAGTTAGCGAAAATATGAGGTCTTTTGGCCAGATTCTATCTGTTCCATTATTTGCCCTTGGCCTGTTTGCATGGATGGCGCCATCTTGGGTGGGAGACAACCTCAATAAAGTTTGTGTTATTTATGGTGTCTATCTAAACCTTGCACTTATTGCAGTCCAGCTTCTACACATTTCCACAGGCGCTGCTTTGCTTGACCCAATGTCTTTATTGCCTGCAATAGTTTTGGCAGCTTTATTCTTCTGGAAGACGCGCGCCTCAAACTAGAAAATTAGTTATAAAAAAGCCGAATTAAACAATCGTCTAATTCGGCTTTTAAAAATGGTGGCCACACCTAGAATTGAACTAGGGACACAGGGATTTTCAGTCCCTTGCTCTACCAACTGAGCTATATGGCCAAATCGCGTAATTATACACAAGGCAAAACAAATCAGACTTTGAATTTCATCCTCGAGCTACTTGATCCCTACAAATTATCTAAAAATCGTTCAGCGTCTAATGCCGCCATGCAGCCTGAACCTGCAGAGGTAATGGCTTGGCGATAAACGTGGTCTGCAACATCCCCAGCAGCAAAAACGCCTTCAACACTTGTTTGTGTTGCGTTACCCTTGAGTCCTGCCTCAACTTGAATATAGCCACTATTAATATCTATCTGGCCCTCAAAAATACCCGTATTTGGCGTGTGGCCAATGGCTATAAAGACACCATGAACATCGATTTCTTTAGTTTTTCCATCGTTTCCCTTAAGTCGAAGCCCAGTAACGCCCATATCATTTCCCAAAACCTCTTCTAGATTATGGTTCCACTCAATAGATACATTGCCATTTTTAGATTTTTCCATAAGCTGGTCAGATAGAATTTTTTCAGACCTAAACTTATCACGTCGATGAATAATAGTCACATGTTCCGCAATATTTGAAAGGTAAAGAGCCTCCTCAACTGCCGTATTGCCGCCGCCAATAACTGCAACTTTTTGGCCTCTATAGAAAAAACCATCACAGGTTGCGCATGCAGAAACGCCCTTGCCTTTAAAAGCTTCTTCAGAATCCAGTCCAAGATATTGGGCTGTAGCTCCAGTTGAAATTATCACAGCATCCGCAGTATAAGTAGTGTCACCACCCTGAAGCTTAAACGGACGCTTAGAAAAATCAACACTAGTAATATGGTCATTAATTATTTCTGTATTAAAACGAAGGGCATGCTCTTTCATTCGCTCCATTAGGTCTGGACCTTGAAGACCATCATGATCTCCTACCCAATTATCCACATCCGTTGTAGTCATTAATTGACCACCCTGTTCAAACCCACTAACCATCACTGGATTAAGATTTGCTCTTGCTGCATAAACTGCTGCTGAGTAGCCGGCAGGGCCTGACCCAACAATCAAAACTCGACAATGTTTGATATCACTCATTATGAAATACTTTATACTAATTAACCAAATGAGTATTATAAGCTATCTTGAAAAAAAATAATAAACGCACATCTACAAATACCCCCATAAATAATCCGCGCTCAAAGATTGCAAGTGAGTCGATTTTTATTCTTCTCTTAACTCTTGGTGTCGTTTTCCTAATTTCACTTGTGACATATTCACCCGATGAAGATCCATGGACTGGGGGCGCACAACTAGTTAAACCAGTTATAAATAGTGCAGGAATGTTTGGTGCTTATCTGAGCGATATAAGCATTGCAGTTCTTGGTTACGTCTCTTACATCATTCCTATAGCTCTAATCTGGCTTGGATATAACTTTCATAGAGATGCAAATAAAGAGCGCAGCAGTCAGATTACCTTCTTGCTTCGATTGACTGCGTTTCTCGTCATGCTTTTTTTTACAGCAGCGCTAGCGCATCAATTTGCGCCAGAGATAAAAATTATTGAAGGGTATAAAGATACATTTTTAGCGGGTGGATCGATTGGCATGTCAATGCATGATCTGGTGTTTTATGAAATTTTTGGTAACTCATCTACAATAATATATATTGGCATTATTTTTGTTAGCTTTAGTATCGCCTCGAGCGCGTCATGGGGAAGCATCAGCACATTCCTTTTCAAAAAAACCTTTAATAGGGATAAAAAGACTGCAGATAATAATAGCAGTTTAAGGGCTAAACCTGAAATTATCAGCTCTACTCCAGCTGCTGTAGAGAAACCTCAAAAAACTGAGAAATCAGAGAAACCTCAAAAAACTGAGAAAACAGAAAAACCTCAAAAAACTGAGAAATCAGAGAGACCTAAAAAAGAACAGGGCAGCAATCTATACAAATCAGGCATGTCAGGCGGGCTCCCAAGCCTTTCACTCTTAGATGACGTGAGTAATTCTGGCTTAGGCTACACAGACGAGTTCCTGGTTGAAATGGGCCAACAAGTTGAAATTAAATTAAAGGATTTTGGCTTTGACGTAACAATAACTGCCGTAACTCCAGGTCCTGTAGTGACTCAATTTGAAATCTCGCTTGCCCCAGGAATTAAAGTTAGTCAGATTATGAATCTTAACAAAGATCTAGCTAGAGCGCTGCTTGTGGAAAGTGTTCGCATAGTCGATGTGATTCCAGGTAAACCAGTTATTGGCCTTGAAATTCCGAACAATAATAGAGAGATGATTGGGCTTAAAGAAATCCTTTCAAGTGAAGTATTCACAAAAGCTAAGTCAACGCTTTCCATGGGGCTTGGTAAAGATATCAATGGATTGCCGATTGTTGTTGATCTTGCGAAAATGCCGCATCTCTTAGTAGCTGGCGCAACGGGAATGGGTAAATCAGTTGGCCTTAATGCAATTATTCTTAGCATCCTCTATAAGGCTTCACCAGAGCAAGTAAGGTTTATCATGATTGATCCAAAAATCGTTGAGCTTGCATCTTATGCAGACATTCCGCACCTCCTTACTCCTGTTGTTACCAATATGAATGAAGCTGCAAGTGCGCTTTGGTGGTGTGTCAATGAGATGGAAAGGCGCTATAGTCTTTTGGCTAAGTTTAGTGTTAGAAACATCGAGTCATTTAATGAAAAGCAGCGCCGTGCTCAAGAGTCAGGAAAACCTTTGTTAGATCCTTCATTTAATCCAGATAACGCAAAAGAAGGTGAAAAGCATCCAGAGCTTGAATCGCTCCCCCTTATCGTTATAGTTATAGATGAATATGCCGATATGCTTGGTGCTCTTGCACAAGAAGACCGCGCTAAGTCTAAGCGAGTTGAAGGCCTTATTGTTCGAATTGCTCAAAAAGCTCGAGCAGCTGGAATACACCTTATTGTTGCAACGCAGCGCCCTAGTGTTGATGTTATAACTGGTCTAATTAAATCCAATATACCAACAAGAGTGTCTTTTAAAGTTTCATCAAAGACAGACTCGAGAACTATTTTGGATCAATCAGGTGCTGAGCAGCTTCTTGGAATGGGTGATATGCTTTATATGGCGCCTGGTATGACTCATCTTACAAGGGTTCATGGAGCATTTGTGGAGGATAGCGAAATTCTGCGAGTCGTGAAGCACCTTAAGAAAAACTCGAGCCCTAACTACTTAGAGGGGGTTCTTAAAGCACAGACTGAGGTTGTCAGTAATAAAGATTCTGGACAATCCTCTGGTGAATTAGATCCACTTTTTGATGAAGCAGTGCAAATTGTCACCTCTACAAGAAGGGCCTCAATCTCTAGTCTACAAAGAAGAATGCGAATTGGCTATAACCGCGCTGCCAGAATTATCGAAGACATGGAGTCCAGCGGAATCGTTAGCTCTATGAATAGTGCCGGAAATAGAGATGTTTTGGCGCCAGAGCCTATTGATCCAGATGAAACTTAGCCACTAGGGCATAGGCTAGGATTCCAAAATTCATCTTCAATTTTTCCCATAGAGAAAATTAATCCCACAATATCAGTAAACGAGAACTTCTCGATATCGCCAACAGCAATAATATACTGACCTGTATTAGAGTTATTAAATACTCTTATGTAATAAGTTCCAGCTTTAAACACTCGATCTGAAAGAAAGCTTTCTCCCACTTCTGGACCATTCCAATACCACTGTTTTCCATACTCTTCATACCAAGGTGTCCACTCAAAGTTTTCGCCATCGGCCATAAATAACGGATGGAAATCGGAGTCTAGAACCTCAAAAGAAAATTTTTCTTCTAGCGTGCACTCTCCAATCTTCGCGGCCAGAATACCTGCATAAAAGTTAAAATCAGTTTCAGACTCAATTCGATAAAAATGAGGCTCCCCAGTAAGTGTTGAATAAATAGCTTTTGAGATTTCAGGCTCTTCAATTTCATAGGGTGCGTCGGCAGGATAGCTTGAATTTTCATTCATTACTGGCTTATGGGCAATTGAATAGCTAGAAAAGATTAGGAGCGCTACAAAGGTCAGAATTTTTTTCATAATTTTTATAGTTTTTTTGTAAGATTAGATAATAGGCTTAAAGAACCCTTATTACTCATAAAATATTTATGGTTTTTTTTGAAATATAGTTTTTTTAATTATCTTTTAGATGAATTAATTTATAAGGTTAGTGACGGCCATTAACCAAAATTAACCTTGACCTGACATTTTTGATACTATATAGTGTTGTTAGCCGGCGAAAATTATAGTAGCTGGTTTTTTTATTGAAAATTTATCGCGTCTTACTTTAGGCGTTTATTAAGGAGAAAAAAATGAAAAAGACTTTAAAAATTGTTTTGTCATTCATGCTCATTGGTATTTTTTCATCAGCTTTCGCTAATTCCATTAAATGGTCGATGCCTGGTGATTCTTTAACACTTGATCCGCATGCACAAAACGAAGGACCAACACACATGGTTTCTCGTCAAATATATGAGGGCTTAGTAACTCCAGGTATTAATATGGAAATACTTCCTCAGCTTGCAGAGTCATGGGTCGCAACAGCAGACGATACTTGGATATTTAACATTCGTAGGGGTGTTATGTTTCATGATGGATCATCTTTAACAGCAGGTGATATTGCTTTTAGTATCAATAGAGCAAGAACTGCTCCATCTGATATGGTTGATTTAATTAAAAGTATTACATCCGCAACAGCGCTTAATGACCACACTGTTGAAATAAAAACTGATGGACCAAATCCAATTCTGTTAAACGAATTAACTCAGATATTTGTAATGTCTGAAGCTTGGGCAAAAGCAAATAATTGTGAAGCTTCATATAATTGGGATGCAGGTGAGACATCGTATTGCGCATCTAATGCAAATGGAACTGGACCATTTGAAATTACTTTCAGAGAGCAGGACGTAAGAACTGTTTTTGAAAAAAATAACAACTGGTGGGGAAATCATTACGCACACAACATAGATAAAATTGAATTACTTCCAATTAAGAATGATGCAACAAGAGTTGCAGCACTTCTTTCTGGGGAGATCGATTACACTAATGTTGTACCTGTTCAAGATATTAAAAGAATCAACTCTTCTTCAGGTCATAGTGTGAAAATGACTCCTCAAAATAGAACTATTTTCTTTGGTATGGATCAAGGTTCAGCTGAATTGAATTCATCTAATATTAAAGGAAAAAATCCTTTTGCAGATAAAAGAGTTCGCCTGGCAATGTACCATGCTTTAGATATGGATGCTATTCAAGATAAGGTAATGAGAGGGCAAAGTGTCCCTGCAGGAATTATTACTGCTCCTGGTGTTAATGGACACACAGCAGCTCGTGATGAAAGAATGGCTTATGATCCTGAGACATCGAAAAAGCTTTTAGCTGAAGCTGGATATCCTGATGGGTTTGAGGTCACATTGGATTGTCCTAATGATCGTTATATCAACGATGAAGCAATTTGTGTAGCAGCTATTGGTATGTTTGCAAAAATTGGTGTTACAGTAAATCTTGATGCAAAAACTAAGAGTCAGCATTTCTCTGAAGTAAAAGAGGGTGATGCTAATGGTATGACTAGTGACATGTATATGCTAGGTTGGGGTGTCCCAACTTTTGATAGTCACTATGTATATTCATACTTGTTTGAAAGCTCTGGAAGCTGGAATAAAGTAAATTTCAGTAACGCTAGAGTCGACGAATTAGTTGCGGCAATGGGTGTTGAAACAAACTTAGATGAAAGAAATGCTATGATTGCTGAAGCTTGGGATATTACTCAAAATGACGTAACATATCTTCCTTTACATCACCAAGTTGTTAATCAAGCAGCAAAAAGTAATGTCGATGTTCCAATTAGGATGAACAACGAACCATTATTTAGATTTGCAAATGTAAACTAAAAAAGTTATATTTTTCTGGTCAGTTATCTGGCCAGAAAAACATTTCAAGTTGATGTAACATAAACGTCCTTTACATCACCAAGTTCTCCATGTTTATCTATTTCTTTAAAAGACTCTTACAATCTGTTCTTGTAATGATTGTTGTGGCTTTTGTTTCCTTTTCTTTATTCAATTTTGTTGGTGACCCTGTCAATAGCATGACTGGAATAGACGCCTCATACGAAAGACAAGCAGAGGTTAGAGAGATTCTAGGATTAAATGATCCAGTCTATATTCAATTTTCAAGATTTTTAGGTAATGTTATTCAAGGCGATTTCGGCATCTCTTATCAACTAAAAAGAGAGGTTTCAGATTTAATTGCTGAAAGAATGCCAGCTACTCTCGAATTAGTATTTGTATCTGCTATTCTGGCAATAGTATCAGGCGTCATTTTAGGGGTTTATACAGGAATCCATAGAGATAGCTTTATTTCAAATATCATCCTTGTTGTTTCACTTGTTGGTGTTTCTCTTCCTACATTCATTATAGGAATACTATTAATTTACCTATTTTCTGTAATACTGGGAATTCTTCCTTCTTTTGGAAGGGGTGAAGTTGTAGAGTTAGGTTTTTGGGCAACAGGTTTTTTAACTGCTTCTGGACTTAAGGCATTAATATTACCCTCAATCACATTAAGTTTATTTCAAATGACATATATCATCAGATTGGTTCGTGCAGAAATGATGGAAATACTTCAAACGGATTATATTAAATTTGCTAGAGCTAGAGGTATCAAAGAAAATACTATCAATTATAAGCATGCTCTTAAAAACGGCCTAATACCAGTAATTACTATTACCGGTATTAATATTGGAACCTTAATAGCCTTTTCAATTATTACAGAAACTGTTTTCCAATGGCCTGGGATGGGCCTACTATTTATTAACGCAGTATACTTTGTTGATATACCGATAATGTCGGCCTACATGATTATGGTTGCCTTTATTTTTGTTATGATAAATTTCGTTGTTGATATCACCTATTATTTTATCGACCCAAGAATAAGACTTAAGGAAGAGGCGAGCTAGAGATGTTAAAAAAAACCTTTAATAAAATTTATGATACCGATATAGGGTATAGCTTTTTTAACTCAAAAATTGCAGTTATCTCTACTACTATTTTATTCATTATTTTACTTTGTTCAGTTTTTGCTGGAGTAGTTTCCCCCTACAACCCTTTTGATCCAGCTTCAGTCTCATTAATGGATGCATTTACCCCACCTTCATGGTCTGAGGGTGGAAGCTCTAGCTTTATTCTTGGAACAGATCAACAGGGAAGAGACATGTTCTCAACAATTATCTATGGCTCAAGAATTTCATTAATCGTCGGATTTGCATCAATACTTTTTGCGATGACACTTGGAGTATTCCTTGGTGTTACTGCTGGCTATATAGGTGGTAAATATGAGATAGTTGTCATGCGAATTACAGATGTCCAATTAACAATACCAAGTATTCTAATGGCTCTACTCGTAAATGGTATCGCGAAATCATTCATTTCACAATCGATGCATAGTGACATGGCAATTTACGTGTTAATTTTTGCGATTGGTATCTCTGAATGGCCACAGTTTGCTAGAGTTTCTAGAGCGTCTACTCTGGTTGAAAAAAATAAAGAATATGTTTCAGCTTCGAGAATTATAGGACTATCAAACATTCTAATTATGTTTAAACATATCTTACCAAACATACTTAGGCCTCTCTTAGTGATTGCTACAATCGGATTAGCTCTTGCAATAATCACAGAATCTACATTAAGTTTTTTAGGCGTAGGGGTGCCGCCCACCACACCTTCACTAGGGACATTAATTAGATTTGGAAATAGTTTTTTATTTTCAGGTGAATGGTGGATTACATTTTTCCCAGCTATCTTTTTAATCGTTTTAGCTTTATCTATTAACCTATTGGGAGATTGGATGAGAGACGCCTTAAATCCAAAATTAAAAATAAGATGAGTTTTTTAGAGGTTAAAAATTTAAATATTAGCTATCCAACTAGAAAAGAAACAATTGTTGCTAGTAAAGATGTTGAATTCACATTGGAAAGGGGTGAAATATTAGGCATAGTTGGTGAATCTGGCTCTGGAAAATCTACCATTGCAAATGCCATCATAAATTTAATTGATCCACCAGGAGAAATAACAAGTGGATCAATTAAAATTGATAATTATGAATTAAGAGATAACGAAGAGCTCATTCAAAAAATTAGAGGAAAGAAAATTGGATTTGTTTTTCAAGATCCTCAAACATCCTTAAATCCATTATTTAAAATAAAAGATCAATTAATTGAAACTATTCAAACACATCTAAATTTAAACTATCAAGATGCATTGAAAAAATCGATTCAACTCTTAGAAGAAGTTGGAATAGATAACGCTGAAAAAAGAATTGAAGATTATCCTCATCAATTTAGTGGAGGAATGCGTCAAAGGGTTGTTATTGCTTTAGCAATAAGTTGTGAGCCGGATTTAATTATAGCTGATGAACCAACAACTGCTCTAGATGTAAGTATTCAACATCAAATACTAGAACTACTTAAAGATCTTACTAAAAAAAGAAATTTAGGTGTAATTATTATTACGCATGATATGGGCGTTATTGCTGAGACAACAGATAAAGTTATTGTTATGAGACATGGGCTTATTGTTGAGCAAGGTGATACTAAAGAATTGTTAACGAACCCTAAATCTAATGAGGCTAGAAGCTTAGTTATTTCTGTGCCTCCCACAAATAAAAAAATTGATAGATTCAGACTTATTAGTCCTGATGGAAAAGAAATTACATCTGATTCTAAAAATTTAACAAAAAAAATCATTAAAACTTGGGGAGTTAGAGAAAAAAATAAAGATAAAAAAGTTTTACAACTGGCAGGTGTTACTAAAATTTTTGATGATAAATCTTTGATAAATAATTTTTCATTTGGATCAAAAAATGAGTCAGCTAATAAAGTAGAGAAGGCGGTTGATAATGTATCTTTTGAGCTTTTTGAAGGTGAAACTCTAGGTTTAGTTGGTGAATCTGGTTCAGGAAAATCAACAATAGCAAAAATTATTACAGGTCTTGTAAGGCCAAGTAATGGAGAAATTTTTTATAATGATATCTCACTTTATAATTTGAAAAAAAAATATCAAATTGATAAGAGTAGGGGCCAAATTCAGATGATATTTCAAGACCCATATTCATCTTTAAATCCAAGATTTAAAGTAAGAGACATAATATCTGAACCAATAAAGCTTTTTCAAAAAAATATTAATAAGAATGAGCTCACGCAAAATCTTTACGATTTGATAGATATTGTTGGAATGTCAAGACAGTCATTGGATCGATATCCTCATGAATTTTCTGGAGGGCAAAGACAAAGAATATCAATTGCCAGGGCTTTAGCTACAAGACCAAGCTTATTAATTTGTGATGAGCCTACTTCTGCCTTGGATGTGAGCATACAAGCTCAAGTATTAAATCTTTTAAAAGATATTCAAGATGAGCTTCACCTTACTATGTTGTTTATTAGCCATGATCTTCCTGTAATTAGACAAATGTGTAATAGGATTGTAGTGCTTAAAAATGGAAGTATTTGTGAAACAAAAGAATCTGAGGAATTATTTAATAATCCAGAGCACCAATATACTAAAGAACTTATTAGACTAATGCCTAAAATTGAATCTATAATTTAATTTATTTATAAATTTATTAGAAAAGCTTATGCAACAAAAAATAAACTCTGTGCGCACTCGCATGAAGGATAACAATGTTGATTTAATTGCCCTTGGTCCTGGCACCCATATGAAATGGTTGTTAGGCTTCAACCCCTCTCCTGATGAAAGACCTTGTATGTTATTGATGGGATTGGAAAATGATGCCTTCCTCATGCCGTCAGTGAATGCAGAGGATGCAATGAAGCGCTCTGATATTAAAATGTTTAGCTGGAAAGATGAAAACGGTCCCGAAGAAGCACTAGATGAGGCTCTCTCTTATACCGGCTCATCAAATGCAAAACACATTGCTATAGATGAAGCAATGCGCTCTCACTTTGCTTTAATACTTATCGACGCCTTACCAAAACCGACCTATGAGTTTACTAATTCTACTATTGGCGCACTTAGGATGCGCAAAGATAATGATGAGTACTCTAATCTTAAAGAGAATGCGCTAATCGATGATCGAGCAATGAAAGCTGGTTTTGCAGCAATTAAAGAAGGTGTGACTGAGCTTGAAATTGGTGAAGCAATAAATAAACACTTTATCTCAGAAGGCGCTAAACCTCAATTTTGCATTGTGGGATCTGGCCCAAATGGTGCTTTCCCGCATCATCATACTGGAAACAGAAAAGTAGAAAATGGTGACGTAGTATTGATTGATATCGGTGGTCGAAAAGGAACCTTCCCAAGTGACATGACACGCATGTCGGTAGTGGGAGAACCACCAAAAGATTATCTTGAAGTTCATGCGATTGTAGAGCGTGCAGTGCAAGCAGCTATGGCAGCTGCGAAACCAGGCGTGATGGCAAAAGAAGTTGACGCTGCTGCAAGGGATGTCATTACTGAAGCAGGTTATGGAGAATTCTTTGTTCACCGCTTAGGTCATGGGCTTGGTATTGACATTCATGAGCCACCTTATATAACTGCAACATCCGAAGTAATACTTGATGAAGGAATGGTGTTCTCAGTTGAGCCAGGGATTTACCTTCAAGGCAGATTTGGGGTTAGACTTGAAGAGATTGTAATCCTAAGATCTGAGGGACCCGAAATTCTTTCGGAACTGACTCGAGAAACAAACTTTATAACATAGCCAAAAAGCGCAATAAAAACATCTGCAACACATTGAAAAATGTGTATTATTTCGCTTTTATTTAATGCGAATTAGTGTCTATGAAAAAAGAATTTAGTTTTGGAACCCAGGTGAGGAAGTCTCCATATTTTGATGCGACAGTGCGCTGGGGAGCACAGGGATTTTCAGTCTACAATCATATGTATATCCCTAGAGACTTTGGTGATCCAATACAAAACTTCTGGAATCTTGTGAACGAGGCCATTCTTTGTGATGTTGCAGTTGAGCGTCAAGTTGAAATAACGGGCCCAGATGCTGCTAGATTTGTACAATTACTAACGCCTCGAAACCTTTCTGAGTGTGCTGTTGGGCAGTGCAAGTATGTACTTATTACTGATGAAAATGGTGGCGTATTAAATGATCCCGTACTCTTAAGGCTTGGTGAAAATCACTTCTGGCTATCTTTGGCTGATAGCGATATTTTGATGTGGGCCAAAGGTGTCGCCGTCAACTCTGGCCTAGATGTTAATTTAGGTGAGCCTGATGTATCGCCGCTTCAGCTTCAAGGTCCTAAGTCAGGCGATATTGCAAAAGCAATCTTTGGTGAAAGAATAGATAGCCTTAAATATTACTGGCTAGAAGAGTTTGAACTGAATGGGATCCCATTAATCATTTCCAGAACAGGCTGGTCAAGTGAGTTAGGTTATGAAATATACCTACGTGATGGCTCTCGAGGAAATGAACTCTGGGACCACATCATGGAAATTGGCAAACCAATGGGGCTGGTTCCCGGACATACTTCAACAATAAGAAGAATTGAGGGAGGTATGCTTTCTTACCAGGCAGATATGGACTACACTGTAAATCCATTTGAGCTTGGATTAGATCGACTCGTTGACCTTGAAATGGGTGCAGACTTTATTGGAAAAGATGCACTTAAAAAAATTCAATCTGAGGGAGTTAAGCGAAGACAAGTTGGTGTAGAGATCTCATGCCCACCTCTTCAGCATCCCAATACCAGCTACTGGCCAATTTTTATAGATTCAAGTGAGGTTGGCTACATAACGTCAGCAGTTTACTCGCCTAGGCTTGACAAAAATATTGCACTTGCTATTATAGATGTTAACTATTCGGCTATAGATATGGTTGCAGAAACTCGAACATCAGAGGGAAATCATCCTATTAAGGTTGTGCAAAAACCATTCTATGACCCTAAGAAAAAAATTACTTCAGCGTCTTAAACCGATCAAAATTATTTAGGAGAAAGTTTATGTCTGAACTATCTATCAAACTTAACTGGAAGAGAAAAGAAGAAGAACTCTCTCCTGGAAAATTTTCTAGCGAACATGAAGTTTCATACAATGATCATTACATGGTTAAGGCTGACACTGCTCCTGACTGGGGTGGCTCAGCTGAAAACACCAACCCTGAACAAGCTCTAGCTGCCTCATTAAGCAGCTGTCATATGATGACTTTTTTAGCTCTTTCAGCAAAAACAAAGTGGCCTGTATTATCCTACGAAGATCATGCAATTGCACACCTAGGCAAGAATGATAAGAAGCAAATGATTGTAAATAAAATAGACCTGCATCCAAAAGTATCCTTTGACCATGGTTTTGAAGTTAGTCATGAAGAATTAGAAAAGATGCATGACAGAGCTCACAGATATTGCTTCATTGCAAATACTCTAGACTCTGGCGTAGAAGTTAACATAAACATTTAAAAAAATTTAAAGCGTATATGCTAATATAAGGCTTATTTTATGAGCAACAAGGAAAGTCCTATCGAATCAATACTGCTTGAAGAATTTACTGATAATGGCGTCTTTCGCTTAACACTAAACGATGCCAAACGAAGAAATGCTTTGTCTGAAGAGATGATGACTGCAATTACTCTGTCTCTTAATCACGCCTCAAAAGATGGAAAGACCAGAGTAATCATAATTGCTGCTAACGGCCCTGCATTTTGCTCTGGTCATGACTTAAAACAAATGTCTGCTGGAAGAAGTGCTGATGATGATGGGCTCGAATACTTCACAAAAGTTTTTTCATCCTGCTCTGCCCTCATGCAGCTAATTGTCAATCATCCTAAGCCAATCATTGCTGAGGTTGCTGGAGTAGCAGCTGCAGCTGGCTGCCAGCTTGTCGCGTGTTGTGACCTAGCTGTTGGTGGAGAATCCTCACGATATATTACGCCAGGCGTCAATATTGGTCTTTTTTGCTCAACTCCTATGGTCGCGCTATCTCGAAACATATCCAACAAAGCAGCGATGGAAATGCTATTAACTGGAAAAATGGTGGATGCAAATAAAGCAGAGAGCATTGGCCTTATCAATCGCGTTGTAAACGATAAAAATTTAACTATAAGCGCTATGGAGCTTGCTGAAGTGATTGCCTCAAAATCAAGTATGACTTTAAAAACTGGCAAACAAGCTTTCTACAATCAGAAAGATATGTCTATTTCTGATGCTTACGATTATGCATCAAAAGTAATGGTCGATAATATGCTGACACTTGATGCAAAAGAGGGCATTAATGCATTTCTAGAAAAACGTCAGCCTAAATGGCAAGATGAATAGTCATAACGATTATGGGCAATCCTTACAACACTGATTTAGATCGAAATCCAGCTAACTATCAGCCTCTAACGCCAATTACTTTTCTTGAAAGAGCGGCGTCAGTATTTCCAGACTACACAGCAATAATTCATGGGTCCATAAAGCGAAGCTATAGTGAGTTCTATCAGCGCTCTTGTCAGCTTGCATCTGCACTTTCAAAAAAAGGGGTTAATCGCGGTGATACTGTATCAGTAATTCTTGCAAATACTCCTGCAATGCTCGAGTCGCATTATGGCGTTCCAATGTGTGGAGCTGTTTTACATAGTATAAATACGCGACTTGATGCCGCAACAATTGCCTACCAAATTGATCATGCTAATACTAAAGTGCTGATTGTAGATCGTGAGTTTATTAGCGCCATTCGATCTGCATTAGAACTATCTAAGGTAAATCCGATTTTAATTGACTACAGTGACAGTGAATTTCCAATAAGTGACTCCCTAAGTGAAGCGGTTGAATACGAGTCTTTTTTATCTGGTGGAGACTCCGGGTTTGATTGGCTTATGCCCGAAGATGAGTGGGATGCAATATCACTAAATTATACCTCTGGAACTACAGGAAACCCGAAAGGAGTTGTTTCTCATCATCGCGGCGCTTACCTATTAGCTCAAGGCAATGCGCTCATTGCCTCAATTAATAAACACGCAGTCTATCTTTGGACGCTGCCAATGTTCCACTGCAACGGCTGGTGCTTTCCTTGGACAATGTCTGCAATAATTGGAACACATGTTTGTTTAAGACACGTCAAACCTGAACCGATTTGGGACGCCTTGTCCGATTACAAAGTGACTCACTTATGTGGGGCTCCAGTTGTTATGTCAACAATTCTTTCACTAGAAAATAGTAAAAGGCGTTTGCTTGAAAACAGAGTTGAGTTCTTTACCGCTGCAGCACCTCCCCCTGAGAAAACACTTACTGAAATGAACGTATCGGGCTTTAATGTCACTCATCTATATGGCCTCTCTGAAACCTATGGCCCTGCAGTTGTTAATGAATGGCACCAAGAATGGAATGACCTTAATAAGGAAAAACAAGCTTCACTAAAAGCCCGTCAAGGCGTTCGTTATCTGCCACTAGAATCTCTAGATGTTGTTAATCCAAAAACCATGAAACCCGTTCCTCATGACGGAAAGACTATTGGTGAAGTAATGTTTAGGGGCAATGTAGTCATGAAGGGTTATTTAAAAAATAAAAAGGCGTCTGAAGAATCATTTGCAGGCGGATGGTTTCACTCAGGTGACTTAGCGGTCATTCATAATGATAGCTACATTCAGCTTAAGGACCGCTCAAAGGACATTATTATCTCTGGCGGTGAAAATATATCCTCAATTGAAATAGAAGAGGTATTACATAAGCACCCTGCTGTTAATGCAGCAGCAGTTGTAGCAATGCCTCATGAAAAATGGGGCGAGTCCCCTTGCGCATTTATAGAACTTAACAAAAACCAGAAAGCCTCAGAAGAGGAACTTGGTCAATGGTGCCGTGACAACATGGCTTCATTTAAATTACCACGTAAATTTATTTTTGAGGCCATTCCAAAAACCTCAACTGGAAAAGTACAAAAATTCATTTTACGAGAACGAGTAAAAAATTAACAATAAAAAAGCGGTCATTTAGACCGCTTAATACTTATTTATTGGTGCCGAAGGCCGGACTCGAACTGGCGACCTACTGATTACAAATCAGTTGCACTACCAACTGTGCTACTTCGGCTTAGTGGGAAATTATACAGTAAGCTTTTTTATTTAAAGAATGTTTTATACCATCAAAATTTGATTATTTTTTGCGCTGCTTTATCGCAATACGAATTCCTATTATTGCAAGAACAAGGGCCATCAAAAACCATTGAACAGCATACCCTATATGCTTTTCAATACTTCCAGTGTACGGCTCCCATTTTCTAATGAAACCATTAGAGGCAGACGCATCTAACAAGCCAATGACACTTGAAAAATCAACCTTGGCTCTATCAGCCATATCTTGTAGGTCGATCGATTGGATTAGGACTGGAAATTGAATACCAACTTCACTTGGCTTGAGCTCCATTCTCTTAATTGGTTTTGAGATCTGTACCTTTATTTCTCTAGTCTCATGTCCAATAACTATATCTGCTAATTTATCTCTACGCCCGTTCCATGGAATAAAGCCTCGATTAATTAAGATAGCTTTTGACTGGCCTTCTAAGGCATAAGGAGTTAGAACATAATAGCCTGAAACTTGGTCAACAATTTGATTGTCATAGATAAACTGCTTATCACTTAAGTACTTTCCCTGAAGTCGAACCTCATAATACTCTTTGCTTTGAAGGCCTTCTTCTTTCCTGATAAGTTCAACGCTGCCAGTATTCGCCTGCTTTATTGAGGCCTCGATACTGCGTTTGTCATCGGCTCGTTCCAGCTGCCAAAAACCGAGGGATACTAAAAATGCAAAGGTCGCAGTTATTAGAATCGAAGGAAGAATAAAACGTAAGCTCATTATTGGGTTGGCAGCAGGTTAAAGTTATTAGGCTCTATCCATCCAATATAATTAGCAAATAGTAAAAAGACAAACAAGAAAACTGAAAGAATAATCCTCATTCTTAGCGCTTTAAACATTTTGTCAGAACCTTCTCTGCCGCCTTTAAGTAAGCCAATAACAGCGGCGCCTAAAAAGAAAAATATTAATACAATTATAGCTATTACAAAATAATCCATAGTTTTCCTACGTTAATTGAAAAAAAAGACCCCAACGAAGGGGCCTTTTACAAAACCATATATTCGTAATTATATCCAGTATACGAATATGAATAGCCCTAGCCAGACTACGTCAACAAAATGCCAATACCAAGCAACGCCTTCAAAGGCGAAATGATTCTCCAAATTGAAGTGTCCTTTTTGAATACGATAAAGAATTACTGTCAGCATAATCACGCCAATGGTTACGTGGAAACCATGGAATCCTGTCAGCAAGTAAAACGTTGATCCATAAATTCCAGAAGTTAGCTTTAATCCATCGTGGTAGGCATGTCCATACTCAGTAATTTGGAAGCCCAGGAACACAACCCCTAGCGCAATTGTTGCTAGCATCCAAGCCATCAATGCGTTTCTATGGCCAGCCCTTAAAGCGTGATGAGCATAAGTTAAAGTGACACCTGAAGTTAAAAGAAGTCCCGTATTTAGCGCTGGAAGTCCCCAAGTATCTACTAGTTTAAAGTTAGTAGCAAAAGTAACGCCGTTCTGCCCTACTTCACCAGGAGTAGTAATAAGAGGCCAAGCTGATTTAAAGCCCTCCCACAACTCTGGCGTATAAATATTGTTGTACTCGCCACCAAGCCAAGGCACACTCAAAACTCTTGCGTATAAAAGAGCACCAAAGAAGGCTGCAAAAAACATTACCTCAGAAAAGATAAACCAACTCATTCCCCATCGAAAAGATTTGTCAACTTGTGAATTGTAGAGTCCGCCAATACTCTCACTGACAACTGTTCCAATCCATCCAAATAACATAAATGCAATTATTGCAAAACCCAAAACCATCACAGGCCAACCCCAACTTACATCATGCATTTGGTTCGCAAACCCTACAAATAAAGTTGAAACACCAATTGATCCAATAATCGGCCAGTAGGTGCCATGAGGTACATAATATTTTTCGTTACTCATTTTTCTTCCCCTTTCTTAACTATCTAACTTATAAAAATTATAGGACAAACTAACATCTTTGATCCACTCATCCATTTCAGGCTCAATTACAAATCGAAGCGTCATTTCGACCTCTTCATTAGGTTGAAACGCCTGCTTTACAAAACAAAAACACTCTAGCTTTTTAAAGTGAAGAGCCGCATCTGTAGGCGCAACACTTGGAATTGCTTGACCATAAATTATTTCATCGGTCGTATTTTTAGCAATGTAGCTGGTAGTATAAAACTTTCCAGGTATGACTTCCATCGAGCTTACTTTCGGCGCAAACTGAACTGGGAAGCCAGGAGTCGTTGCCGCAAAAAAACTAACACTCACCAATCTCTCTTCATTTACTTGATACTGCTTTTCTGTTTCTACTCTACCAGTCTTTCCATTAAAACCTGTGATGTCGCACAGCACATCATATAAAGGCACCATCGCGTAGGCAAAAAAGAACATCAAGATTGGAACGGAAACTAGCTTTATCCAAAAACTTTTTGTAATTTTTTTTCTTTCCACGTTAGGAGTTAAGGGCAATGGTTAGTGCATATAGCCCAATTGCAACACCAGCAACTATCAATGCAGTTATACCAACACCTCTATTGTTTTTTTTATCTACCATTAATTACTCTGAGACTCTGCCAAAATTTCAGCTCTTGTTGGCGGAACGTCAAACGTATGATAAGCAATTGGTGATGCTAAAGTCCACTCTAGACCTTTAGCGCTTTCCCACGGTCTTGCGTCTGCTGGCTTACCATTACGGATGCAATTTACAACAATGTAAGTAAGCAATAAGAATGACAGTCCAAAAGAAAATGCACCAATTGAAGAGATAAAGTTAAAGTCAGCAAACTGAAGTGAGTAGTCAGGAATACGACGCGGCATTCCAGCAAGTCCCAAGAAGTGTTGAGGGAAGAACGTTACATTAACCGAGATAAGCGCCCACCAGAAATGAAATTTAGCAAGGGGCTCGTTGTACATCTTTCCTGTCCACTTAGGAAGCCAGTAAAATACTGCTGCAATGATTCCCCATAGTGCTCCAGTTACAAGAACATAATGAAAATGAGCAACTACAAAATAAGTATCGTGGTACTGAATATCGGCTGGAGCGATGCCAAGCATTAGTCCAGAAAAACCACCAATCGTAAATAAAAATACAAACGCAAGCGCCCAAAGCATAGGTGTTTCAAAGCTCAAAGAGCCCTTCCACATCGTGGCAACCCAGTTAAAAACTTTTACTCCAGTAGGGACTGCAATTAACATTGTTGCGTACATAAAGTAAAGCTCGCCTGCCACAGGCATTCCCGTTAAGAACATATGGTGAGCCCATACTATATATGACAAAAATGCAATTGATGCCGTTGCATAAACCATTGAAGAGTAGCCAAAAAGAGGCTTCCTAGCAAAGGTTGGAATAATATGAGAGATGATACCAAAGGCTGGCAAAATCATAATATAGACCTCTGGATGACCAAAGAACCAAAAAATATGCTGGAACATTACTGGATCACCGCCGCCCGCCGCATCAAAAAATGCTGTGCCAAAGTTTCGATCCGTCAGCATCATCGTAACAGCTCCTGCTAGAACTGGCATTGCACCAATTAACAAAAACGATGTGATTAACCATGTCCATACAAAAAGTGGCATGTCCATTAATCGCATTTCTGGGGCCTTCATATTAAGAACCGTAGCAATAATGTTAATCGCTCCCATAATTGAAGAAAATCCTAGTAAGTGAATTGCAAAAATGAAGAAGTCAGTTGAGTCTGGAGCAAACGTGGTTGAAAGTGGTGCGTAAAAAGTCCAGCCAAAAGCAGGCGCTCCACCCTCCATAAAGAACGTACTCAAAAGAATTGCTCCTGCAAACGGCAAGATCCAAAAACTCCAATTATTCATTCTTGGCAGAGCCATATCTGGCGCTCCTACCATTAAAGGAATAAGCCAGTTTGCCAAACCAACAAAGGCCGGCATAATCGCTCCAAAAACCATAATTAAACCATGCATTGTAGTCAGCTGATTATAAAACTGTGGTTCAAATAATTGCAAGCCAGGCTGTAAAAGCTCTGCTCGAATTCCCATTGCAAGTGAACCACCTATAAGAAGCATTGCAAATGCAAACCACATATATAGCGTTCCAATATCTTTATGATTGGTTGTTTTAACCCATCTTAGAAGTCCTTTTTCAGGGCCATGACCGTGATCATCGTATGCTGCCGTTGTAGTTGAGCTCATATATTTCTCCTTAAATTAACGTGCAGATGTAACATCTGAAGGTTGAACAACTGATCCATTATTACCAAAAGATCTTCTTTCGTATGTTATTACTGCAGCTATGTCAGAATCACTTAGCGCCTTAAATGAAGGCATTCTTCCGACCACTCCATTTATAACTAGATTAAGTTGGTATGCTGCTGGGCCATTGGCTACCTCTGACCCAATCATTGCAGGAAAGACACCAGGAATACCGGTGCCGTCTTTTTGATGGCAGCCAGAACAGTTTGCGTTGTATACAGTTTCTCCCTTAGCAACAAGATCTGCCTCAGTCCAAACTTGAGTAGCGCTTGCAAGTTCAGCAACTTTTTCAGCCTGCATACTTTCAACCCACTCAGCGTAGTCAGCTTTAGAAACAACATCAACAACAATAGGCATAAATCCATGGCCTTTTCCGCACAGCTCAGCGCACTGCCCTCTATAAGTTCCAATTATGTTGGGTTTTGCCCATGCATCATTTATAAATCCTGGGTTTGCATCTTGCTTAAGGCCAAACGCTGGAACCCACCAGTTATGAATTACATCATTTGATGTAATCAAAAAACGAATTGTTGTATCTACTGGAACGACTAAACGCTTATCAACTTCGCGAAGGTAGCCGCCATCTTTGTGAACAGCTTCACGCTCTTCAGGTGTCCCCTTAATAACATCCATAGACGATTGTGCGAGATTAGAAGCAAAGCTTATGCCCTCTTCAGGATAGTCATATTGCCACTTCCACCTTACTCCAGTTACCTTTATAGTCATATCAGCCTTATCCAGAACCTCAATGTCAATAAGTGTCTTTGAAGCTGGGATAGCCATTGCGATTAGAATCAAAACTGGTATTCCTGTCCATAAAAACTCTACTGTCGTGCTCTCATGAAAGTTAGAAGCCTTAGCTCCTTTTGACTTTCTGTGTGCAATAATTGAATAAAACATTGCACCAAAAACAACAACACCAATACCGACACAAACCCAAAATACCATCATGTGAAGGCCCCAAATATCGTTACTGATATCTGTAACGCCTTTGGTCATATTGAATGTGTACTCTGCCAAGACAGACTTGGAGCTCAAAAGTGCAGTAAATGCGCCGGTAAGTTTAAACAATAATTTCATAGAATCTCCGAATTAAATCTTTGTATAGCTATATTATTAAATAGATATATAGCTCTTAAATATGCAATTTCAATTGTCAAATAAAAAATGCAATCAAATGATACCTGTTTATCGTCTTTTTACCAAGTAAAAATTCACCTTTATTCTCAATATTGGTTGAACTTTTTTCGCTTGCCACCCTAGCTTTAAAAAAGAAAGACCAAAAGATTGAAAATGCAATCAAGAGCCATATATATTATCAAGAAATAAAAAATAATTAACGTAATTTTTCAAAATTTAACTTGCTTCAATTAAAATATCTCTCTGACTAAACTAATTACCGACTATGTTCAATAAAACCATTAATATTTCCTTAATCTTAGCTCTTATAGTTGTCATTCTTGGGGCCTATACTCGTCTTGCAGATGCAGGCCTTGGTTGTCCAGATTGGCCAGGATGTTATGGCGAGTTATTAGTTCCAGATGTTATTTCGAGTGAATATGAAAGGCCCCTTGATGTTGCTAAAGCATGGAAAGAAATGGTTCATAGGTACGCCGCCTCAATACTAGGACTTTCAATCCTTGTTATATTTTTACTGGCAGTATTTCGTAAAACCGAAAGAGAGCAATCTATTAAGCTTCCCACAGCTTTGCTTTTACTGGTTGGCTTTCAAGGCGCGCTTGGAATGTGGACTGTTACCGAACAGGTTCACCCAGGCATAGTTACCATGCATTTGTTTGGGGGCTTCTCAACAACCACTTTGTTATTTTGGCTTTTTTTGAATCAGCGTCCACAACCAAAAATTGGGCAGCCTGTTTTAAAACGCCATAAATTAATACTCATCATAGTAACGGCTTTACTGATATTCCAAATATTTCTGGGCGGCTGGACAAGTACTAACTATGCAGCACTTTCTTGTGGTGAATATTTTCCTACTTGTTTGGGTGAGATGTGGCCTAAAGATATGGACTTTAAAAATGCCTATTATTGGGGTGAGCTTGGAGTAGATTATGAGTTTGGAATTTTGGAAAATCAAACCAGAACTGCCATTCAGATGGTACATAGAGTTGGTGCGCTAGTTGTTACTGCAGCGATAATAGCTTTATCTTTTGCCCTAAAAAACTACCTGGCTTTTCAAAAAAACATTGTCATAGTTCTGGCTCTTTTAGGTGTTCAGGTTGCACTTGGTATTATAAATGTAGTCATGTCACTACCAATGTTTGCTGCGGTAATGCACAACGCAGTTGCTCTTTTTCTTTTGTTAAGCTTAATAAGCCTCGCACATAGAATGTTTAATCAAAATACTGCCTAATGATATGAACAAAACTACCCAAATATCTTTACTTTTGGTAGTCACAATTGCGGCTATAGCTACTTTTTTTTATGCTGGTGGTAAGCCAAATATGCAGGATCTCAAAAAATCTGTTGCCCCTGCAGCATCTTTATATCCTGAGGCAAAGTCTGTTTCAGAGAAGCTAAACTTTATTAATGATGGGTCAATAGCGACGCACTTATCAGATGTGTCTCAAGGAAAATGGGTGCTATTATATTTTGGCTACACATCATGTCCAGACGTTTGCCCAATAGACCTTTCAAAGATCAATCTGACATACCAGTTGATGGAAAATCAAAAGAAACTTCAAGTTGTTTTTATATCGGTAGACCCTATGCGTGATATTGGAAAACTTGATCAGTTTGCAGGCGCATTTAACCCTACCTTTTTAGGTTTGACCGCTCATCAAGATGAGCTAATGTCAATTAGCAGCTCGTTAGGGGTTTATCATGAAGTAGTTGGGTCACAAAAATTAGCGCTGGAAGATCATAGCAATCATGATCATGGTGATCACTATGACATTGATCACACAAGCAGCTACTTACTTTTTAACCCAGAATTAAAGCTCACAGCTCTTTTGACAAGTCCTCATGAGCCTCTAGCAATGGCAAAGGCAATTGATATAATTATCGAAAATCTAAGGTAGTACAAGCCTAACTGCAAATAGAATAGTTCCAATAAAAAGCGCGGTCATAATAATTCCAACAATTATATATGGCCAAGGGCCCGTCTTCTCTGTCGCCTCAAAATCTTTAACTAGGTTTTTCTTTTTCCCAACTCCAATCATTGCTGAAGCTACTGCTTTAAAAACCTGAAGCAAAGAACTCATTACTATGAAGAGACTCCAAAGGTCATCAAAAGATAATGATCAAGTAATAGTGCTAAAAATAAAACCATTAAATAATTAATCGAGAATTTAAAGGTTTTAAATGCAATGTGAGGATTTTCAGGCTCTATAAAAATCTTAATAGAGTAGCCTAAAAATAGTGCTCCTAGAGTTGCGGCTGAAACTAAGTAAATTAAACCGCTCATACCTGTCAGGTAAGGCAGCAGAGCAACCAAAAATAATAGCACTGTATATAAAAGAATTTGTACTCGAGTGAATTCAAGGCCATGGGTAACTGGAAGCATTGGTATTTCAGCTTTCTTATATTCTTCTCGCCTATGAATTGCTAACGCCCAAAAGTGCGGAGGCGTCCAAATAAAGACAATTAAAAAAAGCAAAAGCGCATATTCAATGCCCTGGGATCCTGCTATAGAGGTCCATCCAAGAACTGGAGGCGCAGCGCCTGCGGCGCCGCCAATAACTATATTTTGAGGCGTAGCCCTCTTTAAATACATTGTATAAAAAACAGCGTAGCCGATCAAAGAAATAAGCGTCAAAATTGCAGTCAATAAGTTAACATAAATTACTAATAATGAAATGCCCACAATGCCTAAAAAGAAACCCCATATTAGCGCTTGGTTTCTCGTTACTCTGCCCTCAGGCAAGGGGCGTCGATCGGTACGAGACATCTTTGTATCAATTTTTTCATCGACCACGTGATTAAAAACTGCAGCGGACATTGCGGCTAATGATATTCCTGCAGAAGCGACAACAATTAGAAAGAGATTAGGAAGGTATGGCACTGCTAACAGCATTCCAACAACAGCCGTAAGCAAAATCAGCGAGACAACTTTCAGCTTACAAAGCCCCAAAAGGTCTCTAAGAGAGGGAAGACTGCCCATTAGCCTATCCTTGAATATTTAAGTAGGCGCTTAAGATCTTTTAGCACAAACTTAATGTTGATGTCTTTTGAGTTGTAATACAGCATAAAGTTACCAATTGGATCAATTAGAAAAATTGAGTTTTCTGGAAACTCTGCAAGCTTAGCAGCTAACTTTTCATTAGTAACTTTAGCTATAAGTAAGTTTTCATCGCTAACCATAGGTAGCGACCCATCTTCAGTAATCAAAACTCTTTGAATTCTTCGCATGTCCATGTTTATGAGGGTGCGGATCGTTTTAATATCTGCTACAGCCTGTTCACAGATTCTATCACAGTTTTTTGAAGCGTATGCAAGCGTCCAAAAGCCATTAAATGTGGCATCGTCTTCAAATTCAATATCGACTTTTTCAGTTGTTATAACTGGGCGAATAAGCTCACCATAGTTAACCGTATTCTGACTGAAATAAGTCGGATTCAAATAAAAAAATAAAGTACCAATGGCTATGGGCAGAATAAATATCGATAACAATACCCAAAAATCTTTTTTTACTGTCATTTGTTCCCTAGAGTCAAAACTGCGTAATGATACGCTTATGAACTTAAAAACTCAACCAGCTAAAGCCTAACTTCTATGCCATTTTCTCGCATTGCTTTTTTAGCTTCTTCTAAAGTAAACTCTCCAAAGTGAAAGATGCTAGCAGCAAGAACTGCATCGGCTCCGCCATCAATAACGCCCTCAGATAAGTGTGATAAATTTCCAACCCCGCCAGAGGCAATTAAAGGAACGTCAACCGCGTCAGAAACTGCCTTAGTTAGCTCAAGATCAAATCCATCTTTAGTGCCGTCCCTATCCATTGATGTTAGAAGAATTTCTCCAGCACCATTTTCTCCTTCTGTCATTTTTACGGCCCAATCTATGGCATTAATACCTGTAGGTTTTCGCCCTCCATGGGTGAATATTTCCCATTTCAATGGATTAAAGGACACTCGCTTTGCATCAATAGCTATAACGATACACTGCGAGCCAAATATAGCGCAAAGCTCATTAATAAGTTTTGGGTTAAAAATTGCAGCAGAGTTAACTGCAACTTTATCAGCGCCCGCCATTAACATTGCGCGAACATCATCAGCCTTTCGAATGCCGCCGCCAACAGTGAGCGGAATAAAGACCTGATTAGCAATCCTCTCAACCATTTCTATCGTGGTGTTTCTTCCTTCATGTGATGCCGTAATATCTAGAAATGTTATTTCGTCAGCACCTTCGTTATCATAACGCTTTGCCACCTCAACCGGATCCCCAGCATCTTTAATATCAATAAACTTGACGCCTTTGACAACTCTCCCGTCGCGGACATCTAAGCATGGGATTATTCTTTTTGCTAAGCTCATGAAGCATTATTTTACCGCATAAACCTAGTCAGATTTTTTAGTGCATTATGTTAATGATAGTATCAAGCCCCATCAATGGATACTTTGGATTAGGTTTTGAAGGCCCTAATAGGTATAATTGCGCTCCATGACTGAAAAAAAACTAGGCTCATTTAAAGACGAAAAACTACCGCCCCAACATATAGCTATCATTATGGATGGAAATGGAAGATGGGCAAAATCAAAGCACCTTCCTCGCTCAAGTGGCCACCAAAAGGGGGTTCAAAGTGTTAGAAAAATTGTTAAGCATTGTGGTCAGTTGGGCGTTAATACATTAACTCTATTTGCCTTTAGTAGTGAAAACTTAAATCGTTCTAGTGAAGAAGTTGGACTTTTATTCAAGCTTTTTTTAACTGTTTTGAAAAATGAAACAACGAAACTAAACGATAACAATATTAAGCTTAAAATTATAGGAGATCTTTCCGTTTTTACTCCTGAAATACAGCGGCTAGCTATTGACGCAGAAAAACAGCTCAAAAATAATAATGGCCTCAATCTTGTTATAGCTGCAAACTATGGTGGTCAGTGGGATATCGCAGAATCTGCCAAAAAAATTGCTATTAAGTCTGTCAACGGAGAAATCGATCCTGAAAAAATTGATGCCTCCCTTTTCCACGCGCACTCTTCTCTCGCAGATTTTCCTAAAGTAGACCTGTTAATTAGAACAAGTGGAGAATTAAGGATAAGCAACTTCTTGCTCTGGGAGATTGCTTATAGTGAACTATATTTCTGTAACACCTTGTGGCCCAACTTTGATGAGCATGAACTAGATGCAGCTATAGAGGCATTTCACTTGAGAGAGCGCCGATTTGGAAAGCGAAATGGTGAAAAATAATGCTTCTTAAGAGAATCTTAACGGCCTCTATTGTTGCGCCAATTACAGTTTTTGGTATCTTGGTATTGACTCAAACTAGCTTTGCATTAGCCGTTGCTTTAATTCTTATTATTAGTTCTTGGGAGTACTGCAATCTAATTCAAATAAAGCATTTAGCGGGCAAGGCTCTTTATGCTTTACTTATATTATTAGTAACCTATTTTCTAAGTAATGCTCTTTCAAGTTTAACTATCTTATATGCTGCTGCAATTTGGTGGTTAATCGCCTTAGTTTGGGTAGTAATATTTCCAAAAGGCTCTCGCCTACTCAAAAAATATTTATTAGTTAAGCTAGTCAACGGTTTGTTTATTTTTGTGCCAATGGCAATCGCATTAATGGCACTTCACTTGTTAGACCCCATGCTAGTCTTGATTCTTTTGATTTTAATCTGGGCGGCAGATATCGGCGCTTATTTTGCAGGCAAGCTTTTTGGTAAAACTAAGTTGTGTCCAAGTGTTAGTCCTGGAAAAACACTTGAAGGAGTATTTGGTGGGGCTGCTCTTGCTCAAGTGGTTGCTATTTTGTACGTATATGTTTCAACCCAAGCGCCGATATTGAGTGATTTTTTAATATTTAGTTTTATAGCCCTGATGATTTCACTTGTGTCAGTTCTTGGTGACTTATTTGAGAGCGTTTTAAAGCGCATTGCAGAAGTAAAAGATAGTGGTAATATCCTTCCTGGACACGGCGGAATACTAGATAGAATAGATAGCTTAACATCGTCTGCTCCAATATTTTTTCTTTTAATTGTGTTCTTGCTATGAAAAATATAGCTATTTTAGGGGCAACGGGCTCAATTGGACTAAACACACTAGCTGTTATGTCACTTCATCCAGAAAAATATAACGTCTTTGCCTTAACGGCAAACAATAGCTGGAGGGAAATGGAAAAGCTTTGCATTAAGCACATGCCAAAATTTGTAGTAATGGCTAATGAAGAGGCTGCAGAGAGCTTAAGAAAAGTTGTGCCAGAAGGGGTTATCGTTTTACAAGGTGAGGGCGCTTTAAATGATATAGCCTCTCATAAAAATACAGATTTTGTTATGGCGGCAATAGTTGGAAGCGCTGGACTATCTTCAACTTTTGCAGCGGTGACCTCAGGAAAAAGAGTTATGCTTGCAAATAAGGAGTCTCTAGTCCTAGGTGGTAATTTATTAGTTGCTGCCGCCAAAGAGTCTGGGGCAGAATTAATCCCTGTGGACTCAGAACATAGTGCAATATTTCAATGCCTCCAAGGTGGCAAACAGGGCCTTAATAAAATACAGTTAACTGCGTCAGGCGGTCCTTTTCTAAAAACACCAATAGCAGAACTTAATAAAGCAACCCCAAAACAGGCCTGCGCGCACCCAAAATGGAAAATGGGCCAAAAAATATCAGTTGACTCTGCTACCATGATGAACAAAGGCTTGGAGGTAATTGAAGCTCACTTCCTATTTCAACTTTCGTCTTCTAAAATCGAGGTAGTAATTCATCCCCAAAGTATTATTCACTCGTTTGTTTATTTCAATGATGGCAGTGTGTTATCACAACTTGGGCTGCCAGACATGAGAAGCGCCATATCTTATGCATTATCCTATCCAAGCCGGCAAACTTCTGGTGTTGAAGAGCTTGATCTTACCAAGCAAACATCACTAGAATTTTTATCGCCCGATATGGATAGGTTCAAATGCCTAGGACTAGCATATGATGCTTTAGAACAAGGGCAGAGCTCCCCTGGAACGCTTAATGCTGCAAATGAGGTTGCTGTGGACGCTTTTTTAAATAAAAAAATAGGGTTTCTAGACATTAGCAAAATTATAGAAAAAACCTTAGCTATAGCTCCTATTTCGAGGCTTGACACGCTTGCAAGTGTTGTGGAAAATGACTATCTTTCTCGTCAAATAGCTCGGTCTGTTATTGAGCCGAGTCTTTCATAACAAACCGTCCTAAATGTATAAATCTTTCTTAATCACCTTGTTATCATTTTGCGTTTTTTTAAGCGCTCCTTCTGCTGCCAGTGGAACACATGACTATAGTTTTAAAGTATCAAGAGGTGACGCGTTTTACAAATTCTTCTTTAGCACAGGCCTATCAGGAAAGCTTCTCAAAAAACTAATGGCCTCTGATGAAAGGGCTAAGAGGCTTAACAATATTTATCCTGGTGATAAGTTTAGGATAACCCTTAACGATAATCACGAGCTAGACCAAATCATTTATAGTCCAGCTAATGACAACCCTTTATTTATAACCTATGATGGCCAATCTTTTAATTATGGAAAAGCCAATATCCAGCCAATTGGGAAATTATCTCAGACCATAATTACAATCAAAAAGTCTCTAAACTATGACGCCAAAAAAGCCGGGGTAGCTGCTGAAGTTACTAAAATGATGGTTGATAACTTTTCATGGGAGATGGACCTTAGTAGAGACCTAAGAAAGGGTGACAAATTTATATTGTCTTGGAATGGAGGAAAAACTCCAATTGCAATGATTTACGTTGGAAGTAGAAAAACTATTGCACTTTTTTCATATAAAAATACTCTTGGTCAAAATAAATACTTTACTTCAAAGGGCGCCACTATAAACGACACCTTTACGTTTGCTCCTACAAAATATAATCGAATTAGCTCGGGCTTTACAAAAAGGCGATTCCACCCTACGCTCAAGATCTATCGCTCACATCGAGGCACTGATTTTGCAGCTCCCTCTGGAACTCCGGTCTATGCGCCTGCAAAAGGAATTGTGAAATATAGGGCCACGTTATCTGGCTATGGCAACGTTATCTATTTAAAGCATGGCTCCAACTATCTTACCGTTTATGCCCACCTATCAAAATTTGCTACGGGCTTAAAGTCTGGAAAAAAAGTTAAAAAAGGGGAGTTAATTGGCTATGTAGGGACTACAGGCCAATCTACTGGTCCCCATCTTCATTATGAAATTCGAGTTAATGGGGTCCACCAAGATCCTGAAAAAATAAAATTACCTAAACAATCTTTCGTGCCAACTAGCGCTATGCCAGAGTTTCAAAAAAGAGCGCGAAGAATTCTTCAGGATTTAAATATAAAGTAACGCTCTTTTGCTCTTCAGTTATATCAATACCTCAGCAATAGCGCAATCGATTAAAATGAATACTTTAGTTTGTTTTATGAATATTATGCATTCCAGTTTGCAAACAAAGCTATCCCTACCTCTTCTTCATCGCGGCAAGGTGAGGGATATTTTTGATATTGACAAAGACAACATGCTTATAGTGACAACCGACAGGCTTTCAGCTTTTGATGTTGTTTTTGATCAGCCTATTACAGAAAAAGGAAAAATTCTCACATCAATAGCAAACTATTGGTTTGATAAAACTGAGCACATTATTCAAAACCACCTAACAAACATTAGGCTTGATGAAGTGTTGCCAGGTAATGAGGCTGAAGCGCTTGAAGGAAGGGCAATTGTTGTAAAAAAACTCAAACCTCTGCCTATTGAAGCTGTTGTAAGAGGCTACTTAATTGGCTCTGGCTGGAAAGAATACTTAGGATCTGGGTCTATTTGTGGAATAGACCTCCCTCCTAATATGGTTCTTGCTGAAAAACTTAAAAAGCCTATTTTTACTCCTTCTTCAAAAGCTGCACCTGGTAAGCATGATGCCAATATATCTTTCAAAGAAGTTGCTTCGCTAGTGGGGGAAGATATTGCAGAGCAAATCAAAAAAATAAGCCTTACTCTTTATAATTTTGCTGAAAAACATGCGCTATCTCGAAGCGTTATTATTGCTGACACAAAGTTTGAATTTGGCCTGGACTCTGAAAACAAGTTGACCCTAATGGATGAAATTTTAACTCCAGATTCTTCAAGATTTTGGTCTTTGGCCGACTATTCTTCAGGGAAAAGTCCAAAAAGCTTTGATAAACAAATTATTAGAGACTATCTTGAAACTCTTGACTGGGATAAAGCCCCTCCTGCTCCGATAATTCCAGAGTCAATTATGAATAAAACTGCTGAAAAATATAGGGACATTCAATCGATATTATGCAGTTAAGTGGCCACATAAAAATGATGAACACTACTCTTGAAGGGGTCAGCGCAAAGTATAGCCTTCCTATTGGAGAGAATCTAATTGACATGAATGCTTTTGTAGGAAAGCATATTGAGCTCAAATATAATGACATAATACTTTGTGCTAATTGTGGAGTAAGGACTAAAAAAAGTTGGTCTGGGGGCTATTGCTTTCCATGCACACAAGTTTTAGCTAGATGCGACCTATGCATCATGAGGCCTGAGACTTGTCACTATTCTGAGGGCACTTGTAGAGAGCCTCAATGGGGTCTTAACTACTGTTTTCAGCCAACCATTATTTATCTTGCAAATACATCGAAGCCTAAGGTTGGAATCACCAATAAAAAAAGGATTTATAGCCGCTGGATTGAACAAGGGGCAGTTTCAGCGCTGCCTATACTTGAGGCAAAGTCACGTCTAGATTCTGGGAAGATTGAGGTTGCATTAAAACAATTTGTTGCCGACAAAACAAACTGGCGAAATATGCTGAAAAATGAAGTGGAGCAATCAAATCTTTCGTCTCTAAAAGAGACATTACTAGGTGAAATTGCAGGCACGATAAAAGAAACTGAAGCCACAGTCCTTAGTGATGATGAGGTAAATATAAACTACCCTGTGCTAAAATATCCTACAAAGGTTGTGTCTTTAAACTTTGATAAGACGCCTATCATCACAGGTGTTCTAGAAGGCATAAAAGGACAATATTTGTTGTTGGACAGTGGTGTGCTTAATATAAGAAAATTTAGCTCGTATCACCTTACAGTAAGCAGCTAATGGACTAATGAAAGTCAATATGATAAATTCTGCCAAACAGTTTATAAATCAAAAAAATAAGCGATTAACACTTCTTGGGATGTCTGGAGTAGGGAAGACTCATCTTGCTAAACTTATTGGCGAAGAAGGTGGGTGGTACCATTTTTCTGGAGATTATAGAATTGGAGCGACTCATCTTAAAGAAGCCATCATTAACAATGTAGCTAACAAAATGAAAAATGATTCATGGCTTAAGCCACTTATAGAAAACAACTCTATAAGTGTTAATAGTCAAGTTACTTTTGATAACTTAGAGCCCATTTCTGCGTTTCTTGGAAAAGTTGGCAATCCTGAAGAAGGCGGCCTTCCTATTAAGGAGTTTATTCGCCGCCAAAGTCTTTTTTTGGAGGCAGAAAAAAAGACAATGTATGAGGTCCCTCATTTTATTAATCAGTCTTTAAAAGACGGTTATACTCATTTTATTAACGATGCTGGGGGAAGTCTGTGCGAGCTAGAAGACAGAAAACTTTATCAACTTCTGTCAGAAAAAACACTAATTATTTATATTAAAACAAGTAAGGAAAATGAGAGATTACTTATTGATAGAGCTAAAAGCCGGCCAAAGCCAATGTACTATAACCCAAAGTTTTTTGAGGAAGCTCTTCACTCCTACTTGGAAGAAAATAGTTTAGCTTACGCAGCTCAAATTAACCCAAATGCTTTTGTTAGCTGGGTGTTTCCAAAACTAGTTGCAGATAGGCTTAAAAAATACAACGCACTTGCAGATGAATATGGCTGCACAATAGAAAGTGATGCGCTTCATAAATGCGGTTCTGCAAAGGACGTCTTAAATTTAATCTCTAGCGCGCTTAAATAACATGCCTCTAATAGCACACTCTAAACTACCTTCATTTGAACGTCTTGCAAAACAAGGCGAAACAATTCTTTCTATTGAGAGGGCTCAACATCAAACCATTAGAGAGCTTCATATTGGGTTATTAAATATGATGCCCGATTCTGCGCTTGAAGCAACAGAGAGGCAGTTTTTTCGATTGATAGGCCATTCAAATCAAATTGCTCAGTTTTATGTCCACCCTTTTTCACTTTCAAGCATTAAAAGAGAAAAACATTCGACAGCGCACATTAAAGAGCACTATAAAACCTTTGAAGAAATTAAACTTCAAGGACTTGATGCGTTAATTATTACGGGCGCTAATGTGACTGATCCAGACCTTCGGCTCGCTCCATTTTATGAGCAGCTGAGAGAGGTGGTTGACTGGTCTTATGAAAACGTAACCTCAACCTTATGCTCTTGCCTTGCAACCCATGCTGTTTTAGAGTTTAAGTATGGCCAGAAAAGAAAGGCCATTGGAAAAAAACATTGGGGCGTATTTCCTCATCAGGTAATTGATAGAACACACCCTCTTGTTAAGGGTGTTAACACTCGCTTTGACATACCACACTCAAGATTTAATGAGATCACTGAGGCCCAATTTGAAGAGGCAAAAGCTGTAGTTTTAGCTAAAAGCGCAATTGGCGTTCACCTCGCAGTGAGTCCTGATCTTTTTAGAATTGTCTTCTTTCAAGGGCACCCTGAATATGACTCCGTCAGCCTTTTAAAGGAGTATAAAAGAGAAGTTTCGCTTTACCTCGAAAAAAGAACCTCAAACTATCCACCATTTCCAAGCAATTATTTGTCACTACAGAGTTGCGCTATTTTGACAGAGTATCGTGCTAGGCTTATAAATAAAACAGCGACTATTAAAGAATTTCCAGAAGAGATTCTTACAAAAACCCTAGATAATACCTGGCATGATAGTGCTAGTGCTATTATTAATAACTGGATTGGCTGTGTTTATCAGGTAACTAATGAAAACATTAGAAAGCCTTTTATGCAGACTATTGACCCAAATAATCCGCTAAACCTAGAGAAGTGACGGAGTTAACGAGTGGTCTCTTAAATTGGTTTATAAAACATGGCAGAAAAAACCTTCCTTGGCAATCTAGCCCTCCAAATGGATATCACGTATGGCTATCTGAGGTTATGTTGCAACAAACTCAAGTTAAAACTGTTATTGATTATTTCAACAATTTCGTTAAAAAATTTCCAGATATAACTTCGCTTGCTAATGCAAGCGAGGATGATGTTTTGGCCGCATGGGCTGGCCTTGGTTACTATAGCCGGGCTCGTAATTTGCATAAAACTGCACAAATTACTTTATCACTATATGGGGGGATTTTTCCCAAAACCTATTTAGAGGTTATAGCGCTTCCTGGGGTTGGCAAGTCAACTGCTGGAGCTATCTTATCTCTTACGTTCAACCAGCCACATGCAATCCTTGATGGCAATGTAAAACGAGTCTTGACAAGATACCACAGGGTAGCAGGCCACTATAGCTCGAGTAATGTTATGAATGAATTATGGCGTCTTGCAGAACTTCATACTCCTGAAAAACAAAATGCAGAGTACACACAAGCAATAATGGATTTTGGGGCAACTGTTTGCACCCCAAGAAAACCACATTGTCAAAGCTGCTCTATATCAAAAAATTGTGACGCCTTTAATCATAATCAACAGGACATTTATCCAAATAAAAAGCCTAAAAAAATAAAACCTGAACGAAATATTGTATTCTTAATTTATAAAAATGAAAAAGGTGAAATTTATCTTACAAAAAGACCAAGCGAAGGAATTTGGGGAGGGCTATGGAGCTTTGCTGAGTGCTCAGAAAACAAAGAAGAAATAGAAGAGAAAATTATTAGCCACAACCCTAAGGCAAAAATCGTCAAATCACTTACTAAATTCAAACACACATTTAGTCATTACACTCTTTGGATTAGTCCAATTATTGTAAGCTCCCCAGAATCATCTGATAATTACTACAAAACACATAATATTACTCTTGGTGTTCCCGCACCAGTTAAAAAAATTATTCATTCACTTGATTTACTAAATCATCATTAAAGCTGTGAGTAAAATAGCATAATGGAACTAATACGCGGCCTTCATAATCTTAAACATCAATCTGGCTGTGTTCTTACCATTGGCAATTTTGATGGCGTACATGTGGGACATCAGGAAATACTAAAACAACTTGTCTCAACTGCAAAAAATAAAGGCATACCATCTCTTGTAATTTCTTTTTCTGTGACCCCTGAATCTTTTTTTGGAAGGACAAAAGCGAAACTAAGCAGCTTTAGGGACAAACACCTTTTTCTTGAATCGCTTGGCATAGATAAACACCTTTTAATAAGATTTAACAAAGCTTTTTCCGAAATAAGCGCTGAGTCTTTTATCAACCAAACTCTGGTTAACAAAGTTGGCGTAAAGTACTGCTTCATTGGCGATGACTTTCGATTTGGTAAGGGCCGTCTTGGAGACTTTTCAATGCTTCAAGAGATGTCATCTGAAAAAGGCTATTTAGTTAATAAGATTAACGCTGTTCATCTTGAAGGCCAGCGAATTAGCAGTTCAGCAATACGAAAACTGCTCTCCCAAGGAAACTTTATAAAAGCTGAAACTTATCTTGGAAGGCCTTTCTCAATTAGCGGCAGGGTTACGCATGGTGAAAAAATGGGGAGAACAATTGGATTTCCTACCGCAAATATAAGTATCAGACGAAAACTCAGCCCTGTTCTCGGCGTCTATAGTGTACTAGTTAAAATTAACAGTAAAACCTATACTGGTGTGTGCAATATTGGTAAAAGACCAACAATAGGTGGCACCAAGGTCCTTTTAGAAGTTTTTATTTTTAACTTTAATCAAGAAATTTATGGTGAGCGTGCGACTGTTGTTTTTAAACAAAAGTGTAGGGATGAATTAAAATTTAATTCACTTGAAGAACTTAAAAGTCAAATTAAAAATGATGTTGAAAAAAGCAAAGATTACTTTAAAAGTATGGATTTTTTAAGTTAATAGCTTCCAAGAGAGGTCCTCTCCCGCAAAAAAGGGCACCACATGTGAACCAGAAAAATTATAACTCTCAGGTATTCGCCATGTAGCCTTTTCTAGTGTAATTTTTTCTTGGTTTCTTTCAAGGCCATAAAAATCAGCACCAAAAAAAGACGCGAACCCCTCTAGCTTTTCAATTTTTCCATTCCTATCAAATGCTTCAGCATAAAGCTCAATGGCCGCATGTGCGCTAAAGATCCTGCGCATCCGCATGATGACTCTTTTTGGTGCTTCTCGTGTGGCGCCGAATCTGTGCCTAGGAAAAATTTTGGACTTCCTGAGGTCGCTGCTGCAATTAATGCCTCTTGATGAGGCGATCTTCTTTTCAGCACAGGTAGGCAATAAAAATGTGGCTTAATTCCCCCTACCAGCATATGATTCCTGTTTGCTAAGAGGTGATGCGGTGTTATTGTTGCCGCTATATTTATTTCACATTCATTTACAAAGTCAACAGCGTCTTTTGTTGTTATGTGCTCAAGAACTATCTTTAGACCAGGAAAGTCTCGAACTAGTTTAGTTAACGTTCTGTCTATAAAAGCCTTTTCTCGGTCAAAGATATCAATATCAATATCGGTTACTTCGCCATGTATTAGTAGCGGCAGCCCTTCTTTTTGCATTTGCTCTATAGCAGGGTATGCGCTTAACAGGTTTGTCACTCCACTATCTGAGTTAGTTGTAGCTCCAGCAGGATAAAACTTTACTGCATGAACTTCTTGGGCTTCACTCGCCTCAATAATTTCATTTTTAGTTGTGCTATCTGTAAGATAAAGCACCATCAGAGGATTAAAATTTGACTCTATTGGCAAAGCGCTCATGATTTCTTTATGATAAGCTATTGCTTGCGATACATCTCTTATTGGCGGTGAAAGATTTGGCATAATAACCGCACGTCCCATCTGTAAAGCGCTCATGCCAACAACAGACTTCATTGCAGACCCTCCTCTAAGGTGCAGATGCCAGTCGTCCGGCTTAGTGAGCGTTATTTTCTCCATTTAGAACGCGCTGCCTCCAAAAAAATAAGCTTTATCCATGGCATTGCTTATATTTTTTTCCAGATCCACAAGGGCAAGGGTCATTTCTCCCAACCTTTAACTTGGAGGGCTGTCTAGTAATCCTTGGTCTTGGAGCTATGGGCTTTTTTTCCTGCGCGGGGCTGATCTTTTCTTGGCTTTGCAGCTCGCCAGAAGTTGGGGTAGATTGCGCATTAGCCTGATCAATATTAAGACTACAAAGCGCCTTAACCATTTCACTATTGATTGTGTCAAGCAAAACTGTAAACATCGAAAAAGACTCTCGCTTGTACTCCTGCACAGGATTTTTCTGCCCATATCCTCTTAAATTAACGCTTTGCCTTAGCTGATCCATAACCGCAAGATGGTCCTTCCAGTGCTGATCAAGGGCTCGAAGCATAACTGCTTTTTCAAAGGTTCTCATAGTTTCACTGCCTATAGCAGTCTCTTTAACCTTATGTGAAACCATAAAACCTTCCAATATCATTTTTAAAACTTGGTCAACATTAAGGCCTTCGTCAATACTTTTTTGTACTGGTATATCTGAAGAGTAATCTAAAGCTAAAGCACTTTCAAGGCCCCCAACATCCCAATCCGCCTCAAGTGCTTTTGGAGAAATATATTCAAAAAATAGGTCGCTAATTACGCCGTCCCTAATAGCCTCATAGCGCTCCTTGACATCTTCTGTCCCCATTAACTCATCTCTTAGCTGGTAAACCACTTTTCTTTGGTCATTTGCAACATCGTCATATTCAAGAAGGTGTTTTCGCGCGTCATAATGCATCCCCTCTACTTTCTTTTGTGCATTGGCAATTGTTTTATTCAGCCAACTATGTTCAAGGGCTTCTCCTTCCTTCATACCAAGCTTTTTCATCATGGAGGCTGTTTTTTCAGATGCGAATATCTTCATTAAGCTATCTTCAAGTGACAGATAAAACCGCGTTGATCCAATATCTCCCTGTCTTCCTGATCGTCCGCGTAGCTGGTTGTCGACCCTTCGTGACTCATTGCGCTCTGTACCAATTATGTGCAGGCCTCCCGAGTCTATAACGCTTTGATGCTTAGCTTTCCAAGACTCTGTTTCTGCCTCATTAGCGCCCTCTAATGGCCTTCCTCCTAAAACAATGTCTGTTCCCCTTCCAGCCATATTTGTTGAGATAGTTACGGCTCCTGGAGCCCCAGCATTTGCAATAATCTCAGCCTCACGTTGGTGCTGCTTCGCGTTAAGAACCTCGTGTTTAATTTTATTTTTCGTTAGAAGAGCGGAAACACTTTCAGAGCTTTCGATGCTGTTTGTTCCCACAAGAACTGGTTGCATAATTTTTTGACACGCCTGAATATCTTTCATAACAGCATCAAGCTTTTCATTCGTCGTTCCATAAATTAGGTCTGAGTGATCAATCCTTGAGGAGATTGTATTGGGAGGAACAACAACAACCTCTAGGCCATAAATGTCTTGAAGTTCTGATGCTTCTGTTTCAGCTGTTCCTGTCATTCCTGATAGCTTCTCGTAAAGCCTAAAATAATTTTGATATGTTATTGATGCTAGGGTTTGGTTTTCTTTTTTAATGCTTACATTTTCCTTTGCCTCTATTGCCTGATGAAGCCCTTCCGACCATCTTCTGCCTTCCATTGTTCTTCCAGTAAACTCATCAACAATGACAACTTCATCGTCTTTAACGAGATAATCAACATTTTTTTTAAACAATACATGGGCCCTAAGTCCTGACAATAAGTGTTGCATCAAAATAATATTGCTGGAGTCATATAAGCTTGATTCTGGGGCTAAGGCGCCAGCGGCTATAAGCATGTCTTCAGCTTTAATATGTCCATCATCAGTAAGAAAAACCTGTTTATGTTTTTCGTCAAGAGTGTAATCTCCTGCAACTATAACCTCAACCTCCTTGCCCTCCCCAACTTCGGTTTGAAGTGTGAAGCTTGGAATCATTTTATCTATCGCGATGTAGACCTCAGCATGATCGCCTGTTGGCCCAGATATAACTAGTGGCGTTCTAGCCTCATCGATTAAGATCGAGTCAACCTCGTCAATAATTGCAAAGGCAAGCTTTTTTTGTGTTTTTTGCTCTTGAGAAAAAGCCATATTGTCTCTAAGATAGTCAAAACCAAGCTCATTATTTGTTGCATAAGTGATATCACAAGAATAAGCTTTTTGTTTTTCATCACCAGACATTCCTGAAAAAACCGTTCCAACTGAAAGCCCAAGAAAAGAAAATACTTTTCCCATCCATTCAGAGTCACGCTTTGCTAAATAGTCATTAACAGTTACAATGTGAACACCCTTTCCAGCAAGTGCATTTAGATAGGCTGGCAATGTTGCAACCAATGTTTTTCCTTCACCAGTTCCCATTTCCGCAATACTACCCTCATTAAGAACCATGCCGCCAATAAGCTGGACATCATAATGCCGCAAACCTAAAACTCTTTGACTTGCTTCTCTGACAATGGCAAAAGACTCAGCTAAAATGCTTTCCTCACTCTCTTTATTACTTAGTCTCTCTTTTAGCTCTGCCGTCATTGAGACAAGCTCGTCATCACTCATCGAGCGCATCTTTTCTTCCAACGAATTAATTTTGGAAACTTGGCCGTTATACTTTTTTATTAGCCGGTCATTATGAGACCCTAAAACTTTTGATAAAACATTATTTATAATACTCATAGAAGACGAACGAAATTAATTAATAAAACTGGGGTATTTTCTCATATATGCAAGACAAAACAAAAGGAAACCCTACAAATTTTAAAGTTGGGAGCAATCTAAGCTCTTTATTTGAAAAAGCAAAAGAACATAACCACTTAAACGCATTAATTAAGGCGCAGTACTCTGAACAGTTTAAAGGTCTTAATCTTTGCTTTTTAGGCTCTCAAGGCGTTACCCTACTTGCTAAAAACTCATCCATAGCCTTCCGAGCTGAAAAACAAAAAACAAATCTCCTCTCTTTAATTAAACAAATCGAGGGCCTAACAAATATCAAATCAATCACTATTAAGGTTGATAAAAAAAACTACTAGTCATTTGGGTCATTTTTTGCTTTTAAATATCAACCATTTACATTATAATGGTGCGGCTTTTTATCTTAATATCTTAAAACATTTTTATGTCCGAACAAACAATCGACCTAAAGAAAAGACGTTTTTTAACCAAAGCCACTAGTGTAGTTGGTGCGGTTGGTGTTGGTTTTGCAGCATGGCCTTTTTTATCAACGTGGAAACCGTCAGCTAAAGCTAAAGCAGCAGGAGCCCCTATAGATGTTGATATTTCTAAATTAGAGGCTGGTCAGCTTGTTCGTGTTTTATGGCGTAAAAAACCTGTGTGGATATTTAAACGTGATGAAAAGGCATTAGAGTCTCTTGACTCAGAAGACCTAATTAAAAATCTTGATGATCCAAACGGTACAGGCAACTCTAAAAACCAACAGCCAAATTATGTAACGTCTAATTTTCGAGCGATCAAAAATAAAGAAAGTGTTGCTGTTATCGTTGGGGTTTGCACACACTTAGGCTGCTCTCCAACATATAGGCCAGAGCCTGGTGCAGCTGATCTTGGTGGAGACAGTTGGAAAGGTGGTTTTTATTGTCCATGTCATGGCTCTAAGTTTGACCTTGCTGGAAGGGTTTATGCAGGCGTGCCTGCTCCAACTAACCTAGTAATCCCTCCGTATCAATACGTCACTGATTCATTGATTCGTATTGGAGTTGACCAACAAAAAACATAAGAGAAAATATGAATAATAAACAAAGTTGGATAGACCAAAGATTTCCATTATCTAAAGTTATTAATGAACATTTAGCAGAATACTACACCCCCAGAAACTTTAATTTCTGGTATTTCTTTGGTGGCTTAGCAGTAGTGATGCTTTTAATGCAGCTGGTTACTGGGATATTCTTAACCATGCACTATAAGCCTGACGCAGAGTATGCTTTTGCCTCCGTTGAGTATATTATGAGAGACGTTGAATGGGGCTGGTTTATACGCTATATGCACTCAACAGGGGCCTCTGCTTTTTTTGTAATAATTTATCTTCATATGATGCGCGCCCTTTTATATGGTTCTTATAAGGGACCGAGGGAATTGATATGGATACTTGGTATGGTGTTATATATTCTTTTATTAGCTGAAGCTTTCATGGGCTATGTTTTGCCTTGGGGACAAATGTCGTTTTGGGGTGCTCAAGTAATTATTTCACTTTTTGGATCAGTTCCGATTGTAGGCCCAGATTTATTAGTTTGGATTTTGGGTGATTATGCTGTTGGTGATGCGACTTTAAATCGTTTCTTTTCATTGCATGTTGTTGTCATTCCACTTATTCTTGTTGTTCTTGTTTTTTTGCATATTGTTGCTCTTCACCACGTTGGATCAAACAATCCAGATGGAATTGAAATAAAGAAAAATAAAGATGCGGATGGTATTCCAAAAGACGGAATCCCCTTTCATCCATACTTCACAATTAAAGATAGTGTTGTTGTTGTTGGGTTTTTATGGATATTTTGTGCAGTTGTTTTTTATGCACCAGCACTAAACGGGTATTTTCTAGAGGCTCCGAATTTCATCGAGGCCAATCCACTTAAAACTCCAGAACATATTGCGCCATTATGGTACTTAACTCCCTATTACTCAGTATTAAGGGCAATTCCTCCACTGTTTGGCTCACAATTTCCTGGAGTATTAGGAATGTTTGCAGCGCTTGGGGTGTTTTTCCTCCTTCCTTGGCTAGATCGAAGTCCAGTTAAATCAATACGCTATCGAAGCCCAATCTATAAATGGATTCTTGGGACTTTTGTTGTCAGCTTTATTATGCTAGGCTGGCTTGGTGTTCAACCGGTTACCCCTTTATATGTTTTACTGGCTCGTATTTTTACGACTTTGTATTTTTCATTTTTTATCTTAATGCCCTGGTTTAGCACTCTAGGAAAAACCAAAGAGGTTCCAGAGAGGGTTACTGGATAATATATGAATATTAAATTAAAATTAATAGTTGGCTTATCTGTTCTTCTTTTTTCCGTAAACATTTTTGCTGCTAGTAAGGTTCATTTAGATCATGCAGATACTGATATTTTTGACGAAGCCTCCTTACAAAATGGCGCAAAACTTTTTATGAATTATTGCTCAGGTTGTCATGAGATAAGCTTGATGCGTTACAATCGAATTGCTAAAGACCTAAACCTAACCGAAGAGCATGTTGCTAGAAATCTAATGTTTGCTGGAAATAAAGTAGGGCAAACCATTACTACAGCCATGCCAGAAGGTGCTGCAACTAAATGGTTTGGAGGCGTTCCGCCAGACCTTTCTTTAGTTTCAAGGTCAAAAGGAACTGACTGGATTTATACTTACCTCAGAAGTTTTTATGATGATGAGGAGAGAATTTTTGGGGTAAACAATAAAGTTCTGGTAAATGCTTCTATGCCAGATGTCTTATGGCCATTAAGAGAAAGTCAGTCTGAAGCAGAGTTTGACCAGAGCGTTCTTGATATAACAAATTTCTTAGACTATGTTGGTGAGCCAGCAAAGCTAATCCGCCTAAAACTAGGTAAGTGGGTATTACTGTTCCTTAGTATTCTATTTATTCTTGCCTATATGCTTAAGAGAGAGTACTGGAAAGATGTTAAATACGGCATATGGAGGCCGCGCGATTAATTTCTGATACAATCTTTATCTTTACATCCCTTGCTCTAAAAGGCAAGGCTATTTTTTTTTAATTTGGTGCAAAAACTATGCTATCTAAACCTAATCCGTCTTCAACGACCCTCTATGCTTCTTCTGAAGAGCTTGAGTCACATGCAGTTCGATTTATTATGGCTCACAAGTTAATTGAGCGAGAGGTTATAGAGCTTAAGTTTGATGAAATGCCAGAAGAAGTTTTAGAGCTCAATCCTTGTGAAACTCTTCCAACACTTTTTGATAGAGGAATGGTTCTATATGACCTCTCTGTAATTATGGAATACCTAGATGAAAGATTCCCCTTTCCTCCTCTTTTGCCAGTTGATCCTATTGAAAAAGCGGAAAAACGCCTTCTAATTTATCGTTTCACGAGATCAGAAGGCTGCTGGTACGAGCTTGTTGATAAAATTCTACATGGCGCCAAAAAGGAAAGTGATGCTGCAAGAAAAACTTTACATGGAAATCTTATAGAGCTACTGCCTTTATTCTCTCATAAGCCCTATTTTAAAAGTGAAACAATGACCCTTGTTGATGTCTGTATCGCCCCCATTCTATGGCGTCTTAATCTTTTGGGCATATCTTTAGACGGTAAAAAAGCAAAACCAATTATGGAATACGCAAACAGGCTTTTTGAAAAAGAGGGTTTTCATGAAAGCCTAACTTTTGCTGAAAAGGACTTTAATTAAAGAAACTTATGTCAAGTGTAGTCCCCTATTTAATCCGCGCTTACTGTGATTGGATAGAGGACTCTAGTTTTACGCCTCATATACTAGTTAACTCTGAAAAAACAGGTGTTTCGATTCCTGAAGGCTTTGCAAGTGACGGTAAAATTATTTTAAACATTGCCTCTTCTGCAACAGAAGGCCGAGTAATAACCAACAAGTCTATTAGCTTTAAGGCTAGATTTAATGGAAGGCCTGAAAAAATTATTGTACCGTGCAACGCGGTATTGTCTATTTATGCCAAAGAAAATGGTGAGGGAATGTTTTTTGACAACAAAGCCGATCCCCTTGATCAAGAAAACCAGAAACCAAATCTAACTATATTAGATTAGTCTTTCAATTTTAGAATTAAAAAATTCAATATTTCCTTTTGCAAAAGGAAGTATTGGAACATCTGTGTATGCAGCAAGAGACTCTTTATTAGAAAGCGTGTTCGGTTTAATTTCGTTTAACACAAGACACACAATTTTTAGATTATTTTTCTTTGCAGCCTCAATAGCCAGCAATCCTTGGCTAACAGCGCCTAGCTCGTCTCGAACAACAATGATAACTGGCAGCTGAAGACAAACGGCAAGGTCAGAGTTAAGGGATCTTTCTGCAATTGGGGAATAGATCCCACCTGCCCCCTCTACTAAGACAAAACTGTCTCCCACTTGGTCGTTACAGGCACGTACTAAGTCATCTAAACTTAGCGCCTTTCCAACATTTGCACTGGCTTCTTCGGGGCTTGCTTCAAGAGTGAAGCAATTAGGACATACTATGTTTAAAAGCTCCTTAGAATTGCAGGCCTCTTTAAGTGCAACAGCATCTTTTGGAATATAGTCTCCATTCAACAGCTCACAATTTGTTTCAACAGGCTTTCGAACCTTAACCTCTCTTGCCTTACTGAGATGCCTAACAATTTCAATGGCTACAGTAGTTTTACCAACCTCTGTATTACTGCCTGTTATAAAAACTCCATTCATAGCAACATTTTAGACGAAGTTATCAACCTCCAAGTCGCCATAAAAGTATAATGACGGCAATGCAAAATAATCTTAAAACAAGTTTTTGTGGGATGGCATTAAACTCACCAATCATTTTGCTTTCCGGGTGTGTTGGGTTTGGTGAAGAGTACACTCGAATCAAGGGCTTCTCTAACTCCGATGTCGGTGCGGTCTGCTTAAAAGGGACTACTCTTGAGCCAAGGCTTGGAAACAAACTACACAGAATTGCTGAAACTCCTAATGGAATGCTCAACGCTATTGGCCTTCAAAATCCAGGAACAACTGCTGTCATAAACGACATAATGCCAGGCCTGGATAAACAAGAAACTAAATTCATTATTAATATTTCTGGATCAACCGTTGAAGAATATGGTGAAATTGCAAAACACTTTGATGACTCTGATATCGACGCCATTGAAATCAATATTTCATGTCCAAATGTAAAAGAAGGTGGGGTTGCTTTTGGTAATGACCCCGAGATGTCTTTTAGAGTTGTTGAGATTTGCAGAAAAAATACTTCTAAACCAATTATTACAAAGCTATCTCCAAATCAAACAGACATTGCCTCCAATGCATTAAGGTGTATTGATGCTGGAAGTGATGGGCTTGCCGTTATAAATACAGTCATGGGAATGGCTATTGATATTGAAAAACAAAAGCCAGTAATAGGAAATAATCAAGGAGGGCTATCTGGTCCTGCTATAAAACCGATTGCACTTCTGAAGGTTCACCAGGTTTACCAGGTTAGTAAAAAATATAATGTCCCTATAATTGGACAAGGGGGAATTGTGTCGGCTAATGATGCGATTGAATTCATCATTGCTGGGGCAGACACAGTTGGTATTGGAACTGCACTCTTTTATGATCCCCTTGTTTGCCAAGAAATAAACGAAGGGATTAGTAAATATCTAATAAAACACAACATGAAAGACGTTCAATCTTTAGTTGGCTCTCTTAATTTAAATTAAAAACTTATAAAATTAATGATGCAAAAAGAATATAACACCACTTTAATTGAAAAAGAAGCACAAGAATATTGGGCCTCAAATAACTCCTTTGTTGTGGTTGAAGATAAAACTAAAGAAAAGTATTTCTGCCTATCAATGCTGCCTTATCCTTCTGGAAGGCTTCATATGGGTCATGTTCGAAACTATAGTATCGGCGACGTAATTTCAAGATACCAGAAAATGCTTGGAAAGAATGTTATGCAGCCTATTGGCTGGGATGCATTTGGACTTCCAGCTGAAAACGCTGCTATAAAAAATCAAGTTCCTCCTGCTGGGTGGACTTATGAAAACATTAAGCACATGAAGGAACAGCTTGTAGAGTTGGGTTTTGGTTATGACTGGTCAAGAGAATTAGCAACTTGTCATCCAGAGTACTATCGCTGGGAACAATGGTTTTTTGTAAAGCTATTTGAGAAGGGCCTTGTGTATAAGAAAAAAGCAGTCGTAAACTGGGACCCTGTAGACCAAACAGTTTTGGCTAATGAGCAAGTGGTTGAAGGTTGTGGCTGGCGATCTGGTGCGCCTGTTGAAAAGAAAGAGATTTCTCAGTGGTATATGAAAATAACTGATTACGCAGAAGAGCTTCTTGCGGACATACAAAAACTCGACGGCTGGCCAGATGCTGTAAAAATGATGCAAACAAATTGGATTGGCAAATCTGTTGGACTTGACATTAAATTTAAGCTTAATGGGTCTGAAGCACTAACTGTATATACCACAAGACCTGATACTTTATTGGGCGTTACTTATCTTGCAATTGCTGCAGAACACCCCCTTGCTATTAAGGCTGGAAAGGGTAGCAATGAAATTCAAATGTTTCTTGAAGAGTGTAAAAAAATGGAAACGGCTGAAGCAGCTATTGAAACTATGGAGAAAAAAGGCATTGATTCTGGATTGACTTGTATTCACCCAATAACGGGCGAATCTACTCCAATTTGGATAGCAAACTTTGTTCTTATGGGCTATGGAACTGGGGCAGTAATGAGCGTTCCTGCGCATGACCAAAGGGACTATGAGTTTGCAAAAAAATATAATATATCTATCGTTAATGTTATTTCTGACCAAAGTGGTAATGTAGATACTAGCAAAACAGCTTACGTTGAAAAAGGAATTCTTATAAACTCTGGTGAGTTCAACGGCTTAGGCTTTGACCAGGCGTTTAGCGCAATTAGTGAAAAACTTTCTACGCTGAAGATGGGGGAGCTAAAGACTAATTATCGTCTTAGGGATTGGGGTGTTTCAAGACAGCGTTACTGGGGCTGCCCAATCCCAATAATTAACTGCCCTTCTTGTGGAGCTGTTGCAGAAAGCCTTGAAAACCTGCCTGTAAGGCTTCCTGAAAATGTTGAGCTTGATGGTGTTGGTTCTCCATTAAAAAAGATGCCTAATTTTTATAGCGTATTGTGCCCTAAATGCGGCAGAAAGGCGGAAAGAGAAACGGATACTTTTGATACTTTTTTTGAATCTTCTTGGTACTTTGCAAGATACACATGTGTCGATCAAAGCAATGCTATTTTGGATGAGCGTGCAAACTATTGGCTTCCTGTAGACCAATATATAGGTGGAATTGAACATGCAATCTTGCACCTTTTATACTCGCGTTTTTTCACAAAACTATTGCGTGACGAGGGAATAATTAAAGCGAGTGAACCTTTTACAAATCTTCTTACACAAGGAATGGTTTTGAAAGATGGCGCCAAAATGAGCAAATCAAAAGGAAATACAGTTGATCCTCAAGAAATGATTGCTAAGTATGGAGCTGATACGGCAAGACTTTTTATACTTTTTGCAGCGCCACCAACTCAAGATCTTGAGTGGTCAGATACTGGAATTGAGGGTGCCTATAGGTTTGTAAACAAATTTTATCGTCTTGTTACTGGGTTTATAGATTCCAATAAAAACAATAAAGCCTTGAAAGTTAGTCTTGAAGATCTAAATGATGGGCAAAAAGAAGTTAGGAAAAGAACACATTTAGCGCTAAAAAAAGTAGGTGACGATTTAGGCAGAAGACATTCGTTTAATACAGCCATTGCAACCATGATGGAGCTCAACAATACTTTGTCTAAATTTACAGATACGACTGAAAAAGGAGTCGCTGTTAGGCAAGAATCGATTGAAATCATGGTCAAGTGTCTTAGTCCAGTAATTCCCCATTTATGTCATCATCTTTGGCTTTTATTAGGCGGTAAAGAGGCTGTAGTCGATGCTAAATGGCCAGTTGTTGACGAATCTGCGCTTATTCAAGACAATATACAAACCATAGTCCAAGTTAATGGAAAATTAAGAGCAAAAATGATGGTCCCATTAAACTCTGACAATCAAAAAATCCAAGAGTTAGCTTTTACTGATGAAGGGGTTAGTAAACATATAAAAAACAAAGAAATAATTAAAGTTATTGTTGTTCCAAACAAACTTATAAACATAGTTGTTAAATAAAAATTATAGTTACTGTGAATGGAATTAACGATTTAACATTTTTTCAATTTGCTCTCTTAATATTAGCTCCATTACAAAGCCCATTTTACCTCCAGGAACAACCAAGGTATTTGGCCGTGACATAAAAGAACCTGCAACCATATCTTGTAAATAAACAAAGTCGCAGTACTTATGGTCTTGAAACCTAACAACTACAAAGCTTTCATCCTGAGTTGGTATGTCTCTTGCAATAAAGGGGTTTGAAGTGTCTACTGTTGGAACACGCTGAAAATTAATATGTGTTCTTGAAAACTGAGGCGTGAGATAATTAATATAGTCCCACATTCTTCTGTGAATTGTGTCTACTGTTGCTTCAGCCGAATAGCCTCTTTGCTCTTTGTCTCTATGAATTTTTTGGATCCACTCTAAGTTTACTACAGGTACTACACCAATCAACAAATCAACAAATTTTGCAACATCTATATTTCCATCTTTAACACCACCATGAAGCCCTTCATAAAATAGCAAATCACTATCCCTTCCTACCTCCTCCCAATCAGTAAACTCCCCAGCTTTTTTTCCAAAAGGGATGCCTTCTTCGTCAGAATGAATATAGTAGCGGCGCTTGCAATGGCCTTTTTCACCATAATCTCTAAAGGTGTTTTCAATTAAATCAAAGTGGTTGGCCTCTGGACCAAAATGACTAAAGTATTTATTTCCTTTTTTATCTTCAGCCTCCATGGTACTTTTCATTTGTTTACGATCAAATTTATGAAAGCTATCACCTTCAATAAGTACTGGAGTTGCTCCAACACGTGAGAAAATATGATTAAACGCATTTTTAACGGTCGATGTACCAGCACCAGAAGACCCAGTTATGGCAATTACCGGATGTTTTATTGACATGGCCCCACTTCATTATAAGAAAACTCTATTTATTATCTTACAAACAAGGTCAAGGTATTAATAAATAAATTCATAACCGCTTGAATTTAAATCACGGCAAGTTTTACTTAATTAAAAATCTAAGTTATCAACTTTTAGGGCGTTTTGTTCAATGAAGTTCCTTCTTGGCTCTACTTCATCGCCCATTAATGTTGTGAAAACATCATTAGAGGCTATAGCGTCTTCAATTTTCACTCGAAGCATTACTCTTGTCTCTGGGTTCATCGTAGTGTCCCAAAGCTGATCAGGGTTCATCTCTCCTAGCCCCTTGTATCTCTGAAACCCCTGTCCTTTTCTTGCTTCAACAAGTAAAAAATTCAGAGCAGTAGAAAAATTAGGTGTTTTAATTTCTTTGGCGCCTTTTTGAATGTATGTCTCATCATCAAACATACTCTCAACTTGATCTGAATATGCCTCAATTTTTTTATACTCTGCTGAGTTAAAAAAGCCCTCATCAAGACAAATATTTGTCACTTCTACTCCATAAGTTTTCAAAGAGTATAGGATGCTATTATTTTTAAACTCTAAAATATTTTGCTCTGACATCGAGCTATTGTTGTTCATTTTCTCTTGAAGTTTAACACACCATTCTTGCGATATTTTTTCGTCAGATAAATCTAATTTTGGCATTCCCAACATAGACATTAACAAAGGCTCATTATATTTTTTACCAACTTTTTCAATAGTGCCAATTGTACTATAGTACTTAGTAACAAGCTTTTCAAGCGCCATTCCCTGAATAGCTGGAGCATCCTTGCTAACAAAAAGACTAGCATCATGGATTGCCTCTTGCTGAAGATATTCATTAAGCTCAATATCATCCTTAAGATATCGCTCTTGCTTGCCTTTTTTAATTTTATAAAGGGGTGGTTGTGCAATAAATAAATAGCCATTCTCAATTAGCTCTGGGTAGTGACGATAGAAGAACGTTAAAAGCAGGGTTCTAATGTGGGCACCATCAACATCGGCGTCTGTCATAATAACTATCTTGTGATATCTAAGCTTTATAAGGTCATACTCTTCTTTACCAATACCACAACCCAAAGCAGTAATCAGTGTTCCAACCTCTTGAGAAGATAGAATTTTTTCAAATCTTGCTTTTTCTACATTTAAAATTTTACCTTTTAGGGGTAGAATTGCTTGTGTTCTTCTGTCCCTTCCTTGTTTGGCTGATCCTCCAGCAGAATCACCCTCTACTAAGAAAATTTCTGATTCAGCAGGGTCTTTAGTTTGACAGTCGCTTAGCTTTCCTGGAAGTCCTGCTATATCTAAAGCGCCTTTACGACGAGTCATTTCACGTGCTTTTCTAGCAGCGTCACGAGCCCTGGAGGCATCAAAAATTTTTCCAATAATAATTTTAGCTTCAGCAGGATTTTCAAGAAGATATTCACTTAATTTCTCACTTACAGAAGACTCAACTGGCGCTCTAACTTCAGATGAAACTAACTTATCTTTTGTTTGTGATGAAAACTTAGGGTCTGGTACCTTAATTGACAATATAGCAGTCAAACCCTCTCGAGTATCTTCACCAGTAATAGCAGCTTTTTCTTTTTTTGCTAACCCTGATGCATCTATGAAGTTATTAAGAGTTCGTGTTAATGCAGCTCTTAAGCCAGCAAGATGCGCCCCACCATCTCTTTGTGGAATGTTATTAGTAAAGCAATATACACTTTCATTGTAGGAGTCACTCCATTGGAGTGCTACGTCAACAGTAATATCGTCTTTCTCTGTAGAAATTGAAATAATGTCATTATGAATTGGGTTTTTAGACTTGTTTAAGTGTTCTACAAAAGCTTTAATACCCCCCTCATAAACAAAAATATCTTTTTGATCAGTGCGCTCATCATGAATTTCAATACGAACACCTGAATTTAAAAAAGACAGTTCACGTAATCTATTTGACAAAGTCTCAAACTTAAAAACTGTTTCAGTGAAAATCTCCACACTTGGCTTGAAGTGAATTGTTGTACCTGTTTTATCTGATTTTCCTATGGTTTTAATTGGTGAAACTGGAACACCTAGAACATAGTCCTGCTCATAGCTTTCACCAGACCTATGAATGGATAATTTTAGTGTTTCAGAGAGGGCGTTTACTACAGAGACACCAACTCCATGAAGACCACCAGAAACCTTGTATGAGTTATCGTCAAACTTACCGCCAGCATGAAGTACGGTCATAATAACTTCAGCTGCAGATATTCCTTCTTCAGGATGAATATCGACTGGTATTCCGCGACCATCATCTGTTACAGATATTGAGTTATCATCGTGTATTACAACCTCAATTTTTGAGCAGTGGCCAGCTAGAGCCTCATCAATTGAATTATCAACAACTTCGAACACCATATGATGAAGACCAGTACCATCGTCTGTATCACCAATATACATTCCAGGGCGCTTTCTAACAGCGTCTAAACCCTTTAAAACTTTAATATTGGAGGCTTGGTATTCTTCAGTCATAAATGGCCCTTAAAAAATGAATTTATTATACCACGGGTAGTAACTTTGTCGATAAATCATATAACATTTTTCACATTGCTGTAATAGAGAAATTACAGCTTAAACACTAGTGATAACTCCATTCTTAATAAGATAAATATTGGTTTTTTTTGGATCTAAAGGAAGGTCTTTATTTCCAATATCGGTTATAAATATTTGTATATTTAGGTTTGTCAAAAAATCAAGTATTGAGTTAATTTTTTCCTGGTCTAGCTCCGAAGAAATATCGTCAATCAGAACGACTGGGTCAGAGTTGTCTTTTGCTAATACAAGTACTTGAAGCATCCAAAAAACAATTGAAAGTTTCTTTTGCTCCCCCCTTGAAAGAAAACCTTCATTTTTTTTACTTAAATAGAAATCAATTGAGGCCCTGTGTGGACCACACCCCAAATGTTTGGTTTTTATAAAAGAACTTTTATTGTTTTGGAGATATTTTTTAATTTCGTTTTGGTTAAAGCTATCAACATCCTTTACCCAGCCTGTTTGTAATTTAAACTCTAGGCTTTTTGTGGAATCAACAAAACTCTTAAGAGACAGCAAGGGGCTCTCTCCAAGTATTTGTGTCAGTTTCTGTATGTAGTTTATTCGGGCTTGAGTAATCTCAACAGATAAGAAGGCGAATTTTGAGAACCACTCTTCAAGTTGATTTTGATTATTTCCTGTTAGTATTGCATTTATATTTTTTAGGGTTTTATTATAGGATTTATATGTTTTTAATACTTCTTTGTTATCATGAAAAACACCCCAATCTAGATAAGATCTTTTAAGTTTTGGTGTACCGCCTACTATAAAGCCCCTATCAGGAGAAATAATTTGTGTTGGTAGGTGTTGGCTTAAAAGGCTATTACTGGTAATTTTTTCAGTGCCAATTACAATAGTGCTTTTACTTTTAGATTTACTTAAAGTTAACTTTTCACCATCGATTATTGCATTTATTTGAATAAGGTCTTTTTCAAAAGGAATTACATCTTTAATATTTTTTGTTTTAAACGATCGACTGTGTCCTAAATAATATATAGACTCAATAAAGTTAGTTTTTCCTTGGCCATTACTGCCAAGAATTAGGTTTATATTTTTGTTGGGTTCTAGATACTGATCGTTTAAATTTCTAAATCTTGCAACATGCAGTTTCTCAATTATTGCCATGTATTAATTTTGGCTATATTCTCATTGGCATGATTATGTAATGATAGCTTTCATCACCCATCGCGCTTAGTAAACAAGATTTATTTTCGCCACCTGGTATAACCATATTTACTTCTTTTGAGCTTAATTTCTCTAAAACAGAGATTAAGTAATGGATGTTAAAAGCAATTTCAAGTTCTTTTTCTTGTTTTGTAACTTCTATTTGCGTTTCAGCCCTTCCTCTTTCTGAGTGAGAAAATATACTAAGCTTGTCATCTCTAAAAACCAGTTTTACACCCTTTGTTCTTTCGTCAACAAAAATTGATGCCTGTTGTAAGCTAGAGAGAAAGTCTGCTCGATCTATAACAATTGTATTGCTGAAGTCGGTTGGCATAACTTGCTTATAATTTGGAAAATTCCCATCAATTAAACGACTAATAATTTTCGTATTTGTATCTACTAATGAGAAATAGTTGTCTGATAGATGAATTTCTGCCATATCTTGAGTACTTTTATTTAGTAGTTTGGTTAACTCTAACACTGCTTTTCTTGGAAGAATTACTGTTTTTTTATCTTCTAAATTATTGCTTTGTTTTACTTCACCAATTGAGAGTCTATGTCCATCAGTTGCTACAACAGTTAACGAGTCTTTGTTTAACTCAAAAAACAGTCCGTTTAAATAAGCCCTTATATCTTGATTTCCCATAGAAAAACTTGTGTTTTCTATTAGTTCTTTTAGTGCTTCTTGTTTTATTTTTATTACGCTTGTATTTTGTGTTTTAGGAAGCGCTGGAAAATCTAAATGATTGAATGTATTTAACTCAAATGTATTCTTATTTGCATTTAGATAAACTTTATTTTCTTCAATTTTAAATTTAATTTTTGTTTTCTCTGGGAGTTTTCTTACAATATCTATTAGATCTTTTGCATATATTGTGAATGTCACCTCTGTTTCACTTTTTATTTCATTCGAAGCACTTATTTCAAGTTCCATATCTGTTGTCGTAAGCGTTAATACTTTGTCTTTTAATTGAATTAATACATGCGAAAGTATTGGGAGGGTTTGTTTTTTTTCAACAACCCCAATTACAGTTTGTAGTGGTTCAATTAATTCTTCAACGCTTAATTCAGTGTTCATAGGCTGGATGTCTTTATAAATTAATTATTATTATTATTAGTGTTCTTATTTTCTGTTAATTTCTATTTTTTTCTTTTTAAAATCAACAGCATAAGTGGTGTATATCTTGTTAATATCTTCAGGTTTGTTTTTACACTATTGTTAGTTATTGTTCTAATTATAAGATGTTTTGTTTCTTATCAACAACACAACTTATAATTTTTTGTTTATAAGTTAGTAATTTTAATTGTTATATTTTCAATATCGTTTTTTATCTCTTCGTTTGTATTTATAAGCCCTTTCAGTTTTTCACAGGAATACAAAACCGTAGAGTGGTCCCTGTTTCCAAAATTTTGACCAATTTTTGCTAACGATAAAGATGTTAGTTCGTGACATAAGTAGATTGCCATTTGTCTTGCTTTGACTAAATGCTGTTTTCGCGAATTTGAAATTAAGTCAGAAACTGTTATCCCATAAAACTTACTAACTGTTTTTTGAACTTCATTTACTTCAATAATAAGTTTTTTTGGTTTAATTAGATCACCTAGTGCGCCCTCTACAACATCTTTGGTTATAAAAGAATGATCTATTTGAGAAAAGTCAACAAAAGCCTTTAGTTTAAGAAGCGCCCCTTCTAGATCTCTAACATTCGAAACAACATGACTTGCAATAAAAAGAGCAACATCCTCACTAAGATCAAGAGATATCTTAGGATTTTGAGACTTCTTTAATAAGATAGCTGCCCTCATTTCTAACTCTGGGGGTGAAAGCTGTAAATTTAAGCCTTGCGAAAAACGAGTTTTAAGCCTATTTTCAAGATCTTTAATATTTTTAGGTGGTTGGTCACATGTAAAAATAATCTGTTTTTTTGTACTGAACAAAAAATTAAAAATATGAAAAAATTCTTCTTGTGATTTATCTTTGCCAGCTATTAAGTGAATGTCGTCAACCAACAATAAATCAGCTGACTGATAAAAGAGCTTAACATTTTCTATCGTATTATGCCTTAGGCTGGTTGTAATATTTCTTACAAAATCCATTAATGGAACATATATTATTTTTGTATTGGGGTTTTTTTCTAGCGCAAGATGCCCTGCAGCTTGCATCAGGTGGGTTTTTCCAAGGCCAGACTCACCATAAATAATAAAAGGATTGTATGGAGAGGCCCCAATCTTCTCTGCAATCTGTCTACTCGCAAGAGCCGCAACCTGATTAGCACTTCCTAAAACCAGACTATCAAAAGTATATTCTGGGAATAATGGAGTTGTATGGTGCTTTGTTTGACCGGCAATTTTTTTACTAGAGTCAACAACGCCAAACCTAACCTTTAGTTTTCGATCAAACTCTGATACTGCGAGAACAATTGCAGCCTCTAGATTTTTATGGTTATTTATATACTTAAGTGCAGAAGCACTAGGCGCATAGAGGTAAAGAGTCTCATTTCTTTCTGCTGCTTTTAGGGGCTTAACCCACACACTGAACTCACCTAATGGCAGTGTATTTTTTAGCGATTCTAGGCACTGGACCCAAGTCTGAGACATAAGAAAGAAGGTTAAAATAGGAAAACAATATTCTAATGATACCTGTAATAAGCCTAAAGATGATTAAAGCCTTTGTTAGATTTGGTTGATATTTAGGCCT